>NZ_NKTY01000001.1 GCF_003207825.1 Komagataeibacter saccharivorans | reverse complement strand
TGGAGATGGGTCGCAACACATTATGACAGATGCCCGAATGTCTTCTTCTCAGCCATATGCCTCGCTGCAACTGTCATCTCCTGGTTATGAGTCCGGAGCTTGGGCAGCATGCACGACAGCCGAGATGATATGTACCAACATATCGGTGGCGATATGCGGCTTGCGTCCCTTGATTTTGTTCCCCGCATCATAGCCGCAAGGGCCGTCATTTTCTGAAGTTTTTACCGACTGGCTGTCGATGATGCCCACTGACGGCATAGCATCCCGTCCATCCTGCTCGCGCGACAGGATCACTTTCTTCCGGGCATCTGCGGAGCAATCAGCGCCCATTTCGCATCGGGCTGGTCACTTTGCATACTTAAGGTCGTCCCGGCGATACTGCGTGCGGGTGGTTTCAGTTTAAGCCATCTCGATCTCATCAGGTTCTCGCAAACCTATGAATCATAACCTGCTGGAATCAATCAATTAACTTTCGGTCGGGCTCCTGGTATTGCTGTGCTGTGAGCTGTAGGTACAGCATACATGATAAACTGACTGATCGTTATTTTCATGAATAATACCAGAAGATATGACGGAATAATTATCAATACATAACATTACGATATAAATACTATTATTTTTGTAGACTTTTATTTCTTTTTAATGAATAGGGCGATGACGGGAAAGTGAGGAATCGCGATTTTTCCTTGTAAAAACAATCACGAGCAGGGAAACATTTGATGCACGCATTTACCGACCTTCTCTCCAGCCTATTCAGTGCGTGTCCGGAAATGGCCCTTTTCCTTGCACTGGTTATCGGGTGCTGGATTGGTCAGTTTCGCTTCGGCTCGTTCCAGCTTGGTGGCGTGGCTGGTTCGCTGCTGGCGGCTGTACTGATTGCCCAGGTCGGGGTACATATCGATTCTGGCATCAAGAACGTGCTCTTCGCGCTGTTCATCTATGCCGTGGGGTTCCAGAGCGGCCCGCAGTTCTTCCGCTCGCTCGGGCGGCAGTCATTGCGCGAGATCCTGATGGCCGTGGTGCTGGCCGTAACCGGACTTGTTACAGTCGTGGCGGTGGCGCGACTGTTCCATCTGGACAAGGGGCTGGCTGCAGGTCTTGCCGCAGGTGGCCTGACCCAGTCGGCCATTATCGGTACTGCCGGGTCGTCGCTTGAAAAACTGGGGCTGCCGCTGGCGCAGGTGCAGCAGATGCAGGGCAATGTCGCAGTGGGATATGCCGTGACCTATATTTTCGGCTCCATCGGACCGATCCTGCTGTGCGTAAACATCCTGCCATGGTTCATGGGCCGTGGCATCCGTGAAGATGCCGTGCGTGCCGAAGCGGCACAGGCTGGTGGTGTTTATGTCTGCGGAGAAGGCGAGGTCCCGGCGCTGCCCGATATCGTGGGCCGTACCTATCGTGTCACGCAGGCAGCCCTGAGTGTCGCCAGCATCGAAAGTGCGGCCCATGCCGTAACCGTCGAGCGGATCATGCGCGGTGGCCGTCCTGTGAGTGTGACTGTCGATGCGGTGCTGCAGCCAGGTGACCAGATCCTGCTGGTGGGGCAGCGGGCCGACATTATTGCCGCAGGACAGCGCGTGGGCACGGAAACTGGCGATGTGCCGGGCATGGACCTGTCCCTTGTTCGGCATGACGTGGTGCTATCGCGCAGGGATTTTGCCGGGCGCACGGTTGCGCAATGCGCGCAGTTGCTCTCGGCAGCAGTGAAGCATGGCGTCTATCTGGTCGGACTGTCACGCGCGGGCCAGCCGATGGCGCTTGCACCCGATACTACGGTGCACGAAGGCGACGTAGCGACCCTGCTGGGCACGCCTGCTGATGTGCAGCGGGTCGCGGCACAGGTTGGTACGATCCTTACGCCCGGCATCAAGACCGACCTGATTTTTCACAGCCTTGGCATTGCCCTTGGGCTGCTGATCGGCCTCGGCGTAGTGCGCCTTGGCGGTATTCCGCTGACATTGGGCAGCGGCGGGGGCGCGTTGCTGTCCGGACTGCTGTTCGGCTGGTTCCATGGCCGCCATCCGGCGCGCGGCAGCATGCCCGCGGCTGCGTCAACCCTGCTGGTTGACCTGGGGCTGGCGGGTTTCGTGGCCGTGACCGGACTGCAGACGGGCCAGCAGGCCATCGCCACGATCATGCAGCACGGCATGACGCTGTTTCTTCTGGGCGTGGTGGTCACCATGGTGCCGCTGGTCATCACCATGTTCTTTGGCCGCTACGTCCTGCGCTACGACAATACGGCCATCTTCGCGGGCGCGCTGGCGGGTTCGCGCAGCGCCAATCCCGCTTTTGGCGAGGTCCTGAACAAGGCGGGAAATGCGGTGCCGACAACACCGTTCGCCATTACCTATGCGGTGGCGAACGTGTTGCTGACCCTGCTTGGGCCGCTTGTGGTCGCATTTGCCTGAACAACAATATCAACAACAGGGAGCCGTACAATGGCTATCGACTATTCCAGTTACCGTGATCTCAGCCCGTTTGAACTCAAGGATGAACTGATCCGCCTTGCATCGTCCCGGGCTGACCGGACCATGCTGAATGCCGGGCGGGGCAACCCGAATTTTCTTGCCACCCTGCCGCGCGCGGCCTTTTTCCTGCTGGGTCAGTTCGCCCTGTCGGAATCCCGGCTGTCGATGTCCTACCTGTCGCAGGGACTGGGCGGTACGGTGCGGGTCGAAGGGATCGAGGGCCGGTTTGACCGCTTCGTCATGGATAATGCCAGCCACGAGGAAGCCACTCTGCTTGGTCGCGCCCTGAGTTACGTGCGTGACCAGATGGGCCTGCAGGCGGACCGTTTCCTGCTGGAAATAGTGGAGGGCATACTGGGCTGCTATTACCCCACGCCGCCGCGCATGCTGGAATTGAGCGAAAAGGTCGTAGGCCAGTACGTGCTGCGTGAAATGGTGGGTGGCAGCGTGGGGCTGGACACGACTGATTTCTTCGCGACTGAAGGCGGCACGGCGGCCATGGCCTATGTGTTCAATTCGCTCAGGCAGAACGATCTGATCCGCAAGGGGGATAAGGTCGCCATCGGCATGCCGATCTTCTCGCCCTATATCGAGATCCCGCAACTGGCCGAATACGGGCTGGAAGTCGTGGCGGTACAGGCTGATCCGGCGCTGGACTGGCAGTATCCCGAAAGCGAGCTGGAAAAGCTGCGCGACCCGGCGGTGAAGATGTTCTTCTGCGTCAATCCCAGCAATCCACCATCAGTCAAGATGAACGATGCCTCGCTGGAAAAGATTGCCTCCATCGTGGCGGACCGCCCGGACCTCATGATCCTGACGGATGATGTGTATGGCACCTTTGCCGATGGGTTCCGCTCGCTTTATGCGACCTGTCCGCGCAATACGATCCTTGTCTATTCGTTCTCCAAGTATTTCGGTGCGACCGGCTGGCGTCTGGGCGTGATCGGCATGCACAGGGACAATGCGATCGACGCGCGTCTGGCCCGGCTTCCGGCTGATGCGAAGGCGGCGCTGGACAAACGCTATTCCAGCCTGACCACGGATGCCGCAACGCTGAAATTCATCGACCGTCTGGTGGCCGACAGCCGGGCTGTGGCCCTTAATCACACTGCGGGCCTGTCAACGCCGCAGCAGGTGCAGATGGTGCTGTTCTCGCTGTTTGCGCTGATGGATCATGAAGGGCATTACAAGGCGACGCTGAAAAGCGTCATCCACCGGCGTGAGGAAGCGCTGTACCGTGAACTGGGTGTCAGGCCGTCCGAGGATGCGAATGCGGTGGACTACTACACCCTCATCGACCTGCAGGACACATGTAGCGCGTTGTATGGTGAAGACTTCGCCAGATGGATGATCGAGCGCGCCAGCACGGGTGAGATCCTGTTCCGTATTGCCGATGAAACTGGCATCGTGCTGCTGCCTGGTGCGGGGTTTGGCGCAACGCGGTCTGCGGCGCGCGCGTCGCTTGCGAACCTGAACGAGTTCCAGTACGCCGCCATCGGTCGTGCCCTGCGCCATATGGTTGAAGAATACCACGCGCAGTTCACCGCGCAGCGGGGCTGAAGGTACTGGCCGGAAGCGTCATGGACGCTTCCGGCTGATCCTATTCTTCTGTTTTCTCGAACTTTCGGCCCCGGTGCGAAACGGACAGCATTTTCGCGCCGGGAAACCGATGGGATATTCACGCCATGTCTACCGCGCGTTGCGTTTCACGTCTGCTACCGCTGGCCCTTATGGCTGCGGGCGTATTGCCTGTCATGTCTGTGCCTGCCTTTGCGGCTAACACCACCACGCCTGCTATCGTAGCGCCCGCGACATTGCCGCGCGTGCTGGTGCTGGCCACCGGTGGCACCATTTCAGGCCGGGCCAGCGAGCGTTCGGCTATTGGGTATGACGCGGGTGCCGTGACCGGCGCAGAACTGATTGCAGGCGTACCGGGCGTGGACAGGCTGGCGCGACTGCGGGTGGAACAGATTGCCAATATCCCATCCCAGAACATGAACAATGCGGTGTGGTTCCGGCTGGCTGAACGCATCCGGCAGGCCTTTGCCCATAACGAAGCCGATGCCGTCGTCATTACTCATGGCACTGATACCATGGAGGAAACGGCCTTCTTCCTTGATACCGTGCTGGACACTCCGCATCCGGTGGTCCTGACCGGGGCCATGCGGCCGGGTACGGCCATCAGTGCCGATGGTCCGGCCAATATGTATGAAGCAGTCAAGGTCGCTACCGCCCCGCAGGCTGCAGGACGGGGTGTGCTGGTTGTCATGGATGATGTGATTCATGCCGCCCGCTGGGTCAGCAAGACGCATACCACGGCGCTACAGACCTTCCTGTCCCGCAATGCCGGGCCGGTGGGCTTTGTCGATCCGGCATCGGTGCGTTTTGTCACCCCGGCACAGCAGTCCGGCCACCTTGGGCTGCCAGCCGATCACAAGCTGCCCCGTGTCGAGATCATATACGCCCATGCAGACATGGACGGACGACAGATTGACGATGCCATCAGGGCAGGGGCGCGTGGCCTTGTGGTGGCGGGCATGGGCGATGGCAACGTGTCCGACGATGCCCTGTCCGCGCTGGACCGGGCGGTGAGGGTGGGGATTGTGGTGGTGCGTTCCACCCGCGTGGGGGATGGCTTCGTCAACCGCGATGTGGAGGTGGATGACGACCAGCATGGCCTTGTGGCCTCGCTCGACCTGAACCCGGCCAAGGCGCGCATCCTGCTCCAGTTGCTGCTGGCCGATGGTACAACCGCAGCGGCTGACATACAGCGGACCTTCGCAGCCGGTCACTGAGGGACGGCATGCACACCAGATCGTCCACGACCATGTGTGGACTCAGGGCGGCCACCAGCCAGCGGGCACATGTCTGGATGGGTGGCCGGGTGTTTGCCTGCCTTATGGCGGGTATGGGAACAGCCCATGCGCAGCAATGGTATACCGGATCGCTCGTCTCGCCCTCGGGGGTGATGAGTCGGCCGGGCGCGCTGAATGTCGAACCCTATTATTCCTACAGTCAGCCACTGGGCACGTTTGACACGCAGGGGGCGGCTGGACCGGCAAGGCATCCGATGCAGCGCATGTTCGCCAATTCCACCCTGTGGAAATATGGCATCACGAAGGATTTCAGCGTCCAGATGCACACCGTCATCGATTACGGGTGGAAGAACGGGACGGACCATTCGCATGGTCCCAAATTCGGTGATTTTCCGGTCGATCTGATCTACTGCTTCGTACGGCCTGACCCTGCGCGCTACATTCCCGCTTTCAACCTGTTTGCGGGCATGATCTTTCCCACGGGGGATTACAGTCACCTTGGCCACGCGCAGGATGGCATTGGCACGGGGGCGTATGTGTTCCGGGTGGCGCTGACGGAACAGTCTACCTACACCCTGCCGGGCAATCATGCCCTGCGGCTGCGTATGTGGAACTGGTTCCGCCGCGCCGTCAGTTCGGCCGCACTGCATGATGTGACCAGCTATGGCACCACGCAGGGCTTTCGTGGCCGGGGACGGCCGGGCATGAGTGGAGAGGCTGGTTTCTCGCTGGAATACGGCATTACCCGCAAATGGGTGCTGGCGACCGATGTAGCCTATGACTGGGCCAACGGATCGTACATCCACGGGCGCAACGCAGGCGGGCAGGTGGTGAACCGGGTTGGATCAGCCTCGGGCGACTGGCAGGTCGCGCCGGCGGTTGAATATAACTGGAATGCGCGATGGGGCGTGATTGCCGGGTCATCCTTCTATTATGCCGGGCATAACAAAAGCATTCAGGTCTCGCCCCAGCTTGCCATCAATGCGATTTTCTGACCCCCATTGCCCGCATTGCTTCAGGGGATGAAAACAGCGCCCGCAGTGTCGCCTTCCTGAAGGCCAGACTGTCTGGCGATGTGAGAAGGCATACGGATGGCAATGCTGCCATCCCACCTGAAAAGCGGCATGGCGGTTCTCCCTGCAGGGGCGGGGGAGCAATGTCATGATCGGATGTTTGCACGAAAAAACCGTGCAGGCAGTAAATACATACGTTCCACGCCCGCTACTGACCGGGCATTCATCACGCTCTTTTCCTCGTGATGAATAAACAACAGGAAATTAACGTTCTCCTTACCGTTTCAATGTTCTTTGTTTATTTTAGCAGGTTGCCTTTCTGCCGGCGTGGAAACCAGAGTGAATTATGACAACCGTAACGACAACCAGTCTTTCATGGTCAGCTTCCTGGTTTCAGGGGGCAGTTCCATCTGATGCCGATGATGGTCAGGGTCCACTCCGGCATGGCAGCGCAGTTGTCAGCGACACAGCCGAAAGTTCAGGTGCGGTCGATGGTTCGAATCCTGATCAGGTTTCCCTGTCCAGCGAGGCGGCAGATTATCTGAACACGCAAGGCACGCAGATAGGCGGCTCCGCCGGTACCGGTACGATACAGAAGATTTACGATACCCTTGCGCAGGTCATAACCAGTTCCTCGACATCCGATGCGCAGAAATGGGCCGCATACGTGACCAGCGACGAAATGCGCTTTGAAATCGACGCCCATGGTGGCTCCGCCGAAAACGGTATTGAAACGGCTTTTGATCAGGAAACCGCAAATACATCGTTCATGCAGACAATCAATGCCGGCCTGCAGGACATAAGCAAACGAAACCTGATATATGATGACCAGCAGCCGGTTTCGATCCCGCTGGAAAGATCCCTTCTTTACCTGCAGCAGCGGGAAGAACAGGCGAATGAGGAGGAAATGTGGGGATCGTCCTCCCTCTCCATCAACATACAGGAAAATACGGTCCAGACGGCTTCAGGAACACAGACCGGTTTCACGCTCTCATCCAGTTTCTCCGGTGAGGAAAATGTCCTGCCGAGCAGTTCACTGCCAACATTGAACACTTCCGTCCCGACAGTGGACCGTTCCCAGCCCTACAGCTTTACCCCGCAAGGGAACACGACGAGCATTGTCGGCCATTTTGACAACATGGATGGCATGAACGCGGAACTCGACAGGGAAATTGTTGATGAACTTTTTGCGTCGCCATCCAGTTCTGCATCATCTGCCAGCGGCACAAGCTCCATCGGTCAGGACAGCCTGAATACATCTGCTTCAGATAAGCAGGATACGGAAAACGGCAAAACGACACAGGCCACATAACACCCTGATGTGGATTGTCGCTGGGAACCGCCGATGTGGGGAGGGCGGAAGCTTCCATTGCGATCTGACCTATGTCTCCACATGTCCGAAGCAATCTCGTCATGATGCTGGCGAGAGAAATTTTCCTAAAGTGCATCAGAAGCACACAGGCAGCAGTCGCCCTTGTATCTCGACCAACCAGCGTGCCCGTATAGTGTTATTGTCAGGCTTTGCTTTGCATCCTTGTGCAGATCAGAATGGATGAAAGCTTTCGAGATCCAGACGCATGACGCATCGGGTGCCTGTCGGAAAGCCATTTTCCATTTCCTCCCGTAACAGGAAGGCTAATCTGGCATTCAACGAGCTATCTGGCAGGCTTTCAAAGCCCATTCGGGCATAAAAAGGCGCATTCCAGGGAAGTTCTCGAAAAGTCGTAAGAGTCACGCTCTCCATCTGGTGCCCTTTTGCCCAGGTGCAGGCAGTGTTGAGCAGGGCTTTTCCAATTCCACGACCCTGTTCCTTCCTGAAAACCGACATCTCAAGAATATGAAGATCCTGTTCGCAAGTGCGGGCGCTAAGGAAGCCTGTCGGATGATCCTTTTCGTCTGTGGCAACCCAGCATGTTCCAGCCCTTATGCACGCAAGATGTGTTTCTTCTGGCAGGACAGCATCATCAGCGATCCAGCTTAATGGTGGTACCTGCCGGAAAAGTTGCGCGGCTGATCTTTCAATGCCTGGAAGGAAAGAGGCATCTTCAGCACATGCAGTGCGAATGACAAAAGCCACCTGTTTTTTCCTTTTGTGAGGAAATATTATCTCCCATCTTGCTCAGGCAGGTCCAGGGACATGGGCCAGTTGGCAAGCCCCTCGCGTCGATTGACCTCGATAAAGGAAGGTCTTTGCGTTACGCGCTCGATATAGGCACTGAGGTTGGGCCATGTTGTGGCCGGACGAGGCATGTTGCGTGCCCATCGCATCAGCATGATGGCCAGAAAATCTGCCGTACTGAATCGGTCGCTGACAAGATGGGACTGGCTGGATGATAGTCGCCTGTCGAGGTGATCCCACGCCGTTTCGATCCTTCGACGCGCAAGAGAACGGACAGCATCCGCCCCGATCGGTTCCCCATCCGTATCGGCATAAAACCAGTCGCGCATGGCAGGAAGCAGTGTGTTGGCAAGCTGGATCATGATTTCAAGCCAGGTTGCCCTGTCCGCAGAATCGGGAGCCGGCATCAATGCCGCCTCGGGATGACGTTCGGCCAGAAGCATCAGCAGCGCGGCCGACTCACCATGCGCAATACCATCCACGACAAGGGTTGGCACCCGACCCGCCGGGTTTAGACGACGATATGCGGCGGTCTGCTGCCCGCCCGATGTAAGATCGACCAGAACCGTTTCGAACGGTGCACCGATCTCTATGAGCATCCAATGCACCGCCATGCTCGCCGTGCCTGGAGAATAGTATAGTCTGTATGACACCGTGCTCTATCCTTTGCCCAATGTAACAGGGGAGGGCGCTGAGGGTCATTTGCTTACCGGAAATACGCGAAGGGCTGTAAATTCCCTACACCCGAGAGGGGCCTTCATCGAGACGATAAAGACACCTCGGCATTATTCCTTAAAGCGGATATGGTAATTGACAATGGATTGATGGCGTCCGACCCGGCTTGTCGTTTCATGGTCATATGATAGCGTACGGCCCGTCCTAAATTTTCAGGGAAAGCAGGATAATGGAGAACAGGCAGGCGCTTTCCGTGAAAGAAAAGATGGCCTACGGGTGTGGTGATGCTGCCTCCAACATGATGTGGGGCATGACGTCATCCTATCTGATGTATTATTATACAGATATATACGGTCTGCCGCTGATTGCCGTATCGTGGATACTGCTGGTGGCGCGTGTTGTTGATGCCTTCTGCGATCCCGTTATCGGTTATGTTGTTGACCGTCTGGGCGGCCTGATCGTGCCGCGCCTGATCCGGGTCCTTGCCATTCCTTTTGGCATAACGGGCTTCGTGTGTTTTCTGGCCCTGCCGCTTTCGCCTGGGGGAAAGGTCCTGTGGGCGGGACTGACCTATATTGTATTCGGTGCGATCTATTCATGCATCAATACGCCCTATGGTGCACTGGCCGTCATGATCAGCCGCTCCGCCACGCAGCGGGTTGGCCTGAATGCATTCCGCATGATGGGCTGTCAGGCCGGATCGCTGCTTGTGGCGCTGCTGACCATTCCCGCCATCACCTGGCTGGGTGGCGGCGAAAGTGCGGCGCAGCACCGGTATGGCATGGCCGTCTACGCGCTGGCGTTGTCGGTTCTGTGCAGTGTTTTATGGCTGTGCGTGGCGCGCGGCTGCACCGTGCGGCACCCGCCTGCGCCCGTGCGACAGGGCCTGACGGTAACGCTGCGCCATCTATGTGGAAACCGGCAATGGGTGCTGAGCAACCTGCTCGCATTCTTCTATTTCGTGGGACAGGCGGCCCTGTTCGGATTTGCCCTGTATTATTCCAGGGTCGTTCTTGGTGGCACGGAGCAACTGGGTGCCAATATCATTACCTTCATCACCGTCCTGCTGTTTGCGGCTGTGCCTGCGTGCCTTCCGCTTGCCAGACGTCTGGGGACCGTCCGCAGCGGGATCATATGCCTGATCGCACAGGGAACAGCCTATCTGGCAATGGCTGTGGCGGGTGCGTCCATGACAGGTTTTTTTCTGTCCGTAGCACTTCTGGCACTGGCTCAGGGCGTGATGTCCCCGCTGTATTACACCCTGCTGGCACAGGCTGTGGATGATGGTGATCCACGTACGTCGACCGGATCAGCGGGGCTGGCATATTCGATCAATACATGGGTTACGAAACTGGCGATGGGCCTGACCGGCTTCGTTCTGGCGCAGTTCCTGTCGCAGGGCCATTACGTTGAGAATGGAGTAACGCAGCCACCGGAACTGTCAGCGTGGATTACGGCGGGCTTTGTGTGGCTGCCGCTGGGGGCGGTGTGTATGCAGGTCTTCTGCCTGCTGGCATGGCCTGCCAAGGAATGAACATCCTGTCCGCGCTGTAATCGGATGGGCAAGGCATCTTGCCAGATTTCCGATGTCTCCCCCTGCGATTGCATACGCAGGAGGAAACATACGGCATATTACGGCATGTTGATCGCCTGACGGCCGGTCTATGCCGGAATATGTACCAGTTTCTTGTTGATGAATTCTTCTATGCCCAGCGAAGACAGTTCGCGGCCATAGCCCGAGTTCTTCACGCCACCAAATGGCAGGCCGGGCGCAGTCCAGGTCGAGCGGTTGATGAAGACCATGCCCGTTTCAATCTGCGCGGCCACACGCCTGCCGCGTTCGATATCGGTCGTGATGACGGACCCGCCAAGACCGTATGGAGAATCATTGGCCAGGTCGATGGCCGACTGTTCATCCGGCACCCGGAAAATCATGGCCACGGGTGCGAAGAATTCCTGATGGAAGGCCGGATTGTCCCTGTTGATATTATCAAGGATGGTCGCCTGCAGGAAATAGCCGGGGCGGTCAATGCGCCTGCCGCCGGTCACCACATGCGCACCGTGCGCCACGGCGGCTTCGATCTGGCCCAGCACCAGTTTCAGTGCGCTTTCACTACATAGCGGGCCGAGGGTGGTTTTTTCATCCATCGGGTCGCCTGGTACCAGGTTTTCCAATGCTGCCTTGAACCGTGCGGTAAAGGCATCGGCAATTTTTTCATGCACGATAAACCGTTTCGCTGCGACACAGCACTGCCCGGTATTGTTCATCCGGCCCCAGACCGCCCATTTGACCGCGACATCCAGATCGGCGTCATCCAGCACGATAAAGGCGTCGCTGCCGCCAAGTTCCATGGTGTTCTTCTTCAGCGCGCTTCCCGCTTCCGCCGCCACGGCCTTGCCTGCGCGCTCACTGCCGGTCAGCGCCACACCGCGCACGCGCGGGTCGGCCACGACGGTTGCCGACTGTTCATTAGTAATGAATACGTTTGAATATGTCCCCTCGGGCGCACCTGCATCGGCAAACAGTTCCTCAAACATGACCGCACATTGCGGCACGCCGGGAGCATGCTTAACGATCAGTACATTGCCCGCCATAAGGTTCGGCCCGGCAACGCGGGCAAGCTGGTAATACGGGAAATTCCACGGTTCGATACAGAATACGATGCCAATGGGCTGGCTGATGACCGTGGCCTTGCCATCATCCACCTTCAGGTCAACGGGAGCGAGGAATTTCTCAGCATTGTCGGCATAATAATCAAGGATATCGGCGCTCAGATCCACTTCGGCCTGTGCCTCGCGGAACAGCTTGCCCATTTCCACGGTAATGGGGGTTGCGAAGGCATCGCGGTTATGGCGCATGATTTCAGCGGCTTTATGCAGGATCGCGGCACGCTGGGCATAGGTTTTGCGACGCCAGTTGTTTTTGTAGGTATTGTCTGCCTTGGCGACAATACTGGCAAGTTGGGCATCCGAATGCAGGTCGAATGTCTTGAGTGTTTCTTCCGTATACGGATTTATGGACTGGTACAGCATGGTGAACAGTGGCCTCCCATTTATTTTGTCAGCCAGCTATCAGCCACCCCGACGTTCAGGGCATGATCGGCCCGCAGGCATGTGATGGTGTATCGGGATGGTGGGCTATCGGCTGTGTTTGTCTATATACGGATATATATAGACACTGACGTATGACAAAGGGATTCCCGCTCAAGATCGCGTGAAAACCCCTTTTCTGACAGTCTGTTATGCGCTGCTTTCCGGGCTTGTGCCTCACCGGGATCGCCATTGCGACGCAGTCGGGACCATTGATATTGCCTGTGCGCGACGTCACGCAGGGCGGCCTGACCATCACACACGGCATGAAGCTTTGAGTTCAGTCCGCCTTTTGTGCGTCCGATATGGCCGGGAAAAGCTTCTTTTCAAGCAGGGACGCCGCAGTCCTATGCGCTTTGAAGTGTGTCGCATCAATCATCAGACGCGCCGAACGACCAGCCTGTTCTGTCAGCGTGACGAAGATCCGGTCAAAAGACACCCAGACGGCTCCATCGGATAAAACGGTTATATAAGGTCTTGCGGGGGGCGTATTCTTTCGGGGCATCTTTCCACTGAAGGTCGTTACGGATCATATAAGATCCCGCTCAGAACCCGCCGGTCATTCACCCGCAGCACGCCATGTGCCAGAGGAAAATACGACGTAATCCCCTCCACCTGGCTCACGGATAGCAAGAACATATCCCTCACAGGCCCGTCCTCCCCGTATGCCTGTGGATCACGGAACACAGCTCAATCCAACAAAATCAATAGGTCCTGATCCCGACGTTTTTCCCATTGATCAGCAGCCACTCATACCAACTGTATTATTCTGGCAACACATTGTGACTATATCCACTCATGCATATGTCTAGGTATGGATATATATAGACAAGCCTGTCTCCGGGATGAAAAAAGAGCGCGTCTTATGTTCTTTGTTCATATCTCGGATGCACCAGATCTATGCAGCGTCGTTTCCATACCTTTTTCATCACTGGCACATCTGGTGCCTTTCTGCTGACCACTACGGCGCTGGCCGCACCGTCCGTTTCCGCGCAGTTGGACAAGACTGGCAAGCCCGTTGCCGTAAAGACGACATCCGGTGGTACATCGGCCACCGGGGCGCAGGCTACTAAAACACCGCCTGCCGGAACATCGTCTACAGCCGCTCCCATCGCCGGGATACTGGATGGTTCCAATGGCGAAACGGTAACCGTCTATGGCCACCACGCGGCAGACGGTACTGGTGCCAAATATATGAACAAGACCGTGTATCTGGGGCCGCTGGGTAACCGCGATACGCTGGATACGCCGTATTCCGTCATGGGCGTCACGCATGACGTGGTGGTGAACCAGCAACTGCGTAACATCAATGATATGGCGCAATACCTGCCATCAGTGCAGCTGGAAATCCGCGGTGATCCCAATACGTCGCGCCCGCAGTCCCGTGGTTTTGAGGCCGATGTGATCTCCAATTCCCGCCTTGATGGGCTGAACGTGGTTTCCACCACGCCTTATCCGGCGGAATGGGTTGATAACCTTCAGGTTCTCAATGGTCTGGCCGGGGCGATGTATGGACCCGAAAATCCGGCGGGTGTCTTTGAATACACACTCAAGCGCCCGACCAACCGGCGTACCGAACGGCTTTCGGTTGGCGTGGATTCCATCGGCACGCCTACGGTCAATGGCGATATTTCGGGCCGGATCGGTCGCAATGGCTGGTTTGGCTACCGCCTGAACATGCTGCACGCCAATGGTTCAGCTTACGCGCCCGGAAGCTGGATACGGCGTGAGATGGTCAGCGCCGATTTCGATATCCATATCGATTCCAAGACGGTTATCGAACTCGACGCCAGCCATTATACATATGACGAACGTGGCATGGCCCCCGGCTTTGGTATTTCCGCTGGCACGGCTGCCAATCCCACCGGCATTGGCGGGCAACTGCCCGAAGCCCCGGATCTGGGTCGGCGTATGGCGCCTGACTGGAGCGGGTACAATATGGAAACCAATACCTTCCTGGCGAAGATCAAGCACCAGATCAACAAGGACTGGAGCTTTACGCTGGGCGGACTGTATCAGGACGCCATGCGCCAGTCCTTCGGGATCAGCGATACGTTGAGCGCAACCCAGGGGTATGAAGGTTTCTACAGCTCAAAAGCTACCGCTACCACCACGGCGGATGATTTCCGCGTTGGCAGTAACATGGCGTATTTCAACGGTCGGGTTCATACCGGCCCCCTTACGCATGATCTTGTTATCGGCACCAACGGCTACATGATGGGCAATTATAATCCCACAACTGCGCTGACACCGGCGCAGAGCCTTGGAACATACAATATGTATGGGGCAGCGCCCACCAACGGTACGCAGCCTTATTACAGTGGCCGTTATAAATCGAGCAGCATTACCAGCCAGTCCTTTATCGTGGGTGACACGATGCGGATCAACAAGCACTGGTCGGTCATGGGTACGCTGGCATGGAGCTGGATCGACCAGAAGGGCGCGCTCAATGCCACGAGTCCGCTCAAGAGAACCTTCCAGGCCAACGCGACGTTCAGCCCGACCGCCAGCATCATGTACAAGCCTACCCAGAACCAGACCCTGTATTTCACATATGGGCGGTCGGCTGAAGCAGGCCCGGTCACACCAAACAGCAAATACTATACCAACACCAACATTGCGCTGCCTGTTGCCCATTCGGAAGAATACGAAGTCGGCTATAAACTGCGGTATCAGAAAATGCAGTTCAACGTGGCCGGGTTCCGCATGACCTCGCCTTACGCAATGTATGTTCCGGCGGCGAATGGCACCTGTTCAGGCGGCACGACCTGCCAGACCTATGAATATGGCGGCACGCAGCGCAACTATGGTGTGGAAGCCCAGATTTCGGGCGAGGTGCTGCCCAACCTGTCCGTTCTGGCCGGCATGACCTGGCTGGATGCGGAACTGGTCAACAGCAGGACTGCCGCCTACAACAACAAGGAGATTGTGGGGGCAGCGCCGTTGCAGGCCAACCTGCTTCTGGATTATCGCCTTCCGGCATCAATGGGCGCCTTCGCCTCGGGCTGGGCGTTCAATGCCAGTGTTCATTACATGGGCAATCGTGCGGCGAACATCACCAACACGTTGCATACCGGTTCTTACACCACGCTGGATCTGGGTACGCGCTACGCCTTCCATGTTGCCAGGTTCCCGTGGGTTGCACGCTTTGGCGTAAGCAACGCCACGAACGAACGCTACTGGGCATCTGTCTATACCGGTGCGCCCAGCGGCACGTCCGGCGCGGCCTCGACCCTGTATGCGGGACTGCCGCGCGTCTATCACTTCACGCTCTCGCTAGAGTTCTGATTTGATTATGGGGGGAGGAATGACAGGCGGAAGGTCTGTCAATCTGTTGGACTGAAGGACGCAGCGTAATTCACAGGCACTCGTGGAAGATGTGTCTGTGAATGAATGTGTTTTGGATGTTTAAGAGCCAGATGGAAGGGCATACGGTATTTTCGTCTGGCTCGCGGAGTGCTGCACCGGGCACCCCAACCGGAACAGTGACGGGGTGTACGGCGCTGGCATCTCAGGTGCCGCTCGATACCATCTCCCAGTTCAGGCCAAAGCGGCCAAGATATTTGCGCAAGCGGTCAGCGTCGTTCTGGCTGGTCTTTTCCTTCCGCGAGAGGGCAAACAGTCGCCGCCCTGCCGCGGATAGCGATGATGACTCCCGGCACGCCCGCACCACAGCAGCCAGTTGCGCCCGGTCGAACTCGTCCACATTGGTCGGGTCGGGCAGTACTTCAGCCAGTAATGCCATGTCACCATCCCGCCGCATCGCAGCCCACTGTTGCGTCAGCGCCAGGATTTCCGCCTCGACCATAGGCAGGGTTATGCGCCCGCGTTCCGCAAGGGTGCAGAGCCTGCGGGCTGAAGCCGACAGATCCCGGTAATTGCCCGACCATGGCATGGCCGGGTCACGGGCAAAGCGCAGATAGCGTGCCCTGGCATCCACATTGAAGCCGATCTTGCACCCCAGACTTCGCTCTGCTTTTTCCAGTTCATATGCCAGTTCGACTTCCATATCCTCCCGCCGTTCGCGTAGCGGCGGAAGATGGAATACCCATAACGCCAGTCGCGCCAGCAGATCAGGGCGCAAGATACCCTGCTGCGACAGTACGGACAGGTCCCGGCTGGTTGTGGCGATCAGATGAAAACGGCAGCTCTGCGCGGTATCGGACCCCACCGGATAGTAACTGCCGCGTTCCAGCGCATCGAGCAGAAGTGCCTGCTCGGCGTGGGGTAGCAGATCAATGTCATCAAGGAACAGCACTCCACCCTCTGCCTCGCTCAGGAAGCCTGCCCGCTCGGTGCCCGCAAGCCCCACGACGTTGCGCCGCTGGCCAAACAGGGCGGCCATGGCGTGCTGTCCCTGCAGTCCGGCGCAGTTTACATGGACCAGACGCCCCTTTACCCGGCGGCGCTGCAGTTTCAGTTCATGGATGCGCTGCGCCAGCGTGGTCTTGCCCACGCCAGCTTCCCCCACCAGCAGGATCGGTTCATCCGAACGGGTCACGACCTGCTCCAGCCGTTCTATTACGTTATGGAAGGCGGCATTTCTGGTCGGGATACCGCCACGCAGCATGTAGGAATGCTCACGCGCCGCCGTCTCGAAGCGGCGTTGCAGTGCATTGTAGCGGGCGAGATCAAGATCAATGATGTCAATCGTGCCGTCGGGTGCAGCCTTTCCCTCTGGTGGGCCACTCTGCAGCAGGCGGGCGGGGATGTGACGGCTTTCCGTCAGCAGAAACCAGCAGATCTGGGCGACATGCGTGCCAGTTGTCAGGTGGACGTAATAGTGCTCCCGATCCTCGTCGAAGCCGTAGGATTCCGCAAAATCATACAGCTTTCCGTAAACTTCCTGAAAATCCCATGGATTTTTCAGTTCCATGTCCACCAGCCGAACCTCGGTCCGGGGTGATAGTGCCGTGATATCGCGCGCCACCTTTTCGGCCAATCGCAGATTAAGGTGGTCATGGAGCAGTTCCAGCCGATCAACAGGAAAATCGGGGTGGGCACAGATCTGCACCGACGGTCGCCACGAGCGGCGACGCCCCTGGTCAAGGATGGTGCCGAGGAAGCCAATGACAACATTACGCATGGGTTTATATAATATGATAAAAGGATATAAATCCATATAATACTGATCGATGAAGCCATGACGAAACGCGCATAATTGTGTTTTATAACAACGACTTATAATGAAATGTCGTTTTTCTTTTTCTTCACGTTCGCATCCGGCAGAAAAGGGGGGTAACGAAGAAAGGAACAGAGTCATGGCAAACCGGTCCGTGTTTGCATCGCTGCGGGACATGTTCATGCCGCGGACCAATGTGCGTAATGCGGCAGGTGCGCCCGCCTATGATCTCGTTCCGGCGCACAGGCTCGCCCAGCTTGCCATGACAGGGACCTTTGGTGGTGGCTTTTATCAGGACGCACAGGAACAGATGCGCATTCTGGTTGAACTTGCCGAAACAGTAAGCCCGGATTTCCTTGCCCGCGCCGCCATCCACGTTCAGGAAAGGGGACATATGAAGGATACGCCGGTCCTGCTGCTGGCTGTTCTGTCCAGACGCGACCCGGTGCTGTTTGCCCGTGCGTTCCCCAAGGTGGTGCGATCCGGCCGGATGCTGCGTACCTTTGTGCAGATCATGCGTTCCGGTCAGACCGGGCGTAAATCCCTGGGGTCCCGTCCCAAGGCCATGGTGCGGGACTGGCTGAATGATGCCACTGACGAGCAGCTTCTGGCGGGCTCGGTAGGGAACGCTCCGTCATTGGCCGATATCATCCGTATGGTCCATCCGCGTCCGGGGAACCCGCAACGTGAGGCCTTCTACGCATGGCTGATTGGCAAACCTGCCGATCCATCGGCTCTGCCTTCCGTGGTGCAGGATCTGCTGGCCTTCCGTTCCGGCATATCAGATCGGGTGCCCGCCGTGCCGTTCCAGTTGCTGGACAGCCTGACGCTCTCGTCCCGGCAGTGGGGCACGGTTGCCCTTACGGCTTCATGGCAGACCCTGCGGCAGGGGCTGAACATGCTGACCCGTAACGGTGCCTTTGACGATCCGACGGTCGTGGACCATGTGGCGGCGGTGTTGCGCGATCCCGAACGGATCAGGACGGCGAAAGCCATGCCCTATCAGTTGCTCGCTACCCTTCAGGCACTGGGGCCGGAGGTGCCTGCGGCCCTGAGGGAGGCCCTGCATGACACGATGGAACGCGCGGTAGGCAATGTACCCCATCTGGGCGGGCGTGTGGTGATATGCCCTGATGTATCAGTTTCCATGCGCACGCCCGTTACGGGTTACAGGCGTGGTGCCACTACGGCGGTGCAGTGCATTGATGTCGCGGCTCTCGTAGCGGCGGCGATCAAGCGCGGCAACCCTTCCGCCCGTATCCTGCCCTTTGATGGGCGGGTGTTCGATATCGCCCTGGAGCCCCGTGATACGATCCTGACCAACGCCCGCCGTCTTGCCAAACTGGGCGGAGGGGGCACGGATTGCGCGGCCCCGCTGGCATGGCTCAATGCCCGGTATGAGACGGTGGACCTTGTTGTATTCGTCTCGGACAATGAGTCATGGGGAGGCGCATATCCTGATGAAACACCCACGGGCATGATGCGGGAGTGGACAAGACTGAAAGCCCGCAATCCTGCGGCGCGTCTGGTCTGCATCGACATCCAGCCCTATGGCACCACACAGGCGAGCGAACGGAAGGATATATTGAATATTGGCGGTTTTTCAGATATGATCTTTGAACAGATGGCCCAATTCATGTCGGGCCAAATGGAAGCTGCACATTGGGTAGGGCAGATCATGGCCCAGCCATTGTAAAAAAGACCGGCGAATGCCGGGGGGACTACAGTCACAAGGCCACTCCTACGGGAACCCTTCCCTCTTCGTCTCCCCATCCCCTTGTCGCCGGAACTTTTTCATCCCCTTTGATTACAGGGGGCAGTCCTTTGGCACCTTTGGCGTACGGGCTTAAGTGACACTCCGGCGTGTCCGCAGGTAGTAATGGGGTCTCTGTTATTCCTGATCTTTAAGGGCTTTTTCTTCTTCCTGCCGGGTGGCAAACGGCACTTCCTGCTTGTCATCGAGTTCGTTCATGCTGCCACCGGAATTGCCGAGGTTTTCTTCCAGCCACGCCTGTTCGACCGGTTGACCGTTCGGGTCCAGCGGGACAGGGGAGTCGACCGGTATCTGTCCGGCATCAGGATTGAGTTCCATCCCGATCAGTTCTGATGCTGATTCCTTGTACGCATCTGGCCCACAGGCGGGCTTTCCGTCGGCAGCCCACATTTCCCGGGCCTTTGCGGCAATGCGGGCGTCTGTTTTGGCGGAGGTTTCCAGCGGGTTTTCCATTTGTATCCTCGCAAATCTACAGGGGGCCTGTCGGAAGCAAAAAGCTGTCCGACAGGCCGGAATCAACAGGTGGTACAGATCAGAAGGCGGTTGCCCTTCCTATTCCACGGCGACAGCGGCTTCGCTTGTCAGCATACGGAACGTAAAGCTCTCCTGCAGATAAAGTTCTACCGTTTCAGCAGTATGTCCCAGATAACCGATTGAAAAATCCTGCCCGATATCAAGGGCAAGATCGCCACCACGCATGGAGACCACGAAAGCCCCTTCAATGGCGGGTGCCCAGATCAGTTTGCCGTCGATCAGGCTTTCGATGTGCTTGCGAACAGGATAACCGTCGTCATCCCCGCCGCTGACAGCCTGATAGGCCTGCGCGCCCAGGACAATGGAATAGGGGCCATTGACACCGGCAAGGCGCAGGGCATTCAGCGCATCGGCAATGACGTGCGGGTAATCCTTTGCCGATGCAGGAAGTTTCAGGCGCGCGTTTGATGTCGCCTGACGGATGCCCGAAATGCCGGCCGCAGCGTATCCGTTAAAAATGGCCCTGTCTTCGGCAAAGGCGATTTTCTGCGCCGCATCCTTGACCGGCTGCCAGTCGGAATCGAGGGAGCCGCGTTCCACCGCGTCGATTTCGTCGCGTGACAGGGTAAAGGGGACACGCAGCTCTACCAGCGGCAGGACCTCGCGCTGCAATGCCCGCACGCCCTCATCCAGCGCCGCAATCTGTTTGCCGCGCCCCGTGCCGATACCGGCAAGGGTCGTGCCCTTCGGCTCCGATGTGTCAACAACACGACGTCCGGCCAGATGGCGGCGGATGGTGCGCGTGGCTTCTTCCTCGATCTCGGACCATGCCGCGCTGGAAATGGGGGCGAGATGTCTGTGCAGGTTATTCATGTCAGATTTCCTCTTTCAATGATCCGATTCCAAGGGAACCGCCATGGGGCAGGGATGTGTCTGGCGAGGTGGTGGGTTCGGGCGAAGCGTCCGGTTCGTCTGTATTCCTGTCCGGCGCGCTATCGAGAAAGTCGCTTGCGGGAATGAAAAACAGCGTTCCGGTAACCGCCGTGCTGACATCCAGAATCCTGTCGTAATTGCCCGGCGGTTTTCCAACGAACATGTTCTGCAGCATCTGTTCGGTTCGCGCGGGGGAGCATGCATACCCGATGAAGTATGTGCCGAATTCCCCCTTGCCAATCTCGCCAAACGGCATGTTGTCGCGCAGGATCTGTAGCTGCTGCCCGTTTTCCTCAATATTGGTCAATACGTTATGGGCATAGCTGGGCTTGGCTTCATCCGCCAGTTCTATGTCCGATACTTTCCTGCGGCCGATGATGTGTTCCTGCACCTCGGTCGGGATGGCATCCCATTTTTTCAGGTCATGCAGGTATTTCTGCACGATGACATAACTGCCGCCCGCAAAGGTGGGATCTTCATCCGCGATTATTGTTGAATCAAGTGCAGCCTGCCCGGACGGATTTTCGGTCCCATCGACGAAACCGAGCAGATCGCGTTCGTCGAAATACTTGAAGCCATGCACCTCATCCGCCACCGTTGCGGCACCTTCCAGCCGGGATACGATTGCGGTGGCCAGTTCAAAGCACAGATCCATCCGTGTGGCGCGGATATGGAACAGCAGGTCGCCCGGTGTGGCGGGGGCATGATGCACGCCGTTTATTTCCATGAACGGATGCAGGTCTTTCGGGCGCGGCAGACCGAACAGCCGGTCCCACGCATCCGATCCAATGCCCGTAACGCAGCTTAACCGGCCATCGGGAATCCTGAACCCCACACCCCGCACGAGGGAGGAGAGATCCCCCAGCAGGTTTCGTATCTGGATATTGGTCGATGTGTTCCCGTTCAGGGTCATGACGAGGAATACCGCCGCCTGGGTCAGCTTCGTATCAACGGGTTGAGGTATGGCCAACGGACTGAAACTCCCTGCGGTGACGCACACATGACGATAATGGATTGCCAGCATAGGCTTATGGCAGATTGTGACAAGACGCGGCGCAAGGTAAAATAACCAGATCAATCACAAAAAGATCATCGTTATAACTTTAATGCATAATCGTATGACTGACAGTTCTGGATGGCCTGCTATCCGACTGCCTCAACCCGCCCATTTCCCATGCAGGAATGAGCGCATGCCGGAGGCTGTTGCGTCGGCTATGACATACCTGATCAAACGCATGTCCTTTGCACGCATGGGTCATGCGGGGCGGCATCCACGGCAGGGTGCCTTGAAGAATCTGGCTGGTTTCATTCTACAGGCCAACGGAAGCGAAGGCAGCAACTGAACACAATGGAGGCAGGGTAAATCCCTGATCTGCCTCGCCCGGAAATGGATGGCTTGCATCCGGAGGGAAAACGCCTTGCGTATGGAAAATTTCAGTGCTTCGTGCCGGATTTCAGAAAATGCACATCCCGTGTCATTGTTTAAGGGAAGAAAGACGTCACATCGGGCATGCGCGACGGGATCTGTAAAACGGATTTGATAAAGTACGGTTATTGTCTGGGGGGAATGTGTTTTTAAAGCAGCTTTATTACCTTCGTGAGATCGACAGGCTTCGCAGCTTTTCTAAGGCCGCGGATGTGTGCAACGTCTCGCAGCCCGCGCTTTCGCGTGCAATCCGGCAACTGGAACATGAACTCGGGGTCACTATTGTTGATCGCAGGAAGAAGGTCTTCGGTCTGACGGTGGAAGGCGTGCGTGTCATGAAATGGGCAAATGACATCCTGCGTAACGTTGCGGAGATGCGTAATGAAATTTCCCTGTCGAAAGAGGATATTGCCGGAGCCATCAAGATTGGCGTAATCCCGACTGCGGTGCATATCGTCCCGGTCCTGATGGACGCGATAAAGGAAAAGATCGGGGATTTTTCCTGTGATGTCTCTGTTCTGCCCAATGCGGAAATAATCGGGAAACTGGCCAGTAAACAACTGGATATCGGGATCATGTATTATGATCAGTGTCCGCAGGCGCAGGCCTTCATGGTAAGGGCGCTTTATACGGAACAGCAGGTTCTTGCAGGAACGTCGGCTTACGTTTTTCCTTGTCAGGATGAAATCAGTTGGGAAGAAGCCGCCACATTTCCGCTTGCGCTACTGAGCAAGGGCATGCGCTGCCGGCAACTGGTGGATATTGGATTCCAGACAGCGGGGGTGGTCCCTATCATCCGGCTGGAAACCGCATCACTTGAACTGATCCATGCCCGGATAATGTCTGGCGCACTGGCAACCATACTGCCGCTTTCTTCCTTTCCCCTGCGCGTGCCCCCAACCGGACTGCTGCAGATGCGGCGGCTTGCCGGTTTTTCACCGGGGTCAATCGGTCTGGTAAGGCTGAGCGAACATCCGCCTTCGGATTTTGTGGCACAGGTCTGGAAAGTCGGTCTGGAAACAGATTTCCGCCAGCAGATTGACAATCTGTGCTGGCCACGCCCGAATTGATGCGCAGGTCGACCCGGATCGGGACATATCGTTCGGGCGCACTGTAGCAATGGCGCCAGAGGCTATGTTCATGGTTGCGTGAAAAGGTAACACGTTCGGGATGCCACACTCTACGCCCCGGCTTACGCGTCGTGCGCCACGATGTTCTGAGCGACAGGAAGGGGGGCCTGCAGGACTTCCAGCAACCGGTTGATCAGGCGGCGTCGCGGGGCGTTGCGCTGGGACAGGAAACCGAGATTCCGGCACGGAGCAGGCGCAGGAAGCGCGATTTTTTTCAGATGCACCCCATCAGGCCAGGGCAGCGCCCAGTCCGGTACAAGGGATACGCCAGTGCCCTGATTGACGATGATGGCGATGGCATCAAGGGAATCCAGTTCCAGACGTTCATGAGGCCATATCCCGTTACGGCGTAGATATTCGTCAGCCAACCGTCCGCCCCACTGGTTACGGTCATAACGGATGAACGGATTATGCCGCAGGATCGCATGCGGGTCCGTATCGCTGACACTTTCCGAAGTGATGACAACCAATGGTTCGGAACGCAGCGTCTGCCATACACAGGTTGCTGAAATATCGAACGGCGGCTCAACAATAAAGGCCGCGTCAATAATCCCGTCCAGAACGGCATTGTGCAGCACGGATGATGAACCCGGCGTGATGTGCAGTTCGACGCCGGGGTAGCATTCGAAAAACCGTTTGAGGTAAGGCGGCAGCAACCCGTTCGCCGCACTGGATATTGCGCCCAGCTTCAGTTTGCCCACCGGGGTATCGCTGGTGGCGATGGTGCGCAGTTCCTGAATGCTGGTTATGACAGCGCGGCTCTGTTCAAGGATGGCCAGCCCGTTTTCGGTCGGGTGGACGGAACGTCCTTCGCGCTGGACTAGTGCGCAGCCGATTTCATCTTCCAGCGTGCGGATACGTTGCGCCACGGTGGCGGGTGTCAGGCGCAACTGTCGCGCCGCGCCAGCGATGGATCCCTGTTCAACCACAATCAGGAAACTTTCGAGGAAGCGGGTATCCATGGATTGATTCTCTATTACTGTATCAGAAAAATATCGGAAGGTTGCGTCTGTCCAGCGTGCTGCAAAGTATTGGCTGGTATTTACATCTGCCCGCGGGCGGCCTGTTGCTTATGTTTTTCGGGATTGCAGCAGGGGTTCCATCTGCCGGATGAGCGTCGCATGCGGGGATGCGTGCTGCCACAGGATGCCGATATGACGCAGGAGTGGGGGCGTGGACACGGGCACCTTCCGGATTTTCAGCCCTTCGGGCCAGGGCGGCAGCCAGTCCGGCACCAGCGATACGCCAACCTTCTCGCTTACCATCAGGGCAATGGCTTCAAGGGAATCCAGTTCAAGCTGCTGGGTCGGGAAAATCCGGTTTTCGCGCAGGAACGCATCCGCCACCCTGCCGCCCCACTGGGTCCGGTCATAGCGAAGGAACATGTTTTCCTTCAGGATCTTTAACGGGTTCGTTTCCGTGCAGCTTTCGGGCACCAGCACGATCAGCGGTTCCGACAGCAGCCTTTTCCAGCCGCAGGTTTTCGGAATGGAAAAGGGCGGTTCCACAATCAGCGCCCCGTCAAGCTGACCTTCAACCACATCATGATACAGCTTTATGGATTGTCCCGGTGTCACGTGCAGGTCGATTTTGGGGTAATCCACAAAGAACTGTCGCAGCATGAAAGGCAGGATGCCGGTCATCGCGGTCGAGATCGCGCCGATTTTCAGTTCACCCGCGAACTCGTTATGTGTTGCGATGGCCTTCAGGTCTTCCACGCCGCGTATAAGCAGGCGGCTTTTTTCAATAATGCCCAGCCCCGCCGCCGTTGGCGTGACGCTGCGTCCCGCGCGGACCAGAAGCGGCTGCCTGATTTCATCTTCCAGCGCCTTGATGCGTTGGGCAACCGCAGCGGGGGTCAGTCCCAGATGGCGTGCCGCATCCGCTATGGAACCCCGTTCCACTATGGCAAGAAAGCTTTCCAGAAAACGCGTATCCATGGGCGGTATCTTTCCTTCCGGTAGCGGGCGCACGCCCTGAGTTATGGGAACAGGCGGCGTCAGTCCTGCAACCCGGCCTGAACGGGCGGATGCGTATCGGGGGGAATGGGGCACGTATAGGGCTGTTCAGCAAGGCGGGTGGCATGGTCTTCGCGTGCCTGCGCCAACAGTTCGGGTGACAGGAAAAGCTGTGTTGCCGTAAGCGCCATCGCCCGGGCGACATGGATCATTCCCGTATGCGCGATGGACGATTTGCCCTGCGCCGTCATCTGCCATGAATGGAGCGGCGTGCCGATGGCGCAGGTGGCCCCCAGCGCCTGCACGGTCGGGACTGTCCAACTGACATCGCCGACATCTGTTGAACCGAGGGAAAATATCCCATCGGATGGCAGAATGAAATCGGTCAGGGCAATATCGCGGCGGCGGCGGCCAATCTGGCGAAAGGCTGCGTCAATTTCATCAGACGAAAGGGTTGCCTGAATTTCCCTGGCAAAAACATTGTCCGCTTCGCTGAAACGGGGCGGTCCGATTTCCATGAAGCTTTCATGCAGGATTTTTTCCAGCGGCGGGCAGGGCAGAAGATTGGCCACGCCCGCAGTCACATGGCTGGTAACCGTTGTGCCCGTCATCAGGGCGGCGCCCTCGGCTACCTGCTTTACCCGTTCGGTCAGGGGGGACAGGTCCGCCAGTGCTTCCGTCCGCACGGAATAGCGCACCACGGCCCGGGACTGGACAACATTGGGCGCACTGCCGCCTGCATCGACATAGGCATAATGGATACGCGACGTGGGCAGCATGTGTTCGCGCAGGTAGTTCACGCCAACATTCATGAGTTCAACCGCATCAAGGGCCGAACGGCCCAGATGCGGGCTGGCTGCGGCATGCGCGGAACGACCACTGAAGGTGAAGTCCATGCGCATGTTTGCAAGGGACGAAGGCGGTAATACACCGCAAAAGGCGGTCGGGTGCCACGAAATGGCGGCATCCACATCCTTGAAGGCCCCGGCCCGGACCATGAAGCCCTTGCCCGCCCCGCCTTCTTCCGCCGGGCAGCCGTAATATCGCACCCGCCCCGGCATCCCGCTGGCGCGCAGCCACCGCGCAACGGCTGCGGCGGCAAGAAGCGATGCCGCCCCCAGCAGGTTATGCCCGCATCCATGACCGTTGGCAGATGTCGTGACAGGGCGACAGATACCAGCCTGTGCCGCAAGGCCGGGCAGGGCGTCATATTCACCCAGAAAGGCGATAACGGGGCCTGCTGTTCCGCTTTCACCCATTACGGCGGTGGGAATGCCAGCGACATGCGGTGTCACGGTAAATCCCTGTTCGTGCAGCATCGCGGTATGCAGTCCGCAGGAGCGCCGTTCCTCGTAACAGAGTTCAGGCGTATCCCACACGGCATCCCCCAGCGCGATGGCGGCGGGTGCGAGCGCATCCACATGAGTGCCGATATCTTCGAGGTTACGCATTTCCATGGGGCATGATCCGCAGAAGGGGAAAGGAGGGCTGCCTGCGCAGCCTGAATGTTACTTTATAATAATGTAAATCAGGTGGATGGCCATGCGAGCTTATGCGACATTGGGGCTGAAAAGAAGGTTTTTATGATGGTTTGGGAGGGAAGAAAAAGGGTCTGATTATTGATATTTAGCAGATTTTTGCGGGTTGCAGGGTATATGAAAATGTTATTGCATAGTTTTAATATCTTTTGAACCAAGAACTAATAGCTATTTGTCGCTGAAAAGTTATGTTCTGAATATGCAACATAGTGGTTCCGATCTGGTCGCCCCGGTCGGTGATATGGAGCAGGAGTTCAGAATGTTTGCGGTCCAGCATATGCGACACAAATCCGTCATGGGGCATGCCTTTCGCAGTTTCCTGATGTTGTCCGTCTATACGGGTGGCCTGCCCGCGGGTGTCGCGCTGGCTGCAACCGTAACGGATGAAAAACAGCGCAGGACGCCAGTCGTTGCGCATCATGCCGCATCAACCCCGCAGGCCCATGACCACCACGCGGCCCCCGAAGTGATCAGTGTTACCCGCACGCGCCGCCCCTTCAGCGCGGACCAGCACCGGGCGGGCAATACCACCAACCTGACCGCCGAAGAACTTGTGACGCACCACGTCACGACCGTCGAGGATATCCAGAATCTGGTGCCCAACCTGACCATCCAGACGGAGGGTGGTTCCAACGTGCCGGATTATTACCTGCGCGGTATCGGCATGCAGGATTATACCCAGAACAACATGTCATCCGTCATGACGTATTTTGATGGCGTGCCCTACACCATCACGGCCATGAGCTCGGGGCAGATGTTCGATGTGGCGTCAGTTGGCGTGGACCCCGGCCCGGTCGGTTTCGAGCATGGTATAGCCGATACCGGGGGCGAAGTCCGGATCACCACCAATGATCCGACCAAAACCCTGCATTATGGCGTGTCAGAGGATATCGCCAGCTACGCACGCAGCAAGACCAACTTCTACGTATCGGGGCCCATCACGAAGCGGCTGCAGTTCCGCATCGCGGGGCAGATGCTCGAAGGTGGCGCGTTCCGTTACAACCGCGTCAATGGGGAATCGCTGGGGCGCGCCAATGAAGGCGCGCTGCGTGCCAAGCTGGCCTGGCAGCCGGATGACAAAACGAACATCAAGCTGACGGGTAACTGGTCGCAGGATTCATCCGAAGCGGATGCGGGCTTCATTCTTGGCGACAACAGCAACATCCTGCCGCGCGATCGCGATATCTATGCCACGGGGTGGAGCCTGAACCCGCAATACGCCAAGATTCTGGGGATCTCGCCCAACAGCAAGCCGTCCTATAACGACATGCAGTGGGGCATCAACCTGGATATGGAGCGGGATCTGGGCTGGGCCAGACTGACCACCATATCGTCCTTCCAGCAGCAGCAGCGCCACGAATACATCGACCGCGATGCGGAAGCTTACCGTTCGGGTGACAGTTACCTGACGGGCAGCACGAATGTGTTCTCACAGGAAATACGCCTGTCGGGCCGCGTGCTGGATGACCGTCTGCAGTGGGTGACGGGCATGTATTACAACCGCGTGCGCGCATCGGGCGAAAACTGGTTCGACTATACCGACCGTTCGGGAAAGTACTATTTCCAGAATAGTGCGCACGTTCAGCCGCAGCAGGATTTCGCGCAGTTCGTGAACCTGACCTACAGCCTGACGCACAAGCTGCGCCTTACCTTCGGGCTGGAACACCAGACCGACGACCGCCAGTTCCTGGATGATGCCGTCTACCGCTACAATCCCGTGACGCTGGCCCGGACCTACAGTCAGGTCTTTGGCAATCATGGCACGCTGACAAACCAGTTTTCGGGCAAGGTCGGGATCAACTATCAGGTCCAGCCCAATGTAATGCTGTATGCCGATATCCGTCGTGGCGTGAAGCCCGGTGGCTTTACGGCCAATACGACGCTGACCGAACAGCAGGCCGCAGGCTTCAAGCCCGAATGGCTGATGGCTTACGAAGTGGGCTTCAAGAGCGAATTCTTCAATCACCGCCTGCGCATCAATGGTGCCGCGTTCTGGGATTCCTATCATGACCAGCAGTATTTCTCGTATATTCTGGTTCCCAACTGGGGCACGGTCGGTTCCTATGTAAACGTGCCGCGTTCGCATATTTTCGGCACGGAACTGTCGATCAGCGCCCATCCCGTCCGTGGCCTGACACTGTCGCAGAATGTTGGCTACCAGCGCGGCACCTATGATGATTTCCAGGTGCTGAATGTTCAGGCGGTCAGCGCCTACTATGCGCGCACCGGCACGTGGAAGTCCTTTACGGACAGCTATAACGGCGCGGATATGGGTATTCCCAAGCTGACCCTGAACGGAACCGTTTCCTACGAAACGCGGCCTGTATTCGGCAAATATACCGTTACGATGGAAGGCGATTATTCCTACCGTGGCGCGCAGGATACCGTGCCGCGTGGCACCGGGGCCTATCTGCTGCCGTCCTACTTCCTGATGAACGGCAGCGTGACGTTCAAGCCGGTCAGGGGGCCGTGGTCGGTCACTGCCTATGCCACGAACATTCTCAACCGTGACTACATTGTCAGCCGCACGCTGGCGACAACGGTGAACATGGGTATTTCCGGACAGCCGCGCTTTGTCGGCGGGCGTTTCGCCTACAATTTCTGACCGGAATACTTCTGCATCATTTGAAACAGGTCCTCTGTCCGCGCCCCGGTGCGGACAGGCGGCACGATGGGGTGGGACAATGAAAGATATCCAGACAAGACTGTATCATCGTCTCAACTGGCGCATCATGTCGTGGATTATCGTGATCTACCTGATGGACAGCATAGACCGGACAAATCTGGGCTTCGCCCGGACCCATATCTCGCACGATGTGGGGCTGGATGCGACGCAGTTCGGATTTGCCGCCGGTATTTTCTTTATCGGTCTGGTGCTGTTCGAAATTCCCATAAGCCTGTGGGCGTCGAAGGTCGGCGCACCGCGGACATTTGCCCGTATCATGGTGCTGTGGGGCATGACCTCGGCGGCGACCGGCTTTATCCATAGCCGCGAGAGTTTCTATATCCTGCGCTTCCTGCTGGGGGTATTTGAAGCCGGGTTTGCGCCCACCTGCACTTATTATCTGGCGCGCTGGTATCCTGAAAACCGGATGTCGGGCGTCATTTTCTGGCACCAGCTTTCCCTGCCGCTGGCTGGAATCCTGATTGGTCCCGTATCGGGATGGCTGCTGTCGCATTTCGATCAGGTCGGCGGTCTGGCGGGCTGGCGGTGGATGTTCGTGATGGAAGGGCTGCCTTCCGTCCTGCTGGGCATCGTCATCGTGTTTGTCCTGCCCCGCACGCCGATGGATGCAAAATGGCTTTCCGCGGGGGAACGCCAGATCATCGAAGGCTGGAGTGTCCGGCGCAACGTGCGGCATGTCGCCTTTTCCGCCGTGATCCGCGATCCGGCGATCTATCTTCTGTCGCTGGGGTTCTTCGCCCTGATGGCAGGCATGTACATGCTTAATTTCTGGCTGCCATCCCTCATTCATGAAGCCGGGGTGCATTCGCCCATGGCGGTGGGGCTGTATTCGTCCTTTCCGTATGTCGTGTCCGTCGCCTCCATGGCGTACTGGAGCGCGCGTTCTGACAGGAAGAAGGAACGCAGTTTTCACTGCTATGCTCCGGCCCTGCTGGCCAGTGCGTGCTTTGTGCTGACAACGGTCGTGCCGAATGTCTTTGCGCTCCAGCTTGTCATTCTGGCCGGTGCGACGGCGGGCATCTATGCCTCCTACGTCGTGTTCTGGGCGCTGGCCGCCAACGTATTCCAGGGCAGTGCCGCGACCGGCGGTTTCGCCCTGATCAACGCCATCGGGCTGTGGGGCGGTTTTATCAGCCCCATGGCCGTGGGCAAACTGACCACCCTTACGGGAACCCTGTCCGCCGGCATGGTGTGCATGGGGATTACGGTCGCCCTTGGTGCGGCCATCCTGTGGTCTGTCACCCGGACCCTTACGCGGGGCGATGTCCGCTCTGACATGCCTGCCGAAATTGTCTAATTCCTGCTGAAAGAAACAGAAATGAAAGTCTGCCTTACGGGTGACAGCATCGTGCTGCGACGGTTGAATACGGATGTGGACCCGGTATGCGCGCCACTGTTCGACATGATCCGTGAATGTGACGCCTCGTTCACCAATCTTGAGATCATGCCCAGTGATTATCAGGGTGATCCGGCGCTGGATCATGGCGGGTCGCATTTCAGTGCGCATCCGTGGATTCTGGATGAACTGCGCACCGCCGGTTTCGACCTGTTCGCGGCGGCGACCAACCACTGTCTTGATTACAGTATTTCCGGCCTGCGGATTGCAATCGAAGAACTCAGGAAACGCGAACTCCTATATGCCGGTGTCGGACTGACACTGGAGGAGGCGCGTCGCCCCGCCTATTACAGCCATACCAGGGGTACGGTTTCGATGCTGTCGTGCTGCTCCACTTTTGCGCGCGGGCAGGAGGCTGCCGATCAGACGCGCAGCATGCAGGGGCGCCCCGGTCTCAACCCGCTGCATTTCACCACCACCTATCAGGTGCGGCCTGAAGAACTGGCCATGCTGCGCAGCGTTTCCACCGGTCTTGGTCTGGAAAAGATCAAGGAAGAACAGATCAAGCTGGGCTTTGGCTATCCCGCGCCCGAAGGCACGCTGACACTGGATGGCACCCGTTTTGTCGAAGGGCCGCAGACGCGCATCCTGACCACGCCCAATACCCGCGATGTGGAAGAAATCGGACGCTGGGTGCGCGAGGCGCGTGTTGTTTCCGATGTGGTGATCGTAAGCGTGCATACCCACGAAGTGGGTTATGACGAAGACGGGAATATAAGCTGGGAAAAGCCGGGTGCGTTTCTGGAAACCTTTGCACGTGAAGTCATCGATCAGGGGGCTGATATCGTGGTGTGCCACGGCCAGCATCTGCTCAAGGGGATGGAGCTGTACAAGGGAAAGCCGATTTTCTACAGCCTTGGCAACTTTATTGGCCAGAATGAACTGGTCGATATGCTGCCTGAAGATTCCTATACCTTCTACAAGGTGGATACCGACGTGACACCGCATCAGGTGTACAAGACCCGGACCCTTAACGATACGAAGGGCTTTCCTGCCGATCGGCGTTTCTGGGAAACGCTGCTGCCCGTGTGTGAATTCGATGGGAACGGCAATCTTGCGTCCATGGAAATCCATCCCGTCTCCCTCGGGCTGGGGCGCTCCGCCCACCGTCGCGGGCTGCCGTTCCTGGCGACGGGGGATGAGGCGCAGCACATCCTCACCCGTTTCGAGGATCTGTGTCGTCCTTACGGCACCCATTTCCGCCGCGAAGGGGAAAAGCTGGTTCTGGAACGGAGCTGAAAATCTTCTGCGTCGATAAGGCGTAAACAGAAACATTTTCTTGCGTGTGAAGTCATATATTCATGTTATTGCGCTAAAAAACCGCATGATATGAATACGTTATTTGTAACTTTGTGGTGTATTCATGGCTAATCCCTTCCATATTGCCTTCCCTGTCGATGATCTGGATGCCGCCCGGGCGTTTTACGGAACCGTTCTGGGGTGCCCGGAAGGGCGCAGCACGGATACGTGGATCGATTTCGACCTGTATGGCCATCAGGTTGTAACGCACCTGATCCCCGATGCCTGCCATTCCGCCGCAGGAAAAGGCAGCGGGGCGGTGGACGGGCATAATGTGCCCATCCCGCATTTTGGTGTCGTGCTGGACATGGATGACTGGAAAGCGCTGGCCGACCGGCTGCGTGCCCACGACATCGCATTCGGCATGGAGCCGACCATCCGTTTCGCCGGTCTGCCCGGTGAACAGGCCACCATGTTTTTCTGCGACCCTGCGGGCAATGCGCTGGAGTTCAAGGCGTTCGCGGACATGACCCAGCTTTTCACCAAGCAGTAAGGACCCCGTTATGGCCAGTTCCCTCATGTCCACCCAATGTCCCGCGCCGGTTCTGGACGCCGCTCTGGGGCAGCGGGTCTTCGCACGACTGCACGAAATCGGTTTTGACGGACGGGGCATGACGCGCCCGTCGTATGGGGAAGGGGAGAACCGCGCCCACGCCCTGTTCGAAAGCGTGGCATGGGAACATGGCCTTGAGGTCCGCCGGGACTGGGCTGCGAACCTGTTCATCACCATTCCGGGCCAGAAGCGCAGCCTGCCTGCCGTCATGACCGGCTCCCACGCGGATACCGTTCCGTGCGGTGGTAATTTTGATGGCGCGGCGGGTGCCGTGGCGGGGCTGCTGGTGCTGTGTGCATGGGCAAGGGCTGGCTACCGGCCCGAGCGGGACACGACGCTTATTGTCACCCGGGCGGAGGAGAGTGTCTGGTTTCCCATTTCCTATCTGGGCAGCCGGACGGCCTTTGGCCTGCTTGATCCTGCGTTGCTGGATACACCACGCAGCGATGACGGGATCAGCCTGCGTGAACACATGGTTGCTTGTGGCGCTCAGCCCGAACTGTGCGGCAGGGCGTCCGTGCTGAATGCGGCGGATATCGACTGTTTTGTAGAACTGCATATCGAACAGGGTCCGGTTCTGCTGGAAGCGGATGTTCCGGTGGGGATCGTGACCGGTATATGCGGCAGCACGCGCTATCGTTCCGCCGTCATTCATGGGCAGTACGCCCATTCTGGCGCCACGCCGCGGCGCTTCCGTTCCGATGCCGTCATGGCCGGGGCCAGCATGATGATGGCCCTGCATGAGGCATGGCGGCAGGTTGAGGCGGAAGGGGAAGAAATGACCCTGACCTTCGGCGTGTGCCAGACCGATCCCGCGCAGGCCAATTTCGCTGCCGTGCCGGGCAGGCTGGAGCTGGTCATCGACATCCGTTCGCGTAATGAGGACCTGCTTGAACGGATGAACGGACTGGTTATCGAACAGGCCCGGCGTGTCGAGAGCGACTTTAACGTAACCGTCGATCTGGGACCGCGCACGCGCAGCACCCCGGCCATCATGGATGCGGGGTTGCAGGCTGAAGCGGAAAAACTTGCCGCCAGCATGAACATCCCGGTCGTGTCGATGGCCAGCGGCGCGGGACATGACGCCGCAACATTCGCGGGGCAGGGCATTCCCACGGAAATGCTGTTCGTGCGCAATGAAAACGGCAGCCATAACCCGGACGAAAGCATGGAGTTCGATGACTTCCTGTATGGCGTAAGGCTGCTGGAACACCTCTTGCGTCAGCGCGCCAGCAGGCCCTGAAACGGGGGACGGGCGGTGCCCTGTGGCACCGGCCCCGTAATATGCACTGGCACCCTGATTTTATACCCGACGTGGAAATGGCATCATGAGCACCTGCTTCATAACGCAACCCATTCACCCCGAAGCGGTGCGGTTCCTGCATGAACAGGGATTCCGGACGCGTTTTGCCACCATGCCCACGATGGAAGCCGTCATTGCGGAGGTGGGAGATGCCGAGGCGGTCATAACCCGTGATCTTGGTTTCAGCGCCGAAGCGGTGGCGGCGGCCCCGGCGCTGCGTATCATCGCATGCCATGGTTCGGGCACCAACAGGATAGCAGTGGCGGCAGCAGCCAGGCGGGGTATTCCCGTCACCCGCGCGGTCGATGCGAACAGCCGCTCCGTTGCTGAAATGACCATCGCCCTCATGCTGGCGGGTGCGCGACGGATATGCCCAGCCGATGCGGCTGTCCGGCAAGGAAACTGGAGTTTCCGTTACGAAGGGGCGGGAACGGAACTGCATCGCAAGACCCTGGCCCTGGTCGGGTTCGGGGCGATTGCCCGTCATGTCGCGCAGATTGCGAGCCACGGTCTGGGCATGAAGGTCGTGGCGTGGTCTCCCAGCGTGCCCGATGATGTTTTTGCAGCCCATGACGTGGTGCGCGTTGCGTGTATCGAGGACCTGCTGATGCAGGCGGATGTGCTTTCCCTGCACCGTCCGGCATCAGCTTCCGGCCAGCCACTTCTGGACGCGAAGCATCTGGAACTGCTCCCCGGTCATGCCATTATCGTCAATACAAGCCGGGGCAGCGCCATTGATACGCGCGCACTGACTGAAATGCTGAAGGCGGGGCGGCTGGGGGCAGCGGCCCTTGATGTCCTGCCGCAGGAACCTCCGCTGCCAGATGAAGCGGCCCTTTCCTGCCCGGGCATGACCCTTACCCCCCATATGGGTGCGACGACGGAAGAAGCCCTGATCCGCATGGCCATGATGTGCGCGCACCAGATCATGGACTGTCTGGGCGGCAGGGTGCCTGCCCATATCGTCTCACCGCCTGCGTAAATCTCAAACGACTTCCCTGCGCCCGGTCAGAACCAGCTTCGTATACCGAAGCTGAAACGAAGCGATCCGCTATCCCCATGCTGGTCACGTACGATCCGGCGGGCCTGCGTAAGATAACCGTCATAGGTAACGGCCACGTAAGGCGCGAATTTCCGCCATATCTCGTAACGCAGGCGTAGCCCGGCATCGACATCGGACAGACCGGCGCCGACCTGGCGGGCTGGATCGGCCTTGGTGTACAGGTTGAATTCCGCCTGTGGCTGCAGGATGAGGCGATTGGTCAGCAGAAAGTCGTATGACCCTTCGATGCGGGTTGCAAACCGGCCCCGGTCACTGACATAGGCGGTGGCCTGAAATTCGAATTCATACAGTGCCAGTCCCTGCACGCCCAGTGCGCCCCATGTGCGTGTCGGGCCATCATCAATATCGGCGCGCACTCCGGTCTGCACATTGAAATAGGGGGAAATGGCCCGGCTGTAGAGCAGTTCATGGTCGCCATCGCCCAGCCTGCCGCGTTCCAGCGTGCCTTCGGATTTCAGCCATACCCTGTTGTAATCCGTGCCGTACCACGCTTCCCCATCCCAGCGGAAATCCGACCCGCCGGGGGCGTAACGTCCTTCGAATTCATCAAGAATGCCATGGAAATAGCTGGCCTGATCCATTACCGGCTTCATTCCGCCCAGATAGACAACCGGGGTGGATGTTGCGGCATCGGCGGCATGGTAGGTCGTGCCGGTAACAGCCTGCGCCAGCGCGGGTATGGGCAGGACCGAAAGCATGAAGGTCACGGCGCGCAGGATATGGTTCATGACACGATGACCGTGCGGAACATGCCCATCTCCATATGCAGCATGAGGTGGCAGTGATAGGCCCACATGCCCGGCACATCCGCCGTGACCAGATAACTCAGCCGCGACCCCGGCTGGGAAATGATGGTGTGTTTGTAGGGGCGGTATTCGTCCTGACCGTTTTCCAGTTCGCTCCATAATCCGTGCAGATGGATGGGGTGTTCCATCATCGTGTCGTTGATGAGGGTAAAGCGCACGCGCTCACCCAGCTTCAGGCGGATCGGACCTGATTCAGAAAACTTCCGTCCGTTGAACCCCCATATGTAGCGTTCCATGTTGCCGGTCAGGTGCATGATGATTTCGCGCGACGGGGGGCGTGGATCGGTTCCCGGTCGTGTGGCGCGAAGCTGCGTGTAATTCAGGACGCGACGCCCGTTATGTTCCAGCCCGTCACCGGGGCTGGCCAGACGGTCTGCCGGCATTCTGGCGACGTTCTGGTTTTCCACGTTCAGGGGCGGCGGTCCGGGGTCATCCACCTCCATGTGCGGGGCGCTCATATGGTCCATGGATGACATGTCCATGCCGTCCATATCGGCCATGTCGTCGTCTTTTTTCATGTCGGACATGTCCATGCCTTTCATGGAACCGCCGGGCTTCATGTCCCCCATGCCCATATCGATCATGGTGCGGACAGGGCGCGGGTCCATTGGTGGCACGGTGCCGCGCATGCCCGGCTGCGGGGCCAGCGTGCCGCGCGCGTAGCCCGTGCGGTCCTCGCTCTGGGCAAAGATCGTGTAGGCACGGCTGTCTTTCGGCTGGACAATGACATCATACGTCTCGGCCACGCCAATACGGAATTCATCGACCGGCACGGGTTCGACCGCATTGCCATCCGCCTGCACCACCAGCATTTCCAGACCCGGTATGCGCACATCGAAGAAGGTCATGGACGAACTGTTGATAAAACGCAGGCGCACCCGTTCACCGGGACGGAACAGGCCGCTCCAGTTCATGTCCGGCGCATGGCCGTTCAGCAGGTAGGTGTAGATGATGCCGGTCACATCTGAAATGTCGGTCGCGGCCATGCGCATGCGTGACCACGCAAGGCGGTCCTTCAGCGCAGCCATGGCGCTTCCCGCGGCACGGGCCTCCCGCGGGAAGGACGCGGCCGTGCGCTGGCGGAACACGTAATAGTCGTCCTGCATTTTCAGATTGCTCATGATGTCCGTCGGCGGGACATCAGTCCATTCCGACAGCACGATGACATAATCGCGGGTGCAGGCATGTGGGTCCGGCTGCACGGGATCAATCACGATCGCCCCATACAGGCCCTGCGCTTCCTGCATGCCGGAATGGCTGTGGTACCAGTAGGTGCCGCTTTGTCTTACGGGAAAGCGGTAGGTGAAGGTTTCCCCCGGCGGGATGCCGGTAAAGCTCAGTCCCGGTACGCCATCCATGTTGGCGGGCAGGCGGATACCATGCCAGTGCAGGGAGGTATCTTCATCGCGCAATGTGTTGGTGACGTTGATGGCGACCGTATCGCCCTCCCGCCAGCGCAGGATGGGAGCGGGCACGCTGCCCCCGATGCACGGTGCATGCAGGACCTTGCGGTCGATTTCAATACGGTTGCGGCCAACACTCAGGTTCCACGTCGCGCATGATGTAGCCGGGGGTATGCCGGCTGCCATCGTGCCTGCGTGTGACGGGCGGGGAAGGGCGGATACAAGCCCCCCTGCGCCAAGACCCGTGACAAAACGGCGTCGTGTCAGGCCGCCCCGCTTGCGGGACGGAATATGCATAGGGATAAATCCAGAATAAAGCTGTCAGGCGCTGCCATCCCGTCCGGGCGGCAGGACATGAAACGCGCCATATGGCGTTTAGCTGTTCTGGATTCTGGGTGGTCGCAGGGGCGGCAGCCAGTCGCCACCTGCGCGGTGCGTCTGCCTGTGGAATGCAAAATCCGGGCTGCCGGTTCCGGCCAGACCGGCAGGACGCAGCAAGGCGGCAGGCGATGACAGATCGGGCGCACAGACATGCACATGGCAGCACGGATCTTTATGATGCGCATGGTCTGTAGCAGGCGACGGCTGTTGATGGGAAAGGCAGTGTGTTTCCATCATCCCCGGGCAGTTGCCCGTTGCCGGATGCGCCTGGGCGGAAACGGGGACAGCACTGCCCAGCAGCCCCGCCAGCATAAGCAGGCAGGCCGCAATACCAATCAATATCCGGCCATGTGTCCTGACCATTCAGGGCTCCCGCGCACAGATGAACCATGTGCCTTTTGACCCCTGTTATACCCATGGGGGGCATGAGGAAAAGGGTTTTCTTGCCGTCCTTTCGGTAACGGGAGCGTGAAAAATGGTCTTGACGCATGGTTTTCCGAGCAGCCCGACTGTCCTGCCTGTATTGCGGCATGTTCCATGCTTGCCAAACCCGCACGACCGGAACAGGCTGTGACAGGGCGACTTTGCGGTGCGGGCCGGCAGCAGGGCGGGGAATGAAAGTGTCTTTTAAAAGGAATGTTCCCTCCATCAGCGCGCTTGTCACATTTGAGGCAGCAAGCCGCCTGCGCAGCTTTACCGCTGCCGCGCGTGAACTCGGCGTCAGTCAGGCCGCCGTCAGTCGGCAGGTCCGCCTGCTGGAGACCGATTTTGGCGTCCAGCTTTTCCATCGCGCCCATCGTGCGGTGGAACCGACTCAGGCCGGGGCACGACTGGGCCAGACGCTCAGCACCGCCTTCGATACGATCAGTCAGGACATAGACGCCATCCGCTCCCCCCGCGATGGGAATACGCTCAGCGTGGGTGGGTCGCTTGCTTTTACACAGTTCTGGCTCATGTCCCGCCTGCCGGAATTCCGTGAGCGTTATCCGGGGATCAGGATACGCGTCGTCTCGCAGGATGAACCCTTTGACCTGCGTACGGATGAAGTCGATGTCATGGTCAGGTTCGGCGTGCCGCCACTGGCGGGCGGACGGAGTGTCAGCAGCGTGGGGGATATGGTCTTTCCCGTCTGCGCGCCGGGTTTCATCAGGGCAGAGGAGACGCGCGGCCTGCATGACCTGCCCCTGATCGGGAGTGATGCGCCGGACCCGACATGGATGCAGTGGGGGCAGTGGTTCCGCCATGTCGGTCTGGACGGGCCGCCGCCGGGTGTGGCCCTGCACTGCAATCACTATACCGATGCGATCCTTGCCGCGATGGCGGGTCAGGGGGTGGCACTGGGCTGGGAACTGCTGGTCGCGGACCTTCTGCGTTCGGGCAAGCTGGTGCGGTTGGGGGAACTGGCTGTATCCTCGCCCGCCCATTACACGATCATGCTGCCTGAACACCGTGATACCCATCCGGTGGTGCATGATTTCGCGCACTGGCTGGCGGGCAGGCTGGACGCCGTGCCACTGCCCTGACTTTCCATAAATACAGGTTATGGATCGCGGGATTTTTTATGCCGTTGACGCAAAAGGTGGGGATACGCAGGCTCGTTACGATATCGTATCTCCATCAGGGACCAGATACCCATGCAAGGCCAGCAGACATCCATCCCCGCCCTCCTGCGTTCACGCAAGCCCGGCTTTACGCTTCCGGCGGACCTGTACTGCCGGTCAGATGTGTTCGATGCCGATATGGACGTGTTTTTTCACCGGCACTGGATATTTGTCGGTCTGGAATGCGACGTGCCGGAACCGGGTGATATCTACAGTGTCGATTTTGGCCCGACCAGTATCGTTCTGGTGCGTGGCGATGATGAACAGGTGCGGGCGTTTTACAATGTCTGTCGCCACCGGGGTGCGCGTATAGCCCCGCCGGGGCGTGATGTCGTGGGCAAGCTGGTCTGCCCCTATCACCAGTGGGTTTATGACCTGTCGGGCGATCTGGTGCATGCGCGTGATATGGGGGATGATTTTGACCATGCCTGCCATGGGCTGCGCCGCGTCAACCTGCGCAATATCGGGGGACTGCTGTTCGCCTGCCTGTCCGATGATGCGCCGTCCGATATTGCCGATCTTGAAACGACGATGCTGCCACGGCTGGCGCCATACGATCTGGCCCATGCGAAAGTCGCCTTCGAAGCCGACATCATCGAGGAGGGGAACTGGAAGCTGGTCATTGAAAACAACCGCGAATGCTATCACTGTGCTGCAAACCACCCCGAACTGTGTACGTCTTTCATCGCGCTTGATTTCGGTTACGACCCGGCAGGGCTGGAGGGCGCGGAGCGTGCGCAAGCGGACGCGCATGAAGCGCTTTACACAACCCGCATGACGGAATGGGAAGCGCAGGGCTTTCCGTCCCGTGCGGTGGAGCATGTAGCGGGCCATGTCACCAATTTTCGCACCCAGCGCCTGATGATGGCGGGGCCGGGTGAATCACAGACCCCCGATGGCCGTGCGGCATGCAGTCGTCTGCTTGGACATATGACGCGCAAGGATCTGGGGGATGTGCATCTGTGGACGCATAATTCATGGCATCACTTCATGGGGGACCATGCACTGTCCGTCATTGTGATCCCCCTGTCACCGGACCGGACGCTGGTGCGCACCAAATGGCTGGTCCATCAGGATGCGGTTGAAGGCGTGGATTATGACGTGGAAAACCTGACCGCCGTATGGAAGGCCACAAACGTGCAGGATGCGGAACTGGTCGGTCTGGCGCAGCAGGGGGTAAGCAATTACGGCTACCAGCCCGGTCCGTATTCCCGTTTTACCGAACAGCAGCTTGATACGTTCATGACATGGTACGTCGATCGCATGCAGGCCAATGGTTACTGATTACCTGTTGATGGAGTAATCTCGAAGTAGAGGGGTAATGTAACGGTCTTTCAGGGCTGCTGCATTACCCTGTCAGTCCGCTTTCAGCCGGTGGCGCATGGTGTTTGTCACCGGCTGGAAGTTTCATATCGGAACTGTTGCATCTTCATTTTAATCGTATAACATCTACCGTAAGGCATAAAGGCCGGTATGATTTTATAATATATGGTCCATTTCCCGATCATCTGCCGCTTCCTGCAGGTCGCGGTCCGGTACGGGACAGGTTATTTCGTTACCGAACCTATATGGAAGGTGCAGACATGAAGCTGAAAGACAAGGTCGCGGTTATTACCGGTGGCGCACAGGGACTGGGCCGCGCCTGCGCGGAACGCTTTATCGCGGACGGCGCAAAAGTCGTCATCGGGGATATCGCCGGTTCCGAAATGGCGCAGACGCAGGAAGACCTGGGTGGTGCCGATGTTATCCGGGCCGTCGAATGCGATGTCAGCAGGCGCGAAGAAATCGAACGTCTGATAGCCTGTGCCGTCGATGCCTTCGGTCGGGTTGACATCATGCTCAATAATGCAGGCATCGCCCGCGCACAGGATTTCCTTGATATTACCGAAGCCGATTACAACACGGTCATGGACATCAACCTGAAGGGGGCGTTTTTCGGCGCACAGATCGCAGCGCGCCAGATGATCGCACAGGGTGAGGGTGGGGTCATCATCAACATGTCCTCGGTCAACGCGCATCTGGCCATTCCCACCCTTGCGACCTATGCCATGTCCAAGGGCGGGATGAAGCAGTTGACCTCCGTCGCGGCGGTTGCGCTGGCACCACATAACATACGTGTCGTAGCCATCGGGCCGGGCACGATCCTGACGGAACTGGCGGCCAAGGCCGTATTCAGCAGCGATGCAGCGCGCCGTTCCGTCATGTCGCGCACGCCCGCCGGTCGGTGTGGCCTGCCGTCGGAGGTCGCATCCGTAGCCTCCTTCCTTGCCAGCAATGACGCATCCTACATCACCGGGCAGACCATCTATCCTGATGGTGGGCGGATGGTCCTTAACTATACAGTGCCCGTCGCCGACGCCTGACAGGTTTATATCGCCAGTCAGGGCCATGCAGGGTGGAGGGCTATATGTCGACGGATAAAGAGCGGGTACTGATTGCCGGTGGTGCCATCATGGGCAGCTTCGCCGCCTATTATCTGCGCAGGCTGGGTTTCGAAGGCGATATTACCGTTATCGAAGCCGATCCGACCTATGTCAGATCCTCTACCGCATTATCGGCTGCCTCCATCCGCACGCAGTTTGGCTGTCCCATCAATATCCATATGAGCCTGTTCGGGGCGGACCTGTTCAGGAATATCACAAAGGAATTCGGTCCCGATGCCGATATCGGGTTTGTGGAACGCGGCTATCTGATTATCGGGTCGGAAGCGCAGAAAGCGGCACGCAGCGCCGGTGTGGCGATGCAGAATGCCGAAGGGGCCCAGGTTGCCGCCCTGAACCCCGATATGGCCCAAAAACAGTTTCCGTGGCTGAACGTAAGCGATATTGGCATTGCCACCTACGGTCTTGCCAATGAGGGCTGGTTCGATGCCTGGTCCCTGCTGCAACTGGTGCGCTCGGCTGCCCGTCGCCTCGGTGTAACCTATGTCACGGGGCGGGTCGATGCGATTATGGTCCACGGCGCGCGGGTAACAGGCGTCAGAATGGATGATGGCACGGTCCTGCCTGGGCAGTGGTGCATCAATGCCACGGGGGCGACGGCAGCCCATATCGTTCGTGATGTATTGCCGCCTTTACCTGTTGAACCCAGAAAAAGGACGGCTTTTTCAATAAAGGCGCCCTTGGCGGCCGATAATTTTCCAATGCTGTTTGATGATTCCGGCGCATGGATCAGGCCGGAAGGGCAGGGCTTTATAGCCGGAATTGCACCGGATACGGCGGCGGACCCGGATGCGACGGGTGACTTTGAGCCGTCCTATGACCTGCTGGAAGATATACTCTGGCCAGCCCTTGCCCATCGTGTTCCCGCCCTTGAAAACCTGCGGATGGAACGGGCATGGGCCGGGCATTATGAAGTCAATACGCTGGACCATAACGCTATTATCGGACCGCATGATGAAATCGGTAATCTGTTTTTCATGAACGGGTTTTCCGGTCATGGCGTCATGCACGCCCCCGCCGCCGGGCGTGGTATCGCGGAGTGTATTCTGTGGGGGAAATATCAGACACTTGATCTGTCTCCGTTGGGAATGAAACGCATCCGTTCCGGCACCGCCCTGCATGAAACGGTTGTGTATTGAGGCGTCAACAGACGTGAAGGTGCAGGATTAATCGTTATACCGGGTATTAAATAGAAACTTTCCCGATTATTATATTCCAATTAGTATATGCAGTGATCCGTCATTTAACCCCTTATCAATAACCATATCGCTTTATTATGTACATCTATCCGACACCGCATTCATGGTGGGGTGTAGCCGGTCGCTGCGGGCTATCATGGCGCATCCGTTCAGGTATGATGGTGCCAGTGGCGAAGCAGTATGGGGTAAATCATATGGCAAAGAAAAAACGGCAGGCAAAAAAAGCCGCAGCAGCCTGCGTGCAGTGCGATGTGCAGCCCGAAACCAAAAAAGTCGAACAGCCCCATAAAAAAGCGCTGGTCAATCGTGTACGCCGGATTGAAGGTCAGGTCGGCGGCGTTCTGAACATGATTGAGGAAGACCGCTATTGCGTCGATATCCTTACGCAGATATCGGCAGTAAAATCGGCGCTGGACGGGGTCGCGGTCAAGATACTTTCAAACCACGCCCAGGGGTGTGTGCGCAAAGCCGTAATGGAAGACGGGGGCGAGGATGTTATTGGTGAACTGCTCGGGATCATACGGAAACTGATCCGCTAGGTTTGGGACGCCTGGATCTGAAGGCATATATCTGTTTCAGGCTCCGTATGGATGGTCGTCGGGTATTAAAGCATCATGTTGGTTAAGCGCAATCGCCTGCGCTGGCGTGATGCACCACAGATCGCATGAACATAAGGCTGCATGCTGTGATGGACATGAATGGGATGTCCCCCGAATTTCTGATCAGACTGCTGCTGTCACTTTTCCGGACAACTTTCAAAAAGTGCAACGGCTCCTGCCAGACAATGGTTATGACGCCAACTGGTTCCGGGATGCGCCGGAAGTCCGAAGAATCAAGCCATATATTCGGGATAACAAACCCGAAAAAATCCATCCGGTACAGACCCGGAAACCGGATTGGATAATGTCGGGCAGGTCAAAACTGACAGCCGGTTTCCCTTACATTGTGGCAGATCTCCAGCCCTTTTCTTCTGCGCGATCTGCTTCGTTGCTATCATTATGTTCTGGCCATGTGTCCTGCGTCTAACGACCCGTAGGAGCGGTAGAATCTGCAGCTAAATCCGGTACTGTGGTTCGTTTGTAATATTTTGTCCCAGGCGCATGCCAGAGCATCAGTTGCCGCCAGGTTTCAGGATAAACATCCTCGTGAAATGACGTCCTGGCATTCTTGAAAATACCGGTAGGGGGTATAAAATCAAAGACCGGCGCGTAAGGAGAGAAACAGTGTCACAGACCTTCAGTTTCCCCGTTGGTGGCATGTCCTGTACCGCCTGCGCCGCGCGTATCGAGAAGATTCTAAATCGTCAGGAGGGGGTGACGGCAGGCGTCAATTTTGCTGCCGCACGGGTGCAGGTGCAATTGGACAGCCCTGCCGCGTCCATTTCCAATATTGTCGCCGCCGTACGCAAGGCCGGTTTTACGGTGCCGGAAAGAAGTGTGGACCTGTCCCTTACGGGCATGAGTTGTACCACCTGTGCCGCCCGTATCGAGAAGATACTGAACCGGCTTCCCCTGGTGCAGGCGAGCGTGAATTTCGCGGCGGAACGGGCACATGTTGTTTTTATTCCGGGTCTCGTGCAGCCTGAAACCTTCATCGCCCGCATTGAAAAAGCCGGTTTCGGGGCGAAGCTGCTTGAAAACGGCATGGAACGGGATGAAGCCGCCCTGCGGGCAAAAGCATGGCGTGCCGAGCGTAATCAGTTTGCGCTTACCCTTGTCCTGTCGCTGCCTTTTTTTGTGGAAATGGTAGCAATGGCCTTTGGCTCCATGCACATGATGCCCGGCTGGCTACAGTTTGTTCTGGCGACACCGGTGCAGTTCTACTGCGCGCGCCACCTGTATCAGCGTGCGTGGAATGCCGTTCGGGGTGGTTCGGCCAATATGGATGTGCTGGTCGTTCTGGGCACCAGTATTGCCTATTTCTTTAGTGCTATAGTTACGGCATTCCATCTGCACCAGCCAATTTATTTTGAAGCCAGCGTTTCCATCATCACGCTGATTTCTCTTGGAAAGCTTCTGGAAACCCGCGCCCGTAACCAGACCAGCGCAGGTATCGAAAGCCTGCTGCGACTGCAACCCCAGATAGCACATGTGGAAAATGGGGATGCGGTGGTGGACCGTCCGGTTGCTGATGTAAGGACCAACGATATTTTCGTTGTCCGCCCCGGTGAAAGCATTCCTGTTGATGGCGTGGTTGTCAGCGGGATGTCGGATGTCAATGAAGCCATGCTGACGGGGGAAAGCGTACCTGTGCTGAAAAAGACCGCAGATGAGGTCTTCGGCGGCACCCTGAACACCAATGGCGCATTAAGGATAAAGGCGACGGGCGTGGGCGCGGATACCGCCCTTGCCCATATCGTCCGGATGGTGGAGCAGGCGCAGGGCTCAAAAGCCAGCGTGCAGCGTCTGGCGGACAGGGTATCGGGTATTTTCGTGCCCACGGTCGTCATGCTTGCGCTGCTGACATTCGTTGTCGGATGGCTGCTGACTGGTAATGCGACATGGAGCCTTGTTTCATCAGTTTCCGTTCTGGTTATTGCCTGCCCCTGTTCGCTGGGGCTTGCGACACCTACCGCAATCATGGTCGGCACAGGGCTGGGGGCACGTTCAGGTATCCTGTTTCGCAAAGCCAATGCGCTGGAGCGGGCGGAAAAGCTTACGACCATCATCATGGACAAAACGGGCACCCTTACCGAAGGCAGACCAACGGTCAGTGATGCGGAAGCGGCCGCCGGGGTGGAGACTGCTGGCTTCCTGTCCATCGCCTATACGCTGGAGAAGGATTCCGAGCACCCACTGGCGCGCGCCATTGTGGAATATGCCCTGGCGGCAGGTGCGTGCGAACGGACGGTGACGGGATTTCAGGCCATTCCGGGCATGGGAGTCAGTGGGCAGGTGGATAACAGGCTGGTCCGCCTTGGTTCCCCCCGTTTCCTGACCGAAGCAGGCATTACGCTGGACGATACCGTAATCGACCGCATGGAGCGTGAAGGGAAAACCGTAATCGCCGTTGCGGCGGACAGCCGTCCGCTTGGCTATGTCGGTCTGTCCGACCGCCTGCGCCCGGATGCGGTTGCAACTGTGGCGGCGCTGCATAAAGCAGGGATCAGGGTCGTAATGCTGACGGGCGATAACCAGCGTGCGGCAGCGGTTGTGGCTGCGCAGGTGGGAGTGGACGCATATCAGGCGGGTGTGCTGCCCCAGAACAAGGCGCAGGCCGTGGAAAAATACCGTGCCGCAGGGCAGGTGGTCGGTATGGTGGGGGATGGTATTAACGATGCGCCCGCCCTGGCTGCGGCCGATGTGGGTTTTGCTATTGGGGCTGGTGCGGCCATTGCTCTGGACACGGCGGATGTCGTGCTGATGAAAAGTGAACTGACCAGCGTGCTGGACGCCATTTCCCTGTCCCACGCCACGTTGGCCAAGATACGGCAGAACCTGTTTTTTGCTTTCATATACAATATTCTGGGCCTGCCATTGGCTGCATTCGGCATGCTCAACCCCATTGTGGCAGGGGCTGCCATGGCCATGAGTTCCGTATCGGTCGTCAGTAATTCGCTGTTGCTCAACCGGTGGAAACCGCAGTCGAATATGCAGCGCTGATACCATGGGCGGCGCTGCCCACAGTATCAGCCCGGTTCATAAGCACTACAGTAGCATGCAGGCACCCTGCCGTTACGGTTTGCGGAATTTCAGCGTCATGCGGTCGCTTTCGCCTATTGCATCATAGGCTGTCCGCTGTGGCGCTGTGGCAGCATCGCTTTTTCGCGTGGGCGGAAGCGACCATACACCGAAGGGATAATCTTTCGTATCCTTGGGGTTCGCATTGATTTCGGAACTGGCCTCAAGCATCAGCCCTGCCTTTGCCGCTGCCTGCACAATGGTTGCGACGGCAACATAGCCGTCCGAAGCATCCGGTTTCTGGGCACGGGGATCGGCGCGATGGTCTTCGACGGCAAAGATACCGTTGGCTTTCAGTACTGCGGCAACAGCGTGCATTGCCTCTGCGGTATAGCCATGCCTGATCCAGTTATGGATTTCCCGTGCACTGATGACCATGTCCGCCGTATCAGGTGCGCCTAAAGGTGCCTTGCCAGGGCTGAATGGCGCCATCTCGATATGGCCAAACCGCGCACTGTCGGCAAACGTCCGGGCAAAACTGTCGCGTGCCTGCTTTCCCGCATCAGGACCGGTATTTGGCAGTCCGGCGATATAGCGTCCACCCGTGCGGGCCAGATAGGGAGCAAGGATATAGGTCCAGTATCCGCCTGCCGGTTGCAGGTCGATGACCGTCATGCCCGGTTTCAGACCCCAAAACAGCAGAGACTGATATGGGTGACGCCATGGGTCACGATGCACCTGTTCGGCTGGCCGGTAAGGTGCTGCGATACAGTCGCGCAGAACGGCATCGTCATATGTCGTCGCGGCATGGGCGAAGCGTGCGCCAGATCCGACCAGCGGCATGGCCGCCGCGCCTGCGATCAGGAATGTACGCCGGTTGATGAGTCCCGTAAGGGAGTTACTGGTTGTGTCAGTCATGTCCGCCATCTCTGCTCTCTTTCGATACGCATCAGCGCGTAGCGGTAATGCAGCATGGGTGGTGGGAAGCGGCAAGGCGGGATCACGCTATCGCGTCCGCATTATGGTGATCCTTTCGTCAGCCGATGCTGCTGTGGGGCACGGTATGCCAAAAGGGGACAATCATAAAAATTCGTTTTTTGAACGCAATTAGTGTCGTGGCTGGAAAATCCCGGCCATGTTTTTATCAAAATTATATTTGTTTTCAGTTATTTGTTAATATTTTCCGCGTTGCTTCCCGCAAAATAAACATGACAGTACGGGTTGTTGACACATGTGTACGGTAGGGATAAGTCAAATAGACAGATACATCTGTCTGGAGCCTGGCCCATGTCGACCGATCCGCTTCTTCAGCCATACAAGTTAAAGCATCTGACCCTGCGCAACAGGATCATGATTACTTCCCATGAACCGGCGTATCCCGAAGACGGCATGCCGAAGGACCGCTACCGCCTCTATCATGTCGAACGCGCGAAGGCCGGCGTCGCCCTGACCATGACCGCAGGCTCAGCCGCCGTGTCACGTGATAGCCCGCCCGTTTTTAACAACATCCTTGCCTATAAGGATGAGGTCGTGCCGTGGATGAAGAAGCTGACCGACGAATGCCATGAACATGGCGCGGCGGTGATGATCCAGCTTACGCATCTGGGCCGACGCACACGGTGGGACAAGGGGGACTGGCTGCCTGTCGTCGCGCCGTCTCACAGCCGCGAAGCGGCTCACCGCGCCTTTCCCAAGCAGATCGAGGACTGGGACATCTCGCGCATCATCCGCGATTTTGCCGATGCTGCCGAACGCATGCAGGCCGCCGGTGTCGATGGTATCGAACTGGAGACGTACGGTCATCTGCTGGACCAGTTCATATCGCCCCTGACCAATACGCTGGAAGCCCCATATGGTGGCCCTGAACTCGATAACCGCATGCGTATGCTTATGGAAGTGGTGCAGGGCATGCGCCAGCGCGTGGGGAACGAATTCATTATCGGTATCCGCTACACGGTGGATGAGGACCTGCCCGGTGGCGTGGGCAAGGCGGAAGGGATCGAAATTGGCCGTCGCCTGAAAGCCAGCGGTCTGGTCGATTTCCAGAATATCATTCGCGGGCATATCGATACCGATCCCGGCCTGACGGATGTCATTCCCATTCAGGGCATGAAGAATTCGCCCTATCTTGATCTGGCGGGCGAAGTCCGTGCGGCGACCGGTTTCCCCACTTTCCATGCCGCCAAGATTCCCGATGTCGCGACCGCGCGCTACGCCATTGCCGCAGGCAAGGTGGATATGGTGGGCATGACGCGCGCGCACATGACCGATCCGCACATCGTGCGCAAGATCATGGCCCGGCAGGAAGATACCATCCGCCCGTGTGTGGGGGCCAATTACTGTCTCGACCGTATCTATCAGGGCGGGGCGGCCTTCTGTATCCACAACGCCGCGACGGGGCGTGAGGAAACGATGCCGCACGATATCGCCCCCGCGCCACAGCGGCGCAAGGTGGTGATCGTGGGGGCCGGCCCGGCCGGGATGGAAGCCGCCCGTGTCGCTGGTGCGCGCGGGCACGATGTGGTGGTGTTCGAGGCTGCCGAAAATCCCGGTGGCCAGATCCGCCTGACCGCGCAAAGTCCACGGCGGCATGAGATGATCAGCATCATCGACTGGCGCATGGCGCAGTGTGAATCCATGGGGGTCGCGTTCCGCTTTGGTACATGGGCGGAAGAGGAAACCATCATCGCGGAAAAGCCCGATGTGGTGATTATCGCGACCGGGGGGCTGCCGCATACGGAAGTACTGTCTACCGGTAATGATCTGGTGGTCTCGTCATGGGATATTATTTCAGGTGATGTAAAGCCCGGCAGCAATGTTCTGGTTTTTGACGATGCCGGGGACCATGCTGGCCTGCAGGCGGCGGAGGTGATTGCCGCTACGGGCGCGCATGTCGAAATCATGACCCCCGACCGCAGTTTTGCGCCGGAAGTCATGGCCATGAATCTGGTGCCCTACATGCGTAGCCTGCAGAAGCTGGATACGACCTTTACCGTAACCTATCGGCTGGACTCCGTGCGGCGTGATGGGAATGGCCTGATTGCCACGGTAGGTAGCGATTACGGTGGCGTATCGCAGGAACGCCATGTGGATCAGGTTGTCATCAATCACGGCACCATTCCGCTGGATGAACTGTATTTCGCGCTCAAGCCGCAATCCACCAACCTTGGCGCCGTGGATTACGAGCGGCTGATTGATGGCCAGCCGCAGCAGGATGTTGCCAATCCTGACGGGACCTTCGCCCTCTATCGCATCGGGGATGCGGTTGCCGCGCGGAATACGCATGCCGCGATTTACGATGCGCTGCGTCTGGTCAAGGATATCTGATCCCTGGGCGGGTGGGGCATGCCCCACCCCACCGGGAACGCAATGCCGGTTATAAGCCTGCCAATGTCATGCCCCGTCAGGGTTCATGCCGTTGGGGCCTGCGCGTGTTCTGTCGCGGCGGGCGTATAATTGTGACGGGCAAAAAAGCGCTCTAGGTCGCGCTTCTGCGGCGTGCGTCCCGTAAATATCTCGATATAATCGGACATGCGGCGCATGCGCGTATCCAGGCTTTCATGCGTGCGGCATGAAATATAGCCGATCTGTAGCAGGTAAATCGTCCGTGCGCGGGTTTCTGCTTCCCCCTGGCCATAGCCGAAGCGGGTGAACATATCAGCCAGCATGTCGATCCTTGTCGCATCGGTCTGGCTGATTTCCTGTGCAAGGGCCGTGCTTTGCAGACCCCAGCTACGGATGGCGAATTCAAACTGCGCATCGAACAGATTATTGTCGATCCAGCAGTCACACACATTCAGCGTGGCTTCAACAATGGTTTCCGCATAAGCCTGCGCCCGCGCGGCCAGCGCACCCGTATTCTTGGTGCGCCAGCGTTCGATCAGTGCCGAAAGCAGATGGTCACGATCCTTGAAATACCAGTAAAAACTGGTGCGTGACAGGTTGAGCTTACGGGCAAGCGGCAGGATGCGCACGGCATCGACGCCGGATTCAATCAGGGCGTCATAGGCTGTATCGAGCCAGATTTCTGGCGAGCCTCTCCATCCTGTGTCTTCTGGCGGGTGTGTCGTCATGCGCCCATACTAGCAACCGCCCGCACCTGAAACAACAAGCCCCGTATTTCAGAACTGACCGCTAAAGGTGGGGCGAGGCCGAAGGGACGTTCGTGCCTGTTCCGGTATGCTGGCCACAAGCCACCCGCTCATTCTTTTGTAATACGCACGCAGTATTATGTCATGGCTCGATGCCGCGTGGATCATATGGGCGCGTAACTTTCCTTGCCAACCGGGCATGGGGTATTGAACAGGGAAGGGATGTGATGACCATGCCCCATGTCCTGCTGGTATGAACTGGCGCGATTTACGCAAACAGATGCGGTATTATTATTGAAGGCGGCCTATCTGTTTTTGTGATCATCGGCAATAATACGATCGCCGTTCCACCAGTATTGTGAGTAGACGGTGCATGTGTATGATGCAGGGAAACCGGACGGTTCTGTCCCGGTTCCCACAGTGCAGGCTGGCACCAACTGATGCGGTCGTAAAAGTGGGGGGATACGGACCTGTCTGTCAGGCCCGAAGCCTTGCCATTTCCATTACGCGTGGCGCCTTGCAGCGACCGATCCGGAAGCGGGCGCGGGCCTGTGCTACGGCGGCTTCGAAAGTGGGCAGCATGTCGCCGTCCATCTGGGTTACGCGTTCGTGCATGGCGCGGAAGTTATAGGGTTCATCGGGACCGTTCTGGAAAACGATACCAACAAAAACACCATCGACTTCAATGACACTGGATTCAAACATGAGGCTGCTTCCTGCCTGTTTCAACAGGGGCGCGCGCTTTGGCGGCGCGCTCCATGCAGGCGCTATGCAGCAGTTACGGACGGTGTTGCAACAGGAAATAGATGAACTTTATATGACATGAAGCAATACGTTAAATACTGAACATTTCTACTTCGGTCTGTCATAAAAAATTCATACAAAATCATATCTGTTATTATTGCCAGTGCTGAACCGAAAAGCCTAATCCTGCTTCTGTGTTACGCATATCAGGAATTACATGATGGAACTTCCGTCAACCCTTACGGCCCGGGACGGAACCGCATTGGACAGGAATGCACGCGGACAGTACGGCGATATCATCTTTGGCATGATCGCGCGTCTGGCCGGGTGGTCGATCCTTCTTGTCATGGCGGGGATTGTCATTGTCCTTGTCCGGGGGGGATGGAGCGCTTTCTCCACTTTTGGTCCTGCCTTCATCACCAGCACGGCGTGGAATCCCATTTCACATAACTTTGGGGCCGCGACGTCCATATTCGGTACGCTGGCCACCACCGTGGTTGCCCTTGCCTTTGCCGTGCCTTTCGCCTTTGGCGTGGCTTTCTGGCTGGTGGAACTGGCCCCTGCAACGCTTGCCCGGTTTATCGAAACCGCCGTGCAGCTACTTGCGGCCGTGCCGTCCATCATTTTTGGTATGTGGGGTTTCTTTATCGTCGTGCCTTTCATGGCGCATTACGTGGAACCCGTGCTGACACATTATCTGGGCCATGTGCCCGGTATCGGCCTGCTGTTCCATGGCGCGCCCTATGGCACCGGCCTGCTGAGCGGCGGGCTGATCCTGGCGATCATGGTCACGCCTTTCATCTGTTCGGTCATGACGGACGTGTTCGTCTCCATCCCTGCCGTGCTGAAGGAAAGCGCTTTCGGACTTGGCGCCACGCGGTGGGAAGTCATGCGCAAGATCGTGCTGCCATGGTCGCGTCAGGCAGTGATGGGCGGCATCATGCTGGGTACGGGCCGCGCACTGGGCGAGACGATGGCCGTAACCTTCGTGATCGGTAACAGCAACCATCTCGGCTGGTCGCTTTTCGCGCCAGGCAACACCATCGCATCCCTGATCGCTCTTGAATTTCCCGAAAGCGCCGCAGGCAGTCTCAAGCTGTCCGCACTGCTGGCGCTCGGCGCGATCCTGATGGTCATTTCATTCATCACCCTGGCCTGTTCGCGCATTTTCCTGCGGCGCGGCATTCCGGGTTAAGGGAAGGGCGCAGAATGTCAGTCCAGAAAACGTCACCCGCCGTGGGGGATGGGTGGCAACGTGGCGGGGCGCAGGCCGTGCGACGCAGGGTGGTGGAACGGCTGGTCAGCGTGCTGTGTTACGTGGCGACGATGGTTGTGCTGTTCCTGCTGTTTTCCATTTTATGGACACTGGTGGTCCGGGGTGGGGCAGGGCTGTCGCTTTCCACCTTCATCCACAGCACGGCAGCGCCGGGCAGCGGCGGGGGGCTGGCCAATGCCATCATGGGCAGTTGCGAACAGACCGGCCTTGCAGCTCTGATCGGCACGCCCGTTGGCATGATGATCGGCATCTACCTGTCGGAATTCGATCAGGACGGGCGGATTGTCTCCCTCGTTCGCTTCGTGTCGGACATGCTGCTGTCGGTGCCGTCCATTCTGGTCGGCCTGTTCATCTACCTGATCGTGGTGGAACCGGCGGGGCATTTTTCAGGCATGGCGGGTACGCTGGCGCTTGCCGTCCTGTTCGTACCGATCGTGGTGCGCACGACCGAGGACATGCTGCGCCTTGTACCCCGCGCCATGCGTGAAGCGGCTTACGCGCTGGGTGCTCCTGGCTGGCGGGTGATCCTGAGCATATGCCTGCGTTCGGCGCGTGGCGGCATCATGACCGGTGTTCTTCTGGCGCTGGCACGCATATCGGGTGAGACGGCGCCGCTTCTTTTCACATCCCTTGGTAACCTGAACTGGTCCACCAGCCTTAACGAGCCGATGGCGAGCCTGCCGGTCACGATCTACCAGTATGCCGGTTCGGCATATGATGACTGGGTGCGGCTGGCATGGACGGGCGCGTTGCTGATTACGGTCGCGGTTCTGGCAACAAACATCGTCGCCCGCTGGTGGCTCACGCGCAACGGATCTGCACAACAATGAATAAAATCATCATGGATGACAGTATGGTCGGCAATACCGCCGTATCGGCGCTGGCTATCAGCAATCTCGATTTCTGGTACGGTACCAACCACGCGCTGAAGAACATATCGCTCGATTTCCCCCTGCGGCAGGTAACGGGCATGATCGGGCCATCGGGGTGTGGCAAGTCGACGCTGCTGCGCGTGCTCAACCGCATGTACGACCTGTATCCGGGCCAGCGCGCGACGGGGCAGGTGCTGTTTGATGGCCGCAACATCCTTTCCCCCGGCGTGGATGTGAACGTGCTGCGCTCACGCATTGGCATGGTGTTCCAGAAGCCGACGCCATTTCCCATGTCCATTTATGACAACATTGCCTTTGGCGTGCATCTGCACGAACGTATTTCGCGTGCCGATCTGGACCAGCGCGTGGAGAGCGTGCTCAGGCGTGTCGCCCTGTGGAACGAGGTCAAGGACAGGCTCAATACATCCGCCGCCGCCCTGTCCGGCGGACAGCAGCAGCGTCTGTGCATCGCGCGGACGATCGCGACCCGGCCGGAGGTGATCCTGCTGGATGAACCGACCAGCGCGCTGGACCCGATCTCCACCGCCCGGATCGAGGAACTGCTTGATGAACTCAAGCAGGAGTTTTCAATTGCGATCGTGACCCACAACCTTCAGCAGGCTGCGCGCTGTGCCGATCGTGTGGCGTTTTTCTACATGGGCGAATTGGTGGAAGTCGATACGGCTGACCGCATGTTTACCGCCCCCCAGGCCAAACGCACCCAGGATTATATTACCGGCCGCTTTGGCTGAGAGCGAAAGTCGTGACGATGCCCAATGAAACGCTACACACGGTCCATAGCTACGAACAGGAACTCGAACACCTGCGCCTGCTGGTCAACAAGATGGGCGGCCTGGCGGAACGGCAGGTGGCCCAGGCCATCATCGCCGTGGTCGATCATGATGAGGCCGCGGCCCTTGATGCCCCCGAAATGGACCCGCAGGTAGATGAACTGGAACGTGAGACGGAAGCACTGGTAATCCGCCTGCTGGCGCTGCGCGCGCCCATGGCGGGTGACCTGCGTGAGGTTGTCGCGGCCCTGAAGATATCGGGCGATCTGGAGCGGATCGGTGACTGTGCCGCCAGCATTGCGCGCCGGGCCATGCGCAGCGAACTGCTATCCTGTCCCATCTCTGTTACCGGTCTGCGCAGCATGGGACGGCTGGTGCAGGACAACCTGCGTCGTACGATTGATGCGATGGACCAGCGCGATCCCGAACTGGCGCGCATCGTCTGGCAGTCCGATACGGCGGTGGATGAACTCTATACCGCCATGTTCCGTGAACTGGTCACCTATATGATGGAAGACCCCCGCAATATCGGGCCCTGCACGCATCTTCTGTTCATTGCCAAGAACCTTGAACGTATTGGTGACCATGCCACCAACATTTCGGAACGCGTATATTATGCCGTAACAGGCCATATCCTGCCGATCGTGCGCCCACGCGGCGGTACGTTTGATTGACAGGCCGACCCGGCGGAACTGATGGCCAGTCCATGAAAATCACGCTACAGACAGCAGATTGTGATTGATGGCTGCCCGCGAATGCCGTCGGCCCCATCGGGCAGCCTGCTGACAGTCAGGGCTGGATGGTGCTGGCGGGAGGGTAGCCAGAATCAGGATATTCTTCGTTAGCCGCACCATCTGCCTGTCTGGTCATTTCCTGAATCGGAGAGCGAAATGACCGGACGACAGAAAGAGTGTTATTCCATATTGTAAAATAAAAATTAGCATCCATCGCGGCAGTCTGGGTGACGTGCAGGTGAAACGCATGTCAACCTGGCAGGGAAGCCCCTGCGATGCTGCTGTTTCAGCCCCTTAATACCCGCCAGCAGCACGAAATGCTGGCCATATGGTATTGCAAATCATGTCTGGACCGCCCGTTCAGGCAGCATTTCTGGTGTACGTGAAGCTGCCATTCGTTAATGTGGGGGCACAGAGCTTGCGGTGTTACGTCCCGGGGCGGTATCGATGGGGCATTATTCACCCCGCGCAGCCATGCCTGTTTTCCGGCATTCCGGCTGGATCAGCATGCATGAGAGGCACCATATGGCTGCGGACCGGTCATGTTTCCCCACCAACATCCATCTTGCGTCCCCAAACGCCATGCGGATGCGTCGTGCCCTGCGCATGTCGCGCCGTGACATGCTGCTTGGGGCCATGGGGGCGGCCGTGGTGGCTCTCGGTGCCAGCCGGCCGGGCTTTGCCGCGACGGAGGAGGCGGACCCCGTTGTTCCCCTGTTCCTTGCCGTGTCGCGGCGCCTGACCGATCGTGACGTGCTGGACCCGCAGATCAGTCACGCCCTTTACGCGGGCATCATTCATGCCAATCCCGAACGGCGCGAGCAGATACACAAACTGCATGACCTGATGGCGTCCGGCAGTTTCGCCAGCGCCCGGGCGCTGGCCAGCGCCGCCGAACATAGCGATCCGGTTTTCAAGGATGTCATCCATGAAATCATGACCGGCTGGTACCGCGGCGTCGCGGACCAGAAGGTCGTGGTCTATCGTTCGGCGCTGATGTTCGACATCACCAAGGACGCGGTCTATCCCAAGACCTATGCGGCGGGTGGTCCGTTCTACTGGACCCAGACCCCGCCGGAGGTGGCCGTTCCCACCGGCGAACCCGCCCTTTCGCCGTCCAGATTTGTTGTAGAACCCACCTGATAGCCGGAGCATCCTTTTCATGCCTTCCGAACAAGACCTTTCAGCCGACGTTGTCATTGTAGGCTCCGGCGTTGCGGGTAGCTCCATTGCCAACGAACTGGCGCGTGCCGGTATTTCCGTCATCGTGCTGGAGGCGGGGCCGCGTGTCGACCGTCAGCATTTTGTCGAAAACTTCCGCAATCTGGAAAACAAGCCGTCGTATCAGGGGCCGTTTCCGTCCGTGCCATGGGCAATCCACCCGCCCAACCAGATGACGCCAAACGATTACCTGCATACAACCGGGCCGGATGCCGAAGCCTATCAGCAGGTCTATCTGCGCATGATGGGCGGCACGACATGGCATTGGGCGGGCTGTGCATGGCGTTACCTGCCATCGGATTTCGAACTGAAAACCCGCTATGGTCAGGGCCGGGACTGGGCAGTCAAATACGAGGATCTGGAACCGTTCTACTATCAGGCCGAGGTCATGATGGGCGTCTGTGGTCCTGACCCGGCAGTCGAGGATCTGGGCTCCCCCCGTCGACAGCCCTACCCCATGGAAGCGCTGCCCATTTCCTACGCGGCACAGCAGTTCCGCAAGCTCGTCAGCGAAAAGACGCCCTATCGCGTGGTCCATGAACCGCAGGCGCGCAATACCCGCCCCTACGATAACCGCCCCACCTGTGAGGGGCATAACAACTGCATGCCGATCTGTCCCATCGGGGCCATGTATAATGGCAGCTATTCGGTCTATCATGCCGAAGCGGCGGGCGCGCATTTCGTGCCCAATGCCGTAGTCTATAAAATTGAACGCGACAGCGCGAACAAGCGTGTCACGGCCGTGCATTATTATGACCCGGACAAGGGATCGCATCGCGTAACCGGCAAATACTTCGTCATTGCCGCGCACTGCATCGAAACTGCGAAGCTTCTGCTTGTTTCCGCCGATGAGCAGAGTCCGGACGGCATCGCCAACAGTTCAGGTCATGTGGGCCGGAACATGATGGACCATACCGGTGTGCAGGTAACGTTCATCAGCGGCGACAAGGCCCTGTGGCCCGGTCGTGGCCCACTGGAAACCAACGTGATCGACAATTTCCGCGATGGGACATGGCGTAACGAACGCGGTGCCTATCTCGTTCACATGGTCGATGACAATCAGGTGGACCTTGCTACATCCCTTGCCATTTCCAAGGGGTATGTCGGGCGGGAACTGGAAGAACAGATCCGCTACCTTGCGTCCCATACCGTGCGGCTGTTCAGCCATAACGAAGGGCTGGCCGATCCGGACAACCGCCTGACGCTGAGCCAGACGCATAAGGATGTCCTCGGCATTCCGCATCCGGAAGTCTATTACAAGCTGCCGGAATATACGGTCAAAAGCTGCGAGCATACCCGTGGCCTGTTCCGGGAACTTATTGGCCTCATGCATGGCACGGATGAGCAGTGGACGCCCGGCTACTTCCCGCAGGACCATCCCGCAGGCAGCACCATCATGGGAACCGACCCCAGGGATTCCGTGGTGGATGGCTTCTGCCGCACGCATGACCATGAAAACCTGTTTATCGCGAGTTCCGCCGTCTTCTCTTCGGTCGGAACCGGTAATATCACCCTGACGGTCGCAGCGCTTGCCCTGCGCGTGGCCGACACGCTTAAAAAAGAACTCGCCCATGCCTGACCTAGCCCGCAAGATCCTGTGCTCGGTCCTGACCGCGGGGACTGCTCTCGCCACCCTGTCCATGGCGCCGGCCCGGGCGGATGAACCCTCCGCCGAGCTTCTGGCCCGTGGTGAATATGTTGCCACGGCAGGGGACTGTATCGCCTGCCACACCCGGCCGGGCGGAAAGCCGTTTGCCGGTGGCCTGAGCATGACCACGCCCATGGGAAACGTGATTTCCACCAACATCACGCCAGATCCTGACCACGGTATCGGCAAATATACCGAGCAGGAATTCGAACAGAGCGTGCGTCATGGCATCCGCCGTGATGGTAGCCGTCTCTATCCGGCCATGCCCTATGTCTCCTATTCCGGTATGACGGATGAGGATGTCAAAGCGCTGTATGCGTGGCTGATGCATGATGTGAAGCCCGTGGCGGAAATACCGCCAGCGACGGAACTCAATTTCCCGGCCAACCTGCGCATCACCATGGCGGTCTGGAACCTTGTCGCAGGCAGTACAACGCCGGAGACAGGGGATTCCGCCACTTTCGACAAGCTGCGCCGGGGGCGGTATCTGGCTCACGCGCTTGAGCATTGCGGCACGTGCCACACGCCCCGCAACATGATGCTGACCGAGAAGGAGGGCAGCTACCTTGCCGGTGCGTCCCTGCTCGGGTGGTACGCGCCTGACATTACGCCCAGCAAAACGGGCGGTATCGGTAACTGGACCGAGGATAATCTTGTCGCCTACCTGCGCACAGGTCATGTCAACGGCCTGAGCCAGGCTGCGGGCCCGATGGGCGAGGTGGTGGAACATAGCACCAGTCACCTGACCGATGCCGACCTGCACGCTCTGGCCGCCTACATCCTTCAGGTTCCGGCCATGGATGACGATGTGGACCATACCCCGCGTGAGCAGTTCGGTCAGGTTCTGAACACGCCGGATATACGCACCGGCGAACTGACCCGTATCGACAGGCTTGACGAAATGGACGGGCAGCATGTCTATGACGCCAACTGCGCTGCCTGCCATGGGGATAACGGCGCGGGCACTGATGACCATTATGCGCCCTCCCTGTTCCATAATGGCGTTGTCGGTTCGGCCCGTCCGGACAACCTGATCATGACGGTGCTGCATGGGGTGGACCGGACGGCAGGGAACGAGCATGCCTTCATGCCCGGCTTTGACCAGAAGTCCGATGTGCAGCGGTTGAGCAATGCGGAAATCGCCAGTGTGGTCAATTACGTCATGACTACCTTCGGTAGTGGCAACCATAACGTAACAGCGGAACAGGTTGGCACCATGCGCAGTGGCGAGGCGACAAAGGTGCCGTAAACCGGCAGGGAGGCCATATCTGTTTTTGGACCGGGTGCGCCGGGATTATACAGGAGCGCGCCCGGTCCGTATGGATGGCTATCGCCTTACGGACGGTTATATCCGATCAAAGATTTTACCCCAGAATATACGGCTTGGGGTCCGGGTATTTATGTATCCTGACTGTCCAGTCGGTAATATCTGAAAAGATGGGAAGAAAAGTGGATCACCATATTGGGTGTTGTTCTGAAATAATGAATTGTATATAATTCATGTCATGATATAGAAATTATTCTTTATATTTATAAATAAATATTGTCGATAACGTATTGGTTACAAAATAATAGTCTTATTTCTGGATCATGGGCGCTCCTATCTGAAGTAATCAGAACATCCTGATCCAGAAATCATAAGAAAGTTTTTGGTGAAGCTTTTTTCAAAAAGCTTCGGAAGGCATCGCCTTCTTTCCCTGATACGGCGACAATCCGCCATAATCTCTGACTTTTGGTTCAGGAGTAAACTGGCCAAAAAAAAGGGCGCTTCGCAGGAAGCGCCCCCTTTCTCTACTTTCTGGCCTGTTGATCCCGACTATGCCCCCGATTGACCCTTTACGGTAATCAACCGGGGACACCTCCCGTTCCGGGTGTCGGGATTCAGGAACCCTGCCAGATCAGAACGGTGCGTCGATATCCACCACGTCAATCAGCTTGTGGTTGACGAATTCCTTGATGCCAAGCCCGATCAGTTCGCGGCCATAACCGGAACGTGCCACACCGCCGAAGGGCAGGTCAGCCTTCACCATGGTCGGGTGGTTTACGTAAACCATGCCGGTATAGATCTGTTCCGCCACCTTCACGCCGCGCTTGGTGTCCTTCGTAAAGACGGAACCACCCAGACCGAAGGGCGAATCATTGGCGATACGGATTGCATCGGCCTCATCCTTCGCACGGTAAAGCTGCGTGACGGGACCAAAGAACTCCCACAGGCGCGCTTCATTGTCCTTGTGCAGGTTGGTCATGAGCATCGGGCGGAAGAAGGCACCCTTTTCAGGTACCGGTGCGCCGATGGTCTCGACAACCGCACCGTGCTTCTTGGCTTCCTCAACCTGCGCCATCAGTTCGTCCGCGGCCTTCTGGGAAGAAAGCGGCGCCAGCGTGGTGGCGGGGTCCATCGGGTCGCCAGCCTTCAGTTCGGCCACGCCCTTTTTGTACAGTTCGACAAATTTGTCGTAGATCGCATCCACCACGATCAGGCGCTTGGCCGATACGCAAACCTGTCCGGCGTTCCAGTGGCGACCGAATACGGCCCATTTTACCGTCTTTTCCAGATCGGCATCTTCCAGCACCACGAAGGCGTCGGAACCACCAAGTTCCATCGTGGATTTCTTGAGCGCCTTGGCCGCGATACCGGCAATGATTGCGCCAGCACCTTCCGACCCGGTCAGCGCAACGCCACAGACGCGCGGATCGCTCAGGATCACTTCGGAATGGTGGCGGGCGGTGTACAGGTTGCGGAACGCACCCTTGGGCAGACCGGCTTCCTGCATCAGGCTGTCAAAGGCTGCGGCACACTGCGGCACGTTGGATGCGTGCTTCAGCAGCACCGTATTACCGGCGGAAAGCTGCGGCGCGATGATGCGGGCGATCTGGTAGTAGGGGAAGTTCCAGGGTTCGATCGCGAACACGATCCCCTGCGGCTGGTGGATAAGGACGGCCTCACCTTCTTTCGGGTCGGCAACGGGCAGCTTTTCGGGGGCCAGCAGCTTTTCGGCATGCTGGGCGTAGTATTCAAAGATTTCCGCCGAAAGGATCGTTTCAGCCTTGGCTTCGCTGTAAAGCTTGCCCATTTCCAGCGTCAGCAGGCGGGCATATTTGTCGATATCACGACGCAGGATCTTTGCCGCTTCCGTCATGACCTTCGCGCGTTCGGCAAAGGAAACGTGACGCCATGCCTTGAAGGCCTCGTAAGCGTCCGTAAGGGCGGTCTGGACTTCCTGATCCGTCGCTTCGGGGAAAGTCTTCAGCTTTTCTCCGGTATAGGGGTTGGTCGTTGCATAAGCCATGGGCAAATCTGTTCCTATGTCGTTTCGTCAAGTATATATTTCACGAGCCGCCGTGCAAGAATCGTTTCAGGTATCATCAGCCCCGACAGCGTGCAAAAGCTCATTTAACCGGTACGGACAGACAATTCATCCCCATCGGGAAAAACGCCATTTTCCGCTGTTCTTCTATCCTGATGGCAGGAGAGGGCGGCGGATCATAAAATATTATCCATTTTGGGCTGGAACTCCTGTAGCCCGCGCGGTGTCCGTAGCCTGTCGTTTGTCCGCATGAACTGCGGATGGCGCAGGCAGGTTCTGCAGTGGTGCTGTAGGCCCCCACAAAGGAGGCTGCGTTCCCCACGGGGGTATCTGAATACCATAACCATTCCTCAATCCTGCACGCTGATTGTGGCAGGGATATGAGGTTGCTGTGTGGTCCGGTCGATCGTCTGCAAACCAGTGCTCACATATCATCACCGGAATAGCGGCATGCGTCAGGATGCCCCTTAAACCGGAATGAACCGGACTTGCTCTGATGCGCACTGGGGCGCCGGGTAGGATAGGGTGCATGTTCCCGAGTAGGGGTAACGTCGTCAAATCATAGGTGTGGACGGAAAGGCATGTCGGACACAGTGGTCGCGCTCCTGTCTTCGATCCAGCCGGTAGTGTCAAAAGCGGCCAGATCGCCGCTGCCTGTCACACCATACGATAACTTCCTTAAGACCGTGCGCGGACTGCATGGCGGATGGGGAGGGCTGGTGGCCTCATTCGCAGAAGGGATGGGGTGCCCGTGCTGCATCACGCTCGCGTGGTGGAAGACTTATCGTTTCAGGACGCCATGACATCCTTCTGCCGCCTGGATGGAGGATCGGCAGTAGCGAATGCCATGTCTCCCTCAGAGAGCGCCTGCTCCGGCATTGAGGGGTTGCGATGCGTCCACGCCGTTTCGCTGCCCATCACCTGTTTCACTCATCGGCGAGAAGGGACTTGGGATAGGTTGCTGCCAGGATGGAAATTAAATTATCGCACGCGATGATAATAGAAATGGGAAGATACCCCTGCGCCATCCTGTTACCGCCAGAGGGGATGACAAAAATTTCACGCGTTTACTGCATTGCGATTTATTCTCATTCCTGATTATGATGAGGGGACGTTATATGGGTGAGATGGATAAATGTTTGTCTGCTCCTGCAATATGCTGACTGACCGAGATATCGAGGCCGCCGCACGTAACGGCGCCATAAGGCCCAAGGAAGTCTATGAAGCCAAAGGATGCCGTGCCCAGTGTGGCAACTGCGTGCCTGGCGTGGTGTGTATCCTGCGGCAGATGATCGCCCAGCGGCGCACGGTCATGCCCGAGATGGCATCACATCTGCAGCCGACCTGACCACCGTGTATTCCCGGCCATAACCGGGAATGGATGTGTTTTCCGGGGCTTTGATGTCCAGCCGGGGACTGCCACGGCTCTCAGAACGCAGGTCGCAGATTTATCGATGCCTGCGCTGTTTCGATGAATTTCTGATACGGCGGTTGCCGGATTATCTTCCGGTCCCGTTATTGCGGGCGCGGAGCGTAATTTGCTGCGTCGGACCCCGAACATGCCGCTGTCGCGTGCCGTCCTGAACCGGCGCGGGTTCGGTGACGATGAACATCACCCTTTATAAAATCCATACCGGTGAGCCGACCCATAAAAAACGGCATCCTTCGCAGGATGCCGTTATGATTTATGCGGCTGGCAGGCGACCCCGCAGCCTGTCTTGATGTTTATCTCATCGGGGGTGCTGAAAGCAGCATACCTACCGTTGCACACCCTGCCGGTGCTGGAGGGTGGAAGGCGATGCCCCCAGGGCCAGACGGATCGCCATGGCCATTGTAAACGTCACCGCCAGATTGATGCCCAGTGCCAGCAGCCCCGTGGAGACGGAGGCCGAAAAGCCTGCAAACGCGACAGGGTGAACAGGCTTCAGGCCATCCATCCAGCATAGGCCCAGCCCGATGAGCGACCCCGCAACCCATCCGGTAATCAGCGCACGGGCGGGCAGGCGCACGGGCAGCAGTCCTACGATGAGGGCCGGGAAGGTCTGCAGGATAATGACGCCACCAAGCAGTTGCAGGTCGATGGCGAATTTTGCGTTCAGGAACACAACGCAACCCAGCGCCCCCACCTTGACCCCGAACCCGGCAAGCCGCGAACCCGTGACCGATTCAGCCCGCCGGGGCAGGATGTTGTGCATGATAAGGTTGGCCGCCCCGATCGCCATGACGGAAGCAGGCACCAGCGCACCCACCGCAATGGCGGCAAAACAGAACCCCGCGAACCATGATGGGAAGATGGCCAGAAAAAGCTGTGGAACCACCTGTGACGAGGAGGTGGTCACGATCCCCGCTGCATGCGCCATAAGTCCCAGTAGCGCAATCAGGCCCAGAACAATGGTGTAGGCGGGCAGGAAGACCGCATTCTGCCGGATGGTATCGGCGGATTTCGCGGCAAGGATGCCGGTAAGCGTGTGTGGATACAGAAAAGCCGCGAAGGCGGAGGACAGGGCAAGCGTGGCATAGGGCATGATCTGCCCCTGTGGCAGGATATGGCCATCAGGTGTGTCGGGCAGGTGCTGCGCCGCGCTGTGGAACATGGCGCCATAACCGCCCAGATGGATCGGCACGATGATGACCGCGGCCAGCACCGCGATGTAGATCATGACATCCTTTATGAAAGCCGTTAGCGCCGGGGCATGCAGTCCGCCCAGCCACGTATAGGCGGCAAGCGAGACGAAGGCGATCAGCAGGGGCAGCATGCCGGTAAAGCCCAGGGCCTCGATGACGGTGCGGATGCCGATAAGCTGCAATGCGATGTAGGGCAGTACGGCAATCAGTCCGCTCAGTGCCACGGCCAGTTCAAGCGTGCGGCTGCCAAAGCGTGCCCGCACGATGTCGGCAGCCGTGGCATGGCCGCCGTCACGCGCGATGGTCCACAGCTTCGGCATGACGGCAAAGATGAACGGATAGACGATGATGGTGTAGGGCAGCGCGAAAAAGCCAAAGCCCCCGGTGGAATAGACCAGTGCGGGCACGGCGATGACCGTGTAGGCGGTATAGAAATCCCCGCCTACCAGAAACCATGTGACCCAGGCGCCGAATTCCCGTCCGCCCAGCCCCCATTCTTCCCCTTCCGTATGGTGGGAAGCGGCCTTGCGACGTGACAGGAACGGCCGCCACAGCCGCACGGTGCTGCCCAGCAGGATTGTTGCGAGGAAACAGACGATAAATACGCCAATGGCGGCGTTGTCGGGCAGTGTCGTGGTGTTCATGACTGCCGTTCCGTTTTCCATGCCGCCCAGATCAGAACGGAGGTTACGGGTACCCACGCGAACTGGTACCAATAAAAAAACGGGAAGCCGAACAGCACCGGGTTACTGTGGTTATAGAGCGGAACCCACAGCAACCCGGCAAAGGGCAGCAGGAGGAGGAGGGCTTTTTTCATATGACCGTACTTCTTGTTTTTCTGGTGTGGCCGGGTGGAATGTTTCTGGAATGTACGGCCGCGTGTCAACATAATTGAGGTAAAAGTAAAGTATTTTATTCCGGAATGGAAAAATAGTTCCGTTATTTCATTTAAACTATTGTGCAGCGCGCAATGATTTTGCTGCATTGCACAATTAATTTCCAGATGAATGCCACCTTTGGCGGTAGTGAAAATGACATAAATAAAATAAATAACTTCAATAAAATAAATTACACAATCTGCCATCCTCTGGAGGAAGCAGCGTGTCTGGTCTTCATGATTTTCAATTAACATAATGTAAACAAACGGTTTTAATTGAGGATCGAAATCCGCGTATGTCGCGCCTCATGCCGCATTGCGGCAACCGCATGCACCCGCACATGAAAAAATAGTGATTGCCCGCGCCCGTCCGTGGCGGTTAAATTCAGCTGCCGGACCTGCCAACAACAACAATATTAAAGCGTGGCTGTCTGTTTTATCCCTGTTCCGGAGCAGGCGTCATTTATGACAGACAGACGTGCGTAGGATCGAACAGACATGACCAAATGGGTTTACAGCTTCGGAGATGGCCTGAACGAAGGGCGCGCGGATATGCGCAACCTTCTGGGCGGCAAGGGTGCCAACCTGGCGGAGATGGCCTCGATCGGCCTGCCCGTACCGCCGGGCTTTACCATTACGACGGAAGTCTGTTCGGCCTTTTATGAAAACGGCCGGAAATATCCCGATGCGCTGGAAGCGCAGGTGACCGAAGCCCTGCATCGGGTCGAGCAGTCGATGGGCCTGCGTTTTGGCGATGCCGAAGCCCCGCTGCTTGTCTCTGTGCGTTCGGGTGCCCGTGTGTCCATGCCGGGCATGATGGATACGGTGCTGAACCTCGGCCTCAATGACGAGACGGTGGAAGGGCTTGCCCGTTCATCGGGTGATGCGCGTTTCGCATGGGACAGCTACCGCCGGTTCATCCAGATGTATGGCTCGGTCGTGATGGGCGTTCCCCATCACCATTTCGAGGACGTGCTGGAGCAGTTCAAGCGTGCCCATGGTGCAGAGGACGATACGGCCATCACGGCGGATCAGTGGCGCACGATCGTTACGGATTACCGCCACCTGATCAGCACCCATGCGGGTACCGATTTCCCTACCGATCCGCATGACCAGTTGTGGGGTGCGATCGGGGCCGTGTTTGGTTCATGGATGAACCCGCGCGCCAATACCTATCGCAAGCTGCACGAGATCCCGGCTTCCTGGGGCACGGCGGTCAATGTGCAGTCCATGGTGTTCGGCAATATGGGCGATGACTGTGCGACGGGTGTCTGTTTTACACGTGATCCTTCCACGGGGGAGAACGTGTTCTATGGGGAATATCTGATCAATGCGCAGGGCGAGGACGTTGTGGCCGGTATCCGCACGCCACAGCCCATGGCCAGCGTGCGCGCCGAAGCCGGGCAGCAGCCGATGGAAACCGTCCTGCCCGAAGCCTACAGTGAACTCATGCGCGTGCGCTCGGTGCTGGAAACACATTATAAGGACATGCAGGACATCGAATTTACCGTCCAGCGTAATGTCCTGTACATTCTCCAGACCCGTAACGGCAAACGTACTGCCGCCGCCGCGCTAAAAATCGCCATCGACATGGCGCGCGAGGGCCTGATCACGCAGGAAGACGCCATCCGGCGCGTGCCCGCGTCCTCGCTTGACCAGCTCCTGCATCCTACCCTCGACCCCAGGGCCGAGCGCGTGCAACTGACCCGTGGCCTGCCGGCATCGCCCGGTGCGGCGGCTGGCGCGGTCGTTTTCTCGGCGGAGGAATGCGAAGCCCGCGCGGCGAAGGGGGAGGACGTGATCCTCGTCCGCATCGAAACCTCGCCGGAGGATGTACACGGCATGCACGCGGCGCGGGGTGTGCTGACAACCCGTGGTGGCATGACATCACACGCTGCGGTTGTGGCCCGTGGCATGGGGCGCGTATGCGTGGCCGGTGCCGGTGGCATCCATGTGGACTACGCCGCAGGCACGCTGAGTGTTGGCGCCCACACCGTGGCGCAGGGTGAGTGGATCACGCTCGATGGTGGCACGGGCGCGGTCTATCTGGGGCGCGTGCCGACCATCCCGCCGACCCTGTCGGATGATTTCAACACGCTTATGGGCTGGGCGGATGCGGTGCGCCGCCTTGGCGTGCGCGCCAATGCCGAAACACCGGAAGATGCCTGTACCGCGCGGCGTTTCGGGGCGGAAGGGATCGGACTGGCGCGGACCGAACACATGTTCTTCGGTCCCGACCGTATCGGCTTCGTGCGCCAGATGATCATCGCCGATGCCGAGGACGTGCGCCAGAAGGCCATTGCTGCCCTGCTGCCGTTCCAGCGCGAGGATTTTGCCAGCCTGTTCCGCATCATGGCGGGGCTGCCGGTTACGGTGCGCCTGCTTGATCCGCCGCTGCATGAATTCCTGCCGCATGCCGAAGCTGAAATTGCGGAAGTGGCGCAGGGGCTGGGCAAGACGGCGGAAGAAGTGCGCGCCCGCTGCGCGGCACTGGCTGAAACCAACCCGATGCTGGGTCACCGTGGCTGCCGCCTTGGCCTGACCAGCCCGGAAATCTACGCCATGCAGGTACGCGCCCTGATTCAGGCCGCCGTGATGGTGGAAAAGGAGACGGGCAAGCCCATCCGCCCGGAAATCATGATCCCGCTGGTGGCAACGCAGGCGGAACTTGCCGTCACCCGTCGCGCGGCGGAAGACGAGATCGCAAAGGTGCTGAAGGAAGAGGGGACAAACCTCAATTATGACATCGGCACCATGATCGAACTGCCGCGCGCCGCAATCCAGGCAGACCGGATTGCGGAATATGCGGATTTCTTCTCGTTCGGCACGAATGACCTGACGCAGACCACATTCGGCCTGTCGCGTGATGATGCAGGCTCCTTCCTGCCATATTACGTCGATCATGGCCTGCTGCCGCGCGATCCGTTCGTGTCCATTGACCGCGACGGGGTCGGTGCGCTGGTCCGCCTTGGCGTGGAGCGTGGACGCCAGACCAGCCCCGACCTGAAGCTGGGCATCTGCGGTGAACATGGCGGTGATCCGGACTCGATCGCGTTCTTCGACGAAGTGGGTCTGGATTATGTCTCCTGCTCCCCCTTCCGCGTGCCGGTGGCCCGTCTTGCCGCGGCACAGGCGGCACTGGCCACGCGGCAGCGGGTTGCCTCCTCCGCCGCGTGAAACGGCCTGTTGGTCTTAAACGCTGTGAAAAGGACGTCCCGGTTTTATGCCGGGGCGTCCGGTCAGGCAGAATCTAATGAGTGAGCCGCCGATTATCCTGCATCTTGTATCCGAGGCGACAGGGCAGGCGCTCGAAGCCGTTATGCGTGCCTGTGGCGCGCAGTTTCAGGACGCCGAATTTTCCCCCCGTAGCTGGAACCTGATCCGTACCCGCGTACAGGTGGCGCGCGTGCTGGCGGGGATCGAGGCGGAACCGGGACCTGTCCTGTCCTCCCTTACTTCCCCAGATCTTCAGGTCATGCTGCGTGAGGGGTGTGCGCGCGTCGGGGTGGAGGTCAAGAACATTCTTGATGGCACCATTCATTTTCTGGAACAGCAGACCGGTATCGTGGCGGAACGTCACCCCGGCGGCCAGTATGTGATGGATAACAGCTACCGGCGGCGCATTGATGCGATGCAGTACGTCATTTCGCATGATGACGGGCAGAAAACCACGGATCTTTCAAAAGCGGACGTGGTGCTTGTGGGTGTTTCGCGTACATCCAAAACTCCCACGTGTTTCTATCTGGCCAACCGGGGTATCCGGGCGGCCAATATCCCGCTGGTGCCGCATGCGCCGCTGCCGGCCGGACTTGAGGATTTCAGGGGGCTGGTCGTAGGGCTTACGATCGATCCGCATACACTGCTTGAAATCCGTCGTTCCCGCGTGGGCATGATGCTGCCGGGGCGGTCCATTGTCGCGCCCGGCATGTCCGAAACCTCGGTCAAACCCTATATCGATCCTGAAAACGTGCATGAGGAACTGCATTGGGCGCGCCGTCTGTGCGCCCGGCATAAATGGCCGGTCATCAACGTGACGCATCGATCGGTGGAAGAAACCTCAGCAGCCATTATCGATATGCTTGAACATGACGGCGCTCCGCGCAAAGTGGCGGAACCTGATATATAAGGGGCCGTAAGCCGCTGGTGCGGCCATGGTCGCCAAACCGGATGATGGGGTTTTACATCGTCGGTTCCCTCTCTCACGCTCCTGGACGTAGATGGAATCCGGGCCAGCCTACATGTTCAAACATGGCTTTCTGATCAGAACTCCTGTCGTATGACTCCTGCGCCGCGTAGGGGCCATGGGCCGCTGGTGCGTGCGTGGCGCGTGAAGGTCGCAGTTTCTGAAGTCCTGTCCGCAACTGGTGTTTGGAGCAGGGGAAAGACATGCGACAGGTTTAAGGCTGATATGTTCTTTTATGGTTCTTGATGAGAATGAAAGTCTGATCATAAGTAAATAAATAATATAAAAACAGTAATGATATTATATATTAAATATATAATAATAAGTTTTTTCGATATATCCGATACATGCACTTTATATAAAATACATGAATAGGCGGTCTGTGCTTTCGTATGGTGGACATACGGGGTCAGAATTGTACGATATGATTAAAGGATTACTTATCCAGAAAATTTTCATATCCGGGTCCATAGAGCTGAACTATGTCCAAGACTGATCTCAAGCTGCTGATCATCCAGCCGTCGCATTACAAATCCAAGACTGACAGAACGATTTTCAAGACGAAGCGACGACAGATGGTGCCCCTTGCGCTGCCCTATCTCGCGGCGCTGACGCCGCGCGAATGGACGGTCACCCTGCTTGATGAGCAGCTTGAGGATATCGATTTTGACGTTCCGGTCGATGTCGTGGCGCTGACGGCGTGGACCCTGCATTCCCCCCGGGCCTATGACATCGCGGCTGAATTCCGCAGGCGCGGCGTGAAGGTCATCATGGGCGGTCCGCATGTCTTTTTCTATGCCGATGAAGCCGCCGAACACTGCGATGCAGTAGGCGTGGGTGAGGCCGAACCCATCTGGCGGACCATGCTGGAAGATGCGGCGGCCGACCGGCTGCAGAAAATCTATCGTGCCGCGCCGCTGAAGGAACTCAATGACCTGCCACCGCCCCGTTATGATCTGCTGGACCTGAAGAAGTTCGGCCCTTTTCGTACATTTGCGGTGCAGTCCTCACGCGGGTGTCCGTTCGTGTGCGATTTCTGTTCGGAACGGTTTTATCTGGGCGGCCGCTATCGCTGGCGGCCCGTGGACCAGATGGCCTCTGAACTGGAGCGGATAAAGAACAAGGGCAGTCATTTCTTCTTCGGTGAAAGTAATTTTGGCGGCAAGAAAAGCCGTGCGATGGAGCTGATGGAAGGTCTGGTGCCGCTTGGCATCCGCTGGTCCACGTTATGGTCATCCAACCTGTGCCTCGATACCGGCTTTCTTGACCTTGCGCGCCGTAGCGGGGTGATGCACGTCAATATCGGCATCGAGAGTATTGATGCCGAAATGTTGCAGGGCATGAAGAAGGGGTGGAACAAATCCAGCCGCTATGGCGAGATGTTTGAAAACCTGCGCCGACGCGACATCAGTTACTCGCTCAATTTCATCTTCGGCTATGATGACGAACATCCCGATGTATATGCCGCGACCCTTTCCTTTCTTGAAGCGCACAAGGTCCCTGCGGCCTATTTCAATATCCTGACCCCGACAAAGGGCACCGCCCTGTTCGAACGGATGAAGAAAGCGGGCCGGATCATTGATCCCGATGACATTGATCGCTGGCCGGGGCAGGTCTGTCACATCTGGCCCAAGAACTGTACGCCGGGCCAGATGGAGCAGCGCATCCAGAACATGTATCGCAAGTTCTACAGCATGCGCTCGATATTCCACCGTCTGCCCTTTCCCCGCACACGTTCGGATATGTCATCGTGGATACTGAACATGACCGAACGGCGCATGGCGTTCTCCTCTACAGGGAACAATGATTTTGATATTTACTGACTCCCCTGCGCGCACCACCTGGTGCAGCGCGAACGTATAGGAAGACAGGACCATGCGCGGATCAATCGGCTCAATGCTGCTGGACAGGCTTCGTCATTGCGGTGTTTCGCGCATTTATGGTGTGCCGGGGGACTATAACCTCGAATTTCTGGAACTGATCGAACGTACGCCCGGCATCCGCTTCATTGGCGCCTGCAATGAACTGAACGCGGCCTATGCGGCGGATGGGGATGCGCGGCTTTCGGGCGTCGGGGCCGTGCTGGTCACGTATGGGGTTGGCGATCTTTCGGCACTTTCCGCGGTAGCGGGGGCCTGTGCCGAAGGCGTGCCGCTGGTAGTGATTTCCGGCATGCCCCCGCTGCATGCGGTGCAGTCGCGCGCGCTGGTGCATCACACACTGGCTGATGGCGATTTTGATAACGTCATGACCTGTTACCAGCAGTTTACCGCTGCCTGCATGCGCCTGCATCCGGCCAGCGCGCGCGTGGAAACCGATCGTGTGCTGGACAGGATGCATACGGAAAAACGCCCGGTCTATATCCAGTTTCCATCCGACATCTGTTACGTCGAAACGGATATTCCTGCACTGGCCCCCGCCGTGCCGGTATCGGACCCGGCCCTTCTGGCCCGCGCGGCAGGGCGGCTGGCGGAACGGATCGCGCAGAGCCGCCAGCCCGTCGTGCTGGTGGATGGCATGGTGCGACAGTATGGATTGAACGATCAGGTCGAACGGTTCTGCCAGCACTTCAATATTCCCTATGCCGCCCTGTCCACCGCCCGGACGCAACTGGCGGAAACTGGACCGTTATGGCTTGGGCAGTACGGGGGTGCAGCCTCCGCACCCGATGTGGCGGCGTATGTACACGGGGCGGACTGTGTCATCGGTCTGGGCGTGCGGTTTGTTGATTCCACTTCCGGCTATTTTTCGCAGCGGATCGCGCCGGGGGCGATGGTGGATGTCCAGCCCTTCAGCATGACATGCGATGGGGAAAACATTCAGGGCATAAGGGCGCAGGACCTGTTTGATGCCGTAATGCAGGACCGCACTCCAGTAGCACCTCCCGTCCGCAGTTCGTGGCGGGCGCAGCAGGAGACCGCGCCTGCTGTTGCGTCAGCGCAGGGCGGCGGGTGGACACAGGCCATATTCTGGCAGCGCGTCGAACAGTTCCTGCGTCCGCATGATGTCGTGCTGGCGGATAATGGTTCATCCATGGTGGCCATGCTGCATGCGCACCTGCCTGCGGGATGCAGCCTGCTGGTGCAGCCTGTCTGGGCTGCGATCGGTTATTCGCTGCCTGCCGCACTGGGCGCGTGTCTGGCGACACCGCACCGGCGGCATGTGCTGTTCATTGGTGATGGTTCGTTCCAGATGACGGCGCAGGAACTATCCACCCTGCTGCGGCACAAATGCGCGATTACGGTGTTTCTGATCAATAACGGGGGTTACACCATTGAACGCATGATCCTTGGTCCACAGGCGGCATATAATGACATTGCCAACTGGGACTACGCCGCCCTGCCAGCCGCTATGGGCGGGGATGCCACGCCATTATGCCTGCGTGTGCAGGACCGGGCCGAACTGGAGGCTGCCCTGGATCAGGCCGCCGCGAATCAGGGCCTGACCTTTGTGGAAGTCGGCTTTACGCCCATGGATGCCCCTGCGGGCATGGCCGCGATGGGGCAGGCCGTGCGCCGCTACGATTATGGAATCGATACCCCCGATCTGCCCTGACCGGGGCATTGCGGCGGGGAGAGATCACATTTTACGCCCAATGGGCAATGACGTGTTTTTAGGCTGGACGGAAGCATCCGTGCAGGCTATTGAAAATACGACTGTTTTTTAGATGGGTCGGTATCGCTCCCATCTGCCTGCCACCTGTCCACGCCTGATGGCCGGATGGAAGCCATAAAAGCAGTTCACGAAAACGTGATATACCCCGATTAAAAAATGTGCATTTGCCTGAAGATTAATCAGGTTGAGGCAGCGCCTGAGTGGTCCTGCGTGCGTTCTGCCGTTTTTGTCAGCATCTTTTCGGACGTTCCAGAGTGAAGGGATAGTCACTGCCTGGAACTGATTGCTTATTGATCAGGTATTTTATTTTTATACTGCAATTAAGGAAGAATAGACCAAAACTTCCCGAGGATTTCTATTGATAGTATTTCGGTTCTGGTGTTCTGTCCGGCTTACCAACACAACACCCAAGGAACTGAAGCATGTTTATTGAAAACGTCAGCGCCATGATCGCTCACTCCGTCAACACCATGTCCTCGCTGACCATGGTTGCTTTCCTGCCCATGATTGCTGCCCTGATGGTTGCCACGATCGTTTCCGATCGCGCTGCCTGAAGCAGGGGTCGTCTGTCCTGACACCCATGCAGCCGGAATTCCCGCGATCATGCGGGAATGGCCGGCGGCAGCAGGACATAAGGTTGAATGACAGACGCTCCGGCGTCTTTTTTTATGCCCGGATAATGGGAAACATCGCTTCGACAGAAGGGATATCCACCCCCGCATGACCGATGGTGGACATATGACTGTCCTCCGGTCACGACGCATCAAAATGTTTTCGGGCTGGCGTGACGGACTCTATGTAACCAGAAATGCACCAGACAGGGTTGTAGCCTGACCGACATGGGTGTATCGGCCAAAAATATCGGGCGTACTCAGGTGCGCCTTTTTTATTTCTGTCCAGAGCATAATGCATGACCGATACACTGACCCATCACGGGAAAAGGGTGAGCGCGCCTGTTCGTCCGTCCCCTCATCCGGGCCTGATCTTTTTCATTCTGGCTATGGGTGGCTTTGCCATCGGCACGGCTGAATTCGCGGCCATGAGTCTCGTGCCCATGATTTCCGCAGGCATGCATGTCACCGTGCCGCAGGCGGGGCATGCTATCGAAGCCTATGCGGCGGGCGTATGTGTGGGCGCGCCGCTTATAGCCATGCTGGGCGCCAGACAGAGCCGTAAATACCTGCTGATCGGCATGCTGGCGATGTATGTGATCGGTAACGGGCTGACCGCGCTGGTTCCCAATTACGGGCTGCTGCTGCTGTGCCGCTTCATGAGCGGGCTGCCCCATGGCGCCTATTTTGGCACGGCGGGTATCGTCGCATCCTCCCTCGTGCCGCCGAACCGGCGTACGCAGGCCGTGGCGCGGGTCGTGCTGGGGCTTACCATCGCCACGATTGGCGGGGTACCAATGGCGAACGGACTGGGGCTGCTTGTCGGCTGGCGCTGGGCTTTTGTCCTTATCGCCGCACTGGCGCTGTGCACGATGCTGCTCATCATCTGTTTCGTTCCCACCGATCCGCCGCGTCCCCATGCCAGCGCCCTGACGGAGATACGCGCCCTGCGGAACCGTCAGGTCTGGCTTACGCTTGGTATTGGCGTTATCGGGTTCGGCGGCATTTTCTGCGTCTATACCTATCTTGCGTCCATCCTGCAGGAAGTCACGCATGCGCCCGCTTACATGATTCCGGTCATGCTGGCGGTATTCGGTGTGGGCATGACCGTGGGCACCATGGCGTGTGCGTGGGCGGCGGACCGCAAGATGATGCCGACCATTGGCGGCACGCTTCTGGTCAATGCGGCGGCGCTGGCGGGTTTTCCCGGTTCCGTGCATTCGGTGTGGGGCATGATGCCCATCGTGTTCATGATCGGTTGTGGTGGCGGGCTGGGCACCGTTATCCAGTCGCGGCTGCTGACCGTGGCCGTTGATGCGCAGGCGCTTGCGGCGGCCCTGAACCAGAGTGCGTTCAACCTGGCCAACGCCATCGGCCCGATGCTGGGCGGCATGGCGATCAGTTTCGGGCTTGGATGGGAATCCGTCGGCTGGGTCGGGGCCTGTCTTGCCATGGGCGGCTTCGTGATGTGGCTGCTGACGCTGAGCGATATCCGCGCAGCCGCCCGCAGGCAGGCGGGCGGCTGATAAATACACACCGCCGGAAGGGCAGGGGGCACGGCGCTTGATGCGTCGGCCCAACCTTCCTATCGTGCGGCATGACCACCGCACCGGCTGAAGGGCACGTGCTGCCCCCCTTACTGCGTGACCTGTTTCCCGCACGGTCAGTTCCCGGGCCAGCGGGCGAGGTGCTGCTGCATGTGCAGCACGTCCTTGATACCGAAGTCGCCCCTACGGCCGCCCAGCGGGACCGAACCGGGGGCTATCCCCATCAGGCCATTGCCGCGCTGAAGCGCACCGGCATCCTTGCCCTTGCGGTGCCGCGCGAATGGGGCGGGATGGGGATTGCGCAGGAACTCTCCCTCGAAATCATGCTGCGCATCGCCATGGCCGATCCTGCCGTGGCACAGATATACAAGGTGCATGACGACCTGCTGCGGGAGATATTTGTCTACGCGCCCGCGGCATTCCGTGGCCCGCTGGCGCGCCGGGTGGTGGATGGTCATGCCATCCTCGGCATGGCCGTGGCGGAAAACGGTCGCACGGCGGACAGCTTCCTCCAGACCCTTGCCCGACCGGGGCCGGAGGGCACGCATTTCATATCCGGCCGCAAGATTTATGCCACCGGGGCATCGGGTGCGGATCTGGTCGCGGTTTCGTCTTTCGATCCGGTTCGCGCCCAGCAGACAGGCTCCATCCGCGATGGCGTGCGCATGGATATTATCCCGCACGATACGGCGGGACTTGTCTTTCACCATGACTGGAACCGGATGGGCCAGCGCGCCACCGATTCTGGCACGGTCACGCTGGAGGATGTCCAGGTGGATGATCGGTGGAACGCGCTATCGCCAGATGCGCCCCTGCCGCAGCATGTCAGCCTGCGGTTTCAGGCCGGGTTCAGCGCGATCCTGACCGGTATCGGTATTGGCGCGTTACGCGCGGTCTGTGCGTTTGTGCCGCAACGGGCGCGGCCATGGGGAACCGCCGGTGTCGATAGCGCGGATCAGGACCCCTATGTCCGCCGCCTGCTGGGCGAAATCGGGGCGGATCTGTTCGGTGCGTATTGCAGTGTGATGCAGGCGGGGCGGATGCTGGACGGGTATGAACAGGGACACGTGACACGCAATGCCGTGGCGATGGCGGCCAGCGCCGCCCGATCGGTGGCCACGCGTGCGGCATTGCGGGCGGCGGGGGATGCACCGGCGGCGGCAGGCGCGCGGGGGACGGATGCGGTCAATGGGCTGGACCGGTACTGGCGCGATGCGCGCACTCTGTCGCTGCATGATCCCGTGGACTGGAAAAATGCTGAAATTGGTCGTCACCTGCTGACCGGGTGGGCACCAGAACCGGGACTGTACCAGTAATTTTCTGTTCTGTTACGGTTTGACAGGCCGCTGCATGCGTGATTGATCGGGAGCCTGTCCTGATCCATGGGGAAGCCTGAATGCACCGTCCTGTCATCGCCATCATCTCAACCGGCGGCACGATCGCCCGGCAGGCAATGGACCCGCGCGATACGGTCGATTATGCGGAAATCGGCACCAGCCTTGGCGGCAGCGACCTGCTGGCCGCGCTGCCTGAGGACGTGCGGGCACGCTTTGTCGTGCGCGGCATTCCGTTTTCCAGTTGCGATAGTGTGGAAATGACCCTGTCGCGCTGGTTTGATCTGGCATCCCTGGTCAGCCAGACGGTGGCAACGCAGCCCGATCTCGCTGGCGTGGTGATTACCCATGGCACCTCCTCGCTGGAGGAAGCAGCCTGTTTCCTCGACCTTGTGCTGGATGTGCCCTGTCCCGTCGTTGTGGTGGGCGCGCAGCGTCCCGCCAGCGCGATCAGCGCCGATGGTCCGGCCAATCTCTATGCCGCCCTTCTGGTCGCCTCCGCCCCACAGGCAGCGGGGCGCGGTGTTCTAGTCGTGTCCAACAACGAAATCCATGCAGCGCAGGAAGTGACAAAGGCGTCCACTTATCAGCTTGAAACCTTCCGCTCCCCCGATTTCGGGCCAGTCGGCATGATCGAGGCCAACCGGGTTTTCTTCGGGCGCGGCATGGGGCCGCGTCGGCATATCGGCTGGCCACAGGGCTACGGGCCGGGGGGAGAGATCCCGCGCGTTGATATCTGCTACAGCCATGCAGGTGCGGATGGCGTGGCGATCCGTGCTTTTGCCCATGCGGGCGCGCGGGGGCTTGTTTCGGCGGGCATGCTGCCGGGTATGTGTACGCCTGCGGAAAATGCCGCGTTTGACGCCGCCGTGGCGCAGGGCATCGTGGTGGTGCAGGCCAGTGCCGGATATTGCGGTGGCGTAGTGCGGCGGCAGGAACTGCTGCAGCGCGGGATTCTGGCAGCCGGGCACATGCGACCGAAACAGGCACGTATCCTTCTGGCCCTCGCCCTTCTGGGCGGGGCGGATACCGACGCGATACAGAGCCTGTATGACATGCCCTGAAATCGGGCAGCCCGTCAGAAAATACTGTTGAAGGCCACCTGCGGGGAGATGACCTGACTGGTATTATGCCCCGCGAACAGGGCCGAAACGCCCGCGATCACGCCGAAGCGGGGCGACCAGTTATATTCGATGGCGGGCGCGATCAGCCAGTCGCCGGAGGACTGTCCCAGTATATCCTGATACCGGCCCTGCGCGTTATGGCCGCGCACGACCGAGCCATTGGCCCAGTCACGCGCCAGATCCATGGCGATCACCCATCGCTGGTTGACGCCATATTCAAGCGAGAAACCACTTTCCCCATACATGCCCGGATGCGCCAGCCCCCGGAAACCGGCACTTGTACCGTAGCTGCTGACATCGGCGATATGGGCATTGGTCAGCGCGCGGCGGAAGGTGCCCCACGTGCGCAGCCGCAACGCATGATGGCCGGGCAGGACGTAGGTGGACTGTTCCGTCAGGGCAAGGCGGAATGTGTAGGTGCCCGTGCCGACGCCATCTTCCGACCGGCCCAGCCTGCTGTAGTCACCGCTGGGAAATCCCACCCCCACGAACAGGCTCAGGGCGGGGATGTAGCGCTTGGGATCGGCATCAAGATAGCGCCACATGACATCGACTGGCAGGTCGCCCATTTTCAGGCCGCTGGTCGTGCTGTGCCCCCTGCGCCAGCCATAGCTTATGGTCGGCGTCATCTGCAGGCTGATGGAATTGGTGATGGAGTATTTGTACAGCGTCAGGCTGGCGGCACTATGCGCCTTGTCCGACAGGGGCATGCCCCGTCCCGCACTGTCCAGATAGCCAACGGGCTGGTTGTAGAAGAAATACGGCTCCCACGCGAAAACGCCCTTTTTCGTCAGCGCGCCGGAGGGGGAAACCAGCGATCCGGTATACCACTGTTCATATTCCTCATGCAGGGCCTGCGATCCGGCACGTGGCCCGTTTCCCGTATCTTCCGCCCGGCCCGCGGAGATGCTGGCGAGCAAGAGAAGAACGGAAAAGGTAACGAATAATATTGATTCCGGTATCGGAATGTATAATGTTGCCCGACAGGGGCGACCGGCATCTTTTTGTATGGCAGGTACTGTACGGACTGATGCATTGCCCACGCCTTTTGCCGCGTGGGCGCGTATCACGGAAACCATGGCTGAAGGTTATTTCCTGAAACGGGGCGTCCCCTCACGCATGGCAGTGCGTGCCGGGTCTACTGGTGCTGGGCAGGCGGTGTGCGGCCCTTCTACATGCTGTGTGGCAGGTAAGGTGTCAGGACATTGCTGTTACTCCGTGGCCGGATGGCTGGGGAACGGGCGGGAGAATGGCAGTTCTCCCGCCGGTTTCAGGTGGTGGGAATTTCGGGCTGTTCGCTCTCCCCGGCAGCCGCCTGGCGCGCGGGGTTGAGGTATTTCCACCCCACCATCAGCAGCAGGGCCACGATCGGCATGCCCGCAAGGGTGGATGTGCCATTGGGGTAATCGAACATCATCAACACGACCACGCAGCCAAGGAAGGCCAGCGTCAGCCACGATGTGAAGGGCGCGCCTGGCATTTCAAACCCGCTGGACGCAATCCGCCCGCTACGCACGGCCTGCCGCAGCCGGATCTGGCTGAGCAGGATGAAGGCCCATGTGCTGATGATGCCCAGTGCCGCCATGTTCAGCACGATTTCGAACACCTGCGACGGCACGACGTAGTTCAGCACGACACCGACAAGATAGACCGCAACCGTAAGCAGGATGCCGTTGGCCGGGACCGAGCTTGCGTTCATGCGTGCCAGCGGGGCGGGTGCCGCCCCGCCCAGCGCCATGGCCCGCAGGACGCGACCGGTGGAATACAGCCCTGAATTGAGGCTGGACAGGGCCGCGGTCAGCACGACGATGTTCATGATCGTGTCTATGCCGGGCACGCCCAGCGCCTGGAAAAAGGTCACGAACGGGCTGGTGCCCGCGTGATAGGCCGTCCACGGCAGAAGGCTGACCAGCAGCACGACGGACAGCACGTAAAACAGCCCGATGCGCCAGATGACGCTGTTGATGCTGCGCGGCAGAACGGTGCGGACATCGGCGCATTCCCCCGCCGCCGTGCCGATCAGCTCGATCCCGGAATAGGCAAAGACCACCCCCTGCACCAGCAGCAGGCAGGCTATGGCCCCATGTGGAAACAGCCCGCCATTATCGGCAATCAGATGCAGGCCGGTCTGATGACCCGCAACCGGCATGCGCACCCCCAGCACGATGCTGCCGACGATAAGGAACAGGCACAGCGCCACGATCTTGATGAGGGAGAACCAGAATTCGATCTCACCAAACCATTTCACCCCCACCATGTTCAGCGTCGTGACGATACACAGCGCCAGAAGGGCGAAAACCCATTGGGGCACGCTGGCGAACGTGCCCCAGAAATGCATGTACAGCGCGACCGCCGTGATATCGACAATGCCGGTCATGGCCCAGTTCAAAAAGGACAGCCATCCCGCGACGAAAGCCGCCTTTTCACCGAGGAATTCCCGCGTGTAGGACACAAAGCTGCCGCATGTGGGCCGGTACATCACCAGTTCGCCCAGCGCGCGCATGATGAGGAACGAGAAGGCGCCACATATCAGGTAAACCAGCGCAAGCGACGGCCCCGCCGCCTGCAGCCGCGATCCCGCGCCCAGGAACAGCCCGGTCCCGATCGCCCCGCCAATGGCGATCATCTGGATCTGGCGACCGCCCAGAGCCTTGTGATAGCCGTCGTCATCCTGTTCGGGCAGGATGTGGGTGCTGTCTTCCAGCGCGGGGTCCGGTTTGCTCATGCTATGGTCTCCGCCATGATGGTCATAGATAGAGGGAGGAAGGCGTGCGCCGCCCCGGCACGGATGCGCGGCAGTCGCACGGTGGAAACCCCGCTGCCCGTTCCCGGCGGACGGTGGGCGGCACGCGCCCTGACGGGCACCGGCATTGTCGGGGTGGGGGAGAGTAATGTACAGGAACCGGACGGTTCCGGTCGCGGATGCTGGCTGCCCTGCCGCAGTTGAGGGAAGGTTGGCACGCCTGTCGCCCTAAATGTCTGATATGGAAGGGACAAAAAAGAAATACCACGCAGCATCACAGGTGTTGTTTTGCCGCGGACATTGTCAGACAGAATAGCAACTGACAAGCATGACTGCCTCAAATAAAGGTATCATGCCTAAAAAATAATCCAAATTTTTGAAACTTTAGCAGTAATTGCCTATAGTTTAGTCAATGAAAAGAGTCGCGTCGCCATGCTTGAAAAGGATTCCGGATACGCGGCATTGCGCGCCAGCGTGATGACGGGAGTGATGCTGCTTTCCGCCATGGGCCTTTCCATTCCCGCCCGTGCCGATAACGAGCGTTTTGAAGGCAGCGAACTGGCACAGGATGCCCCGCAATATTTCGTCCTGCAGCCACAGGACAGGCAGGCGGCGGACGGGACGGGTGAACTGCGTCTGTCGGAAAGCGGGATTGACCTGACCAACGGCGAACGGATCGAGGTCACCCTGGCCCAGGGGAATGAAGGCCATCTGCTTTACCGCGTGGATGAGGGGCAGAACCCCGTCATGCCATCGGGACAGCGCCTGTGTCCCGCACCGCTCAATCCGCTCTATCTGGATTTCCAGACCCCACAGGATGATGCCGGGCATTATGACATGACGCTGTACTGTAGTTCGCGTCCCGTGCCATTCCGCGCCATATTGCCGGGGCGCGCGGCGGCGGTGTTCCATTATCAGCGTGTGGCGGACACCCCTTGGGCCCATTCGGAGACGGAGGGCGGCTACCTGCACGGGGCGATGGCGCATTACTGTGCAGCGGGCCGTGATCCCGCCCGTACCAGCACATGCACCGCGCGCGAAGAAGCCGCCTATGCCGATATCATGGCCCGCAGGATCGCATCACCCGTGCTGCAGCACTGCGCGGCCTATGTGACCGGCCGCGCCAGCCATGCCGGTTATGTCAGCTTTGCCCATCTGCTCAACTGCGCGCGCGTGCGCGACAGCCGCTCGCTGTTCGATTACTGCAGCCAGCGCATGACCGGGCAGAAGCGGGTGGATGACACCAGTTTTTTTGATGCCAGCCCGACGCAGGCGCAGGCGACCGCCATGTGCTTCAATGCGCTGGCGGCGGCGCAGGCGCGCGAATAACGCTGCGGTGGCTATGTCTCAGGCGACATCGGGCACTTCTATGCCCGATACGAACCTGAATACTTCCTCATGATGCAGCAGGAAGACACGGTGCTTCTTGCCCAGCGCCAGCGCCTCCTGCGTGTAAGGCGCGTTGGAGACGATGATACCGATATCGGTCCTGCCATCGACCTTGCCCCGTATGCCCTGCCAGATCACGTCATCATGCACGGGTTTGTGGTCAATCCAGCAATGGACCAGCATTTTCAGGCCGTTGCGGCTGCAATGGATATCTGACCCAAGGCCCGTGGCCACGGGGGGGCGCGTTTCCCACCCGGCCTTCTCGATCCAGTGGGAGCAGAAGGCGGCATATTCCGCCTGGTTCATGCCCTTGTGATAGGTGCCGGGCGTTATCGCGGGACGGTCTGGCGGATTGGTGGCGGCACCTGCCGCCATGGCGGTGATGCTGGCATGCACCCGCTTGCGGATGGCGGGCCATAACGGGCCGAGACCCTGACTTTCCAGCGCGGGAATGGTGGTGGTGCGCATGAAGCGTTCGACCTGCGTGTTCCACGGCGTCCGGCTGCGCGGCAGTGTGGTGGTGGTGCGGGCCTGCATGTACCACCGTGCCAGCATGGGGCGGTGCCGTTCCGCCAGTTCCATGCAGATCCGTACCGCCCTGCGCCGCTGGATCATGATGCGTCCCGCACGCAGGATCAGGATCAGGACCCAGCCCGCGCCGCCTGCCAGCATCAGGGTCAGTACCAGCGAACCCAGCTTCTGGAATCCACGCGTCATGAAAAACAGATCGGTCGGCTGCGGCGTTTCCATTGGCTGCACGATAACGGCGGGCGCATCGGGGGCGGCAGGCTGATCCGCAGGTGGGGCAGCGGCTGCTACGGGATCGGCATCATGTCCGGCGGCATGGGGCTGCGTGCTGGCGGGCGGGGCAGGCAGCGGGGCTATGTCATCCGTCATGAAATAGAGCGGCGGCAGCCCCGGTTCGGGCGGGACGCGGCGCATGAGCGGCAGCCCGTTGCGGTTGGCGATCTTCTCCCACCGGATATCGGGGGTGACGGCATGGCAGTTGCCCTGCCGGATCAGCGTCTGGCGCTGTGCAGGGGACTGCGTTGCCATCTGGGTATGGTCGGACAGGGTGCGCAGGGCCGCATCATCCTCACACGCAAGTGTGGGACGGGGCGCGCTGTACAGGCCGGCGGCGCTGGCGCTTGCTGGCAGGTACAGGAGCAGGCAGGCACAGGCCCATACGCGCATGGCGCTTTGTATCCTTCCGGTCTGGAGTTCGCTGGTGCAGACCTAGGGTATCAGCAGATTCACAGATATGACGCTACGAACGCCGATATGCAGAACACGGTTGTATTTGTAAACATGCTTTCTCCGGTCCTGTATGTACTGGCGTCACTGCATGCGCGGTGGCGATGGGGAAGGGCGGCATGTTCCCACCGGGTAGCTGCCCCTTTATCCATCTTCTGGCGATGTTGATGAACTTCGCGGATGTTCATGGGGTGATGTTGGAAGGCAGGTGCGTATGACGGGGCGTTTTGCAGTTGTGCTGGCACGCCATCCCGCCGTAACCGGCGTGGAAGGCCTGTGCTATGGCCAGCAGGACGTGGCCCTTGCCGATGGGTGGGAGCGCATGGCCGACGGCCTGCGGACCGTCATGCAGGGGGCGGGGTGCCGCGTCATGTTCTCTTCTCCCGCCCGGCGCTGCCGGATGGTGGCGGAACGGGTGGCGCGGTTCATGAATCTGGACCTGCGGGTGGATTCACGTCTGCGTGAAATCAGTTTCGGGGAATGGGAGGGGCGTCCGTGGAACGGCATCTCCCGCACGGCACTTGATGAATGGGCAGCCGATGTGGGCGGCTTTGCGCCCCCGGGTGGGGAAAGCGGGCGTGAACTCCGTGCCCGCGTGCGGCATTTCTGGACCGAAATGCAGCAGTTCGGTCAGTCCTGCGCGATCATAACCCATGGCGGGCCGCTGCGGCTCATGCAGGGGATGATGTATGGCCTGCCCGGCAGCCTTCTGGCCCCGTCACCCCCAATGGGGTCGGTACGTGTGGTCGAACAGGGTGATGCCCGCTTCAGCACAGGGCTGTCAGAACCGCACATTCCGCCACAACTGCCGTTGCACCAAGAACATCTCCGGTCTGTCCACCAAGCTGCCAGCGCGCGAACCGGCACATGAGGGCGGCTGCCAGCGCCGCCACGATGCAGGCTGCTGTCATGCGCGGCGCGGGCAGCAGCAGGGCCGCCGTGCATCCCGCAAGGCACAGGCAGGCCACGAACGCCTGAACCGGCAGATAGGCCATGGAACTTGCCAGCCCGTCGGATCGGGCCGGGGGCAGGCGACGCAGGACCACCACCATGCACGCCCGCGCCAGCGCGCCCGCCACGGGCATGGCCAGCAGCGCGGTGCGTTCCGGCATGGCCGCCAGCGCGGTGACACGTACCAGCAGGGCGAGTCCCAGCGCCATGACCCCATAGCTGCCCACCCGGCTGTCACGCATGATTTCCAGCTTGCGCGCGCGATTGGACCCGCCGCCGCAGCCATCGGCCATGTCCGCCAGCCCGTCTTCATGCAGGCCGCCGCATACCAGAAGCAGCAGCGCGATGCTCCACCCGGCAGCGGGCAGGTGCGCTATGCCCAGTTGCAGCAGACCGGCGTACACCATGGCCGCCGCTTCCCCCAGTAACGCGCCGACCAGCGGCCAGCACCATATGCTGCGCGCCATGGAATAGGGCAGCCTGCCACGGGCAAGCCAGTCGGTGGGCAGGCGGGTCAGCAGGCCGATGCCGCAGACCAGATCGGCGCGCAGGCGGGTCAGCGTGCTCATTGCCGGTCGCTGACCTGCGCCTGCGCGAAGGTGGCCATGCCACACAGGCAGGCGACCGCCGCACGCACCAGCGGGACCGCCAGCCCCGCGCCCGATCCTTCTCCCAGCCTCAGGCGCAGGTCCAGCAGGGGTTCCATGCCAAGGGCCGCCGCCAGATGTGCATGCCCCCCTTCGGCTGAACAGTGCGACAGCCGGGTATGGGCCAGGCCCTGCGGGTTGATCTGCTGCAATGGCGCGAGGGCCGCGGTGCAGATGTAGCCGTCCACCAGCACGGGAATGTTCATGTACCGCGCGGCGATGGTGGCCCCCAGTATGGCGGCCAGCTCATGGCCACCAAGGCGGCGGGCGACCTCCAGCGGGTCATCAAGCGTATTGCCGTGATGGATCAGGGCGCGATCAATGACCTCCGCTTTGTGGCGCACGCCCGCGTCGTCCAGCCCCGTGCCGCGCCCGGCCCATTTAATCCCGCCCCCACCGAACAGGGCGGCGGCAATGGCGGCGGCAGGGGTGGTGTTGCCAATCCCCATCTCGCCCAGACACAGCAGGTCGGTATCGGGCCGGACAGCCCGCATGCCGGTATGGATGGCCTGTATGAAGGTGGCCTCATCCATGGCGGCGGCATGGGTCAGGTCGGCGGTCGGGCGCAGTTCCTGCACTTCGACCACATGCAGCCGCGCGGCGGCCACGCGGGCGATCTGGTTGATGGCGGCCCCGCCGCTGCGGAAATTGAACACCATCTGGCGCGTGACATCGGTGGGCCACGGTGTCACACCCTGCGCGGTTACGCCGTGGTTCCCGGCGAAAACGATGATATCCACCCGTTCGGCACGGGGGTGGGCCGTATGCTGCCATTCGCCCGCCCAGCAGGCCAGTTCCTCCAGCCGGCCAAGGCTGCCGGGGGGCTTGGTCAACTGGCTGTCACGGTGGGTAATGGCGCTCCGCGCCGCCCCATCGGGTGGCGGAAGATCGTGACACAGCGCACGCAGCGCGGCCATGTCGGACGGGAAGGAAAGACGGGATGGCATGGCAGGAGTTGTGTGGTCTTATGCGTCCCGATGCAAGATGGTGGAGAATAAAATGAAGGCGGTTCCCCCGCAGGATGGAACGACCGGCATGCTGGCCTGCACGCTGGTGCTGGGTGGCGCGCGTTCGGGCAAGAGCCGCTTTGCGGAGGGGCTGTTTACCCGCTGGCCGACCCCATGGACCTATATCGCCACCTGCCAGCCCCATGATGATGAAATGACCCGTCGCGTGGCGCGGCATCGCGCGGGCAGGGGGGAAGGCTGGCATACGCGCGAAGCGCCGCTGGACCTGCCCGCAGCCCTTGACGGCGCCGGTGCCCGGCCGGTGCTGGTGGACTGTCTGACCCTGTGGCTGACCAATCTCATGCTCGCGGAACATGATATCGCAGCCGCGACGCAGGCGCTGCTGGCGGCCCTCGCCCGCCGCACGGGGCCAACCGTTCTGGTATCGAACGAGGTGGGGCAGGGGATCGTGCCCGATAATGCGCTGGCGCGTCGTTTTCGTGATGAGGCCGGTCTGCTGCATCAGGCCCTTGCGCGGGAGGTCGCGCATGTTGTCTTTGTGGTAGCTGGCCTGCCGATGGAGCTGAAATGACCCTTACCCCCGAAGAAGAAATCCGCCACCGCGAGAAAATGGCCAAACGCAAGGCCGTGCAGGACCGTGAGGTCAGCAGCAAGTCGATCGAGAAGGGACTGCTTGCCGTGCATACCGGCGCGGGCAAGGGTAAATCCACTGCCGCCTTCGGCATGGCGCTGCGCACCCTGGCCCATGGCGGCCGGATCGTGGTGGTCCAGTTCATCAAGGGGGCGTGGAACACGGGGGAACGCAAGGCGCTGGAACTGTTTGGCGATCAGGTGGAATGGCATGCGCTGGGCGAGGGCTTTACGTGGAACACGCAGGACCGTGCCCGCGATATCGAAAACTGCCGTATCGCATGGGAACAGGCCCGCGCCGCGCTGAAGCGCCCGGATGTATCGATGGTGATACTGGACGAACTCAATATCGCCCTGCGTTACGACTACCTGCCCATTGATACGGTGCTGGCTGATATCGCCGCACGTCCCGCCATGCAGCATGTGGTGGTGACGGGCCGCAACGCCCGTCCCGCCATGATCGAGGCCGCCGATCTGGTCACGGAAATGACGCAGGTCGCCCATCACTTCCGCAAGGGGGTGAAGGCGCAGGCCGGGATCGAGTTCTGATGTCACCGCGCGCCATCATGTTTCAGGGCACCGGCTCCAGCGTGGGGAAGTCGGTGCTGGTGGCGGGACTTGCGCGCGCGCTGACCCGGCGTGGCCTGCGCGTGCGTCCCTTCAAGCCGCAGAACATGTCCAACAACGCCGCCGTCACGGCTGACGGGGGCGAAATCGGGCGTGCGCAGGCCCTTCAGGCGCGTGCCTGCGGGGTGGCGCTGTCGGTTGACATGAATCCCGTCCTGCTCAAGCCACAGGGCATGACCGGATCGCAACTGGTGGTGCGCGGACAGATGCGTGGACAGGTCCGCGCCCGTGATTTCCAGAGCTTCAAACGGGGCCTCATGCCCGAAGTGCTGGACAGTTTCCATACACTCGCCGCACAGGCCGATATCGTGCTGGTGGAAGGGGCGGGATCGGCGTCGGAGGTAAACCTGCGTGCCGATGACATCGCCAATATGGGCTTCGCGCAGGCGGCGGATATTGACGTGGTGCTGGTGGGCGATATCGATCGGGGCGGGGTGATCGCCAGCCTTGTCGGCACGGACGTGGTGGTGGCCCCCGATGATGCGCGGCGGATCAGGGGTTTTATCGTCAACCGTATGCGTGGTGATCCTTCCCTGTTCGCAGCGGGGATGGAGGCCATCGCCCGGCGGACCGGCTGGCAGCCCGTGGGGCTGGTGCCATTTCTCGACCGTGTGCGTGACCTGCCAGCGGAGGACGCAGCCGATCTTGCCCCCGGCGGCAGGACGGCCAAGGGGCGTGTGCGCATCGTGGTGCCGTGCCTGCCGATGATCGCCAATTTTGATGATCTGGACCCGCTGGCGGCGGAAGACGGCGTATCACTGACCATGGTTCCGCGCGGGACGGTGCTGCCGGAAGCCGATCTGATCATCCTGCCGGGGGCCAAGGCCACGATTGCCGATCTGGCCGTGCTGCGACAGGAAGGCTGGGATATCGACATTCAGGCCCATATGCGCCGGGGCGGTCATGTGCTGGGTATCTGTGGTGGTTACCAGATGCTCGGTCGCAGCATTGCCGATCCCGATGGGATCGAAGGTCCGCCCTGCACGGTGGACGGGCTGGGACTGCTGGATGTCACGACCGAGCTTGGGGGAAGCAAGCGGCTGGAAGACGTGAGCGGCCATCTTCTGCCCGAAGGCGCGGCCCTGCGGGGGTATGAGATGCATATCGGCCGCACGCACGGCCCCGACCATGACCGCCGCCCGCTGATTGATCTGGGCAACAGGCGCGATGGGGCGGTCAGTCCTTCGGGCCGGGTATGGGGTACTTATGTCCACGGCCTGCTGGCGGATGGCACGGCGCGGGCGGCGTTACTGGCGCGGCTGGGCGCGCAGTCGCATGGCTGCGATCATGACCGGACGGTGGATGCCGCGCTGGATGCGCTGGCCGACCATCTGGAAACCCATCTGGATATCGATGGCCTGCTGCGACTGGCCCGTCCGGTACGTCCGCTGTCAGCGGCGGCGCAGGTGGCGTGCGCATGCACCTACAACTGACATGGCGGCCACGGTCTGGATCAGGCAGGCGCGACGGTATAGCGCCAGCGCGCGATACAGGTCACGCGGGCGCAGGTCGGCGGAGCCGTCGCCCACCCATGGTTCAGGGGTAATCACACCGTTATAGCTGCGTGGCCCCGACAGCCTTATGCCCAGCGCGCCCGCCATTGCCGCTTCCGGCCAGCCCGCGTTGGGGGAACGGTGGGTGCGGGCATCGCGCCAGAGGATGCGCACTGCCGCACCCGCCCGCATGCCGGGCATGGTGGCGGCGGCAAGGACGATCCATAGTGCCGACAGGCGGGATGCAGGCAGGTTGACCACATCATCCAGCCTTGCCGCGGCAAAACCAAAAGCGTCATGGCGGGGGGTGCGGTGGCCGATCATGCTGTCTGCCGTATTGACGGCCTTGTAGAAGACTACCCCCGGCAGTCCACCCGCCGCCATCCATGCAAGCGGGGCCACGATCCCGTCGGAAAAGTTTTCCGCCAGTGTCTCGGTCGCCGCGCGCAGCACACCGGCTTCATCAAGCTGTTCGGGATCGCGACCGACGATATGCGATACCGCCCTGCGTGCCGCAGGCAGGCTGGTTTCGGCTTCGCGCGCCACCATCATGACATGATCATGCAGCGAACGCTGCGCCACGAATGCGCTGGCCATGATGGCGGTTACGGGTAAGGCCAGCCAGCGCGGCAGGATGCGGTGCAGCAGTCGTGCGGCCAGACATGTGGTGGCGGTCGGGACCGCAACGATCAGGCCCGTGGCGATAAAACCGTTCGCCCTGCGCTGCGATGGCGTGCGGTCAGGGGTATTGAGCGTGCGGTCCAGCCTGTCGATCAGCGCGCCAATCCACATGACCGGATGGCCGATGCGGCGTACCAGCGCCTGCGGATAGCCGATCGCGGCATCGGTTACGGATGCCATGCAGACAAGGCTGATATTGCGATACAGGAAAGTGGAAAAGCGCATGGGATGTGGATATTGCGCGCCCCGTGCAGGGTCAAGGAACGGGCGCTTTGCAGGCCGATTGCGCCCTTTCCCGGTCAGATGGAAACATGCCAGCGCCATGCAGCCTGACAACCATCAGCATTGTGGCATTCGTGACCATAACCGACGGATACAGGTCCACCCGGCATGACCGGGAAATGGCGGAAAAAAGCCGGTTCCGCCCCGTGCGGCCTTGACAGGAATGGATGGCCTGCCGGAAGGTTCACATTGTCGTGTAGCCATCGCTCCACTCCATCTTTCGGGGCGGCACGGCGTACCGGTGTTTCCGCCTGCCGGAGCAGGCAGCCGGATCAGGATATTTTATTTAAACGCAGTATTTGAGGTCATGACATGAGCAAGCCTGCAAAGCCCGTAACCGCTCCCTCACGCCGCAAGGCCAGCCCGGAAGCGGGATCTTCGGTCGCCGCCGAACCGCCCGCTACTACTGCCGTGCGGCGGAGCAAGGGGGGACCCGCCGCCGCAAAGGCTGCGGGCACAAAAAGCGTCAGCAGAACGTCGCGCGCAAAGGCTGACGCAGGCATTGCCGATGCACCGCCAGTAGAAACAGGCGGAGGCAGGCTCACGGCTCCCAAAGCCGACATGATGGAAAAAGAAGTCACATCCCCCGCACGGAATAAGCGCGCGGCACCGAAATCCGGGGCGGTCGCAGGGAAGAAACGTAAATCCCCAACCGTTGCGTCAAAGACGGCCAGGGCAGATACGCCAGCCAGACGCCCCCGTAAGGCAGCCGGGGCAAAAGGGAGCGCAGGTTCCGCCCGTCCCCGTCGTTCGGCAGTGGATGCGTGGCGGGAAACACGGGCCGCACGCAAACAGGCGCGCCTTGAACGGCTGGCCGCGCAGAAAGCCGCATCGTCATAGCAGGATGGTCGGTTTGCCGATCATATTTTCTTGTGAGCCTGAAAATAGTGGAAAAATGATCTAGGCACCCCTCCGTTCCATGCGGGTATAGTGAATGTTCACGATACCAATAGACGCAAGGCGTGGCGGGAAGGCATTTTTGGGTATTAGCGGTTTACGACATATTTCGTCACGACGACGGTTCATGCAGGGGGTCGCCGGGGTTGCTGCCTGCAGTACATTCCTCAGTTCACGCATGCGGGCCGCCACCCCTCCCGCAAAGGCTTACACACCGCGTTTTTTCGATGGCGCGGAATGGGATTTCCTTCTCGCCGCATGTGACAGGCTGATCCCTGCCGATGAGAATGGCCCCGGCGCGCTGGCGCTGGATGTGCCGCGTTTTCTCGACATGCAGATGGATACCCCCTACGCCCACGGCGCGCAGTGGTTCATGGACGGGCCTTTCGTGCAGGGGCCGGACAATCTGGGCTACCAGCTACCCTATGATCCCCGCACCCTGTACCGGCGCGGCATCGCGGGTATGAACGCGCATGCGGCAACCCGTCATGGCAGGCCGTTCGCCAGCCTTGCGCCATCGGTGCAGGATGAACTGCTGCAGGCGGCGGAAAAGGGCACGCTGGCGTTTGGTGACATCCCGTCCCGGGTTTTCTTCGATCAGTTGCTGGCCAATGTGATGGAAGGGGCATTTTCCGATCCCGTGCATGGCGGCAATACCCGGCTGGGTGGATGGGTCATGCTGGGCTTTCCCGGCGCGCGGGCGGATTTCATGGACTGGGTGGACCGCTACGGCGCGCATTACCCGCTGGGCAGCATTTCCATTTCGGGAGAAACGGCATGAGCGCGGATGCACGCAGGCTCAGGCCGGTGGACGTGGTGATCGTGGGTGGCGGCTGGGCCGGGTCGATCATGGCGAAGGAAATGACCGAAGCCGGGCGGTCGGTCGTCATGCTTGAACGCGGCGCGGACCGCAGCACGGCGGCGGATGGTGCCTATCCTGCTTCGCTGGACGAACTTGAAGCCAATTTCCGGTACAGGCTGTTTCAGGATCTTTCAAAAAATACCGTCACGATCCGCAACAACAGCCAGCAGACGGCGCTGCCCTACCGGCGCATGTCCGCCTTCCTGCCCGGTGAAGGGGTTGGCGGCGCGGGGCTGCACTGGTCGGGCGTGCATTTCCGTATGCCCCCCGATGACCTGCGCCTGCGTTCGCGCGTGATCGAAAAATATGGCCGTCGCTTCATACCCGAAGGGATGAACCTTCAGGATTACGGCGTTACCTATGAGGAACTCGAACCCTTTTTCGATAAGGCGGAAAAGGTGTTTGGCACCTCTGGCGAAGCCTACATGGTTGATGGAAAGGTGGTGGGGAACGGGAATGTCTTTTCTCCTTCACGCTCCGATACTTTTCCGCTGCCTGCGCTGAAGGATGTCTACACCGCCCACCTGTTCCGCAAGGCGGCGGCGGAGGTGGGGTTCCACCCCTATTCCCTGCCTGCCGCCAATGCGTCACGGCAGTATGTCAATCCGTATGGCGTGCAGATGGGACCATGCAATTTCTGCGGTTATTGCAGTGGCTATGCCTGTTACATGTATTCCAAGGCATCGCCCAATGTGAACATCCTGCCCGTGCTGCGGCGTCACCCGCTGTTTGAACTGCGCCCGCGCTGTCATGTGCTCAGGGTGGAAAAGGATGCGGATGGACGGCGCGCAACGGGCGTGACCTATATCGATGCGCAGGGGCAGGTGTTTACCCAGCCCGCCGAACTGGTGATCCTGACCGCGTTCCAGTTCCATAACGTGCGCCTCATGCTGCTGTCGGGCATCGGCCGGCCATACGACCCGGTTCATAATGAAGGGGTGGTGGGCCGTAATTTCGTCTACCAGAACGTGACGACCAGCACCGTCTGGCTCGACCCGAAGGTCGAGACCAACCAGTATATCGGCGCGGGCGGCGGTGGCGTGGCGTTCGATGATTTCAACAGCGAGAATTTCGACCACGGGCCACTGGGTTTCGTGGGGGGATCGCCCGTATGGGTCAATCAGGCCGGGGTCCGGGCCATCGCTGCCGCCAATGCCGGTGGCCCGCCGGGGACACCGCGCTGGGGCAGCGCGTGGAAGGCGGGGATGATCGATACCTACCGCCATTCCCTGCGCATTGATGCCCATGGGGCGAACATGGCCTATCGGGATGTGTATCTCGATCTCGATCCGACATGGAAAGATGCTTACGGCCAGCCGCTCCTGCGCATGACCTTCGACTGGAAGGACAACGACATCCGCATGAACCGTTATGTGGTTGACCGGATTGGCGATGTGGCGAAGGCCATGGGCGCGCGGCGTACCCATCTTGTCAGGCGTGAATTCGGCGTGCCCTTCGATACGCGGCAGTACCAGACAACCCATCTGGGCGGGGGGGCCGTTATGGGCGAAGACCCGCAGACCAGCGCCCTCAACCGCTACTTGCAGTCATGGGATGTGCATAATGTGTTCGTGATCGGTGCGAACGCCTTTCCGCAGGGGACGGGCTATAACCCCACGGGCATGGTCGCCGCCCTTGCATACTGGGCGGCCCATCATATCCGCACCACCTATCTTGCCCAGCCGGGGCCGCTGGCGGGATGAGGCGTGTAACTGTGTCATGGATGCGGCTGCCTGTTGCGGGCATGATCGCGTTCCTCGCGCTAGGGATCGCAGCCGCGCGGGCGGATGACGATGTGCGCGAACGCGGCGCGTATGTAGCCCGGACGGCGGATTGCGAAGCCTGTCACACCGTGCCCGGTCAAGCGCCCTTTGCCGGTGGGCTTGAGTTCCACCTGCCCACCGGCACGTTATACGCGCCCAACATCACTCCTGATGCGCGGACCGGCATTGGTCGGTATTCGGAAGCCGAATTTATCCGTGCGGTCCGGCAGGGCATCCGGCGCGATGGCGCGACCCTGTACCCGGCCATGCCCTATCCGTCCTATGCGCGCATGACGGATGAGGACCTGCATGCGCTGTATGTCTATTTCATGCAGGGCGTGAAACCGGTTTCCCATGCGGTGGTGCAGGATGGCATGACATGGCCGTTTTCCATGCGCTGGCCGCTGGCGGTATGGCGCTGGCTGTTCGCACCCAACCCGCGTGATGCATTGCAGCAGTCAGGGGCGCGTACTTTCCCCGACCCACTGGTGGCGCGTGGCAGTTATCTGGTCGAAGGGCCGGGGCATTGCGGGGCCTGCCATACGCCCCGTGCCGTGACGATGCAGGAAAAGGCCCTGACGGCTGTGGACGGCACGCTCTACCTGTCGGGTGGCGGACCGGTGGATGGGTGGCGGCCCGTCAGCCTGCGGGGCGACAACCGCACGGGGCTGGGGCGGTGGAATGAACAGGACATCGTACGCTTCCTCGCCACGGGGCGCATGCCGCTGGGTGCGGCCTTTGGCGGCATGACGGACGCCATCGCCCATGGCACGCAGCATATGACACCGCAGGACCAGCTTGCGATTGCGCGCTACCTGAAAACCCTCTCGCCCCTTACCCCCATGGCGGAAGGCTGGACTTACGATCCCACGGCGGCTGATGCCCTGCGCGGGGGGGATGTATCGGCACGCGGCGCGCGGCTGTATGTCGATAACTGTGCCGCATGCCACCGGACCGACGGGCGGGCCTATCCCACCACGTTCCCGCCACTGGCCGGGAACCCCGTGGTGATGGACCCGACACCGGATTCGCTTATCCGCATCGTGCTGGCTGGCAATACCCTGCGTGCAACGCGACAGACACCGTCCGCCTTTGTCATGCCCGGTTTTGCCGCCCGCATGAACGATCAGGCCGTGGCCGATACCGTCACCTTCATCCGCGCGGCATGGGGCAACAACGCACCGCCGGTCAGTCCGTCGGATGTCGCGGCGGTCAGGCGCACGACGACCGGTGGCGCGGCCCCGGCGTCACTGCCCCTGAACTGATTGTGAAGCGCCATTGCCATGTCCCGCGGTTGCCCGAACCGGGGGAAGGGGCATGAATGAAGCGCGTAGTAAAGGAAGGGAGCCGTAAGAATGTCCATGCACCGGCGCAGCCTGCTGCTTGCAACCCTTCCGCTGGCATTGGGGGCGGGGACCATCGCCCATGCGACGGAACCGGCGCGTGACGCCATCAATCACGACCATGGCGCGGCCCCGTCCGGTCCGTTCGAGATCGTGGCCCGGTTCGATGGTCCGGGTCCGTCCGGTATCGCGGTGACGCACGGGCGTATTTTTGTGGGCTTCCCCCGCCATGCGGTCAATCACCGGGGGGCCACGCTGGGGGAACTGAAGGACGGGCGTCTTTATCCCTATCCCGATGCGGCGCAGAGCCTGCCTTCCGATCGTCCGCCCGCAACGCGGCTCATGTCCGTTCATGGCATGACCACCGATACGCAGGGCCGGTTATGGCTGATTGATGATGGCAAGCTGGCGGGGCAGCCTCTTGCGCCCGGCGCCGCCAAGATTGTTGGCATCGATCCTGCAACCGATCGTGTCTTCGCCCGCATCGTCCTGCGTGCCCCCGTCCTTCTGCCCGACAGTCACATGAACGACCTGCGGGTGGACCTGACGCATGGCGCGCAGGGCACGGTTTACGTTACCGATTCTTCGTTCGGGATGTCGCCCGCCCTTGTCGTTGTGGATGTAGCCACGGGCCGTCAGCGCCGTGTACTGGCCAGTCATCCTTCCATTCAGGCCGAACGCAGCTTCATGGCGGTGGTGGAAGGGCGTCCGCTTGTGTTTGACCCGCCCGCGCATCCACCCGGTTTCGTATCGGGCGGGGTGGATGGCATCACGCTGTCACCCGACAGTGCCACACTGTATTACAGCCCGCTGACCAGCAGGCGGCTATACGCCATTCCCACCGGCCTGCTGGCCGATTTTTCCCGAACCGACGAACAGCTTGCCGCCGGTATCCGCGACCTTGGCGAAAAGGGCGTGGCCGATGGTCTGGCAACCGATGCGCAGGGCCGCATCTACACCACCAATTTTGAACATGACGCCATTTTCCGGCGCAATGTCGATGGCAGCTTTGACACCATGGTGCATGACCCGCGCGTGCTGTCACCCGATGGCATATTTGTCGATGGTGGCATGGTCTACTGCACATTGGGGCAGTGGAACCGGTTAGCCAGCTTCAATGGCGGACATGACCTGCGCGTGCCGCCCTATTACCTGATCCGCTTTCCTGCCGATCCACCCGCGCAGGTGGATGCGACAAAGACGGTGCGTGAGTAGTTGCCCCTTTCCCCGGCGGCGGAATTGCGGCAACAATCCCACCCATGAATATCATGTCGCGTATGATCCTGCCCCTGATGCAGCGCCTGGACCCCGAGGACGCCCATCGTATCGCCCTTGACGCCCTGCAACTTGGCCTGGGCGGCGTATCCTGCCCCGGTAACGATGACCCGGCCCTGTCGGTCCGCGCCATGGGGCTGCGTTTTCCCAATCCCATCGGCATGGCGGCCGGTTTTGACAAGAACGCCCTTGTGGTCCGTCCCCTGACACGTTCCGGTTTCGGCTTTGTCGAAGCGGGCACCGTCACCCCGCGTCCACAGCCGGGCAATCCGCAGCCGCGTCTGTTCCGCCTGACGGAAGACCGCGCCATCATCAACCGCATGGGTTTCAACAATCAGGGCATCGACCGCTTTGCCGTGCGTCTGGCGCGCCTGCACCGTGTGTCCTCCCCGCGTCGCGCGCCGGGTGCGCAGGTGCCGGTGGGCGCGAATCTGGGCATCAATAAAACCGGGGCGGACCCCGAGCGCGATTACCCCATGCTGGTCGGGCGCGTTAAGCATTATGCCGATTATATCGTAATCAACCTGTCTTCCCCCAACACGCCGGGCCTGCGCGACCTGCTTGAAGCATCGCGGCTGAAGGGCATTCTGGATGCGATCAACACCGCCCATCCCGAACGTCCGCCACTGCTGGTCAAGATTTCGCCTGATATCGCGCATGACGATGCGCCGGGCGTGGTCGAAGCCGCCATTGAAGGTGGCGCGCAGGGTCTGATCGTGTCCAATACCACCATTTCGCGTCCCGCAGGGCTGCTCAGCCCCCATGCGGGTGAAAGCGGTGGCCTGTCCGGTCGCCCGCTGCGCGCACTGGCGCAGGACATGCTGACCAGGGTGGCAAAGGTCGCCAACGGGCGCGTGGCGCTGGTCGCCTCCGGCGGTATCGAAACCGGCGCCGATATTCTTGATCGCGTGCGGGCCGGGGCGGATCTGGTGCAGATCTATACGTCCTATATCTATGAAGGGCCGGGTATCCTTCGCCGCCTGAAAGCGGAAACCCTGCGTGCGCTGCGTGCTGAAGGGTTCGAGACCCTGGCCGATGCGAAGGGAACCGCCCTGACATGAAGTGGCATGACGGGATGGCCGGTCTGGCGGACAGGTATGACGGCTTCATCCTGGACCTGTGGGGCGTGGTGCATAACGGTGTCGCGCCCTATCCCGGCGTGCTGGACTGTCTTGGTCGGCTGCGTGCGGCGGGTCGTCGCGTGGTGCTGCTGTCGAACGCCCCGCGCCGCACGGCCACTGTGGAGCCGGGGCTGCGCCGCATGGGTGTTACGGCCGATCTGTATGATGCGATCATGACCAGTGGCGAGTGTACGCACCGGATGCTGGCGGCCCGCAAGGATGCGTGGTTCGCGGGGCTTGGGCGGCGCATGCTGCATCTTGGCCCCGACAAGGATGTGGATGTCTATGCGGGGCTGGACCTCGATATCGTGACCGATCCCGCCCATGCTGATTTTGTTCTTAACACCGGGCCGGATGCGGAACTGGGGGAGGAGGACATTGCTCCCTACCTTCCCATTCTGGAACAGTGCGCCGCCCATAAACTGCCCATGATCTGCGCCAATCCGGACCAGCAGGTCATTCGCGGCAACGTGCGCCTGATCTGCGCCGGGGCCATGGCAAGCTGGTATGAAAGCCGGGACTGTGCGGTGCGCTGGATCGGCAAACCCTATCCGGAAGTTTATGGTCGGGCGCTGTCACTGCTGGATGTACCGCCCGTTCGCGTGCTGGCGGTTGGCGATGCGCTGGCAACCGATATGCGGGGTGCGGCCACTGTGGGCATTGATGGCTGCTGGGTACTGGGCGGCATCCATCAGGAAATGCTGGGCGGTAGCTGGGAACATGGCCGTAACGCCGATTATGACCTTGCGGTGGCCGAAGCAACGTCTGCGGGGCTCGCCCCGGTGGCCTGCGTGCCTTCCCTGCGCTGGTAGGGAAGGGCGCGCGTCGTTCAGGCGTGACCGGCGGCTCCGCTGAACCATGCGGGATCAATCCGCACGCTGGCCAGCGCCTGTCGCCATTTGGCGTCATGGTCGGGACCGAACACGATGTTTTCGGTCGCAGGCGCGGTGATCCACGCATTGTGGTGCAGCATCTCGTCTTCAAGCTGGCCCGCTTCCCAGCTTGCATGCCCCATGGCCAGAAGCGCGTGGGCTGGGCCGTTGCCGTCGGCTATGTCGCGCAGTACGTCAAGGCTGGCGGTCAGCGTGGTGGTGCGGTCCACCGGCAGGCTGCCATCCCCGCTCCAGTCCGACGTATGAAGCACGAATCCGCGCCCGTTATCCATCGGGCCGCCCGCGCACAGGTTGATGCGGCGGCGTGGCGGTACGGGGGCGATGCCAAGCTGTTCAAGCACATCGTCCAGAACAGGCTGTGACAGGCGGCGGTTTACGACAAGGCCCATCGCCCCGTCCTCAGGCGTGTGGGCGCACAGATACACGACACTGCGCGCAAAGGCGGGATCGGTCAGGGCCGGGGTTGCCACCAGCAGGTGGCCGGTCAGGCTGCAGCCTGAAGGTATTGTGAAGGAAGCCATACCCCACCATAGAACCTGATCCGCCTTATATTTGCAACTATCGCGGGCATCTTGTGGCGATGATATGCCCCATGACGGAAGGCTGGCGATATGCAAGGCTGGGCTTCCACCTTCCATGCAAGCAGGAGAATCCCGATGAAGCAGATTGCACTGGTAACCGGTGCCACCGCCGGATTGGGCAAGGCGATTGCGGAACGCCTTATCCACGATGGCTACCGCGTGATCGCAACTGGCCGCAGGCAGGAACGTCTTGATGAATTGGCGGGGCAGCTTGGCCCGGACCTGCTTCCCTTCCGTCTCGACATGGATGACGCGGCGGCCATCGCGGCCCTGCCGGGCAGCCTGCCCGATGGCTGGCGCGATGTGGACGTTCTGGTCAACAACGCCGGTCTGGCGCTGGGCATGGAAAAGGCGCAGGACGCCGACATTGCCAACTGGCAGGGCATGATTTCCACCAACGTGACGGGCATGGTCGAACTGACCCGCGTGCTGCTGCCCGGCATGGTGGCGCGTGACAGGGGGCATGTCATCTCGCTGGGCAGTACGGCGGGCATCTATCCCTATACCGGCGGGAATGTGTATGGCGCGACCAAGGCGTTCGTGCGCCAGTTCATGCGTAACCTGCGCTGCGACCTGCTGGGCCATAACGTGCGGGCAACCAATCTGGAGCCGGGCATGTGCGGTGGCAGCGAATTCAGCAATGTCCGCCTGCGTGACGATGCGAAGGCCGCCGCCGTCTATGCTGATACAAAGCCGCTTCAGCCTGCCGACATAGCTGAAACCGTTGCATGGGTGCTGTCGCTGCCCCGCCACGTCAATATCAACGAAATAGAACTGATGCCGGTCTGCCAGTCCGCCGGTGGCCTTTCCGTGGCGCGCGGTATGAAGGAATGAGCATGAGTGGCAAGGATATCGGCAAAAAGCTGGCCCGTCGTTTCGCGGTCCATAACGGGCATGATTTTTCCCTGTCCGCCTGTCCCACGCGTGCTGCGGAAGCATTCGGTCTGGACAAGAAAACCGGCAAGCAACTGCTGAAGGCGCGGGTGCGCGAACTTACGCGGCTACAGGCCCTGCTGTACGCCAACAATACATGGTCGGTGCTGGTTGTGCTGCAGGCACTCGACGCGGGCGGCAAGGACGGCGTGATCAAGCACGTCATGTCCGGCGTCAACCCGCAGGGCGTCAGTGTCACGTCGTTCAAGCAGCCCGGCCCGGTCGAACTGGCGCACGGCTATCTGTGGCGGGAACATCTGGCGGCCCCGTCCGCGGGCCGGATCGGTATTTTCAACCGCAGTCATTATGAGGAAGTGCTGGTCACGCGCGTCCATCCCGAACTGCTGGATCACGAATGCCTGCCGCCAACCCTGCGCAAGCAGGACAGTTTCTGGGAAAACCGGTACCAGGACATCAGCCATTTCGAGCAGTACATGGCCCGGCAGGGCACAATCGTACTGAAATTCTTCCTGCATCTGTCCAAGGAAGAACAGCGCCAGCGTTTCCTGCGCCGGATCGACCATCGCTCTCGCAACTGGAAATTCTCCCCCGCCGATATCCATGAACGTCAGTACTGGGATGACTACCAGCGCGCCTATGAAGACGCGATCCGGCGTACCGCCCATCCTGACGCGCCGTGGTTTGTCGTACCCGCCGACCAGAAATGGTTTGAACGGCTGGTCGTGATCGAAGTCATGATTGATGCACTGGAAAAGCTGCATCTGAAGATGCCCGCATCCGATCCCGCCATGGAAGCGGAGATGAAAAAGGCCCGCCAGAAGCTTCTGGCCGAAGCGCCGGACAACAGGCAGGGCGCACTTCATTGACGCGCGCCGCTGTGCCCCGCAAAACGGTGCCATCTGACATACAGGATGGAGAACGGGTGTGATGGTGGCACGGTGGCGAACAGGTGGGGCGATAGGTCTGGCGATGGCGCTCGCGCTGCAGGCAGGATTCGCCCCATCCGCCGATGCGCGGAGTCGTGAAAGGTCACGGCAGACCGAAATGCCCGATGTCGGTTCCGTGCCATCCACCTGCGATGACGCCAGATTCCTGTCCGATGTGGAAGCCGCGGAAAGCACGACGGGCCGTCATCCCGACCGGGTCGAGCATGTCTGTGGGCGCGTGATCGCGGTATCGACCGCTAAACGGACCCGCAGCGGCTGGCACGGGTATTTCTATGTCGATGTAGGACATGGCGTATCCATCCGCATCGTGTCTGATCTGGACCGCATGACGGCACCGTCATGGCCATGGGGCGCCAAGGGCGATCAGGCCGATGTGCTGGGACGTTATTATTATGACAGCCCACGCAGTCAGGGTATCGACTGGACCCACCACGGCACGGGGCGCAACTGGCCCGTTGAAGGCTATGTGATCGTCAACGGCACGCGTTACCAGTAAAAGCCAGCCTTGGGGATGGCCGGGAAACCATCAGGAAACACAGATTATTTCCGGCACTCCCATAGGGGGATGCGCAGTCAGGCCCGCGGACCCAGCAGGATGACCGCAGCCCCCAGCAGGCAGATTGCCGCCCCGCCCATATCCCAGCGGTCAGGCGGCAGTCCTTCCACCAGCCATGACCAGATCAGGCTGGCGGCAATATAGACACCACCATAAATGGCATAGGCCCGCCCTGCATTATCCGCCGGGCTGAATGTCAGCAGCCACGCGAACAGCACCAGCGACAGGCAGCCCGGCAACAGCACCAGTGGCGAACGGCCAAGGCGCATCCACGCCCAGAAACAGAAACAGCCGCAGATTTCGGCAAAGGCGGCGGGGATGTAGATAGTGGCGGTCAGCATGGATTCCCTTATGGCCCGAACAGGGGATTATACAAAAACAGGGGCCATTTCTGGCCCCTGTTCCTGTTCGGTGTTCAATAATGGCAGAAGTGCTTAGTCAGCGGCTTCTTCTTCGCGGGTGCTGTCGCCTTCGTCACCTTCCGTAGCGGCGTTTTCCGCCTGGGAGATGTATTCGAAATCCAGCTTCCCGTCCTTGAGCGTGATCTTGGCGACCCCGCCCTTGGTCAGCTTGCCGAACAGCAGTTCTTCCGCCAGTGGCTTCTTGATGTGTTCCTGAATGACGCGGCCCAGGGGGCGTGCGCCATACAGGCGGTCGTAGCCACGTTCCGCCAGCCATTCCCGCGCGGCCGACGAAATCTCGATCATCACGTTCCGGTCCGCCAGCTGGGCTTCAAGCTGGAAGATGAACTTCTCCACCACGCGGTCCACCACTTCGGGCGACAGGTTGGCGAAGGGAATGATCGCATCAAGCCGGTTACGGAATTCGGGCGTGAAGATGCGCTTGATCGCATCCTCGTCGTCCCCTTCGCGGGAGGTGCGGCCAAAACCGATCGCCTCCTTGCTCAGGTCCGCAGCGCCTGCGTTGGTCGTCATGATCAGGACCACGTTACGGAAGTCCACCGTCTTGCCGTTATGGTCGGTCAGCCGCCCGTGATCCATCACCTGCAGCAGCACGTTATACAGGTCCTGATGCGCCTTCTCGATTTCATCAAGCAGCAGGACCGCATGCGGGTGCTGGTCGATGGCGTCCGTCAGCAGGCCACCCTGATCGAAGCCGACATAACCCGGTGGCGCACCAATCAGCCGTGAAATCGAATGTCGCTCCATGTATTCCGACATGTCGAAACGGATCAGTTCGATACCCAGCGTGCTGGCAAGCTGCTTGGCCACTTCCGTCTTGCCGACACCCGTAGGGCCGGAGAACAGGTAGTTGCCAATGGGCTTTTCCGGGTCGCGCAGTCCGGCGCGGGACAGCTTGATCGCAGCGGTAAGCGCCTCGATCGCCTTGTCCTGCCCATAAACCATGCCCTTGAGGTCGCGTTCGAGCGAACGCAGCGTTTCCTTGTCATCCGTCGAAACGCTCTTGGGCGGAATACGCGCAATCTTTGCGACGATGTCCTCCACGTCCTTCAGCGTGACCGTCTTGCGGCGGCGGTTTTCAGGCACCAGCATGCGCGATGCACCAACCTCGTCAATCACGTCGATGGCCTTGTCGGGCAGCTTGCGGTCATGGATGTATTTGGCGGACAGTTCCACCGCACCCCGGATCGCATCATCGGTGTAGCGCACCTTGTGGTGCTTTTCGTAATTGACCTTCAGCCCGCGCAGGATCTTGACCGCATCATCGACCGAGGGTTCCGCCACATCGATTTTCTGGAACCGGCGTACCAGTGCGCGGTCCTTTTCGAAATGCTGGCGGTATTCCTTGTACGTGGTCGAACCCATGCAGCGCAGCGTGCCTGCCGCAAGGGCGGGCTTGAGCAGGTTGGACGCATCCATCGCCCCGCCCGATGTCGCACCTGCGCCGATGACGGTATGGATTTCATCGATGAACAGGATGCTGCCGGGGTTGTTGTCCAGTTCGGTCACGACCGCTTTCAGCCGTTCCTCGAAATCACCGCGGTAGCGCGTTCCCGCCAGCAATGCGCCCATGTCCAGCGAGTAGATCGTGGAATGGAGCAGCACTTCCGGCACGTCACCTTCGACAATGCGCTTGGCCAGCCCTTCGGCAATGGCGGTCTTGCCCACACCCGGATCACCCACATAGAGCGGGTTGTTCTTGGTGCGGCGGCACAGGATCTGGATCGTGCGCTCGATTTCGGAGTCGCGGCCGATCAGGGGATCGACCTTGCCGTCCTGCGCCTTCTCGTTAAGGTTGGTGCAGTAGGTGGACAGCGCATCCTGGCTTTTCTGCCCGGTCTTGCCGCGTTCCTCGTTTTCACTGCCTTCGGGCGTGCTGCCCGCGACGGGACGGCGCGTGGAGCGGTCCGGCGCCTTGGCGATGCCGTGGGAAATGAAGTTGACCGCATCCAGCCGCGTCATGTCCTGCAACTGCAGGAAATAGACGGCGTGGCTTTCCCGTTCGGCGAACAGGGCCACCAGAACGTTCGCGCCCGTCACCTCATCACGCCCGGTCGACTGGACGTGGATCGCGGCGCGCTGGATCACGCGCTGGAAGGCGGCGGTGGGCTTGGGGTCGACCGTACGGTCGGCGGCGAGTCCCGCAAGGTCCTTGTCAAGGAAGTCTGTCAGGTCGGTGCGCAGCTTGGCCAGATCCACGCCACAGGCGCGGAATACCGTCACGGCATCCGGATCATCAATCAGCGCGAGGAGGAGGTGCTCAAGCGTTGCATATTCATGCCGGCGGTCGCCAGCCAATGTCAGCGCACGGTGAAGCGTCTGTTCAAGATTACGTGACAACATGCCGAGACGCTCCTTTTTCCAGAGGGGCCACCCGGGCCCCGGAGATCATAACCGGTAAGTCAGGACAATCCTTGCCCTGTTGCGGTGGAAATGCCAGCACAAAATGCCATGGAACGCGACCGGATCGCGACGGGGGCTGTATGATGCGCTTGTCCGTGGGGGTCAGTCCTTCTCGATGGTGCATTGCAGCGGGTGCTGGTTCTGGCGGGCCAGATCCATCACCTGTGTTACTTTGGTTTCGGCAACCTCATACGTAAAGACCCCGCACACACCCACACCGCGTTTGTGAACATGCAGCATGATGTCTGTCGCCTCCTCGCGGTTTTTCTGGAAAAAGCGTTCCAGAACATGCACCACGAATTCCATCGGGGTATAATCATCGTTCAGCATCAGCACCTTGTACATCGCCGGCTTGCGGGTCTGTGGTCGGGTGCGGATGACAACATCGATCATGCCATCATCGTTTCCGGGCGGGGAATCCTGTCCGCCATTACGGCGCGGTGGCGTGTTGCCGCCGTGTCCGCATGGACGGAGGCTTTCCGTGCGGCCATGCGGCACGGGGCGGGGCAGGGAGGATCGGGCGATAGCAGACATGACAGTTACCATATTGGAACTTGGCCGCTGGTTGAAAGGGGCGCGTGGCCCCGGACGGGAGGAATTTTTATGTCCCGTTCCTGGGGCACGCCGTCACCGTGTTGTCGCACAACATCATAAATACGCTCTGGACGAATAGAAAACCTTTCTTTTAGTATGGTTGCAGCCAAGCAACCCATGAATGGATGGAGGGATGCCGGATAACTACCGTGCATTCGGAAACCGTATGATGATTATTGCACGCGCAGGTTTCGCCATCCCATGAGCCGCCTTTCCATGACCCGTTTTTCCCGCCTGAAGGTTGCATGCACCGTCGGGCTTTCCGTTGGACTTGGGGGCATGCACGCGGCCCACGCCCAGTATGTCGGCCAGATGAGCACCATCGTGGTCGATGCGAAATCCGGGGCGGTGCTGTCCCAGCAGGACCCCGACCTGCGGCGTTATCCCGCCAGCCTTACAAAGCTTATGACGCTCTACCTTACTTTCAAGGCCGTGCGGACAGGGCAGGTTACGCTGGATCAGGTCATGCCGGTTTCGGCCCATGCGGCGTCGATGGAACCGTCCAAGCTGGGGCTGCGGCCCGGTTCGCACCTGACGGTGGAACAGGGCGTGCTGGCGCTGGTGACCAAGTCCGCCAATGATGCCGCCTGTGCGCTGGGTGAATTCCTCGGCGGGGGGGATGAAACCCGTTTCGCCGCGATGATGACGCGCGAAGCCGGTCGGCTTGGCATGTATGACACCGTATTCCGCAATGCATCCGGCCTGCCGAATCCGGAACAGATGACATCGGCGCGGGATCTTGCGGTTCTGGCGCGGCACCTGATCGTCGATTACGGCGAATATTATCATTACTTTGCGGTGCCCGGCTTCTACTTTCATGGGCGGACCGTGCCCAATCACGACCCCATGCTGGGTGCCTATCCCGGGGCCGACGGCCTCAAGACGGGCTATACGGACGAAGCGGGGCATAACCTTGTCACCTCCGCCGTGCGGGACAATGTCCGCCTGATCGGGGTGGTCATGGGCGCGCCGTCCAATAATCGCCGTAACAAGATGATGGCCGACCTGCTGGACCAGAGCTTCCAGGCGGAAGGCGTGGCCCCCGTTGCCCGGCCTGTCACCCGTCCGCTTCTGCTGGCGCGCGCCAGCAGCCATGCGGTGGCGACGCACCATGGTATTCAGGGCCTGAGGCTGGCTTCCGCCCGTCTGCATGGCGGCGGTGCGGATCAGGTGGCGGAAGCGCCGGCCATTCCCGCATCCTTCACGCGCTTCCGGCGCGGGCATGCCACCACCACGGCGACGGCGCATGCGCGCGTGCATCTGGTGGGGATGGGGCATGTAGCCCATACCACGCATGTCCATGCGAAGGCGCGAAGCTGACATCGGCTACCGGGCGCTGTATAGGAACCCCATTATCTATCCGGCGCGGCTGGTTTGCGGTTCAGGCAGGTTCCTGTCGTGCATTCATGACCGCTGGCGGGTGGTCATGTGTCGAGTACAGGAAAGGATGACGGCATGGAAGGCGATATGCAGGGCGGCGGGGTAAAGATCCACGCGCCGGAGGATTTTGCCGGTATGCGCGCGGCGGGCCAGCTTGCGGCCCGTACGCTGGACATGATCACCCCGCATGTGCGTGAGGGTGTGACCACGGGCGAACTGGACCGGTTGATCCATGATTTCATGATCGCCAATGGCTCGGTTCCGGCAACGCTGGGCTATCGCGGCTATCCGGCGTCAAGCTGCATCTCGATCAATCATGTGGTGTGCCATGGCATTCCCGGCGACCGGGCGCTGAAGGACGGGGACATCCTGAACATCGACGTGACCGTCATCCTTGATGGCTGGTACGGCGATACCAGCCGGATGTACACGGTTGGCAATGTCTCCCTGAAAGCCCAGAAACTGATCGAGGCGACATATCAGTCACTGATGCTGTCCATCGATGCGGTCCGGCCCGGCGCGACGCTGGGCGATATCGGTCATGTCATTCAGACCTATGCGCAGGCGCGGCGTTTTTCCGTGGTGCGGGATTTCTGCGGTCATGGAATCGGGCGGACCTTCCACGCCGCCCCGAACGTGCTGCATTATGGCCGCCCCGGCGAAGGGCTGGTGCTGCGTCCGGGCATGTTCTTCACCATCGAACCGATGCTCAATATCGGGCGTCCGGATGTAAAGATCCTTGACGATGGGTGGACAGCCGTCACCCGCGACCGCTCCCTGTCAGCCCAGTTCGAACACATGCTGGGCGTGACGGAAGACGGGTGCGAGGTCTTTACCCTTTCTCCTGCCGGGTTTACCTGCCCGCCCTATCCCGCAGCGGCGTAAGGGTCTTCCCCTGTCTGCAGGAGCGTAAAAACACGAAGGGAGCTTCCATGCCTTTTTCCCGTGGCCTGCGGTACCGTGCCGTCCTTTTCTCGTGCCTCGCCCTGACCTTGCCTGCCGTGGGGCAGGCGGCGACGGACCCGCTGGCATTTGAAACCACGCGCACGGGGCAGGCTGTCGGACTTGCGCCGACGCCGGGCAAGAATGGCATGGTGGTCAGTGCGCAGGATATCGCATCCCGGGTGGGGGCGGACATTCTGGCGCGCGGCGGCAACGCGGTGGATTCGGCTGCGGCCGTCGCCTATGCGCTGGCGGTGGTCTATCCCGCTGCCGGGAACATCGGCGGCGGCGGCTTCATGACGCTGCGCACACCCGACGGGCATGTCACTTTCATTGATTTTCGTGAGCACGCACCGGGGCGTGCCACGCCCACGATGTATCAGGACGCATCGGGACAGGTCATGCCCGGCGCATCCACCGCCGGATGGCGGGCCGTGGCGATTCCCGGCACCGTGGCGGGAATCGAACAGGTGCATGACCGCTGGGGCAGGCTTTCGCGTGCGGATGTCATGGCCCCCGCCATTGCGCTGGCGCGTGACGGCTTCATCCTCAAACAGAGCGACGTCGATCTGCTGAACCTCGCGACTGCATCCTTTGCCCGCGATCCCTATGCGCGCAGGATTTTCCTGCATGCCGATGGCACGCCCCTCGTGGCGGGGGAGCGGTTGGTGCAGGCCGATCTGGCCCATACGCTGGAACGGATCGCGCGGGATGGCGCGCGGGCGTTCTATAATGGACCCATCGCCCGTGAAATCGTCAACAGCAGCAAGAAGGGCGGCGGCATTCTGGCACGAAAGGATTTCGCCAGTTATCGCACGCGCTTCATGGCGCCGCTGACCTGCGAATACCGGGGCTATCATATCGATACGGCTCCCCCGCCCAGCGGCGGTGGTGTGGCGCTGTGCGAAATGCTGAACATCCTGTCCGGCTATGACATGCATGCGCTCGGCCTGCATACCGCAGCCAGCGTGCAGCGTGAGGTGGAGGCCATGCGCCACACCTATGCCGACCGGCAGGAACTGGGCGATCCCGCCTTTGTCAACAATCCGATCCAGCACCTGACCGACCCGGCCTATGCCGGGGAAGTCCGCAAATATATTCCGCTCAACCGCGCGGTTCCTTCCGCCAGCCTGCATCCCGGTAGTGCGCAAGGCGAGAAGGAAGAAACGACCCATTATTCCATCGCTGACAGGGATGGCATGGCTGTCGCCGTGACCTATACCCTCAATGGCTGGTTTGGTTCCGGCGTCGTGGCGGGACGGACCGGTATCATCATGAATGATGAAATGGACGATTTTTCCAGCCGTCCGGGCCAGCCGAACATGTTCGGCATTGTCGGCAGTGCCGCCAACGCCATCGCACCGGGCAAGACACCACTTTCCTCCATGGCGCCAACCATTGTTTCGCGTGATGGCAAGCCGGTTCTGGTCATGGGCAGCCCCGGTGGGTCGCGTATTCCCACCATCGTCCTGTCCGTCCTGCTGGGCGTGGTCGATTACGGGCTGGACGTGCAGCAGGCCGTTGACCTGCCGCGCATCCATGAACAGTGGCAGCCAGATGTGGTGCAGGTGGAACATGGGGCGCTGTCGCCCGCCGTTACGCGCCAGTTGACGCATGAAGGCTACACGATCGAGGAGCATGCCCCGTGGGGACTGGCTGAAACCATCCTCGCCGGTGGGCCGCGCATCGGTAAGGCGGGCGGCATGCGCTATTATGGCGGCGCGGACATGCGCCATCAGTCCGGCGCGGCCGTAGGGGAATAAGGGGCGGGGGTATTTTTTCATCACCCCCTTGTGCATGGGGCGGGTGTATGTGTTAGAACCCGCTCGGGAGATCGGTTGTAGACGGATACCTTGCTAACCTGGTCAGGTCCGGAAGGAAGCAGCCATAGTGAGTTTCGTCCGGGTTATGGCCGGTCTTCCACCCGACAGTTTTCGTGTCGCCGTCGCGCGCCCCGCGTGACTGTCCCTTCTCCAGTCCGGATGCATCAATGACCGTCCCGTCGGATCAGGATCGTTCCGAGGAGGCCGGGTTGCCTGCGCCGCCCGCAGATGGCCCCGGCCTGTTTGGCGACGCACCATCGCCGCCACCGGCAGCCGCTGCCGCCACGCCCTACCGTGTGCTGGCCCGCAAATATCGCCCCACGACATTTGATGACCTGATCGGACAGGAAACCACCGTCCGCATCCTGCGTAACGCCTTTGCGCTGGGCCGTGTGGCGCATGCCTTCATGCTGACGGGCGTGCGCGGCGTGGGCAAGACCACAACGGCCCGGATCATCGCGCGTGCGCTCAACTGCACCGGGCCGGACGGGCAGGGTGGCCCGACGGCCGACCCATGTGGCGTCTGCCCCAACTGCGTGGCCATTCTGGCGGATCGTCACCCCGATGTGCTGGAAATGGACGCCGCATCGCGTACGGGCGTGGACGATGTGCGTGAAATCATCGAGGCAACCCGATTCCGTCCCATGCAGGGGCGGATGAAGGTCTTCATCATCGATGAGGTCCACATGCTCTCGCGCAACGCGTTCAACGCGCTGCTCAAGACGCTGGAAGAACCGCCCGCGCAGGTCACTTTCATTTTTGCGACCACCGAACTGCGCAAGGTGCCGGTCACGGTCCTGTCGCGTTGCCAGACCTTTGCCCTGCGCCGCGTGCCGCAGGTGGCGCTTGCCGCACATTTCGACCGCATAGCGCAGGCCGAGAACGTCCGTTTCACGCCCGATGCCCTGTCGCTGATCGCGCGCGCGGCGGACGGATCGGTGCGTGATGGCCTGTCGCTGCTGGATCAGGCCATAGCCCAGGGCACGCTGGATGGGGAAGGCGGCACGGATGCAGCCCCCATCGGCATGGATCTTGTGGCCGACATGCTCGGACTGGCTGATCGCGGGCTGATATTCGACCTGCTTGATGCCGTGCTGGAAGGAAAGCCCGAGCGCGCGCTGGAAATCACCACCGATGTATATGAACGCGGCGGCGATCTGGGCGTAATGCTGGGTGATGTACTGGAACTGGTGCATACGATTTCGCGCATCAAGGCGATTCCGGCCCTGCGGGATAATCCCGACCTGCCGGAAGCAGAACGTCAGCGCGGCGCCGCACTGGCCGAACGTGTGCCTGTTCCGGTTCTGGGCCGGACATGGCAGATGCTGCTGAAGGGCCTTGCGGAAGTCGAACAGGCGCCCGACCGCAGGCAGGCGGCTGAAATGATCCTGATCCGACTGTGTTACGTGGCCGACCTGCCGTCACCGGGCGATCTGGTGCGCCGGATCATGGGGCAGGACGCGGCAGCGGCCCCCGTGCAGGTTTCCGCGGCCCTCCCGAATGCTTCCGTGAACGGACAGGGCGCGCAGGGTAGCGGGGCCATATCGGGTGGCCGTGATGGAGACCGCGAAATCCGCATGGTCGCCAATGGTGGCATGCGCGTTGAAGGCACGCCGCATCCGGTACCGGAAGTGGGACGTGCGGAAATCGTGCAGCCCGAACCCGAACAGGTAACCGCGCCGCGTACATGGCGCGAGGCCGTGGCCTTTGTGTCCGGTCGTGACGCCATGCTGCATGGACATCTGCGTCACGCCACGCATCTGGTCTCCTTCGCGCCACCGCTGGTTACGATCCGGGTCGAACGCAACAGCCTGCCCGGCCTTGCCCGGCGTCTGGAAACCGTGCTGCGCGAAGGAACCGGCGATCCGGCATGGCAGGTCCGCCAGTCCGAGGAGGAAGGCGAGGCCACACTGGCCGAACAGGGGGCGGAGATCATCCAGCTTCACCGTGCGGCGGCGCAGGCCCATCCGCTGGTGCAGGCCGCGATGCAGGTCTTCCCCACTGCGCGACTGGGGGAGGTCACGGACCATGCCCTTGATGATTACGGTCTGCCACCCGAAGAAATGGTGTCCCAGACACTGGCGCCCGATCTCGAATTCGCCCCTCTCGATGCCGATCTGGTAGAAGAGGACGATCTGGACACAGATGATTTTGCCTGAGGAGAGAAACAGAACATGAAAAATCTTGCCGGTCTGATGAAGCAGGCCTCCCAGATGCAGGCCCGCATGGAAGAAATGCAGGCCAAGCTTGAAGGCATGACGATCGAAGGCAGTGCGGGCGCGGGCATGGTCACCATCACCATGAACGGTAAGGGCGACATGAAGTCCATTCATATCGACCCCAAGCTGGCTGACCCGACGGAAATGGAAATGCTGCAGGACCTGATCCTTGCTGCCAGCGCCGACGCCCGCAAGAAGCTCGATACCACCGCCAGTGAGGAAATGAAGAAGGTCACCGGCGGTCTGAACCTGCCCGGCGGGATGAAATTCCCGTTCTGATCTTTTGCATGCAGCACAGGAATGGACGGTAGGGCATGAGCGGCAGGGGCGAAATCGACCGGCTTGTGACCCTGCTCGGTCGCCTGCCGGGGCTGGGGCCACGTTCGGCCCGCCGTGCGGCGCTGGCGCTCCTGCGCCAGCCACAGGCGCGCATGCTGCCACTGGCCGATGCGCTGGCGCAGGCCGCGCATGCGGTACGCACCTGCTCACATTGCGGTAATCTGGATACGTCCGACCCCTGCGCCATCTGCGTCGATCCGTCACGTGACGAGGGGCTGGTCTGCGTGGTGGAAAATGTGGGCGACCTGTGGGCGCTGGAACGCGCCGGGGTGCATCGCGGCGTCTATCAGGTTCTGGGGGGCACGCTGTCGGCGCTGTCCGGCACCGGGCCGGATGACCTGAATGTTCAGCCCCTGCTTGACCGTATTGCCGCAGGTGGCGTGCGTGAGGTCATTCTGGCGTTGGGTGCGACGGTGGAAGGGGCGACGACCATGCACTGGCTGCATGAACGGCTGGCCCGTTTTGACGTAAGGATCAGCCGGGTGGGGCAGGGCGTACCGGTCGGGGGCGCGCTGGATGTGCTGGATGACGGCACCCTTGCCGCCGCGATCATGGCGCGCAGGCCAGCATGACCGATCGCATGGTCTGGCCCGTTCCGGCTGACATTCCCCGCGTGGCGCTGGTTACGGGCGGGGCGGCGCGTCTGGGTCGCGCCATCGCGCTGGAACTGGCCCGCGCGGGCTTTGACATCGCCCTCCATTACAACGAATCGGCGCAGGCTGCTGTTGAAACCGCGGCCGAAATTCGTGCCCTGGGACAGAATGCAGGCCTGTTTCAGGCCGATCTGGCGTCCGAACCGTCGGTATGCGCGCTCATGCCCGAAGTGACGCGCAGCATGGGCACCGTGGGCGTGCTGGTGAACAATGCCAGCCTGTTCCAGCGCGATGAATGGGACAGCGCCACCCGTGAAGGGTGGGATGCCCATATCGAACCCAATACCCGTGCGCCCTTCGTGCTGATGCAGGCTTTTGCCCGCCAGCCTGCCCCACCGGCGGCGGGAATGGTGCTGAACATGCTGGATGAGCGGGTCTGGTCACTGACCCCGCATTTTGTCAGCTATACGGTCTCGAAAGCCGCGTTATGGACGCTGACGCAGACCATGGCGCTGGCGCTGGCGCCCCATCATATTCGCGTGAACGCCATTGGTCCCGGTCCCGTCCTGCCCACGCCACGGCAGAGTGCGGACCAGTTCGCCCGGCAGTGTGCTTCCGTGCCGCTAGGGTATGTCGCCACCCCGGACGAGATCGCGCGCGCGGCGCTGTCGCTGCTCTGCCTGCCTTCCGTCACGGGGCAGATGCTCGCCCTTGATGGCGGCCAGCACATGCAATGGTCGCCGGCGCCACCCCGGACCTGACCACCCAAACCAACGGAAACCGCCATGTTCGTGCTGCCTCCATGGAATGAACCCGAACCGCTGCGCTGCCTGTTCGTGCGCAACATGGTGCTGGATGCCCATATCGGCGTGTTCGAGCATGAACAGGGCGTGACCCAGCGCATCCGCGTCAACGTGGCTTTCGGTGTTGCCGATGATGTGACGCAGGCGGTGGGCGCGGACGATCTGGAGCGCACCGTATCATATGAACGTGTGGTGCTGCTGATCCGTGAACTGGTGGCGCAGGGCCATGTTGCGCTGGTGGAAACACTGGCCGAGCGAATCGCGCAGGGCGTGCTGGCGGACAGGCGCGTGCGCATAACCCGCGTGCGGGTCGAGAAACTGGATATTTTTGACGATGCCGAATCGGTCGGCGTCGAGATCGAGCGCCGTAACCCCGCCGCCTGATGCAAAACGGCCCGGGACATGCCCGGGCCGGATCGGTCAGTTGTCGTGGTCTTCCTTGTCGGTCTTCACGTCGATATCGGCGCTGCTGATGTCGTCATCGTCGTCATCATCAAGCCCCGCATCGTCGGGCAGGACCGCATCCGCGTCTTCATCCGCGTCGGTGTCCAGATCGACGTCCACGTCGTTGTCGAGGGCGTCATCCCCGGCCTTGGCCTTGGATTCGGGAATGATTTCAGCCGGGCGGCGCACGCGGGGCGCTTCCACGGGCTGTTCCGCACCACATTTCGGGCAGACGGCCGGATTCTTGTTCAGATCGTAGAAACGGGCGCTGCAGGAGACACAGACACGTTTGGTGCCGAGGTTGGGCTGGGCCATCTTGAACCTGTCGATCCTGTTGTAATGATGAAGGAAGCCACAATAGCGGGACGTGGCGAAAGGCGCAGCCCCATGCCAGTTTGTGCGTATAATGTCAAACGCCGGGCGGACGCCACCCCACAATCATGCCGATCTGCGATTGACTTTGCCACCCGGAATACGGAATGGGATGCGTTATGAAAACCGATCATGCCCCATCTTCCGTCCGCGCGCTGACGGTTCATGCCCCGCGCGCGCCCCTGTCAGGTTCGATCCATGTGCCCGGTGACAAATCGATCAGCCACCGCGCCCTGATGTTTGCGGCCCTCGCACGTGGTACGACCCATATCACCGGCCTTCTGGAAGGCGAGGACGTGCTGCGCACCGCTGACGCCATGCGCGCGCTTGGCGCCGACATCATCCGCGACGGCGTGGGCGAGTGGACGGTAAAGGGCTGCGGGCTGGATGGTCTGCGCGAACCCGATGATGTGCTGGACATGGGCAATTCCGGCACCGCCGCGCGCCTGCTGTCGGGTATTCTGGCCAGCCATGGCTTCACATCCGTCATGACGGGGGACGCCAGCCTGCGTGGTCGCCCCATGAAGCGGGTCATGGACCCGCTGGCCGCAACGGGCGCCGTTTTCCTGTCACGTCAGGGCGGTCGCCTGCCGCTGGCCATTCAGGGCAATGGTGATCCCGCCCCGCTGTCCTACCGTCTGCCGGTGGCGTCCGCTCAGGTGAAATCTGCCGTGCTGCTGGCCGGACTGAACGCCGTGGGTGAGACGCGGGTGGAAGAACCCGTCGCGACTCGTGACCATACCGAAAACATGCTGCGTCATTTCGGGGCCACCGTGCGGGTGGAGCCAATGGGCGCGGGCGGTCGGGTCATCACCCTTCAGGGGCGGCCGGAACTGGTGGCGCAGGATATCGTGGTGCCGGGCGATCCGTCCTCGGCGGCGTTCGTGCTGGTCGCGGGCCTGCTGGTGCCGGGATCGAAGGTGGTCGTGCAGGGCGTCGGCCTCAACCCGCTGCGCACGGGCCTGTTCACGTCACTGCGGGAAATGGGTGCCGATCTGGCGATCAGCAATGAACGCGTGGAAGGTGGCGAGCCTGTGGGGGACATCACCGTCACGGCGGGCACGCTTCATGGCGTGGACGTGCCTGCCACGCGCGCGCCGTCCATGATTGACGAATATCCGGTTCTGGCGGTTGCGGCGGCCCATGCAACGGGGCAGTCGCGCTTTCGCGGGCTGGAGGAACTGCGCGTGAAGGAAAGCGACCGTCTTGCCGCGACCGTCGCCCTGCTGGAAGCCAACGGCGTGAAGGTGGATGTGGTGGGTGATGACATGATCGTGCATGGCACGGGCGGGGCCATCCCCGGTGGCGGTCTGGTACGGACCCGCATGGACCATCGCCTTGCCATGAGCGCGATTGTCATGGGGCTTGCCGCCAGCAGCCCGGTAAGCGTGGATGATACGGCGTTTATTGATACCAGCTTCCCCGGTTTCGTGGCACTGATGAACAGCATCGGCGCCGGGCTTGCGGCATGACGCGCCGCCTTGTCATAGCGGTTGACGGTCCTGCCGCGGCAGGAAAGGGCACCCTTGCGCGGCGGCTGGCGCAGGCGCTGGACCTGCCTTACCTTGATACCGGGCTGCTTTACCGCGCGACCGGACGGCGGATGATCGACGCCGGTCTCGACCCGCAGCACGCCCCGGCGGAGACATTTGCCGCCAGCGTCGGTCTGGAGGACCTCAGCCGCACCGACCTGCGCGTGCCGGAAGTGGACCGTGCAGCCAGCCTTGTCGCCGCCCAGCCCGCCGTGCGCCGTGTGCTGGTTGACGTGCAGCGCCGCTTTGCCGGTGAACACGGGGCCGTGCTGGACGGGCGTGACATCGGCACCGTCATTTTCCCCGATGCCACGGTGAAGCTGTTCATTACCGCTTCGGCCCGCACGCGCGCCGAACGGCGGTGGGAACAGCTTGCCAGCGATCCCCATGCGCCGGACCGGGCGGAGCAGATCGCCCGCGTGGAACAGGAAATCGTGGCACGCGACGCGGCGGACTCCAGCCGTAGCACCGCCCCCCTGCGCATGGCCGATGATGCAGTGCGTATCGAAACCGACACGCTTGACGCCGATGAAGTACTGGCCGAGGCCCTGCGGATCGTGGCGCGCATGACGCGCTAGGGCGCTTTTGTGCGGGAACTATCTGTCCTGCTCATGGTTTTTATTGACATGCGCCATCCATAGGGTGTCTGTGCACACCGGTATATGCCCCGCGCGTACGCGTGCCGGGGCATGACGTTCATTCACTGGCCATCAGGCGGGCCGCGACCGTGTCGCGGCACATGCGCCGGGCAAGCCGTTCCCAATATATCCCGCGCATGCGGGGCGGTCGGGGGCGCAGGATTGTCCACATGCCCCATCGGGGTGAATGTGGTTACAGGATTTACGAGTAGCCCATGGCTTCAGCCACAACACAGCCCGTCGCCGATTATAAGGGTGGCGAGGACTTTGCCTCCCTTCTTGAGGAAACTCTCGGTCGGGATTCCGCATTTGACGGTTCCGTTGTCACGGGTCGCGTCGTCCGCCTGACGGATGAATACGCGATCGTCGATGTCGGCCTGAAAAGCGAAGGGCGCGTCGCCCTGAAGGAATTCGGTCCGCCGGGCGTATCCCCCGACGTCAAGCCGGGTGACGTTATCGAACTGTTCGTCGAGCGGTACGAAGATCGTGACGGGTCCATCGTCCTGTCGCGTGAAAAGGCCCGCCGCGAGGAAGCCTGGTCGAACCTTGAAAAGGCGTTCGAAGGCAACCAGCGCGTCAACGGCACCATCTATGGCCGCGTCAAGGGTGGCTTCACCGTCGATCTGGGCGGTGCGATGGCGTTCCTGCCCGGTAGCCAGGTCGATATCCGCCCCGTGCGCGATGTGACCCCGCTGATGGGCGTGCCGCAGCCGTTCCAGATCCTGAAGATGGATCGTGCGCGTGGCAACATCGTCGTCTCGCGTCGTGCGGTTCTGGAAGAGACCCGTGCGGAACAGCGCAGCGAGCTGATCCAGGGCCTGAAGGAAGGCATGATCCTCGACGGCGTGGTCAAGAACATCACCGATTACGGTGCGTTCGTGGACCTCGGCGGCGTCGATGGCCTGCTGCATGTGACCGACATTGCATGGAAGCGCATCAACCACCCGTCCGAAGCACTGCAGATTGGCCAGCCCGTCCGCGTGCAGGTCATCCGCTTCAACCCCGACACGCAGCGTATCTCGCTGGGCATGAAGCAGCTTGAAGCTGACCCGTGGGAAAACGTGGCGATCAAGTACCCGCCGGGTGCGCGCTACTCCGGTCGCGTCACGAACATCACCGATTACGGTGCATTCGTGGAACTGGAGCCGGGCGTCGAAGGTCTGGTGCACGTTTCCGAAATGTCCTGGACGAAGAAGAACGTCCATCCGGGCAAGATCGTCGCCACTTCGCAGGAAGTCGATGTGATGGTTCTGGATGTGGACAGCGCGAAGCGCCGCATCTCGCTGGGCCTGAAGCAGGTGCAGCGCAACCCGTGGGAGCAGTTCGCCGAGGAGCACAAGGTTGGTTCCGTGGTGGAAGGCGAGATCCGCAACATCACCGAATTCGGCCTGTTCATCGGCCTGTCCGCGGACATCGACGGCATGGTTCACATGTCCGACCTGTCCTGGGACGAGGCGGGCGAAGTCGCCATGAGCCACTACGAGAAGGGCCAGGTCGTAAAGGCCAAGGTTCTGGATGTGGACGTGGAGAAGGAGCGTATCTCGCTCGGTATCAAGCAGCTTCAGGAAGATCCCGCTGCTGACACCCTGAGCAAGGTGCAGAAGGGTGCGATCGTGACCTGCATCGTGACTGCTGTTCAGGCGAACGGCATCGAGGTGAAGGTTGACGACGTTCTGACCGGCTTCATCCGCCGTGCGGAACTGGCCCGTGACAAGGCTGACCAGCGTCCGGAGCGTTTCGCCGTTGGTGAACGCGTCGATGCGAAGATCGTCTCGGTTGACCGCGCCGCGCGCAAGCTGGCCCTGACCATCCGCGGCCGTGAGGTCGAGGAAGACAAGCAGGCGATCTCTGACTACGGTTCGTCCGATAGCGGTGCATCGCTGGGTGACATCCTGGGTGCCGCGATCCGTCGCCGTAACGCCGAGGGCTGATCCTGCCGCACGCCCCGGCCCGCCTGCGCGGGTTGGGGTATGCGCACGGAAAGGGGGCAATGCAGAAATGCATTGCCCCCTTTTTTATACGTATATTTTCCAGTCTGTTGCCCCTGCCACCTTATGGGTAACAGACCCATGGCACGACAGCCTGCGCTCATCCACGCGATGCAGGGGCCTGACCCATGTGCCGGTTTCAGCTTTTCTGATTACAGGGAACATGTTCTGTCAGACGATACACGCATGCGATATTGCTGACCGTACAGTCAGGCATCTGTCCTGAAACATCCAGAGAACATAAGGGAGTTTCTGGTAAAGCTTTTTTCAGAAAGCTTTGGAAGACGTTGCCTTTTTTAAAGGCGACATCCCAAATTCATGCCGTCGCATAACGCCGCGCAGCAGGCACCCATACCGTGTGCAGGCGTCCTGCTGGCAGCGTCTGCTGCGGGGTATTGCGAACCTGTCGTCGCGCGAAAAAAAGAAGCCCCGCCCCGGAAAGCCGGAACAGGGACCGTTTTCCGGCGCGTTACGGTGTGGTTTCCGGTCCCTTCACGATTTCCGCCAGATCGGCGGGCCGTATCCATTTACGGAAGGCATCGCGTATCGCATTGGCATCCAGCGTGTAATACGCCTGCGCTGCAATATCATTCTGGTTCAGGGGCAGGCCCAGATCGCTGAAATGCAGGTAAGATGCGGCAATGGTGTCAAGGCTGGCCGATTGCAGGGCCAGTCCACGCAACATGCCCGCACGGGCCATGGTCAGTTCGTCCTCGTTCACAGGCTGGGTCTGCATTGCCCTGATATCGCGCAGGGCGGCTTCACGGGCTGCGGCAATCCTGTCCGGGTCGGCCCCGAAGGAAATGCTGTAGGCGCTGCGGTTGCGCCGCCATGTCAGATTGCTACGCACGGTATAGACATAACCCGTGCGGACCCGCAGGTCGCGGTACAGGCGGGATGAGAAGCCGGAACCCAGAATCTCGTTGCCCAGGCTGAGCGCGAAATGCTCCGGATTGGCGACCGTCAGCCCAAGGCTTTCCGGCAGGGAAACGGAAGCCTGCGTGCTGGACGGGTCGGGGACGTGTGTCTCGCTCATATGGCTGTCGGGACGGGATGGCAGATCGACAACCGGGGTCGGTCCCGTCGCGTGCCATGCGCCAAAGGTGCGGCTGATCGCCCTGTATGCGGCATCGGGTGTGATGTCGCCGGTAATGACGATTGTTGTCAGGTCAGGCCGATAGGCGGACGCCCAGAAGGCGCGGCAGTCCGCCAGTGTCAGCTTCATGACCCGTTTCGGGTCGGGCTGGCGCAGCGACGGGTCCCCCGATGGGGAGATGGCGGCCTGCATCGCATGGCTGAACAGGTAGCCCGGTGAATGCAGCAGGCCGGACAGGGAGGCCGCCGTGTTGGCCCGCACGACCTTGAATGCCGGTTCGGGCAGGGCCGGATGCAGTTCGTTTTCAGCCAGCAGGTCCAGACCCCGCGCGAAATCGGGTGTCAGGACGCTCAGGCTGAAATCCGCCCCGGCACTTTCGGTTGCGGCAATATCATCAAACGCCTTCTGCAGTCCGATCCGGTCATGGCTTGTGCTGCCGTAATGGAACAGTTCATCGGTAATATCGGCGATGCCTTCCTTGCCGGGCGGTTCCTGCATGTCCTCATTCTGGCGAATGGTGCCATACAGGCTGATGGTGTGGCTGACGGATGCAGGACGCACGATCAGCCGCAATCCGTTCGGCAGGGTGAAGGAAGCTGGCTGCGGCGATGGTTCGGGCGGGCGTAGCGCAAGCAGGCTGTCACTGGCCCATTGCGGCAGGGAAACGGCATGATCCGGCATGCTGGCGAAGGATTCCGATCCACCAAACCCCTTGTCAGTGGTCGGATGGCCCCCGTCGCGCGGGGTCAGGATGGCGGTAATGGATTGCTGCGGGTCAAGTACCTGACGGGCCAGTCGGTTCACGTCCTCCGGTGTTACGGCGGCGAAGGCGCTGGCTTCATCATCGGGGGACTGTAATCCCATGACCGCCTGCGCTTCCGACCAGCTTTCAGCCAGACCGGAAATGCTGTTGGCGGCGAAACCCAACTGCGCCAGTTCCTTGCGTTTGGCTGCGTCCACCAGATCGGCTGGCACGCCATTTTCACGCAGCGTATGCAGGATATTCTGCATGCGGGCCTGTAGCGGGGCAGGCGCGCCATCCTTTGGGAAGGCCGCGATGGCGATACCGATTCCCGCATCCGCCTTGGTTATGAAATCGAAGCTGGCCAGCAACGCATGGCCCTGGGGCACAAGGTCGTATAGCGCGCCGCGCTGGCTGGACAGCACATCGGACAGAATCCGGGCGGCTGCGTAATCATGGCTGTTCTGTCCCGGCATGCGGCTGGCGATGGCGACCAGCCCGATGGGGTAATCGGTGGGGAAATGCAGCGTCTGCGCATGGACGGGGCCGGGATGGATTTCGGGGCGGGGCGGCAGTTTGCGTGCCGGAATCCCCGCGAATGTCGTGCGGACCAGTTCCAGCGTGGATGTGGGGTCTACCGCGCCGGTTATGACCAGAATCGCATTATTGGGCGCGTACCAGTTCCGGTAGAACCGGCGCAGCATGGCGGTATCGGTCCTGTCGAAGGATGCACGGCTGCCCAGCGCATCATGTTCATACGGGGTGCCTGCGAACAGGATGGACTGCAACCGGGCCAGATAGACATAACCGGGGCTGGACATATCGCGCGAGACTTCCTGCTCGATCGCGCCGCGTTCATGTGTCCAGTCTTCTGCGGCCAGTGTCAGGCCATTCATGCGCAGGGCTTCGATATGCAGCAGCACGTCAAGGTTTTCCGCCGGGGCGGTATAGAAAAACTGCGTCACGTTTTCCGTGGTATCGGCATTATAACTGCCGCCAAGCCGCGCGCCGATGGCGGCAAGCTGGTCACGGTCCAGCCCGTGGCTGCCACGGAACATCATATGTTCCAGCGCATGCGCCGTGCCGGGAAAGCCCGCCGGAGCGGCTGCGGAACCGGCAAGGTAATTGATCTGGGTGCTGACCACCGGGGCCAGCCGGTCCGGCACGATCACCACGCGTAGTCCGTTGGGCAGCGTGGCCTGTAATGGCATTTCCGGCTGGATCAGGGCGGGAACGGGGGCGGGCCGGGTTGCATGTGCCATGGGGGCCATGGCGCCTCCCAGACCTGTGCCACATAACAGAAGGGAGAGGCTTACGACCTTGAAAAACTGACGTGCTATCATATCACAAGATTACGCTGCTTTGAGCGTGCCGACCAGTTCACGCGCTCGCCCCTGTGTCGCAAAGGATGGAAACATGACATCTGGCCCCCTCGAAACCAGTGGCATGCGTGCCCGTGTCCGCCATGTCATGGATACGGCAATTGATAAGGCCCGACTGGTCGGCGCGGTGGTGCTGGTTGCGGTAGAGGGCGAGGTTGTGGTGGCGGAAGCCGCCGGCCTTGCGGACCGTGAAGCAGGCCGCCCGATGCAGGTGGATACGCTGTTCCGCCTTGCGTCCCTGACCAAGCCGGTTGTTACGGCTGTCTGCCTTGCGCTGGCGGAAGAAGGGCTGGTGGACCTGCACGCCCCGGTCAGGCGCTACCTGCCACAATTCCGGCCCTGCCTGCCCGATGGTGGCCCCTGCGATATTACGCTGCATCAGTTACTGACCCATACCAGTGGACTGGGCTACGGGTTTTCCCTGCCGCGCGACGACAATCCCTATACCCGTGCGGGTGTATCGGATGGAATCGCGGAACCGGGGCTGTCGCTGGCGGATAATATGGCCCGTCTGGCCTCGGTCCCGCTTCTGTTTCCGCCCGGTCAGGGCTGGTGCTATTCGCTGGGGCTGGATGTCATTGGCGCGGTGATTGAACAGGTATCCGGGCAGTCCCTGCCTGCTGCGGTCCAGCATCATGTGGGGCGCGTGCTGTCATGGCGGGAGAGTGGCTTTACGGTCCGGACACCTGAAACCCTTGCCGCGTGCTATGCTGATGCGCGACCTGTTCCCATCCGCATGGGTGCTGAATATGTCCTGTCCCGCATACTGCCCGATGGCGGGGTGGGCGAAATCCGTTTCGCGCCCGACCGTATTCTCAACCCGCACTCCTACCCATCCGGTGGCGCGGGCATGGTGGGTACGGCCCACGAATTCCTTGCCTTCATCGATACCGTGCGCAGCGGCGGGGATGGTATCCTTTCGCCTGCCTCCGCCATGCTGTTCGGGCACAACGCCATAGGCGATCTGGATATGGGACCGCAGACACGGGGGCGTCGTTTTGGCTATGGCGGCGCAGTCATAACCGACCCTGATGCCGCGCGTACGCCGCTAGGCGCGGGCAGCTTCACATGGGGCGGCGTATACGGCCATCAATGGGTGGTGGACCGTTCGCGTGGCCTGAGTATTGTGATGCTGAGCAATACGGCGCTGGCCGGTATGGCCGGAACTTATCCCGATGCGGTTGTCGCCGCCGTCTGTGCCGGGTAAGGCATGGCCCCATGCGGCACGGATACGAAGATACTGGGAACTGTCATGTCATTTGGTGAACGCGTCAACCAGTTCGATGCCTGGCTTCTGGACCGGATTTTTCAGCCTTTTGCCGATGCGCTGCCTGAACGCCTGCCTGCGATGGAAGTGGGCATGAGCTTTCAGGTGGGGTCCATCGTGCTGTCGGCCGCGTCCATATCCGCCCTGCTGGTACTGGAAGGCATGACGCTGGATAACGTGATAACCAACCTGCTCGGCTGGTTTTTCGAGGTCATATTCTATATCGGCATTCACCGCCTGCGCGGCATGGTCCGCCCCGGTTACCAGAACCCGTTGCGGGTCATGCTGGCGGGGATGCGGCCCATTTCCATTCCCTTTGCGGTCTATGCCTTCTATCAGGCCCTGACGGCGGAACGGGTTTACGAACTCGCCCTGTGGTTCAATTCCCTGTCCCAGCTTGTATTCGTGGCGGGAATCTATCTGATTTCGTGCAACATGCCGCCGCCGGGACACCGGGCGCGCCAGACCTTCGGGCGCGGACCGCTACCGAACGAAATCGGCTGACAGGCAGCAGCCGTGGATCAGAAGTCCACGCATCTTCCCTTGACCGTCCAGTCGCCGTAGCGGGTTGGCTCCGGTCCCTTGGGGCCGCCGATTTCATCGGGTTCCGCCGGCTGTTTCAGCAGGGCGGCTTCCTTTGCGGCCTCATCGGATTCAGCGGTGGGTGCGGGGGTGGGGATCTTGTCCTTGCTCATGCCCGGCATTTTCCGCCCGGACGCGGATGGCTGGCAAGCTGAAAAGCCTGCCATGCCATGCGGGTAGCGCGTTATTGATGTTCGGACTGCGCGATACGCTGCTGCACCGTCATCCGCCACGGCGCATCCGCCGGGGCAGCGTCAAGCGCGCGGCGGTAGAGATCCGCCGTTTCAGCCGAAATATGGCCACCATCCGCCATCATCTGGGCTTCGGCGGCACGGGCTGCCACTTCGGGGTCGAAGCGCTGTTCTATGGCGCTGCGCCAGGCCTGGGCGGCGGCGGCGTAGTGGTCGCGGCCCGCTTCGGCCTGACCCAGCAGCACATAACCCTGAAACAGGCTGGGATCGCCCGGCGGGATCTGTTTCAACTGCTCGCGCAGGCGGTCGATGATCGCGTCGTTGCGATGATCTTCCTTCTGGATGGCGGCAAGACGCGGGGCAAGGGGCTGCGCGGGCAGGGACGGGTGCCCGACCGTCAGGTAGAGCGCGATCGCCGCAACCGGCAGCCCGATCAGGGCCGCGGCAATGGCGCCAGTGGATGCCCCTTTGCGCGCGACAAAGGCGGGCAGGGTGTCCGTACCCAGCAGGCGGCGCTGGATTTCCAGCCGCGCGCTGTCATGTTCGGATGGGGCGATCATCCCTTCCACCAGGTCACGTTCCAGTTCCGCAAGCTGGGCCTGATGCAGCGCAAGGGCGGTTTCGCGTTCATCGCGCAGCAGGGTGGCGCGACGGAACGACAGCAGGGCAGGCAGCAGCGCGATCACGCCAAGCAGGCAGATACCAATCCAGATCATCTCAATCTCAGCGTGTTCGGGTCAGGTCGGACAGACGGCGGCGTTCTTCATCCGTCAGGGGCGGTGGTGTGGACGCGCGCGGCCTGCGGAACGTCCACCACGCAACCCCGATACCGATGCCAAGCGCCAGTAGCGGCATGACCCACAGCAGCAGCGTGCCGATGGTCAGCGGCGGCTTGAGGCGGATGAAGTTGCCGTAGCGGTTGACCATCCAGTCCATGATCTGGCGGTTGCTTTCACCCTTGGCCACATGTTCGCGCACCACGTGGCGCAGGTCGCGGGCAAGGTCGGCGCTACTGTCCTCAATCGATTCATTCTGGCAGACAAGGCAGCGCAGTTGCGCGCCAATCGCTTCGGCCCGCTGTTCCTGTGCCGGGTCCGGCAGCATTTCCGATGGGTCATCAACCGCGATCGCCACCACGGGGGCCAGCAGCAGGCAGGCCAGAAGGGCCATCACCCAGCCCCGGCGCAGGAAGGAGGTCGTCATGATTTCAGGCTGTCCGCCAGCGGCATGATCGTATTGGCAATCATGCTTTCGGTAATGGGGGAGGCCGTATGCCAGCGGATGACTCCGCCCGGTCCGATCAGGAAAGTTTCCGGCACGCCGGACACGCCCCAGTCGATTGCCGTCAGCCCGTCGCGGTCGGCGGCAATGCGGGCATAGGGGTTTCCGGCACGCTGGACAAAGCCCAGTGCATGCTCGGGCTTGTCCTTGTAAGCGATGCCCCAGATTGGCAGGCGATCTTTCAGCACGTTCAGCACCGGCATTTCCGCCACGCAGGGAATGCACCACGAAGCGAAGTAGTTCACCAGAACCGGCGTTTTCAGCGCGCGCAGGTCCTGTGCGGAAAAGCCGGTTCCCGGCGCCTGATCGGGCAGGGCGAAGTCCGGAACGGGGCGGTTGAGCGCCGGGGCATGGATGTCATGGGGGTCGAATGATCCACGCGACATGCCCGACAGCATGCGCCAGAACGCGACACCCGCGCCACCTGCGACAACCAGCGGGGCCGCCATGAGCAGGCGGCGGCGCGTGGGGGAAGGGGGAAGGGACGTATCGTTCATCGTGCCGCCACCATGTCAGCCGCCTTCGCCCGGCGCGGCGCGCCCACGCGCACACGACGGTCAGACAGCGACAGCGCGCCGCCAAAGGCCATGATCAGGCCGCCCAGCCACATCCACGGGGCCAGCGGGTTGTAATGCAGCCGCAGGACATAGGTGGGGTCGGCATCGCTGCCGTGCCTGTCCCCAAGAACGCCATAGATGTCGGCCATGAGGTTGGTGTGGATCGCTACTTCCGTGGTGGTCTGGTGCTGGCTTGCAAATGTCCGCTTGGACGGATGCAGCGTGGTGATCAGCCTGCCATCGTGGCGGACCTCGATGGTGGCGACCAGCGCGGTGTAATTGGGTCCCTGCGCGGGATGGACTTCGGTCAGGGTCCAGCTATCGCCCGCCAGCATCTCGCTCTGGCCGACATGGACTTCGACAATGCGGTGCGCCGCCTGCGACATGCCCGCAATGCCCAGCACCGTAATGCCGACACCCGCATGGGCCAGCGCCGCGCCGAATACCGCACGCGGCAGGCCACGGGCACGCTGCCAGCTCTGCGCAGGTGACTGGCGGAACAGGCGCAGCCGCTCCACGATATCGGCGACACTGCTGCAGATCACCCATACGGCGGTAGCGGTTGCCAGCACTGGCAGGATGTCACGCATGCGGAAGGTGGCGACAACCAGCGCCAGCAGCGACACGCAGGCCGCCCACCACAAGCGGCGCAGGACCGGCCACATCTGCGCACGCTTCCACGGCACCATCGGGCCAAAACCCATGAACACCATGAGCGGAATGGCAAGAGGAATGGTGGTCGCATCAAAGAACGGCTTGCCCACCGAAATGGTCTTGCCGAACAGTAGCGACATGAATGGCGGATACATCGTGCCCGTCAGCACCACCGCGCAGATGGAACACAGCAGGATGTTGTTGAGAACCAGCAGCCCTTCACGCGACATGGGGGCGAACAGGCCACCCGTGGTGAGCTGCGGCGCGCGGATGGCGAACAGCAGCAGCGAACCGCCAATGACCACTGCAAGCAGCCCGAGGATGAACACGCCACGCGCCGGATCGTTGGCGAAGGCATGCACGGAATTGAGGATGCCCGAACGCACAAGGAACGTGCCGGAAAGCGAGAAGGAAAACGTGCCGATGGCCAGCAGGACGGTCCAGATTTTCAGCGCCTCGCGCTTTTCCACCACAATGGCGGAATGCACCAGCGCCGTGCCCGTCAGCCATGGGATCAGCGATGCGTTTTCCACCGGATCCCAGAACCAGTAGCCACCCCAGCCCAGCACGTAATAGGACCACCACGATCCCATGGCGATGCCACAGGTCAGGAAGCACCATGCCGCCACTGCCCACGGGCGCACCCAGCGGCCCCATGCAGCATCCACACGCCCTTCGATCAGGGCGGCGATGGCGAAGGCGAACGGCACGGCGAAGCCGACATAGCCGGTGTAGAGAATGGGCGGATGGAACGCGAGGCCGGGGTCCTGCAGCAGCGGGTTCATGCCCTGCCCGTCCAGCGGCGCGGGCCAGACACGGGCGAACGGGTTGGACGTGGTCAGGCAGAACAGTTCGAAGCCTGCTGCAACCCCGCCCAGCACCGCAATCACGCGCGCCTGCAGGGCGGAAGGCAGGTTGCGCCCGAACAGGGCCACCGCGCCACCGCAGATGGACAGGATCAGCGCCCATAACAGCACCGAGCCTTCATGATTGCCCCATACGCCGGTGATTTTGTACAGCAGCGGCTTGCTGACCGCGCTGTTGGCCGCCACGTTCTGCACGGAAAAGTCGTTGGTGATGGCCGCATGGATCAGGCATGCGAAAGAAGTCGCAAGGGCCAGCATCTGCCCCACGGCCAGCGCGGGGGCCAGCGCCATCAGGCGCGCGTCACGCCGGTTCGCGCCGATCAGCGGCAGGATGGCCTGTCCGGCGGCCATGCAGCATGCCAGCGCCAGTGCAAAATTTCCAAGTTCCGGGTTCATCGCGGATGTCAGTTTCCGTCAGGTGTCTGGGTGGCCGGTTTTTTCGCCGTATCGGTCGCCGTCATGGTGTTCCAGCTTGTCGCGTCGGGGGCCTTGCCGAAACGTGGGTCCCATTTGCCGCTGCGGCGCAGTTCCTCGGCCACTTCCTTGGGCATGTAGGTTTCATCATGCTTGGCCAGAACTTCGCTGGCGCGGAACGTGCCATCGGGATTGACGGTGCCCACGGCCACGACGCTCTGCCCCTCGCGGAACAGGTCGGGCAGTATTCCCTCATAACGAACGGTCACGGCGTCCTGCCCGTCGGTCACGTCGAATATGGCGACCGGGGTGTCCTTCACCTTTTCGCGGTGTACGCTGCCCGCCACGACCATGCCGCCCAGACGGATCGTGCGGTCGGCTGGCGGCGGCTTCTTATGGACCTGCGATGGCGCCATGAAGAAGACGATATTGGATGAAAAGGCGTTGAGAGTCAGGGCAGCGGCGGAACCAAGCCCGATCATGCACGCAACCACCAGCCACAGGCGTCGGCTCTTGCGGGTCATGACGGCCTGCGTGTCCGGCCGGGCTGTTCAATGGCGGCAAGCCGTTTGCGCGCCTGTCGTAGCCGGATGGTGGCGTTGACCGACAGGATCGCCGCGACGCCAAGGGTCAGGCCATAGGCGGCCACGATATAGGGCAGGTGGGTCATACGGCGGCACTGTCTGTCTGGGGATTGGTCTGTGCGGACTGGCGGCCACGGCTGGCGGCAAGGATGGTGCGGATGCGGCTTTCCATTACGGAAGCGCGCAGGCGGGCCAGCACGATCGCGCCAAATCCCAGCGTGAAGCCCAGCGTGGTCAGGCCCAGCGGCCACAGCATGGAGGTGGACATGGTCGGCGCCCCCGTAACCGTGATGCTGTCGGGCTGGTGCAGCGTGTTCCACCACTGTACGCTGAACTTGATGATCGGCAGGTCGATCGCGCCCGCCAGCCCCAGTATGGCGGCGGCGCGGTAGCCACGCTGCGGTTCGTCAAATGCGCGGATCAGCGCGATATGGCCCAGATACAGGAAAAACAGCACCAGAACGGATGTCAGCCGCGCATCCCACACCCACCACGTGCCCCACATAGGCTTGCCCCACAGGGAGCCGGTGGCAAGGCAGACAGCGGTGATGGCGGCCCCGACCGGCCCGATCTCCACCGCCGCAAGGTCGGCCAGCGGATGCCGCCATACAAGCGAAAGAAGGGAGCACACCGCCAGCGCCATATACCCCGACGATGCCAGCCATGCTGTGGGCACATGCACGTACATGATGCGCACGCTGTCGCCCTGCTGCCAGTCGGCGGGGGAGAAGAACAGCCCGCATACGATTCCGGCCGCGGACAGCGCCAGTGCGGGCCAGGTCAGCCACGGCTGCAGCTTCGCACCCATGCGCAGGAAACGCCCCGGGTTGGCGTAGCGGTGAAAAAGGTTACCGGTTCTTGCGGTAAGGCTCTGCGTTGCGTTCAAGGTTGATCCATCCGTGCCGGGGGCACCTGTCCCTGCAATGAAAAGGGTCAAGAAAAATTTTCGCCATCGCCCGCGGTTGGCCGGGGGCTGGCGTTTTGCTGCTCTACACTATCGCGTTAAAAAAGACACGGCCAGTCCTGTCCCTTCATGGTACTGTCCCGCCACAGGAGGAGAAAACATGCTGTTTGCGATCATTTGTACCGACAGGCCCGGCGGTCTTGAAACCCGCAAGGCCACCCGTGAGCGTCACCTTGCCTATCTGGAACAGTGGAAGCAGCACATCGTGCATGGCGGTCCGCTGCTGGACGCGGAAAACCGCCCCTGCGGCAGCCTGCTGGTGGTGGATGTGGCCGACCGCGCGGCGGCCGAAGGCTTCGCGGCGGAAGACCCCTATGCCCATGTCGATCTGTTCGAGAGCGTGGTCATCCGTCCGTTCCGTTCAGTTTTTCGTGATTGCATGCGGGTGGAGTGAAGAACCGGGTATGGCTTACTGGCTGATCAAGTCCGAGCCGGACGCGTTTTCATGGTCCGAGCAGGTGGAAAACGGCGTGGAACCGTGGACCGGCGTGCGTAACCACCAGGCGAAGAAGAACCTCGCGGCCATGGAAGTGGGGGACCGGGCGTTCTTCTACCACTCCAACGTAGGGCGCGAGATCGTGGGCGTGGTGGAAGTCGTGCGTGCTGGCTATCCCGACCCGACGGCGGAGGATGGCAGATGGGTATGCGTGGACGTGCGCGCCGTGGGGCCGATGCCCCGCCCGGTCACGCTGGCGCAGATCAAGGCCGATCCGGTGCTGGAGGATCTGGCCCTTGTGCGGCAGTCGCGGCTGTCGGTCGTGCCGGTTTCGGATGCGCACTGGGGACACCTGTGCGCGATGGGCGGCTGGAACAGCCACGGTTGAGGCGCGTTTCATGCCAGAAGGTATGGTGATGCGCATTGCAAGAACGCCATCATGGTGCTGAAACAGTGGGAACTGCCGCATGGGCGTTGCGGGCGGCGTCATCCATCCCGCCGGTAGTGCAGGGACATGGGGCCGGTCCGTACTGTTACGGAAGATCAGGCGAAGGGCATTGTAATGAGTGCAGGTTCCTCCAACGAACTGGCACCGCTGACGCTGGACAGCGCGTGTATTACCGAACTCCAGCAGGCGCTGGAACGGGTCGAGACGGGGCGCGGCGTGCTGGTGCGTCTGGCCGACCTGATGGGCGGTGCCGTGGGGCAGGCGGCGATGCTGGGCATGCGCACGCTGGGCCTTGCGCCCACGTTGCAGGCCAGCCTGCAATCCGCTGCCGAAACGGCCATCCGGCGTGCATTCGACATCGCGGTGATCGGCATGGACCGCCCGCATGACGTGTCCGCCCAACCGGGCGGCGGTGCCGCATGGCGCGACCCGGCGGTGAAGGCCGCCGTAACCATGTCGGGGGCCATAGGCGGTTTTACCGGCCTGCCGGGACTGGTGGCCGATGTCGGCTTCACGACGCTGACCATCATGCGCGAGATCGCGCGTATCGCCCGCGAACAGGGAGAAGACCTGTCGCAGGAAGATGCGCGGGCGGCGTGTCTGGAAGTATTCGCCCTCCGCGCCTTCCCCTTTGGCGCAAACCGGAAGGCCGCGCCGGGGGAAGATAGCGAACTGGGCTATTTTTCTGCCCGCGCCATGCTGCGCGGTCGCCCGGTTGTCATGCTGGTCAGTGAAGTGGCGACCCATTACGGGCTGGGCCTGTCGCGCAAGTTCGCACTGCAGATGATGCCGGTGGCTGGCGCGCTGTGCGGGGCGTCGCTCAACGCGGCGTTCCTGTCGCATTACCGCGCGGTGGCGCAGGCGCATTTCACCATCCGGCGGCTTGAGCGTGAATATGGACCGGAAGTCCGCCGCACCGCCGCTGACCTCAAGGCCCACGCCGCAAGTCAGGTCAACGAAGGCTGAAGCGGTAATAATGCTGGCAGACGCGCTTCCTCTCCATTGGTGAGGGCGTCTGCTACGACTTTATTTCTGTGAAAAACTTCAGTTCCCGACCGCTCCGGGCATGGCCCGGAGCGGCTGTCTGTCATGCTTTGCCGGATGTATGCCGCACGGGCTGCGGCTTCCTTACGATTTCGATGGTCGCGGCGATCAGCGTGAAGACCACGTAAAATCCGGTCAATGTCTGCAACAGGCCATTCATGCGCGGCATGAACAGTTCCAGCAGCAGTGTGATCAGCGTGAAAACGATGAAAACGCCGGGCAGTCCCATAAGCGTGCTTCCCTTACGGCCGGATCAGGCGTGGACGGGGGTGGGGGCTGCGCGACCGTTCAGCACGGCTTCCACGTTTTCAATCGCCAGCATGCCCATGTCGGTACGGGTTTCGATGGTGGCGCTGCCGACATGCGGGGTCAGGAACACGTTGGGCAGTTCCAGAAAGCGCGGGTCGGGATTGGGTTCATTGCGGTAGACATCCAGCCCGGCGGCGGCAAGCTGGCCGCTGCGCAGGGCCGCGATCAGGGCGTCTTCATCCACCAGCGCGCCACGGGCGGCATTGATGAAAATGGCCCCGCGCGGCAGGCGGCCCAGCAGGTCGGCATCGATCATGCCCTCGGTTTCGGGCGTGGCGGGCAGATGCAGGCTCAGGATATCGCAGTGCGGCAGCATGTCGGTCAGGGTGCTGAAATAGGTGGCGCCCGCTTCCTGCGCGGCGGGCAGGCGGCGGCGGTTGGAATACATGACCGTCATGTCGAAGCCACGCGCTCGCCGGGCCACGGCCTGGCCGATGCGGCCCATGCCCACGATACCCAGCCGCTTGCCGCTTATGCGGGTGCCCAGCATTTCATCCATCGCAAGCGGACGGCCCCAGCCTTCGCGCATGAGCGTGGTGTATTCCCCCGCGCGCCGGGCGGCAGCCAGCATTAGCAGGATGGCCATGTCGGCATTGCAGTCGGTCAGTACGTCGGGCGTGTTGGTGACGATGATGCCACGGGCATGAAGGGCTGGAATGTCCAGATGGTCCGTGCCGACGCTGACGGTTGCGACAACCTTCACGCAGTCAGGCAGTTGCGCCACGTCATCGCCACGCAGCGGCAGGCCCGTCGATGTCATGATGGCCTGCGGCTGGAAAGCGCGCGCGGCGTCCAGCAGTTCGCGGGTTGTCATCCGGTGGTCCGGGACGGGGGCTATGGTAAAGTTCTGCTCGATACGCTGCATGACGGGATCGGTCTGGCGCTGGGTCAGCAGTACGCGGGGGCGGGTAGCGGACATAGAGGGTGGTTTCTCCGGCCTAACGGGGGCATGACACAGGCGATCGTGCCTGCAGAAGCATGCGAAAGGGTTATCCTAAGAACATGACGGGTCAAGAGACGGTTCCGCTTACGCCGGAACTTATGCTGCGCGCCTACCGGGCCGGCCTGTTTCCCATGGCGCCCGATGCGCGGTCCGACGAACTGGAATGGTTCTTCCCGCAGATGCGCGGCATCCTGCCGCTGGAGGGGTTTCATGTGCCGCGCAGGCTCATGCGTACGGTGCTGTCGGATCGCTTTGCAGTAATGACAGATCAGGATTTCGCAGGGGTCATGGATGGCTGTGCAGCACCCATGCCGGGGCGCGAGGATACATGGATCAACCCGCGCATCCGCACCCTGTTCTGTCAGCTTCACGCCATGGGCCATGCCCACAGCATCGAAACCTATCATGAGGGCAGGCTGGTCGGCGGCCTGTATGGCGTGGCCATCGGTCAGGCCTTTTTCGGGGAAAGCATGTTCAGCCGCATGCGCGACGCATCCAAGGTGGCGCTGGTCCATCTGGTAGCCCGCCTGCGTCTGGGTGGCTTTACCCTGCTCGATACACAGTTCGGCACGGATCATCTGGCCAGTTTCGGCGGATACGAGATTCCGGCGGATGATTACATGCGCCAGCTTGTCCGCGCGGTGGCGCAACGGGCGCAATGGATCGGAAATGACAGCGCGGCGGAACTGCTGCCCGCCATCCGTGCCCTGCGGCCCGCGGGCGCGATGGACGCGGATGGTTGACAGTCCTGCGCGTGCAGGGTTCCGTCTTGGCAGAAGAAGGGGAAGAAACGTGATGAAACAGGGAGCGGCCTGCCCGGTAAAGGGTAAGGGCAGGGGGCCGTTGGGCATGATGATGTTCGTGGCGGCCATTGCAGCGGGTGGCGCACCCGCCATGGCGCAGGAAGCCGCCACCGTTCACCCCCCGCTTACCCCCACGCGGGATGTGCAGGTGGACTATAACGTGCAGCCCGATGGCATGCCCGAGCCCAAGGCCGTGCGCACATGGTTCGCCTATAATGGCGGTCTTATGCGAATCGACAGCCCGCTGGCCATGGGCGAGATGGTGCTCAACCGCATGACCCGTCAGGTCATGATCATCATCAATCCGCAGAAGGTGTACAGCCAGCTTGATGCCCGCTACGGCATCCGCAATCCCTTCCTGCTGGACCTGTCCATGTCCTTCGTGCGCAAGGGCACCGCCACCGTGGCCGGGGTCACATGCACGCAGTGGGACGTGACGACCGATCAGGGCAACGCCACCACCTGCGTTACGGAAGATGGCGTGATCCTGCAGGAAGACGGCGTGGATGGGGACGGGCTGCGCGGTAAGCTGGAAGCGACGAAAGTGGTTTACGGACCCATTCCCGACAGCATGTTCCAGCCGCCCGAGGGCTATCGCAAGATCGAACCGCCCCCGCCGCCCGGCACGTCAGCCGCCCGCACGAACCCGGATCAGAAGGGCGGCTGACACGCCTGCCCCGTCCCCGTTTTGAAGGATTACATACCGTGACCCGTTTTCCGTATCGCAGTGGTCAGGCCCTGCTGGTGGCTGGCCTGCTGCTGGCTGGTGCAGGCCATGCGTCCGCCGCCACCGATGAGACCCCCTTCGTCACCCCCCAGAACGATGTGGACGTGACCTACACCATCTACCCCCCCCATGACACGAAGGAGGTCATGACCCAGCGCATGCGCTGGTCCAGCGGGCGGATGATGCAGCGCGTCGATCCGGGCAATGCCACCACCTACATGGTTACCGACTATCACGCGGGTACGCTGACGGTGGTAAACCCCGAGCAGAAGATCAGGACGGTCATTCCCGCGCCGGGTGCCGGTAATGTGCAGATGGGGCAGCGTGCGCAGGGCAACTGGCTGCGCACCGGCACGGCCACCGTTGCCAACATCCCGTGCACGTTATGGCAGACGCAGGACACCGACCAGCGTTCCAGCGAAATCTGTTACACCGATGATGGCGTGATGCTGGAAGTCATCCGTGATGGCAAGGTGATGGTGGAAGCCACCGCCGTTACCCGTGCGCCACAGGCGGACGGCGTGTTCGCCATCCCTTCGGGCCTGAAGGAACTGCGCGCGGCCCATCCGTAACGGCCGAGGCCGGTTTATGGCATGAAAAGGGCGATTCCTGCCCGTAAATCGCCATGACCCTCCTGTCTCATCCCTGTCAGGCGGGGATGCGTTCCCCGCCTGATCGAGACAGGAGCAGGAAGAGTTTGATGAAAAACATCGGGCGTATTGCAGCCACCGGGCTGCTTGTCCTGACCGGGCTGGCGGCAGCCGCACCGGGCGCGCAGGCCCATGGGCGTGGCGGCGGGGGCGATGCGCTGGTTGGGGGACTGGTGGGTGGCATCGTGGGTGGCGTCATCGGCGGGGCCATGGTGGACAGCTACGGGCCACCGCCGCCTCCGCCTCCGGTCTATTACCGTCCCCCGCCGCCGGCGGTGGCCTATTATGCCCCACCACCTCCGCCGCCGGTCGTGGTCTATGGTCCCTATGGCGGACCGGGACGTCCCTACTGACGTGCTAGCCCGCTGTTCCCGCCTGTAGCGTCAGGGTCGCAATGGCCTTGCGCACGGCGGCGACGTGGTTCGGGACCTTCACCTTGCGCCATGCTTCCACCAGATGGCCATTGGCATCGATCAGGAAAGTCGCGCGTTCGATACCCATGTATTTGCGACCGTACATCGATTTTTCGACCCATACGCCATAGGCTTCCGTAACGCTGCCATCGCCATCCGATGCAAGGGGGAAGGTGAGGGCGTGATCGGTCGCGAATTTCTCGATTGCAGGCATGCCATCGCGGGAGACGCCGATGACGCTTACGCCATCCTTCTGCATGTCATTCAGGGCGGCTTCGAATTCGCAGGCTTCCCTGGTGCAGCCCGATGTATTGGCCTTGGGATAGAAATACAGCACGAAAGGATGGCCGCGCAGGGCGGTCAGGCTGACCGTGCGCCCATGACTTGCGGGCATGTCAAAATCGGGAACGGCGCTGCCGGGTTCGGGGAAAGGGGGAAGAACCTTGCTCATGACCTGCCTTGCTGATCTGTCCGCCTGCATGGCGTGGCGCGTCCGGTATCGGCGCGACCGGCATGCGGGGATATGGGTTGGGCTGCGATCATGCAACGCTTTGGCGGGCGGGGAAACACTCCCGGCGTGGCTATCGCGCCGGTGTGTCCGCAATGGGGGGAATCAGACGGTCGAATATCGCGGTTACGCGGGCGGCCATATCATCCATCCGGTCCAGCAGGACCGTCGCATTGCGCGCCCTGACTTCCCCCATCAGGATTTCAAGGCTGGCCTGCGGGATCGCATCGGGCACGACGCTGCCGCATATGATGCGGACGAGCCCCTGCATCGACCGCCAGAACAGGTCCGCACGCCGCAGCAGGCGGGCATCGGCCATATCCAGCGTCCCCGCCTGCGCCAGCCGCAGCAGCGCCAGCCGGGTGGAGGGATTACGGGCCTGTGCATCCGGCGTCAGCAGTTGCAGCCCCTGTGCGATGAACTCCACATCCATCAGCCCGCCCCGGCGGCGTTTGATGTCCCACGGGCTGGCGGCGGGATGTTCGCGCGCCAGCCGTTCGCGCATGTGACGCACGTCATGCAGGATCCGGCGGCTTTCCTCATCCGTCAGCGGGGCATGGTCCAGCGCCGTGGCGATGGCGTGGCGCAGGCGGGCGGCAAGGCGGGGCGGTCCCGCCACCACGCGCGCGCGGGTCAGGGCCATGCGTTCCCATGTCCATGCGGATTCTTCATGGTAGCGACGGAAGGCGGACAGGGAGACGGCGACCGGCCCCTTCGATCCCGAAGGACGCAGGCGCATATCCACCTCATACAGCGGTCCCTCCCGTCCCGGCGCGGTCAGGGCCGCGACGAAGGCATGCGCCAGCCGGACGAAATACGTACCCGCCGCAAGCGGGCGTCCGCGCATGCCATCCGTGCCGACTGTGCCATTAACAACGCTTTCCCCCGCATCGGGCGGATGGTCGAACACGAGCATGAGGTCGAGGTCGGACCCAGGCATCATTTCATGCGATCCCGCCTTGCCCAGCGCCACAACCGCCATCGCACCACCGGGCACGGTGCCGTGGCGGCGTCTGTGTTCACCGGTGACCACGCGCAGCAGCCCGCGCATGACCGTTTCGGCCATGGCCGTGCGCGCGCGGGCGGCGCTGTCCTCGCCCATGCGGTGTTCAAGGCGGGCAACCGACAGGCGGAACTCCTCCCCACACACCAGTCCGCGCATCACCGGCAGTACCTGCTCGGCCGATTGTGCCGATGTGACATGCCGCCTGACCAGCGCCGTGGCCGTACCCAGCGCGCCGGGACCGCCATCCATGTCCAGCAGCCCGTCAAGGGCGGAGGGAGTTTCGGCCAGATGGTCGGCCAGGAACGGCGCGCAGTCCAGAACGGTCACGATGCGGTGGATCAGTGCGGTATTGCGTTCCAGCAGCGACAGGAACTGCACGCCCGCCCATTGCCGCTCCAGCAGCGCATCGAAACGGCGCAGCACGGTCAGCGGCTGCTGGCGGCCCCCGATTTCGGTCATGATGGCAGGCAGCAGCCGGCGCAGCAGCTTGCGCGCCCGGTCGGAGCGCAGCGCGCGCAGCCGGTTGCCATCCCACCGGTTGAGAATCTGCAGCGCGTCGCCGATGTCATGGGGCGCGAAGCCGTAGTCACGCAGCCGGTCGGCGGCATCGACATCCTCCGGCGCGATGGTGATGTCCTGCCGGTCGCTTTCGGCAAACTGCAGGTCGAAGTTGCGGCGCGAATGCTGCATGACCGACAGCATGCTGCAGGCCAGTTCACCCGGCGTTGCAGCCAGCATGAAAGTGGCGAAGCGTGCGAATCCGTCACGTGTGTCCGGCAGGGTGTGGGTCTGGTGATCCATGCGCATCTGCAACCGGTGTTCGGCCTGACGCAGCATGCGGTAGTTGCGGACCAGTATTGCGCACTGGGCACGTTCCAGCAGTCCCGCGCGGCGCAGCCTGCGCAGGCCGCCCAGCGTGGTGGGATCACGCAGTTCGGGCCGCCTGCCGCCCCATACAAGCTGAAGCGCCTGCACGATGAACTCCACTTCCCGTATGCCGCCCTGTCCCAGCTTCACGTTCTGCCCCAGCAGCCAGCCGGTCGCGGTCTCGGGATCGCGGATAGACGCGGCGGGCAGGCTTTCCAGATCAGCGTGGCCCGCATTCCGGTGGCGGTCGATTCGTGCTTTCATGTCGTGCAGATCGTCGATCACCGCAAAATCAAGATGGCGGCGCCAGATGAACGGATGAATGTGTTTGAGGAAACGGCGGCCCGCCACAATATCCCCCGCAACCGGACGGGCTTTCGTCATGGCCGCGCGTTCCCATGTGCGGCCCATGCTTTCGTAATACTGGATGGCGGCGGGAAAGGACACGGCGGCGGGCGTTGCGGCGGGGTCGGGCCTCAGCCGCAGGTCCATACGGAAAACGTAACCATTTGCATCACGCGCTTCCATCAGGGTGACAAGATCGCTAGTCATGCGCACAAAGGTATGTCGCAGTTCCCCGTTTCCGGGGTGGCGGTCCGGGTCATACAGGATGATCAGGTCGATATCCGAGGAGTAGTTCAGTTCCCGCGCGCCCAGCTTACCCATTGCCAGAACCACGAAGCCGCTGCCCCGGCACGGGTTTTCCGGGTCACGCAGGCGCAGTCGTCCGGTCTGGCAGGCATGCAGCAGCAGATGCCTGACCGCGGCCCCCAATGCGTTCTCGGCCAGTCCGCTCAGCGCCAGCGTCACCTGCTCCAGCGTCCATGCGCCCCCGATATCGGCCAGTGCAATGGCCAGCGCGGCCTGCCGCTTGGCGATACGCAGGGCGGCCATCACCTCAATGCGCGGGGTTTCGGGCGGCAGGGCTTCAAGCCCCCTGAGGATTTCGCGCACATGCGCATCCGGCCCGTCGAGCAGAAGGCGCAGGAAGGCTTCCGTATCGCGCAGCGCCAGGTCCGACAGGTAGGGACTGTTTCCCCCCAGTGCATCGGTCATGACCCGCACGCCTGCTATGCTGGCGATATCCGGCAGTCCCGCGCGGGTGCACGCCTGCGTCAGGTTTTCGTGCATGATGGTGGCCGCCCGGTCATCCGCCGGGTGGGGCCATGTGCATCCGCGCCAGGACGGGTGCAGCGTAAGGTCGGGTGTAGCGGGCATATCCATGGGGCAGGGTCCGGCAGGAGACTGGGAAGTCACGCATTTTCATGCGCTGGCGTAGCGTGGACGGTATGACGGAAACAGGTCAACCCACCCCCGTCGGCGCCCCCGGCGCAGGGCGCGTGCGCCGGGCGGTCATGGCGGCGGGGCGCGTGGTGATCTGGCTGGTGCTGCTGTGCATAACGCTGCCTGCCGTGTTCCTGCTTGTGCTGACGGTGCGCCTTTCGGCAGGTCCGCTGGATGTAACGCCCGCGATCAGGCTGTTCATGCCCATCCCGGTCGCCCATGGTCTGCGGCATGAGGATATTATCGGCGGCCTTTCAGCAGGGCATGTGCGCGTGGGCTGGAATGCCCTGCATGGCGGGATACGCGCCCCGTTCGTGATCTGGGTGGAGGATGTGCGCATCCAGCGCCACGATGGCTCGCTGGCCGATACGCTGCGCCGGGGGCGTATTACGCTGGACAGTCCGGCGCTGTTCCATGGCAGCGTGCGTATCCTTGAACTGTCCGTCTCGCAGGGGCGGCTGCGCCTTGCCCGTAATGCGGATGGCAAATTTGGCCTCGATCTGGGGCCCAACACACCATACCCTTCGCTCAAGCCGCAGGAACCATCCCCTGTTGACCTGACGGATATCCGTCAGGCCGTCATATCCGATACGCATGTCACCCTGACCGACCGCGCCACAGGCCGTGTGTGGCGACTGGGGGAGGCGGACGCGCATCTGAACATCATAACGGATTCCGGCCAGAAAGGGGTGACGGGGGATATACGCCTCGGCCTTGAGGGCAATGGGGAACGCCTTGTCCTGCATGGATCGGGTGAGCATGTCGGCCCGCAGCAGGTGAACTGGACGCTGCTGCTGGACCCGATCAGCCCCGCCGCCTTCGCGCCGGGACAGAAGGAGGTCGCGCCCCTCGACCTGCCGGTAGGCGGCAGGCTGGATGTGGCGTTCCGCGCCGGGCGCGCTGACTGGCCTTTCCTCATGCCGCGTGAATTCGACCTCAAGCTGCGCGCGGGCAATGGTCAGGTCACGACCCGCAAGGCGGGGCAGTATCTGGTGGGCGAAGGCGAGGCCGATCTGGCTGGCACGCTGGGGACCGGGGCGGGAGCAGTGCCCTTTGACGGGCCGCTGCATGTGGCGCTGCGCAATCTGGTCCTGCATCTGCGTGCGCCGGGTCACGCCAGCGATGACGGCAGCGGGCCGACGCTGCATGCGACGGCGGACCTGAAATCCGCCTCCCTGCTCCATCCCGCCTCGATCTGGCTGAATGTGGGCGCGCGGGCGCAGTCGCTGGACTTTGCGACATTGGGTGATTTCTGGCCCCCCCGCGCCATGAAGGGCGCGCGGCGCTGGGTGACGCAGAACATCCCGCAGGGCCATGTGGACCTGTTGCAGGTCAATATGGGTATGGCCAGCAATAAGGGGTGGAAGGGACTGAATGTCGCCTCGCTGGGGGGGACGATCGATGCGCACCGGATGGAACTGCACTGGCTGCGTCCGATCCCGCCCATGCATGACATGGATGCGCACCTGACCTTTGACGGACCGGACCAGATGATGATCCGTTTCGGCCATGCCTATCAGCTTGTGGATCTGGCGGACCGGCATGTCGACGCGAAGGGGACGGGCCGGATCGAGGTGGGACCCGGCTCCATGCGGATTACGGGGCTTAGCGAAAAGGTGCAGCAGGGCGACATCAACGTCACCCTGCTGGGCAATGTGCGCGACGTGCTGGCCCTTCTGGCCGAACCCCGGCTGAATGTCCTGTCGCGCCATCCCATGTCGTTCACCCATCCGGCCGGGCGGGCGAATGTATCGCTGCATATTGCCCTGCCGCTGGATGCCCATGTCAGGCTGAACCAGATCGACCTGCGCAGTCATGCCGATCTGGGGGATGTGCATCTGGGCAATGTGGTGGTGGGCAGGCCGCTTGACCGGGGCAGCCTTGGCATCGACGCGACCATGAACGGACTGCTGCTGCAGGGCACCGGGGTTCTGGCGGGCATACCGTCCAGCGTCATCTACACCATGGATTTCCGCAGCGGGCCGATGGTGCGCGCGGTGGAAAGCGCAAGCCTGCAGGGTCACGTCACGCCGGAAGGGGTAAGGCGCGCGGGATTCGAGATGGGCGAGCACTTTTCCGGCAGCGCCCTGCTGGATGTCGATTATGACCGTTACGTGGGCGGCAAGGCGCAGGTCGATATCGACCTTGATCTGGACCGTGCGGCGCTGGCCATTCCCATTTGGTCCAAGAAACCGGGGCAGGAAGCCAATGCCTCGGTCGAGCTTGATCTTGACCACGGAAAAATCTCGGGCATCGAGAACATACGCGCCGTCGGCCCGGACCTGCTGATCGATGGCCATGCCGAAACAACGGCGGGTATCGCCCGCAGGCTGATCCTGCGTGGCTTCCGGGTCGGGCGCTCGGTGGGGAATGCGGCTGTCACGCTGCCCATGCGTGACAGTGATCCCATTGGTGTCACTGTTGCCGCACGGGTGCTGGACCTGTCCCCGCTGGTTTCCTACCAGACCGCGTCCAGCAGTTCGGCGGCGGCGAAGGCCCAGACATCGCAGGGAAGTGGCGGATACCACATGCCCGAAATGGCGACGGGCCGCGTCAACGGGCCGCCTGGGCGGAGTTGGAACCTCAATGTCGATGCCCGCACGCTGTATTATGGCCCTACTGACACGCTGACAAACGTGCACAGCCATCTGGAAACCAACGGATCGCGGCTGATGCGTGGCGTGCTGACGGTGGGCGGACCGGTCGCGGCCACGGCCCATGTGACCCCGCAGGGCAACAGCCGCCTGCTGGATGTGCATCTGGCCAGTCTGGGCAGCCTGCTTCAGGCCATGAAGGTGACGGATCAGATGCAGGGCGGCGTGACCGACATTAACGGCAGTTTTGATGACAGTGTCGCCACCGCTCCCTTCTCCGGCACGGTGCGGATGGGCTCATTCACGCTGCGCGACGTGCCCGCCGTGGTGCGGCTGGCCAATAATGCCTCGATTTACGGCTGGATGCGCGCGCCGCATGCGCCGGGTCTTGAGATTGACCAGCTCAATATCCCGGTCACGATGAACGAGGGCAACATCCATATTGCCGACGGGCTGGTCAGCAATGCCTCTCTCGGCGCGACGGTGACGGGAGATGTGAACCTTGAAAAGAAGTCGCTGGCCCTTGATGGGACCATCATCCCCGCCTTTGCCGTCAATGCGGCCCCCGGTCATCTGCCGGGGCTGCTGGGATGGCTGTTCAGCCCCGAGAAAAACAGCGGCGTGGTTTCGGCCACCTATCAGGTCACAGGGCCGATGGCGAACCCGGCTGTGCATGTGAACCCCTATGCCATGCTGCTGCCGGGGTTCCTGCGTAATCTCATGCACGTTCACTGACCGCCTGCCTCTCGACGGAGGGAGAGGCAGGTGGTCAGGTCACCCTTCAGCTTTCCTGCGTGATCCGGTCATGCGCGGGCAGAAGGAATATAACCGTCAGCAGCGAACACGCGATGCAGCCGGTTACGTACCAGTAGAACAGGTCTTCATGCCCGATCTGCTTGAACCATAACGCGATGTATTCAGCCGTGCCGCCAAAGACCGATACCGTCAGCGCATAGGGCAGTGCGACCCCCAGTGCGCGGACACGCGTGGGAAACAGTTCGGCCTTCACCACCGCATTGATGGACGTGTAGCCCGAAATGCCGATAAGGGCCGCCGTAACCAGCCCGAACGCGGCAAGGGGGGACTGCACGGTTGATATGGTCCGCATGAGCGGCACGGTGAACAGGCAGCCCACAATACCGAATGACAGCAGCAGCCGCCTGCGTCCCACCCGGTCCGACAGCGCGCCAAAGGCGGGCTGGATCAGGGCGAAGACCACCAATGACGCGGTGGAGACCAGCGTTGACTGCTCCTTGGTCAGGCCCACGGTATTGACCAGATATTTCTGCATGTAGATCGTGAACGTGTAGAACGAAACCGTACCGCCCAGTGTCAGCCCGCATACGCCCAGCACCTCGCGCGGGTGGCGCAGCAGGACACGCAGGCCACCATGGGCCGCACTGTCGCGCGTGGCGGCGTTGAACTGTTCACTTTCCGCCATGCCCCGGCGGAACCACAGGATCGACAGCGCCAGCAGCGCACCGATGCCGAAGGGAACACGCCATCCCCATGCGCCGAGTTGCGCCGGGCTGAGCAGCGCGAACTGCAGCACCAGCAGCACGACAAGGGCCAGCAACTGTCCCATCACCAGTGTCACGTACTGGAAACTGGCATAGAAACCGCGCTGCGCGGCTGGCGCTATTTCAGACAGATAGGTAGCACTTGCCCCGTATTCGCCCCCAAGGCTCAGCCCCTGCAGCAGGCGGGCGAGCAGCAGGATGCTGGGGGCGGCCACGCCAATGCGCGCATAGGTCGGGCAGACCGCAATGGCCAGCGATCCCGCGCACATGGCGATGATGGACAGGCTCAGCGCCGCCCGTCGCCCGTAACGGTCGGCCATAAGTCCCATAAGCCACCCGCCCACCGGCCGCATGAGAAAGCCGATGGCGAAGACCGCCGCACTCTGCAGCAGTTCCGTGGTTGCGTTGCCCGGCGGAAAGAACGCATGCGCGAAATACATGGAAAATGCGGCGTATACGTACCAGTCGTAATATTCGATCAGATTTCCCGATGAACCCGCAATAATGCTTCGTATCCGCTGTGCGGTGGTCAGCGCGCCGGTCTGGGTCTGGAAAACAGGCATATGGAAGAACCTATGAAGGGCAGGGGACAGGGCGGAAAAAGGGGTAGGGAAGCCTAACCGGCGGATGACCGGCTGACGGGGGCGGTCTCGACACCGGGGATGACCGGCGTTTCAGCCTGCTCGTCGCTCAGGCGGCCGGACAGGGCGGCTGCAAGGCGTTCCGTATCCAGCGCGCCTTCCCACCGGGCCAGCACGATGGTGGCCACCGCGTTGCCGATGATGTTGGTCAGCGACCGGCATTCGGACATGAAGCGGTCAATGCCCAGAATCAGCCCCATGCCCGCCACCGGCACATCCGGCACGACCGCCAGCGTGGCCGCCAGCGTTACGAAGCCCGCGCCGGTCACGCCCGCGGCCCCCTTGGAACTGATCATGGCGACCAGCAGCAGGCTGATCTGCTGGCCCAGGCCCAGATGCACATCAGTCGCCTGCGCGATGAACAGCGCCGAAAGCGACATATAGATATTGGTGCCATCAAGATTGAAGGAATATCCCATAGGCACCACCAGACCGACGACGGAAGGCGCGCAGCCTGCGTTTTCCATACGGGTCATGAGGCTGGGCAGGGCTGATTCGGATGAACTGGTGCCCAGAACGATCAGCAGTTCCTCACGCAGGTAGGCCAGAAGCGGAAGGATGCGAAAACCGTTCCACCGTGCGACGGCCCCGAGGATCACCAGCACGAACAGCGCCGATGTCGCATAGAACGTCACCACCAGAAAGGCCAGATGCAGCACCGCGCCAATGCCGAAACGCCCGATGGTAAACGCCATGGCCCCCAGCGCGCCGATGGGGGCGGCATACATGACCAGCCGTACCACGCCGAACACCAGTTGCGTCAGTTGCCGCAGCAGCGTCAGGATCGCCTGACCCCGCGCCCCCATGTGCGAAAGGCTGATGCTGAACAGGATGGCGATCAGCAGGACCTGCAGGATGTCGCCCGTGACAAAGGCGCTGACGACCGTATCGGGAATGATGTTGAGCAGGAAATCACTGAAGGAATGCGCCTGCGCCCGTGCTGCATAGGCCGCGACCGCATGGGTATCCAGCGTTGCGGGGTCGGCATGGATATGCGCGCCGGGCCGGACGATGTTGGCCATGACCATCCCCACCACCAGCGCCAGCGAGGAGAAGGTGAGGAAATAGACCATGGCCTTGGCCGCGAGCCTGCCCGCCTGGCCCAGATCCGTCAGGCTGGCAACACCCGTCACCACGGTCAGGAATATGACCGGCGGGATCACCATCTTGACCAGCCGGATGAACGCATCGCCCAGCGGCTTGAGGGCTACGGCCGTATGCGGGCAGAAATGCCCCAGTGCGATACCCGCCACCACCGCAAGGACAACTTGCACATACAGGCTGCGAAACAGGGATCTGCGCCGCGCGGGCCGGGCCTGCGGGCAGGTCTGCGTTTCCTCGGGCATGGTGGATGGGTCCTCACGAACGGTTCGGGCGCCCGTGCTGGTCACACGCGGCGGTAGGGGCATGCAGGACGCACGCTAGTGGTTTGTGGCACCGCAGGAACCTGAAAAACAGGTGATATGCGATCGTTTCGGTTGGTGCATATCATGGTTGCCAGATATTCCAAAAAAACATGATGGCTTTACAGCACCCGTATTACAGGGCACGGACCTGATTTGTTCTTTCTGATCTGATGGGAAACCTCCAGCCATGTCCGATATGCCCGCATCTGCTGCTGTCTGGATCGGAATGTTCTGTGCCGTTGCGTCGTGCGTGATGTCCTTCATCATCCTGCGCCGCATGTCACAGCAGCCCGACCCGCAGGCGGAAGGCGACGTACTGGCGCGGCTGTGCATCATGATGGAGCGCGAGACCGCGGCCCGCGTGGCGGAAAACGAGGTCCAGCGTGCACGGATGGCCGAAATCGAACGCGCGCTGTCCACCCGCCTTGACCAGCGGCATCAGGAAATGACGGAAACCTTCAACCGCATTGCCCGCATGATGGGCCGCGACCTGTCGGAAATGCGTGTGACCCAGGCCGAATCCCTGCGCGAAATGGCGGAGGAGGGCAGACGGCAGAGCGATGAACTGCGTGCCGCCGTGAATGAACGCCTGCATCAGGCGGTGGAAAAGCAGATGCAGACTTCCTTCCAGCGTGTGCTTGAACAGATCGGCGCCATGCAGAAGGCGATGGGGGAGGTCTCGGCCATGACCGCGCAGGTCGGGGACCTCAAACGTCTGTTTTCCAACGTCAAGACCCGTGGCGGATGGGGGGAGGCGCAACTGCGCACCATACTCGACGACGTGCTGCCCGAAGGCGCGTACGACACCAACCGCCGCCTGCGCGACGATAGCAGGGAGGTGGTGGAATTCGCGGTCCGCATGCCGGTGCGCGCGACGGTCCCGCCGGTGCTGGCCATTGATTCGAAATTCCCGACCGAAGCCTATGAACGCCTCCTGCAGGCGGTGGAGGACTGCAATCCCGATGCCGAGCGTGCTGCCCGCCGTGCGCTGGAAACTACCCTGCGGATCGAGGCGCGCAAGATCGCGACCAAATATATCGTGCCGCCGGTAACGGTGGAATTCGCCGTTCTCTACCTGCCGACCGATGGGCTGTATGCCGAAGTCGCGCGAATTCCCGGCCTGCTGGACGAAATCGGGCGTGCCTATCGCGTCATCGTGATGGGGCCGGGGCTGATGCCCGCCATGCTGCGTACCATCCATCTGGGATATGTGACGTTGGCGCTGGAAAAGCGCACGGATGACATTGCCCGCCTGCTGGGGGCCACGCGGCAGGAAATGCTGCGTATGGACGGGGTGCTGGAAAAGCTGGCCCGCAATGCTTCCGCCATGTCATCGTCGATTGATGAGGCCCGCCGCCGCACCAGCCTTGTCAGCCGCAAGCTGCGTGATCTGGACATGGACCCGCAACATCCCGTGCCCGCCGGGGATGACGGGACAGCCCCGGCGGCACATCCCGGCATGGCGAATGGGGCGCGGCAGGCCGACATGATGCCCACATGGGCCGATGATGGCCCGCACCCCGACGGGCATGGCTGAAAACGATTTTAATTGGCCCGTTTCCGCGCAGCACTGCATAAAGGAAGGGATCATGACCATGCCGTCCGAAATCAATCCTTCCCAGCCCGCGCCCCTGGCCCCGCAGCCCGTGGCCGCGACGCGTATCCTGCTGATCGAGGATGACAGCAAGATCGCGCAGGAAGTGGTGGAGGAACTGGAAAGCCGTGGCTTCCATGTCCAGCATGAGGAATCGGGGGCCGCTGGCCTGTCCATGGGGCTGAACGCCCATTTCGACGTGATGGTCGTGGACCGCATGCTGCCCGAACTTGATGGCCTGACGCTGATCGAGACCCTGCGGGAGCGCAAGGTGCATGTGCCGGTTCTGGTGCTGTCCGCCCTTTCGGCGGTGGACGACCGGGTAAGCGGGCTGAAGGCGGGTGGCGATGACTACCTGACCAAGCCCTTCGCGATGGAGGAACTGGCCGCGCGGCTGGAAGCCCTGCTGCGCCGCCCGGACAATTCCCGCCAGACCATGCTGCGCGCGGGACCGCTGGAGATGGACCTGATCGAACGCACGGTCACGCGCGCGGGGGTGCCGATCGACCTGCTGCCGCGTGAATTCCGTCTGCTGGAATATCTCATGCGGCGTCCCAATCAGGTGCTGACGCGCAACATGCTGCTGGAAGATGTGTGGAATTACCGCTTCATCCCGCAGACCAACCTTGTGGATGTCCATATCGGCAAGCTGCGCCGCAAGATTGACGAAAGCGGCAAGCCCGCCCTGATCCAGAGCATCCGTGGCGCGGGGTTCATGCTGCGTGTTCCGTAACGAACTGTTCCGGACCGCCACTTTCCGCCTGACGCTGGCGGTAGTCGCGGCCATGATCGGATCGGCGGCGTTGCAGTTCTTTTTCGGCTACAGCCAGGCCAGCGTGTTCGAGGCCCGGCGTTCCGACATGCTCCTGCTGCGTGAAGCCAGCATCCTGCAACGCGAAACCCCGCAGGAGCTCGAACAGCAGGTACGCGACCGTGCGACCGATGACCTGCGCATCCTGCTCAATGTCACCACGCTGTTCGACAGCCAGCAGCATTATATCGTGGGCGACCTGCATAACTGGCCCGCCGATCTGGTGGCGGACGGGCATGTCCATGTCATCACCCCCGAAGCAACGGGCGGCGGCTCATCCACCGTATTGCGGATGGTTGCGGTGAAGGTGCCGGGGGAGCGGTATCTGGTTCTGGGGCGCAGCCGGCACATGCGTACCGAACTGCGCCTCATGATGCGGCATTCCATGCTGGTGTCGATCGTGCCGACCGTGCTGTTCGCACTCATGACCGGCATCGTGCTGAGCCATCGCGCCCTGTCCCGCGTCAAGGACATGCATGAGGCGATTGACCGCATCATGGAAGGCGACCTGCATGAACGCCTGCCCGCGGGTAAGCAGAATGACGATCTCCAGCGTCTTGCGGGCAGCGTCAACCGCATGCTCGACCGGCTCGAACAGCTCCTTGATGAAATACGCGACGTGGGTAACGACATCGCCCACGACCTGCGCACGCCGCTGGCGCGTGTGCGGGCGCGCCTTGACCGTGCGCTGAACGCCGACCATTCGGCGGAAGCGCTGCGCAATGTCATTTCCCATACCATCGATGATCTGGACCAGTCATTCGCCATCATCACCGCCCTGCTGCGCATAGGCGAGATCGAGAACGGCCGCCGCCGGGCGGGTTTCGGCACGGTGGACCTTGAATCGCTGGTGGCGGATATCATCGATCTGTACGAACCGATTGCCGAGACCAAGGGTATCGCCCTGTCCCATGTTACGGGTGATGATCCCCCCATTCATGTACTGGGTGATCGGGACCTGCTGATCGAGGTTCTGGCCAACCTTGTGGACAACGCCATCAAATTCACGCCCGAAGGGGGGCGGGTGGAAATCCGCACCCGCATGAATGATGGCTGCGCCATGCTCCAGATCGCCGATACGGGCATCGGCATTCCCGCCGGCGAACGCAGGGCGGTCACGGGGCGCTTCTACCGGTCCGATAAAAGCCGTCACATTCCCGGCAGCGGGCTGGGGCTGAGCCTTGTATCCGCGATTCTGGCGCTGCATCACGCGCGGCTCGATATCCTGCAGTCGCGGGTGCATGACAGTCTGCCCGGGGCAACCATGAACATCGTTTTTCCGCCATCCGGGGTTGTGCAGCCCGGAAACTAAATTGAAATTTCATTTGCCACCTGACGCTCCCTCATTAACACCGGAAGGACAGACGGGGAGACGAGACATGCATGAACACCACCTGTCCCGTGCGAAGGCGGCATGCGACATGCGCCTTGCTACGTGGCGTAGACCGCCACAGTGGAGGGTAACTGGCCGCGCATGAACGGTATTGTCGTTACCGCGCTCAAGCGGCCATATACTTTCGTAGTTCTCTCCATCCTGATTGTCGTGTTCGGTGTGCGGGGCCTCCTGCGCACGCCAACGGACGTGTTCCCCAGCATCAATATCCCCGTGGTCGCGATCTGCTGGACCTATACCGGCCTCATGCCGGAAGATATGTCCGGGCGCGTGGTGTACTATTACGAGCGCGCACTGACCGCCACGGTGAACAACATCGAACATATCGAAAGCCAGTCCTATTACGGACGTGGCATCGTGAAGGTGTTCTTCCAGCCCGGCACCGATACCGCCGTGGCGCAGACGCAGATCACCGCCGTTTCCCAGACTGTCATCAAGCAGATGCCCGCAGGCATGACGCCACCCCTTGTACTCACGTACAACGCGTCTTCCGTGCCGGTGCTGACGCTGCAGGTTTCATCCGATTCCATGACGGCGTCGGAAATTTACGACATGTCCTCCAACCTGATCCGCCCGGCGCTGGTATCGGTTGCGGGGGCGGCCATTCCCAATCCCTATGGCGGCCAGCCGGGCAACATCATGGTCGATCTGGACCAGAGCAAGCTGCTGGCCCACAAGCTGTCCGCCACGGATATCGGTAACGCGCTGGGCAAGCAGAACATCGTGCTGCCCGCCGGTGACCAGCAGATCGGCGCGTTCGACTGGATGGTCCAGACCAATGCCTCGCCCGAGGAGATAGACACCTTCAACAACATGCCCATCAAGCAGGAGGGCAATTCCGTCGTCTACCTGCGCGACGTGGCATGGGTGCATGCGGGGGGACCGCCACAGACCAACATGGTGCTGGTCAAGGGGCATCAGGCGGTGCTGATCGTCATCATGAAAAGTGGTGATGCGTCCACCCTGTCCGTTGTCAGCGGGATCAAGCAGCTTCTGCCCTCCATCGTCAGGACGCTGCCGCCGGGGGTCGACATCACCGTGCTGGGCGATGCCTCCACCTTCGTGAAGGAGGCGGTGCGCGACGTGGTGCAGGAAATGGGCACCGCCGCCATGCTGACCAGTCTTGTGGTGCTGTTGTTCCTCGGTTCGTGGCGATCGACCGTCATCATTGCAACGTCCATCCCGCTGGCCATGCTCTGCTCGGTCATCGGGCTGGGGGCGGCGGGGCAGACGATCAACGTCATGACGCTGGGCGGTCTGGCGCTGGCGGTGGGCATCCTGGTCGATGACGCCACCGTCATGATCGAGAACATCGACGCGCATCTGGAAATGGAAAAGGATCTGGAAACCGCCATTATCGATGCGGCCAACCAGATCGTCATTCCCACCTTCGTCTCGACATTATGTATCTGTATCGTGTGGATGCCGCTGTTCCAGCTTACCGGTGTGGCGGGCTGGCTGTTCATGCCCATGGCGGAAGCCATCATCTTCGCCATGATCGCATCCTTCATCCTGTCGCGTACGCTGGTGCCGACCATGGCCAAATACATGCTGGCGGCGCAGGTCGCGGCCCATGCCAGAGCAAAGGCGGAGGGTGGCCATCAGGAACCGCGCAATGTCTTTGGCCGCTTCCAGCAGGGGTTCGAGCGCCGCTTCGTCACCTTCCGTAACAGCTACCGTGGGCTGCTTGAACATCTGGTGACCATTCGCGGGCGTTTCGTCCCGATATTTGCCCTGTCCGCCTTCTGTTCGCTGGGTCTGCTGGTTTTCGCGGGACAGGATTTCTTCCCCGAAATCAACTCCAACGCGCTGGCGATCCATATGCGCGCGCCCATGGGCACCAAGATTGCCGAAGCGGGCAAGATCGCGATGCTGGTGAATGACGAGATCGAACGCCTGCTGCCCAATCAGGTCGAAGGCATCGTCAATAACTGCGGCCTGCCGTTCAGTCCGCTCAATCAGGCGTTCATTCCCACGCCCACCGTTGGCGCGCAGGACTGCGATCTGACGGTTACGCTGAAGAATGACGAAGCGCCGGTGGCGGAATTCCGTGGCATCCTGCGCAAGGGGCTGGCTGAGAAATTCCCCGGCACCGAAATCACCTTCATGCCAGCCGATCTGACCGCCAAGATCCTGAACTTCGGGCTGCCCGCGCCGCTTGATGTGCAGGTATCGGGGCGCAACCTGTATGGCAATTTCGATTTTGCCGAAAAACTGGCCGAAAAGCTGCGGCACGTCACCGGCATTGCCGATGTGTCGGTGCAGGAACCGCTGAATACGCCGACCCTGCGCGTCAATGCCCGCCGGACCTACGCGCTGGGCACCGGCCTGACCGAAGCGGACGTGGCGAACAACGCGCTGGCCGTGCTGTCGGGCAGCGGACAGGTGGCGCCGACCTACTGGCTGGACCCCAAGACGGGGGTTTCGCATCTGGTCGATATCCAGACGCCGCTGCAGTTCCTGCAGACCCTGAACGATCTTGAAACCATCCCCATCGACAAGGGGGATGGCAACCCGTCCGACAAGGCGCCGCAGATACTCGGTGGCCTGAGCCAGATCGTGCAGACGGGCACGCCGGGCGAAGTTTCGCACTACAACATCATGCCGGTGTTCAACATCTATGCCTCGAACGAGGGACTGGACCTTGGTGCGGTCTCCCGTGAGGTCAACCGCGTGGTGGCAGAGGCCAGCAAGGACCTGCCCGCAGGCTCCAGCCTGAGCGTGCGTGGTCAGGCTTCCACCATGAACGGGGCGTATGTCCAGCTTATCGGCGGTCTCGCGATGTCGATCCTGCTGGTGTACCTGATCATCGTGGTGAACTTCCAGTCGTGGATGGACCCGTTCATCATCATTACGGCCCTGCCCGGTGCGCTGGCGGGTATCGCATGGAGCCTGTTCCTGACGCACACGACCCTGTCGGTTCCGGCGCTGACGGGGGCGATCATGTGCATGGGCACGGCCACGGCCAACTCCATCCTTGTCGTCTCCTTTGCGCGGGAACGGATGGATGTGCATGGCGATGCCGTCCGTGCCGCGATCGAAGCCGGTTATGAACGTATCCGTCCCGTCCTGATGACGGCGTCGGCCATGATTATCGGCATGCTGCCCATGTCGCTGAGCAATTCGCAGAACGCGCCGCTGGGTCGTGCGGTGATGGGGGGGCTGCTTGTCGCAACCTGCGCCACGCTGCTGTTCGTGCCCTGCGTGTTCGCCCTGATCCATTCCAGAAAGTCCAAGAAGGCCGCCGTCGGCGAAGGAGAGCACGCATGACCGCCACAGGGGAAAACCACACGCCGCACAGGTCCGGGCGTGGGCGGCTGTACGCCACTGTGGGCGGGATCGTGCTGGCCGCGGTTGTTATCGGCGGCATTGTGGAACGCCGCATCCATGTCTCCCACCTGAAGGCCGCGACACAGGACGCGGCCATTCCCCGCGTGCAGATCATCCTGCCGCAGAAAGGCCCCAAGACCCGCACGCTGGACCTGCCGGGCAATATTTCCGCATGGTACCAGGCGCCGATCTATGCGCAGGTCTCGGGCTACGTGCAGATGTGGTACAAGGATATTGGCGCCAAGGTGAAGGCGGGCGAGATTCTGGCCACCATCGACACGCCGGGACTGGATGCGCAGTATGCGGCGTCCAAGGCGAATTTTGACGTGGCCATGGCGCGCTACAGGCTGGCGCAGATCACGGCCCGGCGCTGGCGGGCGCTGCAGGGCACGCAGGCCGTGTCGCAGCAGGAAGTGGACGTGCAGGCCGCCAATGCCGAAGTCAATCAGGCGGAGGTGGAAGCCGCCCGGCATGAGGTCTCGCGCTATGCCGCCCTGATCGGGTTCAAGCAGCTTGTGGCGCCGTTCGACGGGGTGGTTACGTCCCGTCTGGCTGACGTGGGCGATTACGTGAACGCGGGCGGGGGCGATGTCTCCTCACGCGGGACGGCGACCGAACTGTTCAGCGTGGCCGACGTGCACCGGATGCGTATTTTCGTTTCCATCCCGCAGGACTATGCGGACATCATCAGCCCCAAGCTGACGGGCGACGTGTCGGTGCCGCAGTATCCGGGCAAGGTGTTCCGGGCCAAGTTCCTTGCAACCGCCCGTGCGTTCAACTCCGGCACCCGCACCGTGACCACGGAACTGGTTGTCGATAACGACAAGCGGGAACTGTGGCCCGATTCCTATGCCAATGTACATTTTGTCGCACCCGGTGACCCCGATATTCTGATAATCCCCGAAGGCGCGCTTGTATTCCGTGCGCAGGGTATGCAGGTGGCGATTGTGGATGACGATAACCGCATACGCCTGCGCAATGTAACGGTTGGCACCAACCTGGGTACGAAGGTGCAGGTTCTGGCGGGTATCGGCCCGAAGGACCGGATTGTGAACAACCCGTCCGCAGGCTTGCTGGAAGGCCAGAAGGTCTATCTGGTCGGCGCGACGACGGGGTACAATGACGCCGGGGCCACGGCATCCCCCGGAGTTGACAAGGGAGATGACGTGCGGGCCATGCCAGCGGGTGACAGTAACGCAAGCGATACCGGGGTGCGGCAATGATGGGAGCGCCGCCCAGCCGGTTCCGCCACGTCCTTTCGCGCCATATGCTCTCACTTGCCGGTTGCGCCGCCCTGGCGGGCGGTCTGGGCGGCTGTGTGGACCTTGCCCCCAAATATCGCCAGCAGCATTACATGCTGCCCGATAACTGGAAGGGCGACGGGGTTGTGCAGTACGGCAACCCGCAGGATGGCGTATCGCGCGGGGACTGGTGGCAGGTCTTTCACGACCCCACCCTTGATGAACTGGAAGAACGTGCAAGCCGCCTGAACCCGGACCTGCAGGCCGATGCGGAAGCCTTCACGCAGGCACGCGACATCGTGGCGGAAGCGCAGTCCAATCTGTACCCCCAGATCAGCGGGGCGGCTTCAGCCTCACAGAACCAGGCGTCCAGCCACAGGCTGTGGCGTGGTGCGGGTTCGCAGGGGCCGATCTACATGTCGTCGGAGCAGTATAGCGCTTCCGCGCGATGGGAGCCGGATTTCTGGTCCGGCATCCGCAACCGCAGGCGTGTGCAGCAGCGTCTGGCGCAGGCGGCGGCGGCTGACTTCGCCGTGGCGCGTCTGAGCATCCAGTCCGAACTGGCCAATGACTATATGCAGTTGCGCGGCATGGACGCGCAGCATGCGGTCTATCTCGACTCGATCCGTTATTACCAGACCGCGGTGCAGATCACGAAAATGCGGCAGGCGGGGGCTATCGCCGCGGGAATCGATGTCTCGCGCGCGCAGACCCAGCTTTCGTCCACGCAGGCGGCGGATACGGACCTTCAGGCCCGCCGGGCGGTGATGGAACATGCGATTGCCATTCTGGCCAATGTGGCGCCGTCCGATTTCCATATCACGCCCCGTTCCCAGATCAGCTTCCCCAAGGTGCCGGCCCCGGTGGGCATTCCCGCCACCCTGCTGGAGCGCAGGCCCGACATCGCCAGCGCCGAGCGGCATATGGCGGCGGCCAACCGCGCCATCGGTGTCTCGCGCGCGGCGTTCTATCCGCATGTAACCTTCAGTGCGACTGCCGGTTTCATGGATAACGGCTTCACGCTCGATAAATTCGCCAACGGCATGTACAACTATGCCGCGCAGGCTGTCCTGCCCCTGTTCCAGGGCGGACTGCGGCGCGCGGAACTGCAACGCAACTGGTCGCAGTACCGGCAGGCGGAAGACCAGTACCGCGCCACTGTGCTGGCAGCCTTCAAGGACGTGGAGGACGGGCTGAGCCTGACCCATGGCCTTGATACGGAGGCCACGCAGCAGGCTGAGGCGGTGCAGGCCGCCATGCGCACGCAGAACATGACCATGCAGCTTTATACGGGCGGCCTGACCAATTATCTGGACGTGGTGGTGGCGCAGGTCGCGGCCCTCCAGGCCCGCATTGCCGAAGTGCAGGTGGAAACCCGCTACATGCAGGCGCAGGTGGAGCTTATCCGCGCGCTTGGCGGTGGGTGGACCACCGCGGAACTGCCCGATAACCGGCAGATCCGCCCGTTCTCTCCGCTACAGTATACGCATCTGCGCACGCCCAAGGCCGTCAAGGGCGTCAATGTCGATAACGGGCCTGAATCCTACGACCTCTCAGGCAAGGGATTTCAGGACGGGGACTTGACAGGCACACCTAAACAGCGGTAGGTGCGCGCCTCTTATCGGAACGCGGGAGGTCACCCCCATCATACCTTCAGGGTAGGGGGTGGCCACCAGAACCGCGGTCCGGGTGAAACAGTCAGGAGCCCCGGATATGGCCAAAAAAATCGTTGGCTACATCAAGCTGCAAATCCCCGCCGGCAAGGCGAATCCGTCCCCGCCGGTTGGTCCGGCACTGGGTCAGCGCGGCCTGAACATCATGCAGTTCTGCAAGGAGTTCAACGCGAAGACACAGGGTCTCGAACCCGGTATGCCGATTCCCGTCGTCATCACCGCGTATGCCGACCGTACGTTCAGCTTCATCACCAAGACGCCGCCGAACACCTACTTCCTCATGAAGGCTGCCAAGATTTCCAAGGGCAGCTCCACCGTGGGCAAGGCTGCCACCGTTGGTAAGGTGACGATCGCGCAGTTGCGCGAGATTGCCGAGACGAAGCAGAAAGACATGAACGCCAACGATATCGACGGCGCCGTGCGCATGCTGGCGGGTTCCGCCCGCTCCATGGGCATCGACGTGGTGGAGGGCTGATAGAATGGCAAAGAACAAGCGTCTGACCGCAGCCCGCGCCGCAGTCGATAATGCCAAGCAGTATGGTCTTGATGAGGCGATCGCCCTGGTCAAGAACAACGCCAAGGCGAAGTTTGACGAAACGGTCGAAATCTCCATGAACCTGGGCATCGACCCGCGTCATGCCGACCAGATGGTCCGTGGCCTGCTGTCCCTGCCCAACGGCACGGGCAAGACCCTGCGCGTTGGCGTGTTCGCCCGCGGCCCGAAGGCCGAGGAAGCGAAGGCCGCCGGTGCCGACGTGGTTGGTGCCGAAGATCTGGCCGAAAAGGTGCAGGCTGGCGAAATCGCTTTCGACCGCTGCATCGCGACCCCCGACATGATGGCCCTCGTTGGCCGTCTGGGTAAGATCCTTGGCCCGCGTGGCCTGATGCCCAACCCCAAGCTGGGCACCGTGACCATGGACGTTAAGGGTGCGGTTTCCGCAGCCAAGTCCGGTCAGGTCGAATACCGCGCGGAAAAGGCCGGTATCGTGCATGCCGGTGTTGGCAAGGCATCGTTCGACGGCTCCAAGCTGGCTGAAAACATCCGTGCGTTCGTGGACGCCGTCCAGAAGGCCCGTCCGACGGGTGCGAAGGGCACGTATGTCAAGAAGATCGCCCTGTCCTCCACCATGGGGCCGGGTGTTACGGTTGATGTCTCCGCCTTCACGGCGGGCTGACACCAGCTTCCGAATGACCCTGCCCTGCAAGGGGTAGGGGACAGGAGATGGCGGTCCGCCGCCATTTTCCGAACCTGTCCATGACCGGATGTGGCGAAAGCCTTGATTGCCCGCAGGGGCTGCAACCGGGAGACGGGGATGCCGGATCGGGGCGAAAGCCCGCACTGGTTGTTCCGTTAAAAAAGGACAGGCGAACCGGGATGCAAGCGGCCTGCCGCAACATCCCAAGGGTAAACCCTATCTGCCGGTTTTGCCGGCGGATGATGATGGAGACGGGATTTGGACCGTACGGAGAAGCGGGAGTTTGTTGCCTCCCTCGCAGCCGTGTTCGCGAAGACGTCCATGGTCATCGTCACCCGTAATGACGGGCTGACTGTGGCTGATGTGACGGAACTTCGGCGTCGCGTGCGTGCGGCTGGAGCTACACACAAGGTCGCGAAGAACCGGCTGACCTCTCTCGCCCTGGCAGGGACCCAGTTCGAAGGCATCAAGCCGCTGCTGAAGGGGCCGACCGCGTTGTCGTGGGCGGATGAACCCGTATCAATGGCGAAGGTGCTGGTCGAGTTCGCCAAAACCAATGACAAGCTTGTTCTGCTCGGCGGATCGCTTGGTGCCCAGACGCTCGATGTCGCGAGTATCAAGGCCCTGGCGGAACTGCCGTCCCTGGATGTTCTGCGTGCGCAGCTGGTGGGGCTTATCTCCACGCCGGCAACCCGCATCGCAGGCGTGCTCCAGGCGCCGGCCGGACAGCTTGCACGGGTTTTTGGTGCCTATGCCAAGACGGGCGAAGCAGCCTGAGACCCAATGGCCCGGCCCGCCGGGTTATCAACAAAACGGCATTTTTCCGAAAAAACGGGATTGTGCTGTGTCAACCAGTGTATAAATTAGGAAGACCGAATTATGGCCGATCTGAACAAGATTGTTGAAGACCTGTCCGCTCTGACCGTTCTGGAAGCGGCTGAGCTGTCCAAGCTGCTGGAAGAGAAGTGGGGCGTTTCCGCTGCCGCTCCGGTAGCCGTTGCTGCTGCTCCGGGTGCGGCTGCTGCTGCTCCGGCAGAAGAAAAGACGGAATTTGACGTTGTCCTGACCAAGGCCGGCGACAAGAAGATCAACGTGATCAAGGAAATCCGTGCGATCACGGGTCTGGGCCTGAAGGAAGCCAAGGATCTGGTCGAGGGCGCGCCCAAGACCATCAAGGAAGGCGCCAGCAAGGATGAAGCCGAAAAGATCAAGAAGACCCTTGAAGACAACGGCGCTTCCGTCGAAATTAAATAAGTTGGCCTATCTGGACGCGTCGTTCGCGGCGCAACCGGGCTGAGTTATTCAGGTGAGGGTGGAAACCGGCTGGTTTCCGCCCCCTTGGCCGTTACAGGCGCCCTGGCCGCAAGGCTTCGGGCGCCTTTGGTGGTAGATAGGGTTGGTCCGGGCGCAGGTCCGGCTGATCCGCCAAAGATTTTCAAGGGCCGCGCAGTCCGCGTGACATTCGTGTCACCACCGTGCGGACCTGTGTGGATGGGGGCTGGATAGGCGATGAACGCGATTACAAAATCGTTCACGGGACGCAAACGCATCCGCAAGAGCTTCGGGCATATACCCGAGGTGGCTCCGATGCCCAATCTGATCGACGTGCAGCGGGCTAGCTACGAGACGTTCCTCCAGATGAACGTGGCGCCCGACAGCCGGACATCGACGGGCCTGCAGGAAGTGTTCCGTTCCGTCTTTCCGATCAATGATTTCGCTGGGCGCGGGCGGCTGGAATTTGTCAGCTACGAACTGGAAGAGCCGAAATACGACGTTGAGGAATGCATCCAGCGTGGCCTGACCTTCGCCGCACCGCTGAAGGTTATCCTGCGCCTGATCGTATGGGACGTGGATGAGGATACCGGGTCGCGTTCGATCCGCGATATCAAGGAGCAGCCGGTCTATATGGGCGACATGCCGCTCATGACCGACAACGGCACCTTCGTCATCAACGGGACCGAGCGCGTCATCGTCAGCCAGATGCACCGCAGCCCCGGCGTGTTCTTCGATCACGACAAGGGCAAGACCCATTCGTCGGGCAAGTTCCTGTTCGCGGCCCGTGTCATCCCCTATCGCGGATCGTGGCTTGACTTCGAATTCGACAGCAAGGACCTGATCTACGTCCGCATCGACCGCAAGCGCAAGCTGCCGGTCACCACGCTGCTGTACGCGCTGGAAGGGGCCACGTCCGCTGCCGCACGTGCCGCTAAGGCCGCCGAGGGCGGTGACGTGGAAGCTATGGAAATCCAGGGCATGGACCCTGACGAAATCCTTGGCTACTTCTACGGCAAGGTCGAGTTCAACAAGACCCCGAAGGGCTGGGCCCGTCGTTTTGACGCGGAAGCCTTCCGTGGGCAGAAGCTGCTTGAGCCGCTGATCGACGCCCAGACGGGTGAGGAAGTTGCCCCCGCCGATGCGAAGCTGACGGCCCGCATGGTGCGCAAGATCGCGGAAACCACCAAGGAAGTGCTGGTTGGTCCCGCTGGCCTGATCGGTCGCTTCATCGCGTCCGACATGGTCAACGAGAACACGGGCGAGATCTATGCCGAAGCCGGCGAGGAACTGACCGAGCAGAAGCTTGAGGAACTCGATGCCGAGGGCCTGACCACCCTGACCACGCTGGCGATCGACGCCACGAATGGTCCGTGGATCCGTAACACGCTGGCCGTGGACAAGAACGCCTCGCGTGAGGAAGCGCTGACCGACATCTATCGCGTCATGCGCCCCGGTGAGCCGCCCACGCCCGAAACGGCGGAAGCCATGTTCTCCGGCCTGTTCTTCGATCCTGACCGTTATGACCTGTCCGCCGTCGGTCGCGTGAAGATGAACATGCGCCTTGGCGTTGACGTGCCCGATACGGTGCGCGTGCTGCGTAAGGAAGACATCCTGCGCACCGTCAAGATCATGTGCGAACTGAAAGATGGTCGCGGCGCGATCGACGATATCGACAATCTCGGTAACCGTCGTGTCCGCTCCGTCGGCGAACTGATGGAAAATCAGTACCGCGTTGGCCTGCTGCGCATGGAGCGCGCCATCCGCGAACGTATGGGTTCGGTCGATATCGATACGGTCATGCCGCATGACCTGATCAACGCCAAGCCGGCTGCTGCTGCGGTGCGTGAATTCTTCGGTTCCTCGCAGCTCAGCCAGTTCATGGACCAGACCAACCCGCTGTCGGAAGTGACCCATAAGCGCCGTCTTTCGGCACTTGGCCCGGGCGGTCTGACACGTGAACGTGCAGGGTTCGAAGTCCGTGACGTGCATCCGACCCATTACGGCCGTATCTGCCCGATCGAGACGCCGGAAGGCCCGAACATCGGTCTGATCAACTCGCTGGCCACATACGCGAAGGTTAACAAGTACGGGTTCATCGAAACCCCGTACCGCATGGTCGAAAACGGCGTTCTTCAGGATGGCTGGAAATATCTTTCCGCCATGGAAGAAGAAAAGCTTGTCGTGGCTCAGGCCGATGCGAAGCAGGACGCGCAGGGCAACCTGACGGACGATCTGGTTTCGGTGCGTCGTGGCGGTGACTTCCGCCAGGTGCCGCCGACCGATGTCACCGCCTGTGACGTGTCCCCCCGCCAGCTCGTCTCGGTCGCTGCCGCGCTCATTCCGTTCCTTGAGAACGATGACGCCAACCGCGCACTGATGGGCTCGAACATGCAGCGTCAGGCCGTGCCGCTGGTGCGTTCGGACGCGCCGCTGGTCGGCACGGGCATGGAAGCAGCCGTGGCCCATGACTCGGGTGCCGCGATCGTGGCGCGCCGTCATGGTGTGGTGGATCAGATCGACGGTGCGCGTATCGTTGTACGCGCCACTGACGATGCTGGTGCCACGCAGGGCGTCGACATCTATCGCCTGCGCAAATACATGCGCTCCAACCAGTCGACCTGCATCAACCAGCGTCCGCTGGTCCGGGTTGGCGATCAGGTGCGTGCGGGCGAGATTATCGCCGACGGTCCGTCCACGGAACTGGGTGAACTGGCGCTGGGCCGTAACGTGCTTGTCGCGTTCATGCCTTGGAACGGTTACAACTTTGAAGATTCGATCCTGATTTCCGAACGGATCGCGCGTGATGACGTGTTTACCTCGATCCATATCGAGGAATTCGAAGTCATGGCCCGTGACACGAAGCTGGGTCAGGAAGAAATCACCCGCGACATTCCGAATGTCGGTGAGGAAGCGCTGCGCAACCTCGACGAAGCCGGTATCGTCTATGTGGGCGCGGAAGTGAATCCGGGCGATATCCTGATCGGCAAGGTCACGCCGAAGGGCGAAAGCCCGATGACGCCGGAAGAAAAACTCCTGCGCGCCATCTTCGGTGAAAAGGCGTCCGACGTTCGTGATACCTCGCTCAAGCTGCCGCCGGGCACGTCGGGCACCATTGTCGATGTGCGCGTGTTCTCGCGTCGTGGCGTGGACAAGGACGAGCGCGCGATGGCCATCGAGCGCGCCGAGATCGAACGCCTTGCCAAGGACCGTGACGACGAACGCGCGATTCAGGAACGTTCCTTCTACAATCGTCTGCGCGAGCACCTGATCGGCCAGACGGCGGGCACCGGTTTCAAGGGTATCCGTTCGGGCACGGTCATCACGGATGAAGTCCTGTCCGAGCATCCGCGTGGCGCATGGCGCAACGTGACCGTCATGTCCGACGAGGTCATGGCGGAGCTGGAAACCCTGCGGCGTGAATTTGACGCGGCAGTGGCCAAGATCCAGGCGCGTTTTGACAACAAGGTCGAAAAGCTCCAGCGCGGTGATGAACTGCCGCCGGGCGTGATGAAGATGGTCAAGGTCTTCGTTGCGGTGAAGCGCAAGCTTCAGCCGGGTGACAAGATGGCCGGTCGTCACGGCAACAAGGGTGTTGTCTCCCGTGTGGTCCCGGTCGAGGACATGCCGTTCCTTGAAGATGGCACTTCGGTTGATCTGGTGCTGAACCCGCTGGGCGTGCCTTCGCGTATGAATGTCGGGCAGATTCTGGAAACGCATCTGGGCTGGGCCTGCGCCAATATCGGTCGTCAGATCGGCCAGCTTGCCGATGATTACCAGCGCAAGGGTGAAAAGCGGCAGGAACTGCTGGAAGAACTGAAGTCTGTCTATGGCGACAAGGTCTATGATGACCAGATCGGCGACATGACGGATGCCCAGTTGCTGGAACTGTGCGGTAACCTGCGCAAGGGTGTGCCGATCGCAACCCCGGTATTCGATGGCGCGTCCATTCCGGATATCGAAGCGATGCTGACCAAGGCGGGTGTGGACAAGTCCGGCCAGTCGCAGTTGATCGACGGTCGTACGGGTGAACCGTTCGAGCGCAAGACCACGGTCGGTTACATCTACATGCTGAAGCTGCATCACCTTGTTGATGACAAGATCCATGCACGCTCCATCGGTCCGTATTCGCTGGTCACCCAGCAGCCGTTGGGTGGTAAGGCACAGTTCGGTGGGCAGCGCTTCGGTGAAATGGAAGTGTGGGCGCTGGAAGCTTACGGCGCCGCCTACACACTGCAGGAAATGCTGACGGTCAAATCGGATGACGTGTCGGGTCGCACCAAGGTGTATGAGGCGATCGTGCGTGAGCAGGACGACTTCGAAGCCGGCATCCCGGAAAGCTTTAACGTCCTGATCAAGGAACTGAAGTCCCTTGGCCTGAATGTTGACCTTGAACAGAGCGGCTCCTGATCCGGCCTTTACGGTCCACGTCAGTCCATACGTTTTTATTTCAGGAGTGGAGGCAGGTAACGCGCCTGCTTCCGCTTCATTCCCTCAGGGGGTTTGCGGCGCATGAATGAACTCATGAAGATCCTTGGTCAGGGCGGCCAGGCCATGACCTTCGACCAGATCAAGATCCAGCTGGCCTCGGCCGAGCAGATCCGTTCGTGGTCGTACGGCGAGATCAAGAAGCCCGAGACCATCAACTACCGGACATTCAAGCCGGAACGTGATGGCCTGTTCTGCGCGCGGATATTCGGTCCGATCAAGGATTACGAATGCCTGTGCGGCAAATACAAGCGGATGAAATTCCGCGGTATCATCTGTGAAAAGTGCGGCGTTGAAGTCACGCTGGCCAAGGTCCGTCGCGAGCGGATGGGCCATATCGAACTTGCCAGCCCGGTAGCCCATATCTGGTTCCTCAAGTCGCTGCCCAGCCGTATCGGCCTGATGGTCGACATGACGCTGAAGGATCTGGAAAAGATCCTGTATTTCGAAAGCTATGTGGTTCTGGAACCCGGCACGTCGCCGCTCAAGCAGTACAGCCTGCTGACGGAAGACCAGTACCTTGATGTCATGGACGAGCATGGCGACGAGGGGATTGAGGTCGGGATCGGTGCCGAGGCGATCAAGAAGATCCTCGAACGCATCGACTGCAAGCAGGAAAAGGAAGAACTGCGGCAGGAACTGAAGGATTCCACGTCCGAGGCCAAGCGCAAGAAGCTGGTCAAGCGCCTGAAGCTGGTCGAAGCCTTTGCCGACAGCGAATCACGCCCGGAATGGATGATTCTGGATCTGGTGCCGGTGATCCCGCCCGAACTGCGCCCGCTGGTGCCGCTCGATGGTGGCCGTTTCGCCACATCCGACCTGAACGACCTGTACCGTCGTGTCATTAACCGTAACAACCGTCTCAAGCGGCTGATCGAACTGCGCGCGCCGGACATTATTGTCCGTAACGAAAAGCGCATGCTGCAGGAATCGGTCGATGCGCTGTTTGATAACGGTCGTCGTGGCCGTGCGATCACCGGTGCGAACAAGCGCCCGCTGAAGTCCCTGTCCGATATGCTCAAGGGCAAGCAGGGTCGTTTCCGTCAGAACCTGCTGGGCAAGCGCGTCGATTACTCTGGCCGTTCGGTCATCGTGGTCGGCCCCGAACTGAAGCTGCACCAGTGCGGCCTGCCCAAGAAGATGGCGCTGGAACTGTTCAAGCCGTTCATCTATTCCAAGCTGGAAAAATACGGTCACGCCACCACCATCAAGGCTGCCAAGCGGATGGTGGAAAAGGAACGTCCCGAAGTCTGGGATATCCTTGAAGAGGTGATCCGTGAGCATCCCGTCATGCTCAACCGCGCGCCCACGCTGCACCGTCTGGGCATTCAGGCGTTCGAGCCGGTCCTGATTGAAGGCAAGGCGATCCAGCTTCATCCGCTGGTCTGCACCGCCTTCAACGCAGATTTCGACGGTGACCAGATGGCCGTGCACGTGCCGCTGAGCCTTGAGGCGCAGCTTGAGGCCCGCGTGCTGATGATGTCGACAAACAACATCCTCAGCCCGGCCAACGGCAAGCCCATCATCGTGCCGTCGCAGGATATCGTGCTGGGGCTGTACTATCTCAGCCTGGAAACGCCCGAGTTCCGTGCGACGCCCGACCAGAACAGCTATGACGACAAGGGTCAGGTCACGGTCACGGGTGCGCCGTCCTTCTCCAGCGTTGGTGAAGTCGAATATGCACTCAGCACCGGCGCCGTGAAGCTGCATGACAAGATCCGTGCGCGGATCGAGAATGTCGATGCGGAAGGCAGGCTGTCGCGTGAGACCGTGGTGACGACACCGGGTCGTATGCTGGTGGGCCAGATCCTGCCGCGTAACGCCGCGCTGCCGTTCTCGCTGATCAACCGTCAGTTGACCAAGAAGATCGTGTCGGACGTCATCGATGCGGTCTACCGTCACTGCGGCCAGAAGGAATGCGTGATCTTCTGTGACCGCCTGATGGGCCTTGGTTTCCGTCATGCCGCGCGTTCGGGCATTTCCTTCGGTAAGGACGACATGATCGTTCCCGCCGAAAAGAAGGGCCTGGTCGACCGCACCGCCGCCGAGGTGAAGGAGTTCGAACAGCAGTATCAGGATGGTCTGATCACTGCAGGCGAACGCTACAATAAGGTGGTGGACGCATGGTCGCGCTGCACGGACGAAGTGCAGGCCGCGATGATGAAGGAGATCTCCAAGCAGGAGATCGGCAAGCCCACCAACTCGGTGTGGATGATGAGCCACTCCGGTGCCCGTGGGTCGCCAGCGCAGATGAAGCAGCTTGCCGGCATGCGTGGCCTGATGGCCAAGCCGTCTGGTGAGATTATCGAACAGCCGATTATCGCCAACTTCAAGGAAGGCCTGTCGGTTCTCGATTACTTCACCTCCAGCCATGGTGCCCGTAAGGGTCTGGCCGATACCGCGCTCAAGACGGCGAACTCGGGTTACCTGACCCGCCGTCTGGTTGACGTGGCGCAGGACAGCATCATTGTCGAGGAAGATTGCGGCACCGAACGCGGCCTGACCGTGCGTGCGGTCATGGATGGCGGTGAGGTGATCGCCTCCCTGTCCGAGCGTATGCTGGGCCGCACGCTGGCGGCTGATGTGCTTGATCCGGCCACCGGGAAGGTCCTGTTCCCGCGCAATACGCTGATCGAGGAAGCTCAGGCCGAACTGATCGAGAAGGCTGGCGTCGAAAGCCTGCTGATCCGCTCGGTGCTCACCTGTGACAGCCGGGTTGGCGTATGCGGTCACTGCTATGGCCGTGATCTTGCACGTGGCACGCCGGTCAATATCGGTGAGGCCGTGGGCGTGATCGCAGCCCAGTCCATCGGTGAGCCGGGCACCCAGCTTACCATGCGTACCTTCCATATTGGTGGCGCGGCCCAGCGTGGTGCCGAGCAGTCGATGGTGGAAGCCTCGCGCGATGGCAAGGTGACGATCCGCAACAAGAACGTTGTGCAGAACAGCCAGAACGTGCCCATCGTCATGTCGCGTAACTGCGAAATCCTGCTGACGGACGACCGTGGAACCGAGCGTGCCCGCTACCGTGTGCCGTATGGTGCGCGCCTGCTGGTCGAGGACGGTGCCGATGTGACGCGTGGCCAGAAGATGGCCGAGTGGGATCCGTACACCCTGCCGATCATCACCGAGCAGCCCGGTAAGGTTGAATATCTCGACCTGATCGACTCCATCACGCTGGTTGAGCGGATGGATGAAGTCACCGGCCTGACATCCAAGGTGGTCGTGGACTACAAGCAGGCTTCCAAGGGAATCGACCTGCGTCCGCGCCTGCAGCTGAAGGATGCGAAGGGCGATGTGGTGAAGCTGGCCAACGGCAACGACGCCCGCTACTTCCTGTCCCCGGATTCGCTGCTGTCGGTTGAAAATGGCGCGCAGGTCAACGCCGGTGACGTGCTGGCCCGTATCCCGCGTGAAGGTTCCAAGACGCGTGACATTACCGGTGGTCTGCCGCGTGTGGCGGAACTGTTCGAGGCCCGTAAGCCGAAGGATCACGCCATCATCTCGGAAACCGAGGGGCGCGTTGAGTTCGGCAAGGACTACAAGTCCAAGCGTCGCGTCATCGTGAAAAATGACGAGACGGGCGAGGAGACGGATTACCTGATCCCCAAGGGCAAGCACGTTTCCGTTCAGGAAGGCGACTTTGTCCAGGTTGGCGATCCGCTGGTCGACGGTCCCCGCGTGCCGCATGACATCCTGAAGGTGCTGGGCGTCGAGGCACTGTCCGACTATCTCGTGAACGAGATTCAGGACGTGTATCGACTGCAGGGCGTGAAGATCAATGACAAGCACATTGAGGTCATCGTCCGGCAGATGCTGCAGAAGGTGGAAATCCTTGAACCCGGTGACACGACCTACCTGATCGGTGAGACGGTGGATCGTATCGAGTACGAGGAAGAGAACACCAAGCGCCTGAACATGGGTGAACGTCCCGCAGTGGCCATGCCGGTGCTGCAGGGCATCACCAAGGCGTCGCTGCAGACCCAGTCCTTCATCTCCGCCGCATCCTTCCAGGAGACCACACGTGTCCTGACAGAGGCTGCTACGGCAGGGAAGAAGGATACCCTGAACGGCCTGAAGGAGAACGTGATTGTCGGTCGCCTGATCCCCGCTGGGACAGGCAGCGTCATGAACAAGCTCCGCGCGGTTGCCGCGGGTGAGGACAAGCAGCGTCTGGCGCAGGCCCGTGCTGCCGTCCCGCCAACCAAGGCGGCCGAGTAAGCTCGGGCGCATACCATATCCGGATACCGGGAAGCTGGTATCCGGAATGATTCGGTGCTGCACTATTGTCACCATCCGCTTCAGGCAGTATCTGCTGCCGGGCGGAACGGTGTTTGCGGGTTGGTGAAACGGATTCGTTCTCCCTGACCCGCGCGAATCCTGCGTAAGGCTTGACTTGAAGTCATTATGCCCGTAGGTTCCGCGCCCTCGGCTAGCCCTGTCTGAAAGACGTTGTTGGCCGTCGAATGCAGCATGCAGACATGCGGCGCCGCAGCTCGGGAATCGGGCTGCCAAGGCCGGATGTAAATATGATGCCCGAACGGATGGTTGTCATTCGTTGGGGTTTTGTTGTGAACGACAGTCGGCAACCGGACATGAGGTTGGCCGGCCGAATTTTGTAAGGATCGGGAAAGGCGTATGCCGACCATCAACCAGTTGATCGCGAAAGGTCGCGAGCCCGCAGCCAAACGCAACAAGGTTCCTGCTCTGCAGGGCTGTCCGCAGAAGCGTGGCGTTTGTACTCGTGTTTACACAACCACACCGAAGAAGCCGAACTCGGCTCTGCGTAAGGTGGCAAAGGTGCGCCTGACAAACGGTTATGAGGTTGTGAGCTATATTCCGGGTGAGGGGCATAACCTCCAGGAACATAGTGTCGTCCTGATCCGTGGTGGTCGCGTCAAGGATCTTCCTGGCGTGCGTTATCACATCCTGCGCGGCGTTCTGGACACCCAGGGTATCGCCAAGCGTCGTCAGCGTCGCTCGCTCTATGGCGCGAAGCGTCCTAAGTAAAAGGAATAACGAGGCATGAGTCGCCGTCATCGCGCAGTAAAGCGCGAGATTCTTCCCGATCCGAAATTTGGTGATGTCGTCATTACGCGTTTCATGAACGCCCTGATGTACGACGGCAAGAAGTCCACCGCCGAAGGGATCGTCTATGGCGCCCTTGAGGTGCTGCGTCGCCGTGGTGGCGCTGCTGCGGACCCTGTGGTGATGTTCCACAGCGCGCTGGACAACGTCAAGCCGGCCGTCGAGGTGCGTTCCCGCCGTGTTGGTGGCGCGACCTACCAGGTTCCGGTCGAAGTCCGGGCCGAGCGTCGTCAGGCGCTGGCCATCCGCTGGCTGATCGACGCCTCGCGCAAGCGTGGCGAGAACACCATGCAGGAGCGTCTGTCCAACGAGCTTCTCGACGCCGTGAACAACCGTGGTTCGGCAGTCAAGAAGCGCGAAGACACGCACCGTATGGCGGAAGCCAACAAGGCATTCAGTCATTACCGCTGGTAAAGGCGGTCTGGCCGGTCTATCTACCGGCTCGACTTCCGAAACGGAACTTTCCAACCCGACTCTCGGCACGAGGCCGAGTTAACGGAGAAAACGATGGCAAAGGCTAAATTTGAGCGGAACAAGCCGCATTGTAACATTGGCACGATCGGTCACGTCGATCATGGCAAGACATCGCTGACCGCTGCTATCACGAAGACGCTGGCGAAGGCCGGCGGCGCCGAGTTCAAGGCGTACGACATGATCGACGCGGCGCCGGAAGAACGCGCCCGTGGCATCACGATCTCGACCGCTCACGTCGAGTACGAGACCGCGAAGCGTCACTACGCTCACGTCGACTGCCCCGGCCATGCTGACTATGTGAAGAACATGATCACGGGTGCCGCGCAGATGGACGGCGCGATCCTGGTTGTGTCCGCTGCTGACGGCCCGATGCCCCAGACCCGCGAGCACATCCTGCTTGCCCGTCAGGTCGGCGTGCCGGCACTGGTCGTCTTCCTGAACAAGGTTGACCAGGTTGACGATCCGGAACTGCTGGAACTCGTTGAGATGGAAGTGCGCGAGCTGCTTTCCGCTTACCAGTTCCCCGGCGACGATATCCCCATCATCAAGGGTTCGGCCCTGGTGACGCTGGAAGACGGCGATGCGGAAATCGGTGAAAACCGCGTTCTGGATCTGATGAACGCTGTTGACGAATACATCCCGCAGCCGGAGCGTCCGGTTGACCGTCCGTTCCTGATGCCGATCGAAGACGTGTTCTCCATCTCCGGTCGTGGCACCGTGGTTACGGGCCGTGTCGAGCGTGGCGTTGTGAACGTTGGCGACGAAATCGAGATCGTTGGCCTGCGCCCGACGCAGAAGACGACCGTGACCGGCGTTGAAATGTTCCGCAAGCTGCTCGATCGTGGTGAAGCAGGTGACAACATCGGCGCACTGGTGCGTGGCACGAAGCGTGAAGACGTTGAGCGTGGCCAGGTGCTGGCAAAGCCGGGTTCCATCACCCCGCACACCAAGTTCAAGGCGGAAGCCTACATCCTGACGAAGGAAGAGGGTGGCCGTCACACGCCGTTCTTCACCAACTATCGTCCGCAGTTCTATTTCCGCACGACCGACGTCACCGGCGTTGTTCACCTGCCGGAAGGCACGGAAATGGTCATGCCTGGCGATAACGTCGCCATGGATGTCGAGCTGATCGCTCCGATCGCCATGGATGAAGGCCTGCGCTTCGCTATCCGCGAAGGTGGCCGCACCGTTGGTGCAGGTGTTGTTGCTTCCATCACGGCGTGATTGGACAGTAACTGAACTGTGGTATCCCGGTCGGAGCGATCCGGCCGGGTTTCCATTGCGGATCGGGTTCCCCCGAATCAGGTAAAGTTGGACTGAAACAGAAAGATGGACAACCAGAACATCCGCATTCGCCTGAAGGCGTACGATCACCGGGTGCTGGACAACAGCACGAAAGAGATCGTCAATACGGCGAAGCGTACGGGTGCGCGGGTTCGGGGTCCTATCCCGCTGCCGACGCATATTGAACGGTTTACTGTAAACCGCTCCCCCCACGTGGATAAGAAAAGCCGCGAGCAGTTCGAAATTCGGACCCATCGCCGGCTGCTCGACATTGTCGAGCCGACCCCGCAGACCGTGGACGCTCTCATGAAACTCGACCTCGCCGCTGGCGTGGATGTCGAGATTAAACTCTAAGGTCCAGACGATGCGCACCGGATTGATCGCAAAAAAGCTGGGTATGACCCGGCTGTTCAAGGAAGACGGCACACATGTGCCGGTGACTGTCCTGCAGATTGATGATCTGCAGGTGGTTGATGTCCGTAATACCGAGCGTGATGGCTACACGGCCGTCCAGCTTGGCGCGGGCAAGGCCAAGGTCAAAAATGTGTCGAAGCCGAACCGCGGCCATTTTGCCAAGGCCAAGGTCGAGCCCAAGAAGAAGCTGGCTGAATTCCGCGTTGCGGATGATGCCGTCCTGGAAGTCGGGGCTTCTCTGTCCGCCGCCCATTTCGTGGCGGGACAGAAGGTGGACGTTACCGGCACCAGCAAGGGTAAGGGTTTTGCCGGCGCCATGAAGCGCTGGAACTTTGCCGGTCTCGAAGCCTCCCATGGTGTCTCGATCAGTCACCGTTCGCACGGTTCGACGGGTAACCGTCAGGACCCGGGCAAGGTTTTCAAGAACAAGAAGATGGCTGGCCATCTCGGTTCCGAGCGTATCACCACGCTGAACCTTGAGGTAGCGGCTGTCGACGCCGAAAAGAACCTCCTCATGATCCGCGGCTCCGTGCCGGGCGGGAAGAACGAGGTGGTTCTGATTCGTGATGCGATCAAGAAGGCCCGTCATGCCGAGGCGCCGTATCCGGCGGCCCTGGTTGAGGCTGCGGGCTGAGGATAGAGGGCAATGGATTACGAGATCAAAACCCTCGATAACGGGAGCGCAGGTACCGCCAGCCTTCCGGACGAGATTTTCGCCGCAACCCCGCGCAGCGACATTCTGGCGCGTGTGGTGCACTGGCAGCTGGCAAAGCGCCGCGCAGGGACGCACAAGGTCAAGGGCATGGGGGAAGTCTCCGGCACGACCAAGAAGCCCTACCGCCAGAAGGGAACAGGTAGCGCCCGTCAGGGTTCGCTGCGTTCGCCGCAGTACCGTACCGGTGGTGTGGTGCATGGTCCGGTCGTGCGTGACCATGGCTATGACCTGCCCAAGAAGGTGCGTCGTCTGGGCCTGATTTCCGCGCTGTCACAGAAGGCTGCCGAAGGCAAGCTGGTCGTGCTTGATGCGGCGACGGCTTCGGGCAAGTCCGCTGAGCTGGCGAAGAAGCTGAAGGTCCTGGGCTGGACATCCGCCCTGATCGTGGATGCCACGGTTGAAGAGAACTTCGGCCGCGCCGCGCGCAACCTGCCGAAGATCGACATTCTTCCGACGGTTGGCGCGAATGTCTACGACATCCTGAACCATGAGGTGCTGGCCATCACCCGCGCCGGGGTTGAGGGACTGAAGGAGCGTCTGGCATGACCAACATCCTGGCAATCCGCAAGAAGGCGGAACGTATGTCTCGGGAAGCGATGTATGACATCATCCGCTCCCCCCTGATCACGGAAAAGGCGACAGCCCTGTCCGAGAAGAATCAGGTCGGTTTCAAGGTTGCGATCAGCGCGACGAAGCCAGAGATCAAGGTAGCGGTCGAGACGCTGTTTGGTGTGAAGGTTCTGGGTGTGAACACACTCATCCAGAAGGGGAAGGCCAAGCGCTTCAAGGGACGTCCCGGCCAGCGTTCGGATGTGAAGAAGGCGTTTGTTCAGCTTGCAGAAGGTCAGTCCATTGACCTGACCGCGAAGCTGGTCTGACGCGGGGTGACAAGAAATGGCATTGAAGCACTTTAATCCAGTTACCCCCAGCCTGCGCGGAACGGTTCTTATCGACCGCAAGGAGCTGTGGAAAGGCAAGCCCGTCAAGGGCCTGACCGAGGGGAAGAACAAGAGCGGCGGCCGTAACAACCACGGTCGCACCACCTCGCGTTTCATCGGTGGCGGACACAAGCAGTCCTACCGTTATGTCGACTTCAAGCGTCGCAAGTTCGACGTGGTCGGCACGGTGGAGCGTCTTGAATACGATCCCAACCGCACCGCGTTCATTGCGCTGATCAAGTACGATGACGGCGAACTGGCCTACATCATCGCACCGCAGCGCCTGAAGGCTGGCGATCAGGTTGTTGCCGGCGCCCGCGCCGACATCAAGCCGGGCAACGCCATGCCCCTGTCAGCGGTTCCGGTGGGAACGATCATCCACAACATCGAGCTCAAGGCCGGTGGTGGCGGGAAGATCGCACGTTCCGCTGGTACCTATGCACAGCTGGTCGGCAAGGATATGGGCTATGCCCAGATCAAGCTGCAGTCCGGTGAACTGCGTGTTGTCCGCGCGGAATGCATGGCCACCATCGGTGCCGTGTCCAACCCGGACAACATGAACCAGCATCTGGGCAAGGCCGGCCGCAATCGCTGGCTGGGCCGCCGTCCGCACAACCGTGGTGTCGTCATGAACCCGGTTGACCACCCGCATGGTGGTGGTGAAGGGCGCACGTCCGGTGGACGTCATCCGGTTACGCCATGGGGCAAGCCGACTAAGGGTTACAAGACCAGGGTCAACAAGCGTACGGACAGTCTGATTATCCGTCGCCGGAAGACCGGCAAGTAAGGGGCATTTAAGATGGCACGTTCCGTCTGGAAGGGCCCGTTCGTGGACGGGTATCTGCTGAACAAAGCCGATGCGTCGCGCGCGTCGGGCCGTAACGAAGTGATCAAGATCTGGTCGCGTCGATCCACCATCCTGCCGCAGTTCGTCGGACTGACGTTCGGCGTCTATAACGGGCATAAGTTCCTGCCCGTGCAGGTCTCCGAGAATATGGTGGGGCACAAGTTCGGTGAATTTTCGCCGACCCGTACCTTCACGGGTCATTCTTCGGACAAGAAAGCGAAGCGGGGCTGATCATGAGCAAGCCTAAGCATCCGCGCACGCTCGCGGAAACCGAAGCGCAGGCCATGACGCGGAACATCCGCATCAGCCCGCGCAAGCTGAACCTTGTTGCGGGTCTCATCCGCAACAAGCCGGCCGGGCAGGCGATCGCCACCCTCACCTTCTCCAAGCGGCGCATCGCCCAGCAGGTCAAGAAGACCCTGGAAAGCGCGATCGCCAATGCCGAGAACAACCATCAGCTGGACGTTGACCAGCTGGTCGTTGCCCGTGCAGAGGTGGGCAAGTCGATCGTGATGCGTCGTTTCCACGCACGTGGTCGTGGCCGTTCGGCCCGCATCGAGAAGTTTTTCAGCCACCTGACTATTGTGGTGGCCGAAAAGAAGTCCGAAGCTGAAACCGAAAAAAAGGCAGCCTGATCCATGGGACACAAAGTTAATCCGATCGGGCTGCGGCTCGGTATTAACCGGACATGGGACAGCCGCTGGTACGCCGATGCCGATTATGCACGGCTGCTGCATGATGACCTGAAGCTGCGCGCCTACCTGCGTCGCAAGCTGTCCGGCGCGGGTGTGTCCCGCGTGGTGATCGAACGTCCGGCCAAGAAGCCGCGCGTGACCATCTACGCGGCACGTCCGGGTGTGGTCATCGGCAAGAAGGGGCAGGATATCGATGTGCTGCGCAAGGATCTGGCCCGTATGGCCAAGACCGATGTGGCGCTGAACATCGTCGAGATCCGCAAGCCGGAAATCGATGCGACTCTGGTGGCCGAAAACATTGCCCAGCAGCTGGAGCGCCGCGTTGCGTTCCGCCGGGCGATGAAGCGCGCCGTGCAGTCCGCCATGCGTCTGGGTGCGCAGGGTATCCGGATCAACTGCTCGGGCCGTCTCGGTGGCGCGGAAATCGCGCGTATCGAGTGGTATCGTGAAGGCCGGGTGCCGCTGCACACGCTGCGTGCGGACATCGATTACGGTGTGGCGACCGCCAAGACGACCTACGGCACCTGTGGTGTGAAGGTCTGGATCTTCAAGGGTGAGATTCTTGCCCATGATCCGCTGGCGCAGGACCGTCGCGCCGCCGAGCAGGCCCCGCAGCGCTGATCTGCGCGGTCAAATGGACCTAGATGCGCCAGGCGGCGCGTGAGGATTTAGAAAATGCTTTCTCCCAAGCGGACAAAGTACCGCAAGGCCCACAAGGGCCGCATTCATGGGTTGGCCAAGGGTGGCACAACCCTGAATTTCGGGGCGTTCGGCCTGAAGGCTCTCCAGCCTGAACGGATCACGGCCCGCCAGATCGAAGCCGCCCGTCGTGCCATTACCCGCGCCATGAAGCGTGCCGGTCGTGTGTGGATTCGGATCTTCCCTGATCTTCCGGTCTCGACAAAGCCCGCAGAAGTGCGTATGGGGTCCGGCAAGGGGTCGCCTGAATATTGGGTGGCTCGTGTGAAGCCGGGTCGGATTCTGTTCGAGATCGAAGGTGTGTCACCGGAAGTCGCGCGTGAAGCGCTGGCTCTGGGGGCTGCGAAGCTGCCGATCAAGACCAAGTTCGTGACCCGTATCGGAGAGGCGTGAGATGGCAAAGGCAACAAAGCCGGCCGATCTGCGTGCCAAAACTGTTGAAGAACTGGACACGCTTCTCGTTGATCTGAAGCGCGAGCAGTTCAATCTTCGGTTCCAGCACGCGACCGGCCAGACCGAGGGTCAGTCCCGCATGCGCGAGGTCCGTCGTGACATCGCGCGTGTGAAGACGATTGCGGCCCAGGTTGTGAAGAAGAGTTCCGCTGGCCAGGCGCCGGCAGTAAAGTCCTGAAGGGAGACGGGCGATGCCAAGGCGCGTCCTGACCGGGCGGGTAACAAGCGACAAGATGGACAAGACCGTAACGGTTCTTGTCGATCGTCGCATTATCCATCCGTTGTATAAGAAGTTCATTCGCCGCTCGAAAAAGTACGCGGCGCATGACGGATTGAATGAATGCAAGGTGGGGGACATGGTGCGCATTGAAGAATGCAAGCCGATTTCCCGCCGCAAGACCTGGACTGTCGTTGTCCGGAATGGTCAGCCCGTAGCGGCTGCCGCCGGTGCCGCGTCTGGTGCGCAGGCGTAAAGAAGGGCATAGACCATGATCCATCCCGAGACCAACCTTGACGTGGCCGACAATTCCGGTGCCCGTCAGGTGCAGTGCATCAAGGTGCTGGGCGGTTCCAAGCGGAAGACTGCCTCGGTCGGCGACGTGATTGTCGTGTCCGTCAAGGAGGCCATCCCCCGTGGGAAGGTGAAGAAGGGTGACGTTCACCAGGCCGTGATCGTGCGCACTTCCTATCCCGTGCGTCGCGCCGACGGCAGCGCTATCCGGTTTGACCGCAATGCGGCCGTGCTGATCAACAAGCAGCAGGAACCGATCGGTACCCGTATCTTTGGCCCGGTCGTGCGCGAACTGCGTGCGCGCAAGTTCATGAAGATCATCTCGCTGGCACCGGAGGTGCTGTAATGGCTGCTCGTATCAAGAAGGGTGACCAGGTTCTGGTCATCACCGGCAGTTCCAAGGGAACCCGTGGCGAGGTTGTTACGGTCCTTCCGGCTGTCAACAAGGCTGTCGTCCGTGGCGTAGCGATCGCCAAGCGGCACACCCGCGCATCCCGCATGGGTGAGCAGGGCGGTATTATCCAGAAGGAAATGCCGGTTCACCTGTCGAACCTGAAGCTGATCGATCCCAAGAGCGGGGACCCGACGAAAGTTGGCTTCCGTATTCTGGAAGATGGTCGCAAGCTCCGTGTCGCCAAGGCGACCGGCGAAGTTATCGAAGGCTGAGGGGGCGGGAATGTCTGAAGTGAAAGAAGCCCGTCCTGTGCCGCGCATGCAGCAGCGCTACCAGAGCGAGCTGCGCGCGAAGCTGCGCGAGGAATTCGGGTACGAGAACGAGATGCAGGTTCCGCGTCTCGAGAAAATCGTCCTGAACATGGGTGTGGGTGAAGCTGCCGGCGACCAGAAGAAGCTGGACGCCGCAGTCAAGGAAATGACCCTGATCGCAGGTCAGAAGCCGGTCAAGACGGTTGCCAAGAAGGCGATCGCGGGCTTCAAGATCCGTGAAGGTCTGCCTATCGGGTGCAAGGTCACGCTGCGTCGTGCCCAGATGTTCGAATTCTTGGACCGGTTTGTGACGATCGCCCTGCCGCGCGTGCGCGACTTCCGCGGCCTGCCCGCGAACAAGGGTTTTGATGGTCGTGGCAACTTTGCCATGGGCCTGAAGGAACAGATCGTCTTCCCGGAAATCGAATACGACAAGGTAGACGAGATCCGTGGCATGGACATCATCTTCGTGACCACCGCGAAGACGGATGCGGAAGCAAAGGCTCTGCTCAAGGCGTTTGATCTGCCCTTCGCTGCATAAAATGTTGCGAAAGGGCTTCCGTCTGAAGTCCAGAAGACCTAATACACACGTTGTTTGGAAAACCGTTGGGAATGGCCCGACAGGTTCCGGAGGGTAAAACAAGGCATGGCCAAAATTTCCGCCGTTAACCGGAATGTCAAGCGCGAGCGCATGGCAACCCGGGACCGGGCTAAGCGGACAGCACTGAAGAACATCATCATGGACCGGTCTCTGCCGGTTGAAGATCGCTTCGATGCTTCGCTTAAGCTTGCTGAACTTCCTCGCAATGGGTCGCGCGTCCGCGTGCGCCTGCGCTGCAAGTTGACGGGGCGTCCGCGCGCCAATTACAGAAAGTTCGAACTCTGCCGTATCGCCCTGCGCGACCTGGCCTCTAATGGTCAGATCCCGGGCATGGTCAAATCGAGCTGGTAAGGGCAGGGAACGATGTCACTTTCTGATCCTTTGGGTGATCTGCTCACCCGGATCCGCAATGCGCAGCGTGCACGGCATGCTGCATGCGTGGCGCCGGCTTCCAAGCTGCGCGCCAGTGTCCTCGAGGCCCTGCGCCGCGAAGGATATATCCGTGGTTTCTCGCGTGAGGAACTGCGCAAGGGTGTGGCCCAGCTGCGCATCGAGCTGAAGTATCTCGATGGTGAGCCGGTCATCAAAGAAATCCACCGTGTGTCCAAGCCGGGGCGCCGCGTCTATTCCAAGATCAAGGAACTGCCGCGTGTCTATGCCGGGCTGGGTGTGTCGATCCTGTCGACGCCGCGCGGTGTTCTGTCCGATGCGGAGGCCCGCGCTGCCAATGTTGGCGGTGAAGTCCTCTGCCGTGTGTTCTGAGGAGGGATAAATGTCGCGAGTGGGCAAATATCCCGTCGAAGTTCCGTCGGGCGTTCAGGTTTCCATTGCTGATGGTGTGCTGACGGCAAAAGGCAAGCTGGGTGAACTCAAGCTGCCGCTGTCTCATCACGTTGCGGTTGATATCGCGGATGGCAAGGTTGCGGTTAAGCCGAATGATACGGCAGCACCGGCCCGCATGATGTGGGGCACCACACGCTCCCTGATCGCGGGTATGGTCAAGGGCGTGTCCGAAGGGTTTTCCAAGACGCTGGAAATCTCCGGAACGGGTTATCGTGCGGCGGTGCAGGGTAGCAATCTGGTCATGAACCTCGGTTATTCGCATGACATCGTCTATGCGATTCCCGCAGGCATCAAGATCACGACCCCGCGTCCGACTGCTGTAACTGTCGAAGGTATCGACAAGCAGCGTGTTGGTCAGGTGGCGCTTGATATCCGCAGCTTCCGCAAGCCTGAGCCCTACAAGGGCAAGGGTGTCCGTTATGAAACGGAAACCATCCGTCGCAAGGAAGGCAAGAAGAAATAATGAGCACGCAGAAGGATCTGCGGGAACGGCGGCGCCAGCGTCTCCGTTTCCAGCTTCGCCTGAAGAGCGGCGGGCGTCCGCGTCTGTCGGTGTTCCGTTCAGGCAAGAACATCTATGCGCAGGTGATCGACGATGCTGCCGGCCGTACGCTGGCAGCCGCATCGACGCTGGACAAGGGGCTGCGTTCCACCATCGAAGGTGGCACGGACGTCAAGGCAGCGGGTGCGGTTGGCAAGCTTCTGGCGGAACGCGCGGTGGCTGCTGGTGTGTCGAAGGTCGTTTTCGACCGCGGCGCTTATCTCTATCATGGGCGTATCAAGGCCCTGGCGGAGGCTGCCCGTGAGGGCGGTCTCTCGTTCTGACGAAAGGGTCACGCATAATGGCACGTGAACCGAGAGACGGCGGCCGGGGTGGTCGCGATCGTGACCGCGAAGGTGACGATCTGGTCGACAAGCTGGTCACGATCAACCGCGTTGCGAAGGTTGTAAAGGGCGGTCGCCGCTTTGCATTCGCAGCTCTGGTTGTGGTGGGTGACCAGAAGGGTCGTGTAGGGTTCGGCGCGGGCAAGGCCCGTGAGGTTCCCGAAGCGATCCGTAAGGCAACCGACCGCGCGAAGCGTTCGATGATCCGCGTTCCGATGAAGGAAGGCCGCACGCTGCATCATGATGTGGCCGGTCACTTCGGGGCGGGCAAGGTTGTCCTGCGCTCTGCTGATGCAGGCACGGGCATCATTGCCGGTGGTCCGATGCGCGCCGTGTTCGAAAGCCTGGGCATCAATGACGTGGTGGCCAAGTCGCTTGGAACCCGGAACCCGCATAACATGGTGAAGGCGACTTTCGCCGCGCTGGAGCGTTGCGCCAGCCCGCGTTCGGTTGCCAACCGCCGTGGCAAGAAGGTTTCGGACATTCTGGGGCGTCGTGAGGCCGCTGTAGCGACGGAGGCCACGGCCGATGTCTGATACGAAGGCTACAGTCCGCGTCACCCAGGTGCATTCCGGGAACGGTCGCAAGCCGGGCCAGCAGGCTACGCTGGTCGGTCTGGGTCTGAACAAGATCGGTCGTACACGTGAACTGGAGGATACCCCTTCGGTTCGCGGTATGATCCGCAAGGTGTCCCACCTGGTGAAGGTGGAGGATTGAGATGAACCTGAACGAATTACGTGACAACGAAGGCGCGCGTTATCGCAAGAAGCGCCTTGGTCGCGGCATCGGCTCTGGAAAGGGCAAGACATCCGGTAAGGGTGTCAAGGGTCAGAAGGCGCGTTCCGGCGTGTCGCTGAACGGTTTTGAAGGTGGTCAGCTGCCGATCTACCGTCGTCTGCCCAAGCGTGGATTCAAGAACATCTTCCGCAAGGAATATGCTGTCGTGAATCTGGGCGTGCTGGACAAGGCCATCACGGCTGGCAAGCTTGATGCCAAGTCGGTCGTGACGGAAGAAGTTCTGGCTGGTGCCGGCCTGATCGGCTCCGGGCGTTTCGCCGGTATCCGCCTTCTGGCGGATGGTGAACTGAACCATGCCGTGACGATCGAAGTTGCCGGGGCTTCGGCTGCTGCCGTTGCCGCAGTCGAGAAGGCTGGCGGCAAGGTGCAGGTCAAGGCGCAGAAGCAGCAGGCTCCTGCCGCGGAATGACCGGTTCGGGGTACAGGCCCGTTCTGTTCCCGAAGCATAATAAAAGCGATGCTGCTTGCACTCGGCGGGCGCATCGCTTTATTACTTTTTGCGGTTTTTTTTATCATGACAGCGTCCCGCTTCCGGCGGTGGCGCTGTTCTTGTGAAAGGATGGGCGCATGGCCTCCGCGGCCGAACAGTTGGCTGCCAATCTGAATTTCAGTTCTTTCGCCAACGCGACGGAACTGAAGAAGCGCATCTGGTTCACACTGGGCGCGCTGATCGTATACCGGATTGGCACCTATATCCCCGTTCCTGGCGTCGATGCGACGGTTATGGGGCAGCTTCTGGCCCGGCATCAGGGCGGTATTCTGGGTATGTTCGATATGTTTACCGGTGGCGCGCTGGGGCGCATGACCGTGTTTGCATTGAATATCATGCCCTATATCAGTGCCTCGATCATCGTCCAGCTCATGTCGGCGGCAATCCCTTCCCTTGAAGCGCTGAAAAAGGAAGGTGAGGGTGGTCGACGCAAGCTGAACGAATACACCCGTTACCTGACGGTGGTGATTGCGCTGTTCCAGGCCTATGGCATCGCGATCGGGCTGGAGAACATGCATACGGAGGCTGGTTCCGCCGTTGTCTCCCCCGGGCTTTTCTTCATCGTGTCGTGCGTGCTGACCCTTGTGGGCGGGACCATGTTCCTGATGTGGCTGGGTGAACAGATTACCTCCCGCGGGGTGGGTAACGGGATCTCGCTGATCATCTTTGCCGGTATCGTGGCCAATCTGCCCAATGCGTTGGCAAGCCTGTTCCAGCTTGGTTATACGGGCGCGCTTTCGCCGTTCTTCGTGCTGGTGTTCCTGGTGCTGGCGGCGATCACCATTGCCTTCATCGTGTTCATGGAACTCGCGCAGCGGCGGGTGATCATCCAGTACCCCAAGCGTCAGGTTGGCCAGCGGATGTTCGGTGGCGATTCGACCCATATGCCTCTGAAGGTGAATACGGCAGGATCGATTCCCCCGATTTTTGCGTCCTCGGTGCTGCTGATTCCCGTGACCATCGCGGGATTCGTCAATAACAGTTCCATGCCAGGCTGGCTTTCCTTCCTTGGGCAGGAACTGGGGCAGGGGCAGCCGCTTTACATGCTGTTCTATGCGGCGATGATCGTGTTCTTCTCGTATTTCTATGCGGCGGTCACTTTCAACCCGCAGGAAACGGCGGAAAACCTGCGCAAGCAGGGCGGCTTCGTGCCAGGTATCCGTCCGGGGGCGAATACGGCCACATTCTTTGACCGGATCCTGACGCGCATCACGACGATCGGTGCACTGTATCTTGTCGCCGTCTGCCTGTTGCCGCAGATCCTGATCAGCCATTACAACGTGCCATTCTACTTTGGTGGCACCAGCCTGATCATCATCGTGACGGTGACGATCGATACGGTGACGCAGGTCCAGTCCCATCTGGTCGCGCATCAGTATCAGGGGCTTATGCGCCGGGGACGGGGCAGAAAGGGCAGAATGCGTTGAATATTATTTTTCTCGGGCCGCCGGGTGCCGGAAAGGGCACCCAGTCCAAGCGGCTGGAAGAACGGTACGGAATCGCCCAGATTTCGACAGGTGACATGCTGCGTGCGGAAGTCGCGGCCGGAAGCCCGCTGGGGCAGAAGGTCAAGACCATCATGGCGGAAGGCGGGCTGGTGCCCGATGACCTGATCATCGCCATGATTGAAAGCCGCATCCAGCAGCCCGACTGCGCCAGGGGCTTTATTCTGGATGGCTTCCCGCGCACCCGTGCGCAGGCGGAGGCACTGGACACCATGCTGGCGCGTAGCGGGCGGCATATCGACGCCGTGCTGCTGCTGGACGTGGATGAGGATGCTCTGGCCGACCGCATTGCCGGTCGTTACACCTGTGCCAGGTGCGGTGCAGGATATAATGACCTGTTCAAGCGGCCGAAGGTCGAAGGGACATGCGATGTGTGTGGTGGCCACGAGTTCATCCGCCGGGAAGATGACCGGCGCGAAACCGTGGCGGCACGCCTGAAAACCTATCGGGAGCAGACCGCGCCGATCCTGCCTTATTACGAGGGGGAGAGGCGCCTGTACCGTGTGGATGGCATGGCCGATATTGATGCAGTGACCAAGGAAGTCTTCGCTGTCATTGATAGCATCACGAAAAAGTGATGTGAAATAATTGACTCGGATGGGGGCGCCGGTATATTGCGCGCCCTCAAGGTATGAGTGTCGTATGAGTCGGTCACGATGACATGACGGGTACGGCCTGAATGAATGATGATGGGGTTGGCCGGTTCTGAACCGGTATGTTCACGGCGCTCCTGCCACAAGGGCAGGTGGTGTGAAGCAGCCCTGCCTGAATGTTAGTGCCCCGAAGGGGCGGACGAGGAGTAAGTGGCGTGGCGCGTATTGCGGGCGTGAACATCCCAACCAACAAGCGGGTAACAATTGGCCTGCGTTATATCTATGGTATCGGGGCTACCAAGGCCCAGTCGATCTGCGATCAGCTGGCCATCCCGGCCGAGCGGCGCGTGAACGAACTGTCGGATGACGAGATCGGCAAGATCCGTGAACTGATCGACAGCGAGTACCGCGTTGAAGGTGATCTTCGTCGTGAAGTCGCGATGAACATCAAGCGCCTGATGGACCTTGGTTGCTATCGTGGTCTGCGTCACCGGCGTGGGCTGCCTGTCCATGGTCAGCGGACTCATACCAACGCCCGTACCCGCAAGGGTAAGGCCGTGGCTATCGCGGGCAAGAAGAAGGCAACCCGCTAATCAGCGGACTGCCCGGTATGTAGGCATGGGGCATTATCCGCCCCATGCACCGTTTGAACTGACAGGATCGAGAAAACTATGGCGAAAGCTGCGGCTCCGCGTATTCGCAAGAAAGAGCGGAAAAACATCATTTCCGGTGTGGCGCATGTGCTGTCCACATTCAACAACACCATGATCACCATCTCGGATGCGCAGGGCAATGCGATTGCCTGGTCTTCCGCTGGTGCCCAGGGCTTCAAGGGATCGCGCAAGTCCACGCCGTATGCGGCGCAGGTTGCGGCTGAGGACGCTGGCCGCAAGGCACGCGAACACGGCATGGAGACGCTGGAAATCGAGGTCTCCGGTCCGGGTTCGGGGCGTGAAAGCGCGCTGCGTGCCCTGCAGGCCGTCGGGTTCTCGATCACGGCCATCCGCGACATGACGCCGGTGCCGCATAACGGCTGCCGCCCGCGCAAGCGCCGTCGCGTCTGATCCGCATCAGTTGAGTCGTATTCCCCCGCATGCCGGGGGAAGATTGTCATTCCGGTATCTCCATGCGGGATACCATCTGTCGCTGTAACAGGCGGCAGATCAGTCTTGAAAGGCCATTACCTTGGTCCTCCAGAAAAACTGGCAATCCCTGATCAAGCCGGAAAAGCTGGAAGTCGAACCGGGGGCGGAACCTTCACGTATTGCAACAGTTGTTGCGGAGCCGCTGGAACGCGGTTTTGGCATGACGCTGGGCAATGCGATCCGTCGGGTTCTGCTGTCGTCCCTGCAGGGGGCTGCGGTTACGGCAATCCAGATTGACGGCGTGCTGCATGAATTCTCGTCGGTGGCGGGTGTTCGTGAAGACGTGACCGATATCGTCCTCAACATCAAGCAGCTTGCCCTGCGGATGCATGGTGAGGGTCCGAAGCGCATGGTGCTGACGGCCACGGGGCCGGGTGAAGTGCGTGCCGGCCAGATCCAGACGGGCCATGACATCGAAGTCATGAACCCCGACCTGGTTATCTGCACCCTTGATGAAGGGGTGAAGTTCGGGATGGAATTCACCGTGAACATGGGCAAGGGCTATGTTCCGGCAGCGGCGAACCGCCCGGAAGATGCGCCGATTGGCCTGATCCCGGTCGATGCCATCTATTCCCCCGTGCGTCGCGTGTCCTACAAGGTGGAGCAGACCCGCGTGGGTCAGGTCACCGACTATGACCGCCTGCTGCTGACGGTAGAGACGAATGGCGCGGTGACGCCTGAAGATGCCGTGGCACTTGCCGCGCGTATCCTGCAGGATCAGCTTCAGCTGTTCATCAACTTCGACGAACCCCGCACGGTGCGTACGGAAGAGCCGCAGGATGACCTGCCGTTCAACCGCAACCTGCTGCGTAAGGTTGACGAGCTTGAACTGTCGGTCCGTAGCGCGAACTGCCTGAAGAACGACAATATCGTCTATATCGGTGATCTGGTTCAGAAGACCGAGCAGGAGATGCTGCGCACCCCGAACTTCGGCCGCAAGTCGCTGAACGAGATCAAGGAAGTCCTGACCGCCATGGGACTTTCACTGGGTATGAATGTCCCGGCCTGGCCGCCGGAAAATATCGAAGATCTGGCAAAGAGGCTCGACGAGCCGTTCTGATCCTCCGAACCGGATAAAACAGGAAATTACATCATGCGTCACGGTGTTGCCGGCCGTAAGCTCGGCGTTACCTCGTCCCATCGACTGGCCATGTTTCGCAACATGGCTGTCGCCCTGATCAAGCACGAACAGATCACCACCACGCTGCCGAAGGCGAAAGAGCTGCGTCCGGTTGTGGAAAAGCTGATCACCCTTGGCAAGCGTGGCGATCTGCACGCCCGCCGCCTGGCTTTCGCCCAGCTGCGTGACGACAAGATCGTGTCCAAGCTGTTCGCGACGGTGGCCGAGCGCTACAAGACGCGTCAGGGTGGTTACACCCGCGTGCTGCGTGCCGGCATGCGCCACGGCGATGCGGCCGACATGGCCGTGATCGAACTGGTTGACCGCGACGTGTCCGCCAAAGGCCAGGACAGCGGCCCGCGCCCGGAAACGGCGCAGGAAGCAGACCTTGCTGCGTGAAGGATCTGATCCTTTCCAAAAAAGCCCGGCTTCGGTCGGGTTTTTTTGTGCCCTTTTTCAATCTAACATTTTTTTATCGTGATATAGATATTCAATCGTATTTGTGTATATTTTAAAAGAATACCGAGATGCAGGATTTAACCAGCATTGCAGACAGGGCTTCCACCATGACAGGATTTTTAGGGCGTGTGTTGCGCCGCAGCTTTTACGCTTTCACCGCCGTGGTTGGTCTGTGCAGTGCGGCGCAGGCCGCGACCGTGCGGGTGGGCTATATTCCCGTTATCGGGTCGGCGCCGCTTTTTGTCATGCAGGGCAAGAACTGGACGCGTGATGCGGGCATAGACATGCAGCTTGTGCGTTTCCAGTCAGGCCCGCAGGCCATTCAGGCACTGGTGTCGGGAAAGATCGATGCGTATGTGGCAGGGGTCCTGCCGCTACTTCAGGCGCGTGCTCATGGCGCAGATGTGAAGGTGGTGGCCAGTGCCGCGATTGAGGAACTGGAAGTCGTCTCGCGCGGTGCGCTGGCTGCCGGACTGCCCGAACAGCCGCAGGCCCTGACCGCAGAAGCTGTCCGTCAGCGCTTTGCCGATTTCGCCGCCAAGGCTGGCCACCCCCCGAAACTTGCCGCCCAGCCGCTCGGCTCGGTGCCGGATACATTGCTGCGGTACTGGCTGAAGGTCCGCAACGGACTGGAACCAGCGCAGGCGGCTGACATCATCGGTATTGATATTGACGCCGCACAGCAGGCGTTTCTTGCGGGGGCGGTGGATGGCGCGATCCTGCGTGAACCTGCCCTGACCATTATCCGCCATCGTATGCCCGGCATGCGTGTTCTGGCGTCCGGTCATGACCTGATGCCCGGCCAGCCGGGGTCCGTACTGGCGATCCTGAATGAAAACGCGCCGGACCGTGCGGCATGGAAAACCGCGTTCATCACCAGCTTCGTCAAGGCCACGCATCTGCTGGCTACAGACCCCGAACAGGTTGAACCCTATGTGCAGCAGGCACTGGGGGGCGGGATGCTGCCCAAGGAAATCATTATCGAGGCGCTGAAGGCATCGGCAGCCGGTTACGTGTCCGATCCGGCCCGTATCGTGGATGCGGTCAGCCAGTTGCAGGATTTCGAGGTGCAGGCCGGACTGCTACGCAAGGCCGAACCGGTTGATGCGCTGTTTGATCTGGAAAGTTACAGGCAGATCGCACAGTGACCCTGCGCCGTTCCGTTCTGCTACGGCCCCTGCTGGGGGCCGTGGGTCTTGTCGTGCTGTTTGGTGGCTGGGAGGCCGCGATCCGTCTGGGCTGGGTTCCCTTCGGCCTGCTGCCGGCACCTTCCAGCCTTGGGCCGGCATGGCTGGACGAACTGCGTAGCGGGGCGTGGATACAGGCCATCAGGGACAGCCTGACGCATTACCTCAGTGGCCTGCTGATCGGGTCTGTAACGGGGGCGGTGCTGGGGCTGCTCTGTGGTGCGGTGCCGCTACTGGATGGGCTGCTGTCGGGCGTAGTGCGCGTATTGCGGCCGATCCCGGGGCTGGCATGGGTGCCGTTCGCCATCCTGTGGTTCGGTCTCAATACGGCGGGGGCGACATTCGTTATCGCCATTTCGGTATTCTGGATCAATTTTTATGCAGCCTACGGGGCGGTGCAGGCAATTGACCCCGACCTGTATGAAGTGGCTGCTTCCTTCGGTCATGGCGGCTTCTGGGGACGGCTGCGGACGGTGGTGATCCCCGCTTCCGCCCCCGGCCTGCTGGCGGGGCTGCGCACGGGGCTGGGGCAGGCATGGATGTCCGTCGTGGCGGCCGAACTGTTTGGTGTGCCGGGTATCGGCGCGCGGATGATGCAGGCATCCAGCCTGCTGGCGACCGATCTGGTGGTGGTCTATATGCTGACCATGGCGCTGCTTTACGCCGTGACCGATACGCTGTTCATGCTGGTGCGCAGGCGGTTGCTGGGCTGGCAGGGATGAGTGGCGGGGAAACAGGGAACAGGGCGGAAGCAGGCAACGTGACGGACAGCGTAGTAAGGCTGGAGAATATCGGGCTGTCGCATGACCATGGACGCAGCTTTATCCTGCGGCATGTGGATCTTGAAATCCGGCGTGGGGAATTCGTGGCCCTGCTCGGGCCATCAGGCGTGGGCAAGTCCACCCTGCTGCGGGTGATAATGGGACTGGTGCGCCCGACCGAGGGACAGGTCCATTTACACTCCACCCCCGTTGCGGCGCACAGACCGGCGGCCATGGTGTTTCAGGATGCCAAGCTCATGCCGTGGCGTAGCGTACGGCGCAATGTGGAACTGGGGCTTGAGGGGCTGGGGCTGAATGCGGCCCGGCGGCGTGAGCGCGCCATGGCGGCGCTGGAACTCGTGGGGCTGGGCGACAAGGCGGACAGATGGCCCCGCCAGCTTTCAGGCGGCCAGCGGCAGCGCGTTGGTGTCGCCCGTGCGCTGACGGTCGAACCGGACCTGCTGCTGATGGATGAACCCTTTGGCGCGCTGGATGCGATTACCCGCACCGGATTGCAGGAAGAACTGCTGCGTATTCACGCCCGCACCCATGGCACCGTACTGTTCGTGACCCACGATCTGGATGAGGCGCTTATTCTTGCTGACCGGATCATTATCCTTGAGGGACATCCGGCGGGCCTGCGTGGGGATTTCCGCGTTGGTCCCCGCCCACGCGACAATTCTGCGCCCGGCATGCGCGCGATGGCGGAGCGGATGCGCCAGCTTATCGCGGGGGAAGATGATCCCGGCGAGGTTGCGGCCTATTGGCAGGCATCCGAGATATGATAAGTCTGCCTGATCGCCTGGCCTGCCGCGTGCGGGCCTGACAGGCATTGGTAGCGGGAGCGGGGAGACACGCGCTGCCCCCGCGCAGTGGCAAAAGGGAATACAGAGCATGACGAATCCCTCCAATCTCGAAGCGCACCTGGAAGAAGGCGTCGGCCGCCTTCAGGACGGTCTGGATGGCTTTATCGGGGATTCCGGCACCCCGCTGTCAGGGCGCATGCATAATGCCGGTGGCATGGCGCAGCAGGGGCTGGGCGAAATCTGCGATACCGTGCGCGATTTCACGGCGGACCGCCCGCTGGTGGCGCTGCTGGGCGCATCCTTTCTGGGCTTTGTAGCCAGCCTGTTCATCCGGCGCCGGCGTTAAAACGCAACGGACCGGCTACCGGGGCGTTGTAACCCCATGACTGATTTGCGGGGAAGAAAGCCATGCTGAAACTGGCGCTGTTTTTTTTGATTGTTTCATTGGTTGCCGGTCTGTTCGGCTTTAGTGGCATTTCCGCCGTTTCGGCAGGAATGGCAAAAATTCTGTTCTTTATCGCCATTCTGGCATTTGTGATCGTGGCGCTCATCATCCTGTTTTCGGCCAAGTCGCTATTCAACAACTAGCCGCTGGTCCGAAACGGAAAACCCCCTGCATCATCCGGTGCAGGGGGTTTTTTCATGCCTACTGGTTGGTGTCTTTCTGGATGAAGGCCGGGAGGAAGGGATTATCCTTCTGGAGCGATTTCTTGCTCGGCAGGCGTGACGCATCCCAGCCGCCGCCAAGGGCCTGCACAAGACTGACACTGTCCACCATGCGCTGCTGCTGGATGCCCAGCAGGGTTTCGGCATCGCTCAGGGCCGAGTTTTCGTTGGTGATGACGGTCGTATAGATTTCGGTGCCAGCCTGGTACTGGTTAAGCGAGACTTCGACCGTGCGGTTGGCGAAATCCAGCGCCTTCTGCTGCTGTATGGCCTGCTGCGACAGGATGCGCAGGTTGGAAAGCTGGTCTTCCGTGTTCTGCAGCGCCGTCAGCACGGTCTGGCGATATGTGGCCACCGCGCTGTCGTACTGGGCGTTGGCTTCATGCACGGCGGCGGTACGTGATCCGCCTTCAAACAGCACTTCCGTTGCCGATGCGCCAAGTGACCAGACACGGTTCATGGCCTGCATGAGGGAGGTCACGGGATCGCCGCCACTTTGTGAATAGCTGGCATTGATGGTGACGTCGGGAAAGAATGCGGCCATGTCCGCGCCAATCATGGCGTTGTATTCTTCCATGGTGCGTTCGGCGGACGCTATGTCCGGACGGCGTTGCAGCAGGTCGGCGGGAACCGTGACAGGGATGGGCGGCACCGTGCGCGACAGTTCGGCGGGCGCGATCGAGACATCGGCAGGCGGCTTGCCAATCAGCACCGCAATCGCATGTTCGTACTGCGCGCGGTTGATGCCAGCCTGCACCAGCGATGCCCGGTTCTGTTCCAGCGTGGTACGTGCCTGCAGCACCGCCGTCGGGTCCGCCGTGCCCGCATCGAACTGGTTCTGCGTTATTTCGAGAGCCTGTTCATTGAAACGGACATAACGCTGCAACAGGTCGGTCAGGCTGTCCTGATAGCGCAGGTTGAAATAGGCCGTGGCCAGTTGTGCCTGATAGGACAGGGTTGCATTGGCCAGATCGGCAGCGCTGGCCTGTGCCGCCGTAACCTGTTCCTGCACCTGCCGGCGGATCTTGCCCCACAGGTCCAGATCCCAGCTTGCGCTCGGGCCGATGTCGTAGGTGTTGTACGTGCTGCCGGCCTTGGCGTAATTGCTGCCCGATGATGACAGCGATCCCGCGCCATGCCCGTTGCGGTTAAAGCCCAGACTGCCGCTTATGGTGGGGAAAAGCTGGGCGCGGACACTGTCGATCATCGCGCGGGCGTTACGGTAGCTGGCTTCGTACTGCTTGATGTTCTGGTTGGAAATCGCAACCTGCGATTCCAGCCCGTTCAGCACCGGGTCGTTATAGATGGTCCACCAGTCATGCTTGGGCAGCGCCGCCATCTGCGGCTGTGCCATTTCCCATCCTGCTTCGGGGCGCAGTTCCTTGAAACGGGGGGAAACGATCGCGGCGGGACGATGGTATTTCGGCCCCACCATGCAGCCGGTCAGCACGACCAGCGGCAAGGCGGCCAGCGCCAGACGACGTGCCCCGCGACGGGTGCGGGAGGGACGGATACCGGCTTGCGCGGGGGATGGCGGAAAGAAAGTCATCCGGTTCAGGAATCCTGCTGGGGGGAAAGACGATGGCGTCGGGACAGCCGCCCATACAGCCGGTTGAAACGCGTGCGGCACACTATCCCCAGATGGTCGAGGTAGAGATAGACAACCGGCGTTGTATAAAGTGTCAGCGCCTGACTGACGAGCAGCCCGCCCACAATCGCAATACCCAGCGGACGACGTAGTTCGGAACCGTAGCCGTGGCCGAAAATCAGCGGCAGCGCCCCAAGGGCGGCGGCAAAGGTGGTCATCATGATCGGGCGGAAGCGTAGCATGCAGGCGGTGCGGATGGCGTCCAGCGGGGTATGTCCCTCATCACGTTCGACGGTCAGGGCGAAGTCCACCAGCATGATCGCGTTTTTCTTGACGATGCCGATCAGCAGGATCACCCCGATCATGGCGATAAGGGAAAATTCCTCCCCAAAGACCTGAAGTGCGAGCAGCGCGCCAACTCCGGCCGAAGGCAGGGTGGACAGGATGGTCAGCGGGTGGACATAGCTTTCATACAGGATGCCCAGCGTCATGTACACCGCCGCCAGCGCCGCCAGGATCAGCAACGGTTCGTTATTGACCGATTTCTGGAACTGGGCGGCATTCCCCGCGAAACTGCCCTGAATGTTGGCGGGCATGTGCAGGCGCACCGTCTCCTCATTGATGATCTGCACTGCCTGACTGAGTGATACGCCATTGGCCAGATTGAACGAGATCGTGCTGGAGACGGACTGCCCCGAATGGTTGACGCTCAGTGCGGTCAGCGTGGGCTTGATGACGGAAACCAGCGTAAGCGGCACCATTTCTTCGGAATTGGTCGAGACGGCGGAACCCGTGGACGCGCTGTTGCCACCCGCCAGCGTATTGGCGACCTGATTGCGGAAGGACTGGGCGCTTAGCTGCGATGCCGTGGTGCCGGTGTCGGTGCGCACCCGGATGGTGTTCGACTGTGTGCCACCGCCCGCCGAACCGCCCGCGACACTGACCCAGACCTGCTTGAGCGTGGTCGGGTCCTGCCAGAAGCGCGGTTCGACTTCCATCACCACGCGATACTGGTTCAGCGCATTGTAGATGACCGAGGCCGAACGCTGGCCATAGGCATCATACAGGGTATTGGAAACAAGCTGAGGCGTGATGTTGAGGCGGCTGGACGTATCGCGGTCCACCATCACATCCAGCGCCGAACCGCCCTGCAATACATCCGATGAGATATCGGTCAGTTCATGATGCTTCTGCAGCATCGTGACCAGTTGTGGTGTCCATTCATACAGGTCGCGCGCGGAATCGGACTGGAGCGAATACTGGTATGCCGCGTTGCTCTGCCGTCCGCCCATGCGTAGCTGTCCGGGGGCGGAGGCATAGAACTGCGCCCCCACCATATGGCGCAGCCGCCGGGAAATACGGGCGATTGTCACCGCCGGTGGGTCGGAGCGTTCGGATTTGTCCTTCAGCACCACGAACAGGTTGGCCTGATTCGATGTGCCACGACCGCCCATGAAGCCCATGACGCGCGATACGTCCCTGTCCGCCATGATCGCCTGCTGGACCGTCTGGATCTTGCCCTGCATGGCCTGGAACGAAATGGACTGGTCGCCCTGCAGATGTCCCATCAGCATGCCGGTATCGGAATCCGGGAACAGGCCCTTGGGCATCTTGATGAACAGCCCGACCATGATGGCGATGGTCAGCGGCAGGGACAGGATGGTCAGCCGCCGGTGCGTGATCGCCCATTCCAGCGACCGGGCATAGCCCTGCTGGGCATGCGCCAGCGCCTGTTCCAGCCACAGCCAGATGCGCCCGAAGCCGGTAGGGCTGGGGGCCGCTTCGTGCTGGCGCAGCAGGCGGGCCGTCATCATGGGGGTAAGCGAAAGCGACAGCAGCATGGAAATGACGATGGTGATCGACATCGTCATGGCGAATTCATGGAACAGGCGTCCCGCCACGCCGCTCAGCAGCAGGATCGGCAGGAATACCGCAATCAGCGATACGGTGATGGACAGCACCGTAAACGCCACTTCGCGCGTGCCCAGCAGTGTTGCCTGCAGGCGGTCCATGCCCGCTTCCATGTGGCGGCTTATGTTTTCCACCACCACGATCGCATCATCCACCACGAAGCCGGTCGAGACCGTCAGCGCCATGAGCGACAGGTTATCGAGCGAGTAGCCCATGAGCTTCATCGCGCCGAAGGTGGTGATGATGGACGTCGGCACAACGATTGCGGGAATGATGGTGATGCGTGGCGAGCGCAGGAACAGCAGCACAACCAGCACCACAAGCGCCACGGACAGGAACAGCGTGAACTGCGTATCCGCCAGCGCGGCGCGGATGGTGATGGACCGGTCCATAAGGTCACTCAGGTCCACATCACGGGGCAGGGCGGCGCGCAGGATGGGCAGCTTGGCGCGGATCTGGTCGTTGGTGTTGATGATATTGGCGCCAGCCTGCGCGAAGATGACGGCCAGAACCGCCGGGCCGCCATCCACGTAACCGGCATTGCGCACGTCTTCCACGCTGTCGCGCACATAGGCCACGTCCGCCAGCCGCACGGGGCGGCTGTCATGATAGGCTACGATCAGGTCACGATAGGCCTGTGCGTTATGGACCTGATCGTTGGTGGCCAGCACGAAGCGGCTGTCGCCCTGATCGACAAAACCTTTCGGCGTATGCGCGTTGGCCGAGGCGAGGGCCGCGCGGATATCCTCGAACCCGATGCCGAATTTATACAGCGCCAGCGGGTTCATCTCCACCCGCACCGCAGGCAGTGAACTGCCCCCGATCTCGACCTCGCCCACGCCCTGTATCTGCGAAAGATGCTGCTGCAGGACATTGGACGCCAGATCGTAAAGCTGAGGGGCGGTGCGCGTGCGTGATGTCAGCGCCAGGATCATCACCGGCGCGCCATTGGGGTTGGCCTTGAAGTAACTCGGGTTCTGCCGCAGCGAGGACGGCAGGTCGGCATGCGCGGCCTGAAGGGCGGCTTCCACATCGCGCGCGGCGCCGTTGATGTCGCGGGTCAGGGCGAACTGCAGGGTGATGCGTGCCTGATTGGCCGATGACTGCGATGTCATTTCCGTCAGGTCGGCAATCGCACCCAGATGCCGCTCCAGGGGGGCTGCGACGGAACTGGCGATTTCCTCCGGCGAGCCGCCAGCCTGCCGGGCCTGCACCTGTATGACCGGGAAGTCGACATTGGGCAGGTCCGCCACCGGCAGCGTAAGATAGCCGATCACTCCCCCCAGCAGCAGCGCCACCGTCAGCAGGACAGTGGCAACCGGCCTTCGTACGAAAAAGGAGAGGGGATTCATGCGGAGGCCTGCGGTCCGGGCAGGCCATCAGTGTCATTGCTACCGGCCCCGCCGAAGCGTCGCGTCAGTTTCTGGCTGATCCCGTCCATAAGCAGGTAGATCACCGGCGTCGTGAACAGCGTCAGCAACTGGCTGACCAGCAGCCCGCCCACAATGGCGATACCCAGCGGGCGGCGCAGTTCCGACCCGGTGCCGGTGCCCAGCATCATCGGCACCGCACCCAGCATGGCGGCCAGCGTGGTCATGAGGATGGGACGGAAACGCAGCATGGCGGCATGACGGATGGAATTGATGGACGACATGCCTTCAACCCGTTCGGCCTCCAGCGCGAAGTCGATCATCATGATGGCGTTTTTCTTGACAATGCCGATCAGCAGCACAAGCCCGATGATGCCCATGACATCCAGCCCCGAACCCGTAATCCATAGCGCCAGCAGCGCCCCGATCCCGGCAGAGGGCAGGGTGGACAGGATGGTGATGGGGTGGACGAAGCTTTCATACAGGATGCCCAGAACGATATAGACCGCCACCAGTGCCGCCAGAACCAGCCATGCCTCGTTGGAAAGCGAACTGCGGAATGCCGCCGCCGTGCCCTGGAACGAGGTCTGGAAGCTTGATGGTAGGTGGATGTCCTTCGCCGCGCGTTCGATCGCATCCGTCGCATCACCCAGCGCATAGCCCGGCCGCACGTTGAACGAGACCGTAGTGGCCGGGAACTGTCCCACATGGGTAATCAGCAGCGGGGCCGTGTCCTGCGTTACGTGGGTAACGGTCGCCAGCGGCACCAGCCCCGATGTGGGCGAGCGCGTCGGGCCGGAGGTGCTCTCCCCCGCATTGCCACTGATGCCCGGCAGGTAGATCTGCGCCAGCGACGCCATGTCCTGCTGGAAGGCGGGATCGGCCTCCAGAATCACGCGGTACTGGTTGGACTGCGTGAAGATGGTCGAGATCTGGCGCTGGCCAAAACTGTCATACAGCACGTTGTCGATGGTCTGGGGCGTGATGGAGTACCGCGCCCCCGTGGTCCGGTCCAGATCGACATGCGCCACCAGCCCTTCGGCCTGCAGGTCGGAGGTGACATCCGACAGGGCCTTTTCCTGCTGAAGGCGGGCGATGAATTTGGGCACCCATGTCGTGAACTGGTTGTAATCGGGGTTTTCCAGCAGGAACTGGTACTGGGTCGCCGCGACCGACGTATCAAGGGAGAGATCCTGCACCGGCTGCACGAACAGTTCAGCCCCGGCTATGTCTGCCGTTTCGGCGCGCAGGCGGGTGGCGACTTCCTGCGCGGTGGCGCTGCGGCTGGCCTCGGGCTTGAGGTTGATGAGGAAACGCCCCTGATTGAGGGTGACGTTCTGCCCGTCCACCCCAACGAAGGACGACAGGCTGCTGACATCGGGATCGCTGAGGATACGTTCGGCCAGTTCCTGCTGGTGGCGTTTCATCGCGGTGAAGGACGTGGACTGCGCCATGACCGAAATGCCCTGGATCACGCCCGTATCCTGCACGGGAAAGAAGCCCTTGGGTATGACCACCGCCAGCACGCCGGTCAGCGCCAGTGTCGCGGCAAATACCGCCAGCGTCAGCCGCTGGTGGCGCAGCACCACGTCCAGCGCCCGCCCGTAGGCGGCGATGGTGCTGGTGGTCCAGCGTTCCACCGCCTGTGACCATGCGGGTTCGGTCCGTCTGTCAGCGCGTTCATGCAGCAGGCGCGCGCACATCATGGGCACCAGCGTAAGCGAGACCACGGCGGACAGGATGATGGTGACGGCCAGCGTCATGGCGAATTCGTGGAACAGGCGTCCCACCACATCGCCCATGAACAGGAGCGGAATCAGCACCGCGATGAGCGAGACGGTAAGCGAGATGATGGTGAACCCGATTTCGCCAGCCCCCTTCAGGGCCGCTTCCATGCGGCTGTCACCCATTTCGATGTAGCGGGCGATGTTCTCGATCATGACGATGGCATCATCCACCACGAAGCCGGTGGAAATGGTGAGCGCCATGAGTGAGAGATTATCGAGGGAGAAGCCGAACAGGTACATCACCGCCAGCGTGCCCACCAGCGACAGCGGCACCGACAGGCTGGGAATGAGTGTCGCGGGCACGTTGCGCAGGAAGACGAAAATCACGCCCACCACCAGCACAAGCGCCAGACCCAGTTCGAATTCGACATCCGCCACCGATGCGCGGATGGTCGTGGTCCGGTCCGTAAGCGGCGTGATGATGATGCCCGGCGGCAGCGACTGCTGCAGGCGCGGCAGGGCGTATTTGATGTTGTCCACCACCGAGATTACGTTGGCGCCCGGCTGGCGCTGCACGTTCATGATGAGGGCGGGGGTGCGGTTCGCCCATGCGGCCAGTTCGGTATTCTCCGGCCCGACCACCACGCTCGCCACGTCACGGATGCGCACCGGCCCGTTGTTCTGGTAGGCGATGACCTGATTGAGCAACTGCTCCGCGCCCGAAATCTGCCCGTCGATACGCAGCGTCGTCGCACGCCTGGGGCCGTCGAACGTGCCGGTAGGGGAATTGACGTTCACGTTGCCGATGGTCGTGCGCAGCGTATCAAGATCGACGCCGAAGGATGTCAGCTTGGGAATGTTGACCCGCACGCGCAGCGCCTTGCGGTTCCCGCCCGACAGCGTGACCAGTCCCACGCCCGAAATCTGGCTGATCTTTTCCGCAAGCCGCGTATCGACGTAATCCTCGACTTCCGTCAGAGGCATGGTCTGCGATGAAATGCCCAGCGTCATGACCGGCGTATCGGCAGGATTGACCTTGGCATAGACCGGCGGCGCGGGCAGATCGGTCGGCAGCAGGGAATTGGCCTCGTTTATCGCGGCCTGCACTTCCTGCTCCGCGATGTCCATGGTCATGTCCAGACCGAAGCGCAGCGTAATGACCGACGCCCCGCCGGAGGAGCGTGAGGTCATCTGCTCAAGCCCCGACATTTCGCCCAGTTGCGTTTCCAGCGGCGCGGTAACGGATGTCGCCATCACGTCCGGGCTGGCGCCGGGATAGAAGGTCTGGACCGTGATGGTGGGGTATTCAACTTCCGGCAGCGCGGAAACCGGCAGGAAATGGTAACCCAGCAGCCCCGCCAGCAGGATGGCCAGCATGAGCAGCGTGGTGGCGACCGGGCGGCGGATAAACAGGCGGGACGGATTCACGCGGCAATCTCCGGCGGCAGGCAGGGCAGTCGTTCAGTCGGGGGGAGGATGGGCGTGGATACGCGCACGTCTAGCCCTTCTGCCCCTGCGGGGCGCCGGTGGCCGGTGTGGCTGTGGCATCGCCCGGCTGCGGGATGGAGACTTTTACGCCATCGCGCAGGTGGTCGACCCCGTCGGTTACGACGCGCTCGCCTTCCTTCACGCCGTCCGTCACCACGGTCATGGAATCACTGGCATGGCCGACCTTGACGTTGCGGACCTCCACAGTGCTGTCGGCGCGCACGACATATACGAACTGGCCGTTCGGGCCGGTCTGCAACGCATTGGTCGGCACCAGCAGCACATCATGATCTGTATTGACCAGCAGGCGCGCATTGACGAACTGGTTGGGGAACAGCTCTTCCTGCGAATTGGGGAAGATGGCGCGCATGCGCACCGTACCGGTCGATGTGTCGATCTGGCTGTCCAGCACGCTGACCTGCCCGGTCGCGATATGGGTAAGGTTGCTGCTGTCCCACGCATCGACGGGCAGCGGCGTGCCCGTGCGCAGGCGGGCGGCCACCGGCCCGATGTCATTTTCCGGCAGGGTGAAGATGACCGAGATCGGCTGCATCTGCGTCAGGATCACCAGCCCGTTGGTCTGGCCGGCCGTGATGTAATTGCCCATGTCCACCTGACGGATGCCCACACGGCCATCCACCGGGGCCAGGATGTGGCAGTAGGTGATCTGCAGCTTTTCGTTGTCCACCAGCGCCTGATCGGCCTTTACGGTGCCTTCAAGCTGTTCGACCTTGTACTGCTGGTCTTTCGCCGTCATCGCGGCGACGCTGTTCTGGCGGATCAGGCGCTGATAGCGGGCATTGTCCACGCGGGCGGCGGCAAGCTGGGCCTGATCCTGCTCAAGCTGGCCCTGATACTGCGCCAGCAGGACTTCATACGGGCGGGTATCGATCAGGGCCAGAAGGTCGCCCTTGTGCACGTGCTGCCCTTCGGTGAACAGGACCTGCATGAGATAGCCATCAATACGCGACTGCACCGTTACGTTGGTGATCGGCACCACCGTGCCCAGTTCCGTCAGGATCACGGGCATGTCGCCCTTGCCCACGGTTGCGACCGCAACCGGCTGGTCGCCCGTGCGTGCGTGTTTGGTCGTGGTGGTGTGGGGGCGCAGGAATGCGACGGCAAGGACGACCGCCAGCGCCCCGCCGGCCAGATAGATCAGCCGGCGGCCATGGCGTGGCCGGGGCGCGGGGGGCGTGCTGTCCGCAGGGGGCGTACTGTTCGTCGGCGGAGTGGTCGAGGAGGAAGATGTAGCCATGCGGTCGGTTTTCTGCCTGCTATCGTGGGGGCGTCCAGTCTGAACAAACCGGGCCATGTGGAGGACTGTGGTTTCAGATCGACTTTGTCAGAAGGTTAACATGGGGGTGAGGTGTACGAAGTTATTGAATGTAACATCATAAAGACATGGCGGAATGTAAAAACCACCTAATGTTTCAAGGCCGGTCCTTTTTTCCGTCCGTTCCGTCATGACCGCTTACGGCAGCCCCCGCATTGGCTGAAAGCCGCAGCAGGACGGGCAGCGCCATTATCGCAATCACGCCACACACCACGAATGTAAGGCTGTAATCCGCTGCCTGCCACCGCACAGGCAGCGCCACCTGACCGAAGGCCAGGCAGCCCGCGGCGACGCATATGCCCAGCGTCAGCATCACCTGCTGGCAGGTGGCATACAGGCTGGTCGCGGCACTCATCCGTGCGGGCGCCATGTCGGCATAGGCCACGGTGTTGTAACCCGTGTAAAGAAGGGTCTGCCCCACGCCGTTCAGGCCCAGCAGGACCAGCAGCCAGACCAGTGGCGCACCGGGCCGGAACAGGGCAAGCAGCAGGCAGATGCACGGTAGTACAAGGCTGGTCGCGCACATGACCGTGCGGAACCCGCGCCCCCGATAGATGCCCGGCGCGGCAAAGCGCATGGCCAGCGCGCCAACCGGCGCGATGAAGGTGATCAGCCCGCTTTGCGCCGCGCTGATGCCAAAACGTGTCTGGAGCAGGGAAGGGATAAGGAAGATGACCCCTGCCGTCGCAATGCGCGTCAGTCCCCCCGCAATGACCGAAACGCGGAAAGTGGAAACCCGCAGCAGGGTCAGGTCAAGCACCGGATGTGTCATGCCCCGCGCATGGCGCACATACGCCACCCCGCCAAGGGGTGCCAGCAGCAGCAGGCCAACGGCCAGCGGGCGCGGAAAGCCCGGGCGGGTCAGCATTTCCATGCCAAATATCAGCCCCGCCAGCGCGGTGCTGGACAGGATATTGCCCCGCAGGTCAAAGGGCGGTGGCGCACTGGCGCGAAAATGGGGAATGAACCGTCCCGTAAGGGCGATCGCCACCAGCCCCAGTGGAATGTTGATGTAGAAGATCCATCGCCATGACAGGTAAGTGGTCAGGAAACCGCCCAGAACGGGGCCGGACATGGGGCCGATGGTCGCGGGCAGCATGACCCATGCCATGACCGACAGCAGTTCCGATTTCGGCACGCTGCGCAGGATCACAAGCCGCCCCACCGGCACCATCATCGCACCACCCGCCCCCTGCACCAGCCGCGCCAGCGCCAGTACCGGCAGGCTGGACGCCCATGCGCACAGCAGCGATCCGGACAGGAACAGCATGATGGCGCAGCGTAGCGTGGCCCGGCTGCCAAAGCGTTCCGCCATATGGCCCGATGCGGGAATGAGGGCTGCAAGGCCAAGCATGTACAGCGTCAGCGCGATGCTGGTCTGGGGAATATCGACGTGGAAGTCGCCCGCCATGGCGGGCAGCGCGGTGATCAGGGCCGTGCCGTCAAGCTGTTCCATCATCATGAGGCTGGCCACGATCAGCGCCATGAGGCGCTTGCGGGTAGTGGACAGCGGCGGCGCCATGTTCGGGGGCGGTGGGGGGAATGTGGAGGAGGCGGTCGTCAAGGGGGGCATGATGATGCATGATAGCCGGTACGGAACCGTATGCGCCATTGCTGCGTTATACGTCGATGTTGCCCACCTGTGCTGTTATTGGGCCGGGCCATTTATTGGAGTGTAAATTATGTCGGAAGACAAACCGAATACTGTCGAAACCAAGGCTTCGGGCGTTGTGGAAGAAGGTGTCGGTCGGCTGAAGGATGCCGCAGGCGGCCTGACGGGCGATATGGGGCTTCAGGCCGAAGGCAAGGTCGATCAGCTCGCGGGCATGGCCCGGCAGGAATTTGCCGACCTGTACGAAGAAAATGAAGGCCGCGTGGAACGCGCCGTGACCTTCGTGCGGGAGCGTCCGCTGTTTTCGCTGGGTATCGCGGCGGCTGTCGGTACCGTTCTGGGCTTTCTTTTCTTCCCCCGTCGCAAGGGCTGAAACCGCCCCGAGTCGTTTTTTTTCATTTTAAGGGACTCGATGAGTCCACAGCATCTTGCGCAACCCCACATAAAAATGGTTTCCATCCTTTCAGAACGGAAATCGGATGCGAATCGGGCACTTACAGTCCGATTCGCATTCGGGCGGGAAGGAATGGATGCCGGATTACACGCTTGAGGATGCGCATGGGGGGCTGGTCGCCGGGGTGGACGAGGTCGGTCGCGGCCCGCTGGCCGGCCCCGTTGTCGCGGCGGCGGTAATATTCTCCTCCGGTGTTCCCGACGTGCTGGCCGAGCGGCTTGACGATTCAAAAAAGCTCCGGCCCGCCATGCGGCAGAAGCTATACGATATCCTCCATGCCACGCCCGACGCCCTGATCGGAGTGGGGGCCGCCTCTGTCGCTGAAATCGAACAGCATAACATCCTGCGCGCTTCATGGATCGCCATGCAGCGTGCCGTCATGCGCCTGCCGCGCCAGCCCGAACTGGTGCTGGTCGATGGAAACGCCGCACCCGCCTTCGGGTGTCCGGCGCAATGCGTCGTGGGCGGGGATGCGATCAGCCTGTCCATCTCGGCCGCGTCCGTCGTGGCCAAGGTTGTTCGTGACCGGTTGATGACACGGCTTGCACGACGCTGGCCCAGCTATGGCTGGGACTGCAACGCGGGCTATGGCACGGCCATCCATCGCGCGGCCCTGATGGCCGATGGCGTCAGCCCGCATCACCGTGCGGCATTCGGTACGGTGCGCCGCATCGTGCAGGCATCCGTTTCCCCTTTTTCACACCCTAGCGCGGAGCAGCCATCATGCTGAACAATTCATGAGCGGTGCGGTTATGATGGAATTGCCCTTGGATCAGGTGCTGCGGGGGGACTGTGTCGAGATGATGCAGACGCTTCCGGCCGGTTCGATCGACTGCGTGTTCGCTGATCCGCCCTATAACCTTCAGTTGCGTGGCGAACTGCGCCGTCCCGACGATAGCGTGGTCGATGGCGTGGATGACGACTGGGACAAGTTTACCGACCTGCAGGCGTATGATGCCTTCACCCGCGCGTGGCTGACCGAAGCCCGGCGCGTGCTGCGCAAGGATGGCACGATATGGGTGATCGGGTCGTACCATAACATTTTCCGCATCGGCGCGATTTTGCAGGATCTGGGATTCTGGATCCTCAATGACGTGATCTGGCGTAAATCCAATCCCATGCCCAATTTCCGTGGCCGGCGCTTTACCAATGCGCATGAAACGCTGATCTGGGCCGCGCGTGGTCCCGACAGCCGTTACCGATTCAATTATCAGGCCATGAAGGCGCTGAATGATGATGTGCAGATGCGTTCGGACTGGTACCTGCCGCTGTGCACGGGGGGGGAACGGCTGCGCAATGAACATGGGCTGAAGCTGCATCCGACCCAGAAGCCCGAAAGCCTGCTGCATCGCGTGCTGGTCGCCTCGACCAATGTGGATGATGTGGTGCTTGACCCCTTTACCGGCACGGGCACCACCACGGCCATGGCGCGCAGGCTGCGGCGGCGCTTTATCGGGATCGAACGGCATCCCGACTATGCTGAAGCCGCAATCGGTCGTGCGCGGCGTGAAAAACCCGTGCCGCTGGACAGTGTTCTGACCACGCCTGCGCGGCGTGAAAGTCCGCGCGTGCCCTTTGGCCTGCTGGTTGAACGCGGTATGGTGCCGGCGGGTACCGTGCTTATGGACCGGCAGAAGCGGGTGCGGGCCACGGTCTCGCCCGATGGCACGCTGGTCAGCGGGCATAACCGGGGTTCGATCCATAAAATGGGTGCGACGTTGACGAATGCGCCGTCATGCAATGGATGGACCTTCTGGTATTTCGAGCGTGAAGGCGAACTGGTACAGCTTGACGAATTGCGGGGCGAAATCCGGGCGGAGCAGGCTGCCGTCGCATCCTGAACAGGGGTGGCGACCCGTGGCCACGATGTTACAGGGGAACATGGCATGACCGTGTCGCCCGGCGCCGCCGGGCCGCGTGATGCGTCGCCCGCCGAATGGAACGCGGCGCGGCATTCTGCCCTTGTGACGGATGATTACCTGTTCAGCCAGATCATCCCCTATATAGGCAACAAGCGTAAACTGCTGGGTCTGATCGCGCAGGCCATCGCCGCAACCGGGGAAATACCGCAGCAGGCGGATTTTGTGGACCTGTTTGCGGGTACGGGTGTTGTCTCCCGTCTGGCCAAAAGCCTTGGGTTCCGTGTCCTGACCAATGACTGGGAACCCTATAGCGAATACCTGAATCTCTGCCATATCGGCATGCAGTCAGCCCCCCGCTTTCATGGTGGCCGCGATTATGCTGATGTTATTGCCGAACTTAATGCCCTGCCTGCAACGGAAGGGTGGGTAACGCGGCATTTATGTCCTGATGACGACGTGCATTACGATACGGCGCGCGACAGGATGTTCTACATGCGCAAGAACGGCATGCGCATTGACGCGATCCGTAACCAGATCGCGCAATGGGACCATGCGGGACTGCTGGATGCCGGGCAGAAAGCCTGCCTGCTGGCTCCGTTATTGTACAGTGCCAGTTACAACAGTAATACCAGCGGGTTGTTCAAGGGATTTCACCATGGCTGGGGTGGCCGGACGGGTACCGCACTGTATCGTATCGCCGCTGATCTGTGCCTGCGCCCGGCCTGTTTCATGGATAACGGGCGCGATAACCGCGTGCTGCGCATGGATGCGCAGGCGCTGGCCGCAGAACTGCGCGGGCAGGTGGCGGATGCGGCGATCGCGTATGTGGACCCGCCCTATAACCAGCACCCTTATGGCGCGAATTACCATGTGCTCAATACCATAGCCTTATGGGACAAGCCGGAACTTGCCCCCAAGATCACGGGACGGAACAAGGCAGGGATCAGGCAGGACTGGCGGACAGCACGACGCAGTCCCTACAACTACCGGGGGCAGGCGCTGGATGCGTATCGACAGCTTCTGCGCACACTCGATACCCGCTGGATTGCCACCAGTTACAGCACAGACGGCTTCATTCCCCTGACCGACATGCTCCGCGCCAATTGTGAGCGGGGTGATGTTCAGGTGTTTACCCGTAGCTACAAGCGTTACCGCGTCAGCAGCCAGCGCCAGTCACCGCGTCCGATGACGGTCGAATTCATCCTGCTGACCCATACCCGGCGTAACGCCACGCGCACGCCTGACGAAATCATGCACGAAATCACCACGATTGAGGCCAGTTTGGATAACCCTTCGGCCTGATAAGGGGCAGGGAGCCGCCGTATCGGGCAAACCTTTTCCTGGCGGGGCGGGCTTTATGCCCACAAGACCGCTGTGCCCTGCCATGTGGCGCGCCACATGCGCCCGTTACGGTATACCCTGAACGAAGGGGCAGACGTACTAGCTGCCACCAAAACCCAAGAATCCGATGGAAGGCTGGGCATGCCCGCCTGATGCATCGTAGCGGCGGTCCACCGTGGTGGGCGCATGGCGGGGCATGGTCAGGGGCGGCCCATCGTCTTCCCCCCCTGCATCATTGCTGTCCGTAAAACGGGGGTCGGAATCCGAGAAGGTGCGCATGGACAGCAGCAGGAAGGTGATGTCATTGCGGTTCAGATCGATCGACATATCCAGCGGCGTCTGTCCCAGCACGTTATGGCCGGTCATGTCCGCGCCCCGGTTCAGGGCTTCCTTGGCGGCGCCCAGACTGCCACGGTTGATGGCGTCGAACAGCGCATCCGTCGGGTTCATGTCCGAATTGGCGTGGCCGTGTTCTTCCTCACGCGATTCAGCACCGGGCAGCGCCGCGGGCGGGGCGGCGGCTTTCGCGGCGCGTCGGGCTTCGGATTTCTTGGCCGCGTCAGCGGCTTCGGCCTCGGCTTCCGCGTCGTCGGCATCCTGTGCGTAAGCGGCGTGAAGCGGCATGTGCAGCACGGGCAGGCCCGCAAACAGGGCGGCGACAAGAAGATATATACCGGATCTGGAAATCATGTCCTGTCCCGAGAGTGAACGTCTGGGCCGCCGCGCGGTGTTCCCGCACGGAACCAGACAGAATTGCTCATTAGCGCAAAATGATGGCGGATGCGATATGTAATCATCTTTCCGTCATGAACGGCTTTCCCGCCACCATGCCATAAGCAGCATGGCGATAACGAACAGCCCCACGGCCCATGCGGGCAGGATGGTACGGGCCTGCTGGCCCGATATGCTGTGCGCATTGCGCGCGGGAAAGGCGAAGCGATCGGCGCTTGATGTAACTTTCCCGCCGACCATTACCATCTGTGGCAGCGACGGCTGATCCGCATTATCGCCCAGCCAGTGTACACCCCCGCCCGTTGCCGCCGCCATGGGGGCAAGGATGGAGGCCGTGGCCCGCAGGTCGGCGAACTCGACCGGATCTTCCGCGCGTGGCGCGGCGAAGGCCTCATGGCCCGCATCATCACGAACGGTCCAGATCCCGTCCTGCTGCGCGGGCAGGCGGGCACGCGCCAGACCCGTGGTGCCCGCAGGTTCCAGTGTGATGGACTGTGTCCTGCCATCGGGGGCCGTGACATGGACGACCGGCGGCGGGCCGGAGGTGATCGAACGCCGGGTAATGGTCATCTGGCCTGCGGATATGCCAGCTTCAAGCTGGTTTTCCTCCAGCTCCGGTTCCTTCATCAGCCAGTGGGAAATCCGGCGCAGCAGTTCCGACTGTGGGCCGCCACCCCCTTCGCCATGCGACCACAGCCATGCCTGATCGGACAGCAGGAACGCGACACGTCCCTTGCCCGCATGATCCAGCACCAGCAGGGGCTGCCGGTCCGGCCCGGTCATAAGGACTTCGCCACTGGCAGAATCCGTGCGCAGGCTGCGGTACCATGGTCCCCATCCCGGCTGCGTCTCGGCATGTTCGGGGGCGCCGGGCAGGCCGGATGTTACGGGATGGCGCATGCCGGTTTCGGTCAGGTCGGGCCGGAAACGGCGTACGGTCATGCCCTCGTCGGGTGCGACATGGGCGGGCAGGATATCGGACAGGGGAGTGTTCTGTAGCGAACCGGGGGTCAGGAATTCCGGCCCGCCAATCAGCAGCAGCCCGCCACCGGCGCGGATGTGCCGGACGATATTGCGCAGATAGGCTTCGGGCAGGATGCCCCGGTTTTCAAACCCGTCAAGAATGATGAGGTCAAACTGGTCGATCTTCTGCTGGAACAGTTCTTCCACCGGGAAGGCGATCAGCGCCAGATCGGACAGCGGCGTCCCGTCATCGCGGTCAGGCGGCCGCAGGATGGTGAAATGCACCAGATCGACCGAAGGGTCGGCCTTCAGCAGTCGCCGCCATACCCGTTCCCCCTGATTCGGGGTGCCCGATACCAGCAGGACGCGCAGCCGGTCGCGCACGCCATTGATGCGGATGACATCATGGTTGTTGCGTGTCGAGACCTCGCCGGGCAGTTCGGGGGCGGACAGGCCCACCAGCATTTCACCCGGATGGGTAACGGGCAGGGTGATGTCCTGCGGCTGGCCGATCCGTACGGGGCGGGAGAATGTCGTGCCGTCGCCCTGCGTCAGCGTAAGCTGCGTGGTCGCGCCGGGGGTGGGACTGGCGCCCTGATCGTCAATCTCGACGCGGATGGTCACGTCCTTGCCTACAATGGCGAAAGGCGGGGCCTGCAGCACGCGCAGGTGACGGTCGGTTTCCTCGCCCTTCGCGGTCAGCAGCACATGCAGCGGCAGGACCGTGCGGTGGCCATGCCCGTCATCGGGGTTGAGCGTGTCGGGCAGGCTGGCAGGGACATCATGATCCTCGCCATCCGTAATCAGCACGGCACCCGCAAGGCGGGAGGGCGGGATGTCCGCCGCCGCCTGCTGCAATGCCCCGAACAGGCGCGTGCCGCCATGCTGTGCTTCCCGCAGGGTTACGATACGGGGCACCAGTCCCGGCACGCGGTTCATTTCGGCCTGCACGCGCTCGGCCGCGTTGCGGGCCATGTCGCCACGCCCGCGTTCGGACATGGATGCCGACTGGTCCACGACGATCAGTGCGGTTTCCGGCAGCGGATGCCATGTTTCCGTGATGCGCTGGGGATTATACAGCCACGTGATGACGGCAATGGCCGCCAGCAACCGCCATATACTGCCGCGCACGCGGCGTATCATGCCGGCAGCGGCCAGCAGCATGACCCCCACCAGCAGCAGATCAAGACACCACGGCGCCACCAGCGGGCTGAAAGTCATCATATGGCGGGACAGATCGGGCATTCCCATCATTCCCCCAGCCGTTTCAGCAGCGCGGGCACATGCACCTGATCGGCCTTGTAGTTACCCGTCAGCGCGTAAATGACGGCATTGACCCCGAACCGGTAGGCCATGACCCGCTGGCTGGCCCCATCTGGCACCGGGGCGTAGGGGTTGTTGCCACCTTCATCCACGGCCCAGGCATGCGCCCAGTCATTGCTACCGATAATGACGGGACTGACGCCATCATTGGTGCTGTCGCCTTCCTGCGCCACCCATACGGGCATGCCATCGTAGCGCCCGGGGAAGTCGTGCAGCAGGTAGAAGGTGTGGGCCAGCACATGATGACTGTCGAGGCGCATGAGCGGCGGCACGTCCAGACCCGCCGTCATCCGGCGCAGTGCTGCCGCCGTGCCGGGGGCCGAACCGGTAAAGCCGCTGGCGTTGTCCGGTGCCGTGGCCGGGTCCTGACCCTGCGTATCGATCATCAGGATGCCGCCATGGCGCATGTAGGTATTCAGTGCTGCCGTGCGCGCGGGCGTGGTGCTGGCACTGGCCGTGACGGGCCAGTAGATCAGCGGATAGTAAGACAGGTCATCATGTTCCGGCACCACACCGTCCGGGTGGCCCAGCACAGCGGAAGTGCGGGCGTTGACGTAGTCGGACAGGCCCTGAAGCCCCTCTCTGGACACGGTATCGATCTCGCTGTCGCCTGTCGTGATATAGGCCAGCCGGGTTTCCAGCGCGGCGGCGGGCACATCGGGCGGGATGTCCGCCGCATGGGCCGGTCCGTGCAGCATGCAGCCCCCCAGCAGCACTGCCGCCATGGACCGCCGTGCTAGCCTGCGCCCGCGCTGGTGTATCGTGATGGCCCCGTCAATCAGCAGCAGCACGGTCGCCAGCACCATAAGTAGCGGCCCGATGGCGATGTCGGGCACCTGTCCGCGCAGATCGGATACGGTTCCGATGGGCCCCTCGGCCACCATGGGTGGGGCCATGTCGCCGGGGTTGAGCGCGCGGCGGCTGTTGCGTGGCCCGTAAAGTCCGGGCGGATGCTCGGGGGAGGGTGCGGTCCGGCCAAACGCGTCGGCCCGCATCGCCTGTACGCCCGCGGGCGGGGAAACCAGCGCACCATCACCATCCAGCACCATATAGGGGGCAAGCAGCGTTGCCCCCGCCGGGGTTTCGATACCTGATGCCTGGTCGATCAGGTGTTGCAGCATACCAACGAACAGGCCCGACAGTGGCAGGTTCGACCATTCCGCCGTGCTGGTGACGTGGAACAGCACGACCTGTCCCGCCCCCAGCGCGGTATGGGTAACGAGCGGCGTGCCATCCGTCAGTCGCGCCCAGCTATGGTTGTCCAGATCGGTGGAAGGCTGTGCCAGAACCTGACGCGAGACGGTGACATCGGCGGGAATATCAAGGTCATGAAACGGGGACGACGCCGGGAAGGGCGCAAGGGCTTCCGGTCTGCTCCATGACATGGTGCCGCCCAGCACGCGTTCGCCGCCCATAAGCGGCACCGGCAGCAGCGCATCCGGGCCTGAAGGGGCGTGGTCGGGCGTATCCGTTCCCTGAATCAGCAGCGGTCCGGCAAAGCGGATCAGCGTGCCACCCGCGCGCACCCATGCTTCAACTTTTCTGCGGCTGTCGGGATTGCCCAGCGTGCCATCGGGCGCGATGATGACCGATAGCGGGCGTGAAAGCAGGGTATCCAGATCGCCTTCACGCAGTTCGGCACTCGGCTGCAATGCGCGGCGAAGGTAGAACAGGCTGCCCATGAGCGGCGTATCCGAAGCGGAACTGGCGATCAGCCCCACCGGGCGCTGGCGTTCGCGCTCATCCAGCAGGCGGATGCCCGCAGGCCCCGCCACGCCGTCCAGCGAAAGATGATCGATCTTGCCGCGCATTTCGGCGGGCAGGTCGGGCTTTACATCCACATGGTCCGCGCCCGCTGGCATGCTGACGGGCAGCAGCCCGAGCGTGCCGCCGGTCGGGGTTTCAAGGCGAAGCTGCCAGTTGCGCGGGAAGGCACGCGGCACGGCGCGGATGCGGGTGGCAAGGCTGCTGTCCCCGCCGGATGGCGCCAGCAGCGTGATGTCCGAATTCGGTAGCTGCATTTCATGCACCGGACCGATCCGCGAAAGTGCGGCGGCGAAACCGGCATCGGCGGAAGTCGCCAGTCCATCGGCGATATACAGGACGGGACCATGCCAGTTCTGCTGCGCAAGCTGTTCCAGTGCGTGTGTCGCGGCCACGCGGTCCACTGGCCATGAACGCGGCAGCATGGGATCAATGATCCCGCGCAGCACGGCGGCCTGCCGGGCGGGTTGCACGGCGGGCGTATCAAGCGCATCGCTGCGCGCGGTCAGCAGCAGGCGAACGGTATGCCTGGTACGGGCCAGATGATCGAGCATGCCATCCAGCGCGCGGAGACGCTGCGGCCATGTGGAGGCTGCAGCCCAGCCGTTATCGAGCACGATCAGGCAGTCTGCATCTGCCATGCCGGTCTGTCCGCGCGGAAAGATGGGCTGAGCCAGCCCAAGAACCAGCAGCAGCACCGCAAGACAGCGCAACAGAAGCCGCCATAACGGGGCGGAGGTCGCATCCGGCGGCGATGAATCAAGCTGCGCCAGCAACCGGACGGGCGGAAAGGACTGGGATCTGGGCGCGGGTGGCAGCGCATGCAGCAGCCACCACACTACAGGCAGGGCGACAAGGCCCAGCAACATCCACGGCGCAAGCAGGATCATGGCCTGTTGCCCCCCATGCCCAGCAGCGCGTGCAGCGCCAGCAGCGCCTTTTCAGGCGGCTGGTCGGTCATATAGGGCACCGGCAGGCTGCCCGCCGCCTGACACAGGCCGCGCAGCCGTTCCTGATGACGTTTCCATACCGCTGCATAACCCTGGCGCAGTTCCGGGCCGCCGGTCAGCAGCAGGGCCGATTCCTCCTCCAGTCCGGTAAAGCGGACATGGCCTTCATAGGGCAGGGTCGTCTCCGCCGGGTCGATGATTTCCACCAGCGTGCCAATTGCCTGCCGGGCGGTCAGCGCGCGCAGGAATGTCGTGAACAGGGCTGGGGGATACAGCCCGTCGCCAAACAGCAGCACGCGGCTGCGCGTGGGGATTGCGGCAGGCTGCGGCAGGGTGGCCTCATCCGCCGCCCGGCGGAGGGATGCGATCAGGCCATGCGCCATCTGTTCCAGTGCATGCCGTCCCTGCAGCCGCAGGGGCGGCCCGCCACCCGTATCGAGCAGCCGGATATGTTCGCCCCGTCGCAGCAGCATGGCGGCGCTGGCCAGCGCCAGAACGAAGGCGCTTTCGGCCTTGAGTGGCAGCGCGTCATCCGAATGCCACCGCATGGAGGCGCTGTTATCGCACCACAGGCAGATGGTGTGCGGGGTCTGGGCCTCACGCTCACGCACGAAAGCCCTGTCGCCCCGCGCGGACTGCCGCCAGTCGATATGGGTGCTGGGTTCACCGGGTGCCGCGGGCCGGTACTGCCAGAATTCGTCCCCCTGTCCGGCCTTGCGGCGCGGATGGGCACCCTGACCGGTATTTTCCGCAATGCGGCGGGCGGTCACGATCAGCGCGGGCAGCCTGCTGGCCAGTGAATCGGCCAGCGCCGTGGCGGAAACCGCATTGCGGGGCAGGAACGTCCCGCCCGTCGCATCCGGCGCTGGCGCGGGCCGTCCGGTAGCCTGCCGGGCGCGACGTGACAGGCGTGAGAGGAAGGACAGGGGAGCAGGCAAGGTCAGCCGATCCGCCCGACCAGCGTATCGACCAGTCCCGACAGGCTGGTATTTTCCGCCCGCGCGGTAAAGGACAGGGCCATGCGGTGGACAAGGATGGGATGCGCCAGCGCCGCCACATCCGCAATGGTGGGGGAAAGCCGCCCGTCCAGCAGGGCGCGCGCACGGGTGGCCAGCATCAGGGCCTGTGCGGCGCGGGGGCCGGGACCCCATGCCACGGCTTCGCGTATCACGGGATCATCGGTGGTTTCGGGGCGGGCGGAGCGGACAAGGCGCACGATCGCATCCACGACCTGTTCGCCCACCGGCAGGGCGCGGACCAGCCCCTGCGCGTGCAGCACGTCGGCTGCACCCAGCACCGGACTGGCGGTGGCGGTGGTGGTGCCCGTGGTGGCCAGCAGCATGGCGCGTTCGGCCTGAATGTCCGGGAAATCGAGCGTGACCTGCATCATGAAACGGTCAAGCTGGGCTTCGGGCAGGGGGTAGGTGCCTTCCTGCTCGATCGGGTTCTGGGTCGCCAGCACATGGAAGGGGCGCGGCAGCAGGTGGTTGGTCCCGGCGATCGCGACCTCGCGCTCCTGCATCGCCTGCAGCAGGGCGGACTGGGTGCGGGGGCTGGCGCGGTTGATTTCATCGGCCATGAGCAACTGGCAGAACACCGGCCCCGCCACGAAACGGAAGCTGCGGCGGCCGCTTTCATCCTCATCAAGGATTTCGCTGCCCAGAATATCTGACGGCATGAGGTCGGGCGTGAACTGCACGCGTCGCGCATCCATGCCCATCACACGGCCCAGCGTCGTGACCAGCAGCGTCTTGCCCAGTCCCGGCGCACCGACCAGCAGCGCATGGCCACCCGCAAGGATGCTGGTCAGCACAAGCTCGATCACCCGGTCCTGACCAAGGATGACACGGCCCAGTTCCGTACGCGCCTGCTTGAGGCGGCCGGCCATGGCTTCGGCCTGCGCGGCGATCTGTTCGCCGGTCAGGGCAGTGGAAAATGTCATGCCCGCCTGCGGCGCTGCATGGAGGGGCGAATTATCATCCATGGTCATCATTCCAACAGTCTGACAGGTCCGGGGGTTTCATCAAGCCGGTGTTGATCCCTATATCAAGTCAAGCAGCTTCCATAGTGTCGGGTTAACGCAATTGATGGACGATTTCGAGGCTGGAGAGATCCAGCCGCATCCAAACCTGCAGTCGGCGACCACATGTGGCGCGCTGCCTTTTCTGATCCAGCGGGACGGGACATGGCTGTACCGGGGCAGCCCGATCCGCCGCAAACCGATGGTGTGCCTGTTCGCATCCACCCTGCGCCGCGATGCGCAGGGCGGCTACCGGTTACAGACACCGGTAGAACAGGGCACGATAGAGGTGGAGGACGCACCCTTCGTCGCAACCGAACTGGAATGGCATGGCTGCGGGCGCGGGCAGGTGCTGTCGTTTCGCACCAATGTCGATCAGGTGATCTGTGCCGGGCCGTCGCATCCGATTCGCTGCGACTGGGACGTGCCGTGCGAAAGCTGCGGCACCGGGCCGGTACCCTACATCCATGTGCGTGACGGGGACGGGGCTTTACCTGTCGAAGCCCGCATCGCCCGTCCCGTCTATTACGAACTGGCGGCGCTGGCGGTGGCAGGACATCACCGGGGCGTGCCCTGTCTGGGAGTGTGGAGCCAGAATGTCTTCTTCCCCCTGTCGGCCATGCCGGCTGAAGGCTGTTCATGACGGTAGATAGCCCGCTTGTCCGCCTGCGTCGCGATATGCCCGATGTGGCGCGGCAACTGGATACGCTATGGGCCATCGTGCCCGATGCGCGGCTGGTGGGTGGGGCTGTGCGCGATCTTCTGTGCGGGCGGACGGTGACGGACATGGATCTGGCTTCCCCCCACACGCCGGAGGAGGTGATGGAACGCCTTGGCCATGCCGGGATCAAGGTGGTGCCGACGGGCCTTGCCCACGGAACGGTGACGGCGGTTCTGGATGGCCGTCCGTTCGAGATCACGACCCTGCGCCGCGATGAGGAAACCGACGGTCGCCACGCCACCGTCGCATGGACCCATGACTGGCGCGAGGATGCGGCACGACGCGATTTCACCATCAACGCCATGTCATGCGACCGGGCAGGCGTGGTGCATGACGCTTTCAATGGTCAGGCCGACCTTGCGGCGGGATGTGTGCGGTTTGTAGGCGACGCCCGCCAGCGCATTACCGAGGACGCCCTGCGTATCCTGCGCTTTTTCCGCTTTCAGGCCCGTTATGGCCGGGGCAGGCCGGATGCGGCGGCCATGGCGGCCATCACCGATCTGGCTGCCCTGATCGAGCGTCTTTCGGTCGAGCGCGTCTGGTCGGAACTGCGGCGTATCCTTGTCGGCCCCAATGTCATGGAAACGCTGGAACAGATGCAGGCCAGCGGTGTGCTGGACCATGTCCTGCCAGAAGGCTGCGACATGGTGCGCGTGGGCAGGCTGCTGGCCTGTGGCGCGCCAGCGGATGCGGTGCTGCGTCTTGCGTCCCTTGTAGCAGGCGATGTGCGCGCCGTGGCCCGGCGGCTGAAACTGTCGCGTGCCGATGGAACGGCGCTGGCGCAGACACGCGGGGATGCCGTGCCGCTGCCCGGCATGGATGCGGGCACGCTTGCCCGCCTGCTGGCCGACCATGCCCTGCGTGACCTGCTGTGGCGCACATGGCTGTGTCAGGCCGACCGGATCGGGCAGCCCGACATGCAGTGGGATGCGCTGCGCCACCGGCTGGAAAAAATGCCACGTCCGGTCTTTCCCCTGACCGGACGTGATCTTGTGGCGGCAGGCTGCGCGCCCGGCGTGGGGGTGGGGCGGGCGCTGGTGGAAATGCGCCAGTGGTGGCTGGATAACGGGTGCGTTGCGGATCATGCCGCCTGCCTGCGGCATATGCATGACGTCCTGCGGCGGGTCGGACATAATTTGTAACCGTATGTCGCGGCACTTTGTTTTGCACAGGCTTGCCGTTATAGGCCGACGAATGAACGTAATTCCAACGCCCGGACCAGACCGACAGGCCCCGCAGGCCGATACGGTGCCGTCGCGTCGCCTCATGCGGCGGCTGTGGCGCGATGAACTGGCCGGTCACAAGCTGCGCATACTGGGGGTTATGGTCATGACCGCGCTCATGGCCATATTCAGCGCGCTTTATCCGCTGGTGATCCAGCGCGCGCTGGACATGTTCGCAGCCCATGATCCGCGCATACTTTATCAGGTGCCGCTTCTGGTCGTGGTGATTACGGTGGCGAAGGCCATCTCCCAGTACGGGCAGTCCATCGCGGTGCAGTCGCTGGTGCTGATCGTCATTCGTGGCCTGCAGGGGCGGATGTTCCACCATCTGGTCCATGCCGATATTTCCCGTATCGAAACCGAGGCCCCGGCCCAGATCGCCGCGCGGTTCACCACCGATGCCGTCTCGATTCGGGAGGCGATGATCCGTGCCACCAACGCCCTGGGCGACGGTGTTACGGTGGTGGGGCTGATTGCCTCCATGCTGTATATGGACTGGGAACTGAGCCTGATCGCCGCCGTGCTGTATCCGATCGCCGCCATGCCGGTGCGTAAGCTGGGCAAACGGCTGCGACGGGAATCCGGCGGGGTGCATGAGCAGATAGGCGAGACCAGCGCCATGCTGGCGGAAAGCTTCAACCAGTCGCGTACCATCCGCGTCTATCGTCTGGAACAGGCCGAGCAGGCGCGTGCGGATAACGTTCTGGACGTGCTGCATGACCGTCTGCTGCGCATTGCGCGGGGACGCGCCCGTGTTGATCCGATGCTGGAGGTACTGGGCGGGATCGCCGTGGCCGCCGTTCTGGGCTTCGCGGGCTGGCGGGCGACGCAGGGCGGCGCGACGCTTGGCGATTTTTCCGGTTTTGTCGCGGCCCTGCTTCTGGCTGCCCGTCCGCTGCGTGCGCTGGGTACCCTCAACATCGCCCTGCAGGAAGGGCTTGGCGGCCTGCAACGGGTCTTTGACGTGATTGACGAACCCGTGGCGGTGGCGCAGGCGCCCGATGCGGTCGGGCTGCCTGCAGGCCATGGCGAACTGTGTTTCGAGCAGGTTTCCTTTCAGTATCCTGATGGGCGCATGGGGCTGGACGGGCTGGATTTCATCGCCCGGCCGGGTCTGACCGTGGCGCTGGTCGGACCATCGGGCGCGGGCAAGTCGACGGCGCTGTCCCTGATCCCGCGCCTGCATGACGTATCGGGCGGTCGCATCACGCTTGATGGCGTTGATCTGCGGCACCTGATCCTGCCTGAACTGCGCGATGCAATTGCCTATGTCAGTCAGGATACGTTGCTGTTTGACCTGCCGGTCGTGGACAACATCCGCATGGGCAACCCGCAGGCGACGGATGCGCAGGTGCGCGACGCCGCGCGTGCCGCGGCGGCAGATGAATTCATTCAGGCCCTGCCGCAGGGCTACCATACGCGGGTCGGGCCGGGAGGGCAGCGCCTGTCTGGCGGCCAGCGGCAGCGTGTGGCACTTGCACGCGCCCTGCTGCGCAATCCCCGCGTGCTGCTGCTTGATGAAGCCACCAGCGCGCTGGACAGCGAGAGCGAGGCCATTGTCCAGCAGGCCCTTGCCCACCTGCGCCATGAGCGGACAACCATCGTCGTCGCGCATCGACTGTCCACCGTCCGGTCTGCCGACCTTGTGGTGGTGATGGCGGCGGGCAGGGCGGTGGAATGCGGCACGCATGATGCCCTGATCCAGCATGACGGACTGTATGCGCGCATGGTGCGCAATCAGGCTTTCACCCTTTAGGGACTGTTCCCCAACCCGGATTCCGGCGGACTGAAATATCCGTAGCCGGGGGCAGGCAGCCGCGAAAACATCGATCCGACGTGGTGGAATATGCATCCGGAGCGGTGATGGCGGTTGAAGTGTGGCAAGCTTCGTGTCATGGATTGACCGACCCGTTCGGTCAATGCGTGGAATGACAGGATCAGGGGCTGCAATCAAAGTGATGAGGGAACCAGATGGCCGCGGACGAAGGCAAGGCAGCTGAAGACGGACATGTCGTCGCACAGGATGACGGGGATAATCAGACGAAAGAGGGATCATCGCGCCGCAAGCTGATCCTGATTGGCGTTGTGGTGGTGGTGCTGCTTCTGGGTGGTCTCTACTGGTTCCTGCACCGTCATGAGGTGGAAACGGACGACGCCTTTACTGCCGGTCGCGCCGTGGCGGTGGCCCCGCATGTTTCCGGCTATGTGACCGAACTGGCGGTGAATGATAACCAGTATGTTCATCAGGGCGACGTGCTGGCCCGTATCGATGACCGTAACTGGCGCGCCCAGCGCGATCAGGCCCAGGCTGCGGTGGATATCGCGCGTGCGCAGGTCCGCAACTACAGCCTGCTGTCGGAAGTGGCGAAAAAGAATTTCCCCGGCCACCTGATGGTGGCGCAGGGCCAGCTTGCCGCCGCGCAGGCGCAGCAGTTCCGCGCGGAAACCGATTACCGCCGCCAGCATGGTGTCACGCGTGAGGCGACATCGCAGCAGAATATCGACTACGCCACCGCCGCCCTGAATGCGGCGAAGGCGCAGGTGCTTGAGGCGCAGGGCAACCTTGAAACCGCGCTGCCTGTCATTCCCAATATTTCCAGCACCGAAGCCCGCGTGACGGAGCAGGAAGCCCAGCTGGCGCAGGCCGAGGCCAAACTGCGCGAAGCGGAACTGAACGTGGAATGGACCACCATCCGCGCGCCGCATGATGGCTGGATCTCGCAGCGCAATATCGAACGCGGCACCTATGTCAACGCGGGCCAGACGGTCATGTCCGTGGTCGAGCCGGAGGTGTGGGTCGTGGCCAACTACAAGGAAACGCAGCTTACCCGCATGCGTCCGGGCCAGAAGGTGGATATTGCCGTTGACGCCTATCCCTTTCTGAAGCTGCGCGGACATGTGGATTCGCTCCAGCTCGGCACGGGTGCCACCTTCAGCGCCTTCCCGCCGGAGAATGCGACGGGCAACTACGTGAAGATTGTCCAGCGCGTGCCGGTCAAGATCCTGATTGATGAAGGACTGCGCCAGGACGTGCCGCTGTCGCTTGGCCTGTCGGTCGAGCCGACGGTCCACACGGAATGAGCGCGCAGGCGGCAGGCCCCGCTGGCGCGGCGGATGGCGGGGGCTGGAAGCCGAAGCACAACCCATGGCTGATCGCCGTGGTGGTGACCGTCGCCGCCTTCATGGAGATTCTCGACACCACCATCGTCAACGTGGCCCTGCCGCATATCGCGGGCAGCCTGTCATCAACCTATGATGATGCGACGTGGACGCTGACCTCCTATCTGGTGGCGAACGGGATCGTGCTGACCATCTCGGGCTGGCTGGGCAAGCTGCTCGGGCGCAAGCGCTATTTCCTTATCTGTATCGCCATGTTCTCGCTGTCGTCCTTTCTGTGCGGCATCGCGACCAGCCTGCCCGAACTGATCCTGTTCCGTCTGATGCAGGGCTTTTTCGGCGGCGGACTGCAACCCAACCAGCAGTCCATCATTCTGGACACCTTCCCGCCCAACAAGCGTGCGGCGGCCTTCGGGCTGACCGCCATTGCCACAGTGGTGGCCCCGGTCCTCGGCCCGTCCCTTGGCGGGTGGATCACCGATAACTATTCGTGGCGGTGGGTGTTTTTCATCAACGTACCGGTGGGCATCCTTGCCACCATTGCGGTTTCGATCATGATTGATGACCCGCCATGGGCCCGCAAGCAGAGCGCGCCGCTCGATTTCGTGGGGATCGGCCTGATCACCATCGGCTTCGGCTGTCTGGAAGTGGCGGTTGACCGGGGTGAGGATGAGGACTGGTTCGGTTCGCGCATCATCGTGATCATGAGCATCCTCGCCGTGCTGGGTATCGGCGGTGCGATCATGTGGCTGCTGCGGGTCAAGCATCCGGCTGTGGACCTGCGGGTGTTCAAGGACAGGAATTTCGCCGTGGGGACCGGTCTCATGGGGGCGGTTGGGGCGCTGCTCTATTCCTCGGCCATTATCGTGCCGCAGTTTTCCCAGCAGATCATGGGGTATACGGCCACCCTGTCGGGGCTGATCCTTTCACCGGGCGGTGTGGCGGTCATCATCCTGATCCCGATGGTCGGTATTGCGATGAAGCACGTCCAGCTTCGCTACATCATCGCCTGTGGCTTCTTCCTTATGGGCGCATCAATGCTGTGGTCGGCGCAACTGGTGCCATCACTGGATTTCCGGCATCTGGTCATGTTCCGCATGAGCCAGACGGCCACGCTGGCCTTCCTGTTCGTGCCGATTTCGACCATCACCTATGCCACCCTGCCACGCGAACTGAACGCCGATGGATCGGCCCTGTTCAGCATGTCACGTAACGTTCTGGGGTCGCTGAGCATTTCCGGGGCCACCGCATTGGTGACGGAACTGCGGCAGGCCCACCAGAACCAGATGGTCCACTGGATGACGCCCTACCACCAGCCATTCAATGAATACCTGGCACAGAGCCGGGCAGTGGCCCTTGCCCGTGGTTATGCGCAGAGCGCCATCAATAATGTGGCGATGGGGCGGTTGTATAAGGAGTTCCAGAGACAGGTCGCCATTCTGGCCTATAATGAGGTGTTCATGATTCTGGGCATCGGCGCAATGCTGGTCGTGCCGTTCTGTTTCCTCATGGCGCCACTCAAGGGGGGCGACAAGTAATAAGGGCTTAGGTGTATGGCGGGGGTTATCCGGGTTGTATGTGCGGCGGTCATCGTGCGCGAACGGTTGCTGGTCGTGCGCAAGCAGGGCACGACCGCCTTCATGCTGCCCGGCGGCAAGCCCGATGCGGGTGAAAGCCCGCAACAGGCGTTACAGCGTGAAATACGCGAAGAACTGGGATGTGGCCTGACACCGGGCAGGGAACTGACAGGTGATTTTTCTGATGCGGCGGCCAATGAACCCGGTCATATCGTCCAGGCACGCATATGGCTTGCCCTTCTGGACGGCGCGCCCGTAGCCGCAGCCGAGATTGCGGAACTGCGCTGGGTTACGGTCGATGATATGATGACCCTGCCGCTTGCCCCGCTACTGCGCGGCAAGGTCATGACCGCGCTCGTGCGCGGTGGTCTTATGCCTCAGGCCGCGACGGCGTAGCAGGCGAAATAATCCGCCAGTTTGGTATAGATTTCTTTTTTGATGCCGACATTGAGATGGGGAAGCTGCTCCAGCCTGACCCATTTCCACAGGTCGAATTCCGCAGGCAGGTGCGTATCCAGCCTGATATCCGCATCCTGTCCGGTAAAGCGCAGGGCGAACCAGCGCTGGGTCTGTCCACGGTAACGGCCGCCCAGCGCCCGACCGATCAGGTGCGCGGGCAGGTCGTAACTGAGCCATTCGGGATAGGTGCCGACGACCTGCACGGCGCTGGTCCCGATTTCTTCGCGCACTTCACGTAGTACGGCGGCTTCGGGCGCTTCGCCTTCATCAATGCCGCCCTGCGGGCACTGCCATACGCCTTCATCGGGCGGGCCACCCGCGCCGGGCATGTCCGTCCGGCGCGCGACCAGCACCATGCCCTGTCGGTTGAATACAAGCGCACCCACATTCGGGCGGTAGGGCAGGGTGGCGGGATCGGTCATGGGGTCAGGCTTCCGGCACGATCAGGGATGGGCAGGTGTGGCAGGCGCAGCGGGTGCCGCAGGCGCTGCCGGTGTCGATGGAGCCGTGGCAGGTGCCTGCTTTTCCGCCGGGGTGGATGTGGGTGAGGGTGTCGTCGTCGGCACGGGGGCCTTCGGTTCCCCGCCTGCCGGTGCCGATGTGGTGGCAGGCGGTGTCGGCTGGGATTTGTCATTATTGTGGGATTTGTCGTCATGCACCGGCGCATCTGCTGCAACCGGCAGGCCCGCCATGGACCGTACGACCTTCAGCCCTTCCTGCAACTGGAAGTCCGTCGTGGGCTTCAGCGGGTCGAATTCCGGCCAGTTCGCCGGGGGCTGGGCGGGGATGGACCTGGCGATGGCGGGCAGGTCGGTGCGCGAAGGGGGCTGCGCCGTATTGCCGCCGCGGTTCTTGATGATATGCGCCAGATCCGCTTCATGGATGCTGTAGCCCGCATCATCATGTGCTTCACGCACGGTAATGTCGGGTATGATCCCCAGACCCTGAATCGAACGGCCGGACGGCGTGTAGTAGCGCGCCGTGGTCAGGCGGATCGCCCCTTCGCCCGGAATGGGCAGGATGGTCTGCACCGATCCCTTGCCAAAGGTCTTTTCACCCAGCAGCACGGCGCGCTGGTGATCCTGAAGCGCACCGGCCACGATCTCGCTGGCGGAGGCGGAGCCGCCATTGATCAGCACCACGATCGGCAGGCCGTTGGTAATGTCGGTATTATGCGCATCCCAGCGCTGGCTGTCCTGCGGGTGGCGGGCGCGGGTGGACACGATCTCGCCATTGCGGATGAAGTCCGAACCCACATCAATGGCCTGCGTCAGCAGCCCGCCCGGATCGGAACGCAGGTCGATGATAAGCCCTGCCATCTTGTTATGGGTCTGGGCCTGCAGCTTCTTGTAGGCCGCGAGCAGGCCGGACTGCGTTTCCTCATTGAACTGCGCGATTCGGATATAGCCGATCGTGTCATACAGCGAGGATTTGATGACCAGCAGCGGAATGACCGCGCGCGTCAGGGTCAGGATAAGGGGCTTGGGCGCCTTTTCGCGGATCAGCGTCAGCGTGATGCGGGTATCGGGCTTGCCGCGCATGCGGGTGACCACCTGATCCAGCGGCTGGCCGTCGATATTCTTGCCGTCGATGGCGACAATGAAATCGCCAGGCTTGATGCCCGCGCGCGCGGCGGGGGTATCGTCAATGGGGGAGACCACGCGGACATGCCCGTCCTCACCCTGAACTTCCAGTCCCAGCCCGCCAAACGTGCCCTTGGTCTGGACCTGCAGGTCGGAGAACTGCTTTTCCGTCATGTAGGAGCTGTGCGGGTCCAGTCCGCTCAGCATGCCGTTCAGCGCGTTGGTGATCAGGTCGCGGGTGGAAACGGGTTCGACATAATTGGCCTTCACCTTTTCCAGAACGTAACCGAACAGGAACATGAGCTGTTCGATTTCACGCGGAGAGTTGTCATCCTTGGAGACAATGTCAGCCGCATGGGCCATGGGGGCAAGGTTGCCCCACCTGCTGGCTGAATAGTGGGCGATCTGCGGGGCTGCTGCGATCCCTGCAAGAAAGGCGCAACCGATCAGCAAGCCATTACGGAACTTCATGCGTCGTTGTCTCCTGGATGCCCGCCGCCTTGTCCCGGCTGGCCTGCATGTATTCTTCGCGTTGCGTTGTAACGTGATCCTGCCCATCCGTCACGGGTGGCAGCATATACCGAACTTGCATGCGGGCAAAACCGTCTCGCACCATATCACAGATATGGGGCCGGATTGACGGTATTACCCCCCTGGCGCAACTGCACGAACAGGGTGGGCCTGCTGCCGCCCCCATTCCATTGCGGCATCTGCCCCACCGCGGCCCCATGGCTGACCTGCTGGCCCGCCGTGACCGCGATATCGCCCAGTCCCGCCAGTACGAAGCGGTAGTGTTTCCCGCAATCAAGGATCATCATCTGTCCGTATGTGCGGAACGGGCCGGCAAAATCAATACGTCCGGTGCATGGTGCGCGCACGGTCGCGCGCGACGGGGGGGCGTAGGTCACGCCTGTCGCCGGTCCGGTTTCGGTCGACTGGCCCCATGCGGTCAGCACCGTGCCCGCCACGGGCGCGCCCGCGCTACTGCTGGTAGCGGGGGTGATGCCGGGTCCGGCGCCTGCCGCCATTTCATGCGCCTGCCTGCGGGCGGCGGTGGCTTCCTGCATGTTATGGGCGCGCTCGGCAGCGCGGGCGGCCTGTTCAAGGTTCTTTTCTGCCTGCTGTTCGGTTTCCTCGATGCGGGCAATCGCATCCTGCACGCTTGATGCCCGGCGGGCTGCTTCCTCCACCGCCTGCGTGGCGCTTGCGGCAGCGGCGTTGGAGCGCTGCTGGGCCTCAAGTGCCGCCCGCGCCGCGCGATTGACCGTATCGCGCTGGCTTTCGCGCGCGCTGACCACAAGGCGCATCTGCTGCTGCTGCTGGGCCAGTTCGCTGTCAAGCTGGAGCAGGCGGGTGCGGCGGTCGTGAATGGCGCGGGTCTGGCGGGCGATGTCGGCCATCATGCCATGGACCACAAGCAGCCCGGTTACGGCCCGGTCGGCGGGCAGGGGCACGGCCAGCAGCGTATCCGCCGGGTAAAGGGACAGCCGTTCAGCCAGCGGCAGCAGGGGGGACAGGCGCGCGACTTCCCGGTCAAGCTGCTGGCGCAGCGTCGCCTGTTCGGTGTGCAGGTCGGCAATGCGGCTGTCCAGATCGGCTGCCTGCTGTTCCGTATGTTGCAGGCGGGCGCTTGCATCCACCATAGCGGCGGACAGGCTGGCCGCTTTTTCCGCGTCCATACGGGCCTGTTCGCGGGCGGCCTGCTGCACCTTGCGGCGTTCTTCCAGATCATGCGCCTGCTGCTGTTCGCGGGCGAGCAGGTTTTCATGCGCGGTGCGGGCGGCATCCAGTTGCTGGCGGATTCTGCGCGCATTGGCGTCATTCGTGGCCACGCCAGCCACCAGATGGTGGGTGTGGCTGGCTCCTGTCGCAGTAGTGGCATGGGGCGCGGGCGCGCACCATGCGTATGTTATTGTGCCCCATAAAAGCATAAGCCCGCCGGCCAGATGGCCGGGCCAGCGGGATAGCGGGTTCTGGCGTGATGTCAGGATGGCGTGGACCCGTCGATCAGGGAATGGCCGGTCATGGCGGCGGGTTGGGGCAGGCCCATGAGCTGCAGCAGCGTGGGCGCGATATCGGCCAGACGGCCATCATGCAGGCTGACCCCGTCCGCACCCGTCAGCACCACCGGCACCACATTGAGGGTATGGGCAGTGTGCGGGCCATTGGTCTGCGGGTCAAACATGGTTTCCGCATTGCCATGATCCGCCGTGACCAGCAGCGCGCCACCCGCGCGGTGAATGGCGTCCACGATCCGGCCCAGCCCCTGATCCACGGCTTCGACCGCCTTGATGGCAGCGGACAGCACGCCGGTATGGCCGACCATGTCCGCATTGGCGAAGTTGAGCACGATCAGGTCGTATTTGCCGCTGTCGATGGCTTCCACCGCGCGGTCGGTCAGTTCGGGCGCCGACATTTCCGGCTGAAGGTCATAGGTCGCGACCTTGGGCGACGGGACCATGATCCGGTCTTCCCCCGGCAGTTCCCCTTCGCGCCCACCGTTGAGGAAGTAGGTGACGTGGGGATATTTTTCGGTTTCCGCCATGCGGATCTGCCTGCGTCCGGCGGCCGAGACCACATCCCCCAGCAGGTCATGCAGTTCCTGCGGCGGGAACAGCACGGTAATCAGTTCAGCCAGCCGGTCGCTATAGCGCGTCATGCCGGTAACGGCGGCGAGGTTGACCAGACGGCTTCGTTTGAAGCCATCGAAATTCGGCTCCAGCAGCGCATCAAGCAACTGGCGGATACGGTCGGCGCGGAAATTGAAGCTCAGCACGCCGTCCCCGTCGCGCATGCCGCCATATTCCCCGATTACCGTGGGCAGCACGAACTCATCCGTCGTGCCCGCGGCATAGGCCCGGTCCAGCACTTCCAGCGCGTCGCCCGCCCGCTCGCCCTGACCGGCGACGATGGCGTTGTAGGTTTTTTCCACCCGGTCCCACCGCCGGTCGCGATCCATGGCGTAATAGCGGCCCGAGACCGTGCCAACCCGCACACCCGCCGGAAGCTGGGACAGAAGCTGGCTGACATAACCATGCCCCGATTGCGGCGCGGTATCCCGTCCATCGGTGAAGATGTGGAAGGTGACAGGCACGCCTGCCGCGCGCACGATGCGGGCAAGGGCCACGGCATGGTCCTGATGGGCATGCACCCCGCCGGGGGAGACGAGGCCAAGCAGGTGACACGTGCCCCCGCTGGCTTTCAGCGCGGCGATGAAATCCTGCATGACTGCGCCCTGTGCGACCGATCCGTCCGCCAGTCCGGTGGAGATGCGCGGCAGTTCCTGCATCACGACGCGCCCGGCACCGATATTGAGGTGCCCGACCTCCGAATTGCCCATCTGCCCTTGCGGCAGGCCGACATCCTCCCCACAGGTCTTGAGGAAGGCGCGTGGTCCCGCCTGCCACAGCCGGTCGAAGGCCGGGGTATGCGCGGCACTTACCGCGTTGTTCGACGGGTCCTCGCGCCAGCCAAAGCCGTCCAGAACGGCAAGCATGACCGGACGCGGCACCCTGTTTGCTGCTTCATGGTCGCTCATGGGGTATTATCTCCCTGTTTTATTTTATGTGGCATCATGCCCTAAAAGCAGTCAGCGTGAAATGCCCGTCTGCTGGAGGAAAAAACAGCCATGTCCGATACTCCGAACACAAATGCGCAGCAGTGTGGCTGCCTGTCACCCGAACAGTTGCGCATCCTGCGTGAACACGGCACCGAACGCCCCGGTTCAAGCCCGCTCAACAATGAAAAGCGGGCCGGGGAATATCGTTGCGCGGGCTGCGGGACACCGCTGTTCCGTTCGGGCACGAAGTATGAGAGCGGCAGCGGATGGCCTTCCTTTTTCGATGCCATTCCCGGCGCGGTCGGCACCACGACCGACACCAGCCATGGCATGACCAGGACGGAGGTCCACTGCGCGCACTGCCATGGCCATCTGGGCCATGTATTCCCTGATGGGCCACCGCCGACCGGCCTGCGCTATTGCATGAATGGGCTGGCCCTGACATTCGTGCCGCGTGATGGCGCAAGCTGATAGCGCAAACCAACGATCCTGAAGGAGTGAATATGACCGAGCCTGCCGCCCCGCATGATGAAGATGTGATTGTCGTCAACCACCCGCTGGTCCAGCACAAGCTGACCCTCATGCGTGAGCGCGATACGTCAACCGGTGCCTTTCGCCATCTGGCGCGCGAACTCAGCCTGCTGATCGGCTACGAAGCCATGCGTGACCTGCCGCTTGAAGCGGTGGAAATCGAAACCCCGCTTGAAACCATGCAGGCCAGGCGCCTTGCGGGCAAGAAACTGTGCCTGATTTCCATCCTGCGCGCGGGCAATGGCATTCTGGACGGGCTGCTTGATCTGGTCCCTTCCGCACGGATCGGTCATGTCGGTCTGTACCGTGACCCTGAAACGCTGGAGCCGGTCGAATATTACCTGAAGCTGCCCGATGATGTCGGCAACCGCATCTGTCTGGTGGTGGACCCCATGCTGGCCACCGGCCACAGCGCCGTTGCCGCCATCGACCGGCTGAAGCAGGCGGGTTGCACGCGTATGGTTTTCGTATGCCTGCTTGCCTCGTCCGAAGGGATCGCCTGCCTGCGCAAGGCCCATCCCGATGTGCGGATCGTCACCTGTGCGATCGACCGGGGGCTGGACGAACATGGCTATATCCGCCCCGGTCTGGGCGATGCGGGTGACCGCCTGTTCGGTACGAAATGAACGCGCAGCACGCATGAAAGCATCCCGGGGCCGCCGGGATGTCCCCGAAGGGAATCCTTGACCAGATGCGTGGTTATGGGCGCTCAGGCGGAATAGGATAAAAAAACCCGCGAAGCGGCGCAGGCCACCTCGCGGGTTTTTTCTGTGTGGTCCGTGTTGCTGCCTAAGCCGCCGGGGGTCAGGCGCGGCGCACGATATAGGTCTTGGCCAGTTCCGCTTCCAGCATGCGGGCATGTTCGGGGTCGCGGGCCTCGATCATGACTTCCAGTTCCGCCGCCTGCACGCTGGGGGTGGTGAACAGGCGCTGGTGCGAGACTTCGATGATGTTGCCACCGGCATCGCCGATCTTGCGCGAAATATCGGCCAGCACGCCGGGACGGTCCGGTATTTCCATTTTCAGGCACAGAAGCCGCCCATCGCGCAGCAGCGAACGCAGCAGCGTATTGGCCAGAATGCGGCTGTCGATATTGCCGCCCGTGATGGGTAGCGCCACACGCCTGTCACGGAACAGTTCGGGATAGGTCAGAACGGCGGCAAGGGCTGTGGCCCCGGCCCCTTCACTGACCTGCTTTGCCCCTTCGGCCAGCATGGTGATCGCGGTTTCGATGGCACTTTCGGGCACGACCAGCACGTTGGAGACGTGTTCGCGGATCACTTCCAGCGGCTGGCGACCGATCTGGAGCACGGCAATGCCCTCGGCAATGGTGGCGCCACCCGAAGGCATGACCTCATCGCCCGGAAAACCGGCGAGGGAGGAGAAATTTTCCACCTGCACCCCGATGATGTCCATCTCCGGGCGCATGGCGCGCGCGGCAACGGCGCAGCCCGATAGCAGGCCGCCACCGCCGATGGGGCAGACGAAGGTGTCCAGCGGCCCGGCGTCCTCAAGCAGTTCCAGCGCGAACGTGCCCTGACCGGCCATGACTTCGGGATCGTCATAGGGATGGACGAAAACGCGGCCTTCACGCTGGCACAGGGCGTTGGCGTGTGCCGTGGCTTCGGCAAAGTTGTCGCCTTCCAGAATGACGCGCGCGCCCCATGCGGCAGTGCGCGTCACCTTGGCGACAGGGGTGAAGCGCGGCATGACAATCACCGCATCAATGCCCAGCATCGCGGCATGGCGGGCCACGCCCTGCGCATGATTGCCAGCGGATACGGTAATGACGCCGCGCTCGCGTTCGCGTTCGGTCAGCAGGGCCAGCTTGTTGGCGGCCCCGCGTTCCTTGAACGAGCCGACCGCCTGCAGGTTGTCGAGCTTGAGGACGATATCCGCACCCGTAACCCGTGAGAGTGTCTGGCACGGGACGGTGGGCGTGTGCAGCACGCGCCCCTTGATCCGCTGTGCGGCGGCGCGGATATCTTCAAAGGTGATCAAGGTTTTGCGCCTAGCCGTAGATGACTTCCAGGATTTCATAGGTCCGGTCGCCGCCGGGGGCGGGAACGGACACGCTGTCACCAACGCTCTTGCCGATCAGCGATTTGGCCAGCGGCGAGGAAATGGACAGCAGTCCCTGCTTGATGTCGGCTTCGTACACGCCCACGATCTGGTAGGAAACTTCCTTGTCCGTTTCCTCATCCACCAGCTTGACGCGCGCGCCGAACTTGACCTGATCGCCCGACAGGCTGGCCGGGTCGATCACTTCGGCGGAGGAGACGATTTCCTCAAGTTCCTGAATGCGGCCTTCGGTAAAGGACTGGCGTTCACGCGCAGCGTGGTATTCCGCGTTTTCCGACAGGTCGCCGTGGCTGCGTGCCTCGGCAATCGCGCGTATGATCGCGGGGCGTTCTTCACTCTTGAGCTTGCGCAGTTCGTCTTCAAGCCGTTGCAGGCCGGGGCCTGTCATCGGAAATTTCTGCAAGATTTGTCCCCGAGGTGAAGGTCAGTTTCCGCAACTGACTGTTGGTTGCCGTAACCGGGCATATCGCACGCAAGGCCACGCGGACACCCCGCCGGACCACTGATGGTGACCGGCAGGACGTCCGCGTTGGTGCGATACGCTCAGAATGATCCTTTAAAATAGGATTGAAGGGGCGCGACTTCAAGAACCCCCTCACGCATCGCAGAAATCGCATGCGTTGCCGCCCGTGCGCCCGCGATGGTGGTGTAGTGGGGAACGCCATGCGTCAGCGCGGAACGGCGGATATCGAAACTGTCGGTCACGGCCTGCGCGCCCTGCGCCGTGTTGATGACCATCTGGATATCACCCGAACGGATGGCGTCCACACAGTTCGGGCGGCCCTCAAGCACCTTGTTCACCACATCCACGCTTACGCCCGCTTCACGCAGGCACTTTGCCGTGCCGCGTGTCGCCACGATGCGGAAGCCCATGTCCGACAGCAGGCGGCCGATGGATTTCACCGCAGCCTTGTCACTGTCGCGCACCGACAGGAACACCGCACCCGACAGGGGCAGCTTCACGCCAGCGGCAAGCTGTGACTTGGCGAATGCGCGCTCGAACGATGCGTCGAGGCCCATCACTTCACCCGTGGAGCGCATTTCCGGGCCAAGGATCGTATCCACGTCCGGGAAGCGGTTGAAGGGGAACACCGCTTCCTTCACCGCCACATGCGGGGCGACGGCACGGTCATCAAGGCGGAATTCACCCAGCTTCGCACCCGCCATGACACGCGCGCCGATCTTGGCGACCGGAACCCCGGTGGCCTTGGCCACGAACGGCACGGTGCGCGAGGCGCGCGGGTTGACTTCCAGCACGAAGATTTCCTGTCCCTTGATCGCGTACTGAACGTTCATGAGGCCAACAATGCCAAGCTCGCGGGCCATGGCTTCGGTCTGGCTTTTCAGTTCGGTCACGATGGCGGGTGACAGGGTATAGGGCGGGAGCGAACATGCGCTGTCACCGGAATGGATGCCGGCTTCCTCGATATGTTCCATGACGCCCGCGACGTAGACCTCGTTGCCATCGGCGATGCAGTCCACATCCGCCTCGATCGCATCGTTCAGGTAATGGTCGATCAGCACGGGGCCGTTGGCCACTTCCGCACCGGCAAGCTGTAGCGCCACGCGCATGTAACGCTGCAGGCTCGCGCGGTCATGCACGATTTCCATCGCGCGCCCACCCAGAACGTAGGACGGGCGGACCACCACGGGGTAGCCGATCTTCTCGGCCACCGCTTCGGCTTCCGTCGGGCTGCGCGCGATGCCGTTGGCAGGCTGGCGCAGGCCCAGCCTGTGCAGCATGGCCTGGAAGCGTTCACGGTCTTCTGCACGGTCGATCGCGTCCGCGGGCGTGCCCAGCAGCGGGATGCCTGCGGCTTCCAGCGCGCGCGACAGCTTGAGCGGCGTCTGGCCGCCATACTGCACGATGCAGCCCAGAACGGTACCGTTTTCCTGTTCGCGCCGGATCAGGGCGATGACGTCTTCCGCCGTCAGCGGCTCGAAATACAGCCGGTCGGAGGTATCGTAATCGGTCGAGACGGTTTCCGGGTTGCAGTTGACCATGATGGTCTCGAAACCGGCTTCGCGCAGGGCGTAGGCGGCATGGACGCAGCAGTAGTCGAATTCGATCCCCTGTCCGATCCGGTTCGGGCCGCCACCAAGGATGACGATCTTCTTGCGGTCCGTGGGGCGGCTTTCACATTCCGGCACGCCGTATCCACCTTCGTAGGAGGAATACATATACGGCGTGGGCGATGCGAACTCACCCGCGCAGGTGTCGATGCGCTTGTAGACCGGGGTCACGCCACGGCTTTCGCGCAGCTTCGCCACTTCCGTTTCCTGCGTGCCGGACAGGCGGGCAAGCTGGATGTCGGAGAAGCCCATCGCCTTGAGCGCGCGCAGGCTGTCCGCATCTTCGGGCAGGCCGTCGCGCACCACTCGGTGCTCGGCTTCGACGATTTTCGCGATTTCGCGCAGGAACCACGGCTCGAAGCGGCAGGCGTCGTGAATGTCCTCGACACTCAGCCCTGCGCGCAGCGCCTGCGCCGTCATCAGGATACGCTCCGGCCGGGGCTGTGACAGCGCGGCACGGAATGCATCGGCACCGCCATCGCCCGGCACTTCGACCGGGTCCAGACCCGCCAGCCCGATTTCCATCGAACGCAGGCCCTTCTGCAGGGCCTCGGGGAAGGAGCGGCCAATGGCCATCGCCTCGCCAACCGACTTCATGCTGGTGGACAGCAGGGCAGGGGTGCCGGGGAACTTCTCGAACGTGAAGCGGGGGATCTTGACCACGACGTAGTCAATCGTCGGCTCGAACGATGCGGGCGTGCTGCCGGTGATGTCGTTGGTCAGTTCATCCAGCGTGTAGCCGACCGCAAGCTTGGCCGCGACCTTGGCGATGGGGAAGCCCGTCGCCTTGGATGCAAGGGCGGACGAACGCGACACGCGCGGATTCATCTCGATCACCACCACGCGGCCATCGACGGGATTGATGCCGAACTGCACGTTCGACCCGCCGGTTTCCACGCCGATCTTGCGCAGGCAGGCAAGCGACGCATCGCGCAGGCGCTGGTATTCCTTGTCCGTCAGCGTCAGGGCAGGGGCTACGGTGATGGAGTCGCCGGTATGCACGCCCATCGGGTCGATGTTTTCGATCGAGCAGATGATGATGCAGTTATCCGCCGTGTCGCGTACGACTTCCATCTCGTACTCTTTCCAGCCCAGCACGGATTCCTCGATCAGGACTTCCGTGGTGGGCGAGGCGTCGAGACCGGAGGAGACGATGCGGTCGAACTCCTCCTTGTTGTAGGCGATGCCGCCGCCGGAACCGCCCATGGTGAAGGACGGCCGGATGACGGCGGGCAGGCCCACGCTTTCCAGCGCCGAACGCGCTTCGTCCAGCGTGTGGGCGATCAGGCTGCGCGGGCTTTCGATGCCGATTTCGTCCATCGCCTCGCGGAATTTCTGCCGGTCCTCGGCACGGTCGATCACTTCGGCATTGGCGCCGATCAGTTCGACATTGTGCTTTTTGAGGAAGCCCGACTTGTCCAGCGCCATCGCCGTGTTCAGCGCGGTCTGGCCGCCCATGGTGGGCAGGATGGCGTCGGGTTTTTCACGCAGGATGATGCGTTCGACGAATTCCGGGGTGATCGGTTCGATATAGGTCGCATCCGCCAGCCCCGGATCGGTCATGATCGTGGCGGGATTGGAGTTGACCAGAATGACGCGGTACCCTTCCTCACGCAGCGCCTTGCAGGCCTGTGCGCCGGAATAGTCGAATTCGCACGCCTGACCGATAACGATCGGGCCGGCGCCGATAATCAGGATGGAGCTGATGTCTGTCCGTTTTGGCATGTCGGGTCGGCTTTCACGCGGTCTTGGTTGTGGTGTCGATCAGATCGACAAAACGACGGAACAGGTAATGGCTGTCGGACGGGCCGGGGCTGGCTTCGGGGTGATACTGCACCGAGAAGGCGGGATAGCGGCTGGTGGCGATCCCTTCATTCGATCCGTCGAACAGGCTGACATGGGTGGCCCGCACATCGGCTGGCAGGGATTTTTCATCCACTGCGAAACCGTGGTTCTGGCTGGTGATTTCCACGCGCCCCGTCGCCAGATCCTTGACCGGCTGGTTGGCGCCACGGTGGCCGCGCGCCAGCTTGTATGTGCTGGCCCCAAGGGTCAGGGCCAGAAGCTGGTGGCCAAGGCAGATGCCGAACAGCGGCTTGCCCGCCTCCAGCACGCCCCGGATGGCCGGAACCGCATAGGCCGCCGTCGCCGCCGGGTCACCCGGTCCGTTGGACAGGAAAACCCCATCGGGGTTGAGGGCAAGGATTTCTTCCGCCGTGGCGGTGGCGGGTACGACGGTCACGTCACACCCGGCGGATGCAAGGCAGCGCAGGATGTTGCGCTTGGCGCCATAATCGACCGCCACCACCTTGCGGCGCTTTTCGGGCAGGGGATCGGTGCCGTGGGGCCAGTGCCATACGCCCTCGCTCCAGGCATAGGGGCTGGCGCAGGTGACTTCGCGTGCAAGGTCCATGCCTTCCAGCCCCGGCCACTGGCGGGCGCGGGCCTGCAGGGCTGGCAGGTCGAACTTTCCGTCGGCGGGGTAGGCGACAACCGCCGTCTGCGGTCCACCTTCACGGATGCGGCGGGTGATCGCGCGGGTATCGACACCGCAGATGCCCGGAATGCCGCGTGTCCTGAGCCACGCATCCAGCGACTCGGTCGCGCGCCAGTTGGCCGGGGCGGTCAGGTCCTCCTTCACCACCAGCGCGCGGGCACGCACGACATCGGCTTCATCATCTTCGGCGGTGGCGCCGGTGTTGCCGATATGGGGGAAGGTGAAGGTGATGATCTGCCCTGCGAAGGACGGATCGGTCAGGGTTTCCTGATAGCCGGTCATGCCGGTGGAAAAGCAGATCTCGCCAATGGCGGCATCCGTGCCATGCGCACCGAAACCACGCCCCCACAGGACGGTGCCATCGGCCAGAATCAGGGCTGCTGTCGCGGCTTTGGGCCTGTCGGCCGGTGCGGGCGGGTTTGGCGTGCTCATCGGGGGCTCCGGTCGGTCGGATTCTGTATCGGGTTGCAGGTCGGACAGTGACAGGCCCGTCGCGCGCAGCACGGTTGTCCAGTGCTTGGGCGGTATGGCGCGGGCCTGTCGCCATTTGCGAATGGCCTCGGTGCTGACACCGGTCAGCTTTGCCGCCTGTTCGGCGCCGCCAAGGCGTTCGATAATACTTTCTATCGTCATCGGCATTGGATGATGTCCCTTCCGGGAGTATTGCCTAACAGCGTCCTGCGCGATTGGGAAGAAAATTCCCACATATCGCCGCAACAGGACGGTGGGAAAATTATTCCCGGCGCCAGAGGGGGCATTTCGCCCTTCCGCCGGGCAGAGGAGTTGACAGTCATGTCCCTGCGCGCACGTTTCAAGGATGACCTGAAAACAGCCATGAAGGCAGGCCAGAGCGGAAAGGTCGGCACGATCCGCATGATCACCGCGAAGCTGAAGGATGTCGATATCGCGGGGCGCGCCAAGGGGGATGACGAGGTCAGCGACGACGCCGTGATTTCCATGCTGCGTGGCATGGTCAAGTCGCGGACGGAGTCGGCGGCGCTGTACATCAAGGGTGGCCGCCCCGAACTGGCGGAAAAGGAAGAGGCGGAAATCGCCATCATCCGTGAATACCTGCCCGCCGATCTGGATGACGCCACGATCGAGGCCGCGGTCCGTGAGGCCATCGGCCGCACGGACGCCACCTCCATGAAGGATATGGGCAAGGTCATGGCGGCGCTGAAGGAACAGTTTGGCGCGGCCTTTGACCCGTCGCGCGCAAGTGCTGTCGTGCGCGCGCAGCTTTCGGCCTGATCGGCGGCGAAAGGTAAGCCGGATGGCGCTTGACCCCGCATTCCTTGATGAACTGCGTGCCCGCACGCCCATCGCCCCGGTTATCGGACGACGGACAAAGCTGGTGCGTTCGGGGAAATACTGGAAGGCATGCTGCCCCTTCCATGGGGAAAAGACGCCATCATTCTATATCTATGATGACCATTACCACTGCTTCGGCTGTCAGGCGCATGGTGATGTCATTACCTTTGTCATGCAGAGCGAAGGCCGCTCCTTCCCCGAGGCGGTGGAAGAACTGGCCACGGCGGCGGGCATGGAAATGCCCCGGCCCGACCGCGCCCGGCAGCAGCAGGACGAACGTGCCCGCACGCTGGGCGATGTGCTTGAAGCCGTGCAGCAGTCATGGCAGCGCAGGCTGTACCTGGCCGAAGGGCGGGAAGGGCTGGCCTATCTGCATGACCGCGGGCTGAGCGATGAAACCATCGCCGCTTTCGGACTGGGCTGGTCGGGGGAAGGGCGCGGCGCGCTGGTGGCGGAAATGGCGGCACTGGACATAACGCCCGCCATGCTGCGCGATGCCGGTGTGATGCGGGCTGATGAAAGCGGCACGCCACAGCGTGAACTGTTCTTCAACCGCGTCACCTTTCCCATCCGCGACCGGCGCGGCAGGCTGGTTTCCTTCGGTGGGCGCATTCTGGGCGACGGGCAGCCCAAATACCTCAATGGTCCCGAAACGGCGATTTTTTCCAAGCGGCGGGTGCTGTTCGGCCTGGATCGTGCTCGCGGTGCCGTGCGGGGTACCGGCGCGCAGGCCGACCTGCTGGTGGTTGAGGGCTACATGGATGTCATCGCGCTGCATCAGGCCGGATTCGGCGGTGCGGTCGCCCCGCTGGGCACAGCCCTGACGGCGGAACAGCTTGAGGCGCTGTGGCAGGTCGCCCCGGCGCCGGTGCTGTGTTTCGATGGTGACGCGGCAGGCCAGCGCGCGGCGGTGAAGGCTGCGGAAACGGCGCTGCCCCTGCTGAACGTGGATCGCACGCTGCGCTTCTGCGTCCTGCCTGAAAAGGAAGACCCGGACAGCCTTGTCCGCCGCCACGGCCCCGCCGCGATGGCCGCCCTTGTCGACGGTGCGCGCCCGATGGGACAGGTGCTGTTCGGCCTGCTGAGCGAGGGCGTGCGCAATCCCGGTCCCGAACAGCGCGCGGCGTTGCGGCGCAGGCTGGTGGAAGTCGCGGCACTGATTCCTGACAAGGCGCTGGCATCGGAATACCGCTCCACCCTGCTGGACAGTTTCTTCGAGACCTTCCGCCGCTCCGGGGCGCGTGGCGGGGGCAGGCCGGCACCGGTGGCGACCGCGCCCGTGGCTGCGGTGGATGCCGACCTGCAGCGCCAGTGCATCCTCAGTGCGATCATCCTTGAGCAGCCCGCCATACTGGATGAGGTACAGGACGCCTACTGCCGCCTTGAACTGCCCGCCGATCTGGCCGCGCTGCGCGAGGAACTGCTGGATATGTATGATGCCCGGGGCGAACTGCCATCCCCTGATGAACTGGCCGCCTGCCTTTCGCGCACCGGGCTGGATGAAGTCTGCGCGCGTGTCCACACAACACGCGGGCGGCGTACGCGCGGACAGGATGATGGCGATATTTTTGCATCCGACCCGCGGCGTGAATGGTGGCATTTCTACGCGCTGCTCAACGTCGAACGCTTTGCCGCCGAAGTCCGCGCCGATACCGAACGCATGTGCGCGGGCAATCTGGATGAAGCCGCGTGGCAGAGCCTGCGCACCCGCCTGCTGGCGCTGGACAGCCTGCGTCGCGGTGGGAACGAGGCGGATGAGTAGAATGGAAAATTGCCCGTTTGCATCAAATGCACCGGGCGTGCCCTTGACTTCGGCCATGTTATCGACCACCTGCACCAGACAAATGCAGATGAAAACGGTATAATTGGCCCTGTCCTGTCCTCCGGCATATGCGGTGGGCGGGAAAGGAGCGGCCAACCTCGCGCAGGCAGGGTTGGCGCGCGCGTAAACGGATTTGCTGGGTGGGGATTGATCGGGCATGGCGACAAAGACAGCCACGGGTACGGACACGGCTTCGGGGGATCAGGACAACGATACGACCCTGCTGGACACCCGGTCCGGCGCCGTCAAGAAACTGATCGCCCGCGGCAAGGAACGCGGTTACATCACGTTTGATGAACTGAACGCCGTCCTGCCGCAGGATCAGATGTCCTCCGAACAGATCGAGGACGTGATGGCTGCCCTGTCGGAAATGGGCATGCAGGTTGTCGAGAACGAAGACAACGACAGCGACGAGAGTGAAGCCGCCGCCCCCGCCGAAACCAAGAGCGACGACACCGCCGAGGAAGAGGAAAGCGAAAGCGGGGAAACCGCTGCCGGCAACGTCGATACCGAAAGCCTTGGCCGCACGGACGATCCCGTGCGCATGTACCTGCGTGAAATGGGTTCGGTCGAACTGCTGTCGCGTGAAGGCGAAATCGCGATCGCCAAGCGCATCGAGGCCGGTCGTGACGAGATGATCGGCGGGCTGTGCGAAAGCCCGCTGACCTTCCGCGCCATCATTTCTTGGCATGAACGGCTCAAGGCCGGTGAGATGCTGCTGCGCGACATCGTGGACCTTGAAGCCATGCAGTCCGGCGGCAACGATCCCGCCGAGTCTGCCGAAGGCGAGGATGCCTTTGCCGAAAACGAAGGCAGCGAGAACGACGAGGCCGAGGAAACCGAGGGCGAAGGTGAGGGCGAAGGCGAAGGTGCCGGCCTGTCGCTGTCCGCGCTGGAAGAAAAGCTGAAGCCCGAAATCCTTGAACAGTTCAAGGAAATCGAGGCGCTGTACGAAGCCCTGCACAAGGTGCAGGCCGAACGGCTGGAAAAATTCACGGGTGGTAGCGAAATCTCCGCCGAGGACGAAAGCCGCTACGAACAGCTCCGTATGGAACTGGTGGGCAAGGTGCAGCAGGTCCACCTGCACAATGCGCGGATCGAGGTGCTGGTCGAACACCTCAAGGAAATCTTCCAGCGCCTCAACGGTCTGGAAGGGCGCATGCTGCGTCTGGCTGAAAGCACCCGCGTATCACGCGATGACTTCCTGCTGAAATATCGTGGCCGCGAACTGGACCCCGGCTGGATGGAAATGGCGTCCGCCCTGCCGGGCAAGTCGTGGAAGAACTTCATCGCCAAGCATGGCGAGACGGTGGTCCGCCTGCGTAACCAGGTGGCCGAACTGACACAGGAAACCGGCCTGCCGGTGGGTGAGTTCCGTCGCGTCTACGCCACCGTGTCGCGCGGGGAGCGGGATTCGGCGCGCGCCAAGAAGGAAATGATCGAGGCCAACCTGCGGCTGGTGATCTCGATCGCCAAGAAATACACCAATCGCGGTCTTCAGTTCCTTGACCTGATTCAGGAAGGCAATATCGGCCTGATGAAGGCGGTGGACAAATTCGAATACCGTCGTGGCTACAAGTTCTCCACCTATGCAACATGGTGGATCAGGCAGGCGATCACGCGTTCGATCGCGGATCAGGCGCGGACCATCCGTATCCCGGTCCATATGATCGAGACGATCAACAAGCTGGTCCGTACCTCGCGCCAGATGCTGCATGAGATCGGGCGCGAGCCGGCGCCGGAAGAACTGGCTGAAAAGCTGGGCATGCCGCTGGAAAAGGTGCGCAAGGTCCTCAAGATCGCCAAGGAGCCGATTTCCCTCGAAACCCCGATCGGGGATGAGGAAGACAGCCATCTTGGTGACTTCATCGAGGACAAGACGGCGGTCATCCCGCTTGACGCCGCGATCCAGACCAACCTGCGCGAAGCCACGACGCGGGTGCTGTCCTCGCTCACCCCGCGTGAGGAACGTGTGCTGCGCATGCGTTTCGGCATCGGCATGAACACCGACCATACGCTTGAGGAAGTCGGCCAGCAGTTCAACGTGACCCGCGAACGTATCCGCCAGATCGAGGCGAAGGCGCTGCGCAAGCTCAAGCACCCCAGCCGCAGCCGCAAGCTGCGGTCCTTCCTTGATGATAACTGAGGTTCCATGTCCTGCCGCCCGTGATGAACCGGGCGGCGATGGAACGCGGATCGGTGTGGATGTAACCTTCCTGTGCATGGACAGGCAGCCGCCGGGATCGCCACCAGCCCTGCCGGATGGCTATACGATCCGTCCGGTCACACATCCCACCGTGGGGTGGTACCGCGAAATGTACGACGCGGTGGGTCGCGATTACTGCTGGTGGCTGCGTCGCCTCATGTCAGATGCGCAGCTTGCGAACCTGCTGGCCGATCCGGGTATTGGTGTGCATGTGCTGTATGAGGGCGACAGGGTTGCCGGTTTCTGCGAACTGGACGCCCGCTACAGCCCCGATGTGAACATCGCCTATTTCGGCCTGCTGCCTGCATGGATAGGCCGCGGGGTCGGGCGGATTTTCCTGCACCAGATGATCGCGCGCGCATGGCAGGCGCATCCGGCCGCAGTCCGGGTCAATACGTGTTCGGCCGATCATCCGCGCGCACTGCCCAATTATCTTCGCGCGGGGTTCCTCAAGGTCAGGACCGTGCGCGAAATATGGGACATTCCCGATGCGCTGGGCCTGCCGCTGCCCCGGCGGCTGCGCGTGGCCTGACGGGGCGGGCGCACTTTTCCCTTGTTTATTGACGGGGTTTGTGTTTCAAACCGCTCCTTCCCTGCCGGATGCGTGGCATCGCGTCCGGCTATACCCGTGCCCCTCGGGGCGAAATGGCGGACCGTGTCCGTCCATGCGGGGTTGAAGTGATCCGAAGGGAGTACCAATGCCGTTGTATGAAATCGTGCTGATCGCACGTAATGACGTGTCGCAGCAGCAGGTCGAAGCCATTGCTGATGGCATCGCGACCCAGGCAGAAGCGGAATCCGGTTCCGTAAAGAAGCGTGAATACTGGGGCCTGCGTACGCTGGCTTACCGTATCAAGAAGAACCGCAAGGGGCATTACATGCTTCTGGGTCTTGACGCGTCTCCTGCCGCCATCAAGGAAATCGAGCGTCAGCTCGGCCTGAACGAGGACGTCCTGCGCGTGCTCACCCTGCGTGTGGACGAGATTGACGAAGCTCCCTCCGTCATCCTGTCGCGCAAGGGCGATGAGCGTGAGCGTGGCTTCCGTGGGCCCAAGCCCGCAGGCCGGTTCGAAAGCGGGCGTCCGCGCCGCAATTTCGATGACCGCGAAGAGTTCCGCGCCCGTAACGAGCGTGAAGAGCAGCAGCGCGCCAGCGCCAGCGCTGAAGCGGAGTAAGAGCTGATGTCCGAATCTACCGAGATCAATCCCGCCGCCCGCCGCGTTGCGGTTGGTGCGCGCCGTCCGTTCTACCGTCGTCGCAAGTCCTGCCCGTTCTCCGGCCCGAACGCGCCGAAGATCGACTACAAGGACGTGCGTCTGCTGAGCCGCTTCCTGTCCGAGCGTGGCAAGATCGTTCCCAGCCGTATCACGGCCGTATCCGCCAAGAAGCAGCGTGAGCTGGCCCAGGCCATCAAGCGTGCGCGTTTCCTGGCGTTGCTGCCCTACATTGTAAGCTGAGGGAGGCAGGAACATGTCCGCAGTAGAACTCATTCTGCTCCAGCGCGTCGAGAAGCTGGGCCAGATGGGCGAGATCGTAACGGTGAAGCCGGGCTATGCCCGTAACTTCCTCCTGCCCCAGGGCAAGGCGATCCGCGCCAACGCACATAACCGCGAGCGTTTCGAGCGTGAGCGCGTGCAGCTTGAGGCGCAGAACCTCAAGAACCGCGAGGAGGCCGAGCGCCTGTCCGAGCGTATGCACGGCCTGTCCGTCATCCTGATCCGTCAGGCTGGCGACAGCGGCAGCCTGTATGGCTCCGTCACCACCCGTGACATCGCCGAAGCCGCGACGAAGGCTGGTCTGACCATCACCCGTAACCAGGTGATCCTGCCCGAGCCGATCAAGCAGCTTGGCCTGTATGACGTGCGCGTTGCCCTGCACCCGGAAGTGGCGATGCAGGTGACCGTGAACGTCGCGCGTTCCGAAGAAGAAGCGGAACGTCAGGCACGCGGTGAGGAAATCGGCGTCGAGCGCGACGACGAACCGGCACTGGTCGAAGAAGACACGCTGACCGAAGGCGGGGTTTCGGAAGAAACCGCCGTTGAGGAAGCGCCGGCTGAATAACTGATCCGTTCCGGCGCCCTGCAAGGGGTGTCGGATCTGGTTGCGAAAGCCCGGAAGAGGAAACTCTTCCGGGCTTTCGTCGTTTTCGGGGCGTGTGCGGTCCGCCCGTACGGACAGGCGGGGAGAAAGCCGATGGCGTCTGTATTGCTGGACCGGGCCTTTGCGCATTTCATCACGGTTGGGCGGCTGGATGTGTATTATCCCGGTGGCGACAGGCGGGTCTATACGGGCCAGCCCGGCCCCCATGCCGCCATGTGGATTGCCGATCCCGCTACCTGCCGCGCCCTGCTGCTGGACCCCGCGCTGAAGGTTGGGGAAGCCTATATGGCCGGTCACCTGCGTCCGGTGGACTGTTCGCTGTACGAACTGCTGCATGTGCTCATGCTCAACGTGATGCGGCGCAGCCCGGCGGGAGAACGTTTTTTCTCCTCGCTGCGCTACATGGTCCGCAAATGGCTGCAGAACAACACCCTGCGGCGCGCGCGGCGTAACGTCGCCCACCATTATGATCTGGACAGCAGGCTGTACCGATTGTTCCTTGATGAGGACATGCAGTATTCCTGTGGCTATTTTCCCACCGGCTATGAAACGCTGGCACAGGCGCAGGCCGCCAAGAAACACCACCTTGCAGCCAAGCTGCACCTGACACGACCGGGCATGAGCGTACTGGATGTGGGCTGCGGCTGGGGTGGAATGGCGCTTACGCTGGGGCGTGACTATGGCGCGCAGGTGACGGGCATCACCCTGTCGGTGGAACAGTTGCACATTGCACGCCGCCGCGCGCGTGAGGCCGGGCTGGATGACCGGGTGCGTTTTGAACTGCTGGATTATCGCGCGGTCAGGCGTCAGTACGACCGCATCATTTCCATCGGCATGTTCGAGCATGTCGGCGTCGCGCATTACGGTTCATTTTTTTCCACCATGCGCCAGGCCCTCAAACCCCGGGGTGTGATGGTGCTGCATTCCATCGGGCGGGTGGAGGGGCCAAATGTGACCAACCCATGGATAGATCGCTACATTTTCCCCGGCGGGTATTCCCCTGCGGTAAGCGAGGCGGTCGGGGCGGTTGAACGCGCGGGGCTATGGCTGACGGATTGTGAGATATGGCGGCTGCATTATGCCCGCACCATCGCCCACTGGCGCAGCCGTTTCGCCACGCAGCGTGCCGCCATTGCACGGATGTATGATGAACGGTTCTGCCGGATGTTCGAATTCTACCTGTGCGTATCCGAACTCGCCTTCCGCGTGCAGGGGCATCTCAATTTCCAGTTGCAGCTAACGCGGGAGATTGATGCCGTGCCTCTGGCGCGGGATTACATGCTGGGTCACGAACCGGTGGAGCAGCAGGTTTCCTGCCCCGTAATGGAGCCGGTATCCTATGCCGGGGCGGCAGTCCTGCGGGCATGAAGGCGGGCCAGCCTATCAAATTCCGCAATATCCAGTGTTTCCGCCCGGCGGCTGCCATCAATGCCTGCTTCAGTCAGCAGGGCTTCGCCCCCGACTGATTTCAGCGCCCCGCGCAGCATCTTGCGCCGCTGGCCAAAGGCCGCTGCCGTAATCTGTTCCATCGCGCGGAACAGGGTGGCGTCAGGCTGCTGTGCATGGGGGATCAGGCCCACTACGGCGGAATGGACCTTGGGCGGCGGTGAAAACGCACCGGGCGGGATATGCATAAGCATCCCGCAACGGCAGGTCCATTGCGCCAGAACGCCCAGCCGCCCGTAATGGTCGGAACCGGGGGCTGCGCAGATGCGCTCCGCCACTTCCTGCTGGAACATGAGCGTCAGGCGCGACCATGCGCTGGCCTGCCGCAGCCAGCCAACCAGAAGCGGCGTGCCGACATTATAGGGCAGGTTGGCAATGATCTGGCGTGGCGCGGGGCACAGCGTGGTCAGGTCACGGCGCATGGCGTCGGCTTCGACCACCTGCAGCCGGTCCGGCATAAGGGCCGCCAGTTCCGTAATGATTGCCACGGCGCGGGTATCGACTTCCACCGCCGTAATGCTGGCGGCATCCGAGTCCAGCAGCGCGCGGGTCAGGCCACCGGGGCCGGGTCCCACCTCAACGATATGCTGTCCCGCCAGATCCCCCGCCAGGGACGTGATCCGCGCCGTAATGGCCGGGTCCAGCAGAAAGTGCTGGCCCAGCGCCTTGCGTGCATCCAGTCCGTGCCGCGCGATCGTCTGGCGCAGCGGCTCAAGGCCCTTCAGCCCTTCCGGTACAGTCATGTCCGCGTTCAGGACTTGGAGCGCATATCGATGATCGCGCGGCGCTGGAGGTCACGGTTGAGCTGGCGCGATGTCTGTTCCACACGTTCGTTCAGCAGGTGGTCGGCGATTTCGCTGGGGGTCTGGATGGCAATGTTGCGTTCCTCACGTTTGCATACCATCAGCACGGCGATGCCATCTTCCGACACCAGCGGCTGGCTGGGCTGGCCGACGGGCAGGGGCTCAAGCACTTCACGCATGCGCGGATTGAGGCGGTTGAGCAGCAGTTCCCCCGGATCGGAAGGATGCTTTTCACCCAGCTTCTTGTTCTGGGCTTCCACCTGATCGCAGTTCTTGGCGTTGGCCACAAAGGCGTTGGCCGAATCCAGCATGCTTTTCTGCTGGTCTGTCGGATTTTCCGGGTCAAGCGGGCTTTCGAAGGGGAAGAAAGCCTGACGCATGGACAGGATTGTCGCCATCTGGTGACCCACCGTGCGGCGTTCGGCAATGGTGGCGATGACGTAGCCGCCCGCCACGCGGATGGCGTTGGAAATCGCGCCATCGGGCATCTGGCGTGCCACGGCCACGACCTGCGGGTCCAGCCCGTCTTCCTGCGTCCAGCCCATCATGCCGCCTTCCAGCGCGCTCTGCCCCTGCGAAAACTGGGCGGCGACGATGGGGAACGGCGCGCCTTCACGCAGTTCCTGAATGATGGTTTCGGTGAATTTCAGTTCGTTTTCGGTGTGGCGTGGATCGTCAACGGGAATGAATATCTCGCTGATCATGTATTCCGGCTTGCCGTCCTCACGTTTCAGCGCCTCGGTCCGCTGTTCGATCTCGGCTGCGGTGATGCGGCCACGTTCGCCCGTTTCCTGTCGCAGCACCTGCGACCAGCCAAGCTGCACGCGGATCTGGTCGATCAGTGTCGTCAGCGAGACGCCATCTTCCGCCAGTTTGTTGCGCAGCGCATTTTCCGGCATGCCGTTGCGCTGCTCGATCCCGGCGATGGCGTCGGCAATCTGCTTGATGGGCACGTTGATGTGGCGGTCGAGCATTTCCTGCATGCGCAGCCGTTCGTCAATCAACTGCCGCACGATCTGCGGGCGCAGGCGCTCCATCACGTCATCGCTGACATCAAGGCCGGAGGAAAGGGCGAACAGCCGCCCGCGCGTATCGACATCACGCTTGGTCAGGACCGATCCGTTGACGGTGGCGATGATGGCGTCCTGTTCTTCCGCCGCCTGTGCCTGCTGCGCGATGGAGCGGGCGCTGCGTGCCGCCGCGGCCTGTTCATGCCCGGCCAGCGCCAGACAGGCCAGCAGGCCGGCGGTCAGCGCGCGGCCTGCACGCCTGCGTCGCGGTGCGGGGGAGGGTACGGCGCCACGGGTGGCGGGGAAGAAGGACATCCGGCTCGGTCTTTCACGCATCAGGTCAGCCATTCATACCAAATGTACCGATGGTTTTGAACGTAAGGGAGAACATTACGGTCGAATTGCTCTGTTGGCCACCAATGGTGGTGTACTGCTTGAGATACATGACATCCAGCCCGAAGCAGTCATTCTGGAACCCGGCGTCCCCACCCACCGACACACTTTCCTTGCGCGACAGGCTGCGGCGCAGATAGGCGGCCAGATGCCAGTTCTGCCAGTTCGAGGCCGCGCCCACCGTCAGTTCGCTGACCGGTGTGTAATAAACGGCAGGCGGCGTGTTGGCGTAGGACCGCTGGGCATAATAGTAATAGGACGTCACCGGTTCATACAGATAGCCACCCGTCACGCGGAAATGGCGGAAACCCGTGCTGCCCAGGGCATCGGCGAAATCCACCTTCCCGGCGTATGGATCAAGCCGCATCTTGCCGTCGAAATCGAAAAACTGGTTGGGCACGACATGCGTGCCCATCACCAGATCCGACAGGTGATGGCTCAGGCCGGAATAGGGAATGCGGTCATGTTCGACATGTTCCTGAAAGCTTTCGCCAATCAGCATGTCGATCTGGTGGCCGTTCCATGTCCAGTTGTTGTGCAGCCCGATATTGGCGCGCAGCCCCCCGTCCAGCCGGTCGGTACCCGGATAGCGGTTGATGGAGAACAGGGTCGAATCCGTGAATTCGTAGGTCAGGCTGTCCTCGTTGGGAATATTGCGCGAAGAACTGTTCCCCGTATTGGGCGCGGCAAGGATCTGCACGATCGGCTCCAGTATCTGGGTGCCGGTATTATGGTTGAAACTGCGCAGGAAGGGCCAGTTCATTTTCAGCCCGACCGTGGGCAGCACCTGTCCTTCGACCTGCGCGCGGGTGGCGGCGGCGTAATTGGGCTGCTGGTAAAGCGATGTGGCGCGGTGGATCGCGGATTCCACATGCAGCGTCAGGTTCCAGATCTGCCCCAGCGAGTTGTGGAAGGGCCGGTCCCAGTTAAGCGAAAGCTGCCCGCGCTGGTCCGACGTGCCATTGTCACGATAGACATAGAAATCGGTCGTATCGAGACTGAACCGCCCGCCCCATGCGTCCGGCCTGCCAAAATAGCTGTAGGTGTAGCGCGGCAGGACCCATGGCAGGTCCTGATTGTGGATGATGCCCTGATTCAGGCCCTGATAGCCTTCGGCGTCGATGCGGGAATACGATCCGGTGCCGAAGCCTTCAAGATAGACATTGGAATTGAGCGTATCCTGCCCATAGCCGCTTACGCGGTAGTCGCGCATGTAGTTGGGCGAACTGGCCCAGCGGATGTTCGCCCCCGCGCGCCATGTCTTGTTGATGGATACCTGTCCACTGCCGAAGAAGTAGCCCTGCACGCCATGGTTGTCGTTGCTGTCGACCGTCTGGCCGAAGGTGTTGACGTAATCAATGTCGTGATGCGTGTCATAGGCGATGCCGGCATTGATGTTGACGCGCGCATTGCGGAAATAGCGGCGGTAGACCGAACTGAGTTCAGGCCCCGTGCGGGTGGAGAACAGCCCTTCCAGCGTGATGTCCGACTGTTTGTCCAGCACCCAGTAATAGGGAATGGTGACATACGTGCCCAGGTAGCGGTTATGCGGCGTGAATCCCGGTGTCAGGAAGCCGCTCTGCCGCCGGACGGACGGATCGGTCATGGAGAAGGTAGGCAGGTAGAAAACCGGCACGCCGAAGAAATCGACAAACGCATCGCGGAATTCCAGCCGCTTGTGCTGCATGTCATGCGTGGCGTCATAAGCGCGTAGCTGCCAGAACGGCGCGCGTTCGGGATGGCGGGCGCACACTTCGCATGCGGTATAGACCACGCGGGTCAGGTCGCTGAGCTTGCCGCCGGTGCGGCGCACCCCGTTGGCCGCCAGCCGGGCGTTATCGAACATCTGGGCATACATGCGCGTCATGATCCCGTCGCGCATGCCGTTGCTCAGTTCCGCGTAATCGGTGAACAGCACGGTTCCGTCCGGCTCGACCATCGCCACGTTGCCGCGTGCGGAGGCCACGCCGGTATTGCGGTCATATATGACCTTGTCCGCCCGCATGATCTGATCGTTCTGCCAGATCTGGACATTGCCGGTCCATGTGGCGATGCCGTTGCGGCTGTCATACGACACATGATCGGCCTGAAAGGTCATCGGGTCGCTATTGGATACCGTGCCGGAAAAACTGACCGGGGCCTGTGGCTGGCTTTTGGGGGCATGGATGGGCTGGGTGCGCTTGGGCGCGTCCGCACGGGCCGGGTTGCCCGTGCCCAGACCGGACACGATCCCGCCCAGCATCGTCGCCGCAAGCAAAAACCCGCGCGGGAACCGCCGCATGGCGGCGATGGGCCGCCGGGTAAGCGGCGCGCGCGGGGAAGGGGCGGGACGGGACATTAACCGTCCTCTAGATGAAGAAGTAGCGTGACCGCAAGACAAAGCCCCGCCCCCGTTGGTGCCCAGGCGGCGAGAAGGGGGGGAAGTGCGCCCGTTTCACCAAACTGCGCCGCGATCTTGGAGATGGCGAACAGCGCGAAACCCGCCGCCACGCCAAAGCTTATCATGCGCACGACCCCGCCGCGCCGCGCGGGCCGCATGGAAAATCCCGCCGCCACCAGCGCCATGGTACCCGACAGTACGGGCAGCGTCAGCAGGGTCTGGAAATGCAGCCGGTGGCGGATGGTGGAAAAGCCCGAACGCTCAAGCTGGCGGATGAAACCCGGCAGCGCCCAGACGGACAGTGTATCAGGCGAGGCAAAGCTTTCCTCAACCCCCGCCAGCGTCAGGTCGGCGGGCAGCGTCATGTGGCCCATGTCCTGCGGCATTTCATCGGGGCGGAGCTGGCGCGTGGAATCCAGTATCCACCGGCCGCGGCCCAGATAGCCGCTTTCGGCCTCCAGCCGGGTCAGCAGGCTGTCATCAGGTCCCATGCGAAAGACGGTGACGCCGCCAAGGTGCAGCACGCCGCCGTGCAGCTTGACGCGTCGGGCGTGAATGATGTCCACGCCATGGTCCACCAGCCCGTTATCGCCCTGGCGCAGCCATAGCGTGCCACCGCTCAGGTTCAGGGACTTGCCGTTATTGTCGCGCAGGTACTGCCGGTCCAGCGCTTCCGCCCGCCGGTACATGACGGATGACAGGGGCGAGATACAGGTGGTGGCCGTCGCCCCGATCAGGACCGCGCAGATGACGGGCCCCGCCAGGAACTGCCATGCCGAAATCCCCGCCGCCCGCGCCACGACCAGTTCCGATGTGCGCGCCAGCCGCCAGAAGCAGATGATCCCGCCCAGCAGCACGCCGAAGGGCAGGATTTCAAGGCAGGCGAAAGGCACATGCAGGAAGGCGATCTCACTGACCAGCGACGTGGGTACGTTGGGTCGCGTCGAAACCCGGCGCAGCAGGTCGATGAAATCGAACATCGTTATCAGCGCGGTCAGGAAGGCGATCACCGCCAGCGTGGCGAAAGTGAACTGCCGCGCGATATAGAATGAGAGGGTGAAGGCGGGTTTCATGCGCGCGGGCCACGCACGGCCCGGGCAGTCGGGCGGTCCGAACGGAATTCCGGCACGAACAGGATGGCCGCGCAGACCAGCCCCGGACCCAGCGTGCAGATCCACATGAGCGGCATGAGCTGCAGGTTGCGCGAGGCGAGGTTCTGCACCAGCAGCGTCAGCGCCTGCACCGCCACGACCCCGAGAATGGCCAGCACAGGGCGCAGGATGCTGGCCTGCCGGGAATAATTGCCGCCCATGGCGCCAACCAGCCCGATCATGGCGAAGGAAAAGGCGCAGAACGGCGTGCTGAGCCTGCGCCAGGCTTCGATGAACATCTTGCTTTCGTCACGTCGGGAATACAGGCGCATGTCGGGATGAAGTAGTTCCGCAATCGAAAGTTCATTGGCGTCCGGCTGGCGCGTATGCGACCCGTGCGGACTGGACAGGTCTATGGTGTTGCGCGCGAAGGTCAGCACGTTCAGCCGCCCGGTATGGCTGTCGATTTCCTGCCGTGATCCGTTGAATAGCACCACGCGGGGCTGATCGCCGGTGACGAGCAGGTTGCCGTCTTCCGCAAGGATCGTCGCTTCCGCTCCCGGCGTGCGGTCATCTTCCACCATGATGCCATGCAGCGTGCCGTCCTTGTCGCGTGCGCGGATATAGACGGTCATGTTGTCCGATACCTGCGTGAATACCCCATCCTGTATCAGGAAGGCGGCCATGCGGTTGCGTATCTGGAATTCGTACTGGCGGAAGGCGTGGTACGAAACCGGCACGATCCATATGTTCAGGATCAGGCACAGCCCCGTGGCAATGCTGGCGCACAGCAGTCCCGGCCGCGCCATCATGACGGGGGACAGCCCCGCCGCCTGCATGACGGTCAGTTCCCGGTCGGTGCCCAGGCGCTGGTAGATGAACTGCACCACCACGAAGGTCGTGATCGGCAGGATGACCGCGACGAAGGACGGAATAAGCAGGCTGGTCAGTTCAAGGAACACGCGCAGCGAAAGCCCGCGCCCCACCACCAGCGATACGAAATGCAGCGACTGCGTCAGCCAGATCAGCACCGCCAGCGCGCCCGTGCTGGCCACCAGCGCCAGCAGGAGCTGACGCAGTACGTAGCGGTCCAGAATCGACAGGCGCAGCGCAAGGCGGTCGGGAACGGGGCGGGCGACAGGCATGCCCCTGTCTAGCCCCGTTCCCGCCGGGGCAAAAGGGGTGATCCCCTGCGGCATGGGTGTGGGAACAGTCTGTTACGCGCGGTCGCGCGGGCCGTTCCGTCAGGCCCCCTGCGTGGCGGGGGGCAGGACCTTGCCGGGATTCATCAGGTTGCGGGGATCAAGCGCTGTCTTGATATGGCGCATGGCCGCCAGTTCCGCGCCCCCGCGCCACGACGGCATCATGTAGGGCTTGAGCTGGCCCACCCCATGCTCGGCGGAGAAGGAACCATCCAGTTCCTTCACGATCGCGGACACCGTGTCCATGATGTCGTGGCTGCGCGCGAGGAAGGCTTCCGGCGCCATGCCTTCGGGCTGGACAAGGTTGAAGTGGATGTTGCCGTCGCCCATGTGGCCGAACGGGGCGGGGCGGATGCCGGGTATCAGCGCCTCGCACGCGCTGGTGGCGCGTGTAATCAGTTCGGGCACATGGGTTACGGGAACCGAGACGTCGTTCTTGACGCTGGCGCCCGCGCGGCGCTGGGCTTCGGCATGTTCCTCGCGCAGTTTCCACAGCCCGGCGCGCTGGCTTTCGCTCTCGGCTATGACGGCATCGGTAATGATGCCTTCTTCCAGCGCTTCTCCCAGAACGGATTCCGTGAACTCACGCAGGTCGGCATCGGGGCGGGGGGTGGCAAGTTCAAGCAGTACGTAGGCCGGGGCGGTTTCCTCCAGCGGCAGGCCCGCGCCGGGGATAAGGCCTGTAACCAGTTCCATGCCGGTGCCCGACATGAACTCGAACGCCTGCAGCAGTGACGGATCGCGCGAACGCAGCAGCCCCAGCAGGTCCAGCGCGGCGCTGGCGTCTTCCACCGCACACAGGGCGGCGTCGATTTCGCGCGGCTGGGGATGAAGCTGCAGGATGGCGGTGGTGATGAATCCCAGCGTCCCTTCCGATCCCACCAGCAACTGCCGCAGGGCGTAGCCGGTATTGTCCTTGCGCAGGCGGCGCAGCCCGTTGAATACGCTGCCATCGGGCATGACCGCTTCCAGCCCCAGCGTCAGTTCGCGTGCATTGCCGTAGCGCAGCGTGTTGTTGCCCCCGGCATTGGTGGCCAGCACGCCGCCGATCTGGGCCGACCCTTCGGATGAAATGGACAGCGGCAGCATGAAACCGGCTTCCCACGCGGCGTCCTGTGCCGCTTTCAGCGTGACCCCGGCTTCGATTTCCATGGTCAGGTCGCGCGGGTCGATGCCGCGGATACGGTTCATGCGCGACAGGCAGATGACAACCTCGCGCCCCGTATCATCAGGCGTTGCACCGCCCACCATGCTGGTATTGCCGCCCTGCGGCACCATGGGAACATCATGCGCCACGCACAGGCGTACGATGGCGGCCAGTTCGTCCGTGCTGGCGGGGCGCAGCACGGCCAGCGCGCGGCCATGGTACAGGCTGCGCCAGTCGGTGCAGAAAGGGGCGATATCCGTCGCATCCGTCAGCACGCCCGCAGGCCCCAGTATTTCGCTGAAGCGGGCGATCAGGTCATGACGTGCCAGTGCGGGGGAGGGAGATGCGGTCATGACAACATGCTTCCGGAATAGAGGGGATGGGAGAGCGGCATGAGAAAGGCCTGCCCGTTCTCCACCCCGTCATGGTGGACCGGGGGGTAGGCGGCGCTGGCCTGCGCGGGGCTGCTCGATACAAGGGTGTGCCACATTTCCGTCAGGGCAAAGCCGGTCAGCACGCCCACGGCCACCGCAACCACCAGCCCGCCCGACCGGCGCGGGGCCTGACGGGTCTGCACGATGGATAGGGCGGCCTGCGTTTCGGCCCGTGCCTGCTGCGTCTGGTACAGTTCCGAACGCAGGGCGGCGTTGTGGGCGCGCGCGTCGCGCAGTTCCAGATCCAGCTTGCGGATGCTGTCCGTCAGCTTGGAAATGCGCGCGTGCGACTCCTGTATTTCCTTTGCCGCCGCCGTGCCGGTCTTTGTGCTGCGGGGCGCGCGCGGCTTGGGCGCGGCCTTGGGCGGCGGGTTGGGGGCAATGGCTGAAAAAAGGTTCTTCAGTGCGCCGCCCGTAACCTGATTCTTCTTTGCCCGCGCCCGGATGGCGGCCAGTGCGTTTTCCGACTGGCCTGCATGTTCCTCCAGCACAAGTGCAAGGATATCCGAAAGGATTTTCAGTTCCTTGGGATCGAATGTGTCGCTCATTTCGGGCACCGGGGTCGGATCATGCGGTTAAAAACCATTACGGACGCGGACTGGCAGCACGGATCAGCCGGTCACGGATGGCACGGCCCAGACCATGTCCGGGTACATGCTGCACCGCAATCCTGACCAGCCCACGGCGGCGTCCCTCCATATCAAGAAACCGCAGCCCCGCGAAGAGGCGTGCCGCCGCTTCATGCAAATCGGCGGTTCTGCTCAGATTCCACACCAGCGGGCTGCCCGGCAGTTCGCTGCCAAATGCCAGCAGCGCCTCGTCACCGGCAACCGTATCGGCATCCAGCCGCACCGGCAGGCCCGGCGCATAATGCGACGAAAGCTGACCGGGGGCGGAGGGATTGATGTCATTACTGCCCGCCGGGGTGACAAGTGGCGCGCCGCAGGCGTCTTCCAGCGCCTCAAGCGTGATGCCACCGGGGCGCAGCAGGACGGGGCGTTCCCCGCTCAGGTCGACGATGGTGCTTTCCACTCCCACCCGGCACGGTCCGCAATCCAGCACGGCGTCAATCCGGCCATCCAGCCCCGCCAGCACATGCTGCGCATCGGATGGGCTGACCCGGCCCGATGGATTGGCCGAAGGGGCGACAACGGGAAAGCCGCATGCCGCCAGCAGGGCCTGTGTGGTCGCCCCGGCGGGCACGCGCACCCCTGCCGTCGGCAGTCCGGCGGTCGCGATGGTGGAAATGGCGCATTCTTCCGCACGGGGCAGGACAAGCGTCAGCGGTCCGGGCCAGAACCGTGCGGCCAGCCTGCGGGCAAGCGGGCTGGCGGCCACCTGTTCAAATGCGGCATCGGCGCTGACGAAATGGCTTATCAGCGGGTTGATGCCGGGTCGGCCCTTGGCGGTGTAAATTGCGGCCACGGCCCGGTCGTTGCGCGCATCCGCGCCCAGCCCGTAGACCGTTTCCGTCCCGAAGGCGACAAGACCGCCCGCGCGCAGGATGGTGGCGGCGGCCTCAATGCCCTGCGGGTCATTATGCAGCAGTCGTGTATCCATCGATACGGCGCGACTACCGTGCGCCACGACAGATGAAATGCGGATTGCGCCAGCCGGGCTTGCCGTAGGCCAGTGTCGCGCCATCGGGCGTGGTTACGCTGCCCCCGGCTGCTTCCACGATCGCCTGTGGCGCGGCGGTGTCCCATTCCATGGTGGTGCCAAGACGGGGGTACAGGTCGGCGATGCCTTCCGCCACGCGGATGAACTTGGCCGCCGAACCGATATTGCCCAGATGCGCGATGGTATGGCCGCCCAGAAAGTCCTTCAGCCGTGGATCATCCGCATAATGGCGCGACGCCAGCACGGTCAGTCCCTCGGCAGGGGGCGTGCGGACGTGAATGGCCTGTTCCCCGTTCGCATCGATGCGGAAGGCCCCACGTCCGGCACCCGCGCCATAAAGCTGGTGATAGGCCGGCAGCGCCACCGCGCCGATGACCGGGCGACCATCACGCACCAGCGCGATATTGACGGTGAAATCATCCCGTCCCGCCGCGAATTCACGCGTGCCATCCAGCGGGTCGACCAGCCAGAACTCGCTGCCGGTATCGGTGTGGATGCCAGCGGCCATTTCCTCTTCCGCCACCACGGGGATGGCGGGGGCATGGGCGCGAAGCCCCTTGAGGATATGGGCTTCCGCCGCGTGGTCGGCTTCCGTCACGGGGGAACTGTCGGACTTGACCTGTGTGGCGAAGCCGCGTGCACGGATCTCCCGGATCAGGTCGGCGGCCTCATCGGCCAGGCGAAGGGCCAGATCCAGAAGGAATCTGTCCTCATATGCTGGGATGGATGGTGTATTCATGCTGTTCGCATTAGCTTACTCATGCCGCGCCGTCATGCCTTTATCGGTGTTGATGGCTTCGGATACGGATATTCCGGTCATGGCGATGCCGTGGGGTTACGGAAATTTATCCTGTCCGTCCCAAACCCTCGTAGCGGAGCCATGTGATCCATATGCTCGATATTGCCTTTTCCGACACGACCGCGCCCACCGGTGGCGCCATTGCCCTGCTGGCCGTATCCGGCGCGACACCTGCGGGCGCTTTCGCCACGCTCGACGCCGCCGTGGGTGGCGCGCTGGAACGCGCCATGAAGGCCGCCAGATTCGGGTTCGAGGCATCAAAGACCTGCGTCGTGCTGGCGCCGGGTGCGGGTTACGACCGTATTGTTCTGGTCGGGCTGGGCAGCGCGGATGAACTGGACGGGACTGTTGCCGAACAGGCCGGGGCGACTGCCGCGGGTGCGCTGGCATCCGCCGCCGGGGCATCGACCGGCGTGATCGTGGCTGACGGGCTTGCGCCGTCACTGGCCGCCCATGTGGCGCTGGGTGCGGTGATGGGCAGCTACCGTTTCGATTCGTACCGGACACGTCCGCGCGCGGGCGAACCTACGAAACTGACCGCGCTGACCATCGCCTGTGCCGACACGGCTGCGGCGCAGGCCGCGTGGACGCCCCTTTCCGCCGTGGCGCGCGGGATTTATCTGTGCCGCGATCTGGTGTCCGAACCCGCAAACATGCTGCGTCCGCCCGAATTCGAGCAGCGTATCAACGCGCTGGCCGATCTTGGCGTCGAGATCGAGGTGCTGGACCGTGACGCGATGCTGGAGCTGGGTTTCGGCGCGCTGCTGGGCGTGGCGCAGGGCAGCGACGCCCCGCCGCGCACCGTCATCATGCGCTGGAACGGGGGGGCTGAGGCGGATGCCCCGGTTGCCTTCGTCGGCAAGGGCGTGACCTTTGATTCGGGGGGCATCTCCATCAAGCCCGCTGCGGGCATGGAGGAAATGAAAACCGACATGGCCGGTGCTGCCGCCGTGGTTGGCACCATGGCCGCGCTGGCGGGGCGCAAGGCGAAGGTCAACGCCGTGGGCGTCGTGGGGCTGGTTGAAAACATGCTGTCGGGCAATGCCCAGCGCCCCGGTGACGTGGTGCGCACGGCGGCAGGCCAGACGGTGGAAGTCCTGAACACCGATGCGGAGGGACGGCTCGTTCTGGCCGATGTGCTGTGGTACACCCAGCAGCGTTTCAATCCGCGCTTCATGGTTGACCTCGCCACGCTGACCGGGGCGATCGTGGTCAGCCTTGGCAACGAGCGCGCGGGCCTGTTCTCCAATAATGACGAACTGGCGGCCCACCTGTCCGAAACGGGTGAGAAGACGGCCGAAAAGCTGTGGCGCATGCCGCTGGATGCCGTCTATCTGGAACGGCTGCGCTCGGACATCGCCGATCTCAAGAACATCGGCGGGCGTCCCGGCGGGTCGATCACGGCAGCCAAGTTCCTTGAATGCTTCGTAAACGACGTACCATGGGCGCATCTGGACATTGCGGGCGTTGCTTTTTCCACCAAGGGCACGGCGCAGGCGCCCAAGGGCGCGTCCGGCTTTGGCGTGCGGCTGCTCGACCGTCTGGTCAGCACGTATTACGAGGGGTAATGCCTGCCCCGCGTGGCAGGACAGGACAGAACAGGGAACTCCATGGCGCAGATCGGCTTCTATCACCTGACGCGTTCAAGGGCGGTGGAGGTGCTGCCCGCGTTGCTGGGCCGCACGCTCGATGCCCGGCGGCGCGCGGTGATCCGCTGCGCCTCGGCCGAACGGGTGCAGGAACTCGACGATGGCCTGTGGCGGGCGACCGACCCGCTATGGCTGCCCCATGGCACGCAGGCGCTGGGCCATGGTCCCTGGCAGCCCATCTGGCTGACTGATGGTGCCGATGTGCCCAACGGGGCCACGTTCCTGTTCCTGCTGGACGGGGTGGAGGTTACGGACCTTTCCCCGTTCGAGCGGGTGTTCGACCTGTTCGACGGCCATGATGAAACCGCTGTCGCCGCCGCGCGGCGCCGCTGGGTCGCGGGGCGCGATGGGGGACATGATCTGAGCTACTGGCAACAGCAGCCCAGAGGCTGGACGCGCCGTAAATAGTCACTGCCGCACGGCCCGATGGTGCGGGGTGACGTGATGAAAGGCAGGTTCTGTAATGAAGACGGTTACTTTCCCCGATGGTCGCGTGGTGCCCGCTCTTGGCATGGGCACATGGAACATGGGGGACAGCGACAGCCGCCGCGCTGACGAGATACGCAGTATCCGCGCGGGTGTGGAAGCCGGTATCCGCGTGGTGGACACGGCGGAAATGTATGGTTCGGGCCGTTCCGAAAAACTGGTGGGTGAGGCGATCCGTGGCCTGCGGGACGAGGTTTTCCTTGTCAGCAAGGTCCTGCCGTCCAATGCGTCGCGCAAGGGGGTGCGGCGTGCCTGTGCCGCCTCCCTTGAGCGGCTGGGCACGGACTGTCTGGATCTGTACCTGCTGCACTGGGAAGGGAGCGAACCGCTGGAGGAGACCATCGCCGGTTTCAACGATCTGGTCGAAGCCGGGATGATTCGTAGCTGGGGTGTGTCCAATTTTGATACGGACGCCATGCGCGAAGTCAAAAGCGTCCATAGCGCCACGCCGTGCGCCGCCAATCAGGTGCTTTACAGTCTGGATTACCGTGGCCCGGAATTCGATCTGCTGGAATACGACCGCAAGGCCGGGATCGTGACCATGGCCTATTCCCCGCTGGGCCAGGGGGGCGATCTGCTGCGTGCGCCGGTGCTCAGGCGCGTGGCGCAGCGCCATGAAACATCGCTTGGCCCCGCATCCCCCGCACAGATTGCGCTGGCCTGGGTGCTGCGGGATGAAAACGTACTGGCCATTCCCAAGGCTGGCAGCCTGCGCCACCAGCACGAAAACATCGCGGCGCAGGAGATCATCTTGACGCGCGATGATCTGGCGGAGATTGATGAAGCCATCGCGCCGCCGCGCCGCAAGGAGCCGCTGGCCATGATCTGACCCGCCCGTTTCGGGGCGTTTCAAGGGGACGCCACCATTCCTGTTCTGCTCGTTGCACTCCTGCTGTCGGTCGGGCTGGCTTCGGTCCTTCTGGCCTGCTGGTCACGGCAGGCGGACGGGATGGTTCCCTTCATCCGGGCGGGGTGGGCGGCAGTCTGTCTGCTGGCTCTCCTTGTCTGTCTGGGTGTGGCGCTGCCGGGTGGGGTTGCGCCGGGATCTGGCTTTTTCGCAGGCACCGGATCGGTCGCCCTGCTTGTGCCGCTGGCCGTGGCGGGGATGGTGGCCTGTGGTCGGTATGACCTTGCCGCCTGCGCCGGGGCGGCACTTGCGATAACAGGCGGCCCCGTGCCGTCGTGCATCGGGGCGGGATGGGTGCTGTGGGTGTGCGATAACAGCCCGCATGCCCCACCACAGCGGGTACAGCATGCACCCGACAGGGTCGCCCTGCTGCTTCTGGCGGCGGGGACGGCATGGGCCGGTCGAATGGACTTCCTGCTGCCCGGCCTGTGCTGGATCGCCACGAGGGGACTGCTCGGCCTTTCTTTTTCCCCGCGTGTAGCGGCCCGCGCGATACGTCCTTTTCACATGATGGACATGGCGGCCCTGATCGCGGGCATGGCGCTGTGGCTGCATCTGCCTGCCGGGGGCATGGTGGCGGATACGCGCTGGGGCGGCATGCTGATCGTTGCGGGGTGCCTGCTGTATGGCACGGCTTCGTGGCGGGCGCTGTGCGCAGGCGACGGGCGCAGGGTTCTCGCGGGGCTTCTTGGCGGGACCGGGGCGCTGGTCATTGTCATTGCGGGTCTTACGCGTCTGGCGCAGGCTGATGACCTGCCTGCCATGACGGCCTGTGCCAGCCGGACATTCATGCTGGTCGCGGGCATGATGCTGACATGGGCGTTCATGGCGCGGGTCGTTACTGTTATGGAGCGGGAGGCGGGGCCGCTCGTACTGCTCCGTCTGGGGGGGCTGGGCGTACTCATGCCCCGTCTTTCGCTGCTGTGCGCCATCGGCCTGCTGGCGGAAAGCGGCCTGCCGCCCCTTATCGGTTTTTCCGTTGTCTGGATGCTGTTGCGCCTGCTGGCAGCCATGCCGCATGGCGGCGGGCTGGCCGGGACCATACCGCTGCTGCTGGCCCTTCTGGCACTCGGGGTGGGGTGGGCTGTCCGCATGCTCGCCCTTATCCGTATGGTTGCGGTCATGCTGTGCGGGCGTCCCCGTACGCCGCGCTGCGCGGGCGCAAGTGATCCGCGCGGGCGTGCGTTGTGGCCGGTCGTGCTGGCGGTGCTGCCGGTCATTGTGGTTTCCATCTGGCCCGAATACTGGCTGGGACTGATGGAAGGCGCTGGCCATCCGGCGCATGGATCGGGATGGCCCGTTCTGGCGGAGGTCGGGCTGCTGTCGCCAGATGGGGCCGCCATCCTTCATCCGGGGCGGTTATGCCTGCTTGTGGCTGCTGGGGGCGGGTGTGTAGCGGTATTGCGGCGTCTTGCCGTCCCCCGTCCGGCGCGGCAGGTGGCGGGCTGGCAGCAGGGCGCTCCCGCCGTGCCGCCATGGATGGTCTTTGGTGATCCGCTGACACAGGCAGGGCCGGGTAATCCAGCCCGTATCGTGCTGGACATGATGACGGGGCTGACACGGCGGCGGGCGGATATGTACGATTACGCGCGATTACGGCGGCACATCCGGCAGACGGTGTGCAAGGGCACGCGGCGTCTGTCGAGACCGTGGCGTGAAAGTGCAGTTTATGGGCCGGTGATGATGGTCGCCCTGTGTATGGGTGGGCTGATATTTATTGCGTGGCATGGATAGGCGGCGGTGACGCTCTCCCTTGTTCTGCTGGCACGGATGCAGTCACTGCTGCTGCTGGCCTGTCATACGGCGCTGGTCGTGGTGACGGTGCCGTTATGGATCGGCCTGCTGCGCTGGATGATGGCGACCATGGATGGCGCACGCAGCCTGCCGGACCCTGCATCTTACTGGCGGCTGTTACGCCGGGCATGGCGGCAGCCGGGTGTGCGTTCGGCTGCCGGTGCGCAGATTACGGCGGTTGCGCCGTGGGTGGCGCTGGCGGCGGGGCTGGGGGCGGCCCTGCTCGTGCCTTCCTTTACCCTTGGCATGCCCGGTGGGGACCTGTCCGATCTGCTGGCTGTCGGTGGGCTGCTGGAAATGGGGTTTCTGGCGCTGGTGATCGTATCCCTTGCTGCAGGACTGGCCCGACCGGGACAGGCGGGGCTGCGCACGGCGGTAAGAGGGATCATGATCCAGCCCGTGCTGCTGCTTGCCTGTGCCGTGCTGGGCATGTGCCTGCCCGATGGCACGCTGGCCGGGCTGGTGCGGCAGGCGCATGTGGCGGACATGAACATCATCCGCGTGCCGCTGGCGCTGGTTGCCGGTGCGCTGCTGCTGGTGGGGGTGACGGAGAGCAGCGGCCCGGATTCCGGCCCGTTCACCATCATGGTGGAGGATCTTGCAGGCCCTGACCGCGCCGTTGCCCAATATGCGCGGGATCTGCTGGTGGTTGTATGGATGATGCTTGCGCGTGATCTGGTCTGGCCTGAAAGTGTCATGGAGCCGGACATTCTGCCCCGCTCATGGCTGGTGGTGTCCATCGCTGCGGCGGTGGGGTTGTGGATGCTGCATATGCTGGTGGCCTGTGGCTGTGTGGCGGCCATGCAGGTCTTTATCGTATCGGGCAGGCGGCAGGCGGCGCGACGCGGAGGGCTGGCGCTGTTATGTGCCCTTATGGCGGGGGTACTGCTTTTCGCCGGGCGGGGGATGGGCTGAACGTGCTGGTACTGTTGCTGGGCATGCTTGTGATCCTGTCTGTTTCCGGGGGGGCGGGTGGTGGTGGCGCGCTGTTGTGGCATGCCGCGCTTACGGCTGCGTGCATCTGCTTTTCATGCTGGGTGCGGGGACAGGGCGGCATGGTCGTGCCGCTGGCGCTGGTTGCCGCCGGTCTGGTTGGCGTGCTGGCCATCCAGATGCGGCAGGCTCCCGCCGTTCCCGATGGGCGGGGTGGTATCCGCCTGGTGGGTGGGCTTGTATGCGTTGCGGTGCTGGCGCAGATGATCGTGTCCGAAGGGGCCGCGGACGTGATGGCGCGGCTTATGGGACTGGTCGGTCTGTCCGCCATTGTATGCGGGGTCTGGGCAGCGTGTGTGACACGCGGGGTGGTGGCCCTGTGCGCGGGTCTGGCCTGTGCCGTGGATGGCATGATGCTGCTGGGCGCGCAGGCAGACAGTATCCCGGTCATCATTGAGGCATTGGTGGTCGCTGCCGGCCTGAACTGGGTCATGGCCGATCTTTTCCGTGATGGTGGGGGGCAGCCATGACATCGGGGCTTTACATCGCCCTGCTGGCCGGATGGATGGCGCTGGCCACGACTGCCCTGCTGGGGGCGGGTGCTTCACCGCCCCTGCGGCGTCTGCTGGCTGTGCTTTTTCTTGGGTTATGCGCGGGCGTTGGCGGCGTGATCGCGCCCGATCTGCCACGCGCGATCATGGCGTTATGTCCGGCGCTGGCATTGTGCATTCATGTTTTCCGGCATGATGCGTCGGGTGCCGTGCCGCCTTTCGTTACGTCGGGCAATGCGGCGCTAGCCCTTGCTTTCGGGCGGTGCGACCTGTTGTGGGTGTTTGTCGGGGCTTCATTGATTCTGCGACTGGCCGTGGCTCATGGGATCCGGGGGCTGGATCGTCAGGGGCAGCACCTGCTGCGTAGCGTGCTGGGTGGACTGATGATGGCGCAGGGGGGCCTGTTCGTGTTGCAGGCGGCATGGGGGCCGCTACAGGATCAGGCGGGCGCGGTTCTGCTGGTGGGTGGGCTGCTCATGGCCTGTGGTTTCCTGTCTCGACCGGGGACAGGACGAACAGGGTGGAATGTGGATGCCCTCGCGGTGCTGCCTGTGCTGGCGCAGGCAGCCGTTTCATGGCCCGTATTACAGCCGGTGCTGACATTCATGGGGCTGACCGGCCTGCTGTGGAATTGCCTGCCGCAACCGGGCAGGGCATCAGTTACGCCGGACTGGACGGCATGGGCGGTGCTGGCCGCTGGCTTGCCTGGCGCGGCATCCTCCATTCCCCTTGCAGCCAGCATGCTTGCACTGGCCTGCCTGCTTCCCGATGATTCGTCACCGCAGATTGAGGCGGAAAGGCGCGGCACCATGCTGTTCTGGCCACCATTCCTGCCGGGTATGGCGCTGGTTCTTGTACTGGTGGCGGAAATGGGTCATGCCGTGTGGGTTGCCGTACTGGCGGGGATATCTTTATGGCCCATGTTTGCGCGGCAGGGATCGTCAGTTCCGGTCGGGCGGGCGGAAGTGCCCTTCCTGCTGCTGATGGGGTGTGTGGTACTGGGCATGGTGGTGCGTCAGGGCATGATCCAGCCGTGAACGGGGATGATGCAGCAGCCCTGATCCGTACGGGTGGGCGCACTACCTGTGCCGCGCGTTTCGTGCTGACGCCCGACCGGTGGTTGGATATGGCCCATGCCCTGTCCCGCACAACCATGCCGCTACTGGGGTTGTGGGCGGATGGCGTGCAGGTGCATGCCCTGTTCATGGATGGGGAAGCGTCGCTGATCGCGAGCGTGGCGGTGACGGATGGACGTTATCAGGCCCTGTCTCCCATGCGGGCCGGGGCGGCGGCGCATGAACGTATTATCCATGATCTTTGGGGAATCGCGGCCATGGGAAGCCATGATGACGTCCCCTGGCTGGATCAGGGACGCTGGCCCGTTACATGGCCCCTGCGCGATCGTCCGCCGCCTGCTTCTGCCGCGCCGGATGGGGAGGAGTTTACCGATGACATAGCCCTGCAACAGGCCGGGGGTGTCGTGCTGGGCTATGGACCGGCGGATGGGGGCTTTGATTCGCCCTTTCACCTTCGCCTCGGCACGCCGGGGGAACGTATCACGCAGGTTACGACCCGCATGGGATACGCCCATCGAGGATTGTGCGCGCGTATGCGGGGACTTGCGCCAGCGCAGGCGGCGCAACTGGCCGCCCGGATTGATGCGACGGCGACCATGGCCCATCAACTGGCTTTTTTCCGTGCCCTTGCCGCAGTCACCGGGACTGCGATGGACGGGATCAGTGCTGCGGGCGTCGTGCTGGGGGAAGTGGAACGTATCGCTACCCATCTGGACTGTCTGATGCAGGCGGCCGAGCGGGTGGGGGATGTGCGTTTCGCCAGTCTTGCCGGGGAATTGCTGGAATATGTGCGTGAGACCTGTCGGGCGCAGTATGGCCGCCGCCTGCTGCTTGACCGGCTGCTGCCGGGCAGGGCGGTTCCTCCGTACGATCTGTCCCCGGCAGAGGAAATGATACGGGCGTTACAGACCGGCCGTGCGGAATTGCGGCGGCTTTTCCGGCGTCCACGCGGGCTTGCGATGCAGGGGCGTGATCTTGGCATCCTGTCAGCCGATCATGCCCGGCGGTGGGGGATCATGGGATGCGTGGGGCAGGCCAGCGGTATCGAATACGAACCACGTCCTTCCCTGCCCGGCTATCGGACACATCGGGTCGGTGATGTGGGGGAGGGCATGGGCGATGTTACCGCCCGGCTTGCCATCCGCCTGCATGAAATCGGGTTGGGCGTGCAGCGCCTGTCCGCAGCCCATGAAACCGTCATGCCTGCATCCATTCCATCATTCAGTGATGGAACGGGCGAAGGCATAGGCCATGCGGAGGGACCGAGCGGGCCGGTCTGGCACTGGGTCCGTCTGGAAGGGGGGCGGATTGCCGCATGGTGGTGTGGCGATCCATCGCTGGCGCGGATACAGGCGCTGCCTGACATCCTGCGGGGTGCCACATACGATGATGTGGGACTGATCGTGACCTCCCTCGGCCTGTCAGCAGCCGGGGCGGATCTGTAGGAGGACGGAAATGGCATACCTGCATCTGTTCGGCCCCGATGGGGTGGCGGTGCCACGTCTGGTGACGCTGGATATTTTCCATATGGAAACGGGGGGCTGTACCGGTTGCGCGATGGAACTGCGCAGTCTGTCGCGGGCGCTGGTCGCGGCACGTGCCGCCATCCGTTTTGTGCCCACCCCCCGGCAGGCCGCCCTGCTGCTGGTAACGGGCAGTCTTACGGTCAGTATGGCTCCGGTCGTGGAGCAGGCATGGCAGGCCATGCCCGGTCCTCGCAGCCTTGCCGCCGTGGGTGACTGTGCGGTGGATGGGGGCCTGTTTCCGCCGAATTATGCCGTGCTGGGTGGCGTGGCGCGGCATGCCCATACCAGCCTGCTGCTGCCGGGCTGTCCGCCATCGCCTGCTGAAATACTGCGTGCTCTTGTGGACTGGCATACGTCAGGAGAACAGGCGGGGACCGTATAGCGGGTTCTTACGGCCCGTCTGTTTTATCGTATCCGCAGGGCGGCAGCCCTGTTCAGGCTGGCGTTGATGGTGCCGGTTCGTCGCTTTCCTGCAGGGCATCGGCTTCACGGCGCAGGCGGTGGAAGCTCATGCGGCTCATCGGTAGCAGCAGGATGTAGATGATGCCCGCCGCAGCCAGCGCGCCCCATGGTTCGGCCACCAGAATGGCGGCATAGGCCCCCGTGCCCAGCATGGTGGGCAGGATCATGGGCGATGGGACCTTGAAGTTCTTGAAGGACCATACCGGCAGGGTGGAAACCAGCAGGAACGCCGTGCCGCTTAACGTCAGCGCAGGCAGCAGCGGATCACGGGTGAAATTGTACAGCCAGTCCCAGTGCAGGTGCTGTGCTTCCAGCCCCAGGAAAAGCGGGAACAGCGCAAGGCCCGCGCCAGCGGGGGCAGGCACGCCGGTAAAGAAATTGCTGGCGTATTTCGGCTTGTCGGCGTCGTCATCCAGACTGGCGTTGAACCGTGCCAGCCGCAGCGCCATGCACACCGTGAACATGATGCACGGGATGTAGCCAAACCGCCCCCCTTCATGCAGCGCCCATAGGTAGAGCACGAACGCGGGGGCCACGCCAAAACACAGGAAATCGGACAGGCTGTCGAATTCGGCCCCGAAGCGGCTGGTCCCCCGCAGCAGGCGGGCGATGCGCCCGTCCAGCCCGTCGATGCACGCGGCGATCAGCAGGGCGGCGGCAGCGTTGCCGAAACGGCCTTCAAGTCCGAATCGCATGCCCGTCAGGCCCGCGCACAGGCCCAGCATTGTCAGCAGGTTGGGGATCATCCGGTTGAATGAAAGCCCCCGCACGCGTGGGCGCGGATGGGGGCGTTTCTTCAACCGTCGGATGCGGCGTGCAGGCTGGTTGGAAGGCGCGGCCATGCCGGGTCAGAGCCGCGCCATTACGGTTTCGCCACCAATCATCGTCTGCCCGACTTCCACAAGCGGGGTCACATCAGCGGGCAGGTACAGGTCGGTGCGGGAGCCGAAGCGGATCAGGCCGAACCGCTCGCCGGTTTCATACTGCATGCCTTCTTCCGCATCACACAGGATACGGCGCGCGATCAGCCCCGCGATCTGCACCACCGCAACCTGCCGCCCGTCATTGAGCGTCAGGCGCAGGGCGTTGCGTTCATTGAGTTCCGATGCCTTGTCGAGGCTGGCGTTCAGGAACTGCCCCGCATGGTAGGAAATGCGCGTCACCGTGCCCGCGACCGGCATGCGGTTCACATGCACGTCCAGAACCGACAGGAACGTGGCAATGCGCCATACCGGGGTGTCGCCCATCTCCAGTTCCGGCGGCGGGGCCACTTTTTCGATCGAGACGATATGCCCGTCCGCAGGGGCGACGGCCACGTTCGGCTCGGCCGGGGTGACGCGCTCGGGGTCACGGAAGAAATACAGGCAGAAGCCAAAGAACAGCCCGCTGGCCGTGCCCAGCCATTTCGTGGCCCGGAACGGCAGCAGCCGACCGATGACAGCCCCCGCCCCGGAGGCGAGGAGGAAGGGACGCGCGGCCGGGTGCGGCGGGGCGATCACGAGCTTGAGGGATTGAATCAGCGACATGGGACCATGTTCATGAAGATTCCGGTAAAATTGGTCAAGTATTCTGCGCATCACCGGGCGGCGGGCGCGATGTGGGAAGCCGGGAAAAGACACCCGCCGCCCGCCCCATAAGCCCCGCGGGCACAAGGCTTAAGGGGCGGGCGGGAATACCTGCGTAGATGTCCTTTACGGCTTCTATCATGCACACCCCGCCCAGACGGGGAAACAGGTTGCGGCCCGTCCATTCGATCATGCGCGCGGGTGCCGCCGGGCACGGACCGGCAGGGGGGATATACAGCGCGTCTTCATGACGCTCCGCACGGAAGCAGGCATCCCCCAGCCATCGGCTGATCTGGCGGCGCGAAAACGGCGTGCCCTGCCCGAAAGGGGAGTTATCCGCATGCGCCCACAACCCTGCCCGGTTGGGGACAACCAGCAGCAGCCTGCCGTCATCCTTGAGTATCTTCCATACCTGCCGCAGCAGGCTGCCCTTGTCCTCGCTGACTTCCAGCGCGTGGATCAGCACGATACGGTCGAATTTCAGGTCATCAAACGGCAGGTGCGTGCCATTGGCGATGCAGTCCCGTCCATGCCACGGTGGCGCATCGCGCGTTACATGCGTGTCCAGCCGGGCGGAAATGCACGGGGTTTCCGCCCCGTCCCATAACGGGAGGAAGGGCAGGGCGTAGCCAAGGCCAAGCGTATGCCCAAACGGCTTTTCAGGCCAGAAGGCAGCCATGCGCTGCGCCAGCAGGCGTGCGGTCACCCGCCCCCGGCGGGACGCATAGAAGCTTGCGGCGATGTGCATGTTGGATGGCATTGGTACACACTAGCACACAAGGCGGTCGGGACCATCATCCATGGCCCGGGGCCCATCATGTAGCGCAGGCGTGGAGGACAGACATGACACGGCATCTTTCCATCAAGGCGATTCCCATCCTGTCGGATAATTATGCATGGTTCGTGCATGACGGCGCGACCGGGGCGGCTGGCATGATAGATCCGGCGGAAGAAGCGCCGCTGGTCGCTGCCATTGACGCGGCGGGCGGCAGGCTGGACATGATTTTCCTGACCCATCACCATGCCGACCATATCGCCGCTGCCGCTGCCCTGCGCCAGCGTTATGGCGCGCGGATCGTGGGGGCGGCAGCGGATGCCCGCCGTCTGCCCGCCCTTGATGTCGCGGTGAAGGACGGCGATGTCGTCACGCTGGGGCAGGTGCAGGCGCAGGTCATCGCGACGCCTGGCCATACATCGGGGGAGGTATCGTATTACTTTCCCGCCGGTCCCGCCCTGTTCTGCGGCGATACGCTGTTCAGCATGGGCTGTGGGCGACTGTTTGAGGGCACGCCTGCGGATATGTTTACAAGCCTTCAGCGCATCGCCACCCTGCCGGACGATACGCTGATATGCTGTGGCCACGAATACACGCAGTCAAACGCGCGTTTCGCCCTGCATGTCGATCCCGACAACGCGGCCGTGCAGGCACGCGCGCAACAGGTGGCCGACCTGCGCCGCAGGGGGCTTGCGACCGTGCCGGTAAGGCTTGGGGTGGAACGGGCGACCAACCCCTTCCTGCGTGCCGCGGATGCGCCGACCCTTGCACGATTGCGAAAAGAGAAGGATAATTTCTGAAATAATATGTCACGATCGGGTTTTGCATTGAAACAGTCCCCTGCTGGTCTGTTCGTGCCTGTCATGTCGTGATGGGAAAAATGGCCCTGCCGGGCGGGCGGGGGCAGCATGATGCCCGGTGCTGATCGTATCGGATCGCGTGGCACGCGTTGGCAGGGCGCTGCAATCCTGTGCGGGCCGTCTGTTAAAGTGTTTCAGGCCGCATGGTCCGCCCCTGTATTATGGGATACAGTAAGGCCGGTTTCCCTGTGGCATCCATTGCATGAAGCCGGTGTCACGGCCAATCGGGCGGCAGGCGCCTGTTTCACGCGGAAAGGAAGGCATTTGTCGGTATCTCCCGCTCCGGTCGTAATCAAGAAATATGCAAATCGACGGCTGTACGATACCGAGCTTTCTGCATATATTACGCTTGAGAACCTTATGGATATGGTCAAGCAGGACCGGGGGTTTGTCATTCTCGACGCCCGGACCGGCGATGACATAACGCGCGGCGTTCTGGCACAGGTCATGCTGGAGGAGGAAACGCGTGGTCGCGCCATGCTGCCCGTGGCGTTCCTGCGGCAGCTCATACGCTGCTATGGCCATAGCCGGCAGGGCGAGGTTTCCGATTATCTGGAACGCATGATGGGCGAATTCATGGACCAGCAACCGCCGGGCGGCACGGTGGATGGGCTGGGACAGGAAAATGCCGCCGTCGTGCGACAGGCGATGTCGCTGTTTACATCGCTTTATGCGGTGGAGCGGACCGGTAACCGCACGGTGGAAAACCTGCTGCAGGAAATCATGGACCTGCGCCAGCAGGTTGAAACCCTTCAGACCCGGCTGGATAACGGGACCGATCGCGCGGGCACATCCGACTGACCCTGTCGGAAGGTGTTCGTGTAATCAGGGCGTCGTATCGGGTGCGGGAAGCGGCAGGGCATGGTCCGCGCACAGTTCCCGCCATGCCGCGCCAATGGCGGGCAGAAGCTGCGCGCGACGCAGGCCATCGGGCAGCGGCGCGCCAATGACGATGTGGATCGTGCCCGGCTGTTTGACCAGCGCATTGGGCCCCCAGTGCAGTCCCGCATCGGTAGCGACGGGAATGACCGGCACGCGGGTATGGCCGGACAGGGCGGCGATTCCAGGCTGAAGGGAAATCGGCGCGCCGGGCGGCCTGCGCGTGCCTTCGGGGAAGATGATGATCTGGCGATTGTCGCTTACGGCCCGATCCGCCTCGGCCAGCAGGGCGCGCAGGGCCCTGGCCTTGCCATCGCGGTCAACGGGGATCATGCCGCTCAGCCGCAGCATGGGACCGACCAGTGGAATGCGCTCCAGTTCCCGTTTCATCACATAGGTCGGGCGCGGCACCAGATTCATCCATACCAGCGTGTCAAACATGGACTGGTGCTGGCATGCCAGCAGGCACGGACCGGCGGGCAGGTTCTCCCTGCCGCTGACCTGTATGTCGATATTGCAGATACGGCACAGCCCGCGCAGGGTCAGCGCCGTCCACAGCTTGGCATAGGCAAGCGCGCGTCCCGGTGCGACCAGCCGGATGGGAAAGGCCATGATCCCCATCACGATGGTCAGCAGTATGAAATACAGGTTGAATGCAAGCGCGCGCAGTACGGTCATCACAAACGGGTCCATCAGTGCGGAAGGCGGCTACCCTAACACCAGAAAACCGCCCGCAGGACAAGCCATCCGCCCTGTCAGCCCATATGGGGGCCGATGCCGGGGCGGGTATCGCCATGGTTGAACAGGGTATGCACCGGACGGGTCAGTCGCGCCATGTCCAGACAGGCCAGCAGCCATTTATCATATTCCAGCACCATAAGCCGCAGCGTGGCGGGATGCAGCAGGTGACGCAGTGCGGGGGATCGGATCGGGTAGGCGTGGAGCCGGACATCGGGCGCGGTGCGCGAAATCTCCAGCATGGCGCGGCGGATATGATAGCCCGCCGTGACGACGATCAGACTGTGAATGTCATGGTCACGCACCCACGCCGCCGTTTCATCCGCATTGCCCAGCGTGGACGTGGCGCGGCGGCCCAGCGTGGTACGTGACCACAGCCGCAGCGGCACGGGTTGCGGCTGGTGGCGCAGGAAATCCCCCAGTGTCGCATGCAGGTCCACGCCCGAAATAAGCAGCCTGTCGGCATCGCCCCGGGCCAGCAGGCGCAGGGATTCCTCGATCCGGCCCTGTCCACCTGTCAGCGCCACGATCCCGTCCGAATGCGGTGGCGGGGCAGGGGCGCGCATCGCGTCATGGATGAACCACCCCAGTCCGCTGACCCATGCGATGATGGCCACCAGCAGGCCGGTCCCGATCACCGTGCGACGAAGCCGGGTGCGTACGCGCAGGCGCGATTTCATGGCAGGCGACGCAGCCACGCCCGGACCGTCAGTTGCGTCGTGATCCATCCCGTAAGCCCGGCTGCGGGGGGCAGGGCCAGCAACATCCATAACAGCGCATGCGGCAGCAGATCGAGCAGCATGCGCGGATTGCGCCACTCCATGCCCATGGTGGGCAGGGTATCGGTCGTGGCGGTGAAGGGCGCTGCGAGATGGGACATGGCCAGCAGCATGGGCAGGGCGAGGACACCCCCGCATAACCCGCCGCCAAGGGCCAGCAGCCCCACACGGCTGGAAAACCGGCCGGATATGTACCCATCGGTCGCACCCAGCGAATGGATCAGCGCAATGGCCTGTCGCCGGGTCTGAAGCCCCGCGCGGGTGGCGGCCATGACCACGCATACCGCAACCGTCATGACAATCAGCACCGCCAGCAGCGCACAGGCCTGAAGACTGCCCGCCAGGGCTGCAAGCCTGTCACTCCATACGCTGTCATGCTCCACCATGGTTCCCGGCGCGCTGGCCTGCAACCGCGCCAGCAGGGCATTGTCGGGGTTGCGAGTGGGGGCGATATGGACCTCGATCACGGCGGGAAGCGGCAGGCTGCCATCACCGGTCTGTTCGATCCACGGGGCCAGCAGCGCGCGCAGTTCCGCATCCGTCAGGCGGTGGGCGGCGGTAATGGCGGGCGTGGTGGCAAGGATGTCCTGCACGGCGTGGATGCGCGTCGCGGCGGGGGAAGCGCCCCCGGCATTCGCGGCCGCAGGGTCATCGGGGTTTGGTACCTGTACGGTCGTGACCGCGCCTGCGCCATGCGTCCAGCGTTGCGACAGGGCATGGGCCGCGATGCCGCCCGCCAGCGCAAGGGCCGCAAGAAATGTCATGGCCCCGACAAGGAAGGGCAGGAAACGCCCCGGCAGCGCCTGATGCAGGGCCAGTCCGTCATGGTAGCGCTGCCGGGCCATCAGCGGTAATCCCGCACCAGATGACCATGCGCCAGTTCGATGGCGGGGGCAGGGTATTTGCGCACGATGGAATCGTTATGGGTCGCAACCACGATGGTGGTGCCCAGTTCCGCCAGACGGTGGAACATCGCAAGCAGGCGCGCGGCCTGACGGTCGTCAAGCGCGTTGGTCGGTTCATCCGCCACCAGCAGGGCAGGGCGGTAGATCACCGCGCGCGCGATCGCCACGCGCTGCTGCTCCCCGCCCGAAAGCTGCGGCGGCAGGGCGTCCAGCCGGGTTTCCAGCCCCACCCATTTCATGATGGCATGTACCTCGTGGCTGATTTCGGCTTCCGCGCGGTGCTGGAGCCGCAGCGGCAGGGCCACATTGTCAAATACGTTCAGGTCGGGCAGCAGGCGGAAATCCTGATACACGGCGCCAATGCGCCGCCGCAGCCGCGCAAGCGCACCGCGTCGCGCCTGCATGACGGGCACGCCCAGTATTTCCACCATGCCCGCACTGGCCTGCGCCTCCAGCGCCAGAATGGACAGAAGGGACGATTTTCCCGCCCCCGATGGCCCCAGCAGCCAGCGGAATTCACCCTGCGGCACATCCAGGCTGATATGCGACAGCGCGGCTTGCGCCGTGCGGCTGCCACCATAGGCGTAACTGACATCGTGCAGGCGGAACATGGGGATGTGTCCCTGATGGGCTTACATGGTACGCGCGGCGATGGTCGACAATGTGGCGCACAGGGCGGCGGCGGCCATGAGCAGCAGCCCGTCGAATACCAGCGATGACGGTGTAAGCAGGTGCGATCCGAACTCCACATGGTCGGGGATGGAATGCGCCACGCGCGCGATCATGTCGCGGGTCTGCGGGTCGCCACCCGCGGCGCTGCTGACGATGCCCACGATATGGGGCAGCGCGCTCCATCCAATGCCAAGGATCAGGACAAGCGGGGCCACCAGTTCGGATACCTGCTGCACCAGATAGAACAGGAAGTAGAAAACGGACCACACCGCGACCCGCACGATACGCGCCACGCCCCACCCTTTTCCGCTACCGGTTTCGGGTGGCAGTGCACGGTCCTGGGAACGGTTGGAAAAGGAACTGTCCATCAAAACAAGACTCCGGCCACGGGGCAGCTTCCCCGGATTGTAGGAAACGCATTCCTGACCGAGGTAGCGACGGCTTGTATTAAATGCAAACTTCTGCCTTGTGCATATGGGAAACAGCAGGTTGCGGCACCGGCATGGATCACGCCAGAACACATAACGGCAGCGGGCAGGAACATGCCCGCGCCAATGCAGCGCCCGTCATGATCTTTCGGGTGGGCGCGCGGCAGTATGGGCTGCCTGCGGGGCTGGTGGTGCGTGAATGCATGCCGGTGCCTGAACTGCTGCCCATGGCAGTCATGCCGCCGCATGTATCGGGCTGGTTCCGGCTGGGGGCGGCAATGGTCGTGGTGCTGGATCTGGGCGTCCTGCTGGGGGAGCGGACGCAGGCGCTCAGCCAGCCGGTGGACCTGCTCTACCGCCCGCTGCTTCTGTGCAGCCTGCCCGGTGGCGGGCAGGTGGCGCTGCTGGTGGACATGGCGTGCGAGGTCGCGCACCCTGCAACCGTGTCGCCCGGCATGTTGGACGGCGGCCCGCAGGTCGCACATGCCACGGGGCAGGAACTGGAACTGAAGGATGGCAGTATTGCATTTATGCTGCATATGTCCGACATCCTGAGCCGGGATGAGCGCATGCGCCTTGATGACCTGATGGAACGCACGCGTGCCCGCGCCGCATTATGGGCGGCTGACGAAGGGGAAGGGGAATGCAGGCCATGACCGGATCGGTGGCCTTTCCGCCTGCGGGTTTCCGGCGGCTGGTCAGTGCCGTGACCCAGCGCACCGGGCTGCATTACTACGTGGACAAGACCGACCTGCTGAAACAGGCGGTGGGCGCGCGTATGCTTCTGCATGGCTGTGCCACGTGTCATGACTATCTCGCGCTCCTGTCCGATGGTGCGCGCGGGGATGCCGAATGGCAGGAACTGGAATCCGCCATCACGATCGGGGAAACATTCTTCTTCCGTTATGCCGAGCAGTTTCAGGCGCTTGAACATACCATCCTGCCACAACTGATCCGCAGGGCTGCCGCAACCCGCCATCTGCGGATATGGAGTGTCGGCTGCTCCAACGGGGCGGAACCCTATTCCATCGCCATCCTGCTGACCCGCCTTCTGGAAGAAGCGGGGATGGAGCCATGCGACTGGCATATCGAGATCCTTGGCACCGACATAAGCAGCCGTGCGCTGGAACAGGCCCGGCAGGCGGAATTCAGTGCATGGACCCTGCGCGACATTCCCCCCGCCCGGCGTCAGGGCTGGTTTACCCCCGTAACCCCGCGCACATGGCGGCTGCATGAGCGTTACCGCCGCATGGTCCGCTTCCGCTACAGCAACATCCTTGACCTGCTGCAGCCCGATTGCGGGCCTGCCGGTCCCTTCGATCTGATCCTGTGCCGCAATGTGCTGATCTATTTTGAACAGGCGCAGGTGGCGGCCCTGGTAAAAGCCATGGCCGGTCGGCTTGCGCCCGAAGGCTGGCTTCTGCAGGGGCATTCCGAACCGCTATGCGATTTCGCGCCGCTTCTTGAAACCGTGCGCCTGCCCGGCACGCTGGCTTTCCGCGTGCCGCCAGCGTGTGAACCGGCCCCGATGCCGCCAGCGCCTCCCGCCGTCCCCCGGCGCAGGCCGGTGTATGACGCGCCGCCCGCACAAAGCGTGGACAGCGCCGGCATCGCCGCCGAGATCAGGCGTGTGGCCGATAGCGGCCATGTCCGGCGCGGCATGCAGATGTGCCGTGACTATCTGGCGCGCAATCCCGTCGATGCCAGCATTCACTTCCTGTTCGCCGTGCTGGCATGGGGCGAAGGTTCCTGCCTGCAGGCGGAAGAATCGTTCCGCCGGGTCATCTATCTGTGCCGCAACCATGTCATGGCGCATTGCTACCTCGCCCGCCTGCTGGAAGAAGCCGGTGGGCGGGCGCAGGCGCGCAGGCTGCGCGAGCAGATGATCGCACTGGTGCGCCGCTGCCCGCCCGACACGATCCTGCCCGATGGGGGCGGACTGACCGCGGGCGGTCTGCTCCGGCTGGCGCAGCAGGTCGGTGACATGCCGGTGGCGCGGGATGCGCGGGTCTCCTCGTGATGGGGAATGACGGGGAGACGCAGCCCATCGGCCGGGACGATTTTGCCCGCCGCGTCATGCATGCCCGCGCGCGCAGCATGGCGGCGCGGGGCGGGGATGACCGGCATGCCATGGCGGCCCGACCGCTTGTCATGCTTGATCTGGCGGGGCAGGCGTGCGGGGTGGACCTGCATGCCGTGCTGCGCGTGACCGATCCGGTATGGAGCGATATGCCCCGTCGCCCGGACTGTCCCCCCGGCGTGCGGGGCGTGCATGGTTATCAGGGTGATCTGTATACCGTGTTCGACCTGTCGGTGCTGCTGGGTGGGGCGCGGCTGGAAAAGCCGGGCGTGATGCTGCTGCTGCGCTCGGTTTCCAGTATCCCGCTCGGTCGCATCGCCCTTCTGGCCACATCGGCGGCCGGTACGGTGGACGTGGCCGGAACGCCCGCGCCGCTGACCCCGTCCGGCTTTCCGCAGGTTGGCCTGCCCGACGGGCGCAGCCTGACGGTCATCGACCCCGCGCGCCTGTTTTCTTCCCGTTATGTCGGAGTGTGAAATCCCGTGACAATCGCCAATCGCCTGCTGTTCGGCTTCATGGTCGGTGTCCTGCTGCTGGTATCGCTGGGTATCTACGCGCTGGGGCAGATCCGGGAGGTGCGCGATGAAATGACCATCATCGTCACGCGCGACCTGTCGGTCTATCGTGAACTGACCCATATCCGTGCGAACGAAAACGATCTTGTCGCCCGGCGTCTCGCCATTCTGGCGCATTATTACGCGCGTGATTTCCAGACCGCGCCTGCCGTGCTGGAAGATGCCATTGCAAGCTGGGACGAAAAGGCGCGCGAGGAAGAAGGGCTGCTGGCAGGCGTGCTGTCACGCGCGGAAGAGGCCGGACGCCTTGCCCGCAGCGATGACCAGCGCGAGATGTTCAATACCGTAGCCAGCCAGCTACGTGATATTTCCAGCCAGTTCCAGATGGATACCCATGGCGCGGGGCTGCTGTTCCAGGCCATGCGGGCGACGAATGATGACAGCGTGCGCGAGCAGGCATCGCGCATCGACAGCCGCGAACAGTCGATCGACATGCTGGTCGGGCGGGCGGCGTCCCTGCTGGATCACGGGGTGCAGGTGGCGGAAACGCAGGGGGCGGCATCCTATGATTACAGCCGCCGTTCGCTTGCCATTGGCATGGGGGTCGCGGTTGTGGTGGCGCTGATCGTCACCTTCTGGACCCGCCGGTCGATCATGGAGCCTATATCATCCATCATGCATGTAATGGAACGTGTGGGGCAGGGCGACCTTGCCACCCGCGCCAAGGTTGGCGGCATGGGCGAGGAACGTGACGAGGTCGCGCGCCTTGCGGCGGGACTGAACCGGATGATCGACGGGCTGCGCGAAATCGCCCGGCAGAGCGGGGAAGTCACCCAGAACCTTGATGCCGCCGTGGCGGAGATCCGTGCATCCACCCAGCAGCAGGCCGCGAGTGTGGAAGAACAGTTCGCCGCCGTGCAGGAAACCGCCGCAACCGTGGATGAGATCACCCATTCCGGCGCTCAGATCAGCAAGCGCGCGCGGGAAGTGATTTCCTCGGCGGAGGTGATCGTCCACAGTTCAGCCAGCGGGCTGGAAGCGGTGGAGGAAACCGCCCGCGCCATGGCCCATACCCATGACGGGGCCGAAGCGGTGGCGTCGAACATCGTGGCGCTGTCCGAACGGACCGAGGCGATCAGTGAGATCATCGCCACCGTCAATGACCTGTCGGAGCGTTCGCACCTGCTCGCACTCAATGCCGCGATCGAGGCGGCTGCGGCGGGCGAGCATGGCCGCTCCTTCGCCGTGGTGGCGGCCGAGATGAAGATCCTCGCCGACCAGTCGCGCGATGCAACGCAGAACGTGCGCGCCATACTGGGCGACATCCAGCGCGGCATCAACACATCGGTCATGCTGACGGAAGAAGCGGTCAAGCGCGTCTCGGCGGGCAAGGAGCGGACCGACATCGCCTACCGCACCATCGAGCGCATGACCGGCGGGATCGAGGAAGGGGTCCACGCCTTCCAGCAGATCGTGGCGTCAACCAACCAGCAGCAGATCGGTATCGAGCAGGTCATGACCGCGCTGCAGAGCATCCGTCAGGCCAGCCAGCAGACATCGGCGGGCACCCGTAATCTGGAGGTGTCGGCCAGCAACCTTGGCAAGCTGTCCAAGCAGCTCCTGACCATTTCCGCGCGCTACCGGACCTGACGGCCGGGCCGTGGACAATCTCAGGGACGAACTGCTGGCGGTATTCGATGCGGAATACCGCGACCATCTCCGCGCCATACGGGGCATTGTGGCGGCGGGCTGTCCGGATGCGCGGGCGGTTGCGGAAATCTTCCGTCGTGTCCACTCCCTCAAGGGGGCGGCCCGCGCGGTGGAACTGCCGGTTGTCGAAGGCGTGGCCCATACGCTTGAAAACCGTCTTTCAACATTGCTGGCGGCGGGATCGCTGCCGGATGCTGCCGACCTGAAGGCCATAACCGACACGCTGGACGAAATCGACCTGCTCATGACCTCCGCCCCGCCGGATACGGATGTGGTGGAGGATGTTTCCGTGCAGGTGGACAATCCGGCCTATGTGCAGGTGCCGGTGGCGCGGCTCGATGCGCTGGCATCCGCCGTGCATGATCTCATGTCGGTGGCGGACCGGCATGAACGGTTGTGGGGGCAGGTCATGGACCTGCTGGCGGACCAGCGCGCGGTGATGCACGCGCCCGAACACATGCGCGCCGACCCGGTGGCCGAATTCGCCCGCATGACCCGCAGGCTCATGGCGGTGGGGCGCGAGCGCGAACTCATGGCCGGGCAGATCGACCGCGCGCTGCTGCGGCTGGGGGAGGAAGTGCATGCGGTAACCCTCGTGCCCGCCGAAAGCGTGTTCGGTTCGCTTGCGGCCATGGCGCGGCGTATCGCGCGCGAACATGGCGGCCCGGAAGCCGGTGTGGAAGTGCACATGTCGGGCATGGGGGTGCAGACCGAACGCCGGGTGATGCAGGCGCTGCGCGATCCGGTCATCCACCTGGTGCGCAACGCCATTGTCCACGGGCATGAAACCCGTGCCCAGCGGCTGAAGGCGGGCAAGTCGGAACGGCTCAACATCACCATTTCCGTCACCCTGACCGGGGTGCGGCTGCAGGTTGCGGTCAGTGATGACGGGCGCGGCCCGGACCTGCGCGCCATTGCCGCGCGGGCGGCGGGGCAGGGGCTGGTCCATGCCGATGCGCCGCTGGATGCGCGGCAGTTGCTGGCGCGCGTGTTCGAGCCGGGATTTTCCACGCGCGGACAGGCGGACAGTCTGGCCGGGCGCGGGGTCGGCCTGTCGGTCGTGGCCGAGGCGGCGCGCGCACTGCACGGCACCGTGCGCATGGAACAGCGCCAGCCCGCGGGCACGACCGTAACCCTGACCGTGCCGGTATCCCAGCGGCAGCGCACCGTGCTGCTGGTGGAAAACGCAGGCCAGACGCTGGGTCTGCCCGGTCGGGTCATACGGCACCTGCTGCGCATAAGGCGCGAGGAAATCCGCATGCTCAACGGCATGCCGTTCGGCGTGGTGCCCCATCCCCCCGATGGAACCCGCCCCGAGATCGCCCCCCCTGCGGAGGAGGAACTGGTGGCGCTGGTCCCCCTCCACGCCTTTGTGGGGGATGAGGATGCCGCCCTGCCGGTCCGTGACGGCGCGGTCAGCGTGGCGGTGATGGAAGTCGATGGCGTGCGCTGCGGGTTCGCGGTGGAACGGATGCTGGATGTGCGCACCCTGCTGGTATCCGATGCGACCGCCGTGGGGCTGGACAGTGAACTGGTGCCCGGTATTGCGTGGGCACGCGACGACCAGCCGGTTTTCGTCCTCAGTCCCGACCGGCTTTTCGCGCGCTGGCGGCTGCGCGGCAATGCCGGTGTCGTACGCTTCAGCGATGTGGACAGCGCCGCGCCCATCGTGCCCGTGCGTCATGCGCCGCTGGTGATGGTGGTGGATGATTCGATCACGACCCGGACATTGCAGAAAACGATCCTTCAGTCCCACGGTTACGATGTCTGTCTGGCTGTCGACGGGGAGGAGGCGCTTGCCCTGCTCCAGCAGTCCTCGCGGCATGTCGATGTGGTGGTGACCGATGTTGAAATGCCGCGCATGGACGGGTTTGGGCTACTGGCGGCCATGCAGGCCGATCCGCATCTGGCGGGCATTCCGGTGGTGCTGATGACATCGCGCGATGATGGCGATGACGTGCGCCGTGGCATGGAAGGGGGCGCGCGGGCCTATCTGACCAAGCAGAAATTCGATCAGGGCGAACTGATCGACACCATCAGGGGCCTGTTGTGAGCACCATCACGGACCAGCGCCCCCGCCGGGTGCTGGTTGTCGAGGATTCGGCGGTGCTGCGCCACCTGCTGACGCGCGTGGTCGCGGGCGATCCCCGGCTTGAACTGCTCGAAGCCGTGGAAACGGCGGAGGAGGCGCTGCGGCTTGTCCCGCTCCTGCGGCCGGACGTGATTTCGATGGATATCTGCCTGCCGGGCATGGACGGGCTGGAAGCCACCCGCCAGATCATGGCGCATTTCCCTACACCCATCGTCATTGTCAGCGATACGGTGGGTGGGGAAGCCACGCGGATATCCATGAACGCACTGCGGTCGGGAGCACTGGCGGTGATCGAGAAACCGCAGGGCCTGTGCGGCGCCGCAGGGGGGACGGGCGCGCATGCGATCGCGACCCAGCTTTATATCATGAGCCAGGTGCCGGTCATCCGGCGCAGGCTGCTACAGGCCGAACCCTTCCGGCATAAGGGCATGTGGACGCGCCCGCTTGATATCCGCCCGCGGATTCTTGCCCTTGCCGCCTCTACCGGCGGGCCGACCGCCTTTGCGCGCGTGCTGGGCGACCTGCCCGCCGATTTCGGGCTGCCGGTCGTGCTGGTGCAGCATATGGGCCACGCCTTCATGGAAGGGTTCGCGCAATGGCTGGACCAGCAGGTGGCCCTGCCGGTCACGCTGGCGCGGCACGGGATGCCACTGGAACGCGGTCGCGTTCTGGTGGCGCCGGGCGACCAGCACATGACGCTGGGCACGCGCGGCGAGATCGTGCTGCATGATGGCGCCCGCATACAGGGGCAGCGCCCTTCGGCGGACGTGCTGTTTTCTTCCGTGGCACAGGTCTTTGGCTCCGATGGTCTGGGCGTGCTGCTGACCGGCATGGGGGAAGACGGCGTGGAAGGGCTGGGCCGCATCCGCGCCCGCGGCGGCTATACGGTGGTGGAAGACCGCAGCACGGCGGTCATCCATGGCATGCCCGGTGCGGCGGAACGCGCGGGTGCGGCCTGCATCAGCCTGCCGGTGCATGAGATCAGCCCCCATATCATGAGGATTATGGCCGGTGGCCAGACCCTTGCCGACAGCCCCCTGAAAGGATGACCGCACGCTGATGCCCCTGACGAACGGAGAGGATCACCCCGACACGCTGCTGCTGGTCGAGGATTCGGACACGCAGGCCCTGCGCATCCGCCGCATGCTGGAAGGTCACGGCTTTCACGTCCATCGCGTGGCCAGCGGGGAGGCGGCGCTGGATACCCTTGATGAGGGTCTGCCCGGTCTGGTGATCGCGGACTATCACCTCCCCGGCATGAATGGCGGCCAGCTTGCCCGCCAGCTTCGCATGAATGCCGTAACGCGCACGATCCCTGTCCTGATCCTGACCGAAGGGATCGAGCCGGGGCTTGAGCGCGAGGGACTGGAAAGCGGGGCGGATGCGTATATCCCCAAATCATCCGATCCGGCGCTGATCGTCTTTCGTATCCGCGCGCTGCTGCGCGAACACGCAGCCCATACCCCCACACTGCGGCCGGAGCGGGTCTTCCGCCGCGCGCGTATCATGGTGATCGCACCCGAACCCGCGCGGCAGCAGGCGGTGCCCGAACTGATCGGGCAGTTGCGGCGTGACGGGCATATCGTGACCCTGTGTCATGATCCCGCCCTGCTGGACCCGTCCGTGCTGCATGACCCTGAACATGTGCCCGACTGTGTGGTGATCGACCTTGCATGCCGGGAATTCGACGGGCTTGAAGTCTGTCGCAGGCTGGATGAATGGCGGCAGGAGGATCTGCTGTCGGGCAATGTGCCGCTGCGCATACTGGGCGTGGATGGCGCGGCGCGCCCCGATGCGCGGGAATTCGCGGCCCGTGTGTTCGAGGCGGGGATAGATGATCTCGTCTCACGCGATGTGGGGCCTGCCGCGCTGGCGTTGCGTATCCGCGTTCTGGTGCGGCGCAAGCTGCTGCAGGATGACGTGCGCCGGATCGAGACGGAACGTCAGGCGCGTGAAATCGCGGTCAAGAGCGCACGCGCGGAAGCCGCCGCCATCGCGTCCAAGGCATCGCTGGCCGAAGCGCTGGAACAGGCCAACCGTGAACTGGCCGATGCCAACCACAAGCTGATCGAGACACAGGCCAAGCTGGTGCAGACCGCCAAGATGGCCTCGCTGGGTGAACTGGTGGCGGGTATTGCACATGAAATCAACAACCCGCTGGCCTTCATCCTTGCCCACAAGGATACCGTGGCCAGGGGGCTGGATCGCGTGCTGGGGATGGAAGCCGCATGCACTGACCCCGCGCATGAGGCGCGCGAGACCGTCCTGACCAAATGCCGCGACCGGATGGGGTCCATGAACATGGGGTTGCGGCGTATCCAGAACCTCGTGCTGAACCTGCGCAAATTTTCCCGGCTGGATGAAGGGCTGTTCCAGTTGATCGACGTGCCGGAAGCACTGGAAACGGTGATGGCGCTGCTGACCCAGAAACTGGGCAGCGGGATCGTGGTCCGGCGGCGGTATGAAGCGCCGGAGCGGCTGTACTGTCAGGCGGCGCTGCTCAATCAGGTCATCATGAATATTATCAGCAATGCGGCGGATGCAATTCTTGCGGCCCAGCCTGATGATATGTCGACAAGAAGCGGCATCGCGGAAGGGGAAATCGATATCCATACATTCCTGACGCATAACGGGGAGGGACAGGACAGCTACGTCTTTGTCATCACCGATAGCGGCCCCGGTATTCCGCCCGATGTGCAGGAACGTATTTTCGAGCCGTTTTTTACAACCAAGCCGGTGGGGGCCGGAACCGGGCTGGGGCTGGCCATCGCCTACAGCGTGGTGCAGGCCCATCATGGCAGCCTGTCGGTCGGCACGGCCCCGCAGGGTGGCGCGCGGTTTACCATTTCCGTGCCGTGGAACGCGGGGCCGGGTGGTGAAAGCCTGCCACCGGCCCAGTCCCCCGCAGGGGCCGGATACCTGGCGCGCAATGAACCCCCGCAGCACGGAGGTGCAGATCAATGAATACCGATTCCACGGTACAGGCGCGTCCTGTCGTCCTGCTGGTGGATGACGAGGCGGAAATCCTTGTCGCCCTGACCGACCTGCTGGAAGACGCCTTTACCGTCGTGTCCACCACATCCCCTGCCAGGGCGCTGGAGATCCTGTCCACCCGCAATGATGTGGACGTGATCGTATCCGACCAGCGCATGCCCGAAATGGGCGGGGACGTGATGCTGGCCCGCGCGCGTGAAAAATGTGATGCGCAGGCGATCCTGCTGACGGGCTATGCCGATATCGGCGCCGTGGCGGCGGCCCTGAATCAGGGGCGTATCTCGTTCTATTCGCACAAGCCATGGGACCCCGACGCCCTGCGCGCCATGATCGTGCAGGCGGCGGACTACCACCGGCTGGAACGTGAACTGCGCACCGAACGCAGGCTGCTGCACGGGCTGCTGGACAACCTGCGTTCCGGTCTGGGCTTCAAGGACGCGCAGGGACGCTTCATCCGCATCAACCAGCAGGCCGCCGATTTCTATGGCCGCGACATCGCATCCTGTCTGGGCCGGACGGAAGCGGAACTGTGTGACGCGGAACTGCTGCCGGTTATCCAGGCGGCGGAAGAACGCCTGCATACCGAAGGACGGGATGAGGAAACCCTCGAACTGCCCGCCCATATCCGTGGTGGCGCGCAGGGCCGGTGGCGGGAAATCACCCGCGTCGTGCTGGGGGCGCTGGGTGATGGCACGGCGTGTTCCGTCGTCATCAACCGTGACGTAACCCGCCAGCAGGAAATGGCCGCCCGGCTGCGGCAGGCGGAAAAGATGCAGGCGCTGGGAACGCTGGCCGGTGGCATCGCACATGATTTCAACAACCTGCTGACCGCCGTGCTGGGTTCGCTTGAACTGGTGCGCGACATGGGGCCAGAAACGGGGCCGATGGCGCGGCTGCTGGACAATGCCTCCGCCGCGGCACAGCGCGGTGCGTCCCTTACGCGGCGGCTGCTCAATTTCAGCCGCCCGCGTGACCTGAGTCTGGAACCGGTGGACGTCAATGCCCTGCTGCATGGCATGAACGACCTGCTGGCCCAGACCGTCATATCCCGGCAGGGCAAGGGTGGTGGGGTGCCCTGTACCATCGTGGTCGATACGGGCGCGTCCGAAGGCGGGTTGCCGCCGGTCAATACCGATGCCGGCCAGCTTGAACTGGCGGTGCTCAACCTTTGCATCAACGCTGTGGACGCGATGCCCGAAGGCGGCATGATCCGGGTATCCACGGCGTTGAAGCGGGTGAAGGAAATCGTGGCGGGCACCAATCTGGTGCCGGGCGATTATGTCATGGTCTCGGTTACGGATCAGGGTATTGGCATGTCGCCCGAAACGCTGGCCCGCGTGTTCGAGCCCTTTTTCACCACCAAGGATGTGGGGCGCGGCACCGGGCTGGGCCTGTCGATGATCTATGGTTTCATCCGGCATGTGGGTGGCGAGGTGCAGGTCCGCAGCAGGCCGGGCGAGGGGACGCGCGTTGACCTGTGCCTGCCAGTGCCTGCGGGCGCGGTGGAAGCCTTGCCTGCGGGTGCGGGCACGCCCGCCGCAACGGGTGGAGCCACGACCGGGCGGCCGCTGCATGTCATGGTGGTGGATGATGAACCGGGCGTGCGGGCGGTGACGGCGGGTTTCCTGCGCGCGCGCGGGCATGACGTGGTGGAATATGGCAGTGGTGCCGCCGCCGTGCAGGCCATGGAACAGGGGCTGGAACCGGTTGATCTGGTCATCATGGATGTGATGATGCCGGGCATGGGCGGACTGGAAACGGCGCATCGCCTTCAGGCGCTACGACCGGGCCTGCGGGTCCTGTACCTGACCGGCTACGCCAATGCGGGTGCGCTGCCCGCGGGTAGCGCCGATGTCATGCACAAGCCCTTCACCCGCGCGGACCTGGCCACCCATATCGACCGTATCATGAACCGTGCCCCGCAGGGGGCATAGCAGGGCGGGGGTGATGTCCGTGCTGCCCCCTTGTGCTGGCGGAAGAAGGTTTTATCTCTATTACCATGCAAGATCATCATTCATCTCCCCATGACCCGGTCGGGTGGCATGGTACGACCATTCTGTGTGTCCGGCGTGAAGGCCAGGTGGCCATGGCCGGCGATGGACAGGTGACGCTGGGCGCCACCGTCATCAAGGGTAACGCCCGCAAGGTCCGCCGCATCGGTCCCACCGGGCAGATACTGGCAGGTTTCGCGGGTGCGACCGCTGATGCCTTCACCCTGCTCGAACGGTTGGAAAACAAGCTTGAACGTTATCCCAACCAGCTTGAACGCGCCTGTGTGGAACTGGCCAAGGACTGGCGGACGGACCGCTACCTGCGTCGGCTTGAGGCGATGATGGCGGTGGCGGATGCCGAACATTCCTATACCCTGACCGGCAATGGCGACGTGCTGGAGCCGGAAGACGGGATCATCGCCATCGGTTCGGGCGGCAATTACGCCCTGTCCGCCGCGCGTGCCCTGCTGGGGATTGATGGGCTGTCAGCGGTTGATATCGCACGGCGGTCCATGAAGATCGCAGGTGATATCTGTGTCTACACCAACCATTCCGTCATTGTGGAAACACTGGGTGCGGGCGCGCAGGATGGAGCGGCGTAATGGACATTCCCAATCATTCCCCGCGTGAGATCGTATCCGAACTCGACCGCTACATTATCGGGCAGGGCGACGCGAAGCGCGCCGTGGCCATCGCGTTGCGTAACCGGTGGCGCCGTGCGCAGCTTACCGATGCGATGCGTGACGAGGTCGTGCCCAAAAACATCCTCATGATCGGTCCGACGGGCTGCGGCAAGACCGAGATCGCACGCCGTCTGGCCAAGCTGGCGCAGGCCCCGTTCCTGAAGGTCGAGGCCACCAAGTTTACCGAAGTCGGCTATGTCGGGCGCGACGTGGAAAGCATCGTGCGTGATCTGGTCGAGGTTTCGATCAACATGCTGCGCGACCTGCGGCGCAAGGATGTGGAAGCGAAAGCCGAACTGGCTGCTGAAAATATCCTGCTTGATGCCTTGGTGGGCGAAGGGGCCTCGGCCGATACAAAGAACAAGTTCCGGCGTATGCTGCGTAATGGGGAGCTTGAAAACAAGGAAGTCGAGATCTCGATCGCCGAGGGCGGAAATCCCGCGCAGGCGGACATGCCGAACATGACGCCGGGCACCGTCATCAACTTTTCCGACATGATGAAGGGCTTCATGAACCGCATGCCGCAGCAGCGGCGCATGACGGTGGCAGCCGCGCGCATCGCCCTGATCCGGCAGGAAGCGGACAAGATGCTCGACACCGACGCCCTGACGCGTGAGGCGGTGGCCCACGCGCAGGATCATGGCATCGTGTTCCTTGATGAAATCGACAAGGTCTGCGCCCGTTCTGCGGAAGGGGGCGCGCGTGGTGGCGATGTCTCGCGTGAAGGGGTGCAGCGCGATCTGCTGCCGCTGATCGAAGGGACAACCGTTTCCACCAAATACGGGCCGGTGCGCACGGATCATATCCTGTTCATTGCATCAGGGGCGTTCCATATCGCCAAGCCGTCCGACCTGCTGCCCGAACTGCAGGGGCGGTTGCCGATCCGCGTGGAACTTGCATCGCTTACGCGCGACGACCTGCGCCGTATCCTGACGGAGCCCGAACACTCCCTGCTTCAGCAGTATATCGCCCTGCTGGGGACGGAACAGCTCACCCTGACCTTTACCGATGATGCGATCGGGGCACTGGCGGAACTGGCGGCTGATATCAATGAACGGGTGGAGAATATTGGCGCGCGGCGGCTCGCTACCGTTCTGGAACGCCTGCTGGAAGATGTATCCTTCACTGCCGCCGACCGCGCCGGACAGAATGTGGAGATTACCGCAGCCGATGTGCAGGAAAAGGTGGCCCCGCTGGCCCGCAAGGGTGATCTGAGCCGCTTTATCCTGTAACAGGCCGGGACTGGAGCCTGCGCAGGGGCCGTGCCTGAAGGCGCGGCCTTTTGCACGTTGACCGATATCCGCCCAACCGGGCCGCGCGTAACAGGAAAGATGATGACCGACCCCTTCGTGAAGCCAGAGGACGATACCGCCGCAGATGCCATTGCCGAGATCGGTGATGAACTGGCCCTGTTCGATGACTGGATGCAGCGTTACCAGTATATTATCGAACTGGGCCGCAAGCTGCCGCCTTTTCCCGCCGAATGGCAGGATGACGCCCATCGCGTGCCGGGATGTCAGAGCCAGGTCTGGATGGAAGTCCAGCCAAAGGATGGCGTCCTGTATCTGGCCGGGACATCGGATGCGGCCATCGTATCCGGTCTGGTGGCGCTGCTGCTGCGGGTTTATTCCGGTCGCAGCCGCGATGAAATCCTGAATACGGACCCGAAATTCCTGCGCGATCTTGGGCTGGTGCAGGCATTGTCCACCAACCGGGGCAATGGCGTGGAAGCCATGGCGAAAGCCATTCGCAAGGCCGCCGCCGCACTGCCGGTGGAATAATCAGGTCAAGGGTGGGGCAGGCACAGATGGCCTGCCCACCACGTCTGCCTTATGGGGAGACGTCAAATCCCGCATCTTCAACCGCCGAGATCAGGTCGGCAGGATTGGTGCTGCGGCCATCGAAGGTGACACGGGCGGTGCCCTGTTCCAGCGAGACATCCGCCATCGCCACGCCCTCCACGCCTTCCAGCGCGCGCACCACGTTGGCGACGCAGCCATCGCAGGTCATGCCGCTTATGTGCAGTGTTAACGTTTCCATTATCTGGCTACCTTTTTTTCTGTGTTGCCAATCATAATGTGCGCATGTGACCGGGCAACGCAAAAGCGGTTTACGCGCAAGGAAGCCCCGCAAATATCCCGTATGGCGGGACTGGGGACGATGGGTAACTGTGTTCCCCGTAGACGTGACCGACAGAGGGAACACCTCAGGCCGAGGCTGCGGCGTGTATCCCCGTTCGTCCATATGGTGGTGGTCAGTCAGTGGCTTGCTGTCCCGCTCCCTGCTCTGCGCCGAAAACGTGTGTAAGAAGGAGAAGGTGCGTAGAGTCTCGTTCACGGATGTATTTTATTATCGCTCCTGATGTTAATAAAAACAGCCCATTAGGTAGGAGAAGGCCCTGATTCCACTTTCTGCCACCAGCATTGCGGACGGACAGTTGCGATGGTGCTGTTTCGTTATGGGTGTCCTGTCTGGTCCTGACGGCGAGATGGAAGCTGCAAATCGCAGCAGATCAGGTCCGTGGCGAGGTTGGTATAGGCTGTTCCCGCCTGATCGAAGTGTTTCGTGGCATGTGAATATGAATACGACAGACCGGCAATCGTTTTGGCGCTCTCGTAATTCCCGGCAGGGAGAAGAGGATGTGGCGTAGTGCGGATGGCGGATGGCGGATGATATAAGATGAAAAAAGCCTGCCACACCTTCAGTCCAGTGTTTCCGTTGCCCATAGGGCACGAAATCATACCACGGCATTTCAGACTGCTCGTTTCAACATAATCACGGGTTGCATTCCTTTCAGGGGGAGGCGATCAACCATTTTACATAATGGGGCGTCCGTGCGGGTGACGCCTTGAACCTTTCTCGCAGCACTGCGTCATGGCCGGGTCACCGCACCCTGCGGTTTTCGACGGGGGTCGCAATCAACGAGCGCTGCTTCCAGGCCCGTATCGAGCAGTTTCGGCTTCCAACGCTCAGGGTTGGAGGTCTCGTCATGCTGGAAACAGTTTCGGCAGTCACAAGGGCGATGCTGCTCGCAAGGTAACCCGTACCGTCAGCGCGAGGGTGATCTTTCTGCCGCCCTTACAGTTCGACCTCAGTCCGATCGAACAGGTATTCGCCAGACCTGCTGCGCAAGGCGGCAGGGCGATCCGTTGAGACGGCATGGAAATGTATGGGTTCACTCCTCAAAAACTCAGGATATGTCTCCACCTGACTACATAATGGTCTAGGGAGAAGCGCATGCAACTGTCGCGCTATGACATAATATAACGCGGGGCAGGGCGGGGAAGGTGGTAAAGGTTCGTCGTCGGTTGTAGGCGACTCCCTCCGAAAAACCGTCTCCTGAGGTATTGTCCGCAATGACGGTGAACCCGGCATACTCAATTTCTTCGGGGTATTGGCCATACATGCCCGGTCCTGCCGATTCCCGTTATGTGGCTCCTGCAAAGGAAAAGGGCCAGTGCGTATGGCACTGGCCCTTTTCGTGGTCGTGAATATGGTTCTGCAGGCAGTCGGTCAGTCAACCGTGCTCATGCGGGTTTCATCGACAAACTTTTCAGTGTCATCGTCCAGCTTGCGCGATTTGCGACCGGCAGGCCCATGCACATACAGTGTCTTGCGATCAATCTTCTGGTCGCTGCCCTGGGGCTTGAGTGGCATTTCGTATTCCGGCTTCTGCGCGTGGTCCGCCATCTGCAGGTCGGGATTGAAGACCGAATTGAACTTCCAGATCATGGTCAGGAAGTTGGTCTGTCCACGCAGCGCCAGACGCAGGGCGATACCCAGCGTATCCTTGATCGCGCTCCATCCCAGATGCTTGTTGTTCAGGATCTGCTGGGTCTTGACCAGTTCCTCGTAGAATTCACGAAGCGGCAGGGTGGTGGGCATGACGGCATGCTGGATGTCGAACAGGCGGTAGTCGCGTGTCGTCAGCTTGCGGGACTCGCTTTCCCAGATTTCGGTGCCGGGGTAGGGAGTCGTGACGGAAATATTCACGATATCGGGAATTTCCAGGCACCACTGGCGAATGACCTCGAAGCGTTCGCGGTCCCACGACGGATCGGCAATCAGGTTGATCGCAACGATCAGGTCCAGTGACCGGGCGTAGTCCAGCGCCTCGAAATTGCGGTCCATCGACACGCGCTTGCGGAAACGCTTCAGCCCTTCGGCATCCACCGCTTCCAGCCCGATGAAGATGTAGCTCAGACCGATTTCTTTCCAGACCGCGAACACTTCCTTGTTGCGCAGCAGAACGTCCGCGCGGGTTTCAAGGTAATATTCCTTCTTGATGTTGCGGCGCTTCACCTCTTCGGCGATGGCAAGGCCGTGTTCGGCATGCACGAAGGCCACGTCATCCACGATGAAGATGCCGGGTTCCTTGATTTCCTGCAGTTCCTCCCCGATCACCTTGGCGCTCGCGGTGCGGTAGGAGCGGCCGTAGAAGGTCCATGCACTACAGAACGTGCAGTCCCACGGGCAGCCGCGGGCGAATTCGATGGAAGCGGCGGGATCGAGCGTGCCGATGAAGTACTTGCGGCGGTGACGCAGCAGGTCACGTGCGGGACGGACCTCATCAAGGGATTCGACAAAGATCGGTGGCGGGCCTTCGCCGTCCATCGTCACCACGCCGGGCACCGTTGTCAGGTCCTTGCCCTGTTCCCATGCCTCGAGCAGCAGGCCGACCGTCGCATCCCCTTCGCCCTTGAGGACGCAGTTGACCGCGCCATCCGACAGCGCCAGCACGTCGCGCGCGATGAACGAGATGGAGTGACCGCCAAGGAACAGCAGCACGTTGGGCAGGCGCCGGCGTGTTTCCTTGCACAGGTCGATGATTTCAGGAACGTTTGCCAGATAATTGCCGGAAAAGCAGACGGCATGGGGGCGGAATTTTTCGATCCGTTCCCAGTAATCGGCATGTTTTTCGACCTGCAGGTCGATGATGTCTACCTCATGTCCCTTGTTGCGCGCGGCACCGGCAACCAGTTCAAGCCCCAGCGGTTCAAGACGCAGGAAGACCTTCGTGTACATGAGTGAGCTTGGATGGACGGCCAGTAATCTCATTCTTTTACCTCAGGCATCGATGGGGACAGGGGCGACAGGCATACGCAATCATGGAACAAATTTACAGCCATGCGAGCATGTATTTGTAATTCTTATATATCGCACTCGATTTAAAAAAAATCAGAATAACGAGTGAGGGTGACAATATAACCGCCATCTGTCATCCAGTTCACGGTAATATCACCTATGCAGTCAGATAATACCTATGCATCCTGCATGGTATTTCCTGTCTGGCATGCTTCTTTTTCATGCCCGGCACTCAGGGTAGGGCACCTATGCATTCAGGGCGATGCAGCGACGGCAGTGTCGTCTTGTCCCCTATCGCGGACCGCACTTTCGTGGCAGTGTCGGCACCGCTTAAGCGACGGGGTCGAAATGAAGCTGAACATTGTGGAAAAACTGTCCGCTCGGCTCGGGCTGATGGCATGCGGTCTGGTTGTGCTGGGCGGATGCACCGCCGAAATCGGGCGTATGCCTTATGACAGCGATGTAAAGTGCCTGCGCCAGCAGATGGGTTCCGCCGTGCAACTGAGTTTTCCCATCGCCGCCAATACCTGCCAGCGTATGAGCGACCACAACTTCATCTTCGGGTCGAAGAAGCACCCGGCCCACCCGCTGCCGCTTAACCTGCGCGGCGCGCCGGACCTTCAGAAGCTGGCGGATGAATACGATTACAGCTACACAAAATAGCGTGTGCGCCGCGAACGGGCGGCGTCAGTTTTCCAGTTCGGTATCCCAGTAAAGATAGTCGCGCCAGCTTTCATGCAGATAGTTCGGCGGGAAAGCCCGTCCGTTTTCCTGCAATCTGCGGCTGGAAGGGCGTGCAGGGGTGCGGCTGGGATACATGCGGATCTGGTGTGGCATGTACGATCCCTTGATCAGGTTGCACGGGCTGCATGCGGTCACGACGTTTTCCCAGCTTGTGCGCCCGCCCTTGCTGCGTGGAATGACGTGGTCGAATGTCAGTTCCTGTGTGGGGAAGCGGGTATTGCAGTACTGGCAGGAAAAGTTGTCGCGCAGGAAGACATTGAAGCGGGTGAAGGCAGGCTTGCGTGCGGCGGGAATATAGTCCTTCAGCGCAATCACGCTGGGCAGGCGCAGACTCCGGGTAGGGGAGCGGACGACGGTGTCGTATTCACTCAGTACCGATACGCGGTCCAGCCAGACGGCGCGGATGGCATCCTGCCATGACCACAGGGAAAGCGGGAAATAGGACAGTGGCCTGAAATCGGCATTCAGGACCAGGGCAGGCAAGTATTGACTGTCACAGGGCACGGACGCATTCCTTTCCGAATGCCGCCGCACGATACGCAGGCGTACTCTGCTATGTTCCGAAGCGAACGCCTGTGATGTGCGTCGTCGTCAGGTAACTGTTGAATCTATTGCAGACCCTGCATGGTGTGGCAAGACATGGCGGAACAGCCGTATGGTTCCCGTCATCGTGCTTCTGGAACGCGCAACAGGAACAATTTTTCCCTACACGCCTGTTATTGATTGAATAATGACAGAAATTACCCGTTTTGCCCCCAGTCCCACGGGCCATCTGCACCTTGGCCATGTCGCATCCGCCCTGGCGGGCTGGCGTGCGGCTACGGAGTCGGGTGGTCGCTTCGTGCTGCGGGTGGAAGATATCGACACGGTACGGTGTCGGCCCGAGTTCATTGCGGACCTGTATGCGGATCTGGACTGGCTTGGCCTGTCATGGCCGCAGCCCGTGCGGCGTCAGTCCCTGCATATGGATGACTATCGCCGCGTGCTGGATGCGCTGGACGCGAACGGGCTGCTTTATCCCTGTTTCTGTACGCGGCGCGATATTGCGGAAGCCGCCAGCGCACCGCACCGTGCGCCCGATGGCACCATGGTCTATCCCGGCACCTGCCGCCACATGGACCCGGGCCGCCGTGCCGAACTGCTAGCGGCAGGAATGCCTTATGCCCTGCGGCTGGATATGACGCGCGCACTGCAATGGCCCGGTGCGACCGCCCTGACATGGCATGAAATGGGCCGTGGCCCACAGCCCTGCCAGCCGCAGCACTTTGGGGACGTGGTGCTGGCGCGCAAGGACGTGCCTGCTTCCTATCATCTGTGTGTCACCCATGACGATGCGCTGCAGGGGATAACACTTGTCACGCGCGGGGCGGACCTGATGGCGGCCACGGCGCTGCACCGCCTGCTGCAGCACATCATGGGGTGGCCCGCGCCGCGTTACCGCCATCACCCGCTGTTGTGCGATGCCAGTGGCAGGCGGCTGGCCAAGCGTGACGGGGCGGTATCCGTCCGCGCCATGCGCGCGGCGGGCTGGACACCGGCGCAGGTATGCGCCGCAGCCGGGACGCCGGATCACATATCTGCTGTTTCCTCCGCACCGGGTTCGCACTAGGCTACGCGACCGTTGCCCGGCATCGTGCCGGATGTCTTTCACTGTTTATGGATCTCGATATCATGGATCTCACCGCCGCCCGGCTGGACCGGATCAGCCCCAGCCAGACGATCGCCATTTCAACCAAGGCGCGTGCGCTCAAGGCGGCAGGGAAGGATATTATCAGCCTTTCCGCCGGTGAGCCGGATTTCGACACGCCGGATACGATCAAGCAGGCGGCCATACGCGCCATTGCAGCGGGTGAGACCAAATATACCGATGTGGCCGGGACACCCGCGCTGCGCCGGGCCATTGCCGAACGTTTCCGTGCCGATAGCGGGCTGGATTACACATGGGACGAGGTGATCGTTTCCAACGGCGGCAAGCAGATCATCTATAACGCCATGGTGGCGACCATCAATCCGGGTGATGAAGCCATCATCCCGGCACCATGCTGGGTATCGTATCCCGATATCGTATCGCTGGCCGAAGGCACGCCGGTCATCGTGCCGTGCAGCGCGGAAAACGGCTTCAAGCTCCAGCCTGCCGAACTGGAGGCCGCCATCACGCCGCGCACGAAATGGCTCCTGCTCAACTCCCCCAACAACCCGACAGGCGCCGCCTATTCCGCCGAGGAAATGCGCGGCCTGTGCGATGTGCTGCTGCGCCATCCGCAGGTGTGGATCCTGACGGACGATATCTACAACAAGCTGGTTTATGACGGCTTCCGCGCCCCCACGGTGGTGGAGGTCGAACCGCGGCTGCGCGACCGGACCGTGACCATGAACGGCGTGTCGAAGGCCTATGCCATGACGGGCTGGCGTATCGGCTATTCCGCGGCCCCGGTGCAACTGACCCGTGCAATGAACAAATTGCAGAGCCAGTCCACATCCGGTCCCGGTTCCATCAGCCAGGCTGCCGCTGTCGAGGCGCTGACGGGGCCGCAGGACTTCATCGCCACCATGGTTGCGACCTATCAGGCGCGGCGGGATCTTGTCGTCGGCATGCTGAACGGGGCGAAGGGCCTGCACTGTGCCGTGCCGGAAGGGGCGTTTTATGTATTCCCCTCAATGGTTGGCTGTATGGGCAAGACCAGTGCTGGCGGCACGCTGATCGATACGGACGAGGCCTTCGTGACTGCCCTTCTGGATGAGGAAGGCGTGGCCGCCGTGCATGGCAGCGCGTTCATGTTCGCGGGGCATTTCCGTATTTCATACGCCACCGATACCGAAAGCCTGAAGGAAGCCTGCCTGCGTATCCAGCGCTTCTGCGCGGCGCTGCGCTAGAATGGGCGTGATGGACAAGGGCGGGGACACCGCCCATCCGCTGTTCGCGCAGCGTATGGACCGTCTGGGCGTGCCGGCAACCATCGCCATGGCGCAGCGCGCGCGTACCCTGCGCGCACAGGGGGAGAAAGTGCTCTCCCTCGCCTTGGGGGAGCCGGATTTCGCGACCCCTGCCGCCGTGATCGAGGCTGCCCACCGTGCGGCGCTCGACGGACAGACAAAATATCCGCCCGTGGATGGCACGCCCGCGCTCAAGGCAGCAATTGCCCGCAAATTCGCGCGCGAAAACGCGCTGGAATACGCGCCTGCCGAAATTATGGTGTCCAATGGCGGCAAGCAGGTCATTTTCAATGCCTTCATGGCGACCGTGCAGCCGGGGGACGAAGTGGTCATTCCCCGGCCGTACTGGGTCAGCTATCCGCTGATCGTGCAGATATTCGGGGGCACGCCGGTCTATGCCGACTGCCACGAAGCCGATGGTTTCCGGCTGACGGCGGCGGCCCTTGAGGCCGCGATCACTCCGCGCACAAAATGGCTTGTCCTCAACTTCCCCAACAATCCAACCGGTGGCACGATGGGGCGGGCGGATCTTGAAGCCATAGCCGAGGTGCTGCGGCGGCATCCGCATGTCCATGTGCTGTCGGACGAAATATATGAACACCTGATCTATGACGGTCAGCGCCACGTCTCGCTTGCCGCCGTTGCCCCCGACCTGAAGGGCCGTATCCTGACACTTAACGGCGTGTCGAAAGCCTATGCCATGACAGGCTGGCGCGTGGGTTACGTGGGCGGTCCCGTACCCCTTATCCGCGCCATGACGGCCATTCAGGGCAGTGCGACATCAGGGATCTGTTCCATAAGTCAGGCCGCCGCCGCCGCCGCCCTTGACGGGCCGCCGGATATTATCGCGCAGATGTGCGCGGTATATGACCGTCGGCGCAAGCTGGTTGTGTCCACCCTGCGGAACATACCGGGGCTGACCTGTGCCATGCCGCACGGGGCGTTTTATGCCTATCCGGGTATTGCGGCCTGCATGGGGCGCACGACTGCTGGGGGGCAGTTGCTGAAAACGGATGAGGATTTTGCCATCGCCCTGCTGAACGAGCAGCATGTGGCTCTGGTGCATGGCAGCGCCTTCGGGCAGGGGCCTTATCTGCGCCTGTCCTATGCCACCAGTGATGATATCCTCAGGGAAGCCTGCGCACGGATTGCGCGGCTGGTTGACGGACTGACCGGATAACCGGGCAAGCCTAGTCCGGGTCGGGCGTGGGGGGGCAGAGCAGGAAGACCCCCTCCGTCACGATGGCGGGCAGGAGCGGTGTGCCCAGCGGCAGGCCGGACAGGATGATGGCCCCGACAGAGGCAAGGCAGGCCCCCATGTAGCCGGTGCGGCCACCCAGCCGTTCAGCAATGACAAACAGGAAAACTGCCACCAGTTCCAGCACGGCCGCCGCGACCAGCCGCCATGGATGCATCTGTGTCTGCATGCCCATGTCGGACAGCAGGCGCAGCAATGCGGGGGACTGTCCCACCGGGTTGCCCAGTCCGAACATGAAGGAAAAGGGCAGGATCAGTACGCCCAGTATGTCACGCAGCAGGTTTACCAGCCCGCTGACCAGCGGTAGCAGTATTTCTATTGCCAGACTGGCGCTGGTGCAGGCCGCGACAATGACGAGGCCGACCTGCCGCTGGCGTGCCGCCGCGTTCTGTCGCGGTTGATTACTGTCCATATGCGCTGGGTACCGGCTGTGTCGAAAGGCAGGGTGTTAGCGCAGCCACCATTTGACGGGTTCCGGCTCGTCCTGTTCGGTTTCTTGCGTCATGGCGGGGGCCGGAGCCGGGGTGGGTGCCGGGCGTGCCTCTGCGGTGCGCTGCCGGCTTTTCTGGCGGCTCAGTTCTTCACGCAACTGGGCGATTTCTTCGCGTGCCGTGTACAGTTCGGCGCGCAGGGCCAGCATTTCCGCATCACGGGTCGCCAGCTTTTCCTTGTGTTCGGCGGCGATGACATCGGCATGGCCGATGCGGGTGGTCAGGGAACGGATCTGGGCCTGCGCTTCCGACAGGCGCAGTTCCGCCTGTTCGCGCAGCTTAAGCTCAAACTGGACCTTGTGGCGCAGATGGTCGGTTTCGCTCCGGTCTTCCTGCTGGGCGTGCATGACACGCGGCGTGGCGCGGCCCGTTACCAGCGACTGGTGTTCGACCCGGACTTCGCCATCCTGCACGAACTTGCGGCGGCGCTGCGTGGGGTCGGCCTGGCGCGGGGGACGCTGCTTGGCCTGGGCGGGTTTGTTGCCGCCGCCCGCATTGCGGGGCGCGGGCTTGCCTTTGCCCAGTCGCTCAAGCGCCTGCCGGAATGCAGATTCGTTTACTTCTTCTCGGTGGGAATTCTGGTCTTCTTCCTTCGGGAAGGAAAGAAAATCGTTATAAGATGACACAGCGGAACTCTCGATAACTCAATGCACCATGAAGAATGTGACTGAAATCGCATTTTAGGAAACTATTCCTAATGCCGATATTCCAATGGTGCCCGTTTTTTGGTAATTCTGTTTGTATAATTCATTTTCATAAGGGAACGCAAGGGTATAAATAAGATTACAATAATCGGATGCTCCAGTTGTTGTTACATAATATTTTTTTAAATAAACTATCTGTGCGTATCCTGTCGCATCCGGGAACGATAAATAGATTTGCCCGTTGTGGTTGAAAATATTTTCACTCCCTTTGTAATGACGGAAGTGGCACGCTCTGTATTGGCAGGCATGGTCATGACCGGCACTTGCATTAGACCTGTCCCGTGGTCCAGATAAGGGCCGATGATTTTCCCCGATAATATCCGGCAGATACGGAATGTGTGACGTTAGTCAGAATATGGATACGGTTTCCCTCTCACGCAGGCTCAGGCAGGCAGGGCGTCCCTGTGTACTGATCGTCATGGGGGTGTCCGGCTGTGGCAAGAGCACGGTCGCCCACCTTATTGCCGAGCGTCTGGGCTGGCCGGTCATCGAAGGCGACGACCTGCACACGGAAAACAACATAGATCTCATGAGCCGTGGCATTCCGTTGACGGATGCGGACCGCGCGCCCTGGCTTGACCGGATCGCGGATCAGGTCAAGGCATGGGGCGCCCAGCGGCAGTGCGGCATCGTGACGTGTTCATCCCTGAAGCGGGAATACCGTGAGCGTATCGCAAATGGCAGTCAGGATGTGTGTTTTGTCTACCTCAAGGGTAGCAAGGAAGACATCGCGCCGCGCCTGCAGCAGCGCACCGGCCACTTCATGCCCGCAACCATGCTCGACAGCCAGTTCGAGACGCTGGAAGAGCCGGACATGCATGAGGAAGTGGTGATGGCGCTCGACGTTACCGCCCCGCAGGAACATCTGGCTGAACAGGCCTGCGCCCATCTGGCCCAACTGCCTGCGTAAAACGGATGTAGCCCGTCAGTCCGTTCCGGGTGGCGGGGAGGCGGGCGCCCATGTCAGGTCATCCATCCCGTTATTGTTCAGGTGACGGCCCAGCACGAACAGGTAGTCCGAGAGCCTGTTCATGCATGCTGGAATATCCGTCCCGATATCTTCCTGTCGCGCAAGGGTGGTCAGCCGCCGTTCCGCACGGCGGACGACCGTACGTGCAAGATGGGCATGGGCCGCCGCCGTGGTGCCACCGGGCAGGATGAAACTGCGTAAGGGAGGCACCTGCGCGCGCAGGACTGCGACTTCGTCTTCCATCGCCTGCAGGGCTGCGGCAGCGTGGGGCAGGGCGCGTGGCGGGTTGGCGGGAATGCATATCGCGCCGCCCACATCAAACAGCAGTCCCTGCACCCAGGCGATGAACCGCGCATTGCGTCCCGCGGGCAAGGTGGCGCGCAGCAGACCGATTACGGCATTGGCTTCATCAAGTGCGCCAAGGGCTTCGATCCGGATCGAGTCCTTTGCAACCCGCTCCCCATTGCCTAGCGAGGTCTGGCCCGTATCGCCGCCGCGCGTCACGATCTGGTCAATGCGGATGCTCATGTCTTTGCCTGTATGAAGTCGGGAGTGAGGCTGGAGGATGCTCAGCGGCTCGGCTTGCTGGCGCCCAGTTTCATGGTATCGGCCAGATGGGTCTGGAGGGTGTCCGCCGTGCTGGATGCATAAGCTTTCAGGTCAGGGTCGGAAGCGGATTCCGCCTCGTTCTGGAACATGGCCAGTGCGTCGCTTGTGGCCTGTGCCTCGATATCCAGGAAGTCCCGTTCGAATTTGGCGCCGCTTTCGGTTTTGAGGGTATCAGCAATCTGCTGCTCGTCCGGACTCATTTCCTCATGCAGCGTAAGCCCGTGCTTGCGGGTCAGGGCGAGGAGGGCTTTCTGGTTGGCTGTATGCATTTTCAGGGCATCTTCAGCCATTTCCTGAATTTTGCGCCGTTTGGCCTGCTTTGCGCCCAGCTTTGAAATGGTGATTTCAAAACCGTTCAGTGCGGAAACATTCTCGGAAAAGGTAGTATCGGATTCAGTCAGGGGTTCAGGCGTGGCTGCCGGTTCCGGCGCGGGGGCAGCCATGCCGGTAGCGGGAAGAAGGGTAACAGACGCACAGAGGAACCATACGGCGGATTTTTTCATATTGTCGGCTTCCTGACGTGTAACATTCAGTCTGTTTTACTGATCGCATCGGCAGTTTATCAGTTTCCTGAAGCCTTACAAAGGCGATCCCGATCTTGAATGAAGGGCGTGCGGGCGTTGGAAACGCTCATGATTTTAAGATAAGTGCAGGGATTGCAATAATTATGGATTAAAATTCTCCATATAAAGTAAAAATATTACACCTCAATGGTTTTGCGTGTTTATTTATATTTATTGTTTTTATTTTTCGTGTGTATAATTAATAATAAACATAAAATTATACATATTATTCATAATTTTGTAATTATTGTTTAATTCTGTAGTTGTATCGGAACCTGACCGGACCCGGTCATGCCTGTCGTAGGGATGAAACGTCATGCGCGCGCATGCATGGGCGGGTTCCGTCTGGCTGACCTATACGATGGGGCGGTGCTGGGGCTAGTGTGTGGCCGCCCGCGTTCCGTGCGGCTTGTCATCATGTTTTGCGGATGCCCCGAATGCCTACTGTTGTCCGGTTTCTTTTGTGTTTTGCGGCGCTGGCTGCATTTTCTGGTGTTATGGGGGGCGCGCTGACCACTCATCTGCCCGATCATTTCTTTGCCGAGGGCGGACGTGACATGGCGCGTCAGGCAATCCAGATGCAGATGTGGCATGCCCTTGCCATTATCGGTATTTCCGTTCTCATGATCCAGCAGGGCTGCCGGGTGCTGATTTCGCTATCGGGCAGTCTTATGGCGGCGGGTACGCTGCTGTTCAGTGTGGGGGTGTCGCTTACGGCTTTCTGGGGCATCCATCCCGGTCCGATCGCGCCTACAGGTGGGACAATGCTGATGCTGGCGTGGCTGCTGCTGGCTGTGGGAGTGCTGCGGTCGTGATGCAGGTGGAAGCGACATTGCCGCCATGGCCGGTTCGCAGCGCCTATCTGGCGCCGCCGGATTTTGAACCCGTGCTGGAGCAGGAACTCCAGCGCAAGGGGGCTGGCGATCTGTGCTGGCATGGGCGTCTGGCGCTGTCCGCCGCGCCGCCGGTGAACAGCCTGTGGGCGCTGGAGACGTGGCGTGAGCCGGAAATGCATGATGTCCCCTCCATCAAGGGGGCGGCGCGCATCATGCGGGCGATCCAGCGCAACTGGGCGGGATACGTGCCCATGCTGCATCGTCGCAGCGCCCTGATAACGGATGCCCTGCCGCCGCTACGCCCCAAACCCTTTACGTTTCCCGCTGCCGCGCCGACAGCCCATCTGGGGGCATGGACGCTGCTTTGCGCTGATCGGCTGCTGCTGTCGCGAACAAAAACCTCGCCTTTCGTGAATGGTGAGGTTCCGTTCGTTGAAAACCGCACCGATCCGCCGTCGCGGGCCTATCTCAAGCTATGGGAAGCCCTGCTGCGGCTTGGTCGCTGGCCGGTGGCGGGGGAGACCTGTCTTGATCTCGGGGCCTGTCCGGGCGGATGGACATGGGTTGCCGCAGGTTCCGGGGCGCAGGTTACGGCCATCGACCGCTCACCGCTGGCGGATAATGTCGCCAGCCTGCCCAATGTAACCTGCCGGTATGAAAGTGCGTTCGGCCTTGACCCGGAAAGCTGCGCGCCGGTGGACTGGCTGTTTTCGGATATCATTGCCTATCCCGCGCGGCTGCTGGCGCTGGCGCGGCGGTGGATCGCATCGGGACGCGCCAGCCGGATTGTCATGACCATCAAATTTCAGGGCGAGACCGATCATGAAACGGCGGAAGCCTTCGCCGCCATTCCGGGTGGTCATGTGCTGCATCTGTGGCACAACAAACATGAGCTGACCTTTTTCTGGCAGCGCGACCCATCATGATTGCGGGCGCAGGCGGCTGAACAGCCGGTCGGCCACCTCCACCACCGCAATGGCCAGCAGGCAGCAGACCAGCGCCGCCGCCATCACGATCATCTGTTCCTGTGTGGTGGCGTCATTGGCGCCCGCCAGCCGGTAGACGGCCAGCCACATGCCCGTCCCGGCGATGTGGTCGACCAGGCCCGCCACGGTTGCGCTGAACCGCAGGCTGAGCAGGAACAGGGCGGTCAGCGCAAGAACGGCCAGTGTCTTGTATAGCGTGCGGGCGACGGAGGGCGTGGGACCTGCGTGTGTGGACATGGTCTCCCCTTGCAGTAATGGACAGGGCGGAATGTCAGGTGTTCAGGATGCCGCGCGCGGTACGGACCACATCGGCCAGCGTGCCCGGCTGGAACGGCGACTGAAGCCCGGCAGAACGCACCAGCCGGGTAAAAGGTTGCGCGCCACCCTGCGCGCACAGGTCGACATAGGCCGCCATCGCGCCCTGTGGGTCGGTGCGGCTGCGTATCCAGAACTGCATCGCGCAGCACAGCGCCAGAGCGTAGTCGATATAATAGAAGGGTGAGCGGTAGATATGGCCCTGCGCCTGCCACCGGCCACCCGCTGTGGGGTGGGGCAGGCCGCCATAATTGCGCCATGGCAGGTAGCGCCGTTCCAGTGTGCGCCAGACTTCATGCCGCTCGGCCGGGGTCATGGTGGGGCGGGCGTAGACCTCATGCTGGAAGTGATCGACACAGACACCATAAGGCAGGAATGACAGCGAGGAGATCAGGTGCATCTGCCTGTAACGCTCGCCCTGACCCGGTTCCACCATCAGGTCGATATGCGGCCATGTCAGGAATTCCAGCGCCATGGAATTGATCTCGGCGGCGTCCATGGTCGGCCACAGCAGGTCAACGGCGGGCAGGCTGCGACTTTTCCAGTTCTGGTAGGCATGCCCCATTTCGTGGGTGAACACGTTTATGTCGTGCTGCGTGCCGTTGAAGTTGGCGAAGATGAACGGCATCCCCACGGTGGGGAAGGATGTGCAGAACCCGCCGCCCGCCTTGCCCGGCCGGTTGACCAGATCAAGATAGCCGCCCTCGCGCATCTGCCGGAAAAAAGGACCAAGATCGCCATCCATGCACTCGAACAGGGTCTGGGCACGGTTCAGCAGCAGGTCATGCCCACCCGCCGGGCGCGGATTGCCGTGCGGGTCGATCAGGGGCTCATCCCATGAATACAGGACTTCCCACCCCATCGTCTCGCACCGCCCGCGCAGGATGTCATGCACCAGCGGCACCACATGGGTCAGCACATCATTGCGAAAACGCGCGACATCCGCCGGGCCGTAATCCACCCGGCGCATGCGGCGGTAGGCCAGTGGGATATAGGAATCATAGCCCAGCGTTTCGGCCATGCCATGGCGCAGCCGGACCATTTGGTCGAACAGGTCGTCCAGTTGCGGGGCGTTGCGTTCAAAGAATGTCCAGCGTACCTGCTCCGCTTCGCGCCGGACGGCCCGGTCGGTGCTTTCGGCATAGGGGGCAAGGCCGGACAGGTTGACCTGTTCGCCGCCAATCTCCAGCTTCGCACCCGCCAGCAGCGCGGTATAGGTGCCGCTCAGGCGGGCTTCTTCTTCTAATGCGCCGGTAATGCGGGGATCGAAGGTGGTGATGTCCGTGCGCCACAGTTCCAGCGTGTGCGGCGTAATCTCCTGCGCTACCGCAACGGGATCGGGATATTCCAGCAGCCTGCGTTTGAGTGCCACCTCATGCGCCGTTACGTAGGGTGTCAGGGCATCGGCATGGTCACGTTCGGCTTTGGCCGTCGGGCTGGTCGTATCCTGCGCGAAGCGTAGATCCACAAGTGCTGACCAGCTTTCGTAATCGCGGCGGATCGTATCGAACAGATGCGCCGCATCCGCTACCGCCCCCTGATCCAGCAGGGTGGAGACCTGACCAAACCGCAGGGCAAGGGCGTCGCGCGTGGGACGGGGGAAATCCAGACTGTCAAAATGGCGGAGCATGCGGGCAGGGTGCCATGGAAGGCGGCTGCTCGTCCATGCCCCTGTCCGCTATCTGTTATCTGTGGGAAGACCGGAGCTGTGTCGCGCAGAACCATACGCACAGCGCGCCGAATGCAGCCAGACCGGCAAGGTTGACCAGCAGCGCGGATGTGCCCGGCGGCAGTAGCGACAGCGGACTGTCCCGCCCGCTCAGCGCAGAAAGGCACGCCAGCGCCACTCCCATCAGGCTTTCCCCCACGATCAGCCCCGATGCGATCATGGTGCCCCGGTGGCTGGATGCGCCCGCGTTCAGGCGTGTAACGATGTGTCCCAGAATCGCCCCGACGGCCAGCGTCATGGAAATGTTCATGGGCAGATAAATGCCGATGCCCACCGCCAGCGGCGGCAGCGCACCACGGCCCGCGCGGCGCAGGGCTGCGTCAATGCCGATCAGCACGCCACCGGCTCCCGCCCCGATCAGCAGCATGGTCCAGTCAAGCTGATGAAGGAAAATGCCGGATGTAATCATCAGGATCAGTGCGGGTTGCGGGGCGGCCAGCGCCTGTGACGCGTCCATCCCCGCATGTGGCATCGCGCCAACGAAACCGTATGTCTGGTACAGCACATTCAGCACGGGCGGAATGACAATGGCCCCGCTTATGCAGCCGATCAGCAGGGCGGCTTCCTGCTTCCATGGCGTCGCGCCGACCAGCCTTCCGGTCTTGAGATCCTGAAGGTTGTCATTGGCGATGGCGGCGGATGCGGTAACGGCAGTCAGGGCATAAAGGCAGAAGGCGATGGCGAAATGCTGCCCGTCCACCCCGGCGAACAGTCCCGTGGCGCGCAGCAGCACGAACAGGCTGGACATTCCGATCGCAGCCAGAATGACCACCCCGGAAATGGGGGAGGAGGATGACCCCACCAGCCCGGCCATGTATCCACAGGCGGCCGCCACGAACAGCCCCAGCCCGGCGCACCATGCAACACCCGCCACCGTGGCGGCCAGTGCGGGCAGCGGGCCGACACGCCCGGTGGAGAAGGCGAGGAACATGCTGCCGATCAGGACCAGCACGATCCCGGCCACGGCACGTATGGCACGTGGGGACAGGTCGGTTTCGGTGCGCGGCACGTGGGTACCTGTGGCACGACGCACCAGCAGGGCGCGTGCGCTCAGCATAAGCGGGCGGCCCATGCGCAGCACGGTCCATATGGCTGCAACGCCGATCAGCCCCGCCCCGATGAAGCGGGCCTTGTCCTTCCATATCTGGGCAGCGAAACTGCCCGCATCCATCCCGGCGGGATGGGGCAGGAGATGGGACATGACCGGAATGGATACTTCCCACGTCAGCAATGCGCCCAGCAGCATCGCCATCCCGCCTTCCAGCCCGACCAGATAGCCCGCCCCCAGCAGGGCGGGCGAAAACCCGACCGACAGCCGGAATGCGGTCATCCCCAATGTGGCCGTAGCCGTGATCCCGTCGCCCAGCAGGCGCAGGCCGGTGGATGTGAACGTCAGCACCGTCGCCAGAATCCCACCCTGTACCAGGGCACGTACGCTGCCACGGTTTTCATGGCTGGCGCCCGCACGCAGGATTTCGGCTGCAGCAACGCCTTCAGGGAAGGGCAGGGCCGGATCGTCCAGCATGACCCGGCGCAGCGGTATGGTGAACAGCACGCCGGTCATACCCCCCGCTGCCGTCAGTACCGCCGTCTGGATGAAGGGAAAATGCTGCCATACGCCCGCCATGACCAGCGCGGGCAGACTTGCGAACACGCATGCCAGCGTACCCGCGGCGGAGGCCTGTGTCTGGACCAGATTGTTTTCAAGGATCGTGCCGCCGCCCAGTATCCGCAGCACCGCCATGGAAATGACGGCGGCGGGGATGGACGTGGCGACCGTCAGGCCGATGCGCAGGCCAAGATAGATGTTCGATGCGGTGAAAACGACCGTAATGAGCGCACCGATCACGATGCCGCGCCATGTCAGTTCCCGCACGGGTGATGGGTAATCGGCCAAGGGGCAGCCTTACATCTTGCGGAAGGTGGGCATGACCAGATGGGCGCGGTTGAAGTCAAGCTGCGCCTTGGTCAACTGGAAGCCGATCTCGATATGATACTGGTCGCTGTGGATATGCCGCGATACGGGCAGGGTGATGGGAATGTTCCGGGTATGGGTCAGGTCCTGCATGCGCCCGTCCTCAAAGGAGACGTAGGCCACGAATTCCTTCTTGCTCTTGATCTCCCCATTGAACACGACCGCGACGAAATACGGGATGTTGACGAATTCCGCCTTCGATGCCGGGCCGCGTTCCACATGCAGGCCGATCTTCATGTTCGTCATCACGCTGCGCTGGGCGCCTGCCTCGCACGATCCCACCACGCGCGTCAGGCTGGCCCGCGCCACAAGGTGCGTCACGTCATGGTCGTTGCCCGCATACTGATAATAGTCGGCGGCCTCGCTGGGGACTTCCACAACGGGGCAGGCCGGCGCGAAATCAATCGAATCGCTGGCGTTCGAGCACGCGCCAACCAGCGCAAGCATGGGCACCGTACAGAATGTCAGGGCCATGCGGCGCAGGCGTGATAGCGGATGGGCAGGAATCATGCGGCTATTCCGGGTTGGTCAGGTGTGAACAGAATCCCGCCCCGTCGGGTGTGATACAGGCACGACATGCACGCGACAGGGTAACGGGGGGGGAGGACAGACACGGCAGAATACGTTAGGGTCAACGGGAAAATGGCTTGCGTCATTGCCACGGTTTGCGTAGGGCCGGACCATCGCACGGGATACCGGCGCCGGAACTCTAGCAGATCGCGGTCCGTATCCTATACCGCTCGCCGGACGTTTGGGGAACACCATGCCCGACCAGATGATTCATACACCCGATACAACAGCCCCCGCCGAGACACTGCCCCGTGTCCTGAAAGTACTGCTCGCAGGCCCGCGCGGCTTCTGTGCGGGTGTCGATCGCGCCATCCGCGTGGTGGAAGAGGCGATCCGCCGCTATGGCGCGCCCGTTTATGTCCGCCATGAGATCGTGCATAACCGCACCGTGGTCGAGGCGCTTGAGGCGCAGGGCGCGATCTTCGTCGAGGAACTCGATGAAGTGCCCGCCGATGGTCAGGTCGTCTTTTCCGCCCATGGCGTGCCCAAGACCGTGCCCGCCGAGGCCGAACGCCGCAACCTGCTGTATCTGGATGCAACCTGCCCGCTGGTATCCAAGGTCCACCGGGAGGCCGAACGCCACTTCGCCGATGGTGGTCCCGAAAGCCGCCATATCCTGATGATCGGCCATGCCGGCCATCCGGAGGTCGTCGGTACGATGGGCCAGCTTCCCGCGGGTGCCGTCACGCTGATCAATGATGCGGAAGAAGCGCGCACGGTCCAGCCCGCCGATCCCTCGCGGCTGGCTTTCATTACCCAGACCACGCTGTCGGTCGATGACACGGCGGAAATCGTTGACATCCTGCGCGACCGCTTCCCCCTGATCGAAGGCCCGCGGCGCGAGGACATCTGCTACGCCACGACCAACCGGCAGGAAGCCGTCAAGGCGATCGCGCCGGGCTGTGATCTGGTGATCGTGATCGGCTCGCCCAACTCGTCCAATTCGCAGCGCCTGCGTGAAGTGGCCGAACGCAGCGGTGCGCCGCGTGCCCTGCTGGTGCCGCGCCTGAATGCGCTGGACTGGTCGGCGCTGGATGGTGTCGGCACGCTGGGGATTACGGCCGGTGCCTCCGCGCCGGAATCGCTGGTGCAGGAAATGGTCGCGGCCCTTGCCAAGCGTTTCACGCTTGAGATCGAGGAAATCACCGTGAAGGAAGAAAACGTGGCCTTCCGCCTGCCGGCGCCGCTGGGCTGATCCGTATCACCGCATGGCTGTCTATACCGAAGTGCCCGAAGAAGCGCTTGCCGCGTTTCTGGAGGGCTATGACATCGGCAGGCCCGTTTCCTGCCACGGCATTGCCGAAGGGGTGGAAAACAGCAATTTCCTGCTGAAGACCACACAGGCGACCTTTATCCTGACGCTGTACGAGCGTCGGGTGAACCCTGATGAACTGCCTTGGTTTCTGGGGCTTATGCAGTATCTGGCCCAGCATGGCCTGTCGTGCCCGCTTCCCGTGGCGGACCGGCAGGGCCGGACCCTGCGCACCCTGTCGGGCAAGCCCGCCGCCATTACCACCTTCCTGCCCGGTGGGTGGTCGCGGCAGGTCGATACGGACATGTGCGCCCAGGTAGGGGGCGCCATGGCGCGGCTGCACCTGCTGGGGGAGGGGTTCGTGGCCGAACGCCCCAATTCCATGGGGCCGCAGTCATGGCCTGGCCTGCTGGAAGCGTGCCGGGCGCGGGGCGATGAAGTGCGCCCCGGACTGGTGGCGGAAATCGAAACGGTGCTGGCGCGTGTGCTGCCCGCGTGGCCGGGCGTGGGGAATAACCCCAGCCTGCCGCGTGGACAGATCCATGCCGACCTGTTTCCCGATAACGTCTTTTTTCGTGACGGAAAGCTGTCGGGCCTGATCGATTTCTATTTCGCCTGCACCGACTGGTATGCTTACGATCTGGCCATTGCCATCAATGCGTGGTGTTTCGATGCAGACCGGCGGTTCATGACGGACCATGCGAAAGCAATGGTGGAAGGCTACCGCCATGTCCGCCCGCTGGAAGCAGCGGAGGAGGCCGCATTGAGTACGCTGGCCACGGGGGCTGCCATCCGCTTCACCCTGACGCGGCTGTATGACTGGATCAACACGCCGTCCGATGCGCTGGTTACGCGCAAGGACCCGCTGGATTATCTGGTGCGCATGGAATTCTGTGCCGCCCGCATGGGTGAAAGGTTCCTGCCATGAGTGATGACATCGTAACCGGGGGCGCGGTTGAGGTGGAAAATCCGTCTACCGGGACCGACCTGGTCGAGATATGGACCGATGGCGGCTGCAAGCCCAATCCCGGCCCCGGCGGCTGGGGCGCGCTGCTGTGTTTTCGCGGGCAGGAGCGCGAGCTTTCTGGCGGTGAGGCGGAAACCACCAATAACCGCATGGAACTGACCGCCGCGGCTGAAGCGCTGGAAGCACTCAGGCGTCCCTGCCGCGTCGTGCTGCATACCGACAGTGAATATGTCCGCAACGGCATCATGCGCTGGAGCACGGGCTGGGTCCGCCGCAACTGGCGCAATGCTTCGGGCGATCCGGTGGCCAACATGGATCTGTGGCGTAGGCTGCTCGATATCAGCGCGAAGCATCAGGTCGAATGGAAATGGGTGCGCGGCCATTCCGGCGATGAAAATAACGAGCGTGTGGACCGTCTGGCCACCGCTGCGCGTGACGCGCTGGGCATTCCCTATCCCAAACGCGGGAAGTGATGTCTGCGCCGCCCGCCATCCGCCTTGAAGGCGTGGGGCTGGATTTTGGCAGCGCGCCCCTTTTCCGCAATCTGGACCTGCGTATCGGTGCGGGTGGCATTACCGTGCTGCTCGGGGCCAGCGGGGTAGGCAAAACTTCGCTGCTGCGCATGCTGGGCGGTCTGGAAAAGCCGGGTTATGGCCACGTCGTGGCTGATGATGGCCTGCCGCTGGCGGGCCGCGTTGCATGGATGGGCCAGCAGGACCTGCTGCTGCCATGGGCCAGTATTGCCGATAATGTCATGCTCGGCGCACGACTGCGCGGGGATGCGCCTGATCGCGCCCGTATGGCCCATCTGCTCGAAAGCGTGGGGCTTTCGGCACATGCGGGCGCACTGCCTGCCACCCTGTCCGGTGGCATGCGGCAACGTGCTGCGCTGGCGCGTGTCCTATATGAAGATCGTCCCGTGGTGCTGATGGATGAGCCGTTTTCAGCACTCGACAGCATCACGCGGGCGCGGATGCAGGATCTGGCCGCCCATATGCTGGCCCGGCGCACGGTCGTGCTGATTACCCACGATCCGCTGGAAGCATGCAGGCTTGCCGATACCATGCTGCTGATGAGCGGTTATCCCGCCACGATAGAAGAAATGACAGTGCCCGCCGGGACGGTGCCACGCGCCGTGGACGATCCCGCCGTTCTGTCCGCGCAGTCGCGGCTGTTGCGGCGGATGCTGCAATGACGGCCACCATGCTGTCGCATGCCGGGCGGGTCATCCGTCCGCTTGTTACGCTGGCGGGGCTTGTCGCCGTGTGGTGGGGACTGGCGCGCTGGGGGCATATACCGCCCTATATGCTGCCCGGCCCCGATGCGGTGGTCCATGCGCTGTGGACCCAGCGCGGGCAGCTTGGCCCCGCCGCACTGACCACGCTGGAAGAAACCCTGCTGGGTCTGCTGCTGGGGATAGGGGCAGGCAGCGCACTGGCGATCGGCATGGCGCTGTGGGCGCCGCTGCGGCGATGGGTCATGCCGATGGTGCTGCTCAGTCAGGCGGTGCCTGTTTTTGCGCTCGCACCGCTGCTGGTGCTGTGGTTCGGATTCGGCATGGCGTCGAAAGTGGTGATGGCGGTTCTGGTCATCTTCTTTCCCGTAACCTCCACACTGGGTGATGGCCTGCGCCAGACCGAACCGGGGTGGATGGACCTTGCGCGCACCATGGGGGCCACGCGCCTGCGGGTGCTGCTGCATATACGCCTGCCTGCGGCCCTGCCGTCCTTTGCATCCGGTGTGCGCATGGCGACGGCCATCGCGCCGATCGGGGCGGTTGTGGGGGAATGGGTGGGGGCGTCCTCCGGGCTGGGGTTCCTCATGCAGACGGCCAATACCCGTTTCCAGACAGACCTCATGTTCGCGGCCCTTGGCGTGCTGGCGGTCATGACGGTGCTGCTGTGGTGGCTGGTGGACAGGGTGCTGGCCCGTGCGCTGTACTGGCAGCGCCCGCATGTCGATGTTGACTGAAATGTTGTAACACGTCACCACCAACGAACCGTGCAACCCATGCAGGACAGGATGCCCATGACCCGCCCCATCATTCTTGATCTGACACCCGGCGCGCAGGCTATGGCGGCCCTGCTGGCTGCCGTGCAGGTTCCCGATCATGTGCGGGTGGTGCAGGTGCTGTTCAGCGGGGAAGCCGCAGGAGTGGAAGCCGCGATGACGCAGGCACGCGACCTGCTGGACCGGCACGGTCTTGCGGATGTGGGTGTTCATGCTGGCTGTCCGGGACCGCTGGTGCATGCGGGCGGGGCGGTAAAGTCGGTGCCGCAGGGCGAGCCGGGTCTGGCCGCGCAGTATCTGGTGCAGGCCATCCGTGCCTGTCCGCCAGATGGCGTGACGGTATGCTGCACCGGCCCGTTGACCACGCTGGCGCTGGCGATGGTGCAGGCACCTGATATCGGCGCGCATCTGCATGGGGTGATCGCAAGCGGCGGGGCCTTGTATTCGCCAGGGGATGCGACACCAGTTGCCGAACGCAACATCGCCGCCGATCCGGAAGCAGCGGCCACCGTCATGGCGGCAGGTGTGCCCCTGACCCTGATCCCGCTGGACTGCACCAGCCGACTGAACGCGGATGCGGTATGGATGGAACAGCTTGCCCCGATGGGGGCCGCGCCCGCTTCGGTCGCGGGTCATGTGCATGCGCTGCTGGCCGCCGCCCGCATGGGCCGTGGCGGCGGCAACGGGGTCGATATTTCACTACGTGCGGCCGCACCCCTGCTTGCGCTGCTGGCGCCGGGCCTGTTTGGCGGCCATCTGGCGCATGTGGATGTGGAATGTCGGGGCACGTTCACGCGCGGCATGACGGTGGCGCGCCGTATCGGGCCGCCGGGCGTGCAGCCCAACGCCCTTGTCCTTGAGCGCATGTCCATTGATGCCGGGCGTGGTCTGCTGCGCGACCTGCTGCTCGCCGCGCGGAAATGATCGGATGTGATGGCGGCAGGTTTGCGTAAAAATACAACGATCTGATGCAAACTTGGCCAACAGGTGCTCATGACGGTTGCAGAACCGGCATGCGGTCCAGTATTGGTCCGGGCATTCCGGTGTGCCTGCGGGCGCGAATGTTGTGAACTGTGATGCGTGTGCGCCACGGAGGTCTTCTGTATGGATCGGTCTGCAACGTCCCCTTCAGCCCTGACGGGGGCGGTCAAGGGTAATGGGGATGCCGTATTCGCCACCATTGTCCGTTGCGCCGCGGTCCTGATCCTGCTGGGTCTGGGTGGTATGGTGGCGGTCATGGCGTGGGGCGCGCGGGCCGCGTTTGCCCGGTTTGGCCTGGGTTTCGTGCTGGACAAGGCATGGAATCCCGTAACCCAGCATTTCGGCGCGGCCGCCCCGATGTTCGGAACGCTGGTGACATCGCTGCTGGCCATAGCACTGGCCGTGCCGCTGGCTTTTGGCATTGCGGTATGGCTGACGGAAATTGCCTCTCCGCGCATTTCCGGGGTGATCGGTACGCTGATCCAGCTTCTGGCGGCGGTGCCATCCATTATTTTCGGCATGTGGGGCTTCGCGGTGCTGGTGCCGTTCATGGCCCATTATGTCGAACCGTTTGCCAATCATACGCTGGGGCATGTGCCGGGAATTGGTCAGCTTTTCCATGGTGCGCCTTACGGGACCGGTTTTCTTACCGGCGGCATGATCCTTGCGGTCATGATTACCCCGTTCATTTCCGCCGTGATGCGGGATGTCTTCCTGTCCATGCCCGCCGTGCTGAAGGAAAGCGCATACGGGCTGGGCATGACCCGATGGGAAGTCGTGCGGCGCATCATCCTGCCGTGGTCGCGCACATCCGTGGTGGGGGGCATCATGCTGGGTCTGGGGCGTGCGCTGGGGGAGACGATGGCCATCACCTTCGTCATCGGCAACGCCAATCATATCGGCTGGTCGCTGTTTTCCCCCGGCAATACGATCGCATCCCTGATCGCGCTTGAATTTCCCGAAAGCGCGGTGGGCAGTCTTAAATTTTCATCCCTGATGGCTGTGGGCTTCCTTCTCATGCTGATTTCCCTTGCGACGCTGGTCTGTTCGCGGCTGCTGCTGCGCACGCGGGCGGCAGGCTGAACCATGGCGGGTCAGGAGAGCGTGGCGGCGACCACCGTGCTTATGGATACGGATTGCTGTTCATCGGGGCGCTGGCAGGGCAATACCCTGTCGGACATGCGCAGGCGCATGGTGGACCGGATTGCGACGGGCCTGTGCTGGGCGGCGACCGCGCTGGTGCTGCTCATGCTGTTTTCCATCCTGTTCGTGCTGATACGCAACGGGATCGGTGGCCTGCGCTGGGTGACTTTCGTGCATGTGACCCTGCCGCCGGGGCAGGCGGGTGGTCTTGCCAACGCCATCGTCGGCAGCCTGATCCAGACGGGACTTGCGGTGCTGATCGGTGCCCCGGTGGGGCTGCTGGTCGGGATATACCTTGCCGAGTTCACATCCACGGATGGGCGGCTGATCAATCTTGTCCGTTTCGTATCCGACCTGCTGCTTTCCGCCCCGTCCATTCTGGTGGGACTGTTCATTTACATGGTCGTGGTGGTGCCGACTGGCCACTTCTCGGGTCTGGCCGGGGCGCTGGCCCTGTCCATTCTGGTGGTGCCGGTCGTGGTGCGCACGACCGAGGACATGCTGCGCCTTGTGCCCCTTTCGATGCGGGAGGCTGCGATCGCACTGGGCGCGCCCCGCTGGCGGGTCATCCTTTTCGTATGCCTGCGCGCCGCGCGCGACGGCGTGGCCACCGGCATCCTGCTTGCGCTGGCCCGTGTATCGGGTGAGACGGCGCCGCTTCTGTTCACCTCGCTGGGGAACATGAACTGGTCGGTATCACCCGCAGCCCCCATGGCCAGCCTGCCCGTGACCATTTACCAGTATGCCGGCGCGGCCTATGCAGACTGGACCGCCCTTGCATGGACGGGTGCGCTGCTGATCACGGCGGGTATTCTCATGATCAACATAACCGTGCGGCTGGGGCTGGGACGTAACAGGAAGTGAATATGACAGTCGTGGAAAAGAACCCGGCGCCAGCAGCGATTTCCGTGCGCAATCTGGATTTCTATTACGGCGCGAATCATGCGCTGAAGAATATTTCCATCGATTTCCCGCAGGGGCAGGTGACGGGCATGATCGGGCCTTCGGGATGTGGCAAGTCCACCCTGCTGCGCGTGCTGAACCGGATGTACGATCTCTACCCCGGCCAGCGGGCGACGGGGGAAGTCATTTTCGATGGCTGCAACATCCTTGGCCCCAGGGTAAACCTGAACGTGCTGCGTTCACGCGTTGGCATGGTGTTCCAGAAGCCCACGCCGTTTCCCATGTCGATTTACGACAACATCGCCTTTGGCGTCCGGCTGCATGAACGCCTTGACCGCGCGGCCATGGATGGCCGGGTGGAAGACGTGCTGCGCCGTGTCGCCCTGTGGCCGGAAGTGCGCGACAGGCTGCATGATTCGGCTGCCGCGCTGTCCGGTGGCCAGCAGCAGCGCCTGTGTATCGCGCGCACCATCGCTACCCGACCCGAAGTGGTGCTGCTGGATGAACCCACCAGTGCGCTTGATCCGGTCTCGACCGCGCGGATCGAGGAACTGCTCGATGAACTGAAGGCCGATTTCACCATCGCCATCGTCACCCACAATTTGCAGCAGGCCGCGCGCTGTGCCGATCAGGTGGCCTTTTTCTATATGGGCGAAGTGGTGGAAGTGGATGGTGCCGACCGCATGTTCACCGCGCCGCGCGAAAAGCGGACGCAGGACTATATTACCGGGCGATTCGGATAACGGGCGGGCATGGCTGCTCCTTACATTTTGTAGCAAGTTTGCCCACATTGAACGCATTGGCTGTTGTAGCGTTGTGATTGTAGACCTTGCATGGCCACTCCGTGGCAGGCAGGGTAGAGAACAAGTTATAACAGGAGTAGACTTGGTTCCCATGATGAAGAAAATGATTCTGACCGCCACCCTGATCGGTGGTCTGGCGGGCCTGTCCGGGCAGGCTCTTGCCGCACACCACGCACCCCCGCACGGGGGCTGCATGCCCGGTGGTCCGGGTGGGTTTGGCGGCATGGGCATGCCGTTCCTTGCAAATGTGCAGCTGACTTCCGCGCAGCATAAGAAGCTTCAGGCGATCCTGAAGGACGAGCATCCTGACTTCCATGCGGACATGGAACAGGAACACCAGCTCCATAAGCAGATCCAGGAACTGCTGGCGACGCCGGGCAAGGTCGATCAGGCCCGTATCGAAAGCCTGCAGCAGCAGATCGCGACCCTGCACCAGCAGCATGAAGCCGCACATCTGCAGACCGCGATCCGTATCCACGATATCCTGACGGCGGACCAGCTTAACCAGATCCGTGAGACCGAGGAGAAGGTTGACAGCCTGCACGAGCAGCTGCGCGCCCTGACCGCGCCGCCGCCGCCGGAAGATGACAAGAAGTAAGTAACCACCCTTCCGCCGCCCCGCGCGGTCAGGGTCGATACGGCTGTCCGGTACGTCCGGGCAGCCGTTTTTCATGGGAAAAGCGCACAATGCTTGACAGGGCAGGGTGCGCGGGATAAATCCGCCCGACAATCAGGCACGTCACTTCGCGAGGGTTCGCGCAGTGGCGCGTCCTCTTTTGGGGAAAAACGTTGTTCGAGACGCTCTCAGGCAAGCTTTCCGGTGTGTTCGATGGTCTCGCCAAGCGCGGGGCCCTGTCGGAAGCGGATGTTACGGAAGCCATGCGCGAAGTGCGTCTGGCCATGCTGGACGCCGACGTGGCGCTGCCTGTCGTCAAGGATTTCGTCAACAAGGTCCGTGAACGCGCCGTAGGGCACGAGGTGCTGGACAGCATCTCTCCCGGTCAGGCTGTCGCCAAGATCGTTAATGACGCGCTGATCGACGCGCTGGGTGGCGCGGGCGCGGTTCCGCTCAACCTGAACGCCGTCCCGCCCGTGCCGATCCTGATGGTCGGCCTGCAGGGATCGGGCAAGACCACCACATCGGGCAAGATCGCCCGCCGTCTGGCGCAGCGTGAGCGCAAGAAGGTCCTGCTGGCCAGCCTTGACACGCAGCGCCCCGCCGCCCAGTTGCAGCTCGCCCAGCTTGCCGAGCGCGCGGGTGTCGCCTCGCTGCCCATCATCGCGGGCCAGACCCCGGTCGAGATCGCGCAGCGCGCGATGGAAGTCGGACGGCGCGAGGGGTATGACATCGTCATCCTCGATACCGCCGGTCGTCTGTCCATCGACGAAGCCCTGATGGACGAGGTCCGCGCCATCCGCGCCGAAACCAGCCCGGCGGAAACGCTGCTGGTGGTCGATGCGATGACCGGGCAGGACGCGGTCAATACCGCCAAGGCGTTTAACGAGGCCGTTGGCGTTACCGGTGTCGTCATGACCCGTATGGATGGCGATGCCCGTGGTGGCGCGGCCCTGTCCATGCGTGCGATTACCGGCGCACCGATCAAGCTGACCGGTTCGGGCGAAAAGCTTGACGCGCTGGAGGAATTCCACCCCGAGCGTGTTGCAGGCCGTATCCTTGGTCTGGGCGATATCGCCGGGCTGGTGGAAAAAGCTGCCGATACCCTGGATCATGAGGAGAGCGAAAAGCTCGCCCTCAAGATGATGCAGGGCAAGTTCGATCTGGACGATTACGCGGCCCAGATCCGCCAGATCAACAAGATGGGGTCCATTTCCGGTATCCTCGGCATGCTGCCGGGCATGGGCAAGCTGAAGGACGCGCTGGGGGACAAGGAGCTTGATACCTCCGTCCTGACCCGTCATCAGGCCATCATTTCATCCATGACCCGGGCGGAGCGGCGTCAGCCCTCCATCATCAAGGCGTCGCGCAAGAAGCGCATCGCCGCCGGGTCCGGCACGACCGTGCAGGAGATCAACCGTCTGCTCAAGCAGTATGACGCGATGGCCTCCATGATGAAGCGGTTCAGCAAGTTGGGAGTGAAGGGACTGATGCGTCAGGGTCTGTCCGCACTCATGCCAAAGGGGGGGCGTCCCCCCGGCGGCGGCGGGCGTCCGCCTTTCGGCTGACCCTGAACGTCGTTCCCGTTTTTCTTTTGTCTTTTTACTGTCTGGAGAAGTCTTAATGAGCCTCAAGATCCGTCTCGCCCGCGCCGGTGCGAAGAAGCGTCCGTACTACCACATCGTCGTGGCTGACAGCCGTTCCCCGCGTGATGGCCGCTTCATCGAGCGCGTTGGTTCCTACAACCCGATGCTGCCGTCCGACCATGCCGAGCGCGTGCGTCTGGTTGCCGAGCGCATCACCCACTGGCTGTCCAACGGCGCGCAGCCGACCGACCGTGTCGCCCGCTTCCTGGGCAATGCCGGTCTGGCGCCGAAGCCGACCTGGAACGAGCAGCCCAAGAAGTCCGCGCCCAAGAAGCGGGCGCAGGAACGTGCCGCCGCTGCTGCCGCTGCGGCAGCCTAAGTCGCGGTAACGGTAGACAGGCAGGAAAGGCAGGGCAGTCATCCCATGAACCGCGATCATGTCCTGATGGGTGTGGTGGGTCGTCCGCATGGCGTGCGGGGGCTTGTGCACGTGCACAGCTATACCGCCGTGGCGGAAGACCTGTCAGGCTATGACGGGCTGGTTGATGATCTGGGTCGCCCGTGGCGGCTATCGTGGCATGGCAACGGCATCGCCCGGCTGCATGACGCGGCAGGCAACGCCATTGATAGCCGCGAAGCCGCGCAGCAGATGGTCAACCGCAAGCTGTACGTGCCGCGCACCAGCCTGCCCGAACCCGATGAGGACGAATTCTATTTCGCCGATCTGGTCGGGCTGGACGTGCGCGAGCAGGGAACGGAGCGGGTGATCGGTCGCGTGGCCGCCGTGCATGATTATGGTGCGGGCACCAGTCTCGAAATCGATGGGGCGGGGGGTAATCTCCTGCTGCCGTTCACCCGGGCCTGCGTGCCGGTGGTGAATGTGCGGGCGGGATATATCGTCGTCTGCCTGCCTGATGAGATCGAGGTTCCGGTCGAATGTTTTCCGGGCACCGATACGCACGGAGACGCGACATGACGTGGCAGGCGACGGCGCTGACGCTGTTTCCCGACATGTTTCCCGGTACGCTGGGGCAGTCGCTGGCCGGGCGGGCGCTGGAACGTGGCATCTGGTCGCTGGATGCGCGCGACATGCGTGAATACGGGCTGGGACGGCATCGGGTAGTGGACGATACGCCATTCGGCGGCGGGGCTGGCATGGTCATGCGCCCCGATGTCGTGGCGGCGGCCATTGCCGGTATCGATCTGGCCGGGCGACCGCTGGTGTATCCCACGCCACGCGGACAACCGCTGAAACAGGTGGATATCCGTCGTTATGCGGCGGGTCCGGGTGTTGTGGTGCTGTGCGGTCGCTATGAAGGGGTGGATGAGCGCGTGCTCGAAGCCTCGGGCGCGGAACAGGTCTCGATCGGGGATTATATCCTGTCGGGCGGGGAAGTGGCGGCGACGGTGCTGCTGGATGCCTGCGTGCGGCTGCTGCCGGGCGTGATGGGATCGGGCGAAAGTGCGGTCGAGGAAAGCTTTGCCGACGGTCTGCTTGAATATCCGCTTTATACCAAGCCGGCACAATGGGACGGGCGCGACGTGCCCGAGGTCCTGCTGTCCGGTCATCATGCCGCGATCGCCCGGTGGCGCCGCGCGGCATCCGAGACGGTGACGCAGGCGCGTCGGCCGGATCTGTGGGCCGCCTATCAGGCGGGCGCAGGTCAAGACATTCCCCGGGTCGCAGGCATCCGTGCCGATGCGGACCGGCTGAACTGAACATGAAATCCTATCGAACGAGGACCGGATCATGAACATTATCCAGAAGTATGAGGCGGAAGAGATCGCCCGCCTGACAGCTATCCGCGCGGTGCCGGAATTCGCGCCGGGTGACACCGTGCGCGTTGGCGTCGAGGTTGTCGAAGGCACCCGCAAGCGCGTTCAGGCCTATGAGGGCGTTGTGATCGCACGCTCCAACAAGGGCCTGAACAGCAACTTCACCGTGCGCAAGATTTCCAACGGTGAAGGCGTGGAGCGTGTGTTCCCGCTGTATTCCCCCACCATCGCGGAAATCCACGTCGTGCGTCGTGGCGTTGTCCGTCGCGCGAAGCTGTATTACCTGCGCGGCCGTCGCGGCAAGTCCGCCCGTATTGCCGAGCGCAAGCGTGAGGTTGCAGCACCCGCCGCGACCGCCGCTGCCGAGTAATATGCCGACCCTTCGCCCGTTTCATGCCTTATGGCGGAAGCGGGCGAAGCTTTTTGCCTGAGAATTTGCGGCTGCCTGTTGCGTGCGTATCGCGTGCGTGATGGCGGCCTGTTTCCGTCCGGGAGAGGAAAATAGAATGGCCCCGCGTACATTGTTCGACAAGATATGGGACAGCCATGTGGTCGAAACGCTCCCGGACAGGACGGCCATTCTTTATATCGACCGTCATCTCCTGCACGAGGTCACAAGTCCGCAGGCATTCGAGGGATTGCGCCTGAGCGGCCGCAGGCTGCGTCACCCCGAGGCGACGATTGCGGTTGTGGATCATAATGTTCCCACATCTGACCGGACCCTGCCGATTGCCGAAGCCGACAGCCGCAACCAGATCGAAACGCTGGAGCGCAACGTAAAGGAATTCGGCGTACCGTATTTCCCGCTGCTGTCCGCGCGGCAGGGGATCGTGCATGTGGTCGGACCGGAGCAGGGCATTTCCCTGCCGGGCATGACCATCGTGTGCGGTGACAGCCATACATCCACCCATGGCGCGCTGGGGGCGCTGGCATTCGGTATCGGCACGTCCGAAGTCGAACATGTGATGGCGACCCAGACCATCCTGCAGAAGCCTGCGAAGAACATGAAGGTGGTGGTCGAGGGGCAGGTTGGCCCGGGCGTGACCGCCAAGGACATCATGCTTGCCATCATCGGGCATATCGGCACTGCGGGCGGTACGGGGCATGTGATCGAATTCGCGGGTTCCGCCATCCGCGATCTCGACATGGCGGGCCGCATGACGGTGTGCAACATGTCCATCGAGGCCGGTGCGCGCGCGGGTCTGGTGGCGCCCGACGAAACCACGTTTGAATATGTGCGTGGCCGTCCCTTCGCGCCGAAGGGTGAAGCGTTTGATGAGGCGGTCGCCTACTGGAAGACACTGGCCGCCGACGAAGGCGCGCATTACGACCGCGTGGTCGAACTGCGGGCCGAGGACATCACGCCGGTCCTGACCTGGGGCACCAGCCCTGAAACGGTCATTTCAGTCACCGGCAACGTGCCCGACCCGGCGGCGGAAGCCGATCCGTCACGTCGCGCGCAGATGCAGCGCATGCTGGACTATATGGGGCTTGAGGCCGGCCAGAAGATCGCGGGTACGCCCGTCGATGTCGTGTTCATCGGGTCATGCACCAACAGCCGGATCGAGGACCTGCGTGCCGCAGCGGTAATCGCGTCGGGTCGCAAGGTGGCTGATGGCGTGCGTGCGATGATCGTACCCGGTTCGGGCATCGTGAAGGCGCAGGCGGAAGAAGAAGGGCTGGATAAGATCTTCCTCGATGCCGGATTTGAATGGCGTGAGGCGGGATGTTCGATGTGCCTTGGCATGAACCCCGACCGGCTGACGCCGGGGCAGCGTTGCGCGGCCACATCCAATCGTAATTTTGAGGGCAGGCAGGGCCCCGGTGGACGGACGCATCTGCTCTCGCCCGCCATGGCCGCGGCGGCAGCCGTGACCGGGTGCCTGACCGATGTGCGGGAGCTGATCTGACATGGATAAATTCACGGTTCTGACCGGTATCGCGGCGCCTCTGCCCGAAGAGAATATCGATACCGACAAGATCATTCCGGCGCGCTTTCTCAAGACGACCAGGCGTTCGGGACTGGGCGAGCATGCGTTCGACAGCATGCGCTATCTGCCCGATGGATCGGAAAACCCGGATTTCGTGCTGAATCAGGAGCCGTATCGCAAGTCGGAAATCCTGATTACCCTTGATAACCTGGGCTGTGGTTCGTCGCGTGAACACGCGCCATGGGCGTTGCTGGATTTTGGCATCCGCTGCGTGATCGCGCCGTCCTTTGCCGATATTTTCCATAACAACTGTTTCAAGAACGGCATCCTTCCCATCGTGCTGCCGCGCACGGTGTGCGAGGAACTGATGGAAGACGCCCGCATGGGCGGCAATGCCCGGATCACGATTGACCTGCCGCGTCAGGTGGTTGTCCGTCCTGATGGCAGCGAAGTGCCGTTTGATGTTGATCCGCTGCGCAAGCACCTGCTGCTGGAAGGGCTGGATGATATCGGCCAGACCCTGCAGCATGAACAGTCTATCGAGACCTTTGAAAAACGCCGTGCGCAGGCACAGCCATGGATTCCCGGTATCGTCCTTGATTAAGGGACCGGGTGGCCGTGGCCGCCCGTATACGGGACTGATCAATTAACAGACAGATTATTCGGATGGGAAACGTCATGTCCGCACCCAAGAAGCTCCTGATCCTGCCCGGAGATGGCATCGGTCCTGAAATCATGCACGAAGTCCGGCGCATCATGGACTGGATGGCGCAGGCGCGTGGCATCCGTTTCGATGTGAGTGAGGATGTCGTGGGCGGCGCGTCGCTTGCGGTGCATGGCCAGCCCATCACGCAGGAAGTCATCGACGCGGCGCGTGCGGCGGATGCGGTGCTGTTCGGTTCGGTGGGGGACCCGAAATGGGCATCCGCCGGGTTTGACCGGAGGCCGGAGATCGCGATTCTCAAGCTGCGGCAGGAACTGGGCCTGTTCGCCAACCTGCGCCCCGCCAAGGTGTTCGATTCGCTGGTTGATGCCAGCACGCTCAAGCCCGATGTCGTGCGTGGACTGGACATCATGATCGTGCGCGAAACGGTGGGCGGCATCTATTTCGGCACGCCGCGCGGGATCGAGACCCTGCCGGATGGTTCGCGTCGCGGGATCAACACCGAAGTCTACACCACGGCAGAAATCGAGCGTGTGGCCCGCGTCGCCTTCGATCTGGCCCGCAAGCGCGACAACCGCGTGTGTTCGGTCGAGAAGTGCAACGTGATGGAAAGCGGCCTGCTGTGGAAGGAAGTCGTGACCGACCTGCATGCCCGTGAATACGCGGATGTGGAACTGACCCATATGCTGGCCGATAACTGCGCCATGCAGATGGTGCGTAACCCGCGCCAGTTCGACGTGATCGTGACGGGCAACCTGTTTGGCGATCTGCTGTCCGACCTTGCGTCCATGCTGACGGGCAGCCTTGGCATGCTGCCGTCGGCAACGCTGGGCGCGCGGGGCGAAGACGGGCGCATGCCCGCGCTGTATGAACCGATCCACGGCAGCGCGCCGGATATTGCGGGGCAGGGCAAGGCCAACCCGCTGGCGCAGATCCTGTCGTTTGCGATGCTGCTGCGTTATTCCTTCGACATGCAGGAAGATGCGGCCATGATCGAGACGGCCGTCTCCAGCGTGCTGGACAAGGGGCTGCGCACGCCCGACATCATGAGTGCCGGTCGGACGGAAGTGAATACGGCAGGCATGGGCACGGCGGTAGTCGCGGAACTTGAACGCCTGAACGCAGCCTGACACAGCTTCCTGCCACAAGGTGGAAATGAAACGGGCTGGCACGGAATACCGTGCCAGCCCGTTGTGTTTTTACAGGCCGGGCTTCAGGACGTAGCCCTTGCCCCGGACTGTCTGCAGGAAGCGGGGTTCGCGCGGGTCGGGTTCGATCCGGCGACGCAGCCGCGTCACCTGCACGTCCACGGCGCGTTCGCCAATTTCTTCCATGTCCAGCGTTGTGGCGATGTCCGTGCGGGACAGGATCTCGTTCGGGTGCCGCGCCAGAACGGACAGTAATGCCGATTCGCCGCCCGTCAGATGGACGACATTGCCCGCACTGGATAATAGGCCACGCACCGGATCGAATTCCAGATCCCCCAGCCGCACGATACGCAGGTTGCTGCTGGGTGCGGGCGGCACGAAACGGCGCAGATGCGCCTTCAGCCGCAGCAGCAGTTCACGCGGCTCGAACGGTTTGGCCAGATAATCATCAGCGCCTGCTTCCAGCCCGATGATCCTGTCTTCCGGTTCACCACGCGCGGTCAGCAGCAGGATGGGGAAATCCAGATTCTCGCGCCGCAGTTCGCGCGTCAGTTCCAGCCCGTTTTCCCCCGGCATGGTGATGTCGAGTACAAGCGCGTCAGGCTGCATGAAGCCCAGAACCTGCCGCGCTTCCTGCGCGGAGGAGGCGGCGCTGACACGAAACCCCTGTTCGCTCAGATACCGTTGCAGCAGGCGACGCAGACGTGGATCATCATCAACCACCACCACGTGCGCATCCACGATCATGCTGTCATGGGGCAGGGATGTGTCGCACGCTGTCTGGATCATCGGGAACTCCGGTCGGGAGAAGAAAAGGAATCGGTGGATACGCCGGGCATATCCGATTCGTCTATCAGGCCACGCATGACACGGCGAAAGCCATCAACCGCCTTGCCACCCGCCTTGCGGTATACGCGTAACAGCACTTCACGCTGCAGGGAAAACAGGTGGCTTTCAATCTCCGCCCCATGCGGGCTGAGGTAAAGCCTGCGTTTGCGCCTGTCCTCCGGCGCGGTTTCCTGCCGCAGCGCGCCCATGGCCAGAAGTTCGCCCAGCGCGCGACTCATGCTCTGTTTGGTAATGCCCAGAACGTCCAGCAACGCGCCCACGGCTATGCCCGGTTGGAGCGCCACGGCCTGCATGATGCGGTGATGCGCATGTCCCAGCCCGTATTCCTGCAGGGCCGAATCGATCACCCCTGTAAAGGCGCGGCAGGCCACCATCAGCAGGTCCTGTGCCTGCCGCATGTCCTCATCACGCAGGAACAGGAGTTCCACCCCCGCACCCGCCTGCGTGGGACGGGTAGGGGATGGCGGGCGGGAAGGCGCCGTCACGTCAGGAACCGGTTCAGGCGATGCGACCGGTCAGGCGGTTGCGCAGGCGTGTGATACGTCCGACCTCGGCCAGGCGACGGTCGAGGAATGCCTCAACCGAAGCCGGATTGCCTCCGCGCGTAAGCCAGAACAGGAGCGTGGAGATATAGACACCGCTGAGCGTGATGCGTTTGGTCACATATGTGAAGCCGGTGGATGTATCGCCCGCTGCCTGCCATATCGCGTTCACGCTTCGCCCCAGTGTCCGCGCAAGGATACGGCCATGCGTGGGGACCAGCAGTGTGGCCAGAGCCTGCCGTATGGCGGCGCGGTGCGGGGCTGCGTGTTCCAGCCGGAACATGATGGCCGCACGCACCCGCCGGCTGATCTTGCGGCTGCGGAAGCTGTTGGTGGCCGCCAGCATTTCCCGGTCCATCATGTCGAAACAGGCTTCGGCCACCTGCGCCATGCCATCGGGGAAAAGGATATCCGCGTTTTCATCCACGCACTGTTTCAGCAGGGTGATGGTCCATGGCTGGCTGCCCGCGCGCGGGTCCGCCAGAAACCGGCGCAGCAGCGCATCACTTTGCGGTGAGTGGGGGAGGTCGGGCGGCACCAGCGACGACGTTGCGGCGGCGAGCAGGACTGAAAAATTCATGCGGGTTCTCCGTAACGCGTCATTTCCGTATCGAATCCCATCCGGCCCAGGTCGGTCATGCGCATGGGGTACAGGATACCATTCAGATGATCATATTCATGCTGGAATACATTGGCCAAAAAGCCCGATGCAATGCCATGAATTTCCTGCCCGTCCGCATCCAGCCCGCGATAGGCGATGCGCTGGTAGCGCGGCACCCACCCCCGCAGGCCCGGAATGGACAGGCAGCCCTCCATCCGGTCCACCATTTCATCGTCCACCGGCTCCAGCACCGGATTGATCAGGGCGGAAGGCGGCAGCGGCGTTTCATCCGGCCCGGTCGCGCGGCTGGCGGGCAGGTGATACACGAACAGGCGCAGGCTGTGATGGACCTGCGGGGCGGCCAGTCCCACGCCGCCCGCATCCAGCATGGTGTCGATCATGTCCGCCACCAGCGTGCGGATGGCGGGGGAGGACGGGACAGGCACGGGCTGTGCGTGCTGGAGCAGAACGGGATGGCCCATACGGGCGATCTTGAGCAGCGTCATGACGGGGTAACGCCTTTGATGTTTATGACCGGATGTGTATGACAGCCTTCCCGCCCAAAACGGAGCGTGAAATTCATTGCCGTCGCGTGCGGGAATGATTTGTGTTGCGGGAAGTGAGTGTGATATAGGTGCGGCCCGTTTGGGAATCGCACGAAGGGAATAGCCTCGGGCGGATGTTCCCCAAGTTTCAGTTTCATGCGCCGCCCATACCGGATGGCCGATCAGGAGTTGATGACCCAGTGCAGGTTCTCGTTCGTGACAACAATGTTGATCAGGCCCTCAAGGCCCTCAAGAAAAAAATGCAGCGTGAAGGCATCTTCCGCGAAATGAAGCTGCGCCGTCATTACGAAAAGCCATCCGAGCGCAAGGCGCGTGAGGCTGCTGAAGCCGTGCGTCGCGCCCGCAAGATGGAGCGCAAGCGTCTGGAGCGTGAAGGCTTCTAAGCCTGACCGTTATCGGGATTCGGGTCTGACCCGCCAAAAAGCCGGCTTCCGCAAAGGAGCCGGTTTTTTTGTGTCCGGAGAGTACAGCCATGGGCATGGAGTTCCCCCACAGCACCGAGAATACGCCCCCGCCCGGCCGGTGGCGCAGGCTGCATGAACGTCTGGTCCGGCGTATTCTGCCGCGTTCCCTGCTGGGGCGCATGCTGCTGATCGGCTTCATCCCGCTGCTGGTGACGCAGGGTATCTCGCTGGAACTGTTTTACGGCAATTATCTGCAGATCGTCTCGCGCCGCCTGTCAGGGGACATGGCGACCACCATTTCACTGACACTGGACATGCTCGAACGCTATCCGTCGCCTGCCGACCGGCGGTGGATTCTTGATGACGTGGGCAGGCGCGCGGGCCTGATCATGACGTTGCGTGAAGGCGAAAGCCTGCAACGAAGCGGCACCAACCACGTCCTGGGGCCGATTGACGACGATCTGGTGCGTGACCTGCGCGGCACAGTGCGCTGGCCGACTTTTGTGGACTGGAAGCAGCCCCATCGGCGTCTGGTAATTCTTGTGCAACTGCCCGAAGGCGTGCTGCAGGTCGTGGCTCCGCGTAAAAGGCTGGACGTGGCGCCGGTATGGCTGTTCGTGGCGTGGGCATCAGGCAGTGCGCTGCTGCTGTTCCTGATCGCGGCGGTATTCATGCGTAATCAGGTCCGCGCCATAAGGCGGCTGGCCCGGGCGGCTGAACTGTTCGGGCTGGGGCGGGATACGGTGCCCATCGTGCCCGATGGCGCGCAGGAAATCCGCAAGGCCGCCATTTCCTTCAATCGTATGCGTGACCGGATCAACCGCTTTGTGGAACAGCGCACGACCGTTCTGGCGGGCGTGTCGCATGACCTGCGCACGCCGCTTACACGCCTGCGACTCTCACTGGCCATGTTCCCACGTACGGGCATGGTCCGGGCGGAGAGCCTTCAGCCCGATATTGCCGACATGATTGGCGATATCGTGGAAATGGAACACATGATCGAAGGCTACCTGTCCTTCGCGCGGGGGGAGGGGGCGGAAATCCCCACCGTCATCCGTGTTGAGGACATGTTCGAGGAGATCGTGACCGCCATGCGCCGTGTGGGCGCGCATGTCGCCATCCGCGCGGTCAGGCCATCGGAACTGACCATCACGGGGCGCAGTAACGCTCTGCGGCGTGTATTGAGCAATGTGATCGAAAACGCGCGCAGGCACGCAGACCGCATCGAACTGTCGGCCGAACGCGGGCGCAGGCAGGTTGTCCTGTATGTCGATGATGATGGCTGCGGGGTGGAGGAATCCCGGCGCGAAAGCGTATTCCGTCCCTTTGAAAGCGGGGAGGAGGGCGGAACGGGCCTCGGTCTTGCCATCGCGCGTGACATCATTCACGCCCATGGTGGGCATATCGGGCTGGAAGCAGGCCCGTTGGGCGGGGCGCGGGTCAGGATCGTGCTGCCGGAATAGGCCGCCAGCGCGTCGCTACGTCAGGGCAGGCTGTTGCCCGCACCACCATGGCCCGGACCGCCATTCATGCTGTTCATCGGGCCTGTGCTGCCGCCATAGGTGCTGCTCATCTGGCTTAGCGGGTTGTAGCGGCCCACGTTGCCCAGGATCTGCTGCATGATATTGATTTTGGTGCCCGGCGTTGGCGTGCGCCCCGATGCCATGCTGACGTAACGGGCGTCATTTTTGTGCAGCACGCGCAGGTTACGCAGGATGCCGTCCTGATCGAAGGTCAGGACCACCGCGTCCTGCCTGCGCACGCGCGGAAAGCTGATGGGGGCCAGCACCTGCGTCATGGACGCATAGACCCAGGTATTGTCATCAAACGTGGCATGGGCGGTGGGGGAGCCAAGGGCATCCATCACGTCCGATCGCGTGGTGACGCCGGTCTTGAGCTTGTTGTAGTCATCCGCTTCAACCAGCGAACCACGCTGCACGACCCCCGGCTTGAAGAGCGCACAGCCCGACAGTCCGATCCCAGCCCCGATGACAGCGCATGAAAACAGGCGTAATGAACGGGAGCGGGGCTGGTTGTCCTTGGGTGACCTCATGGTCGGGAAAATATCCTGCAATAAGGGCATGGCGCATGATGCGGTTCGTCTTCCGGTGCCCGATTGGGAAAATGAAGTCAATCGCAGATCGCCCTGCCGGTGGAAAAACACGGATGCAGGACAATATTTCCCCCACACCGCATGCGGGCATGGCCCGTGAACACACGCGCAGGAGCAAGACACATGGATGCTGAATTTTCCCGCCCGGTTGCCGTGGGGCGCATCCCCGTCCGCGGCATGGAAACCGTGATCGAGGCTTCGGATGATGAATGCCGCAGGCTGGCGAAACGGCTGGGAATTCCGGCCCTGCGCAACCTGTCGTGCCGCTACCGGCTGGCGCCGGGGCGCGATGGGGAGGTACTGGCCGAAGGCTGGCTGACCGCGCATGTGACCCAGGAATGCGTCGTAAGCCTGGAACCGTTCGAGGATGTGCTGGCGGAATCGTTCACCGTGCGCTGCATTCCGTCGGAACGCTTCCGTGAGGATGACGAGATCGACCCCTTTTCCGTCGATGAAGTCCCTTATGAGCGCGACAGCATCGATCTGGGTGAACTGGCGACGGAAGAACTTTCTCTCGCCCTTGATCCCTATCCCCACAAGCCGGGGAGTGCGATTCCGGAGGAATTTATGGCCGTTGAAGAAGGCGAGCCGGAAGAAACCGTGCGCAGGCAGCCTTTTTCGGCTCTGGCCGAGTTGAAAAAAAAGCAGAACTGACGCAAAGGAAGGGGCAGAAGCGGGGGGCGCCCGGCAGACTGTCTGCGCATCATGTCTTGCGTAAGGCTTAAGGGTCTGCTAGAGCGCCCCCCTCAATTATTGATAACTGACCGGTGTAACGCCACGAGGGTGTGCCTGCCGGTTGTGATCCAGATCGGAGGGGCCCGGGCCCATGGCTGTACCCAAGAGAAAAACCTCGCCGTCCCGTCGTGGCATGCGTCGCAGCCATGCTGCGCTGACTGTTCCGGCGCACGCGGAATGCTCGAACTGCGGCGAACTGAAGCGTCCGCACCACGTCTGCAGCCACTGCGGACATTATGACGGCCGCGAAGTCGCGTCCGCAGGCAAGGCGCTGAAGACGGCGGTCCGCGCCTGATACGAACGCGCCACTGGCGTCATTACCCGGTAACGGCGCGATCCATGCGGATCACGCCGGCGGGCGGTCATGATGCCGCCCATCCGGGTTGCGCGCGGGTTACGGTCATTCCAATGTGTCTGTCCCGTATCTTGCGCGTTTCTTTCTTACCCGGCACAAGACGAGCATGAGCGAGACAGGTTCCTCCTTTTCCGAGACTGGGTCCTACACCCTTGCCGTGGACGGTATGGGCGGGGATGGCGGATCGGAAGTTGTAGTGGCCGGACTGGCGATTGCGGCAGACCGACATCCTTCAGCCAGAATCCTTCTGGTCGGGGATGAGGCAAAGTTGACCGGCCTTCTGAGCCGCTACCCACGTGCGGCCGCCATCTGTACAATCCGTCCGGCCGGTTCGGCCATTTCCATGGACATGAAACCCACGGCGGCATTGCGCGTGCGCGATTCGTCCATGCGGCTTGCCATGGACGCCGTAGCCCAGGGCGAGGCGCAGGGTGTCGTATCCGCTGGCAATAGCGGGGCGATGCTGGCGCTGGCCAAGATCGTGGTCAAAACCCTTCCCGGTATCACCCGCCCTGCGATGGCGGCCATAAGCCCCACCACGCGCGGCGATGTGGTGATGCTCGATCTCGGGGCCAATGTCGCCTGCGACTGGCGCAACCTTGTCGAATTCGCCGTGATGGGTGAAGCCTTCGCCAAGGCCGTGCTTGGCCTTCCTGCCCCTACGATCGGCCTGCTCAATGTCGGCTCGGAGGAGCTGAAGGGCGACGAACGGCTGCGTCAGGCCGCTGAAGTGCTGCGTGGCAGTTCGCTGGCCAAACAGTTCCACGGTTTTGTGGAAGGGCACGACATTACCGCAGGCACGACCGATGTGGTGGTGACGGACGGCTTTACCGGCAATGTGGCCCTGAAAACCGGGGAAGGGGCGCTGAAAATGGCGTTTACCCTTTTGCGGCAGGTCTTTACGTCCAGCCTCCTTGGCCGGATCGGTTATCTTCTGGTGCGTCCCGGTCTGGAACGCATGAAGGAATGGCTTGATCCGCGGCGCTATAATGGCGCGGTTTTCGTGGGTCTGAACGGGGTCGTGGTCAAGTCGCATGGCGGCACGGATGCGGAAGGTTTCGCCGCAGCCGTTGACGTGGCGATCGACATGGTCACACACCGCTTTAACGATGGCATCCGTGACCGGCTGGCCCGTATGGGAAGCCTGACCACGGTAAAGGCCAGTCCCGATCAGCCGCAGGCGGTTCCTGCATCCTGACGCTGTAGCATCCGGTGTGGCGGGCAGGTCGCAATGTCTGTTCCCACCTGTGCATGTGAGTTGATATTGGTGGAAAAACAGGCATGACGGCGAAACGCTCGCTTCTGTCCGGGTTCGGCGGTTATCTGCCTGAGCGGATCGTTACCAACGATGAACTGGCCTCCCGGCTCGATACATCCGATGACTGGATTCGCGGTCGCACCGGTATCGGTCAGCGTCATGTTGCAGGCGAAGGGGACACGGCGGTGTCCATGGCGGTGCAGGCCGCACGGCAGGCGCTGGATTACGCGGGCGCCACGCCGGACGATGTTGACGCCATAATCGTCGCCACCAGCACGCCGGATCAGGCTTTTCCCTCCACTGCGGTACGTGTGCAGGCGGAACTGGGTGCTACCTCCGGCTTCGGATTCGATCTGGCCGCCGCGTGCTCGGGTTTCATCTACGCGCTGTCGATGGCCGATTCGCTGATCCGCAGTGGACAGGCCCGTTCCGCGCTGGTGATCGGTAGCGAAGTTTATTCACGTATTCTTGACTGGTCCGACCGGGGCACCTGCGTGCTGTTCGGTGACGGGGCCGGTGCGGTGTTCCTGACCGCGACGCAAGACGCAGATGAGGGCACGGGCATCCTGTCCACACATCTGCATTCCGATGGGCAGTATGGTGATCTGCTGTATGTAGACGGAGCGACCGGCAGGCACGACATGCCCGCCCACCTGCGCATGCAGGGGCGCGAGGTGTTCCGGCATGCCGTGGGCAAGCTGTCCGCTTCGGTTGATGAGGCGCTGGCCGCCAACAATCTGACCCATGCGGATGTCAAATGGCTGGTGCCGCATCAGGCCAACCTGCGCATTATCGATGGCGTGGCCCGCAAGCTGGCCCTGCCCGCGGAACGGGTGGTGGTTACGGTGGACCGGCATGCGAACACCTCCGCTGCGTCCATCCCGCTTGCCCTGAACGAGGCCGTGCGGGACGGGCGTATCCAGAAAGGCGACCTTGTGCTGATGGAAGCGCTGGGCGGTGGTCTGACATGGGGTTCGGCGCTGGCGCGGCTATAATGTCATTTCGATGCAAAATTGCAACGAATAGTCGATAAAAGCCTCTATCCCCCCACGACATTCAATTGACGATAGTGGCGCGCATGCATAACGTTTGCGTATGAGCACCGTGACGCGCGCCACTCTGGCAGAACAGATATATGATCAGGTCGGCCTGTCCCGCCATGAATCCGCCGATATTCTGGAAGATATTCTGGAGCGGATGGCACGGACACTTGAAGCCGGCGACAGCTTGAAAATAAGCGGATTTGGCACGTTCTCTGTCCGGCAGAAGGGACAGCGTACGGGTCGTAATCCGAAAACGGGCGTGGAGGTGCCGATTCTCCCCCGCTCCGTTCTTGTCTTTCGCCCCAGCCAGCTACTTCGTGCCCATGTTAACGGGCAGGCCGCTGAAGCGGGTGAAGCAGAAGGAGACGAGGCATGAATGCGGATGACGACCCGCAGGTGCCGGACGCGGCACATCAGGACGTAGCCGGTATCATGGACGGACTGCCGATCTATGATGTCGCCCGGGAACTCGGGCTCGCCCAGCATGTCATGCGCATGTGGGAATCCCGGTTTCCGCAGCTCAACCCACTGCGTGGTCAGGGCGGTCGGCGGTATTATCGCCCGCAGGATATTGCGGTGCTGCGCGAAATTGCCGATCTGCTGTACGTCCGCAAGCTGTCGATTGCCGAGGCGCAGGACGTGCTGGCAGGTGCCGCGCCGGGCGTTGAAGAAGCCGCACTGGACGCGCCGCAGGCTGCTGCCGCATCGGATGAAGGTTTCTCTGAACAGGCGGTATCGCCTGCCCCGGAAAACGTCGATAGGCCTGCACCATCTGTGGAACCGGCATATATCGAATCCGTGGTCGTGGCCGATCAGGAAACAGTCGTCGAGGAAGTGGTCGTCGAGGAAACGGTTGCGTATGTATCCGCGCAGCCGGACGCCGATGTAGCCGACCATACTGTAGCCGCGGGAAAGGACGCTGCACCGGCGGCGCAGGAGGAGGAAGCTGCCGAGGCCGAAATCCCGCTGGAACAGATCGTCATGATCGAGCTTGAGCGCATGCAGGCGGAAAATACCATGCTGCGTGAAAGCCTGCGTGGCGTGCTGGTGGAACTGCAGGCCCTGCGCGCGATGGTGCCAGCCTGATTTAATCAGGTTTTTTCAGTTTTGGGGCAGAACATGCCTTGCGGTCCCCCCGATGGACTGCTACACCCTGCCCATCGCAGACAGGCGGGCAGTAGCGCAGCCTGGTAGCGCATCAGTCTGGGGGACTGGGGGTCGTGGGTTCGAATCCCGCCTGCCCGATATCCCTGTCTGCGATAAAGATTCCAAGCGAAAGCTTACCGAAGCATCCTTGAAAAAGGATGCTTTTTTTGTGCCTGAAATGCTCCCTGCCGCCTATTCGCGGGCACGGCTCCAGTTCAGCCACAGCATGTGCAGCACGGCCATGATGGCAGGCCCGACGAACAGCCCCAGAATGCTCCAGCTTTCCGCGCCGCCCAGAATGCCGGTCAGCACCCAGAGGAAGGGAAGCTGCGTGGACCCGCCGATCAGGGCGGGACGGACCAGATGGTCGGCCAGAAAGATCACGGCAATACCAAACAGCACGATCGCCACGGCGGGCAGCATCGCGCCGGTATTGATAAGCAGCAGAAGGGCAACCGCACCGATGGCGATGATGGCGCAGAAAGGTACCATGGCGGCCACGGCGGTCACGACCCCGAACAGGAAGGGATGGGGCGCACCGGCAACCAGGTAGGCCAGCCCCATCAGCATCCCTTCACCGATTCCCACCAGAACCAGCCCCGATACCGAACCGTGGACGGAGGCGATGATCTGCAGCGCGATCCGTTCCCCCCGTTTGCCAAAGGCGCGGCGGGAGACATTAAGCGACTGACGGATGACGGAATCGCCATCCTTGAGCAGGAAAAACAGGGTCAGGATGGCGAAGGCGAACAGCAGCACCCGATGAAGCACCTGCGATCCGACCTGCTGTGTCATCTTGACGCCATGCCCGATATTGAGCGAGCCAAGCAGGACCGAAACATCGGCAGGCTCCTTCAGGTGGTCATTCCACCATGCTTCCACGGCCTGCCGTCCATAGGGCAGGTGGGCAAGCCATTGTGGCGCGGGAACGCCGGAACGGCGCGCGTCATTAAGCAGCCTGAACACCCCTTCCGCTTCCCGTCCGGCCTCAAGCGCGAACAGGGCCAGTGGGCCGATGAAGATCAGCGCGATGACCAGCGTGAACACGATCGGCAGCATGATCTGATGGGCGCGTGATGGCCACCGCCGTCGCGCGCGGGCGTAAAGCGGCCATGAAGCGATGGCGAAGATGCAGCCCCAGATCAGCGATGGCAGGAAGCCCCGCACCGTGTACAGCGCCAGCAGGACAAAAAACAGCGCCAGTATGGCCCGCGCGATCCGTTGGGTGCGCTGGGTTTCATGGAATGAACGGAAGATGCGCATCGTGGATGCGGGATCGGTCCTGTTGTCCCCCACGGGGGGCTTGAGACGATCCTGATCCGCGTTGTGGGGATCCGTCATGGTCATTCCTCTGGAAAGCTGGCCGGGGCCTGTACGGGCGCGGGGTGGAACGGGAACAGACCCGCGAAGGCATTAATCCTATGTCGGGGCGGCCGTTTCAACGGCCCATAGGGAAAAAGCATGAATCAGGGCCGCTTCCTTAAGGGAATCGAAACGTCCTGTCGCGCCACGATGCCCGGCTTCCATGTTCGTGCGCAACATGACAGGGCGGTCCGAACGGTTATGGTCGCGCAGGCGCGCCACCCATTTTGCCGGTTCCCAGTAGGTCACGCGCGGATCGGTCAGCCCACCCATCGCCAGTATGGCAGGGTAGGCACGAGGGGCGACCTGTTCATAGGCCGCATAGCTGGCGATCAGGTCATAGGCCTGCGCGTCCTCCAGCGGATTGCCCCATTCGGGCCATTCCGGCGGTGTCAGCGGCAGGGAGGCATCGGACATGGTGTTCAGTTCGTCCACAAACGGCACGACAGCCACGATCCCGGCAAACAGGTCGGGACGCATGTTGGCGATCGCGCCCATCACCATGCCGCCCGCCGAACGTCCATCCGCCACGATACGGCCCGCCCTGCCGAAACCCGCGTCGATCAGGGAGAGCGCACAGGCGATGAAATCGCTGAACGTATTGGGTTTGTTGCGGCCACGGCCACCAAGGAACCAGTTCCATCCCTTTTCCGATCCGCCGCGGATATGGGCGATGGCATAGAACCATCCCCGGTCAACCAGACTGAGGACGCGGGTGGAAAAGACCGGGTCGATGGCATGCCCGTAAGCGCCGTAGCCATACAGGAGAAGCGGGGCCGATCCATCAATGGGCGTATCATGTCGTCCCAGCACGGTAACGGGCACCTGCTCACCATCCGGGGCGGTCGCCATCAGGCGCCAGCAGCGGTATTGCGCGGGGTCATGACCCGAAGGCACGGCCTGCTGCTTGAGCAGCCGGTCATTGCCCGTAACCATGTCGCGTGCATGCCATGCGCGTGGCGTGGTTGGGGACTGGTAGACGTAGCGCAGTTCGGTGGTGTCGTATTCGTAGCCCCCTGCGAAGGTCAGGTCGTAGGCGGCCTCATCGGGTTCCAGCGCGCAGGTGGCGCCATGCAGGTCGCGGGTTACGATACGCGTATTGGCATCGCGGCGTTCCCGCCATGCAATATGTCCCGACCACACCATGCAATCCGTAATGTAGCGACCCGGTTCATGGTCGATCAGGTTACGCCAGTTATCGCGACCGGGTGCCGTATCCGGTGTGGTCATGAGCTTGAAATCATACGCGGCATCGGCATTGGTCAGGATGATGAACCGCTCACCCTGATGGTACAGGCTGTACATCAGCCCGGTCTGGCGCGGGGCTGCGCAGATGGGGGAAGCAAGCGGGTCATGCCCCGGCACCAGCCAGGATTCGGACGTGTCGTGATTGCCGCTGGAAATGATGATCCACCCGCCGCTGCGCGTGGCGTCGACGCCGACGAAAAAGCCGGGATCGGCTTCCTCGTAAACAAGGGTGTCTTCCTGTGTGCCGATCCTGCGGCGGTAGACGCGGGCAGGGCGGCCATGTTCATCACGCCATACCCAGAATATGAACTGGCTGTCGGGTGAAAAGACGAATGCGCCGCTACAGTTTTCCACCGGGGGCAGGGTTTCGGCCTCCTCCCCGATGCGGCGGATGCGGATGCGGTAGATTTCGGACCCCTGCGTATCTTCCGCATGGGCGAACAGGGCGTGGTCCGGGCTGTGACCGGCGGTGGCGATGGCATAATATTCATGCCCCTGCGCCGCCGCGTTGACATCCAGCAGAACCTGTTCCGCCTGCGGCTGGGCTGCGGGATGGCGTTTATAGACCGGATACTGCGCACCGGCCGCATAGGCGGTCTGGTAGAAAAACGGGCCATGCGGCATGGCGGGATAGGTATCATCCTGCTGGATGCGGCCCTTCATTTCTTCCACAAGCTGCGCCTGCAACGCCTGCGTGCCCGACAGGATGGAATCCGTATAGGCATTTTCCGCATGCAGGTGTTCAGCAATATCCGCCCGCAGCAGGGTGGGATCGCGCAGGACGTTCTGCCAGTTGTCATCCTTCATCCACGCATATTCATCCTGCCGGGTGCGGCCAAGCTGCGTGATGGTGCGGGGTATCTTGCGGGGTGTCGGGGGGATGGTCATCGCATGGTCCTTCCGCGATTGGGCCAGGTTGGAGCGGGCTGCGTGTGTGGCCAGAAAATCAGGCCAGTTCCGGCGTGGACCAGCCTGTCAGGCCACGGCGCAGGCGCTGGCCTTCCGGACTGGTGGCGTCAATCATGCCCGTGCGCAGGAACAGATCGATCAGCACAAGGTTGACATTGAACTTGAACGCATCGGTATCGCGCACCAGCATGAAGGCTTCCTGTATCGGGATCAGGCGGAATTCCTCCACCTCCCCATCCGCGGGGGTGGGTACGAAATCAGGGGGCAGTTCCAGCTCGAAACAGTGCAGCACATCGCGGCGCAACCCTTCGGGTCTGTCCAGTGCGTAGCGTATTTCGGTTGTGGGGCGGGCGCGGCTTACCAGTTCCTCTGGCAGGCTGGCTTCCTCCGCCGCTTCCTTAATCAGTGCCTGCCATACCGTATGTCCCGCCGGAATGCCGCCTGCCACCAGATGATCGAGCTTGCCCGGATCAAGCCGCTTGGTCATCGAGCGTCGCGCGATCCATAGGTGCAGTCCATCCGCAAGGCGAACGACACCATTAAGGTGCACGCCCGCAGCCATAAGGCCGAACAGCGGCAGCGCCCCACGATCGATACGCGCCACGGGTGGCCGGGCCATATCGGTCCAGACATCGAACAGTTCGTGATGGGAGCGATAGACCCCTTCACGCGCCATGGCCTCGCCCACCTGTTCCAGGCGGGAGGGATCATCCAGCGTGACGGTATCGCCCGCAGCGGTCATGCCATGGCGCAGCAGCGCGGGCAGCAGGGTGGGACTGACCCATCCCGCAGGCGTGTCGCCAAGGCGGAATTCCAGCCGTCCACCGGGCAGGACCGCCGTGTTGCAGGCGGCGATATGACGAAAAAAACCATCAAGGCTGCGTGACATGATCCATCCCTGTCCTCTGGGCCATGGCTGGCATACCGGCTGCCCGGTAGGCTGACAATCCTGCCCCCGTACTTATGGGTGCAGGGAATATGGGTTGCAAAATGCCGGGCACATGCCCCATGCCGTGCATATGGCTGCTACCGACATGACCCGGCCCAACACGCCGGAGCGTTCCGCCGCCGCGACCCTGCGCGGCCTGTTCCCCTATCTCTGGCCCCGAAACGATCCGCGCACGCGCCTGCGGGTGGTGTGCGTCTGCGTCCTGCTCGTGCTGGCCAAGATCGCGACGATCGGCGTGCCCTACGCCTACAGCCGCGTGATCGATGCGCTCCAGCCCGTAGTGGGGAAGGCGGCGATGATGCCGCTTGTGCTGATTGTCGGATACGGGCTTCTGCGCATGGCAGCGGCGGCGCTGGGTGAGTTGCGTGATGCCCTGTTCGCCCCGCTGCGCTACCGGATCAGCCGGATCGCGGCCATGCGCAGCTTTACCCACATGCACCAGCTCTCGCTGCGGTTTCATCTCAATCGCCAGTCGGGCGGTGTCACGCAGGCGATCGCGCGGGGAACGGAAGCGATCGAGACGGTGCTGCGCGTGGGCGTGTTCAACGTGGTGCCCACCATGATCGAGGCGCTCATGGTCATCGTCGTGATCTGGCGGCTGTTCGACTGGCGGTATGCTGTTGTGATGCTGGCGGCGGTGGCGGCGTATGTGGTGTTTACCATCCAGTTCACATCATGGCGGATCGGGCTGCGCCGCCGGATGAACGCCATCAACAGCGAAGCAGGCTGGAAGGCGCTGGACAGCCTGCTGAACTACGAGACGGTAAAGTATTTCGGTAACGAGGAGCACGAACGCAAACGGTATGAGGACGCCCAGCGCCGTTACGAACGCGCGGCCGTCCGGACCCAGATTTCACTCAATGGGCTGAATTTCGGTCAGGCCGCGATCATCGCCATCGCCCTGATTACCGTCATGCTCATGGCCGGACATGATGTGGAAACCGGACGTATGACGGTGGGGCGCTTCGTGCTGGTCAATACCTACCTCACGCAGCTTTACCTGCCGCTGAACTTTCTGGGCAGCGTCTATTCCTCGCTACGCAATTCGCTGGTCGATCTGGAACATATGTTCGCCCTGATGGATGAGCAGGCGGACATTACCGATTCCGAAGGGGCCATCTCCCTGCCTGCCAGACTGGACGAGGCTCCCGCCGCCGATATCCGTTTCGAGGACGTGCATTTCAGTTACCACCCGGACCGCGAGATCCTGCGTGGCGTAAGCTTTCATGTGCCAGCGGGGCACCGTGTCGCCATTGTCGGTCCCACGGGGGCTGGCAAATCCACCATAAGTCGCCTGCTGTTCCGGTTTTATGACGTGACGGCAGGCCGCATCCTGATTGACGGGCATGACATACGCCAGTGCAGCCAGGCGGCCCTGCGCGGTGCCGTGGGCGTGGTGCCGCAGGATACCGTCCTGTTCAACGACACCATCGGCTACAACATCGCCTATGGCCGGCTGGGCGCCACGCAGGCGGAAATCGAACAGGCGGCGAAGCTGGCCTGTATCCATGATTTCATCGTCACGCTGCCCGAAGGCTACGCCACCCGCGTGGGTGAGCGCGGGCTGAAACTGTCGGGTGGGGAGAAGCAGCGTGTGGCGATCGCGCGCACCATCCTGAAAAATCCCCGTGTGCTGCTGCTGGACGAGGCCACAAGCGCGCTGGACACCCGCACGGAACAGGAAATCCAGACCGCCCTGCACACGGTGGCGGCCAACCGGACCACCATCATCATTGCCCACCGGCTGTCCACGATCATCGATGTTGATGAAATCCTCGTGATGGGGCAGGGGCGGATACTGGAGCGCGGCACGCATCGTGCGCTGCTTGAACACGGTGGCCAGTATGCCCAGATGTGGGCCGCACAGGCGGAAGAGGATGCTGCCGAGCCATGAGCCGTTCCCGCGTGCTTGTTACCGCACCCATGCCGGTCCCGTACTGGTCAGGCGCGGCAAGGCAGTCCATATCAGACCGAACGCTAGAAGGAGCCGCGACATGACGGACACGAACAACCAGCCCCCCGAAGGGGACGCCATCCCCCCCGAACTGAGCCATTGCGGCGCGGTGGTGGACAAGGCCATCGAATACATGCTGGGCGAGAACCTGCCGCCGGTCGCCATCGCCTCCGCGCTGCTGGGCGGCTCGCTTGGCCTGCTGTCGCGCACCATGGGGCGCGAGACGATGCAGGCCATGCTGGAAAACGCGCTGCACAGCGTGCAGGCGGGCGAACTGCACCCCGATCACGACCGCAAGGCGGGCTGACGGATCGGCCCGGAAAGGGGTGAAACGGATCGTCCCGCCCCCTTTCCGGGACAAAAAATGCCGAATCATGCTTATGCACCTTGACTGTTGGCGACGGTTTGGCGATAAGCCGCGCCTAATCAAGATGATCCTTGCCGGGCATTTATGCCTCGGCCCAAGTTATATCCGAGGATGAAAAAATGTCTCGCCGCTGCCAGATCACAGGCAAGGGTGTGCTGACCGGAAACAACGTCAGCCACGCCAACAACAAGTCCCGCCGCCGCTTCCTGCCCAACCTGCAGGAAACCTCGCTGCTGTCCGATATCCTGGGCACGGCGGTTCCCCTGCGCATGACCACGAACGGCATCCGCACGGTCGAGCACAATGGCGGTCTGGACGCGTTCCTGCTGTCCACCCCGAACCGCAAGCTGCCGCCGGAAGCCCTGACGGTGAAGCGCCGCATCCTGCGCGTTCAGGAAAAGAAGGCCGCTGTGGCCTGAAGCACTGCAGGCCGCCATGCCGCACCCCACTGGGGCGGCAGGTGGCCCGGTGCCCTGTAAGCCTGACTAAAGTCTGGCGCATTGTTCCGCTGTGCCGGTCTGCATCGTCCAGGTTGAAAAAGACTGGGGGCGGAAGCAGCTAACGGTTCCGGCAGGCGCGAAAGGGACAATTCCCGTTCGCGCCCGTGTTGTCTTGTGGAGGTAATCCCGTGTCCGCCCAGTCCGACCTTTCCCTGATTCGCAATATCGGTATTACCGCGCACATCGATGCCGGCAAGACCACCACGACCGAGCGCATCCTGTACTACACCGGCGTATCGCATAAGATCGGTGAAGTGCATGAAGGCAACACCACCACCGATTACATGGCGCAGGAGCGTGAGCGCGGCATCACCATCACCTCCGCCGCCGTGACGTGTGAGTGGGAAGGCCGCCGCATCAACATCATCGACACCCCGGGCCACATTGACTTCAACATCGAAGTCAACCGCTCGCTGCGCGTGCTCGATGGCGCGATCTTCATCATTGAAGGCGTGGCCGGTGTGCAGCCGCAGTCCGAGACCAACTGGCGTCTGGCTGACCGTTACAACGTGCCCCGCATCATCTTCATCAACAAGCTGGATCGCACCGGCGCCAACTTCTACAACGCGTTCGACACGCTGAAGGAGAAGCTGGACATCATCGCGATTCCGCTGCAGCTCCCCATCGGCGCCGAAGAAAACTTCGTTGGCGTGGTGGACCTGATCGAAATGCGCGCCATCGTCTGGGAAGGCGGTGAGCTGGGTGCGAAGTTCCATTACGAGGAAATTCCCGCCGATCTGAAGGAAAAGGCCGCCGAAGCCCGCCAGAACCTGCTCGACACCGCCCTGTCGGTTGATGATGCGGCGATGGAAGAATACTTCGACAAGGGTGATGTGGACGTTGCGACGCTGAAGCGCTGCATCAAGAAGGGCACCATTGCCGGTGACTTCCGCCCCGTCCTGTGTGGCACGGCGTTCAAGAACAAGGGTGTCCAGCCGCTGCTCGACGCCGTGATCGACTTCCTGCCCGCGCCGAACGACGTGGAAGGCATCCGCATCGCCCCGCCGGAAGACGAGGAAGTGGATGAGAACAAGCTGCCGATCATCCCGGTCGATCCGAACGGCAAGTTCGCTGGCCTGGCCTTCAAGATCATCAACGACAAGTATGGCACGCTGACCTTCGTGCGCGTCTACCGTGGCGTGCTGAAGACCGGTGACACCGTGCTGAACACGACCAAGGGCCACAAGGAGCGTATCGGCCGCATCTATCAGATGCACGCCGACAAGCGCGAGGAACTGTCCGAAGTCCATGCTGGTGACATCGCGGCATTCGTCGGCCTGAAGGACAGCCAGACAGGTGACACGCTGGCCGATCCCGCCGATCCGGTGGTTCTGGAACGCATGACCTTCCCGATCCCCGTCATCGACATCTCGGTCGAGCCGAAGACGAAGGACGGCGTCGAGAAGATGACGCTGGCGCTGCAGAAGCTGTCGGGTGAAGACCCCTCCCTGCGTCTGAAGACCGATCAGGAAACCGGCCAGACCATCCTGTCGGGCATGGGTGAACTGCACCTCGACATCATCATCGACCGTCTGCGTCGTGAATATGGCGTGGATGCGAACATCGGCGCGCCGCAGGTTGCGTATCGTGAAACGATCACGCAGACGCATGTCGAGACCTACACCCACAAGAAGCAGTCGGGTGGTTCGGGCCAGTTCGCTGAAGTGAAGATCGAGTTCGCGCCGGTCGAGCGTAACGAAGGCATCTCCTTCGAGAACAAGGTCGTCGGCGGCACCGTCCCGAAGGAATACATCCCGGCCGTGGACAAGGGTATTCAGGCGCAGGCTACGACCGGCGTGCTGGCTGGCTTCCCCACCGTGGACTTCAAGTTCACGCTGCTGGACGGCAAGTACCATGATGTCGACTCCTCGGCGCTGGCGTTCGAAATCGCGGCGAAGGCCTGCTTCCGTGAAGGCATGAAGAAGGCCGGTCCGGTCATTCTCGAGCCGATCATGGACGTGGAAGTGACCACCCCGAACGATCACGTTGGTGACGTGGTGGGTGACCTCAACCGCCGCCGTGGCATGATCCAGAGCCAGGAAACTGCCGGTTCGACCGTCATGGTCCGTGCAGCGGTGCCGCTGAAGGAAATGTTCGGCTACATCTCGCACCTGCGTTCGATGACCAAGGGCCGTGCATCCTTCACGATGCAGTTCCACCACTACGATCCGGTGCCCCGCAACGTTGCGGAAGAGATCATGGCGCAGTCCGCCTGATCTTTCCGAAAGGAAGCATCAAATGGAAACCGGCTCCCGAAAGGGGGCCGGTTTTTTTTGTGCCATCAGGCAGCGGGTGCTGGATGAATACGCATCAACGATACTTGATGTATTGGCCCGTCACTGCCGCTGGCACGCTCGGAAAGTAGGTCTTTTCTCTGTGAAGCTTTGTACCTGCATCATCCTACCACCGGATGGCAGGGATGACGGGTATGGCATCCTGTCATTAAAGAATTTCTGGAACGTCCCCTGACGGCGGACTCATTCTGATCGGGGTGTAATTCTAGCCCACTGGTTTTCCAGTAATGTGATCTTCCCGTCTTCCAGTAGCTTTTCCAGATGGGCATGCAGGTTAAGCCGGGCCGCACGGCGCAGGCCGGGCCGCAGGTTATGGTACATGCTGTCCACGATCTCATCGAGTGTGCGCGGACTGTCCGGCAGAAGGGCCAGAATGCTTTCCTCGCGCGCGGTCCTGTGGGCAACCAGCCCTTCAATGCATGTTTTTACATGCGGTATGGCAGGGCCATGGGCAGGCAGAAGCAGGTGGCTCTCGCGCCGCAGCAGATAGTCCATGCTGTCCAGAAACTGCCGGACCGAGCCATAGGGGGCGGGGGGCACCATGGTGGTGGACCACCCCATGACGTGATCGCCGGTGAAGATGATCCCGTCCGCCGTTTCCAGACAGATATGGTCGGTGGCGTGCCCCGGTGTGTGCAGCACGCGCAGGCCGGCGATCCGGTCGCCATCATGCAGGCCGATGTCGGGTGTGAATTCCGGTTCGGCGCTCAGATGAAAACCACATACGGGCACGCCCAGCCGCGCGCCTAGCGGGCGGGCGCCATCAAGGTGGTCGTGATGGGTGTGGGTCAGGATAATGTGGGTTACGCGGCGGTCGCCTGCAGCCCTGACCAGAGCATCCAGATGGGCGGGGGCATTGCTGCCGGGATCGATGATCGCGCAGCCTGCGTCATGATCCACCAGCCAGCTATTGGTGCCATTTCCCGTCATCGGGCCGGGATTATGCGCGACAACCCGCCTTATGGTGGCTGATTGCGGCAGCGCCACGCCATAAGGGGGCGGCGGTTCACTGATCCGCCACCCGTTGCGTGACGCGACGCGGTCCTCAGCCAAAGGCGCCGACATGGTGCATGACGCCGGCGCTGATTTCCCGTGTCATCTGGAACAGTCGCTGCATGGGTTCAAAAACCTCGGTGTATTCACGACTATAGGTACCTTCCTGCCGGGGGCCGTGCGGTTCGTGGAAATCGAGGTCAAAACTGCCATCGGACCGGTAGGGGAATATCTGTTCCAGTTCGGTCAGCACGTTCGGCACTTCAAGGCAAAGTACCTTCATGGTCAGCACATCACGGGTAAAGGCATGCCGGGGCGAGAAATAGGGTATCCGTGTTGAAAGCAGCCAGATCTGTTCGATGATGGCGATACGGATGGCATGCAGCAGCAGTTCATCGGGCTGCATGCGCGGTGCTTCGGGCCATGCACGGCGCAGCGCCAGATGGTCGGACTGGATGCGGCGGAACATGGCCTGTGTGCTGGCCCAGAAATCAAGGTTTTCCAGACCGTGCATAAGCGACAGGCATGATTCCTGACGTGCCGGGTCTTTCTGCGCGGTGGCGCGTTCCAGCCACAGATCGGGGTCCAGCAGGCGGATGACACCGCGCAGCACGCCATGGTCGGAATGGGCCAGCGCATGGGCGGCAAAATCCATGGCGCGGCGGAAGCGCGGGCTTTCGGCCAGGTATTTTTCAAATGTTTCAGGATGACGGGCCGCCGCCGTACCCAGCCCCTGCAGCGTGTTCGCGCACCACGCAAGCTGTTGCAGGATGGCGTTATTGGGGATGGCCCGCAACTGGCTGGGATGCTTGATGCGGGTGATGGTGGAGGCGGCATCGCTCTGCCGCGCGGAAGGACGCGAACCGGTCTTGTCGATCAGCGATGGCCCGAACGCCCCCAGCAGCGCGGCATAGCCGGGGTCTTCCACCAGTGCGGTCATGCCATTGGCGATGGTGGAGAAGAAATCGGCCGAGAAGTCAGGTTCGTCATAAACCGGGTCGCGGTCGAGCGACGTGGTGGCAAAGGCGTGTTCGGCAATGATGCTGACCGTCGCATCCGCAAGCGCCTGCGTGCCGAACAGCAGGTAGCCGTCACCCCCCTGAAAGGCTGTTTCCTCGCGCATCTGGATGCCTGCGCGGATATAGCGGGCGCGGGCGTGCGGCGGGGAAAGATAGTCGAAACGATCCGCCAGCCGGTAGGGATGCGCGCCGCGACCGATGCTTTCGCCATGCGTGTCGAACAGGATCACCTCTACAAAGGCGAGATCCCATTTGCGCAGCAGGTCGCACACCTTGATGCGCAGCCGTTCGATCAGATATGTGGCCGCGAGCTGGCCGACATAACGCCCCGAATCGGAAAAGCCGAACTGAAGGCTGAGCTTGCGCGTGCGGTGCAGGTAGGCGCGCCAGTGGGGGGAGCGCAGGGCTTCCTCAATGATCTGTTCGCCATTTTCCAATGCCTCCTGCGTTTCAAACAGGGGCGAAATCTCGATCATGTCGTCCACGCCATACAGGCGGGCAAGCCACAGCGCGGTCAGAAGCGTGTAGCCGGTTTCGGTTTCGGCGATCAGGAAACGGATGGGGCTGGTACGGTCGATATGGCGCAGGATCTGGCGCACCGTCATCATGAGCCGCCCGGCGCTGGCCTGTTCCATGAGCAGGGAGCCGAAATCGATCTCGATGGGGGTGACGCCATCCAGCGCTTCGTTCATGCGGCTGATCAGGGCGCGCCGCTGGGCGGGAATATCGGGGTTGTCGGTAATGTTCAGCCGCTGGCGGGCGATATTGTGCAGTTGTGTCGCGTTCAGGCGGGTATGGGTGTGCGCTGCGGCCAGCCCATGCGCCATGAAGCCCGCGCGCGCGACGGCAAGGGTCATCTTGTCTTCAGGTGTTGCGGCGTCGATGGCTTCACCAAAGGCGGCGCTCAGGTCGTTGCTGCTGGTCAGCGCTTCCGCGCTGCGGTTGATCAGCACATCGGCAAAGCGCGATACGGCTTCTGGATCCGCATCGGTGGGGCAGGCGGCGATCTGGTCGGCAACGGCGTCGAGTGCCGTGCGCACGCGCTGCTGCAGGTCATTGGCGCAGGATGTAACGGGTTCGATCTGGTCATGCAGGCGCGAAAGCTGAAGCTGCTTCATGCGCAGGCGCAGGCGCAGCGTGTCCCACCAGCCGATATCGGTCCGGCCATCAGTGTCGTAACCAACCCAGCTTGTCATGATGATGGGACGCGGGGCCAGGGTAAACCAAAGTTGCGGCCAATGGCTGCGCGCTTCGGACAGCAGGATCGTGTTCAGCCGGTCCAGTGCGTTGCGTCCACGCAGGATGGCCTGCGTGGCAAGGCTGAATTCCTCATCCAGCGTGGGTGGTCCGGCGCGGCGATGGGTCAGGAAGGCCGGGACATGCGCGGGCGGCGCGTCAGGATTGGCGGAGGCGAGTTCGGCCAGTGCCTCATAGACCGGATTGGCCAGCGCGAAGGTAGGGTGGGCGGTAAAGACGGCGGCGAAGCGGCTGCGTTCGATCGCGGCGCGGAAGCGGGCGATGGGCACCGGGCTGTCATCGGGGTCGGGCTGCACGATGTGCTGCGCGACCGTGTGCATGCGGGTGTTGACCGTCTGGTCGTCCGGGCTGTCCAGATAGGTGGCGATATGGTGCGCGCGCCCGGCAAAGGCGCGGTCACGCAGCAGGCGCACGATTTCTTCCACCTGTCCTACCAGCAGGTCGCCACTGGCCATCTGCCGGCTGATCTGGCGCGCAAGCGCCATGACCGGGCTGCCCGATGCGGTTTCGTCATGGCTGGCGATCAGTCGATCGGCCTGCGCGAGCAGATCGGACACATTCCGGGCAGCGGCTTCGGTCATGGTGTTGTCCTGTCATGGAAGTTCGTCATGGTTTTCACCAAATCCCATGTTCGGATGCGCGCTGCAATGTCTGGCGTATCATATTCACGTCTATTTGGCGTGTTGTGACGAGTGTTGCTTGGGCTGGAGGGAAGACAATGGTATCAGTAACTTCATGAACGGTATTCCACAGTCGGACCAGGATGCGCGGCGGATACTGCAGCGCTACAAACGGTCCGCCACCGGCCTGCTGGCTGGCATGGCCGCGTTGACGGTGGCGGGTTACGCCCTGCCGCAGATGGGCTGGCTGGCTGAACGGCCATGGCTTGAAATCCTGCGCTCCGGCACGAAGGCGGGGGTGGTGGGTGGTCTGGCCGACTGGTTCGCCGTGACGGCCCTGTTCCGCAGGCCCATGGGGCTGCCGATTCCGCATACCGCCATCCTGCCCGCGCAGAAAGAACGGCTGGCGCAGGCGCTGGGGCGGTTCGTATCCACCAATGTCTTTACGGAAAAGGAAGTCGCCGCCGCCTTCGCGCGGATCGACCTGCCATCCCTGATCGGAACCATCCTGCAGGAGCCGGAAACGGCGGAGATGGTCAACCGCGCCGTGCTGGGTTCCGTGCCGCATATGCTGGACCGGCTGGAAGACGGGCGCGCAAGCCTTGCCATCGCCCGGATGCTGCCGGTACTGCTGGGGGGGGAGGAAATCGCCCCCATCATTACCCGCAGCCTGCGCGCCATGGTGGAAGGTGACTGCCATCAGGAAGTGCTGTCCTTCCTGCTTTTGCGGCTGAAGGAAGGGCTAAAGGCCAAGGAACCCGCCCTGCGCGCCATGATCGAGGATCGTGTGCGTGAGCAGGGGGGCAGGGTGCTGGGCTGGGCGATTGGCGGTTCGATCGCCACCAAGGTCCTGCTGGCCGCCAGTCAGGAACTGGACCGCGTCGACCCGCAGAATTCGGAACTGCGTGAGGGATTCACCACATGGGTCCGCACGGAAATCGACCGGATCGAGCAGGATGCGGAACGGCGGCGCGAAATCACGGACGCCGTGCTGGGCGTGCTGACGCATGACAGCGTGCGCGGCTGGAGCGGCGATGTCTGGCGCCGCCTGCGCCGCATGATCGAGGAGGATATGCGCAAGGGGGAAACAAGCTGGGTTGCCTCCCTCGTGCGCGATGCACTGCACCGGCTGTCGGAGCAGATGTATCATGACCCCGGCATGCGCAAGCGCATCAATGATGGCGCGCGGGGCATGATCATGGGCAGCCTGCCCTTCCTGCGGGACAGGATGTCGCGTTTTATTTACTCGGTGGTTAACGGCTGGGATGCCGACAGCCTGAGCGAGCGGCTGGAGCTCAGGGTAGGCAAGGATCTCCAGTATATACGGCTGAATGGCACGCTGGTGGGTTTTCTGGCCGGGTGTGGCCTGTCCGTGCTATTGGAACTGATATTCGGAACCGGGATCGGGTAAGGCATGGCCGTAGTGTACGATAGGACTTGACGACGCACGGCTGGTGGCCCATCTGAGACTTCATGAAACAGTACTGTTTCGGTCCAAATAGAAACCCGGGCCAGACGTACGGGAGAATGGAATGCTGAAACTGTCGAAACTGACCGATTATGCCGTGGTGGCGCTGGTCCGGCTGGGGCAGAAGGACGAAGTCACGACTTCGCCTGTCCTGTCGCGTTCGACGGGCATTCCCGAACCGACGGTGGCCAAGGTACTCAAGATTCTGGCAACGCAGGGCATCGTGATCTCGCAGCGCGGCGCACGCGGCGGCTACAGGCTGGCCTACCCGCTGGAGGAAATCTCCATCGCGGCGGTGATCCAGGCCATTGACGGCCCCATTTCCCTGACTACCTGCGTGGACGGGGGGGAATGTGATGCGCGCTCCACCTGCGGGCTGGGCGGGCAGTGGGACATGGTCAACGCCGCCATCCGCAACGCGCTATCAGCCATCACGCTGGCCGATATGAAGAACCATACAGTCCTCGACAGGCTGGGCGGACTGGGCAATCCCGCGCCATCCATGCTTGTCGGACCCGAGGCCACGGCCTGAAACAAGGGGGAGAGGAAAGAGACATGCCGGCAGTAGCCGAAACCCGCAAGGCGGTCGAAACCCTGGGACAGAGCACCTATAAATGGGGGTTCGAAACCGATATCGAAATGGATATCGCGCCCAAGGGCCTGAACGAAGATACGATTCGCCTGATTTCCAGCCGCAAGCAGGAACCGCAGTGGCTGCTGGAATGGCGGCTGAAGGCGTACCGGTCATGGCTGGAAATGCGCGAGCCGACATGGGCGAAGGTCCATCATCCCCCCATCGACTATCAGGACGTGCATTACTACGCCGCACCGCGCAAGAAACCCGGCCCCAAATCGCTGGAGGAGGTCGATCCGGAACTGCTGCGCACATATGAAAAGCTTGGCATCCCGCTGCATGAACAGGCGATGCTGGCTGGTGTGGAAGTGCCCGAAGGTCAGGAAGCCCGCGCCCCCGTGGCGGTCGATGCTGTATTCGACAGTGTTTCGGTCGCCACCACCTTCCGCAAGACGCTGCAGGAAGCCGGCGTGATCTTCTGCCCGATTTCAGAAGCGGTGCGCGAGCATCCCGAACTGGTGCGCCAGTATCTGGGCAGCGTGGTGCCGGTGACGGACAATTTCTACGCGGCATTGAATGCGGCAGTATTTACGGACGGTTCATTCGTCTACGTGCCCAAGGGCGTGCGCTGCCCGATGGAACTGTCCACCTATTTCCGTATCAATGCGCGTAATACCGGGCAGTTCGAACGCACCCTGATCGTGGTGGAGGACGGTGCGTCCGTCTCCTACCTTGAAGGATGCACCGCGCCGATGCGCGATGAAAACCAGCTTCATGCCGCCGTGGTCGAACTGGTGGCGATGGATGATGCCTCCATCAAGTATTCCACCGTGCAGAACTGGTATCCCGGTGATGAAAACGGGAAGGGCGGCATCTACAATTTCGTGACCAAGCGCGGCGCATGCCGTGGCGCGCGGTCCAAGATTTCATGGACGCAGGTGGAAACCGGCTCGGCCATCACGTGGAAATATCCGTCGTGCATCCTGCAGGGCGAGGGATCGGTGGGCGAGTTCTATTCCGTCGCCGTGACCAACAACCACCAGCAGGCCGATACCGGGACCAAGATGATCCATATCGGGCGCAACACGCGTTCGACCATCATCGCCAAGACCATCAGCGCGGGCCAGTCCGACAGCACCTATCGCGGGCTGGTGCGGATGATGCCCAAGGCATCGGGCAGCCGCAACTTCACCCAGTGCGACAGCCTGCTGATCGGTGATCGCTGCGGGGCGCATACCGTGCCCTATATCGAAAGCCGCAACATGTCCGCGCGCGTGGAGCATGAGGCGACCACTTCCAAGATATCGGAAGACCAGTTGTTCTATTGCCGCCAGCGCGGCCTGTCGGAAGAAGACGCGGTCGGGTTGATCGTGAACGGGTTCTGCAAGGACGTTCTGAAGGAACTGCCCATGGAATTCGCGGTGGAAGCCCAGAAGCTTCTGCAGATCAGCCTTGAAGGCAGCGTGGGCTAACAGGGATTGAAAGACGTGAGCAAGCAATTCGTAAGCATTGATGGCCTGTGCGCCCGCATTTCGGACGGTGGGACCCATAAGGAAATCCTGCGCGGTGTCGACCTGCAGATTCCGGCGGGTGAGGTCCATGCCATCATGGGCCCCAACGGGTCGGGCAAGTCGACCCTGTCCTATGTACTGGCGGGCCGTGAGGACTACGAAGTCACGGGCGGCGGCGCCACGTTCAAGGGGCAGGACCTGCTGGCCCTTGAGCCAGAGGAGCGCGCAGCCCTTGGCCTGTTCCTCGCCTTTCAGTCCCCTGTGGAACTGCCGGGTGTGAACAACGCCAATTTCCTGCGTACTGCCGTCAATGCGGTCCGCCGCGCGCGCGGGCAGGAAGAGCTGGATGCGGTGGCTTTCCTCAAGGCCGTGCGCAAGGAAACCAAGCATCTGTCCATGTCGGACGAGATGCTCAAGCGCAATGTGAATGTCGGCTTTTCGGGCGGTGAGAAGAAGCGCAACGAAGTGCTGCAGATGCGCATGCTCCAGCCTTCCTTCGCCATTCTGGACGAAACGGATAGCGGACTGGACATCGACGCGCTGCGGATCGTGGCCGAAGGCGTGAATTCCCTGCGCGCACCGGATTTTTCCGCCCTTGTCATCACCCATCACCAGCGCCTGCTGGACTATATCGTCCCGGACCGCATCCATGTGATGGCCAGGGGCCGCATCATTCATAGCGGTGGCCCGGAACTGGCCAAGCAGCTTGAGGCGCAGGGCTACGCGCGCTTCCTGGCGGAGGCAGCGTGAACGCCATCACACCGGTCGGGGTCAATGCCTCAGCCTTCCTTGACCGGGGTGCGGTGGATGCCGGGGTAAAGCAGCGCACGGCGGCGGATTTCCTGCGCCATGCGGGGCTACCCCGCGCGGGTGTGGAGGCATGGAAATACACCAGCCTGCGCGCGCTGGCGGATGTGCCTTTCGCAACCGCTCAGCGGGATGTGGATGGCGCCACGGTTGATACCCTGCTGGCGGAGGTGGAGACGATCTCCGGCCTCGGTGCCGGTGCTGACCGGGTTGTGTTCGTAAACGGCTATTTCGATGCCGCCCGCTCACGTCTGCCCAAGGGTGTGAAGGTATCAACGCTTGCTCAGTCGGGCGCGGTTCAGGACGATATCGACCCGGTAGGCGATGTTACGACGGCGCTGAATACCGTCATGGCGCGCGACGGTCTGGTGCTGGTCGTGCCCGATGGGGTTGATGCAGGCTGCCTGCTTCTGGCCAGTATCGGGCTGACGGCGGAAGATGCGCCGGTATCCTTCCACCCGCGCCATCATATCCGTGTGGAAAAGGGCGGCAGGCTGGCGGTGCTGGATGCGGCGGTGGGGCAGGGATATTACCTGCACAATCCGCTTTATGACATCGTGGTTGCGGATGACGCCTATCTGTCCCATGCGCGGATTCAGGCTGAAGACCGGCAGGCGCTGCATCTGGCCGTCAGTCATGCGCGCATTGCGGCGGCGGGCGTATATGACAGTTTTACCCTCACGCTGGGGGGCAGCCTGTCGCGGCATGAAGTGCATGCGGCGCTGACGCAGGCCGGGGGAAGCGTGCATGTCAATGGCGCACAGTTGCTGATGGGCCACCAGCATGGCGACCTGAGCAGTGTGATTACCCATGCGGCCCCTGAGTGCATATCCCGGCAGACGGTCAAGAATGTCCTGTCGGATCAGGCGCGCGGTGTGTTTCAGGGCAAGATCCTGGTGGACCGGATCGCCCAGAAAACCGATGGCTACCAGATGAATCAGGCGCTTCTTCTGTCGGACGGTGCTGAAATCGACGCCAAGCCCGAGCTTGAAATCTATGCCGACGATGTAAAATGCAGTCATGGCGCTACCGTGGGGGCGCTGGATGATGACCAGCTTTTCTACCTGCGCAGCCGTGGCATTTCAGGCGAGGCTGCGCGGTCCATCCTGATCCGCGCCTTCCTGCACGATGTGGTGGACCAGATTGATGACCAGCGGCTGAAAGACAGTCTCAACCTTGCTGTAGAAGCTTGGTGGAAGCGGGAAGCAGCATGATGGACCAGATGGTGACCGGTAAGACCGATGCGGGTAACAGCCTGCGGCATGTCCGGGCGGATTTTCCCATCCTGTCACAGAAAGTGCATGGCAAGGACCTTGTATTTCTGGACAGCGCCGCGTCCGCGCAGAAACCCCGGCAGGTCATCGACAGCATGGCCGACACCATGCGCACCCAGTATGCCAATATCCATCGTGGCCTGTACTGGATGAGCGAACGGACCACCGAAGCGTATGAAGCCGTGCGCGATCAGGTTGCGGCGTTTCTGGGTGCTGGCGCGCGGGAAGAAATCGTTTTCACCCGCAACAGCACCGAGGCCATCAATCTGGTGGCCCATTCCTATGGTTCGCTGCTCCGGCCGGGGCAGGTGGTGCTGGTGTCCGAGATGGAGCATCACGCCAACCTCGTGCCATGGCAGATGCTGCGTGAGCGCATGGGTATCGAACTGCGCGTTACCCCGGTAACGGATGATGGTGCGCTGGATATGGATGCGCTTGGCCGCAACCTGTCCGATGGGCGGGTGGCGCTGGTTGCGATCACCCATATGTCCAACGTGCTGGGCACGATTACCGATGCCCGCGCCATTTCGGACATGGCGCATGCCGCAGGCGCGAAGGTGCTGTTCGATGGCAGCCAGCTTGCGGTCCATCGCCGGGTGAACGTGCGCGAACTGGATGCCGATTTCTATGTCGTGACCGGGCACAAGCTGTATGGTCCGACAGGGATTGGCGTGCTGTGGGCACGGCGCGAGATACTGGAGGAAATGCCCCCCTTCCTTGGTGGTGGCGACATGATTGCCAGCGTCTCGTTCGAGCGTTCGACATGGGCACACGTGCCGCACAAGTTCGAGGCCGGGACACCCGCCATTATCGAGACCATTGGACTGGGCGCCGCCCTTTCCTATATCGAATCCATCGGGTTCGACCGGATCGGTGCGCATGAAGATGCGCTGACGGCCCATGCGCTGAAGGTGCTGGGGCAGGTCAGCGGCCTGAAGGTGGTCGGGACCGCGCCGCAGCGCGGGGGTGTGATTTCATTTACCATGGCGGACGTTCATCCACATGATATCGCCACCCTGCTGGACCGGAACGGGATCGCCGTGCGGGCGGGTCATCACTGTGCCGAACCGCTCATGCGCAGGCTGGGCCTGTCGGCTACGGCGCGGGCCAGTTTTGGCATTTACACCACGCCCGAGGAAATCGACATGCTGGCCGCGACGCTGGAACAGATACGCGGCTTTTTTGTCTGACGTGTGATGGCGCAGGACGATCTGTATCGCACCGTTGTGCTGGAACGGGCCAAAACGCCCCGCCATGCCGGTAAACTGGATATCGCCAGCCTGCATGCGCAGGGGGTGAACCCGCTTTGTGGGGATCGCGTGAACCTGCATGCGCAGGTCGATACCCATGGCCGTATCGGGCAGGTGCGGCATGAAACACGGGGATGCGCCATCTGTGCCGCATCTGCTGACCTTATGGCCGAACGGGTCATGGGGCAGGACACGGCACAGGTGAAACGGATTCACGCCGCGCTGGCCACGGCGGTCGAAACGGGCGAGGCCCCGGATGGACTGGGTGAGCTTTCGGTTTTTGCACCGCTGCACCGGCATCGTTCGCGCATCCGTTGTGCGATGCTGCCGTGGTCGGCCCTGATTGATATGCTCAATGACGATAAAGACAGGTGAAGGTCTCATGGACGAGAAAAATCAGGTAGAGCCCGCCGCCATCGGCATGGCTGAGGGAGCCGGGCATTTCTCCCTTGAGGCCAATGATGACGCATCGCTGGAAAAGACCGACCCCGTCTCGGCCTGGACGCCCGATGGGGAACAGCCGGTCACCCCCGCTACTGGCGGTTCGCCCGATGAAGATAGCGTCATTGCGGCGATTGCTACGGTGTATGACCCGGAAATCCCGGTCAACATATATGAACTGGGCCTGATCTACGCCATCGACCTGCATGATGATGGTTCGGTCAAGGTTGAAATGACCCTTACGGCCCCGAACTGCCCCAGCGCGCAGGAACTGCCCCTGCAGGTGAAGGAAGCCGTGGAGAAGATCGATACGGTCACCAGCGCAACAGTTGAAATCGTATGGGAACCGCCGTGGGACATGTCGCGTATGAGCGAAGATGCCCGCCTTGCCCTGAACATGTTCTGAACCCAGCAAGGGGAACGTGCCATGACTGAACAAAGCACCACCACGACCACTGCCCCCCGCCGCCGTGCGCTACCGCCGCTTATGTCCCTGACCGAGCGGGCGGCACAGCGGCTGGAAAAACTGTACCAGACCAACCATGCCGGACATCTGCTGCGCATCGCGGTTTCCACCAAGGGCTGTTCCGGCCATGCCTACGACATGACCTTTGTGGAACAGGCCGGTCCCGGTGATGAGGTGGTTGTGGACAAGGGCGTTACCCTGCTGGTCGACCGCAAGGCGACGCTGTTCCTGATCGGCTCAGTGATGGATTATGAGGTCAGGCAGCTCGAATCCGGTTTCACCTTCAGCAACCCCAATGAAAAGGGCCGCTGTGGCTGCGGCGAGAGCTTCCACGTCTGAGGCGCGCCCTTATAGGGGCAGCCACAGGCAATCCGCATGCGCATGTGGATGATGGACTGAATACCGGTTCAGAAAACATTGTGGGGATCGGTCGGGGAAAAACATTTCCTCGACCTCGCCCAGCCTGATCTAACGGCGGTTCAGTCTCGTCGTGCTAGGCAGGGTCAGTACGCATACGGATTCGACTTCCGCTGACCACAGGAACTGGTCGATGACCGTCAGGCTTTCCAGCCGGTAGCCCATCTGCTGCAACGGCGTCAGGTCGCGTTGCAGGGCAGCGGGATTGCAACTGACATAGATGATGTGGCGTGGTTTTCCCGCCACGATCTGCGCCATCTGTGCACCGGCCCCAGCATGCGGGGGGTCTAGCACCACAGCTCCCGCACGGCCCAGTTCGGTGGCCATGACAGGCTGACGGTTGAGATCACGCAGGGCAGGCAGTACCCGCGTGCCGCCACTGGCCTGTTTCAGGCAGGCAAATGCCGCCCGATCGCCTTCATAGGCCAGAACCTTGGCGTGCTGCGCCAGCGCAAAGGACAGCGTGCCGCAGCCAGCGTAAAGCTCGATAATCCCGGCTTTCAGGCCCTTGCGGGGCAGCCCGGCCAGAACGGCAGCCTTGATGGCGTCCTCTCCCTCGCGGGAGGGTTGCAGGAACGCACCCGGTGGCGGCACGACACGTGCCGTATCAAAATGATGAAAGACCGGACCGGTAAGGGCAAGCGTTTCCGGCGGCTGGGTGCGCAGGGAAATACGCGGTATGCCATGTGTCTTGCTGAACTGCGCCAGAATACGGCGGTCATTGGCGTCCGGCGTGCCATCCATGGCAATCAGCAGGTCAGGACCGCTATCCAGCAGGTTGATCTGGATATCCCCACCCGCATGCACCGCAGGCAGGGAATGGAGCATCTGACGCAGCGGGTCGAGCAGCGCGAAAATCGCCGGGTCCAGCAGGGCGCATTCCGTCATGTCCACCACATCGCCCCGGCGGCGGTGCAGGCCCAGCACGATCTGTCTGTCCACCCGGCGGAACGCCAGATCGACGCGCCGCCTGCCATGGGGGCTGACCTGTCGGGTAGCGGGGGCGGGAAGGGTGGTGAAACCGGCACGTTTCAGTGCTTCGGTTACACGTGACGCTTTCCATGCCATCATGGCAGGTAGCGCCATGTGCTGAAGGCGGCAGCCACCACAGGTCCCGAATAGTGAACATACCGGCGTTACGCGGTCGGGGCCCGGCGTCACGACCTGTTCCAGCACACCCTGCGTACCGGTCTGGCTGGCCAGCACGATTTCGTCGCCCGGCATGGTGCCGGGCACGAATACCCGCCCCTGTGGGGTCTGGGCTATGCCATCCCCATCATTGCCAAGCGCCACCACCCGGATGGCCTCGGCTCCTGAATTTTCCATTACTCTTGTTGCCTGAACGCGCTGGCTGATTATTCGTCAGCCGGGATCACGGGCTTCTCACGGCGCGGAAGCTGCATGAAGGCCGGGATGTCATCACCGAATCCGGTAACCGCCATGTCCGGTGCGGCAGGCAGCAGGCCGGAATCGCGCCGGTTGGGCGCGGACGAAGCCGTATTGGCCGCGGCATCAGGCTTGCGGCCCCTGCCACGCGGCGCAACCGGCGCTTCGGTTGCCGGTGGTGCAACCGGTGCGGCTGCCGGGGCCTGCTGCTGGGCGGCAGGTGCTGCAGCCTTGCGACGGCCCGTGCCCTCGTTACGGGGCTTGCGCCGTCCATTGGCGGGACGCGGTTCGTCAGACCATTCGAGATTATCCACGCCTTTGACCTCGATTCGGGGGATGGGCTTACCCGTCAGCTTCTCGATGGCCTGTACCAGACCTTCTTCATCCGGGGTGGCCAGACTGTAGGCGTGTCCGGTGCGGCCCGCACGTCCGGTGCGGCCGATCCGGTGCACATAATCTTCGGCATGGAAGGGCACGTCGAAATTGAACACGTGCGACAGACCGCCAATGTCGATTCCGCGCGCCGCGATATCCGAACAGACCAGTATCTTCAACTCGCTGTTCTTGAAGGATTCAAGGGTGGAAAAGCGGACCGACTGCGGCAGGTCGCCATGCAGGGCACCTGCCGAAAAGCCGTGCTTGATCAGCGATTTGCACAGGATATCCACGTCGCGCTTGCGGTTGCAGAACACGATGGCGTTCTGCATGTCCGCTTCCCGCAGCAGCTTGCGCAGGGCGCGGCGCTTGTCCTGGGTATCGACAATGGCAAGGCCGGTTTCGATGGTGGTGGCGACGGAAGAGGGACGGCTGACTGTGATTTCCTTCGGGTTGCTCAGGAACATGTCAGCCAGACGGCGGATTTCCGGCGCCATCGTGGCGGAGAAGAACAGCGTCTGCCGCATGGGCGAGAGCATGCTTACGATCTTCTCGATATCGGGAATAAATCCCATGTCCAGCATGCGGTCCGCTTCGTCGATCACCAGCAGCTTCGTCTGGGTCAGCAGCAGCCCGCCGCGTTCGAACAGGTCGATCAGGCGACCCGGCGTCGCGATCAGCACATCCACGCCACGGTTGAGCACTTCTTTCTGCTCGGCCATGCTTTCGCCACCGATCAGCAGCGCGTGGGTCAGCTTGAGGTGCTTGCCGTAATTGACAAAATTCTCCGCGACCTGAAGGGCGAGTTCACGCGTCGGCTCCAGAATCAGCGAACGCGGCATCCGCGCCCGGGCACGGGAGCCGGACAGGATTTCAAGCATCGGCAGCGTGAACGATGCGGTCTTGCCCGTGCCGGTCTGGGCTACGCCCAGCACATCACGCCCCATCAGTACATAGGGGATGGCCTGTGCCTGAATGGGGGTGGGATGACGGTATCCCATCTCATCAATGGCGCGCTGGATGGGTTCGGACAGGCCGAGTTCGGAAAACAGGGGCTGGGCCTGCTCCGCGGCGGCTGTTTCTGCTGGCGTATCAATGGGGGCAGCCCCGTCGGTGCTGGCGGCGGGGGCCGGGGCTGCCGCCGTCTTTGCGGAACGTGTCGGGGCGGGGGAAGTTTTTTTGGCGCTCAAATTACTCTCGAACGTATCAGCAGATGAATATGGCCCCGTCCGATTGCCACCGTGTCGCGCTGTATCAGGCTGCCGTCCCTGATGTACCTGCAGCAATGCAGGGAAGGGGAGTGTAACACGGCGGGGACAGGCCCCTCACGCGCCACATTCCCCGTGCCTATCTACCTTTGCAACGGAAATCAAGGGGGCGTGATGGTGGTGCCCCCGTAATTTCAGAAAGGATGGGCAAGGCAGGCGGCTACGATGGTCAGCACGCCCAGTCCGGTATTGAGGATGACAAGGGAGCGGATCGAATCGAACATGCCCTGCTGCGGGCGAATGGCGCGACGGGCCTTCTGGAAGGGGCCGAAGTAGATGCGCGCGAACACGCCCGCCATGATCAGGCCCAGAAGCTGCATGAGGTTGATCTGCCATGGGACGACTGCAAACCCGCCATCATGAAAAATCAGGAGCCACCCCGTAATCAGTACCGTAGGCATGGTATGCCAGACGATGCGGAAGAAGCGGTTCAGCGTCTGCAGATGGATGGAGGCGCGCTGGGTGGCGTCAAGCAGGCCAAGGCTGGGTTTGAGCACAAAGGCCGCATAGATCATGCCACCGATCCATGCCGCCATGCCGGTGATGTGGAGTGCGAGCACAAGGCTCCAGACTATGGAGTGGGACACGGGGCCTCCTTGCCGGGGTCGGGGAATAACGAAAACGGCGCATCATGCGCGGGCACGATGCGCAGCGCTTGTTTCCCCATTCCTGTAACATGTGCAAGGGCGGTTTCGCAGTCAAAGTTGTTGGGAAGGGGGATGCAATGCCCACAGACGAACGTAAGCAGGCCGCGGTTCGCGCCCGCCTGCTCCTGCCTGATCCGACGGAAATGGGCCATGTCGATGCCGCCGCCGCGCGCAGCGTGCCTGTGGCGGTGCTGATGGAAAATGCGGGCCGCGCCGTCGCACGCGCCATTCGCCAGCATGTTCGGCCATGCCGGGTACTGGTGCTGTGTGGGCCGGGCAATAATGGGGGGGATGGTTACGTTGCTGCGCGCAGGCTGGCGGAACAGGGCTGGCCGGTGGCCGTAGCATGCCTTGCCCCGCCGCATGCAGGCGGGGATGCCGCCCACGCCGCCGCGCAATGGGGCGGGCCGGTCGTGGCCTTCACGCCCGAAAACGCCGCGCGTTTTGATCTGGTGGTTGATGCCATATTCGGTGCCGGGCTGAGCCGCGATGTGGAGCCGGATGTGGCCCGTGTGCTGGCTGCGGCGTCGCGTATCGTCGCCATTGACACCCCGACCGGGGCGGATGGGGCCACCGGGGCCGTTCGTGGCTATGCGCCACAGGCGGAAATGACGGTCACGTTCTGCCGCCTCAAGCCGGGGCATCTGCTGCTGCCGGGGCGTACGCTGTGCGGTCGCACCGTGCTGGCCGATATCGCCATCCCGGAGACAGCGCTGGACTCCGTGCCGATTCGGACATGGCGCAACGAACCCGGCCTGTGGCGCACGCCCGTCTGCACGGTGGACAGCTATAAATACAGCCGTGGCGTTGTGAGCATCTGCGGCGGGCGCGACATGCCGGGGGCTGCCCGCCTGTCGGCGGCTGGTGCGCGGGCAGCCGGCGCGGGGCTGGTGCGGCTGGCCGTGGGGGACAGCGCCCCCGTCTACCGTATGACCGCGCCGCCGGGGCTGATTGTCGATTCCGGCCCGTTGGCGGAGTTGCTGGAGGATTCGCGCCGTCATGTATGGGTATGTGGTCCCGGCCTGTCCGTGGATGAGGTGGCTACGACCTTTTCCGTGCTGACGGATGCCGGGCGGGAAGTGATCGCCGATGCCGGAGCCTTCGCCATGGCGGCGGGGCAGCCTGATCGCCTGCGCGGTGCCGCGATCATAACCCCGCATATCGGTGAGTTCACCCGCGTGTTCGGCAGGCCGGGGGCGGACCGTATCGCAGCCGCCCGGCAGGCGGCGGACCGGACCGGGGCGGTTACGGTACTCAAGGGGCCTGACACCATTATCGCGGCACCCGATGGTCGCGTTGCGATCAACGCCCATGCCACCCCCATGCTGGGCACGGCCGGGTCGGGCGATACGCTGACGGGAATCATCGCAGCCCTCCTTGCGGCGGGCATGCCACGATGGGAAGCGGCATGCGCGGGCGTATGGATACATGGCGACGCCGCCCTGCATGCGGGTGAATGGCCCGTGGCCGAGGCGTTCGATGCCCATGTAGGGGCCGCGCGGGCGCGGGCGGAGGCGCAGGCGGAAAAACTTTTCGGCTGAAAACGCCATTCCTTTTCCCTTGGGATCTTGCCCGATGTCCGATGGTGCGCTAAAGCCGCGCGCTTACAGCCTGGGCACAGTGCGGGCGTGGTGGAATTGGCAGACACGCCAGATTTAGGTTCTGGTGACGCAAGTCGTGGGGGTTCAAGTCCCTCCGCCCGTACCAAGATCCCGGCAAGTCGCGTTATGCGAACAGACGTGGTGGCCCGAGCGGCCTCTTGCGTTCTTTGACACGTTCTGACCGAGAGGATGGCCTGGCAGATGCAGGTTACTGAAACGCTTTCCGAAGGCCTGAAGCGCGGGTTCACCGTTACGGTGCCGGCAGCGGGAATCGAGAGCAAGCGCACCGCGCGCCTGAAAGAAGTTGGACAGTCCATGAAGCTGCCGGGCTTCCGCCCCGGAAAGGTGCCGATGAGCATCCTTCAGCAGCGTTTTGGCGAATCTGTTCAGGGCGAGGTTCTGGAGCAGGTCGTAAGCGAAGCGACCCGCACCCTGCTGGACGAGCGCGGCCTGCGTCCCGCCATGCAGCCGAAGGTTGACGTGGTGTCCGGCGATGCGCCCGGCAGCACGGATGACCTGAAGTTCACGGTCGAATTCGAGGTTCTGCCCGAAATCACCATTCCCGACCTGTCCACCCTGTCTCTGGAACGCCTCAAGTCCGAGGTGAATGCCGAGACCGTGGACAAGGCCCTGAAGGAAATCGCCGGTCGCCAGCGCGAGTTCGAGAAGGTCGAGGAAGACCGTCCCGCCGCCAGCGGTGATGTGGTGTCGGTTGACTTCGTCGGCAAGGTCGACGGCGTGGCGTTCGATGGCGGTTCCGCCGACGACGTGAATGTCGAGATCGGCGGCGCGGGTTTCATCCCCGGTTTCGCCGAGCAGATCGAAGGCATGAAGGCCGGTGACGAAAAGGTGATCACCGTGACGTTCCCCGCCGATTACGGCGCGGAGCACCTTGCAGGCAAGGAAGCGACCTTCGACATCAAGGTGCGTGAACTCAAGCGCCCGATCGAAGCGAAGATCGACGATGATCTGGCCAAGAAGCTCGGCTTCGAAGGTCTGGAACAGGTCCGTGACCTGATCAGCAAGCAGGTCGGTCAGGAATACGAACAGCTTTCCCGCCTGCGCCTGAAGCGCGAACTGCTGGACAAGCTGGCTGAAAAGACCGATTTCCAGGCGCCCCCCGCCATGGTCGATGCCGAGTTCGACCAGATCTGGTCCCGTATCGAGGAAGACCGCAAGGCGGGCCGTCTCGATGAGGAAGACAAGGACAAGGACGAGGACACGCTGCGCGCCGACTATCGCAAGATTGCCGAACGCCGCGTGAAGCTGGGCCTGCTGCTGGCTGAAATCGGGCGTGTGAACAACATCACCGTCACGCCGGACGAGATGATGCAGGCCGTCCGTGCGGAAGCTTCGCGCTACCCCGGTCAGGAACAGGCCGTGTTCGAGTTCTTCAGCAAGAACCCGCAGGCGGCTGATGGGCTGCGCGGCCCGATCTTCGAGAACAAGGTCATCGACTACATCGTCGAGCTGGCCAAGGTCGAAGACAAGGTCGTGACGCCGGAAGAACTGGCTGAAATGCCGGAAGCTGACGTCTGATCCGCTTCCGCGTCATAGATGGCCCATACGGCGCACGGAAGGTCACTTCCGTGCGCCGTATGTGTTTGCAGGCAGGTGATCGCGCGCAGATTGTGGAACCCGTTTCCGGCAAAAAGACAGGAATGGGGTGGTATCTGGCGTGTTTGTCTCTATTTTGTCATAAGCAACCGGGAAGGAGCCGACTGCATCCATAATGTCCGTGCGCCCATGCGGCGGGCAGGAAACGCGGATCGACTCCTTGCTTTTCAGGATCGGGAATATGGCTATGAGGGATCGGGATCCCGTAGAGATCTTCAATAATGCTCTGGTGCCGATGGTGGTGGAGCAGACCTCCCGCGGGGAACGGGCATTCGACATCTATTCCCGCCTTCTGCAGGAACGGATCATCTTTCTGACCGGACCGGTCTACGATCAGGTGTCGGCGCTGGTGTCCGCCCAGCTGCTTTATCTGGAAAGCGTGAACCCCGGCAAGGAAATCTCGTTCTATATCAACAGCCCCGGCGGCGTTGTGTCGGCCGGGCTCGCGATTTACGACACCATGCAGTACATCCGCTGCCCCGTCAGCACGGTGTGTATCGGACAGGCTGCGTCCATGGGGTCGCTGCTGCTGGCAGGTGGTGAGAAGGGGCGGCGATTCGCCCTGCCCAACGCCCGCGTCATGGTGCACCAGCCTTCGGGCGGGGCGCAGGGACAGGCCAGCGACATCGAGATCCAGGCCCAGGAAATCCTGACCATCCGCAAGCGCCTGAACGAGATTTACAACGAGCATACCGGCCGTACGCTTGAGGAAATCGAGCAGAAGCTGGAACGCGACAGCTACATGTCGGCGGAAGAAGCGCAGGCATTCGGTATCGTGGATGAAGTCGTCCGCCGTAACACGGCCCCAAAAACGGCGGAATAACCGGCAATCAGGGGAAGCGTGCACGCAGGCGCGCTTCCCGCCCGCAAGGGTTCGGGTCACCTGCGGCGTGCCGGGATGTTGCAGTCCGGCTGCAAGGTATGGAGAAGTTCCCCTCTGTGGGAATAGGAGCGGTTATGAATAACAAATCCGGCGATTCCAAAAATACGCTTTACTGCTCGTTCTGCGGCAAGTCGCAGCACGAGGTCCGCAAACTGATCGCCGGTCCCACCGTGTTCATTTGCGATGAATGCGTCGAGCTGTGCATGGATATCATCCGTGAGGAGCACAAGACGCATCTGGTCAAATCGCGCGATGGCGTGCCCACTCCGCGGGAAATCTGCAAGATCCTTGATGATTACGTCATCGGGCAGGGGCATGCGAAAAAGGTTCTCTCGGTCGCGGTGCATAACCACTACAAGCGGCTGGCCCATGCCCAGAAGAACAATGATGTCGAGATTGCAAAATCCAACATCATGCTGATCGGGCCGACCGGTTCGGGCAAGACGCTTCTGGCCCAGACCCTTGCGCGTATCCTTGACGTGCCGTTCACCATGGCTGACGCCACCACCCTGACCGAAGCCGGTTACGTTGGTGAGGATGTGGAGAACATCATCCTCAAGCTGCTGCAGGCCGCGGATTACAATGTGGAGAAAGCCCAGCGCGGCATCGTCTACATTGACGAAATCGACAAGATTTCCCGCAAGTCGGACAATCCCTCCATCACGCGTGACGTGAGCGGTGAAGGTGTGCAGCAGGCGCTCCTCAAGATCATGGAAGGCACCGTCGCCTCCGTGCCGCCGCAGGGCGGGCGCAAGCATCCGCAGCAGGAATTCCTGCAGGTCGATACCACCAACATGCTGTTCATCTGCGGTGGCGCGTTTGCCGGTCTGGACAAGATCATCAGCGCGCGCGGCAAGGGATCCGGCATCGGGTTCGGGGCGGATGTGCAGTCCCCCGACGAACGCCGGATGGGTGCCGTGCTGCGCGATGTCGAGCCGGAGGATCTGCTGAAATTCGGTCTGATTCCCGAATTCATCGGTCGTCTGCCGGTCGTGGCGACGCTGGAGGATCTGGACGAAGCTGCCCTGATCGAGATCCTGACCAAGCCCAAGAACGCGCTGGTCAAGCAGTATGCCCGCCTGTTCCAGATGGAAGACGTGCAGCTTACCTTCACCGAGGACGCGCTGCGTCAGGTGGCCCAGCGCGCCATTGCCCGGCGCACCGGCGCCCGTGGCCTGCGCGCCATTCTGGAAAGCATCCTGCTGTCGACCATGTTCGACCTGCCCGGCCTGAAGAATGTCGAGGAAGTTGTCGTCAACAAGGAAGTGGCGGAAGGCAAGGCGCAGCCGGTCTACGTGTATGGCAAGAACCAGCCGACCGAACAGTCGGCCTGAGGCCCCCGGCGCGGCCTGGTCTCTCCGCTGAAATGGCACCACCGGGGTTGTGGTGGTGCGGCGTCGTGACAACATGAAGCTTTAAGGTTGTCGCATATGCGGCGCAACGGATGGGCAGGCCGCCAGGGCGGGTGTCCATCCGGGATCGTCCATCAGGAGGTCGAACATAATATGTCTGAAACTGACAGACTGAATCCCGTCCCCGAAGGGACGGACCCCATCGAAAACAAGGCAGCAGCACAGGTACCCGCAACGCGCGAGCCCGAGGAAGTCGAAAACGGGCACGACACGATGGCCGTGCTGCCGCTGCGTGATATTGTCGTTTTCCCGCACATGATCGTGCCGCTGTTCGTCGGGCGTGAGAAATCCGTCCGCGCGCTGGAAGCCGTAACGCGCAGCGACAAGCAGATCCTGCTGGTCGCGCAGAAGAACGCCGCGCAGGATGACCCTACGCCGGATGACATCTATCGTTACGGTACGGTCTCCACCATCCTGCAGTTGCTCAAGCTGCCAGACGGCACGGTGAAGGTGCTGGTCGAAGGTGGCCGCCGCGCCCACATTACGGCGCTGCATGAAATCGATGGTCATTTCGAGGCCGAGATCGAGGACGTGCCGGAGCAGGAGAGCGACGGCAAGGAAGCCGAAGCGATCGGCCGCACGCTGATTGGTCAGTTCGAGCAGTATATCAAGCTGAACAAGAAGATCGCACCCGAGGTGCTGGTCTCCCTTAACCAGATTGATGATCTGTCCAAGCTGGCGGATACCATTGCCAGTCATCTGAACCTGAAGATTCCCGAAAAGCAGGAAATCCTTGAAATTCAGGACGTGAACGCACGTCTGGAACGGGTTTTTGCGCATATCGAAGCCGAAATCGGCGTGCTGCAGGTGGAAAAGCGCATCCGTAACCGCGTGAAGCGGCAGATGGAAAAGACGCAGCGCGAGTACTACCTGAACGAGCAGCTCAAGGCGATCCAGAAGGAACTGGGTGAAGGTGAGGACGGGAAGGACGAGACCGCCGAGCTTGAGGAAAAGATCGCCAAGACCAAGCTGAGCAAGGAAGCGCGCGAAAAGGCGGTGGCCGAGCTGAAGAAGCTGCGGAGCATGAGCCCGATGTCCGCCGAATCGACGGTGGTGCGCAACTATCTCGACTGGATTCTGGGCATCCCGTGGAAGAAGCGTTCCAAGGTCCGTCATGACCTGTCGGAAGCCCAGCAGGTCCTTGATACGGATCATTATGGTCTGGAAAAGGTCAAGGAACGCATCATCGAGTATCTGGCCGTGCAGAGTCGCGCGCAGAAGCTCAAGGGGCCGATCCTGTGCCTCGTGGGGCCGCCGGGTGTTGGCAAGACCTCGCTGGCAAAGTCCATCGCCAAGGCGACGGGGCGGCAGTATGTCCGCATGTCGCTGGGCGGGATGCGTGACGAAGCCGAAATCCGGGGCCACCGTCGTACCTATATCGGCTCCATGCCCGGCAAGATCATTCAGGGCATGAAGAAGGCCAAGACCTCAAACCCGCTGTTCCTGCTGGACGAGATCGACAAGCTGGGCGCCGACTGGCGCGGTGATCCGTCCTCCGCATTGCTCGAAGTGCTGGACCCCGAACAGAACGCCACTTTTGGCGATCACTATCTGGAGGTCGATTACGACCTGTCGGATGTGATGTTCATTACCACGGCCAACAGCCTGAACATGCCCCAGCCCCTGCTGGATCGCATGGAGATCATTCGCCTGTCCGGGTACACGGAAGACGAAAAGGTCGAGATCGCGAAGCGTCACCTGCTGTCCAAGCAGACGGCGGCGAACAATCTCAAGCCGGGCGAATGGTCTGTTTCCGATGATGCGCTGCGGGAACTGATCCGCAGCTACACGCGTGAAGCGGGCGTGCGTAACCTTGAGCGCGAAATTGCGACACTGGCCCGCAAGGCAGTGACCGAAATCGTGACCGGCAAGGCGAAGACCGTGGCGATCACGGCTGAAAACCTTGAGAAATACGCAGGGGTAAAGCGGTTCCTGCACGGGGAGACCGAGTCGGAAGACATGGTCGGAGTCGTGACGGGACTGGCCTGGACCGAGGTGGGGGGAGAAATCCTGACCATCGAAAGTGTGATGGTGCCGGGCAAGGGCAACATCAAGCTGACCGGCAAGCTGGGCGATGTGATGAAGGAAAGCGTAGCTGCGGCCCTTTCCTACGTCCGCAGCCGCGCTGTTACGTTCGGGATCAGCCCGGACCTGTTTGAAAAGCGTGACCTGCATGTGCATGTGCCCGAAGGGGCTACGCCGAAGGATGGTCCGTCGGCGGGTATCGCCATGGCGACATCGCTGGTCAGCGTGATGACGGGCATTCCCGTGCGCCGGGAAGTGGGCATGACGGGGGAAATCACCCTGCGTGGCCGCGTGCTGGCCATTGGTGGGCTTAAGGAAAAGCTGCTGGCGGCCCATCGTGCGGGGCTGACGACCATCTTCATCCCCAAGGATAACGAGAAGGACCTGATCGACATTCCCGATGTCGTGAAGACCGCGCTGACCATCCTGCCGGTTTCCCATGTGGATGAGGTGATTGGTCAGGCGCTGGTGCACAAGCCTGAGCCGATCGAGTGGACGGAACCGGTAACACCGGCTGATACCGCAAGCACGGCAGCGCCCGCGTTGACGCATTAGTCAATATCGGGCAGAGGCTACGGCGCAGAATTGTCGTGCAGAAGGAGAATGACGGATTTCTCTGTCATTCCTCCAATTCTGTTGGTTGACGTGAGACAAAACAGCGGCATAGTGCGTGCAGAAATGCGGCGCGACTTTTGAATGATTGCGTAGGCGCACAGTACAAAGAAAGGCGTAAAATGGAGAAGCCACTTAACAAGCAGGAACTCGTTGCTGCGGTAGCCGAGGAAGCCGATCTGGCGAAGGCAAAAGCCAGCGAAGTGGTTGATGCGGTTTTCGGTGCGATCGAAAAGGCGCTGGCAAACAAGCAGGAAGTCCGTCTGGTCGGTTTCGGCACGTTCGTGACGGCGACCCGCAAGGCAGCCAAGGGGCGTAACCCCCGCACGGGTGAGCCGCTGGACATTCCGGCTTCCACTTCCGTCCGTTTCAAGCCGGGCAAGAACCTGAAGGAAGCTGTCAGCAAGTAAGGCTGACTGATTTTTCAGGAAAAAAAGAAGGGGCAATCCATTTTTTGGGTTGCCCCTTTTTTTGCAATCGCTTAGTAGGGTCGCGGGCGATTAGCTTAGCGGTAGAGCATCTCGTTTACACCGAGAGGGTCGGCGGTTCGATCCCGTCATCGCCCACCATATTCCCTCGTTCCGCATTGCGGGGCAGGGGCACACACCATGCGGGTGTAGCTCAGTTGGTTAGAGCGCCGGCCTGTCACGCCGGAGGTCGCGGGTTCGAGCCCCGTCACTCGCGCCACGTGGTTATCCGGTTTTTCCGGCAGACACGCCAGACGCTTCAGCGCTGGCGTTTTTTTGTGCCTTCAATCAGGTGGCACACGGGAAAATGAGAACAATAAACCGTGCGTAAACAAATATTCACGCAATATTGACGTATCCGGTCCTGTATCTATCCTCACAGTAATGTTCCTGAAAGAACACGGTTAAGTAACTGTTCCCTGCACCACGTTGGGTCTAGCATCCCCGAAGCCACACATAAGTCGATAAAGACACGCAGATGGCTTCTTAACAGGTTGGGAACACGGAACATGCATCCCGTTATCACTGATTATTTGCCCGTGCTGATATTCGGGTGCATTGCGGTGGTCATCGCTGGCGCGATGCTGGGCAGTTCGCTGCTGTTTGGCCACCAGAAACCCTATGCCGAAAAAACGTCGGCTTACGAATGCGGTTTCGAGGCTTTTGATGATGCGCGCCACCGCTTTGATGTGCGGTTCTATCTGGTCGCGATCCTGTTCATCATTTTCGACCTTGAGGTCGCATTCCTCTTCCCATGGGCAATGAGTCTATCGCGGATCGGGTGGTTTGGTTTCCTGTCCATGATGGGTTTTCTGGGCGTTCTGGTGGTTGGCTTCATCTATGAATGGAGCAAGGGCGCGCTGGACTGGGATTGAGCATGACAAGCGGAGGCGCACCAATGGGCAACGATACATCCGGGCCTGGTCGGCCTGCGGACAGCATCGCCTGGAATCGTGAAATGCTGCCGCCGGGGGCGGAGCAGGACGCCGTAATCAAGGGCATCACGGGCGAGATTACCGAAAAGGGCTTCGTGGTCGCGAATCTCGACAAACTGGTGAACTGGGGCCGGACGGGCAGCCTGTGGCCCATGTCCTTCGGGCTGGCCTGCTGCGCGGTGGAAATGATCCACGCCTACATGCCGCGCTACGATCTGGATCGCATGGGCATCATCCCGCGCGGTTCGCCCCGCCAGTCGGACGTGATGATCGTAGCGGGTACTCTGACCAACAAGATGGCCCCCGCGCTGCGCCGGGTTTACGACCAGATGGCCGAACCGCGCTGGGTCATCTCCATGGGGTCATGCGCCAACGGGGGCGGGTATTACCACTATTCCTACTCCGTCGTGCGGGGCTGTGACCGGATCGTGCCGGTTGATGTGTATGTGCCCGGCTGCCCGCCCACGGCGGAAGCGCTGATCTACGGCATCATGCAGCTTCAGAAGAAAATTCGTAGGACAGGGACAATACGCCGTGGCTGAACCAGCAAACACGTCCCCATCGGCGGTGGTGCCGTACGCAGTGTCGGGTGGGCTGGGGGCCATCACCTTCCACCTGTCCACACGGGTTCCGGGCATTATTTCCGCCGGTCTGGAAAAGGGCGAACTGGTGGTACGCACCACACGCGACCGGCTGCTGGCGCTCATGCTCATGCTGCGTGACGATCCGCAATTTGCCTGCCAGCAGGTGATGGACATTTGCGGCGTGGACTTTCCCGACCGGCCTGAACGGTTCGATGTAGTCTACAACCTGCTGTCCGTTACCCATAACCACCGTATCCGCGTGATCGTGACCACTGACGAGACGGCTCCCGTCCCGTCAGTGCACCAGATCTGGCCCGCCGCGACATGGTGGGAGCGCGAGGCCTACGACCTGTTCGGTATCCTGTTTACCGATCAGCCCGACCTGCGGCGCATCCTGACCGATTACGGCTTCGAAGGGCATCCGCTGCGCAAGGACTTCCCGCTGACCGGATATGTGGAGATGCGGTACGACAGCGAACGGCGTCAGGTTGTCTATGAACCCGTCGATCTGGTGCAGGACTTCCGCAATTTCGATTTTGAATCGCCATGGGAGGGAATCCTGACCCTGCCGGGCGATGAAAAGGCGCATGCCAGCCGCCAGAACATGAAACGACAGGGGTAGGCGACAGATGAGCGACGTAACCCTTCGTAGCGATGCCGCTGTTCCCGACTCACTCCTGCCGGAGGACGATACCGGCGAAGTGCGGCGGCATGTGGTGGAAATTGATTCCCACGCGCTTAATTTCGGTCCCCAGCATCCATCCGCGCATGGCGTGCTGCGGCTTGTGCTGGAAATGGAGGGCGAGGTTGTCGCCCGTGCCATTCCGCATGTCGGCCTGCTGCATCGCGGCACGGAAAAGCTGATCGAATACAAGACCTATCCCAAGGCGCTGCCGTATTTCGACCGGCTCGACTACGTCTCCCCCATGTGTGAGGAGCAGGCCTTCGCGCTGGCGGTTGAAAAGCTGCTGGGGATCGAGGCCCCGGACCGCGCGCGCTGGATACGCGTCATGTTTGCCGAGATCACGCGCATTCTGAATCATATCCTCAACCTGACCTCCTTCGGGCTGGACTGTGGCGCACTGACGCCTGCGCTGTGGGGGTATGAGGAACGTGAAAAGCTGCTCGAGTTTTATGAGGCAGCGTCCGGCGCGCGTTTCCACGCCAACTATGTCCGTCCCGGCGGTGTCTCGCGTGACCTGCCCGCCGGGCTGGAAGAGCGTATCGCGGACTGGGCCACGACCTTCCCGCGCTGGATCGACGATCTGGAATCGCTTCTGACCAACAACCGCATCTGGAAACAGCGCACGGTTGGCATTGGCGTGTTCACGACCGAACAGGCGTTGGCCTGGGGGTTCAGTGGCCCATGCCTGCGGGCTTCGGGCGTGCCGTGGGATCTGCGGCGCAGCCAGCCCTATGACAATTACGCCAAGGTGGAATTCAACGTGCCGGTCGGCAGGCAGGGTGATTGCTACGACCGCTACCTGATCCGTGTGGCGGAAATGCGCGAAAGCGTCAGCATCATCAGGCAGTGTCTGGAACAGATCCGTCCCGGCCCGGTCAAGGTGCAGGACCACAAGATCACGCCCCCGCCACGGCGCGAGATGAAGCGGTCCATGGAAGCGCTGATCCATCATTTCAAGCTGTTTACCGAAGGCTATCACGTGCCGCCGGGCGCTACTTACACCGTAACCGAAACCCCCAAGGGGGAATTCGGCGTGTATCTGGTGGCCGATGGCAGCAACCGGCCGTATCGCTGCAAGATCCGGCCCACGGGTTTTTCCCATCTCCAGGCAATCGACGAGATGTCGCGCCGGCACATGCTGGCTGATGCCGTGGCCATTATCGGATCGCTGGATCTGGTTTTTGGCGAGATTGACAGGTGACCGACATGTCCGTCCAATCCGACGCGCCACAGGGCGCGGAACCGACCCATTTCGCATTTGATGAGGACAGTGAGCGCCAGATCGCCACGGTCCTTGCCAAATATCCGCCCGAGCGCAAGGCAAGCGGGGTGCTGCCGCTACTGTATATCGTGCAGAAACAGATGGGCCGCGCGACCGGCAGCGCGTGGATACCCCGCGTGGCCATGGATGTGGTGGCCGAACGGCTGGAAATGGCGCCGATCCGGGTTTACGAGGTCGCGACCTTTTACCTCATGTTCAACACCACCCCGATCGGTCGGTATCACCTGCAGGTCTGCACCACCACGTCATGCTGGCTGCGTGGTTCGGATGATGTAACGGCGGCGTGTAAGGCGGCTACCGGCATCACCAGTTTTGGCGAAACCAGCAAGGACGGCCTGTTCACCCTGACCGAGGTCGAATGTCTGGGGGCATGCTCCAACGCCCCGATCCTGCAGGTTGACGATGATTATTACGAGGACCTGGACGGCCCGCGCACGCTTGAACTGATCGAGGCCCTGCGCCGGGGCGAACGGCCCACGCCCGGCCCGACCATCGCGCGCATGGCCTGCGCCCCGGCGGGTGGACGCAAGGTCCTGCGCGAAGATGCGGTGCAGAAGCCGCAGGGGCAGGAGTAAGGTCATGCTTCAGGACAAGGACCGCATCTTTACCAACCTGTATGGCCAGAATGACTGGAAGCTGGCAGGTGCCCGTGCCCGCGGCGACTGGGACAATACGGGCGCGATACTGGCGCGCGGGCGCGATGCCATCATTAACGAGATGAAGGCGTCCGGCCTGCGTGGCCGGGGCGGGGCGGGTTTCCCCACCGGCGTCAAATGGTCGTTCATGCCCAAAAAGAATGATGGGCGACCGCATTACCTGGTCATCAATGGCGATGAGTCGGAACCCGGCACCTGCAAGGACCGCGAAATCCTGCGCCATGACCCGCACAAGCTGGTGGAAAGCGCGCTGATCGCCTCTTTCGCCATGGGTGCGCATACGGCTTACATCTATATCCGTGGCGAATTCTATAACGAGGCCCGTCATCTCCAGCATGCCATTGACGAGGCATATGAAGCCGGACTGATCGGGAAGAACGCCTGCGGGTCGGGCTGGGATTTCGACTTTTATATCCATCGCGGCGCGGGTGCCTATATCTGCGGGGAAGAAACCGCCCTGCTGGAAAGTCTTGAGGGCAAGAAAGGCCAGCCGCGCATGAAGCCGCCTTTCCCGGCGGCGATGGGGCTGTATGGCTGCCCCACTACGGTCAACAATGTGGAAAGCATTGCAGTTTCCGCCACCATCCTGCGCCGTGGCGCGGCATGGTTCGCCGGGCTGGGGCGGCCCAACAACGCGGGTACCAAGCTCATGGCCATATCGGGTCACGTCAACACGCCCTGCGTGTTTGAGGAGGAGCTGGGTGTCCCGATGAAGGACATCATCGAAAAGCATGGCGGTGGCGTGCGCGGCGGGTGGGATAACCTGCTGGCGGTCATACCTGGCGGCTGTTCGGTACCCATGCTGCCGCGTGACGTGTGTGAAAACGTGCTGATGGATTACGACAGCCTGCGCGCCGAGGGGTCCGGCCTCGGTACCGGCTGCATGATCGTGATGGACAAATCCACCGATATCATCGCGGCCATCGCGCGGTTCTCCAAATTCTTCAAGCATGAAAGCTGTGGCCAGTGCACGCCGTGCCGCGAGGGCACGGGCTGGATGATGCGCATCATGGACCGCATGGTGCAGGGCCGCGCGGAAATCGAGGAAATCGACATGCTGGAGCAGGTCACCCGGCAGGTGGAAGGACACACCATCTGCGCGCTGGGCGATGCGGCGGCATGGCCGATCCAGGGGCTGATCCGCCGTTTCCGCCCGGTGATGGAAGAACGTATCCACGCCTACAAGGCGGCGCATGGCGGTAGCCGGACCGTACAGGTTCCGGCTGGCATGAATGAAGCGGCGGAGTAGGAACAATGGTGAAAGTAACCGTTGACGGTATTCCCGTCGAGGTCGCGGCAGGTTCCAGCGCCCTTCAGGCGTGTGAGGCGGCGGGCAAGGAAATCCCGCGTTTCTGTTATCACGAACGCCTGTCGGTGGCGGGCAACTGCCGTATGTGCATGGTCGAGGTCTCGGGCGGGCGCAAGCCAGTCGCCTCCTGCGGGTTTCCCATAAACGAAGGCATGCAGATCTTCACCGATACGGAGGTGGTGCGTCGCGCCCGCCGCGCGGTGATGGAGTTCCTGCTGATCAATCACCCGCTTGACTGTCCGATCTGCGATCAGGGCGGCGAATGCGACCTGCAGGATCAGGCATTCGGTTATGGCGCGGACCATACCCGTTACCATGAAAACAAGCGCGCGGTGACGGACAAGTATCTTGGCCCGCTGGTCAAGACGGTCATGACACGGTGCATCCAGTGTACGCGCTGCATCCGGTTTTCCACCGAAATCGCGGGCGTTCCGGAACTGGGCGGTATTTCGCGCGGGGAAAATCTGGAAATCACCAATTATGTTGAAAAGGCCCTGACATCCGAACTGTCGGGCAACCTGATCGATATCTGCCCCGTCGGTGCGCTGACTTCGCAGCCTTACGCATTTACCGCGCGGTCGTGGGAACTCAAGCGCACGGATTCAATCGATGTGTGCGACGCGGTAGGCACCAATATCGTCATGCAGGCCCGTGGGGCCGCCGTGCTGCGCATCGTGCCGCGCATCAATGACGAAGTGAACGAGGAATGGCTGGCGGACAAGGGGCGCTTTGTTGTGGACGGGTTCCGCCGCCGCCGTCTGGACCGGCCTTGGGTGCGGGTGGATGGCAGGCTCCAGCCCGCAAGCTGGCAGGATGCGTTCGCCACCATCGCCACACGGCTGAAGGATGTGCCGGGCCAGCGTATCGGCGCGATCGCGGGCGACATGTGCGATGCGGAAAGCATGATGGCGCTGAAGGATCTGATGGAAACATTGGGTTCGCCCAATATTGACTGCCGTCAGGACGGGGCGAAATACGATACTTCACGCCGGGACTTCTATACTTTCAACACAGGTATCGCCGGGATCGAGGATGCGGATGCCCTGCTGATCGTAGGCTCCATTCCCCGGCAGGAAGCGCCCGTGCTGAATGCGCGTATCCGTAAACGCTACCTTGCGGCAGGCCGGGGTGGTTTTCCCATCGGCATGATCGGCGCGCCCAATGCCGATCCGACATACGCAGTGGATGTGCTGGGGCAGGGGCCGGACGCGCTGGCGGCCCTTGCCGACGGCACGCATCCGTTTGCCGATGTGCTGGCGGGCGCAAAAAAACCGATGATCATTGTCGGCCATGGTGCGCTGACCCGCCCGGACGGGCAGGCGATTGCGCGTGCATGCTGGGATCTGGCGGCGAAGGTCGGGGCGATCAGCCCGGACTGGCATGGGTTCAATGTCCTGCATACGGCGGCAAGCCGGGTGGCGGGGCTGGATCTTGGTTTCCTGCCCGGCCCACAGGGGCGTGATGTCGCGGGCATGCTGGATGGCGGCGTTGACGTGCTGTGGCTGCTGGGCGCGGACGAGTTCCCGACCGATCGTATCGGGCCGGAAACCTTCGTCGTCTATCAGGGGCATCATGGCGATGCGGGTGCCGCGCGGGCGGATGTGATCCTGCCGGGCACGCTTTATGCGGAAAAGCCGGGCACCTACACCAATACCGAAGGGCGCGTGCAGGAAGCGTTCCGCGCGGTCATGCCGCCGGGTGATGCGCGTGAAGACTGGCGCATCCTGCGGGCCTTTTCCGAAGTGGCGGGCCGCAAACTGCCGTACGATACGCTGGAAGCCCTGCGCGCGCGCATGGTGCAGGCCAGCCCGGTATTCGGGCATGCGGCATGGAGCCGCCATGGCACATCGGACACCACGGCACCCGATGCGGGGACGGTTCCGGTGTCGGATGCGCCGCTTCGGCCGGTCATATCCGATTATTACCTGACCCACGCCGTGTGCCGCGCCAGTCCGACCATGGAAACCTGTTCGGGGATTTACGTGCACCCCGCCATCGAGGCTGCGGAGTAGGGACATGGCTGATTTCTTCTTTCATACCGTCATCGGCCAGATCCTGCTGATCGTGCTGGAATCCCTGGCGGTGCTGGTGCCGCTGCTGCTGGGCGTGGCGTATCTGACCCTGGCCGAACGTAAGGTCATGGCCGCGATGCAGTTGCGCAAGGGGCCGAATGTAAACGGCCCGTTCGGCGTGCTGCAGGCTTTCGCCGATGCGATCAAGATGCTGACGAAGGAGACGGTCATCCCGTCTGGTGCAAACAGGATGCTGTTCCTGTTCGCGCCGTTCCTGACCTTCTCGCTGGCCATGGTGGCGTGGGCGGTGATCCCCACGGGGAACGGGCTGGCCATCGCCAACATCAATGTGGGTGTCCTGTATCTGCTGGCGATTTCCTCGCTGGGTGTTTACGGCATCCTGATCGCGGGCTGGGCGTCCAATTCCAAATACGCGTTTCTTGGCGGGCTGCGTTCGGCGGCGCAGATGGTGTCGTATGAAGTGTCCATCGGGCTGGTGATCGTATCGGTCCTGCTGGCGGTGGGCAGCCTCAACCTCAATGACATCGTGCTGGCGCAGCGCCATGTCTGGTTCTGCCTGCCGATGTTCCCGATGTTCATCGTGTTTTTCATCTCGGCGCTGGCCGAGACCAACCGTGCGCCCTTTGACCTGCCGGAAGGCGAGAGCGAACTGGTGGCGGGCTTCTTCGTCGAATATTCAGCCCTGGCATTCGGCCTGTTCTTTCTGGGCGAATACGCGAACATGTTTCTCATGTCCGGCATGGTCAGCATCCTGTTCCTTGGCGGCTGGCTGCCGCCGCTGGGCATCGCGCCCTTTACATGGATACCGGGGCCGCTGTGGCTGATCGCCAAGATCCTGTTCTGCCTGTTCGTGTTCATCTGGGTGCGCGCGACATTCCCCCGCTATCGCTACGACCAGCTCATGCGGCTGGGGTGGAAGGTGTTCCTGCCATTCTCGCTGGCGTGGATGGTGCTGAGCGCGGGATTCCTGATGGTAACGGGCCTTCTGCCCGGAGGAGCAGGCTAATGGGTACATTAAGCAAGGCCGCCCGCTCCATGCTGCTGTCCGAACTGGTGGCGGGCATGAGCGTGACGCTGAAGGCGTTTTTCAAGCCGAAGGCCACGATCAACTACCCTTATGAAAAGGGCGTGCTTTCGCCACGCTTTCGTGGCGAACACGCATTGCGCCGCTACCCCAACGGGGAAGAACGCTGCATTGCGTGCAAGCTGTGCGAGGCGACATGCCCCGCGGAAGCCATCACCATCGAGGCCGAACCGCGCGATGACGGCTCCCGCCGCACCACGCGCTACGACATTGATATGACCAAGTGCATCTATTGCGGCCTGTGCGAGGAAGCCTGCCCGGTCGATGCGATTGTCGAAGGGCCGAATTATGAGTTCGCGACCGAAACCCGCGAAGAACTTATGTACAACAAGGACAAGCTTCTGGCCAATGGCGACCGCTGGGAAAGCGTTCTCGCCCGCAGGCTCGAGCTTGATGCCCCGTACCGCTGATACCGCACGGCGGACCGCGCGCAGGCCGTGGCCGCCATGCCAGCAGGAGGAAACATCCATGCGGCAGGAAGCTCACCCATGATGACCCAAATCGTCTTTTACGTTTTCGCGGCGGTTCTGGTCCTGTCCGCCACCATGGTGGTGTGCGCCCGTAACCCCGTGCATTCGGTGCTGTTCCTGATTCTGGCGTTCTTCAACGCGGCGGGGCTGTTCCTGATCGCGGGGGCCGAATTCCTGGCGATGACGCTGGTTATTGTCTATGTCGGCGCGGTCGCGGTGCTGTTCCTGTTCGTGGTCATGATGCTTGATGTCCGCTTTGCGCAGATGCGTGAAGGCGTGCAGCGTTACGCCCCGATCGGGGCTGCGGTTGGTGGCGTGCTGCTGGTGGAACTCATCATGGCGTTCACCCACTGGCGCGTGGCGGGCAATATCGGGCAGATCACGCATCTGGTTCCGTCCTCGCCCACCCGGACCAACACGGCGGCGCTGGGGGATGTGCTCTACACCCACTATATTTTCCTGTTCCAGACCTGCGCGCTGGTGCTGCTGGTGGCCATGATCGGCGCGATCGTGCTGACCCTGCGCGACCGCCCGACGGGCCGCAGGCAGAACATCGACCGCCAGCACGACCGCATACCCCAGGAATCGCTTGAAATGCTTCAGGTGCCGCTGGGGGCCGGGGTCGCGGCACAGGGCGGCTTCCTGCGCCCGCATGACAGCTACGATGTCGCCGCCGTGCCCGGCACCTACGGGACGGAAGCATGGCGTGCGCGCGAGGCTGCGGAACAGACACAAACCGCGCTGGTGGTCATTACCCCGGCGCAAGGCGCGAAAGGACAGGACGATGAATAGCGCGATTGAGGGGATCGGCCTTGCGCCCTACCTGAGTGTTGGCGCGATCCTGCTGGTTCTGGGCGTGTTCGGCATTTTCCTGAACCGCAAGAACGTCATCATCATCCTGATGTCGATCGAGCTGATCCTGCTTTCGGCCAATATCAATTTCGTGGCGTTTTCAGCGGCTACCGGCGACCTGTCGGGGCAGGTGATGACCCTGTTCGTGCTGACCATCGCCGCGGCGGAATCCGCCATCGGTCTGGCCATTGTCACGGTGTATTTCCGTAATCGCGGCTCGATCGAAGTCGACGATATCACGATGATGAAGGGGTAAGGAAAATGCAGACAGCATCCTTCCTTTTTGAAGTGGCGGTGTTCGCGCCCCTGATCGGGTTTCTTGTCGCCGGGTGCTTCGGTCACCTTATGGGGGACGGGGCCGCGCGTTTCACGACCATCGCCTTCATGACGTGTGCGGCACTTGCCGCGATCGGCGTGCTGGGGTTCGAGATGGGCGGCGGCATGAACACGGTTATCGTGCCCGTGGCCGACTGGGTCCATGCGGCGGGTTTCCGGGCGGACTGGCAACTGCGCATGGATGCGCTGTCGGTCAGCGTGGTGGCCATGGTCACGGTGGTCTCCCTGCTGGTGCATGTGTACAGCGTGGGTTACATGGCGCATGAGAGCAGGCCGGTTTTCCGCTTCTTCTCCTATCTGTCGCTGTTTACGTTTGCCATGCTCATGCTGGTTACGTCCGACAATCTGCTCCAGCTCTTCTTCGGCTGGGAAGGGGTGGGGCTGGCGAGTTACCTGCTGATTGGCTACTGGTACGACCGTCCGTCCGCCTGTGCCGCCGCCATCAAGGCATTTGTGGTCAACCGCGTGGCGGACCTGTTCTTTCTTGTCGGCATCTCGCTCATCTTCATCCGTCTGGGCAGCGTGTCCTATGATGACATCTTTGCCGCCCTGCCTGCACATGTGAACGACACGTTCCAGCTTTTTGGCACGCATCCGCTGCTGGAAGTCATCGCGACGCTGCTGTTCATCGGCGCGATGGGTAAGTCGGCGCAGTTGTTCCTGCATACATGGCTGCCTGACGCGATGGAGGGACCGACCCCGGTTTCCGCCCTGATCCATGCCGCGACCATGGTGACGGCGGGCATCTTCCTTATGGTGCGGATGTCGCCGCTGGTGGAACTTGCCCCCGTCACGCGCGACCTGATCGTGCTGATCGGTGGAACAACCAGCTTCTTTGCCGCGACGGTGGGGCTGGTGCAGCCTGACATCAAGCGCACGATCGCCTATTCCACCTGTTCGCAGCTTGGCTACATGTTCGTGGCGGTGGGTGTAGGGGCCTATCAGGCGTCCATGTTCCACCTGACCACACATGCGTTCTTCAAGGCGCTGCTGTTCCTTGGCGCGGGCTGCGTGATCCATGCCGTTCACGATGAACAGGACATGTTCCGCATGGGCGGGCTGTGGCGCAAGATCCCGCTGACCTACATTGCCATGTGGATCGGCAGCCTTGCGCTGGCGGGTATCTTCCCCTTTGCCGGGTACTGGTCCAAGGATGCGATCCTTGAGGCCGCATGGATGTCGGGTAATGGCATGGGCCATTATGGCTGGCTTATGGGCTGCATCACCGCGTTCCTGACCGCGCTGTATAGCTGGCGCCTGATCTTTCTGGTGTTTCATGGCCGGCCGCGTGACGGGCATCTGTATGAAGGCGCGCATGAAAGCCCGCCATCCATGATGCTGCCGGTCGTGCTGCTGTCCTTCGGTGCCGTGGTGGCCGGTCTGGCGCTGGAACCGCTGTATATCGGCGCGCGTCATGCGGCATTCTGGAATGGGGCGATTGCCGGTGTGCCCGGTCAGTCCGTGATCGACCGTCTTGAACAGACGCCGGGCTTCATCGCGCTGGTGCCGACATTCGCAGCCGTGCTGGGTATTGCGGTCGCCTATGTCTGCTACGTGGCAAGCCCCGGTATTCCTGGGGCACTCGCCCGCAGCCTGCGGCCGCTTTACCTGTTCCTGCTGAACAAATGGTATTTCGACGAACTGTATGATGTGGCGATCATCCGCCCGTACCGTGCCCTTGCACGCCTGTTGTGGAAGGGCGCGGATGAAGGTGTGATCGAGGCCATTCCCGAAGGACTGGCCCGCCTGACATCCGGCAGTGCGGGACAGGCGGTGCGGGTCCAGACCGGCTCCATCGCGGTTTACGCCTTTTCCATGCTGATCGGCCTGGTGGTGCTACTGTCCACCATGCTGTTTTACCGCTAACCCCAAGGATGTCAGGGCCAATACCGATGAACTGGACACTTGCTCTGCCTGAAATCGTGCTGGCCCTGTCGGGGCTGGCCATCCTCCTGGCCGGGGTGATGCAGAAGCGTGGGCAGGCTTTCTTTTCCTGCGCGATGATGACGCTGCTGGCCTTTGTCGTGACGGGGGTGCTTGTCGTAATTTCGCCCGATGGCACGGGCTACAGCCATGTTTTCATCAATGACGGCTTTGCCCGCTTCATGAAGGTGCTGAGCCTGACGGGCGCGGCACTGTCACTGGTGCTGAGCGTGGGTTATGCGCGCGAAATGGAAATCGACAAGTTCGAATTCCCGGTGCTGATCCTGTTTTCCACGCTGGGGGCCATGATCATGGCGTCCTCTGGCAATCTCATGACGCTGTTTGTGGGGCTGGAGCTTTCGTCCCTGTCCATCTACATCCTGTGCGCCTTCGCGCGTGACCGGGTGGGGGCGGCTGAAGCGGGGCTGAAGTATTTTGTGCTTGGCTCGCTCGCGTCGGGCATCCTGCTCTATGGCATTTCACTGGCTTACGGCTTTGCCGGGACGCTGGAATATGCGGGTCTGCAACAGGCCGTGCGTGGCAGCGCCGTGCTGCCTGCGGGCCTTATGGTGGGCATCGTGTTCGTGCTGGTGGGGCTGTGCTTCAAGCTGTCGATGGTGCCGTTCCATATGTGGACGCCGGATGTATATCAGGGTGCCCCCACATCGGTGACCGCCTATATGGCCGGCGCGCCCAAGATCGCGGCCTTCGCCGTGCTGCTGCGTGTCATGGCCGGTCCCTTCGGCAGCATGACGCCACAATGGCAGTTGCTGATCGAAGTGGTATCCGCCCTTTCCATGGTATTCGGTTCGCTGGCGGCGATCCCGCAGGGGAACATCAAGCGGCTGATGGCCTATTCCTCCATCGGGCATATGGGTTACGCCATGATCGGCATGGCCGCCGGTACGGCGGAAGGCACGCGTGGCACGCTGGTCTATCTGGTGACATACCTGTTCATGAATGTCGGCGCATTTGCGGGCATTGTCGCCATGCGCCGCAATGGCCGCGCCGTAACCCGTATCAGCGATCTGGCCGGTCTGGGCCGTACGGACCCCGGCATGGCGCTGGCGATGGCGATATTCATGTTCTCCATGGCCGGGGCGCCGCCGTTGGCCGGGTTCTTTGGCAAGCTCATGGTGTTCTATGCCGCGATCAACGCGCATCTTTACGCGCTGGCTGCAATCGGTATCGTAAGCAGCGTGATCGGGGCGTACTACTACATCCGCATCGTCAAGGTCATGTTCTTTGATACCGCCGTCCCGGCGCTGGACCGGTCTCCTGTTTCCGTCTCGTTCGTGTCAGTGGGAATGGGGCTGGTGACGGTGTTCTTCGTGGTGGGGCTTGGTCCCGTCGCCACGGCGGCACAGGCGGCGGCTTCCGCATTGTTCAGGTAAAGCATGACCCATATCCCGGCCCGTCCTTCCATCCGTTCCATTCCCCGCATGGGTGGTGGGGCGTGGCTGCTGGAGGTGCATGACCGGCTGGGATCGACATCGGATCTGTGCCGGGAGCGGCTGGATGCGGGGCAGGGCGCCAACGGTGTCGCGATCCTGGCCCTGAAGCAGACTGCGGGGCGTGGCAGCCGGGGGCGGGAATGGTCCGATCCCGGTGGCAATCTGGCCCTGTCCGTCATGCTGATGGGGCAGGGGGCGGATGATGTGCCTGTGGGGTTGTGGCCATTCATCGCGGGGCTTGCGCTGTATGACGCGGTTGCGGATTTTCTGCCTGCCGGGCACCGGCTGGAACTGAAATGGCCCAATGATCTGCTGCTGGATGGCCGCAAGATGGCGGGTATCCTGATCGAGACCGGCAGCGCCGGAGGTATCGCCTGGCAGGTTATCGGAATGGGGGCGAACCTGCGCTGTGCGCCTGTTATCGCCGGTCGGGATGTGGCCTGTCTGGCTGAATGCGGGGGGGATGTGCCGACTGCCCCCGACATGGCGCAGGTTCTGCTGCGCAGGCTGGATGGCTGGCTTGCCTGTCATGCGGCGCAGGGGTTTGGGGCAATCCGCACGGCATGGCTTGAACGCGGGCATCCGGTAGGCACAAAGATTGATGTAAAGGCAGGAAACCGGCAGTTCAGCGGCACTTTTGCAGGTCTGGCCGATGATGGAATCCTGCTTTTGCACACGGCGTCCGGCCCGGTCCGGGTCGTAACGGGCGAGGTGCTTCTGGCGCCCCGCGGATGATAATAATCCAGCCCGACCACCGAAAGAGATTTGAGTCAGCGGCATTACATGATAATCCCATACAGGATTTGTTAGCGTAGGTCCGCAAACCTGCGTCGGTGTCGAGCACCATTTTCAGCCATCCGGTCCCCTTGGGGCAAGGAATGGGAAGATGGACAGGTTCCACCACGCAGCGCGGCGCGCATACCGGCCTGAGGCTGGTGACTGACGGTATTCTTGGCCCTGAACGGGCTGACAACAGGACAACCAATCCGGCACGGAACAGACGTTCCAGGCCCGTTTTCTCGAACCCATCGCAAACCGTATTAACAGAAACAGGATTTCTTGATGAATGAAGTAACAGGCGTTTCATTCCTGCCCTTGGGCGGGACAGGTGAAATTGGCATGAACCTCAACCTGTACCGTCAGGGCGAGGCATGGCTTGCAGTCGATTGTGGTATCGGCTTCAGCGGCAACGATACGCCGGAAGCCGAGATCCTGCTGCCCGATCCGGTTTTCATCGCCGAACGCAAGAAGGCGCTGACCGGCCTTGTGGTCACCCACGCGCATGAAGACCATCTGGGTGCGATCGCCCATCTGTGGCCGCAGCTTGGCTGTCCGGTCTATGTCACCCCGTTTGCCGCCGCCGTGCTGCGCCGCAAGCTGGGTGAGGCCGGACTGCTCCAGCAGGTGCCGATCCATGTCGTGGCGCCGGGCAGCGCGTTTACGGTCGGGCCGTTTGACCTGCGTTTCGTCTCGGTCACCCATTCGGTGCCGGAATCGCAGTCGCTCGTGCTGCGTACGCCGCAGGGCATCATCGTCCATACCGGCGACTGGAAGATTGATCCCGACCCGCAGGTCGGCCCCCCGACCGACCTTGAGACCTTTGCCGCCCTGGGGCGTGAAGGCGTGCTGGCGATGGTGTGTGACAGCACCAATGTCCGCACCGAAGGTCCCTCCGCCTCCGAAGCGGATGTGCGGCGCGAGATGACGCGGCTGATCGCCTCGCTTGAAGGGCGGATTGCCGTTACCTGCTTCGCCAGTAACGTGGCGCGCGTGGAAACACTGGCCAAGGCCGCGCAGGCGGCGGGCCGCCGTGTGGCGGTGGTGGGCCGTAGCCTGCGCAACCTTGAGGTCGCGGCGCGTGAATGTGGCTATCTGTCCGACGTGCCGGCCTTCCTTTCGGAACAGGATGCCAACTCGGTTCCCGATGGCGAAATCCTGCTTATCGTAACGGGCAGCCAGGGAGAGCCGCGTTCGGCCCTGTCGCGCATTGCAGGTGATACGCACCCCAATATCGCGCTGGGCGAGAATGACACCGTCATCTACAGCAGCCGCATGATCCCCGGTAACGAGCAGGCGGTGATTCAGGTGCAGGACAGCCTGACCCGCCGTGGCGTGCATGTGATTACGGACAAGGATCACCTTGTTCACGTATCGGGCCATGCAACGGGTGGCGACGTGCGCATGCTGTATGATCTCGTGCGGCCGCGCTTCCTTATTCCCGTACATGGCGAATGGCGGCACCTGACCGCCAACGCGGCCATTGCGCAGGAACTCGATATCGAGCCGGTCCTGCTGGAAGATGGTGATATCCTCGATATCCGCGCTGATGGCGTTGAAGTCGGGGATACGGCGCCCACCGGGCGTCTGGTGCTTGATGGCGGTCGGATTCTGCCCATGAACGGTGGCGTCCTGTCGGCGCGCCGTCGCATGCTGTTCAATGGCATGGTTCTGGGTAGCTTCGCGGTGGATGATGAAGGCTACCTGATCGGTGACCCGAAGGTGAGCGCGCCGGGCCTGCTGGATGCGGAAGACCCGGAAACCCAGCGGATCACGGAAGAGTTCAGCAATGCGCTGGATGAGATTCCCGATGAACTGCGTGCAAGCGACGCCACCTTCCGCGAGGCGGCGAAAACCGCCCTGCGCCGCGCACTGGGCCGCAAGCTGCAAAAGCGCCCGCTGGTGGATGTGCATCTGCTGCGCGTCTGACCGGCAGGCCAAGGCCGGAAATGATTATGGCAGGAAGCGGTTGATCCGTTTCCTGCCATTTTTTTTGGTACGTTTTCCCTAAACCCGGCGTCGTTTCTGCAACCAGATTTGCCCGCGCACCTTAGCCCCGCACGGGGGCAGCGGCTACACCCCCTCACGCGGATGTTTACGTCCGGGGGATGGCGGGGCATCACGCTTCGGTGTGGTATCGGGCGGACGGCTGCACATGCCCCATTCCACGGGCGTTGCTATTGGTTTAGGGTCCGTCGCGTTATTGGCTCCCATACTTCAAGGTTCATACGGATATGCGTCTGTCCCGCAGTTTTCTGCCGACCCTCAAGGAAAATCCGACCGAGGCCCAGATCACCTCGCACCGGCTCATGCTGCGTGCGGGCCTGATTCGCCAGACGGCGGCAGGCATCTACGCCTGGCTGCCAGCCGGATTGCGGGTACTGCGCAATATCGCGAACATCGTGCGTCATGAACAGGATGCCATCGGCGCGCAGGAAATGCTGATGCCCACCATCCAGTCCGCCGACCTGTGGAAGCGTTCGGGCCGCTACGACGCCTATGGGCCGGAAATGCTGCGCATCCGTGACCGCCATGAACGTGACATGCTGTTTGGGCCGACCAATGAGGAAATGATCACCGACCTGTTCGGTCAGGTGGTCAAGTCCTACAAGGAACTGCCGCAGGTGCTTTACCACATCCAGTGGAAGTTCCGTGACGAGGTGCGTCCCCGCTTTGGCGTGATGCGCGGGCGTGAGTTCTACATGAAGGACGCCTACAGCTTCGATACGGACTACGCTTCGGCTGTCGATACCTATCGCCGCATGATGCTGGCTTACCTGCGCACGTTCCAGCGTCTGGGCGTGCGGGCGATCCCGATGCTGGCCGATACGGGGCCGATCGGGGGCGAACTGAGCCATGAATTCCTGATCCTTGCCCCCACCGGTGAAAGCGGCGTGTTCTTCGACAGCGCACTGGAGGAGCAGGACTGGCTGGCAGAAGATGTCGATATCACCGATCGCCAGTCGCTGGAGAAATTCTTCACGCGCATGACCTCCTTCTACGCCGCGACCGACGAGAAGCATGACGAAGCCGCATGGGCGCAGGTACCTGCCGGGCGCCGCCGCGAGGGCCGTGGTATCGAGGTCGGGCACATCTTCCACTTCGGGCGCAAATACACCGAATCCATGGATATCGCGATCAGCGGGCCGGATGGCGCGCCGCTGTATCCGGAAATGGGATCGTATGGCATTGGCGTCTCGCGTCTGGTTGCTGCGATTATTGAAGCCAGCCACGATGAAAACGGCATCATCTGGCCGGAATCCGTGGCCCCCTTCAAGGCCGCGATCATCAACCTCAAGTCGGGTGACGCCGTGTGTGACGGTATCTGCGAAAAACTGTACGCGGCCGCGCCGGACCTGCTGCTGTATGATGACCGCAGCGAACGCGCGGGCGCGAAGTTTGCCGATGCTGACCTGATGGGGCATCCGTGGCAGCTTATCGTCGGCCCGCGTGGGGCGAAGGAGGGCAAGGTCGAGATCAAGAACCGCCGCACGGGTGAACGCACCGAGGATACGGTTGAAGGTGCGCTGGCCCTTGTCCTGAAAAACCACGGCTGATGTTCGGTCCCTTCGAGCGGATGGTCGCCGGGCGCTACCTGCATGCCCGGCGCGGGGAACGGTTCGTTTCCGTCATTGCGATCTTCTCGCTTGTGGGGATCGCCCTTGGCGTTGCGACGCTCATCATCGTCATGTCGGTCATGAACGGGTTCAAGGCCGACCTGCTGGGCCGCATCCTCGGCCTGAACGGGGATCTGAGCGTATACGGCGTTACGCGCACGATCAGCGATTATGATGATGTCGCAGGTCGCGTGCGTCAGGTGCCGGGTGTGGTTTCGGCAGCGCCGCTGGTGGAATCGCAGGTACTGCTCAATTCGGGCAACTACAATGCGGGCGGTCTGGTGCGTGGCATGACCCGCAATGACCTGATCGCCCTGCACGAAGTCAGTGACAATCTGGTCGCCGGAACGCTGGATGACTTTGGAGATGATGACACCATCATCGTCGGCACCACGCTGGCTGAACGCGCCGGGCTAACCGTAGGCGGCAGGCTTACCCTTGTTTCACCACAGGGTGCGGCAACGGCGTTTGGCACCATGCCACGCGTGCGGGCCTATCGCGTGGTGGCGATTTTCGATGCAGGGGTGAATGATTACAACGCCAGCTACGTATTTCTGCCCCTGCATGCCGCACAGGTCTATTTCCAGCTACCCGGTCAGGTGACGCAGGTGCAGGTCATGACACGCGATGCGGAAAACGTGGCCCCGGTGCGTCAGGGCATTGAAAAGGCCATGGATGGCACCGTGCGCGTCATGGACTGGACGCAGAGCAACAACGCCTTTTTCGGTGCCGTGCAGGTGGAGCAGAATGTCATGTTCCTGATCCTGACGCTGATCATCCTTGTCGCCGCGTTCAACGTGATTTCATCGCTGATCATGATGGTCAAGGACAAGAGCGCCGATATCGCCGTGCTGCGTACGCTGGGGGCGACACGGGGTGCGATCATGCGCATCTTCCTCATGTGCGGGGCGTCGGTCGGGGTGACCGGCACGATAGCGGGCACGGTGCTGGGTATCGTGTTCTGTCTCAACATCGAACATATCCGCCAGCTTCTGCAGCGTATCACCGGCACCGACCTGTTCAATGCGGAGGTCTATTATCTCGAACATCTGCCCGCCAGACTGATCTGGTCGCAGGTGATCGAGGTTATCGTCATGGCGCTGGTCCTGTCGCTTCTGGCGACGCTGTATCCCTCATGGCGGGCGGCGCGGACCGATCCGGTGGAGGCCCTGCGCCATGAATGAGAACCCCAATCCGTCCACACCCGCGCTGCGCATGGACGCGGTTGCCCGCCGTTATATCAGTGGGGAAGAAGTGCTGGACGTGCTGCGTGGCGCGGACCTGACCCTCTATCCCGGTGAGATCGTGGCCCTTGTGGCCCCGTCGGGCACGGGCAAATCGACCCTGCTGCACCTTGCGGGCCTGCTGGAAAAACCCGATGCGGGCTGTATCCTGCTGGCGGGACAGGATGCGGGTGCGCTGCCGGACCGGGACCGTACGGAACTGCGGCGGGACCGGATCGGTTTCGTGTATCAGTTCCATCACCTTCTGGCGGAATTCAGCGCGCGGGAAAACGTCATGCTGCCGCAGATGATCGCAGGCGTTTCGCGCAGGCAGGCACGCGAACGGGCCGAAGAACTGCTGGCGGCCTTCGGGCTGGGGCATCGCCTGGAACATCTGCCCGGCAAGCTTTCGGGGGGGGAGAAGCAGCGCGTGGCCATCGCCCGTGCCCTTGCCAACCGCCCGCAGGTGCTGCTGGCGGATGAACCGACCGGCAATCTGGATGTCCATACATCTGATGCGGTATTCGACGCGCTGCTTGAAACCGTGCGGGCGCATGGCGTGGCCGCCCTGATCGCCACCCATAACATGGACCTTGCACGGCGCATGGACCGCGTTGTTACCCTGCGTGACGGGAAGATCATCCCGCTGGAGGACACGTCGGGCGAGACGGACGCCTAGATTTTTTTTCGGGGATGGCGTGCTTTCCGTTCCTGCGTGAACGCCGCCCCGTCTGATCCGACCAGTCTGCATTATCCCATGCCGGGACCTTCGGGTTCCGGCATTTCTTTTTTCAGGCCCCCACTCACAACCGATGCCGTACTCTGGCCGGGCATGTGCGCGGGGCGCGTCCTGTCTGCCGTTGCCCCTGCAGCACCCGTGCGGGCAGGTCGGCCAGGTCTCGGAGGTAGTGCAAATCGGGTGGCCAGTAGGGTAGAGTGTCGCCATGTCCCATGCCGATTTCATCCACCTGCGTGTCCATTCCGCCTATTCCCTCAGTCAGGGGGCCATCCGCGTGCCCGAACTGGTGGCGCTGGCGCATGACATGAACATGCCCGCCGTCGCCATTACCGATACGGGCAACATGTTCGGCGCGCTGGAGTTTTCGCAGTACTGCGGCAAGAAGGGCGTGCAGCCCATCATCGGCTGCCAGCTTGCCCTGCCATCACGTAGCGACAAGCCGGGCATGCCGGCCGAACCGCTGGCGCTGCTGGCGCGCAATGCGGAAGGGCTGGCCAATCTCCAGTTCCTGTCCTCGGCGGGGTTCCTCCAGAATGAAACGGATGAGGCGACCGTAACCCTCGACCTGCTGTGTGAACGGGCAGGGGGGCTGTTCCTTATGACTGGCGGTAGCCGGGGCCCGCTGTTTCACATGCTGGCGGAAGGGCAGGAACGCGAAGCCGCAACCTTCATGGCCCGCCTGCATGAAGCCTATGGCGCCAACATGGCCGTGGAACTGCACCGGCATGGACAGGCGGCGGAACGCGCGGTGGAGCCGGGCATGATCGCCATGGCTGATCGCATGGGCATACCGCTGGTCGCCACCAATGAATGTTTCTTCCCCCGCCCCGATATGTATGAAGCCCATGACGCGCTGCTGTGTATCGCGCAGGGGCGCACGATGGCGGAGCGTGACCGCTGGCGGGTCACGCCCGAACACTGGTTCAAGCCGCCGGAGGTAATGCGCGAACTGTTCGCCGACCTGCCCGAAGCCTGTGACAATACGCTGGAAATCGCGCGTTGCTGTGCCATTCAGGTGGAAACGCGCAAGCCCCTGCTGCCGGTCTGTCCCAAGGTGGAAGAAGGCCAGACCGAGGAACAGACCCTGCGCCACATGGCCATTAGCGGTCTTGCGAACCGTCTGTCGCGCATGAAAATCGATGACGAGACGCGCCAGAAATATGAAGAACGGCTGGCGTTTGAACTCGACATCATCGCCCAGATGGGTTTCCCCGGCTATTTCATGATCGTTGCCGACTTCATCCAGTGGGCGAAGGCGCATGACATCCCCGTGGGGCCGGGGCGTGGGTCGGGGGCGGGTTCGCTGGCGGCGTGGGCGCTGACCATTACCGATATCGATCCCATCCCGTTCAACCTGCTGTTCGAACGTTTCCTCAATCCCGAACGCGTGTCGATGCCGGATTTCGATATTGATTTCTGTCAGGACCGGCGTGATGAAGTCATCCGCTACGTCCGGCATGAATACGGGCCGGATCGCGTAGCCCAGATCATTACCTTCGGTAAGCTGCAGGCCCGCGCCGCCGTGCGTGACGTGGGGCGTGTGCTGGGCCTGCCGTTTGGCATGGTCAACCGGGTGGCGGAACTGATTCCCAACAATCCTGCCCAGCCAGTCACCCTGAAACAGGCGATAGAAGGCGAGCCGCGCCTGCAGGAAATGCGCGACGAGGATGAAGCCATCCGCCGCCTGCTGGAAATCGGCCAGCAGCTTGAGGGGCTGTTCCGCCATGCCAGTACCCACGCCGCCGGTGTGGTGATCGGGGACCGCGAACTGGTGGAACTGGTGCCGCTGTACCGCGACCCCAAGAGCGACATGCTGGTCACGCAGTACAACATGAAGTTTGTCGAGCAGGCGGGGCTGGTCAAATTTGACTTCCTTGGTCTCACCACGCTGACGATCCTGCAACGCGCGGTGAAATTCCTGCATGGCATGGGGGTTGAGGTCGACCTGTCGGCCCTGCCGCTGGATGACGGGCTGACATATGACATGCTGGCGCGCGGTGACACCGGCGGCGTGTTCCAGTTCGAAGGCGCGGGCATGCGTGACGTGCTCAAGCAGATGCGCCCGACCCGTCTGGAAGACCTGATCGCCGCCGTGGCGCTGTACCGTCCCGGCCCGATGGCGAATATTCCCGATTACTGTCGCCGCAAGCACGGGGAGGCATGGGAACCCCCGCACGAGGAAATACGCGACATCCTGGAAGAGACCTACGGCATCATGGTCTATCAGGAACAGGTCATGCAGATCGCGCAGAAGATGGCGGGCTACAGCCTGGGTGGCGCTGACCTGTTGCGGCGTGCGATGGGCAAGAAGATCCGCGCTGAAATGGACCGTCAGCGTGAAATCTTTACCGAAGGGGCGATGAAGCGCGGCATCGAACGCGAAAAGGCGGCGGAGGTGTTCGACCTCATGGCCAAATTCGCTGATTACGGGTTCAACAAATCCCATGCCGCAGCCTATGCGCTGGTTTCGTACCAGACCGCATGGATGAAAGCGAACCACCCCGTCGCCTTCATCGCTGCGTGTATGTCCCTTGCGCGTGAAAAAACCGACAAGCTGGCGGGACTGCGGCAGGAAGCCGACCGGCTGGGCATTCCGCTGCTACCGCCCGACATCAATGCGTCCGGCGCGGATTTTACGGTGGAAAAAATGCCCGACGGCCAGACCTACGGCATCCGCTACGCGCTGGCGGCGGTGAAGAAAGTCGGACTGAGCGCCATGCAGTCGCTGGTGGCGGTACGTGGCGACAGACCTTTCAAGGATCTTGAGGATCTGGCCGCGCGTCTGGACCCCAGGCAGGTCAACAAGATGCAGCTTGAAAACCTGGCCCGCGCCGGGGCGTTCGACACCATCCTGCCCAACCGCGCGCAGGCCTGTGGTGCGGCGGAAACCGTGATGCGCCGCGCGCAGGCCAACGCGCATGAAGCGGCCAGTGGGCAGATCGGCCTGTTTGGTGGGGGTGGCAGCGGTCCCGCCCAGCGTGAACCGCTGCGCCTGCCGCGTTGTACCGACTGGCCTGAATTCGAACGCCTGAACATGGAAGCCGACGCCATTGGCTTTCACCTGACCGGGCACCCGCTTGATTCCTACGGTCCCCTCATGCGCAGGCTGGGTGCCATCCGGGCCACCGGGCTGGAAGCGGCGGCACAGGCGGGCATTGGCCGGGTCAAGATCGCGGGCTGCGTGGTGGACCGCAAGGAACGCCCCACGCGCACCGGTAACAAGATGGCATGGGTGCGCATGTCAGACGCCAGCGGCGGGTGCGAAGTGACCTTCTTCTCCGAAGTGCTGTCGCGGTCGCGTGAGATCCTGACGGCAGGTAATGCCGTGGTCGTAACCGCCGACCTGAAGCTGGAAGGCGAGGCACTGCGCATTACCGCGTCGGACGTGATGGAGCTGGAACAGGCTGCGGCGGAGGCCGCGGCTGAGCTGCGCATATGGTTTGACCGCGCCGATGCGCTGGAACCGATCCGCGACGTGCTGCATGGCAATGGCGGTGGCCGGGGGCGGGTGATCCTGCTGCCATCGGTTGCGGAAACGCGAGACGTTGAACTGACCCTGGCCGAGCGGTATCGCGTAACGCCGCGCGTGGCGCAGATGATCAAGGCGATAGAAGGGGTTGGCAGGGTGGAGCAGTTCTGAACCCGTAAAACCCGTGATATGGTCATGAACCTTGCAACCGCCGGGTTGTAATGTCATACGCTGTGAAGCATGTATCCCCCGCATGCGCGGGCGAGCGCGTGCCTGCCGCCTTTTATCGTCCCTGTCGACGCAATGCCGGATACAGAATGGACCAGACCGTCCCAGCCCCCAGCCTGTCGCACCAGCATGTCACCTTTCCGGACGGATTACGTCTGGATTGCGGTTTCCACCTTGCACCGGTGGACGTGGCCTATCGCACCTATGGCACGCTGTCGCCCGCGCGTGACAACGCCATCCTTGTCTGCCATGCGCTGACGGGCGACCAGTATGTAGCCGATCCGCACCCGCTGACCGGCAAGCCCGGCTGGTGGAGCCGCATGGTCGGACCCGGCCTGCCGATTGATACGGACCGTTTTTTTGTCATCTGCATCAATGTGCTGGGCGGCTGCATGGGGACGACCGGCCCGCGTAGCCTGCGTAGGGGCGAAGATGGCAGGCAGGAGCCGTGGGGCACCGAATTTCCCGCCATTACCATCCGCGACATGGTGCGCGCGCAGAAACTGCTGATCGACCATATGGGCATAAGCCGCCTGCTGGCCGTGGTGGGGGGGTCCATGGGCGGGATGCAGGTGCTGGAATGGGCCGCAACCTACCCCGACCATGTGTTCGCCGCGATGCCGATTGCGACATCGCCGTTTCATTCCGCGCAGAACATCGCGTTTAACGAAGTCAGCCGACAGGCCATTTTCGCTGATCCGCAATGGCATGGCGGGCGGTACTGGGAATGTAACGAGATCCCGGCGCGGGGGCTGGCGGTTGCGCGGATGATGGCGCACATCACCTACCTGTCGGAAGCCGCGCTGACCCGCAAATTCGGTCGCCGCGTGCGCCATGAACCGGGACGGGGCGGGGTGCCCGGTTCCCTGTTCGGGGAGATGTTCGAGGTGGAAAGCTATCTGCGCCATCAGGGATCATCCTTCGTGCGGCGCTTTGATGCCAATTCCTATCTGACCATTACGCGGGCCATGGACTATTTCGATCTGGGTGCCGAGCATGATGGCGATATGTCGCACCCGTTCGCGGGCACGCGTACGCGCTTCTGCATCATTTCCTTTTCCTCGGACTGGCTGTTCCCCACATCGCAGGCGCGACTGCTGGCGCGGGCGCTCAACCGGGTTGCCGCCAACGTATCCTTTGTCGAAATCGATAGTGACAAGGGTCATGATGCCTTCCTGCTGGATGAACCGGATTTTGACCGGACCATACGCGGCTTTCTGGCCGGTACCGCCGAACATGCCGGGATTGCCTGACCATGCGCCTTGACCAGCGGCTGATCGCCGGAATGATCCGGCCCGGAACACGGGTGCTTGATGTGGGCAGTGGCGATGGTGCGCTGCTGGACCATCTGTTCCGCAATAGCGGGTGCGATGCGCGTGGCATCGAGATCGACATGAAGGAAGTGACCCGTTCGGTCGCGCACGGACTGCCGGTCATGCATGGCGACGCCGACCATGACCTTGCGCATTATCCTGACAACGCCTTCGATTACGTCGTGCTGCAACGCACATTGCAGGCCGTGGAACGTCCGCGCGAAGTGTTGCGCCAGATGCTACGTATCGGTCGCCATGCCATCGTATCCTTTCCCAATTTCGGGCACTGGCGGCTGCGCGTGCAGATGCTGACCCGTGGGCGCATGCCCATGACCAGCGTGTGGAGCACGCCATGGTATGACACCCCCAATATCCACCCATGCACGATCCTCGACTTTTTGACGCTGTGCGAAGATGAAGGTTATGTTGTCCAGCAATGGATGGCGGTTGATGAGGATGGCGAACGCGCCCCATGGCGGCGTTCGATCCGGCTGGCCAACCTGTTTGGTGAACAGGCGCTGTTTCTGCTGCGGCGCAAGGACACCCCACGCACATAAAAGCGGCACAAGGGGAAGACGCGATAATGGATACACTTGAGGCAATCCGCACCCGCCGGGCCATACGGACCTACGATCCCGATCACACGATCAGCGATGCCGAACTGCGGACCATGCTTTCGGCGGCACGGATGGCGCCTTCGGCCTTCAACATCCAGCATTGCCGCTTCGTGGTGGTCCGGGACCCCGCCCTGCGCCGTGAACTGCGCGCGGTCGCGTGGGATCAGGCGCATGTAACCGACGCATCGGTGCTGATTGTCGTGTGCGCGGACCGTGATGCATGGAAGAAAAATCCGGCCCGCTACTTCAATGGCGCGCCGCAAGACGTGCAGCAGATGATGGTGGAGAAGATCCAAGCCTATTACGAAGGCCGCGAATGGGTCCAGCAGGACGAGACCATGCGCAGCAGCGGTCTGGCCGCGCAGACCCTGATGCTGGCGGCAGCCGACATGGGTTATCAGTCCTGTCCCATGGATGGTTTTGATTACGAAGCGGTGGGCAGGCTGATCAACCTGCCGCCCAACCATGTGGTGGCGATGTTCGTGGTGATTGGCAAGGGCCTGGTCCCGGCCCTGCCGCGGGTTGGTAAACTGCCCGATAGCGAAGTCATCCTGACCGACCGTTTCCCTTCCGCCTGAATATCCTGTAAACATATGGCAGGGCATGCGGGCGTGAAAAAGCTTGCGCCCGCATCCACAACGCGATACAGCATCGCGCTTGGGAACGGACCGCGCCTGTTCCTCGTGCTGGTTTGATTGCGCGTGTCCTTGACGCGGGGGACACGCAGAAACGCAGACTGGACCGGCCTTTATTCCTCACATGATATCCCTGCGACGCCAGAATACGCGCCCCTGTGCCACCAAGGGACAGGGACGGGCATATCTGTCGGTTCGCCATCCGGGTCCGCCGCCAGCCTTACGGCCTGCGGCCCCGATTTTTTGCGCCAGGAGGCGCCATTCATGACAACGTTTGCCGATCTTCATCTTGCAGAGCCGCTGTTGCGGGCACTGGACGAGGAAGGCTACGCCACCCCGACCCCCATTCAGGCCGGCGCCATCCCCTACCTGCTGGAAGGGCGCGACCTGCTTGGTCTGGCGCAGACCGGCACGGGCAAGACCGCAGCTTTCGCGCTGCCCATCCTTGACCGCCTGTTCCGTGAAAAGGGCCGTGCACACCCCAAGGGCGCCCGTGCGCTGGTGCTGGCGCCCACGCGTGAACTGGCTTCCCAGATCGGGGAAAGCTTTGCATCCTATGCCCGCCACATGCGCTTCAGCTACGCTGTCGTGTTTGGTGGCGTGGGGCAGGGGCGTCAGATCGAAGCCCTGCGCCGTGGCGTGGACGTGCTGGTTGCAGCCCCCGGTCGCCTGCTGGACCTGATGGGTCAGGGGCATGTGGACCTGTCCGGTCTTGAAGTGCTGGTGCTGGATGAAGCCGACCGCATGCTGGACATGGGTTTCGTCCGCGACATCCGCAAGATCGTCGCGGCCCTGCCGACCGACCGCCAGACGCTGCTGTTCTCGGCCACGATGCCCAAGAGCATTTCCGACCTGGCCCATGGTCTGCTGCGTGACCCGGCCACCGTGCAGGTGACGCCGCCGTCCAGCACGGTGGACCGTATCCGTCAGGCCGTGATGTTCGTCGATACGGGCAACAAGCGCGAGGCGCTGAAGCTGCTGGTGGACTCGCCCAAGGTCGAGCGCGCCGTGGTGTTCACGCTCATGAAGCATGAAGCCAACAAGGTCGCAGCCTTCCTGAGCGATCATGGCATCACCGCCGAAGCCATCCATGGCAACAAGTCGCAGGGTGCGCGTGAACGCGCCATGTCGGGCTTCCGTTCCGGTAACGTCAAGGTGCTGGTGGCGACCGACATTGCGGCCCGTGGCATCGACGTGGATGACGTGACCCACGTGTTCAACTATGACCTGCCGAATGTGCCGGAAAGCTACGTGCACCGCATCGGTCGTACGGCGCGCGCCGGGCGTGAAGGCTGGGCCGTGTCACTGTGCGATGCGGAACAGCGTGCATGGCTGCGGGATATTGAAAAGAATATCGGCAAGGCCATCCCGGTTGTGTCCGAACATCCCTACCATTCGGAAGCGGCCGAGAACTCGACCATGCGTCCGCCCGTGCTGGGTGGTGGCGGCGGTCGTGGCCGTGGCGGCGGACGCCCCGGTGGTGGACGCCCCGGCGGCGGTCGTCCTGCTGGTGGCGGTGGTCGTCCCCCCGCAGGTGGCCGTGGGGGCCGCCCCGGTGGCGGTCAGCGTTCAGGTGGTGCAGGCCGCCGCGCGGTCTGACCCTGCCGCTTTCGGCCCGTCTCGGCGGGCGTAAGCGCGCAAAGCCTTTCATAAGGAAAGCACCCGACCATGCCGGTCGGGTGCTTTTTTTATTTATGAACGGGCATATTGCCTTATGCCTCATTTCTTCTGTTTCTGAATGATTGTAACTGTCGTTTGAGGAGGAATTACTTTAAAAAAGTATAAATGCAAAAACTATTATTTGGATAAGATATTATTTGAAAAGAAATATTTTATAAAAACAGGCGCACTTTTTAAGTGTCGCCTTTTGGCGAAAAGGCAACGTTTCCCGAAGCGTTTTGAAAAAAGCTACGCCAAAAAACTTCTTTATGATTTCTGGATGTTTGCCGGACAGACTGTTTCAAACAGTCTTTAAGAAAATCAAACTGCACGCCGTAAGATGCAGTTGGACCATAACGGACCAACGCCTAACGGGTAAGTTGAAATGAGATGGCGGAGAGGGTGGGATTCGAACCCACGGTACGCTCACACGCACGGCGGTTTTCAAGACCGCTGCCTTCAACCGCTCGGCCACCTCTCCATAGGAACTGTTTAGCTACGTCTGTCGCGCTCGTCCAGATACTACCCTGACAAAACTGTCGCGTTCATGCGCATGGATAATGATCTTTTCTGGCCTGCGCCCGGAAGGATGCTAAATGCATCCCTCCGGGCTGTCACGGCCTGGCCGGTCGGTGGCCTTCTTCAGTTATCGAGGGTGGGGCAGCACCGTTATGGTCGATAAGACTGATTATATTCCTTCATTCTTGGGACAGGCACAGGCCGCCATCCCTTAACATTCCGCGTAAGTTCTCATCCCGCACGATCCCGTCGCCTGAAGGCTATGTAATCGTATCAGGCAGGCACTTCCGGTGTTACGCGACCTGTCATGATCTGGATGGTGCGAATGTCGGTCAGATTTGGTCAGACAGGCGCTGGATGCGGCGGGCTTCGCGTGTATGGGCGCGCAGGATGTCGTTGAGGCTGGACATGAGTGGCACGCCGTCCTCAACCAGTATCCGACCGTTGACAATGGTGGTGCCAGCTACGGCGGGCGCACAGCGCAACCATGCTTCGACAGGGTCCGTCAGGGCGCCGGCAAGGGCGATGTCCGACATTTTCCAGATCACCAGATCGGCGCAGGCACCGGGGCGCAGGTGGCCGAGTTCGTCTTCCCGGCCAAGGCAGGCAGCCCCGCCCCGTGTCGCCATGTCGAGCGCATCGCGCGCGGACATGGAGTGCGGACCATGACGAAAACGCCCAAGCAGAAGCGCCATGCGGGTTTCAAGCCACATGGACGCATGATCGGTCGATGCCGAGCCGTCACAGCCAAGCCCCACCCGCATGCCGCGTCGGCGCAGGTCCATCGCATCGGCGGAACCGCCGCCGATCATCATGTTTGAACACGGACACTGGGCCGTACAGACACCCGCATGGGCCAGCCGGTCTATTTCCGCGCTGGAGGGATAGATGTAATGCGCGACCCATGACCGGGGAGAGGCCCAGCCGACGCGCTCGAAATATTCCGTGGGGGTGCAGCCATATATTTCCGCGCAATACGCATCTTCGTCGGGGTCTTCGGCAAGATGGGTATGCAGGCGGAGGTCGTGCTTGTCCGCAAGCATGGCGGACTCCCGCATGATCCGTTCGGAAACGCTGAACAGCGAACATGGCGCCAGAGCGACGCGATCCATAGCACCCGGCGACGCATCATGGAATTTGGCCACAAGACGTTCGCTATCCGCCAGAATGGTATCTTCGTCCTGCACTACCGATGCGGGGGGAAGGCCGCCATCCTCGATAGAGCGGGTCATGGAACCCCGCGTTGCATGGAAACGGAAGCCGATCTCGCGCGCCGCCCGGAACTGCGCGTCGATCAGGAATGGCTTGGGGTGGACATACATATGGTCCATCGAGGTCGTGCAGCCACCCATCAGCAGTTCGACCATGGCAATGAAAGTGGAAAGATAGACGGATTCTTCATCCAGTCCTGCCCACAGGGGATAGAGACCCTGCAACCATTCAAACAGGGTTCCGTTCGTAACGGGCGCGTAGGACCGGGTCAGGTTCTGGTACATGTGGTGATGGGCGTTTATCAGGCCGGGTGTCACAAGCTGGCCATGGGCCGATATGGTCCTGTGTGCCTGTGGCGCGGCTTGCGCATCCTGTCCATGGGAATGGATGCGTCCGTCCTTTATGGCGATCCAGCCGCCTGCAATTTCATGGCCACGGTCAACATAGATATAGGCGTCAGTTATCAGGAGATCGACAGTCATGTCGGGCCCTTCGGTATACCGGTTGCGGGACAGAAACTGTCCCGTCGCGATGAAGCCCTGTACCGGAGGTGCGAGGTCCGGATCGTCATCGTAAAAGGTATCGAACGGGCGCTACTGAACAGAAATCTAGCATGGCCGGTGCCCCAAGGGCAACGGACGGGATGGGAAGGTCATGAACTGTCCCATTGGTAATGCTCTATTCAGCATCTGGTATTCCACAGAACACGGCGGACCATCGCAGCGTGATGGAAAGACGGTGGATGCTATCAGGTCATGTTGGGAGAAAAATTTCCGTTTTTCCGGAAGTTGATCCAATAAATTATGAAAATAAGTATCAATAAATACCAGAAATCCGGATTATTTTCCTATGTTACTGGTGTGATATGCTGTCGGCGCAGGTGTACATGCCGAACTGCAGGCATGTTCATGCGCTATCTCATGAAATAATATGGCCTGATCCTGCCTGTGTTCTGAGAAAGTAAAAATGTCGACAAGGAAATCGATCTATCATTTGACCAAAGGCATCCGGGACCGGCTTGATGCTTTCATCATGCGGTTTTCCCTGCTTCCCGATCTGGCGGTCTTTGACCCGCACATCATGTTCTGGGTCAAGGAACTGGAACAGAACTGGGAAAGGATACGCGATGAGGCCATCCGGCTTGGGGGGGAGGAGATCCCCTCCCTTGGGGACATATCACCCGACCATGGCCGCATCGCAGCCGACCGACGCTGGCGGTCCTTCTTTCTCGAGGGGTATGGCTACCAGCGACAGGAAAACCGTGCGCGCGTTCCTGTCACCAGCGCCCTGATCGACCGGATTCCCAATCTGTGCACGGCGACGTTTTCCGTGCTGGAACCGGGCTGTCATATCCCCCGGCACAGGGGCATGACGAAGGCCATGCTGACCTACCATCTGGCCCTGCATGTTCCGCGTGACCGGGAAAAATGCTGGATACAGATTGAAGATCACGGACAGATGCACGTCCATCCATGGAGCGCGGGCAAGTCGATCCTGTTTGACGATACCTATAACCATGAAGTCTGGAACAATACGGACGATACCCGCTATGTCCTGCTGATTCAGGTCAGGCGTCCATGCAGATGGCCTGCCCGTGTCCTGATGGATATCTTCTTCACGGCAGTCAGATATTCGCGTTTCGTGCAGGATGTGCGTCGTAATCTCGATGATCGCGCGGTGCAATTGCCCCAGACTGCCTGACCCCTGCGTTTTCTCCAGCCTGAAGCTGCGCGGTGTCAGTGATCCGTATGCGGCCCCCGGCTCCAGTGCTGGTCGGGGTTTCTGTAAGGATCCTGATTTTCATGCCAGTAGACAGGGCGGTTATGCGATGGGTGGTGACAGCCTGTGGCACAAAGGCTTAGGGCAAGGATGGTGAGGAACTGTAAGGTATGGCGCATGGCAGCCTCCTGCGGGTGAAGGCTCAACGTGGATCATGCGTAGCGGTTTACGGGTGCTGCTCCCGGTTTCTGTCCTGCTGCCCTTTTTCGATGCAGGCCCGCTATAACGTCCCGCAACGGGCGAGGGTAGCACGCGGGTCTTTTCATATGTTTCAGGGTATCCGAAGCCCTTCAGGGACGGATAATGGGGTGGTTCAGCGTTGAGATGACGGGCGACAGGAAACGCCCGTAAGATGTATGTGCTATCGACGGCAAGGGTGTGACGCAGGAAGAAAAGTACGGGCAATCACCCTGTTGCCGCGATTATATGGCTCCCGTTCATCCAGATTTTTTACACATTCCATCCTGGTTCGTTCCGCCCACAAGGCCTCATGACGGCCTGAGTTATGGGAGGCCCCGCCGATGAATGAACGGGACGATAAACATACACGAGGCCGCGTAGGGGCGGTGACAGCTATCGGGCCTCTTCCTGGACATTACACTTTTCATGGGGACGGGCTGCGTATCATATGCGGTGCATGATGGCATGTGGGACACAGGATTGATGCAGCGGGTGGAGCACTGGATGCGGCGGGGTGTAACCGGCCTTGTCATTCCCATGCCGCTGTTGCTTCTGTACGCGCTGGCTCCGGCGGAAGTCGTCATGACGGTGGTGGCCGTGCTGTTTGTCGTGCATTGCCTGCTATGTCGGGACTGGGGCTGGTTACGGCAGGCATGGGTAGTGGTGGCGGCACTGCTGTGCGGTGACGTTGTTGTTGCATCCGGCGTAATGGGGGGCATTCATGCGGGTGTGCAGGCCCTGTGTTTCGTGCGCTATTTCCTGTTCGTTGCGGCCCTGCAGGTATGGATATTGCCCGATGCCCGTACGCGGCGGATGCTGGGGCAGGCTTATGCTGCAGTGGCCGTGTGGCTGGTGGCCGGGTGCTGGCAGCAGTATCTGTGTGGGCGTAACTTCATGGGGTATGGCCGGTGGGCTGATGGCGCGCTGCTTGGTCCATTATGGGCACCACGCGCGGGGCATGCGCTGGTCATGACAGCACTTCCCACCCTGTTCCCGCTGGCCATGACGTTATCCATGCGAGAAGGCAGGCGGGGGCGCACCATGGCGGCGGCCATATTGATGGGCCTGATGCTGACCATGGTGCTGGTGGCCCAGCGCATGCCGCTGCTGCACTTTTTGATGGCGATGGGAATAGTGGGCGTTCTGATCCCGCGTCTGCGGGGCGGGATGCTGGTGGCTGCCGGATTGGGGGCGGTGGGCGTTGTGCTGTCACCCCTGCTGGCGCCGCAGGCGTATCAGAAGCTGGTCGTGAATTTCATCGCACATCTGCACGGTTTTGCCGACAGTCCTTACGGAATGCTGTTTATCCGCGCGGGTGTCATGATCTGGCGTCATCCATGGCTGGGGCTGGGATTTGACGGATTTCGCCATGCCTGTCCCGATCCGGCCTATTTCCACGGCTTGCCATGGCTTGGCGTGGCGGAAGGTACCCATGGCGGGGCGGCGGGCTGTAATCTGCACCCCCATAACTACTATCTGCTGATCGGGACCATGGGCGGGCTGCCTGCCATCGGTCTGTATGTGGCGCTGGTGCTATGCTGGTTGCGGGTGGCCTGCACGGACCTGTCTCCCGCACGCGATCCGGGCCGGATGATGCTGGCCATTACCTGTTTTCTGGTTTTCTGGCCTATTCAGTCATCCAGCTCGTTCCTGACCCAGCCCACGGCGGGGTGGCTGTTCATGGCGGTTGGCTGGGCGCTGGCGGCATCGCCGGTTACGAATCGTTTGCAACGCGTGGGGGCAGGGGGCTAGCGGCAACCGGCCCGGCGCATTAAAGTATGAAGCCATGGGCATTGATGCCAGATATCGCGGACGACAGCCTGCTGGCCATAACCCGCGCCTGAGTTCAGCCAGGGGGGCTTGCGCTATCGTTTTCGCCGGTGGTCTAGAGGGAACGTGTCCGGGTTTTTGCCGTGCGCGGGCTTTGGTACGTGTGAGCGCCCATGTCCAGTGAGGAACGGGATGCGCTCAGGCGTATTTTTGGCAATACCGGTTTCCTGATCGCCGGGCGGGCGACGAATGCGGTGTGCAGCTTTGTCTACGTCGCGTGGGCCGTGCGCGCACTCGGATTGCAGCAGTTCGGTGTGCTGATGCTGGTGACGACATTCGGCGCCGCCGTATCCGCCGCAACGCATCTGCAGTCATGGCAGCCATTGCTGCATTTCGGGACTGATCCCTTTACCCGTGGCAGGCGGGCGCAGTTCGCCCGCGTGCTGGCATTCTGTATGCGGGCCGATTATATCAGCGGGAGTGTGGGCTGGCTTGTTGGCTCGCTGGGGGTGGTGCTTTTCGGCACTTATATGGGCTGGCCTGCCGCCGATCAGACGGCGGCGCTGATCTATATGGTGACGATTTCCTATACCAATACAAGCTGGTCGGCGGGTGTGTTCCGGCTGTGCAATTCCTTCTGGCTGACAACGCTGACCGATCTGTCGGGCGTGCTGGTTCGCACGGTGGGGTCAGGTCTTGGCTTCATGTGGCATATGGGTCTGGATTACTACCTGCTGGTGTGGAGCGGGACGCAGCTTGTCATGTTCATGAGTAGCACCACGCTGGGCTGGCTGCAGATAAGGCGGGCAGGGGGGCTGGCAGGTTTCAGCCTGTTCAGTCGCCTCAAGTCCGGCGATGCGCCGGGTATCTGGCGCTTCACGCTTTCCACCAGTTGCAATCATGTGCTGGGATCGGTTTTCAACCAGTTCGGCACGCTGCTGGTGGGGGGGCTGCTGGGGCCGGCTGATGCCGCCGTCTATCGCGTGTCCCGCCAGATTGGTGAAGGGATCGCCAAGCCTGCGCAGCTTATGATGCCGGCACTCTACCCCGAATTCATCCGCCTGCGCGAAAAGCAGGACTGGTACGGCATCAAACGTGTCACGACCAAGCTGTTCCTTATGATCGGCGGATTTTCCATCCTGCTCATGGGCGTGGCGATGGCGATCGGCAATATCCTGCTGACATGGATGCTGCATGTTCACTGGCAGGGGGGGCGGCACCTGATCATGCTGATGCTGGGCAGCGCGATACTGGGTCTTGGCGTCGTGCCGCTTGAGCCGCTGCTGACCGTTATCGGACAGGTCTCGCAGGTGCTGAAGGGGCGTATCATCGTAACGCTGACCTACCTGCCACTGGTCTATGGCATGACAACGCTGTGGCATCTGGAGGGGGCTGCTGCGGCCGCCGATGTTGCGGCACTGATCATGCTGTGCATCTGCCTGCGCCCTGTTGTGATGTGGTTCCGCCGCGTCGCCCCCGGTCGCAGGCCGGTTGAAGATATATCCCCCGTCGTAGCTACGGTTCCGTCGGGTGCGAAGGAAAGAACGGGTTAGGGCGTGTCGTCAGTTAAGCGGGAGGATTATGCCGCTTGTACTCCTGCCTGATCTGTGATGTTTTCTCCCTGTTTTCGGGGAGAGTGTGAATGCGACGGTATGGTCTGAGCGACGGTCAGTGGGAGCGGATAAAGGACCTTCTCCCGGGTCGCAAAGGTCATGTCGGTGGGACGGCTGCGGATAACCGTCTGTTTATCGAAGCCGTGCTGTATCGTTATCGCGCAGGCATTCCCTGGCGTGACCTGCCTGTTCGCTTTGGGGACTGGAAGAACGTGCACCGGCGGCTGCGTCGCTGGTGTGAAAGCGGTGTGATCGAACGGATTTTCCGGCATCTGGCTGCTGACCATGACAACGAATACATGATGATCGACAGCGCGATTGTCCACGCTCACCAGCATAGTGCGGGCGCCTGTAAAAAAGGGGGGTGGATCAGGCCATCGGCCGATCCCGTGGCGGACTGAATACCAAAATCCATGCCATTGTCGATGCCGCGGGAAAGGCTGTGGCTCTTTCCCTGACACCCGGGCAAAGGGCGGACATCACTGAAGCAGAGCCTCTCCTGGATGAAGTCGATCCCGAGGCCTTCATCGCCCACAAGGCTTATGACGCCGATCCCCTCAAGGAAAAACCGTTTTTCAATTTATAAAAAACGAAACATCATTGAACGGTTCTTCGCCAAACTGAAGCAGTTCAGAGGCATACCGACACGCTGAAGTCAACTTTCCTCGCAGCCGTGCAATTCGGCTCCGCCATTATTGGAATTAACTGACGACACGCCCGTTGCCTGTCTGTTCAGTGAACATCAAGCAGACAGGCGGTAGTCGCCTCATTTTAGGCACTCAACGGATTATCCTGCCAACCCGAAACCGGATATTCCCGCTTCAAATTTCAAACGAACTGCAACGCATCAACCGCTATTCCGGCCACGTCACGGCTTGCGTGCCCTTACAACCAACGTATCGAGTTCCGAGAGGAAGCGAGATCGATCAGCTTTCCCAAACGCAGTCCCGGTCGAGGTCATAACGCCCGCCGAGCGCAGATCTGTCATCAGATTGCGCATCGCCAACGCCATGCCAATCGCATCACGGTCCAGACGGCGCCCCTTCGGTTCGAGAACGTACGAGCCTTTTTCAACGCAGCGCGCCGCCAGTGGAATATCCGCCGTAATGACGATGTCCCTGTTCAAGGTGCGCTCGGCAATCCAGTCATCTGCGACGTCAGGTCCTGAATCTACCACTACGCGCTCGATTAACGGCGATTCCGGCACCGCAATCATCCGGTTGGAGACAACGAAAACATGCAAGCCATAGCGCCCAGCCACACGATACACTTCGTCTTTCACGGGGCAGGCATCAGAATCGATGAAAATACGGACCATGCCCCAATCTGCCGCAGCATTGCATGAACCGCAAACCTCGGGTCACTCGACCACGGACGCAGATGACAGGTTTCGCCTTATCTCAGTCATCCGGTCAGCAAGACCTACGGCGTGTCGTCAGTTAAGCAGGATGATGATTGAGGCGAACTGCACGGCTGCGAGGAAGGTCGATTTCAGTTTATCGTAGCGGGTTGCGATAGCGC
>NZ_NKTY01000019.1 GCF_003207825.1 Komagataeibacter saccharivorans | reverse complement strand
CGATCAACGGGCGCAGTTTTTTGGCCTATGTCGAGCAGTTTCTGGTTCCAACACTCAAGCCGGGCGATATCGTCGTGCTCGACAATCTCGACAATCTCGGCAGTCACAAGGGCGATGCGACTCGCAAGGCCATTCGGGCAGTCGGGGCGAGGATGATCTTCCTGCCGCCCTACAGTCCCGATCTCAATCCGATCGAACAGGTCTTCGCCAAGCTCAAGACTTTGCTGCGAAAAGCCGCGGAGCGATCCGTTGAGGCAACATGGAAACGCATCGGTTCACTCATCAAATGCTTCTCTGCACAGGAATGCGCCAATTATCTCAAGAACTCTGGATATGCATCAATCTAATCACAGAACGCTCTAACCGCGCGGCTTGCGGGTCGCCCAGGCAGGAGCCTGCCTGCCCGTCTCGGCGCGCTTGCCCAGATAGTCGCGCAAATCGGCAAAGGAACGGTTGCGTGCCGCAGCCGGGTCCGGCCATGCCAGCCCTGTTTCCGCGGTAAAGACCACCGCATCGCGCAGGCCGCCGTCCTTGTATTTCTGCAAGATCACACCCAGCCCACGCGACATTTCAGGCAACTGGTCCAGCGGGAACACAAGCATGCGCCGGTTCTGCCCCAGCACCAGCACATGATCGCCTTCGGCTGGCACGCAGATCAGCGCGCTTTCCTCGTCTTTCAGGTTCAGGACCTGCTTGCCCGTGCGCTTTTCCGCCGTCATGGCCGTTTCGGCCACCACCATGCCACGTCCGCTGCTGGAAGCCAGAAGCCGCTTGCGGGTATCATCAACGGGGAACATCGTGATGATGTCCTGATCGTTTGAAAGGTCGATCATAAGCCGCAGGGGCTGGCCATCGCCGCGACCACGCGGCAGATCACCCACACGCAGGGTAAACGCACGACCATCGGTGGCGAATACACACAGCCGGTCATTGCTGTAGCATTCCACCGACATGCCCAACCCGTCGCCTTCCTTGAACCTGAGCGCCTGCAGATCCTGTCCATGCCCGCGCACGGTCCGTATCCAGCCCTGCTGCGACAGGACGACCGTAAGGGGGTCACGTTCGACCGGCAGGGCCGATTCAACATCAATCTCGGGCGGCGGGGCGGCCAGTGCGCTGCGTCGTTTACCCAGCGCGCCACTTCCGAAGGTTTTCTGGATTTCCTTTATCTCGGATGCGATGCGCTTCCACCGCAGCCCTTCCTGATCCAGCAGATCCTGCAGGGTCTGCCTTTCGGCGCTGAGGGCGGCGTGCTCCTTGCGGATTTCCATTTCTTCCAGCCGACGCAGGCTGCGCAGGCGCATGTTCAGCACGGAATCCGCCTGTAGCTCCGTCAGGCTGAACGTGGCCATAAGGGCGGCTTTCGCGTCGTCCTCTTCGCGGACAATGCGGATCACCTCATCAAGGTTGAGATAGACCGCAAGGAACCCGTCGAGAATTTCAAGCCGCCGGTTAACGGCCACAAGCCGGTTGGCGCTACGGCGCAGAAGCACGTCATGCCGATGGTCCAGCCACGCCTGCAGCACATCCTTCAGGCTCCGCACGCCGGGCACCTGATCTGCACCCAGCACGTTCATGTTCAGGCTGAAACGGCTTTCAAACTGGGTGGCGCGGAACAGGGTTTCCATCAGCACCGCAGGTTCGATCCCGCGTGATTTCGGCTCCAGCACCAGTCTTATGTCGGTCGCGCTCTCGTCACGGATATCCGCCAGAAGCGGCAGTTTTTTCTGTTCCAGAAGATCGGCGACCTGTTCAATCAGGCGCGACTTCTGCACCTGATACGGGATTTCCGTCACCACGATCTGCCAGGTACCGAAACGGCCCTGTTCCACTTCCCACTTCGAGCGGATGCGAAATGCGCCGCGTCCCGTCTCGTAGGCGCGGACCATGGCCTCGCCATCTTCGACAATGCTGCCACCGGTGGGAAAGTCGGGACCGGGCATATGCGCCATCAGTTCCGCCGTCGTCGTACCAGGCTTGCGGATCAGGGCAAGGGCGGCGGCACAGATTTCCCCTACATTATGCGGCGGGATGCTTGTGGCCATACCCACGGCGATACCGGCCGCGCCATTGGCCAGAAGGTTGGGAAAGGCCGCGGGCAGGACAACAGGTTCCTGCTCCTCGCCATCATAGGTGGGGCGGAAATCGACGCTGTCTTCGTCAATGCCTTCCAGCAGCGCCTTGGCGACAGTGGTCAGACGGGATTCGGTGTACCGCATGGCCGCCGCGTTATCACCGTCGATCGAGCCGAAATTGCCCTGCCCTTCGACCAGCGGGTAGCGCACGGCAAAATCCTGCGCCAGCCGGACCAGCGCCTCGTAAACCGAAGCATCGCCATGCGGATGGTATTTACCGATCACATCGCCCACCACACGGGCGCATTTCTTGAACCCGGCGGACGGGTCCAGCCTGAGCTGCTGCATGGCATAGATCATGCGCCGATGCACAGGCTTCAGCCCGTCGCGCACATCGGGCAGCGAGCGCGACATGATGGTTGACATGGCATAGGCCAGATAGCGTTCGCTCAGCGCATCGACCAGCTTGGTATCTTCGATATGACCGGCTGTTGTGTCCACAGGCATGCAATCTTCCTCCCGCAGGTGAACAGATAGCGAAACTTTACGGTTTGTCCACCGGGTTGTGTCCGTCGGGTTCCGCAGGCTCGTCCTCACCCGCCTGACCGGGTGGCACGATATCGGCCTTACGGGCAATCATATCCGCCAGTCTGCCCCGTGCTTCAGGCACGGGACGGTGGCGCTGTCCAAACGCGTCACGATGCAGGAAATGACCGGACAGGCGCAGGCCGTCATACCAGTCCTGCGGCGTACCCACCTGATCGGAGTCCAGAACGAAAGCCGGAAGCGGCAGCAGGCGGTCGCGCCATTCCCCAGCCCGCTCATCCGACACGGCCCGTCCCGTACGCGGCGAGACCCATTTCAGATCGCCACTGTCCCCACCAAGCGCACAGTGCCCCAGATCCAGACCAAAACCCAGTTCGGACAGAAGCAGCAGTTCCCACCGAACGACTTCCGCCATGCCTTCGCGCTCCGCCCATTCAGGGTCGAGGCTTATGCGCGCCAGCAGGCTGGTCAGCCCCTGAAATACGGCCAGATGGGGCTCGCGTTCCGGCAGGCTGCCATCAGCCAGTGCGCACAGGGAAGCCAGAATGGCCAGCGGCACCGGATAATCCAGTATGCGCGCGGCAGACGCATGCACCGTTTCAGCCGTAATCGTGCCAAGCTGTTCGGACAGGCGGGCAACCCAGCGCGCGCGCACCAGATTGCCGGTCTGCCATACCGCGCGACCCCGGCTGGATGATCCGCCACGGGCCAGCCCATGATACAGGCCGTATTCGCCCGTCAGCACATGGACAATCGCGCTGCCTTCCCCATACGGGGTGGCAGATAGCACAAGGGCGGGTGCCTCCCATTCCATCAGGAAGCACCCGCCCTTGCGTAAAGAAAACCGGAAACCGGCAACTCAGATCAGTTGCCAGCAGCCTTTGCCACTTCAGCGGCAAAGTCGTTTTCTTCCTTCTCGATGCCTTCGCCAAGCTGGAAGCGGTCGAAACCGATCAGCTTCGCACCAGCCTTCTTGACGATCTCGCGCACGCGGCTTTCGCCATCATGCACCCAGACCTGCTCCAGCAGCACCACTTCTTCGTAGAACTTGCGGATACGGCCATCGACCATCTTTTCAATGATGGCTTCCGGCTTGCCCGATGCACGGGCCTGTTCCACCAGAACCGCGCGCTCACGCTCAAGCGCCTGCGGGTCAACACTGTTCACGTCCAGCGCAGCCGGACGGGTCGCCGCGACGTGCATGCCGATCTGACGGCCCAGCGTTTCCAGCGCATCGCTGGCGGACGGTGCTTCAACAGCGGCCAGAACGCCAATCTTGCCCAGACCGGGGCTGACGGCGGAATGAACGTATGTCGCAACCACGCCCGACGGGACGCTCAGCACGCGCGCACGGCGGATGGACATGTTTTCGCCAATGGTGGCGATCAGGTGCGTCAGTTCATCGGCAACGTTGCGGCCGCTCTTGAGCACGGCTGCCTTCAGCTTTTCCAGATCGTCGCCAACCGTAAGGGCGGCATGCGCCACTTCGGATACGAAGTTCTGGAAATGCTCATTACGGGCCACGAAGTCGGTTTCGGCATTGATCTCGACCATGGCAGCCTTGTTGTCGGCCTGCGCCACGCCAACCAGACCTTCAGCCGTCACACGACCGGACTTCTTGGCAGCAGCCGAAAGGCCCTTCTTGCGCAGCCAGTCGATCGCGCCTTCGATGTCGCCTTCGGCTTCCTTGAGCGCCTTCTTGCAGTCCATCATGCCCGCGCCGGTCTGCTCACGAAGATCCTTGACGAGTGCTGCGGTGATTTCCGCCATTATCCTGATACTCCTCACGACAGGCGCACGCCCCGCAATCCTGCGGGGCGTGTCCTTGCTGTGTCAGTAGCGTCGCGGGGTCATGCCACCACGACGCAATGATGTTATTCCGCGCTTGCGGCGGCTTCCGTCACGGCTGCTTCCACGGCGGGGTCAACCGGCAGTTCTTCGGCAGCGCCAAAGTCTTCGCCCGACGCGCCCAGCTCGGCGGAGATGCCATCGAGCACTGCGGACGAAACCAGCTCGCAATACAGCGCGATGGCGCGGATGGCGTCGTCGTTACCCGGAATCGGGAAAGTCACGCCACGCGGGTCGGAGTTGCTGTCCAGCACCGCCACAACCGGGATACCCAGCTTGTTGGCTTCTTCAACCGCCAGTTTTTCCTTGTTCGTGTCGATCACGAACAGGATGTCCGGCAGGCCGCCCATTTCCTTGATGCCGCCGAGCGAACGCTCCAGCTTCTCACGGTCGCGGGTGATGTCCAGGACTTCCTTCTTGGTCAGGCCCTGGGTGCCGTTTTCCAGCATGTCGTCAATGCCACGCAGGCGCTTGATCGAACCGGTAATGGTCTTCCAGTTCGTCAGCATGCCGCCCAGCCAGCGGTGGTTGACGTAATACTGGCCGCAACGCTTCGCCGCTTCCGCGACCTGGTCTGCCGCAGCGCGCTTGGTGCCGACGAACAGCACGCGACCGCCACCGGCCACGGTGTCACGGATCGCCTTGAGCGCACGGTCCAGCATGGGAACGGTCTGCTGCAGGTCGATGATGTGAACCTGGTTACGCACACCGAACAGGTACGGCGCCATGCGCGGGTTCCAGCGGCGGGTGTGGTGACCGAAGTGCACGCCGGCTTCAAGAAGCTGGCGCATGGTGAATTCAGGCATTGCCATTTCGGCTTGATCCTTGTGTCTGGTTTATCCTCCGTGAAGCGCGCCCTGTTTTTCAGGACACCAGAGGTACTGGCTTCACGTGCGAATTGGCCCCAACGCGGGACCGTGGCGGGATATGGCCGTTTTCGGCGCGCATTGCAAGAGCCGTGGGCCAGCATCCCGGCCATGATGCAACTTTTTTCCCGAGCACGGGTTAGGCTGCGCAAGGATGCGACACCATCCACCGCGCCGCATGCGCGCGGCCAGATATTTCGATAACGGACATAAGGACCGATCCCCCATGGCAATCACCAAATACGCGACGGCACACTGGTCAGGCGGACTGAAGGACGGCAAGGGCGAGATCTCGACCCAGAGCGGGGTACTGAAGCAGCAGCCCTACGGCTTCAATACCCGTTTCGAGGACAAACCCGGCACCAACCCCGAGGAACTGCTGGGCGCAGCCCATGCCGCGTGCTTCGCCATGGCGCTGTCGGGCATTCTGGGCGGGGCGGGGCTTACGGCCACGTCGCTCGATGCAAAATCCGAAATCGTGCTGGACAAGCAGGGCGAAGGCTTTGCCATCACCCATGCGAAGCTGACGCTGGAAGCCGAAATCCCCAACGCGACGGAAGAACAGTTCAGGGAACTGGCGGAAAAGGCGAAAGCAGGCTGCCCGGTCTCCAAGCTGTTCAATGCAACGATCACGCTGGATGCCAAGCTGAAAGGCTGAACCGGCAAATGGCGGGGAGCGGATGGCGTTCCCCGCCCGACCTCATGCTCAGGCACCATACGCTTCATGACAGGCATGGCATTCAGTCAGGTCTCGACCGACGGACCCCTTCCCATCCCGTCCTGATCGACATGGTCAGGCAGGTGGCAATCCGGGCAACTTCACAAAATTACAGGTTCCTGATTGCCCACCTGCCCCCGATGGCGCAGCAGGTGATCGGCCAGAACGCAGGCCATCATCGCCTCGCCCACCGGCACGGCACGGATACCTACGCAGGGGTCATGACGCCCCTTGGTCATGACATCCACGTTCTCCCCTTCGCGCGTGACGGAGGGAACGGGCGTCAGGATCGAACTGGTTGGCTTGACCGCAAAGCGGGCCACGACCGGCTGACCGGTGGAAATCCCCCCCAGCACGCCACCAGCATGGTTGGACGCGAACCGGAGCGCGCCATTTTCCATCCGCATCGGGTCCGCGTTTTCCTCACCCGTCAGGCAGGCGGAAGCGAACCCTTCCCCGATCTCGACCCCCTTGACGGCATTGATGCTCATCAGCGCCATGGCGAGGTCGGAATCAAGCTTGCCATATATCGGCGCACCCAGTCCCGGCGGCACCCCGTCGGCCACCACCTCGATCACGGCGCCGATGGAAGAACCCTTCTTACGAATATCGGCAAGGTAGTCTTCCCATACCGGCAGGATCGAAGCATCGGGACAGAACAGCGGATTGGCATTCACCATATCCCAGTCCATCCGCGCGCGGTCGACCGCATGCGGACCGACCTGGACCAGCGCCCCGCGGATACGCACGCCCTGCCCCAGTACCTTGCGCGCCACGGCTCCCGCCGCCACCCGCATGGCCGTCTCCCGGGCAGAAGACCGCCCACCACCACGATAATCGCGTATGCCGTATTTCATGTCATAAGCGACATCGGCATGGCCAGGGCGGTAACGGGTGGCGATATCGCCATAATCACGCGAACGCTGGTCGGTATTGCGGATCAGCAGGGAAATGGGGGTGCCGGTTGTCTGCCCCTCGAACACACCGGACAGGATTTCAACCTGATCGGCTTCCTGCCGCTGGGTGGTGAATTTCGACTGCCCCGGACGGCGGCGGTCAAGCCACGGCTGGATGTCGGATACATCCAGCGGGATGCGCGGCGGACAGCCATCAATCACGCAGCCAATGGCCGGGCCATGGCTTTCGCCCCACGTGGTGACACGGAACAGATGGCCGAAAGTGTTATGGGACATAAGGGCAGACTTCCCGCAATCAGTTACCGGCGACCGTGATGTCCGGCGCGGTCGGGTTCTTCATGCCGACAATATGGTAGCCGGAATCAACATGGTGGATTTCACCCGTCACGCCACCGGACAGATCGGACAGCATGTACAGCCCGGCCCCGCCAACTTCCTCCAGCGAGACGTTGCGTTCCAGCGGGGAATTATACTGGTTCCATTTCAGGATATAGCGGAAATCGCCAATGCCGTTGGCCGCCAGCGTCATGACCGGCCCGGCCGAGATGCCATTGACACGGATGCCATCGCTACCCAGATCGACCGCCATGTAGCGCACCGAAGCCTCAAGTGCCGCCTTGGCCACGCCCATCACATTATAATGGGGCATCACACGCTCGGCCCCCAGATAGGTCAGCGTCAGCATCGACCCGCCGGGGTTCATGATGCTGGCCGCGCGACGTGCGACAGCGGTGAAGGAATAGCACGAAATGTCCAGCGCCTTGAGGAAGGCATCACGCGGGGTATCGACATAGCGCCCGCGCAGGAACTGCTTGTCTGCCCAGCCGATGGCATGGACCAGAAAATCGATCTTGCCCCATTCCTTTTCGATTGCGGCAAAGGTCTCGTCAATCGCGGCGTCGTCCGATACGTCACAGGGCAGGACCAGCGACGACCCGACCGATTCCGCCAGCGGACGCACGCGCTTGCCCAGTGCTTCCCCCTGATAGGTGAAGGCCAGTTCGCCCCCCTGTTCGGCCACGGCGCGCGCGATGCCCCACGCGATCGAGCGGTCATTCGCCACCCCCATAACAAGTCCCCGCTTCCCCTTCATCAGTGTTCCCTTGGCGGAGATTTTGGGCGCGCCGTCTGACATGTTATTATCCTTAATGATAAATGGCGGATGAATTTTCGGCCTCGTGGTTGCACAAGCAGCCGTTTCGGACAAGATGCCGAGTGTCGCAATTGTAGCGAATATTCCTCACGCGGTAACTTACCTTATGTTTCCATATGTTTCGCATTCCAGCCCTGATGGGCCGGATGCGCGGCAGACAGCATTGCGGAACCTGAAATTCATGACCCCTCCCCTTATCGCCCTGGATGCGGACCCGTTCGACCTGTTCGATGCCTGGATGCGCGATGCAAGCGAACACGAACCCAATGACCCGAACGCCATGGCACTGGCCACCGCAACGGCGGAAGGGCGGCCTTCGGTCCGTATGATCCTGCTCAAGGGGGCGGACCGGCGCGGGTTCGTGTTCTATACCAACCTCAACAGCCGCAAGGCTGCCGATCTCAAGGCCAATCCCCATGCGGCCCTGCTGTTCCACTGGAAAAGCATCCGCCGCCAGATCCGCATAGAAGGCCCGGTGGAACCGGTCAGTGCGACCGAAGCGGACGCCTATTTCGCCAGCCGCAGCCGCATATCGCGACTGGGGGCGATTGCGTCCAACCAGTCGCACCCGCTGACGGACCGCGCCGTTTTTGAAAAAGCGATTGCCGAGCTTGAGGCCCGCTACCCCGGCGACGATGCCGTCATTCCCCGCCCGGCCAACTGGACCGGCTTTCGCGTGGTGCCCCAGCATTTCGAATTCTGGCAGGACCGCCCCTACCGCCTGCATGACCGCGTCGTATGGGACCGGCAGGGCGAAGGGTGGAACACACAGCGGCTTTATCCCTGATGCCCGAACTTAACGCCGCGTGATCCGTTTTCATCCGGGGGGACCTGCCTGCGCGTCTCCCCGGATGAACGGAGCATGAGGTACGTTGATGTGCATACGTAGTATACTTCTGCCACTGGCGGGGATGAGCAACGCGGAAAGCGCCCTTCAGGTCGGCGGCTATCTTACTTCCATGTTCAATGCACATCTTTCGGTCCTGCATGTGGGTACTGACATGCAGGAAATCGGCCCCCTCGTCGGTGAAGGGATGTCGGGCGCAATGGTGGAAGACATGATCGCGGCAGCGCTGAAGGAAAGCGCATCGCGACTGAAGGGTGTCCACCAGCTTTTCAATGACTTCATCCAGCGCACCCATATTCCCGTTGTAAAGGCCGAGACCCACCACCCGCATGGCCCCAGCGCCAGTTTCATTACCCATACCGGCCATACCCGCAGCATCGTATCCTTTCAGGCCCGGCTTTCGGATCTTGTGGTCGTGCGCCAGCCCAACCCGGAAGGGGATGTCTCCTCCTCCGATACGCTGCATGCCGTACTGTTCGAAAGCGGACGCGGGGTCATCATCGTTCCGCCCGTGGCGACCGAAACTGTCGGCCGGCGCGTCTGTATCGGCTGGAATGGTACGGTTGAAGCCGCGTCGGCCATTCATCACGCCCTGCCCCTGCTGCGCCGCGCGGATGCGGTGCATATCGTGCACAGTCCGGCCTACCAGCGCCCTGGCCCGGATGCCCGGCATGTCGCCGCTTTCCTTGCACGACATGACATCGCCGCCACTATTCACAAATTTGGTAGTGATTATCGCCCGGTGGGGGAAGACATGCTGGCGACAGCCCACAGCTTTGATGCCGACCTGCTGGTAATGGGGGCGTATTCACATTCCCGCCTGCGCCAGATGATATTGGGGGGTGTAACGCGGCATATGCTGGAAAACAGTGATATTGCCGTCCTGATGAGCCGCTGAACCGCCAGAATCGTCCATCATCGGCGCACCGGAGGGGATATAGAAGAAACAAGCAGGCAAAAACGTATATCTACAGCCAGACGCCTTGATTTTACGCCCCACGGGGATTAGGTGTGGCGTGAAAAGAACGCCATAGCCTAGTGTAAAATCTGGTCTGGGGGATATTATGCGCATTGATGCGGACATTGTGGCAGAACTGAAGCAGGCGGGTGAGAACGCATCCGAAGTGCTTCGTGTTGCCCTGACGCGACTGCGCGGACGCATTGCTCTTGTTTCTTCTTTCGGGGCGGAATCAGCGGTCATGCTGGCGCTGGCAGCCGAAATCGATCCTGCGGTCCCGGTCCTGTTCCTTGAAACCGGCCAGCATTTCCCCGAAACGCTGGCATACCGGCAGGAACTGGCCCGCGTCCTGAACCTGCGCGACGTGCGCGACCTGCATCCCGCCAAAAAGCAGATCATGAACCGTGACCCCGAAGGCCAGCTATGGGCCTTCGACCCGGATGCGTGCTGTGCGCTGCGCAAGGTCGAACCGCTTGATGAGGCGATGATCCCCTTCGATGCGTGGATCACGGGCCGCAAGCGTTCACAGGCCGCCACCCGGCAGGGCCTGCCGGTCGTGGAAGCCACCGGGGATGGCAAGGTCAAGATCAATCCGCTGATAAGCTGGACCCCACGCGAACTTGATGCCGAGATGACGCGCCGCAACCTGCCGCGCCATCCCCTTACGCTGCGCGGCTATCCTTCCATCGGCTGCGCGCCCTGCACCCGGCCGGTTGGCGAAGGTGAAGATCCGCGCAAGGGTCGCTGGGCCGGGCAATCCAAGACGGAATGTGGTATTCACGTCCGTGCGGCGGGGTGAGGCCAGCCTGTCCCCTTTCATCGGCCCGGTTTCGGGGCCATCTACTTTTCCTGTTTTCTTTCCTGTTACGGAAGGTCTGTAATCCATGGACGATCTCGACCAACTAGAGGCCCAGAGTATCTTCATCATGCGTGAAGCGTACCGGAAGCTGAAGCCGCTGGCGATGCTGTGGTCGCTGGGCAAGGATTCCAACGTCATGGTCTGGCTGGCGCGCAAGGCCTTTCTTGGGCGCGTGCCGTTCCCGGTCATGCATGTGGATACCGGCAAGAAATTCCCGGAAATGTACAAATTCCGTGATGAATATACCAAGAAATGGAACCTCGAACTGCTGCTGGGCGACTGTCCGCCGGTTGAGGAAATCGATCCCACCCTGCCGCCTGCCGCGCGTTCCGCCGCGCGCAAGACCGCAGGACTTGCCGCGATGATCGACAGGTACAAGCTTGCGGGCGTGATCGCCGGCATCCGGCGTGACGAGCAGGCCACCCGTGCCAAGGAACGTGTGTTCAGCCCCCGCGGCTCCGGCCACAAATGGGATGTCCGCAACCAGCCGCCGGAATTCTGGGACCAGTACGCCACCCCGCATGAAGCCGGCATGCATGTGCGCGTCCATCCCCTGCTGTCATGGCGCGAGATTGACATCTGGCGTTATATCGAACGCGAGAACATTCCGCTGGTCGATCTGTATTTCGCCAGGGACGGCAAGCGTTACCGCTCGCTGGGCGATCAGGACATCACCAGCCCGGTCGAAAGCAATGCCTCGACGGTAGCGGAAGTGATTGCGGAACTGGAAACGTCCCGCACATCCGAACGCGCGGGACGTGCCATGGATCATGAATCCGAGGATGCGTTCGAACGCCTGCGCGTGGCCGGTTATCTCTGAGCGGACAGGACGGAGTTACAATACAATGAGTACAATCCCGACCCCTGCCCCGCAGGACGCAGCCACCCCCATCGTGATCGTGGGCCATGTTGACCACGGCAAATCCACGCTGATCGGTCGCCTGCTGTACGATACCGATAGCCTGCCCGAAGGGCGGGTCGCGCAGATTATCGAATCCAGCAAGAAGCGCGGCCTTACGGTTGAATGGAGCTTCCTGCTCGACAGTCTCCAGATCGAGCGCGATCAGGGCGTGACCGTTGATTCCACCCGCATTCCCTTCCGGCTGGGAACACGGCAGTTCGTGATCGTTGATGCGCCGGGCCACCGCCAGTTCCTGCGCAACATGATTACGGGCGCTGCCGATGCCGAAGCCGCCGTGCTGGTGGTTGACGCAAACGAAGGCGCGCAGGAACAGACCCGCCGCCACGCCATGCTGCTGCGTCTGATCGGCATCCGTCATGTCATCGTGCTGATGAACAAGGTCGATATCCTCGACTACGACCAGCAGAAGATCGAAGCGGCTGAACAGGACGTGACCAACCTGCTGCGCCAGCTTGAGATCGAGCCGACCGTATTCGTTCCCGCTTCCGCCCGTGAAGGCGACAATATCGCCGACCGGTCCGAACGGATGGCGTGGTACAAGGGCCCGACGCTGACCGAAGCGCTGGCGCAGGTGCCCGCACCGTCTTCCCGCGCCGACCTGCCGCTGCGCCTGCCGGTGCAGGATGTCTACCGTTTTGACAGCAAGCGTGTCGTTGTCGGTCGTATCGAACGCGGCCGTATCCGCGTGGGTGATGAAGTGGTGGTTGGCGTGCATGGCGCCCGCGCGCGTATCGCCACGATCGAAAGCTGGCACACAGCACCGCAGGTTGCCGCCGTTGCCGGTCAGTCCGTGGCTGTCACGCTGGAACCCGACGTGATCCCCGATCGTGGCGATTTCCTGTTTCCGGCATCGGAATCGCCGCTGCGCGCGGCCCGCATCCGCACGCGCCTGTTCTGGCTGCGTCAGGAACCGCTGCATGTGGGCGAAAGCTTCAAGCTGCGTCTGGCCACGGCTGAACATCAGGTTACGGTCGCGGCAATTGACTCTGTTGTCCGCCTTGAGGACCTGACCGAACAGCCTGCTGAGGAAGTCCCGCCCGAGGGCTTTGCCGAGATCACGCTGGCCGTATCCGAGACCATGCTGTTCGACCCCTTCCTGCCGGGCACGGCGGACGGTCGTGGCGTGCTGGTCGACCGTAACCAGCAGATCGTGGGCGGCGCACCGCTGATGGGTGTTGCCGAAAGTGTTGCGGGGCGCAACGCCATTCACCCCACCGGCAGCGCCGTTTCGCTGTGGGATCGCGCGCAGGCCAAGGGACACCGTGGCGGTGTGTTCTGGATGACCGGCCTGCCCGGCGCAGGCAAGAGCACGCTGGCCCGTGCAGCGGAAAACCGGCTGTTCGCCCGCGGGATCGATGTATCCGTGCTTGATGGCGATACGCTGCGCGCGGGGCTGTGTTCGGACCTTGGATTCTCCGATGCGGACCGGCGTGAAAACGTGCGTCGTGCAGCGGCAGTAGCCCGGATTCTGGCTGAAAGCGGTCAGGTCGTGATCGTGGCGCTGATTTCCCCCACCGTCGCGGACCGGGAACTGGCCCGTCAGATCGTTGGCGAAGGTTTTCATGAAATCTTCATCGACACACCGCAGGCCACCTGCGAACAGCGTGACCCCAAGGGTCTGTATGCTGCGGCACGCGCGGGCAAGATCGAAGGCTTTACCGGCATCGACGCCCCTTACGAAGCCCCTGCCAACCCCGCCCTGCGACTGGAGACGGCAGAGCGCACCAGCGATGAAACGGCGGCAAAGCTTGCCACCTTCATCAGTGATGCGATCCGCATTGACAGTGCGGCGGACCGCCAGCGTTCGTAACTGCACAGGCCTGCTCCCCTGGGGGCAGGCCAGACGGCAATACAGGGCCGGGTTGAAGATGGGCGCCAGCCATGGCAAGGCTGGCGCCGTTTTATACCAGTCGCGGCAGGTCGGTCCTGTCGCCCGAAAAGGATCGGTTCAGAAGTGGATGTCAGGAACAACCGCCGGGATTTGACCGGAACAAGCGTCATTACGGCCAACCGTCTGCTTGATGGCCGTATTGTCTGGCTGACCGGACAGGGATGGTCGGAGGCGATCAGCCATGCCCGCGTCATCGACAATGCGGATGTGGAAGACGTGATAAAGCAGGTCAAGGCCACGCCTGACGCGCGTATGGTTGTGGGCATCTATGGCGTGCAGCTTGACCCTGCCGCCGCCGGCATCGCGCCCGTTACGGTACGTGAACGCATCCGTGCGTTCGGGCCGAGCGTCCACCCCGATTTCGCCCCTGTGGAGACATCCAATGTCCACTAACACCGCAACCCTCCCGGTCGGACGGTATGCCTACGATCAGGTGGACCGTACCTTCCTGTCCCAGCGCGTGGCGCAGTTCCGCGCACAGGTGAACCGCCGCATTGCGGGCGACCTGAGCGAGGATGAATTCAAGCCGCTACGCCTCATGAACGGGCTATACCTGCAGTTGCATGCCTACATGCTGCGCGTGGCCATCCCCTACGGCATGCTGGGATCGGACCAGATGCGCGAACTGGCCCATATCGCGCGCACCTATGACCGTGATTACGGCCATTTCACGACCCGGCAGAACATGCAGTTCAACTGGATCAGGCTGGAAGATACACCCGATATCCTGCAGCGTCTGGCGGATGTGGACATGCACGCCATCCAGACCAGCGGCAACTGCATCCGCAACGTGACATGCGATGAGTTTGCAGGGGCTGCGGCCGATGAACTGCTTGACCCGCGCATCCATGCCGAGATCCTGCGCCAGTGGTCCACGCTGCATCCTGAATTTTCATTCCTGCCGCGCAAGTTCAAGATTGCCATCAGTGGCAGCCCGCAGGACCGCGTAGCCGCCCGTTTCCACGATATCGGTCTGGTCGCCCGCCCCGGCGCACAGGGTCGCCCGGTATTTGACGTGTTTGTCGGCGGCGGACTGGGGCGCACACCCGTCATTGGCGTGCTGCTGCGTGACAACCTGCCCGAAGAGGATCTTGTCGCGTATCTGGAAGCGATCGTGCGCGTGTACAACGCCTATGGCCGCCGCGACAATATGTACAAGGCCCGCATCAAGATCCTTGTGCAGGCGTTGGGTGTCGAGACTTTCCGCGAGAAGGTGGATGCGGAATTCGCCCTGATGAACCGGGCTGATTACCGTCTTGATCCCGCCATTGTGGATGGGATCCGCGCGCGTTTCGGCATTCCCGCGCTTGATGCCCCCGCGGATGCGGCAGACACGCTTGCCGCCGCGCGCAGAACCGATGCACGCTTTGACCGCTGGGTGCGTACCAACACGCATCCCCATCGGCATGAAGGCTTCATCAGCGTCGTGATCTCGGTCAAGCCTGATGGCGGCATTCCCGGCGATGTGACGGCGGACCAGATGGACCTGATTGCCGATCTGGCCGATGGCTGGTCGTTTGGGGAAATCCGCGTCACCCACATGCAGAACGTGGTGCTGGGCCATGTGCGCAAGGACCGGCTACATGAACTGTGGCAGAAGCTGGTCGCAGCCGGTCTGGGCACGCCCAATATCGGACTGATCGGCGATATCATCGCCTGCCCCGGTCTGGATTACTGCTCGCTTGCCAACGCGCGTTCCATTCCCATTGCCCAGAAGCTGAGTGCACGCTTTGCCGATCCTGAACTGCAGGAAAATATCGGTAAGCTGCATATCAACATCTCCGGCTGCATCAATGCCTGCGGCCATCACCATGCGGGGCATATCGGTATTCTGGGCGTGGACAAGCGCGGGGAAGAGTTCTTCCAGCTTACGCTTGGCGGTTCGGCCAGCAACGACGTGGCCATTGGCCAGATCATCGGGCCGGCGCTGCCGGAAGATGAGACGGTCGATGCCATTGCCCGACTGGTCGATGCCTATCTGGTGCTGCGCAACGAAGGCGAAGAGTTTATCGACACATACCGGCGGCTCGGTGCCGCCAGCTTCAAGGATGCCGTCTATGCCCCTGCTTGAGAATGGCCGCATTGCGGAAGATCGCTGGGTTGAAGCGGTCGATGGCGCGCCGCTGCCGGACGGTGCGGTTATCGTTCCCTTCGCACGGCTGGAGGAAGGTCTGGCCCGCACGGGCACGGCCCCTCTTGGTGTCGCCATTGAACCGGATATGGCGGTGGAGCAGCTTCGTGTCGCCCTGCCACGCCTTGGGCTGGTGGCCGTTACCTTTGGTTCATTTCGTGACGGGCGGGCCTTTACGCAGGCCCGCGCGCTGCGTGAACATCTGTCGTTCGATGGTGAAATCCGCGCCATGGGCAAGCCCCTGCCCGACCAGTACGAGTTCATGCTGCGCTGTGGCATAACCACGGTAAAGACTGAACGACCCGAAGATGTCACAGTATGGCAGCAGGCACACGAGATGTTTTCTGTCGCCTATCAGCCTTCCACCCTGCATGAACGTCCACAGGGACTTGGCCTGCGCCGGTTCCTGTCCTGAACCGTTATACGTGCCCCCTCCGGTATGTCGCGCATATGATACCGGAGGGACATGTTTTGGTGGTCTCCGTTATTTGTAGATGACAGGAATAGCGCCCTCTCAAGCACTCATTTACGGCCATTCATGATTCCCCGCCTGTAAATTAAAACCCGACAACCTGATATATTAAAGAACTTATTAAAAATAAAATTGTTTGGATATATTTTTTAATACTTACAAAATAATAATATTTAAAAAGTATATCAGGAAATTCATTATCCCTTTGTAGAATTTTCGCTGTTATCCTTGGGTGCCGAAGCCAATCTGAACGACTGACTGCTGCATCGGCTCATGCCATAGAACGAAAATTACTCTCGGTTCGTACAGCACATGCCCGTAAATAAATTGCTTGCAGAAACACGCTTTCACCTATTTCAAAAATAATATTAATTATGAAATAACTACTGTATAATAGTAAGGTAAAATATAATTTTATTATAATACATATCGCGATCCAACGCGCCATTATCGCATTTTTATAGGAAGACGTGTAATGGATACGCCTCTCACCCGATAATTCTCATTCCGTCTGGCAACATCTGAGCTGGGCTATTACAGTGATTGTTTGCCTCACCATCTTTCCCATCCCGCTTTTCTCTCTTTGATTTGGCCGGGTATGCTGTCAGACGGAAGGCGATTTTAATAGCGCGGCTTATTCTGACGGAAGCCACACACCCGTCCTTTTCCCTGACACCAAGGCATGTTACCGCAAGCCAATGCGCAACCCTGTTTTCCAAGTGATACGGGCATGACCCGCCTTCTGTCTGCAAGGGCAAGGATGTGCAGCGCTGTCCTGGGGGCAACATGGTCGGGGCTGGCGACACTTTTAACACCTGCGCTTCGCCTCAATCTTTACTGCCGCATGCGACGCGGCAAGGAATCCGCCGTCAGTCTGCCGCAGCGGCGCGGCATTGCAGCATGTTCCCGGCCCTCCGGCCGCCTGATCTGGCTTCATGCGGCAAGCGTGGGGGAAACGGTGGCGGTACTGCCTGTGATCGGGCAGATTCTTTTACTGGACCCGTCACGGCATGTCCTGATTACAACCGGCACGCTAACGGCGGCTGAAATCGTGCATACACGCCTGCCTGCCCTGACGGGATACGAACGGGTCAGTCATCAGTTCGCCCCGCTGGACGTGCCACGCTGGACCGCGCGGTTTCTGGATTTCTGGCAACCCGATGTCGTCGTTCTGGTGGAAAGTGAACTGTGGCCCAATCTGATCGCGGCCTGCCGGAAACGGCGCATCGCGCTGGCGCTGGTTAATGGGCGCATGTCAGACCGTTCACTGGCCGGATGGCGCAAGGCGCGATGCCTGCTGCGCCACATGCTGTCTGCTTTCAACTGGATCATGGCGCGCAGCGTGGAAGATGCCAGCCGCCTTGACCACGGCGGCGCAGGCCGGATTGATCTGATTGCCGACCTGAAGGAAGCTGCCGATCCCCTGCCCTGCGATCCCATGGCACTGACCCGCATCAACCATGCCATCGGCAACAGACCGGTCTGGATCGCGGCGTCCACCCATGAAGGGGAAGAAACGACGATTCTGGCGGCAGGCGATCTGATACGGCAGGCAATACCCGATGCACTGACCATCATCATCCCGCGTCATCCTCCCCGTGGGCCGGAAATCGCGGCACTGAATCATACGCAAACACCCCGTCGGGCGCGGGGGCAGTTTCCGACCGGGCAGGACAAGGTCTGGATATGCGATACGGTGGGGGAAACAGGGCTGTTCTTCGCCCTTGGTGCGCCCGTCCTGCTTGGCAACAGCCTGCCCGGATGCGAAGGCGGCGGCCACAATCCCCTTGAACCCGCCCGCGCGGGGTGCTGCGTTGCAAGTGGCCCCAAAATCGATAACTTCCGTCAGGCTTATGCCGGACTGGGTACAGATGTGCGTTACGTCACCACAGAGCAGGACATTGCAGAGTGGGTTCTGTCCTGCCTGCATCATGAGACAGGTCCGCCGTCCCTCCATACACATCATGATCCGGCCCTTGCCCGCGATGTGGCACAGGCCGTTCTGGCTTTAGGAAAAAAGAGATAATGCGCGCCCCTGCCTTCTGGTGGCGCAGTCCTGCACAGGCAGGACCTGTCGCCTCATTCCTGATGCCGTTCTCCCACCTATATGCTTTCGCTACGTCACGTCGCATGCGCCGGACAGGATGGCACGCGCCGGTGCCTGTTCTGTGTTGCGGCAATATCGGGGTTGGTGGGGCAGGCAAGACACCGCTTGTGCTTGATCTGGCCCAACGCGCCATTGTCCGTAGCCACAGGCCCGCTGTCCTCTCACGGGGATATGGCGGGCGCGTGGGGGGAGGAACACGGGTGAATGCGCAGATCCATACCGCCCGCGATGTCGGGGATGAGCCGCTTCTGCTGTCACGTATCGCGCCATGTTATGTCGGCGCGGACCGGGCAGTATCGGCACGCAGGGCGGTGGCGGACGGCGCGGACTGTCTATTGATGGATGACGGTTTCCAGAACCCCACGCTGCATCCGGACGCGGCCCTGATTGTGGTGGATGGACAGGTCGGTTTTGGTAATGGTCATGTCCTGCCTGCGGGGCCACTGCGGGAACCCGTTCCCACCGGGCTGGCACGGGCAGCCGGGGTGGTCGTGATCGGGCCGGATCGGATGGATGTAACATCCGGGGTCAGGGATCGCCTGCCCTGTTTTCATGCATCCCTGCGACAGGATACGGGCAGCATTCCTATCGACAGGCCGGTTGTCGCCTTTGCCGGGATCGGGCGCCCTGCCAAGTTTTTTGATGGTCTGGCCAAAAATGGCATTCATCCCCGCGCCTGTCTCGGCTTTGCGGACCATCATGCCTATACCGTCCGCGACTGCCATCGCCTGCAGGCACTGGCGGAGAAATGGAATGCCTGTCTCGTGACAACTGAAAAAGACGCCGTCCGCCTGCCCGCTCCTTTTCGCCAGCGCGTCGTCACCGTTGGGCTGCACGTTACATGGGCCACGACTGGGATGCCTGAGCAGATACTGGATCTATGGCTGGACAAGACCGAACGATGAACGAAAAAAAAGCTCCTCCTCCTACGCGGCAGATGCATGTGGAAGCCATTTTTGTTCGTGCCCTGCTGGCCATCTTCCGCCGCATTGGTCCTGTCCGGGCGTCCAATCTGGGGGGATGGCTGTGCCGCACGGTGGGGCCGAGACTGCCCGTATCCCGTATTGCGGATGCAAATCTGCGCATGGCCATGCCCGAGCTTGACGGCGGTATGCGTCGCGCGGTGATCCGCGAGATGTGGGACAATATCGGTCGCAATGCCGGTGAATTCCCGCATCTGTCCACCCTGCCCCATAATCCTGTCGATGGACCGGGCTGGGATGTGGTGGGAGAGGAATATCTTCACGCACAGGCCGCGCGCGGTGGCCCGACCATTTTCGTATCCGGCCATATCGGCAACTGGGAAATGCTGCCGCCTGCCGTGGCGCGATATGGACTGCCGTTCTCATCCTTTTATCGTGCGCCCAACAATCCGCTGGTGGATCGCATCCTGTGCGACCTGCGCGATCAGGCCATGGGCCAGCCCGTGCCACTGTTCGCCAAGGGCGCGCGGGGTGCCCGGGGCGCACTTGCCCATATCCTCAAGGGCGGGCATCTGGGCATGCTGGTGGACCAGAAAATGAATGACGGCGTGCCGGCCCGTTTCTTTGGCCTGCCCGCCATGACGGCAGGGGCAATGGCGGCCATGGCCATCAAGCTGCGCTGCCCGGTCATTCCCGGATATGTCGAACGGCTTGGCCCGGCACGCCTGCGCATTCATGTCCACCCCCCCATTGATCTGCCCGATACAGGCGAGCGGAGTCAGGATCAGATGGACCTGACCCAGATGGTCAATGACTGGATTGAAAGCACGATACGACAGAAACCGGGCAGTTGGTTATGGCTCCACCGCCGATGGAATAGGCAAATGCCTAATTAGTTGCTCAATTAATAACCATATTAAACTTAAATTATTGTTTTTTTGTCACAGACGGAGTTTTCTGCCTGTTTCTTCGGCTTTATTCGCCATTTTTAGTTTGGCAAAGCAGCCATGCGCCCATAGCATCATCCATACAGTGTCACGGTCACGCCATGACAGGTCACACAGCCAATGGAATGAGCATGATGGATCAACGATATTCTGATGCCAAAGTTGTTTCCCTGCGGCAGGGTTTTCTTCCGCGTCATCGCGAATACCTGATGCGCTGGCTACAGGCTGGCGCGTGTATGGGCCTGTGCGATGCGGATGTCGCCAACCGTAACGAACACGATGAGCCTGATATTGAACATGTTCTGGTCTGGGTGCGTGAAAATGCCAACCCCGCCTACATGGTCCGGCCGGAAGGCATGGGCTGGGCGCTGATCGATCAGATCCGTGACCATCACCTGGCCACCTATCGCAGCTTCGAAGCCGCGCTGCACGCGATCCGTCCGGTTCTGTCCTGCGGGGCGACTGTCGCGGCCTGACGGGCCGCGACTGTAATTACACCCTTACCCGCCCTGTATCAGTTCGCGCCACGGCGCAGCTTGCCAGCGGGCGGGACGACGATCTGGCTACCGCCTGTCGGAAGAATCTGAAATACGGCCAGGTCACGCCGGGTCTTCCCATTTTCCAGAAAACCGAACGCGCCATCCACCCCACCGAATCCCTCCGGCCGGGTCAGCGCCTGCACGGAATAGCCATTCGCACTGCCGGTCGGTCGCGTCTGGTCCAGCGCCTTTACCAGCGCTGCGGCATCATAGCTCAGGTCCGCCAGTGGCGTGGGCATGTGGTGATACCGCGCCATGAACTGCTGTATGAATGCCTGACGGGTTGCCGGATCGGGCGCTGCGTACCACGCCCCCTGCAGTGCGGACAGCTTGCTGGCAAACGCGCCCCATAGGCCCGGCCCCATGATCTGCACATGGGCCCTGTCTACATGGGCCTGTGCCAGCGCATTGATAACCTGCCCCAGTTGCAGCCCGGTATCGCCCAGCAGCAACGCATCGAAAGGCGGGGCCGGGAACGCCATGGGCGCGGCAGGAGGTGCCGCAGGCACCGCCGGCACATCGGTCTGGGTCGTGGCCTGCTGCGGTGCCCCATCCGGGTTGGTCGGGTCCACACCTTCCGCCGCGGGCTGGGTGGCAACACTTGCTGCCGCCTGCTGCACCGGATCGGGCTGCGGCACGGCTGCGGCACGGCTGTCATAGGCCGACAGGGTTTTCAGGCTGGCCGTAATCCCGTCCTGCGTCGTGTCATGGAACATGATCTGCGGGGACTGCAGGCCGTTTTCCTCACATACCTGCTGAAGCGCCTGACCCAGCGCATGGCCCAGACGGTTATCAGGCAGGAAGGCGGCGAAATGCTGCCGCCCCTGCTGGCGGGCCGCCAACACCATGCGCCGTACCTGCTGTTCGGGCGCGATACCCAGTGTCCACACACCGGGCTGGGCCACCGACATGTCACTGGTAAAGGCCATTACGGGGATTTTTGCCGGGACCGTAACAGCCGCCGCCTTCGCGGTATCGTCCGTGGTAAGCGGCCCCAGTATCAGACCGTCCCCTGCCGCAATGGCGCCCTGTGCCGCAAGGGCGGCATTACTGCCGGGCGCTGCCGTGTCGCGCACATCCAGCGGCGGGGACGTTGGCGTATTCATGGCCATGCGGGTGGCGGTCAGCATTTCCTGTCCCAGCCGGGCATTCGTGCCGGTCAATGGCAGAAGCACGCCAACGCTGCGTCCCGCCTGTGGGGCATGACTGACGTGCCCGCCACCGCCTGCGCACGCGCTCAGGGCCGACAGCGCCAGGCTTGCCAGCAATAAGCGCTTGCATGCGCGGCGCGGAGAGGCAGAATCAACATCCTGTCCTTGCATCTGGGTTCCGAATGTCTGACGCCTCATCTTCCCTGCCTTCAAAATCTTATCCTGCTGCGGAACATCCGGGGGACACACCCCGCCCCGAAGTTCATAGCGGAGAATGTGACGCCCGTCATGCAGGGAACGCGGAGGAAACCGTTCCGGTTCGGATTCAACCCGGAGAACTTGTTCTTGTCGCCACCCCCATCGGCAATCTGGGCGATATCAGCCGCCGGGCGGTTGAAACGCTGGAAGCCGCCGATCTGATCCTGTGCGAGGATACCCGCACCAGTGCCCGCCTGCTGCGCGAATACGGTATCCGCACCAGAACCCGCCCCCTGCATGACCATAACGAGGAACAGCAGATCCCCGCCCTGCTGGACGCACTGGGCAAGGGGGAGCGCATTGCCGTCATTTCCGATGCGGGCACGCCGCTTATGTCCGACCCCGGATACCGCCTGGTGCGCGCGGTCGTGGCGGCTGGTGGCCGGGTCAGCGCCGTGCCGGGACCCAATGCCGCCGTAATGGCCCTGACCCTGTCGGGACTGCCGCCCCATCCCTTCATGTTTTCAGGTTTCCTGCCACCACGTGACGCCGCACGGCGCGAAGTGCTGGCCCGCCTGCACGCGGCGGAATGCGCGGGACTGTCCGCCACGCTGATCTGGCACGAAGCACCGCACAGGGTGGCGGAAATGCTTGCAAGCCTTGCCGATGTCATGGGCGGCACCCGCCCCGCCGCCGTGGCGCGTGAACTGACGAAACGCTTTGAAGAAGTCCGGCGTGGCACCGTGGCGGAACTCGCCGCCCATTACGCCCAGAACCCGGCACGGGGTGAAATCACCGTTGTTCTGGGACCACCGGCGCAGGATGACAGCACTGCCGCCGATCTCGACAGCCAGCTTCGCGCGGCGCTGCAGACGCTTTCGGTCAAGGATGCGGCTGCCCTTGTCGCGGGCATTACCAGCCTGCCGCGCCGCACGGTTTACGCCCGCGCGCTGGAACTGGCGCGCGGGGCGGAATGAAACAGCCGCTGACCCAAGTTAGTGTTCGGGCAGGTCGGTATTGAAAAGTGAATCCGCCGGGGGTGCGCCACCGGTGGTGACATCAAGCAGTTCAACGCGGGTTACCTGCTGCTGGGCATCCTGAATGATCCATCCGCGCAGCAGCAGCGGATTGTTGCGGAACACCAGCGTCAGACTGCCATCGCCGGGCGATTCGGTGCGCACCACCGTAATATTGAGCATGTTGCTGTCGCGTGACAGGCCCGTCACGGTCACATCGCCCGAAAGCTGGAGATGCGGACGCAGCAGCAGGCCCAGCGGCGTCTTGTCCATCGGCATGGTGGTGGTCTGGTCAAGCTGGCTGTCGTTGAACACGACCTGATCGTGATTGGCGACCAGCAGCAGCGGGCTGGGCGGATCATACTGAAAGCGCATCCGGCGATTCGCGCGGTCGATCCATGCCGTGCCCGTGGTCTGCTTGCCATCGGGAGCGATCTGGCGGAAACGGGCCTTGAGCAGGCTGATCCCATCCAGATGATGCTCCACCCGTTCCAGCAGGGCATGATCCTGATCGGATGCGCCAACAGCCATCTGTTCCTGAGCGTGGGCAGGAAGCACTGCGCCCCCCACCAGCAGACAGGTCAGGACACAGGCAGCGCCAGGGCGGAAAAATCTCATGATACAGGGCAATCCAGTATAGCGTGGCAACCCAAGTGGTGCCCCAACATCGGGGTAAGATCAAGGCAGCCGGATTACGAACTGCCAATCAGGACACCGGCCACAAATACCAGCAGGCCGCCAATCACGATCTGCACAATGGCGGAACTGAACGGTGTTTCCTGATAGCGCCAGCGTATCCATGAAATGGCAAACAGCTCGATCACCACCACGATCACGGCGGAGATCATCGCAACCGAAAAATCGCTGATAAGGAACGGCAGCGTATGGCCGATCCCGCCCGCCGTGGTCATAAGCCCGCAGATCAGGCCGCGCAGCAGCGGCGCGCCCCGCCCCGACAGTTTGCCATCATCGGACAGGGCTTCGGCAAAACCCATGGAAATGCCCGCCCCCACCGACGCCGCCATACCGACCAGAAAGGCATTCCACGGCAGATGCGTGGCAAACGCGGCTGCGAATACCGGCGCCAGCGTGGACACCGAACCATCCATGAGACCGACAAGACCGGGCTGGACAATCTGGAGCACAAAGCGGCGACGCGCATCCTCGTCCTCGCTTTCACGCTTGCTGGTAGGCAGGCGGTCCACTTCGATGGCATTGGCGGCCTGTTCATGCCGGTCTTCCGCATGGGCCAGGTCGCCCAGCAGCTTGCGGGTAACCGCGTCGGTGGTGCGCAGGGCGGCCTGCCGGTAGAAACGCGCCGCATCCATTTCCATCTGCCGTGCATGGCTGCGCACGGCCTCGATCCCCAGCGTCTGTACCTGCCATGCCGGTTTGCGCACAATGAAATCCGCAATATCCTGCCTGCGGATCAGGGGAATATGGGGGCCGAACCGTCTGGCATACAGGTCAATCAGGTCGCGACGGTGCTCGTCCTCTTCCTGCGACATGTCGGTGAAGATCTTGGACGTGTCGGGGTAGTTTTCCCTGATGGCGTAGGCAAAATCGGAATAGATGCGCCCGTCTTCCTCCTCATTGGAGATAGCGAGCGCCAGGATTTCCTGATCGGAGAGGGACGAGAATTTGCGCATTTACCGATCTATGCACAAACTCTTCCTGAACCTCAACAATATTATAAATTAAAAATAATTCTCAGTTGTAATAGGCAAGTAAAGGCATCAGAAATGATTATGCTTCTCGATTACATTTCTTGCAAAAAGACCAGTTGACCGGGCGGACGGCGCTCCCCCACCCGGTCCCGACTTGCCGCCATAGACCGATCAGACTGCCGCTTCGGTAAAGATGTGGGTCACATCACCCTTCCAGCGGCCATGATAGGCAGCAAGCCATGCCTCGGCCTGAGTGGGGCCACCGGATACGATTTCACGCAAGGGGTCGAGATAGCGTGTCTCGTCCTGTCCATGCGCATCACGGCAGGCGCGTGCGCGCAGGCCATCGGTCGCCAGTTCGACCATGCGGGCCGCAACACCACGCAGATCACCCTGCCCCCACGGCGTATCCAGCCCGGTGCGGGGCACGGCGGCGCGGATGGCGCTGTAATCATCCCAGCCGTGTTCCAGTACCAGCTTTTCCGCCGCATGCAGGGTGGCGTCGTCATATAATATACCCGTCCACAATGCGGACTGCGCCAGCATCATGGCCGGAGATCCCGCATCCGCGCCCCGCATTTCCAGAAACTGTTTTAGTCGGACATCGGGAAACACAGTGGTCAGGTGATCTTCAAAATCCCCGATGGTGGGACGCTCCCCTTCCAGCCCCGGCAGGTCGCGCCCATCCAGCCACGCACGGAAGGAGCAGCCCGCCACATCAATCATCCGGTCATCGCGGGTGACGAAATACATCGGCACGTCCAGCAGCCAGTTCACATAGGCTGCGAAGCTGAACCCGTCGCGCAGGAACAGGTGTGGCATGCCCGAACGGGCATTATCCGTGTCAGTCCATACCTGCGCGCGATTGGACAGCAGGCCGTTGGGCTTCCCCTCATAGAAGGGGGAACTGGCGAACAGCGCGGTCGCAACCGGCTGCAACGCCAGCGATACACGCATCTTGCGGGCCATATCGGCCTCGGACCCGAAATCAAGGTTCACCTGCACCGTGCAGGTCCGCAGCATCATGTCCAGCCCCAGCGTGCCGACGCGCGGCATGTAATTGCGCATGATGGCGTAGCGGCTTTTGGGCATCCACGGGATATCCGCGCGCGTTGCGGTCGGATGGAAGCCGATCGGCGCGAAGCCGATGCCAAGTTCATTACATGGCTTGCGGATGGACGCGAAATGGCGATCCATTTCGGCCGCCGTTTCATGCAGGCTGGCCAGTGGCGCACCGGAAAGTTCAAACTGGCCACCCGGCTCCAGCGAGATGGAGCAGCCCTTTGCGTCCGCCGCGCCCTTTAGCCCGATCAGCGCATCGCGATCAATGATTTCCTGCCAGCGCGCGCCACCGTTCTCACCCGCAAGATCACGCAGCAGCGCTTCGATCCCCTGCGGCGCGTATGGGGGGGATGACCACGCCCTGCGCTGCGGCCCGGCTGCATCAGGCAGGACAAAACCGAATTTTTCATGTTCCGTACCGATCCGCCATTCCTGGCGCGGACGGGCGCCTGCCGCCAGTACGTCGACCATCTGCTGGAATGATTCGATTACGTTTGAATTATGCGCGCCGGGGTTCGACATGGCGGGGGTAATATCCTCATGACAGTCAGATCAGGACCGGCGACAGGCTGAACGCGCATGCCGGAAAGGGAATGGGTAGTTACAAACCTGTACCACATACGGCTTCGAGACCAGCCCCGACAAGAGCCAGCGCCGCCGCCGCCGCCGTATCGGCCCGCAGCACCCGTGGCCCCAGTGAAAGCGGGCGCACGAAGGGACGCGCGCGCAGCATGTCATGCTCCCGGGGTGAAAAACCGCCTTCGGGGCCGATCAGCACGCTGTCCCCGATACGGGGCGCGGGAGCCATGGCGTGTTGCGGGCTGCGCTCAAGGGCAGCAAACAGGGCTGTATCATCAGGCCATTGGGACAGCATCATGGGCAGCGCCTCAAGCGGATCGATGGTGGGCACGTCCAGCCGTTCGCACTGTTCGGCGGCCTCTATGGCAATGCTTTCCAGCCGCGCTGCATTGATACGATGGGTATTGGTCCGTTCGGTCACGACCGGCCGGAACCGCACGACCCCCAGTTCGGTACCCATGCGGATGACCGTTTCGGTCGCGTCGCGCTTGAGGGGGGCAAACAACAGGCACAGCCCCTGCGTGGAAGCAGGCGCGCGAGTCTGTTCCACAAGCCGGACGCGGCAGCGGTCACGGCGCAGGTGATCGATCACGCCCTGCCACGCGCCGTCACGCGCGTTGAAAACCTCCACCGCGGCACCGGCCTGCTGGCGCATGACCGTGCCCAGATAATGGGCCTGCCCCGGCTCAAGGTCGAGCATGCCATCCACCGCCATGGGTGGCGTGCCGGTGGGGGAAATGAACAGTCGGGGGCAATCCCTCATACCAGGCGGTAACCTTTCGCTGTTTCACACGGCCGGAACCAGTCTTGACCCGGCGGGGTCTTCCGGCCCATCTGTTTCGCCATTAGCAGCCACGGGGCGTTCCGTCATCGGCAAACCCGTCGCCGCCGATGCCGTTTATCACGAAGGAGTTGCGCCTTGGACCAGCCTGTACCCCATACGGACATCCGGGTGGATGGCTGGATCGGTCGCCTGCCCGCGCGCCTGCGCCCCTATGCACTACTGGCGCGGCTGGACCGGCCCATTGGTACATGGCTGCTGTTCCTGCCCGGTGTGTGGGGCATCATGCTGCCTGCCGGTGTGACGCCCGCGCAGCGGATTTTCCTGATCGTGCTGTTCGGTATCGGCAGCGTGGTGATGCGGGCCGCGGGCTGCGTGGTCAATGATATGTGGGACCGCGACATCGACCGGCAGGTTGCCCGCACGGCGGGCCGTCCGCTGGCGTCCGGCGCACTGTCCATGCGTGAAGCCGCACTGTTTCTGGCCGCACTGCTGCTGATCGGGTTCAACATCCTGATGAACCTCAATACCCTGTCGCAGGTACTGGGCACGTCTTCCCTCATTCTGGTCGGGCTTTATCCGCTGGCCAAGCGGGTGACATGGTGGCCCCAGCTTGTCATGGGCTTCACGTTCGGCTTCGGCGCGCCGCTGGGCTATGCCGCGGCGGCCGACCGGGTTGATGCCGCGCTGTGCGCGCTCTACGCCGCGACAATCGTCTGGCAGCTTGGCTTCGATACGATCTATGGCTTTCAGGATATGGAGGACGATGCCCGCATCGGCGTACGCTCCACATCCCGCCTCATGGCCGGTCATGCACGGCTGTTTGTTGGAACCTGTTACGCGCTGACCCTGCTTGGCCTGATGGCGGCGGGTGGCCTTGCCCATGCGGGATACGGGTTCTGGCTGGCGCTGCCCCTGCCTGCCCTTCTGCTGGGCTGGCAGGTGACGCGCCTGGAGGAAAACGATCCCGCCACATGCCTGCGCCTGTTCCGCTTCAACCGTGAAACCGGGCTGGCCATAGCACTGGCGATACTGGCGGGCACCCTTACGCGCTGACAGACAGCGCCCGCGCCAGAAAACGCTCGGCCATTCCCATGCACTGAAGGAAAAGGGCAGGATCGAAACGGTGCCCTTCGTCGCGCAGGAAAGCATGCTGCGCGTTGAATTCATGCCATGAATACCGGGTTCCGGCCTTTTCCAGCGCCGCGCGGATTTTCTCCCGTCCTTCAAAGGGCACATGCGGGTCCTGCCTGCCCCATACCAGCATGACCTCCCCGCTCAGTTCATGCACGCGTTCCAGCGTGTCATCGCACTGCCCATGACCAAGCGTGCCGGAATGGATATCGGTGGCATAGAAACATACAGCCGCGCGCACACGCGGATCGAACGCGGCCCGGAAGGCCAGATGACCGCCAAGGCACACGCCCATCGTGGCCAGCGCCCCCGTGCAGGGCGGATAAGATGAAAGCCAGTCCAATGCGGCACGGGCATCCGCATCATAACCGGTCAGCGCCTTTTCATATTTCAGGAAATTGCCCCGATCGGTCCCGGCAGTGTCATAGGCCAGAACGGTGCCGCACGGTTCATATTCATGATAGACTTCCGGCACGCACACGACATGACCCTGCCCCGCCATCATGGCCGCCAGCCTGCGGATCGGTGCCGTCACCTGATAGATTTCGGAAAAAAGCACGATGCCGGGAAAGCGCCCCTCAATAGCGGGGCGAAAGACATGCATCCGCATCATGCCCGACGACGTTGGAATATCGACCGTCTCATGGGAATGGATAATCATCTCAATGCCTTTTCCGTTGCACAGGACTGCATGATAACACCCTGCATCCCCCCGTCCGATAGGGGATGCAGAAGACGCCAGCGTAATATCAGGTCTGAAAAACAGGGCGTTCCTATCCAGATATTGCGCAAAAAAACAGCTTCATGCGTTGACATCCCACGGCATCAACGGCCTGTATGGGGCATGATTTTGTTACAGAAAACATAATGTCATCGCTGTTTGCATTCTCCCTGGCCTCGCTGGCGATCATATCTGTCGTGATCCTGATCGCCCGGTTCAAGATAAATCCGTTCATCGTATTGTTCACGGTATCGGTTGGTCTGGCGCTGTGTGCGGGCATGCCGCCACAGAAGGCCATTGGATCGTTTGAAGCCGGTGCGGGTCATGTACTGGGGCATGTGGCGACCGTCATCGCGCTGGGTACGATGCTGGGCAAGATGCTGGCCGAATCCGGGGGGGCTGACCGTATCGCGGTTACGATCACCCATCTGGCTGGCAAAAAGCGCATAAGCTGGGCCATGATGGTGATCGGCCTGCTGGTCGGTCTGCCGGTGTTTTTTGAAGTCGGATTCGTGCTGCTGATTCCGCTGGCATTCACGCTGGCGCGTCGCAACAATATTCCCCTGCTGCTGCTCGCGCTGCCGCTGGGAGCGGCCCTGTCGGTCACGCACGCCATGATCCCGCCGCATCCGGCCACCCTGCTTGCCCTTTCGGCCTATCATGCCGATATCGGGCGCACGATCCTGTGGGGTATCGTGATCGGCACCCCAGCGGCGGCGATCGCGGGACCGATCTATGCCCGCTTCATCGCAAGTCGTATCGGGCCACTACAGCCCAGTTCGCTGGAAGCGCAGTTCGTCAATCATGAACTGCCCGAAAGCATGCCCGGTTTCGGCATTACGGTGCTGACCATCATGTCGCCCGTCATACTGATGCTGATCGGGTCGGTGGCGGATTTCGCGGCACCGAACAACCGGGCGCTGAACAATGCGCTGCACTTCATTGGCAACACCGACATCGCGCTGGCGCTGGCCACCCTGCTGTCCTTTCAGGTTTTTGGTTCCGCGCGCGGCTTCAGCCGTGAAACAATCCTGAAATTCACCAATGACTGCCTTGCCCCCACCGCACTCATCATGCTGCTGGTGGGTGCTGGCGGCGGCTTTGGGCAGGAACTGGTGGATAGCGGTGTCTCATCCGCGATTACCAGTATGGCCGTGGGGGCGCATGTGCCCCTTCTGGTGCTGGCATGGCTGCTGGCGGTGGTGGTGCGGGTCGCGACCGGATCGGCCACCGTGGCCATGAGCACGGCTGCTGGCATTGTGGGGCCGATCCTGCTGCGCACGCATTCGGCATCGCCCGAACTGATGGTGATCGTGACGGGTGCGGGTTCAGTGGCGCTCGGCCCGCTGAATGATGCCGGGTTCTGGCAGATCAAGGAATATCTTGGCCTGTCCGTTGGCCAGACAATCAAGACATGGTCTGTGATCGAAACGCTGATTGCAGTACTCGGACTGGTTTTTGCCCTGCTGCTCTCGCTGGTTGTATCGTAGGGAATGACGGATTAGGGGGCGGGCAGCAGGTCCGCGCAGGATGCCGCTCCGATCCCCTCTGCCCTCAGGGTTTCCAGAATCCTGCCTGACATGGCTTTCACGCTGCGGCAGGCATCATGCAGCACGACGGTATCAAACCCGGCCCGGCAGGCATCGCGTGCGCTGGCGGCTACGCAATAGTCCAGCGCAACACCCGTCAGGAACACACGGGTAATGCCCCTGTCCCTCAGCAGTCCTTCCAGCCCTGTCCGGCCGATACGGTCATTGTCCCCAAAGGCTGAATAGCTGTCGATATCGCGGTCCAGTCCCTTACGCAGCAGCACGCCAATACGGGCCTGATCCAACGCGGGAGATAGCGCGGCCCCTTCACTGCCCGCCACGCAATGCACCGGCCACGGGCCGCCCCGCTTCCTGAAGGATACATGATCCGCCGGATGCCAGTCCTGAGTGGCCACGACCAGCCCGAATGGCAGATGGCCAAGCCGGTTGATAACCGGCACGAGCGCATCCGCCCCGGTCACGGCCAGTGCGCCGCCGGGCAGAAAATCCACCTGCATGTCGATAATCAGCAGGGCATCGGTTGCGGTTACGACAGGCATAGCTGGTCCCTACGGTTTTGCTTACCGCACCATCATGCCTGATCCATTCCATTCCGCCATACCCCATGGGTAGCGGTGGGATGCCGTCAGTCCCTGCCCGTACAGACATCAGGCCGGGCGATTGCACCCGGCCTGATATTTCTTATCCCTTGGCGTAGGGATTGCTGGAAGCGCGCAGCAGCAGCCGGATCGGCGTGCCGGGCAGGTCAAATTCCTCCCGCATGCCATTGACCAGATAGCGCTGATAGTCGTCAGGCAACTGGTCCGTACGGGTTCCGAACAGGATGAACGTGGGCGGACGCGCCTTCGCCTGCGTGATGTAGCGCAGTTTCAGCCTGCGCCCATCAACCAGCGGCGGCGGATGGCGGGAGACCATCATCTCGAACCAGCGGTTGAGTGCCCCGGTCGGCACGCGACGGTTCCAGATTTCATGCGCCCGTCGCACCGTCGGCAGCAGCTTGTTGATGCCAGCCCCCGTCAGCGCAGAGAACGAGACCACCGGAATACCGCGCATCTGCGCCAGTGACATCTCGATCCGGTCCTTGATGGCCTGCCGGGTTTCGGCCCGGTCTTCCACCGCGTCCCACTTGTTCAGCGCCAGCACGCAGCACCGCCCTTCGCGCTCAATCAGGCGGGCGATCTGCAGGTCCTGCTCATGCACGCCCAGCGTCGCATCCAGAACCAGAATGACGACCTCCGCCATTTTCAGGGCCTCGATGGAGGCGGAGACGGACATCTTCTCCAGCGTCTCGTCAATACGGGCCTTGCGGCGCAGGCCCGCGGTATCGACAAGCTGGATCGGACCTTCATCGTCGTTGAGCGTGACGGCAATGGAATCGCGCGTAAGCCCCGGCTCGGGGCCGGTAATCATCCGCTCTTCGCCCAGAAGCCGGTTGAGCAGCGTGGACTTGCCTGCATTGGGCCGCCCGACAATGGCCAGCCGCAGGGGACCGGGGGGACGCACGTCCTCCACCTCCCCGGCTTCTTCCTGCTGGATACGCCGGTCACGGCGGCTCTGTTTCTGCACGGGCGGCAGATCGGTCGGTGGCAGGCGGTCCGCTATTTCGGACATAAGATCGGCCACGCCTTCCCCATGCTCGGCGGAGATGGCAAGCGGAGCGCCCAGCCCAAGCGAATAGGCCTCCATCGCGGCGGCGGCGCCCTGCCGTCCCTCCGCCTTGTTGGCGATCAGCAGCACCGGGCGGCCCTGCCGACGCAGCCAGTTGGCGAAATGTTCGTCCGCGGGTGTAATGCCACTGCGGGCATCAATGCAGAACAGGACCAGATCCGCATTGGCTACGGCGGATTCGGATGAGGCCCGCATCCGCCCGTACAGCGTATCGGGGGCGGCTTCCTCAAGTCCGGCTGTGTCGATTATGCGGATGGCGCGACCACGCACTGTGGCCTGCCCTTCCTTACGGTCGCGGGTAACGCCGGGGGTATCCGCCACAAGGGCCTGCCTGCGCCCGACAAGCCGGTTGAATATGGTCGACTTGCCGACATTCGGCCTGCCCGCGATCACGACAACCGGCAGCGCATCCGCCGAAACGGATGGAAAAGATGAACTCACTGCGGCAACTTTCTTTTTAACTGTAGGCTATAAGGTAGCCCTTATTGTCCATCAGCAACAGCAGATTATCGACAATGATGGGCGCGGTCGTGACCTGACCCGGAAGGGCGTGAAGGGATTCGATGTGCCCCTGCGCGGGATCGATGATGGCGACGCCATTTTCCGGCAGGCTGGAAATCATCACCAGCTTGCCGCCCGCCAGTATGGGGCCATTCCATACGATGCCGCGTTTCTGCTTGTCGGCGTTTTCGTACTGGCGCAACTGCGTGATCCAGCGCACATGACCCGACAGGCGGTCCAGGCAGGCGACCTGTTCGTCCATGGAAACAAGGAAGATCCAGTCCCCGATCACCAGCGGCGTATTCTGGCCCGAAATTCCGCGCTCCCACAGCCTGCGTCCCGAGCGCATATCGATGGCGACCAGAACGGAACCCGTGCTTATGGCGTAGGCCGTACCATCGACAATGACGGGCATGCCATGAACACACGAAAAGTCGATCAGGGCTTCCTGTCCGTTCGTGCTGCCCAGCGTATCGGCCCACACGACCTCACCGCCTTCAGCGCGCAGGGCGACCAGATCGCCTGAACCGAAACCGGCCAGCACAACGCCATCGGCCACGGCCGGGGCGGGCTGGCCGTATATGACGGTATCGGCGGACGTCGCGGCGTAGCTCCACAGGATGTTACCGTTTTCGGCGTCCACGCAGTACAGGTGTTCGTCAATCGTGCCGAAGAACAGCCTGCCATTGACCAGCGTGGGGGCGGAACGGCCGGGGGCCTGAATATTGACACGCCATTTCAGCTTGCCGGTTTCCGCACTGACCGCCAGCGCCTGACCCACACCATCGACGATGTACAGCGTATCGCCATCAACAGTCAGGCCACCGCCCAGATTGTTGGACAGCATCTTGCGCGGCTTGGGGTTATATTCCCACAGCTTGTGCATGCCGGGCCAGCGGTAGGCACGGATGACGCCCTGTGCATCGGCTACGAAAATCCGGCCATTCTGCACCACCGGCGTTGCCTGGATGATGCCACGCCCGCTATCGCCCAGCGCGACATAGGACAGAAGCTGCGGCTCGGAATTACCAGCCCCGATATCGTGGGTCCACTGGTGGCGCATCTCGCCGCCCCAGGCGATGTTCACACCGTCATGATCAGGCCGGATGCCTGACTGGGGCCACGCATTGACCGCGATGGGCGCAGGCACGTTCACGGCCTGCGTTTCATCGGCGTCAACCGTCAGCCCCGCAACCGTATGCAGCACATCCGAGCGATGGCCGATCAGCAGCGGCGTTTTCTTCTTGCCTGCCTTGCAGGCCGCAAGGGCTGGCAGCAGGGCTGCCCCCACGCCAAGGAGCGCATGGCGTCGGCTTAGGACTGATTTCATGTTTTTTCCGTCTGTCGGCATCATGAGCGGACCACGCCTTGAACTAGCCACCCGCGTCGCCCCCCAGCGTCTGGAGCATGGCTTCCGCACGGTTGCGCACGCCATCGGGTATGCCCATGTCCATGCTCAGCCGCTCGAACCGGGCGCGTGCGTCAGCTTCCTTGCCTACGCGCAGGTCCAGCAGGGCTTCGGCTTCGATGGCCTGTCCGCGCCATGGCTGTCCCGCGCCGTCCAGCACGGCAAGCCGTGAACGCAGGGTAGCGGGATCGCCACTGTCGATCTGATGCTGGACCCACAGCAGGCTGGCGAGGGAGGCTACAACCGGATCGACACCGTGTTCCTGCGCGACACCATCCCACAATGTCAGGGCACCGGCATTGTCACCGCTACCGGCCAGAAGGGCGGCGCGTTCCATGCGGGCAAGGATGCGCAGCGGTGGCCGCGCCTTGCCATCAAGGGCAGCAAGTTCCTGAAGGGCGTTTTTCTGTCCCGCTGTCAGGGGCGCGGTGCTGCCCGGCATATCCGCAGGGCCACGGGCCGCATCATGCATTGCGGTGAAATAGGAAGCCGATACGGCGGCGTCAGCCTGATGGGCGCGATAGACCGAATACTGCCACCCGCCCGCGCCGATACAGATACCCGCGACCACGACACCCGCAACCACCAGATAGCGCCGCGCCAGTGCCCGGATGCGTTCGGCACGGATTTCCTCATCGACTTCCCTGAAGATGTCGTCAGCCACGTTCCTGTCGTTCCCTGCTTGCTGGCGCGGTGCGTGATGCGTCGCGCGTCGTAAATCTCTGCCCCAGCATATCCAGCCTGAAACGGCACGGCAAACCGCCCTGTCCGGTCGCCATCCCCATTTCCGCCATCATGCCTGTCCGATCACATAGACCGGGCCGTTTTCCGCCGCCAGTCGTAAGCGTGCCCGAAATGCACAAAGTTCAGGTTTTTCACCGTTTCCGCTCCCGCCACTGCCGTAACAGGGCCAGCGCCGCCTGTGCCACCTGTTCCACGTGCAGCCCTTGCATCGGGGCTTCGCCCTCGGGGCCAGGAGCTACGACCGCCCGCGCCCACGGACCGCAGGGCGCGTATTCCGACGCACGGCTTCGCCCGAACAGGCCAAGCGTGGGAATCCCGCTTGCCGCCGCCAGATGCATGAGACCGGAATCATTACCAATAAACAGCGTGCATTGTCCCATCAGCGCAGCAACCTGCGTGACCGATAGCGTTCCACCGGTATCAAGCGCATCAGGCAACTGCGCCAGAACGGGCCGCGCGCGCGCCTGCTCCGCCTCTCCCGGTCCATAGAGGACCACCGGGCGCAGGCCGGGATCAGCCGCGCGCAGCAGGTCGAACAGGGCCACAAACCGTTCCGCCGGCCATATCTTGCCATCCCAGTTGGCTGTCGGGCCAAGTGCGACCCAGTTCACGCCCGTCCCCAGCATGCGCGACGCCTGCGCACGTTCGACCTGACTGGTCCATGTCACCGGCAGCGGCGCGGGGCTCAGGCTGAGCAATGCGCCAATATGGGCAATCCGCCGCCCCGGCCTGCGGCCACCACGCATCACGTACCGCCTGCCCACGCGCAGGAAGTAGCTGGTGATGGAACCACGCAGGTCGATGCATATATCCCATCTGCGCCCCCGACACTGACGCCACAGGTCGAACCAGTGCCTGTCATACGTACGCTTGACCATCACGATCGTACGGACCCGACGTGGCATATGGGCGAACAGGCCAGCCGCCACCGGGCCGCAGGCTATGGTGAAGTCAGCCTGCGGATAACGCCGCAGCAGGGTATCCAGCAGGCCGGTTGACAGGATGGCGTCCCCCAGCCGGGTGGATGTTATGAACAGGATGTGCATTTTACGGTGCTAGTCACGTTTTGCGGATGTGCCAACCCGTCTTTGCCCTTGTCTGTCACGCCGGCTGTGGCCAGATTATGCCCATGGCCAGAATCGCTCACCTTCCCGCCCGCGCCGTACTCAGTGTATCGGGGGCGGACCGCGTTTCCTTCCTTCAGGGGCTGGTGTCAAATGACATGACGGCAGTCGCCCCCGGCCATGCCGTATGGACGGCGTTCCTGTCCCCGCAGGGCAAATGGCTGGCGGACTTTTTCGTCTTTGCCGACCCGGAGGGCACGCGCCTGCTGCTGGACTGCGACGCGGGGCAGGTGGACATGCTGCGCCAGCGCCTGTCGCGTTTCCGACTGCGCGCGCACGCTGAAATCGGGGAAACCGGCTACGCCGTTCACGCCGCATGGGGTGGCGATGCCACAATGCCCGAAGGGTATCCCGCCGCCCCCGATCCCCGCCTGCCGCAGGCTGGATGGCGCTTCCTGCTTGGCCACCCATCCCCCACCGCCCATGCGGACGATGTGGATTACGACCGCCACCGGCTGGCGCTGGGCCTGCCCGATGGCGCGCGTGACTGCGAAAGTGACCGGACCCTGCTGCTGGAAGCCAATTTTGACCAGCTCAATGGCATTAGCTGGACCAAGGGCTGCTACATGGGGCAGGAACTGACCGCCCGCACGCGCTATCGTGGTCTGGTGCGCCGCCACCTGCTGCCGGTTACGGCGCAAAGGGAACTGCCGCCACCGGGCACGCCGGTCCTGTCGGGCACCGCTACGGTGGGAGAAATGCGCTCATCACGCGACGGGGCGGGCATGGCGATGATCCGCAACGAACATATCCATGACACGGGCCTGACCGCCGCAGGCCACGCGATAAGCGTGCAGGTGCCGCCATGGTTCTCCCTTCCCGCCAAGGCGGAATAAAGCCTGCCAGTGCGCATTTCGGGGCCGGTTCAGGCTCCTCCTTCAAGGTAAAAAACGCATGTCCTACACGCCGCCGGATTCGGCTGTTCGCTCCGCCATGATTGGTCGGGTCAAATTCAATGCCGATGGCCTGATCGCAGCCATTGCCCAGCAGCATGACAGTGGCGAGGTACTGATGCTGGCATGGATGAATGCCGAAGCACTGGATGAAACCCTGCGCACGGGCCACGTATGCTATTATTCACGCAGCCGGTCGGGCCTGTGGCGCAAGGGCGAGACATCAGGGCAGGTCCAGGCCCTGATCGACGCCCGGCTGGACTGCGACCGCGATGCGGTCCTGCTGCTGGTGAACCAGAAGGGTGTCGCCTGCCATACGGGACGGCGGAGCTGCTTTTACAACGCCCTGCGCCCCGAAGGCATGGTCGAGATCACACAGCCGGAAATTGCAGCGGAAACGCTTTACGGCAGCAAAGGCTAGGCAATCATGGCTTATGATGAGGAAAAACGCGAACAGATCGGCAAACTGATCTGGATCGGGATCATGGTGGTGGCCACGGTTGTCATGGGTATTTTCATGCTCAGGAACGAACTGCATGCCCTGATTTCAGAAAATGAACCTCTACCGCCCGGCGTTACGGCTCCGCAGACGCCGGATGCACCGCCGCAGAATGCGCAGCCAGCAAATCCATGACTTCATGCGCGGCGGCAGTGGCCGGGTCCTGACCCGGCCCGCGTAACGCCGCGCGGATATGGCTGAATCCCGCGCGCTGCAGGCTCCGGCAGTTTTCGTCCTTCAGCAGGCGCTCAACGGTGTCGGCCAGAAGTTCGGGCGTGCAGCGTTCCTGCAGCAGTTCGGGCACCAGCCTGTGGCCGGACAACAGGTTGACCATGGCCACATAGGGCACGCGGATCAGACGTCGCGCCATCGCCGCCGTCAATGGATTGACCCGGTACGTCACGGCCATGGGAACATCCGCCATCGCCAGTTCCAGCGTGGAAGTACCCGATTTGGTCAGTGCGGCACTGGCTGCGGCAAACGCATCGTGCTTGTCCTGAACGTCGGTAATGACCAGCGGCTGGACCGGCCAGTTCGCTACCCCCCTGCGCACGATATCCCCGATAACGGGGGAGACCGGCACAACCGGCACGATGCCCGGCATACGCTGCTGTAAAATGAGGAGCATGCGCCCAAATACCGGCAACAGACGCGGCGCTTCCGACCGGCGGCTACCGGGCATGAGCACCAGAACCTGCGCAGAATCCGCTATGCCGTAACGCCTGCGAAAATCAGCCCCGGAACCCTGATCCGCGCCGGATTGCAGCACGGGGTGACCAACAAAACGTGCCTCGATCCCGTGGCGGGCAAAAAATTCCGGCTCGAACGGCAAAAGGCACAGCATCCGCTCCCACAGGCCCGGAAATTCCCGCACCCTGTGCTCACGCCAGGCCCAGACCTGGGGGGCGACATAATGCAGCCGGGGAATGGATAGCGGCGCGATCCGACGCAGAAGCCGCAGGGCAAAACCGGGGCTGTCAATGGTCACGACCAGATCCGGACGGCGTGCAGTAATATCCTGCACCGCCTGATCCAGCCTGCGTGAGAGATGCCGCAGTCTGGGCAGTACTTCCAGCAGTCCCATGACCGCAAGATCACGCAGCGGAAACAGCGAGTGCAGCCCCTGCGCGCGCATGTGTTCGCCCCCTATCCCGGCAAAACGGATATCCGGCCGCGCAGTGCGCAGCGCCGCCATCAGACGAGCGCCCAGCACGTCACCGCTGGCTTCGCCCGCCATGATCCAGATGGTCGGTCCATGCCCGGTAGGTTCTGGTAGCGGAGGGATGGGAGAATGGGGTCCAGTCATGCCAGACCGGCTTATCGTGTCGGATCAGCCAGCGCAAATACCGATGGTGAAAAATCTGCCACATACCCGGGCAGCCGGTGCAGGCCGCCTGTTCATGACATCACCCGGAAATTTCCGGGTTTCTGAAAAACAGGCAGCGAGGCGTCGTTCCCCGTGCCGCTACCGCCCGTTCAGGATGGTGCGGATGCTGGCGCGGATATCCTCGGGCAACGGCACATACCCCAGCAGCAGGGCTGACTCCGCACCGTGCTGCATGCTCCAGTCAAAAAACGCCCGCACCGCCCTGCCCTGCGCTGTCGTGGCACTGTCCGTCGGGATCAGCACGTAGGTTGCGGCCATGATCGGCCAGGCTCCCGCGCCATCGCCATCCAGCACATCAGCGGAATGGGTCGCATCATCCGCCCAGTGGGCGGAGGTCACGGCCAGACGGAAGCTTTCGGGGTCTGGCGCGACCACATCTCCATGGTGATTACGCAGTTCGGCCATGGGCATGTGATTGCCCGCGGCATAGGCGTATTCCAGATAACCGATGCTGCCTTCGGTATTGCGCACGGCCGCGGCGACACCGTCATTGCCGCGCGCGCCTTCGCCCACCGGCCATTCGATGGAGGTCCCCTTACCTTCCTCCGCCGCCCAGCGCGGCGAAACCCGTGCGAGATAGGACGTGAAGACAAAGGTCGTGCCCGACCCATCGGCCCGCCGCACCGGGGCCACGGGCATGGCAGGCAGGCTGACACCGGGGTTTTCCGCAGCGATACGTGGATCATTCCACATGGTGATATCGCCACTGTACAGCCCGGCCAGCAGTTCACCCGTCAGGTGCAGATGACTGCCATCCAGACCGGGCAGGTTCACGACCGGCACGATCGCCCCCAGCACCGTGGGAAACTGCATCAGGCCATTGTGCGCCAGTTGGGCCGCATTCATCGGCGCATCCGACGCGCCGAAATCCACCGTGCGGGCCTTGACCTGATTCTGCCCGGCACCTGACCCGATGGTCTGGTAGTTCAGGCGGATATCCATCGCACGGGCGGCCCCTGCCCCCCACGCGCCGTAAATCGGCGCGCCGAAGCTGGAGCCCGCCCCGGTAATATCGGTTGCATAGGCAGGCAGGCTGGCCGTGCATAACATGGCCGCCAGTGCCAGACCGATACGCCCCGCACGCCCCCTGTTGGCCAGCAGGCCCGAACGCCTAGCCCCGCAGGACCGCATTGCAGCTTTTCTGCGCGGCAGCGACCACCCGGTCACAGACAGCTTCGATTTCCGCATCGGTCAGTGTCCTGTCCATCGGCTGAAGGGTTATCTCGACACCCAGTGATTTATGCCCCGCCGGAACCTTGTCACCTTCATACACATCGAACAGATGAACCGCGACGATAAGGTTCCGCTCAGCGCCTTTCACGGCCCTGAGCAGTTTTTCCGCAGGCAGGTCCGCCGCGACGACAAAGGCGAAATCACGCCTCAACGGCTGGAAGGCGGACAGGGCGGGCGGCGCCTTGCGCTTGCGCCTGGGTTCGGGCACGGCGTCGGTATAAAGCGTGAAGGCACAGACCGGGACATCAATCCCCCGCGCCGCCAGCAGGGCGGGATGCAACTGCCCGAAATGACCCAGAACCAGCTTCGGTCCCTGCCGGATCACCCCCGACCGGCCCGGATGGTAGTAGGACGGGGCATCGGCAGTGATGGTGCAGCCTTCCATCGCAGCCCCGGCAACAGCAAGCCCTGCCAGCGCGTCGGCCTTGACCTGCCACAGATCGACCGGCTGCGCGGGCTGGCCGGGCAGACGCGGCGAATGGCCGCTGCGGATACCGGCGGCGATCAGTTTCTGTCCATCGGCGTCAAAACCGGGGCCGACTTCGAACAGGCCCAGATCGGGATAGCCCCGTGCTGCATTCGCCCTGACCGCTGCCAGCAGGTTGACCAGCGGGGTCGGACGCATCTGGTCCAGATCGGCGGCGATGGGGTTGAGCAGATGCAGGTCAGCCGGTGTTTCACCGAATGCCGCGGCCTGATCCATCGCCACGAAGGAAAAGCCCACGGTTTCCAGCAACCCGCGCGCCGCAAGCTGCCGGCGCAGGCCGGCGATGCGCGTCTGGCGGCTGCTCAGGGCAGGCAGCGGCACGGCACTGCGCAGCGGCAGCGATACGGCAGGCACGCTGTCCAGCCCACGCAGGCGCAGGATTTCCTCCACCAGGTCCACTTCCGGGTCGATCTCGATCGCGCCCTGTGCGGCGGCCTGCGCACGTGCGGGCGGCAGGTCCGGGCGCTGGTCCAGCAGCATGGGGGTAGCGATGTCATTGCGCCATGAGGGTACATCCACCACCACATGGCGGGCATCCCGCTCCCGCACTGCAAAGCCAAGCCGCTCCAGAAGGTGCACGGCATGATCCGGCGCTTCGCTCAGGCCGCCCAGCGTCTCAAGCCGTGCGAATTCCAGATGCGCCTGACGCTGCCACGCGGGTTCGACCCCGGCGGACACGACACTGCCCGCTTCCCCGCCACACAGGTCAAGGATCATCCGGGTCGCGGCCTCAAGGGCTGCGGGCGGCAGGGCCTGATCCACGCCGCGTTCAAAACGCTGTCGGGCATCGGAATGCAGGTTGTGCCGCCGCCCTGCCAGCGCGATGGCCACGGGATCAAACAGGGCGCATTCGACAAACACATTCGTGGTCGTTTCACTGACCCCGCTTTCAGCCCCCCCCATGATCCCGGCCAGCGACTGCACGCCCCGGCTGTCGGCGATAACGCAGTCATCGGGCGTCATGACGTGTTCGCTGCCATCAAGGGCAGTAAAGGTTTCGCCTGCCCCCCGGCAGATGGTCAGTTCACTGCCCAGCAGTTTATCCGCGTCAAATACATGCAGCGGACGGCCAAGGTCGAATGTGAAGAAATTGGTGATGTCCACCAGCGCCGACACCGGACGCAGGCCAATGGATTCCAGCCTGCGCCGCAGCCATTCGGGGCTGGGACCATTCTTCACGCCCCGCAGGCTGCGCCCCAGAACCCACGGACAGGCTTCGGGGAAGGTAACACGCCAGTCGATGGGGGTATCGAACCGGCTTTCCACCGTCGCCGTCAGCCACGGCTTCAGTTCGCCCAGACCGGCAGCAGCAAGGTCACGCGCGATCCCGCGCACCGCCAGCGCGTCCCCGCGGTTGGGGGTGATGGCGATGTCGATGACGGGATCATCCAGATCAGCGAACAGGGCGTAGGACTGGCCGGGCACGGTATCGTCGGGCAGTTCCGCGATCCCGTCGCTTTCCTCCCCAAGTCCGAGTTCGCGCAACGAGCACAGCATGCCGCCGCTTTCCTCACCCCGCAGCTTGCCTGCCTTGATGGTGATGCCGCTGGCCGGGATGAATGTGCCGGGTGGCGCGAAGATCACATGCAGGCCCGTGCGCGCATTCGGCGCGCCACAGACAACCTGCACGCGCTCAAACCCCTCACCCGCGTCCACCTGACAGACGCGCAGGCGGTCGGCGTTGGGGTGCTGGGTGGCTTCGATAATGCGGGCGGTGCGGAACGGAGCGAGGATCGCGCCCCGGTCTTCCACCCCTTCGACCTCAAGCCCGATGGTGTTCAGCGTGGCGCAGATTTCTTCCAGCGTTGCCGTGGTCTCAAGATGTTCGCGCAGCCATGACAGGGAGAACTTCATCGATCACAGACCTTCGTGCAGCATGGCGGGAGACAGGGGGGACGTGCCGTAATGACGCAGCCAGCGCACGTCGCTTTCATAAAACGAACGCAGGTCCGGAATACCGTGGCGCAGCATGGTCAGCCGTTCGATCCCCATGCCGAAGGCAAAACCCTGCCATTCACGTGCATCCAGCCCGCAATTGGCCAGCACGCGCGGATGGACCATGCCCGCCCCCAGCACTTCCAGCCAGTCGCCGCCGGTACCGATCTGGCCCGTCCTGCGCGACCAGCCGATGTCGATTTCCATCGAGGGTTCGGTAAACGGGAAATAGGAAGCGCGAAAGCGCACCGGCAGGTCGGGCATCTGGAAAAACGCGCGCAGGAAATCAGACAGGCAGCCCTTGAGGTGCCCCAGCGTGATGCCCTTTTCAATCACCAGTCCCTCGCACTGATGGAACATGGGAGAATGGGTGGCGTCATGATCGGCGCGATAGGTGCGGCCGGGCGCGATGATGCGGATGGGCGGTTCCTGCCCCAGCATGGTGCGGATCTGCACGCCCGATGTCTGTGTGCGCAGCACGCGCTCGGGCTGGCCGCTGGCTTCCGCCGGCAGGTAGAACGTATCCTGATCGGTACGGGCGGGGTGATGGGCGGGCGTGTTGAGGGCCGAAAAATTGTGCCAGTCGCTTTCGATATCCGGGCCTTCGGCAAGCTGGAAGCCCATGGAGCCGAAAATGGCGGCCATTTCCTCGATCGTGCGGGTAATGGGGTGCAGCAGTCCCTGCGCATCCGGCGCACATGGCAGCGTCACATCCACGCGTTCAGCCGCAAGGCGGGCGTTCAGCGCCGCCGTTTCCAGTTCCTGCCCGCGGGCTTCGATCAGACGCGAGAGTTCATCGCGCAGCCGGTTCAGCGCGCCGCCACGCGTGCGCCGTTCATCGGGCGTCATGCGCCCCAGTTCCTTGAGCAGCGCGGTCAGCCTGCCCGACTTGCCCAGCGTGCCGACACGCACCGCATCCCATTCACGCAGGTCGGTCGCGGCAGCGAGTGCCTGAACTGTCTGTTCCCTCAGGGTTTCGAGATCGTCACTCATAGCACCTCGCGCAGGCTTTCACCGGGCGGGCTGGCAGTGGATAGCAACCGGCGGCTTCTACCCGCACGGGCCAGACCCGGCACATGAAACTGTGCCCGCCGCCGGACGGAAAAGCGGCACGGGCATTGCATAAAAACAAAACGGGCCGCCCGTTGGGACGACCCGTTTCGTGGACCTGTCGCCACACGGGCGGGGACAGGGTTCAGGCCAGAGCGGCCTGGGCCTTCTTCACGATCTCGGCGAAGGTTGCCGCATCGTCATAGGCAATGGCAGCAAGGACCTTACGGTCGATCTCGATGCCAGCCTTGTCCAGACCGTTGATGAAACGGCTGTAGGTCAGGCCATGCTCACGCACCGCAGCGTTGATACGCTGGATCCACAGGGCGCGGAATTCGCGCTTCTTGTTGCGGCGGTCGCGGTAAGCATACTGAAGCGACTTTTCCAGACGTTCCAGCGCAATGCGGTAGTTGGTGGAGGAACGACCACGGAAGCCCTTGGAGAGTTCAAGGACCTTCTTGTGGCGGGCGTGGGTGGTTACGCCGCGTTTCACACGTGCCATATCTCAGGTGCTCCTTATGCCAGACCGTAGGGAGCCCACTGCTTCACAGTGCGGCCGTCCATTTCCGTCAGCACCTGCGAACCACGGTTCGTGCGCTTCATCTTCTGCGAGCGGTTGATCAGGCCATGGCGCTTGTTGCCCGGTCCTGCCAGCACCTTGCCGGTCGCGGTGATCTTGAACCGCTTCTTGACCGATGACTTGGTCTTCATCTTGGGCATTTTCTTCTCCTGATGTCTGGTGCCCGTGTCCCTGCCCCTTTCGGGTCGGAACACTTCCATTGCGGCCGGGCATGCCCTACAGGCCCGGACGCGCGAACAGGCAGGCTATAGACAACACCGCAGGCAGGATCAAGCCCCTTCCCCGCCCCACGGCATGCTTTCCCCCATCCGGCCCGTACTGTAGGAGGAAAACGCAAGATCATATCGGGAGGAAAGCACAATGACACAGCGCGTCGCATACATAACAGGTGGCAGCCGCGGCATCGGCGCGGGCATCGCCACGGCGCTGGCGAAGGATGGGTACGACATCGCCATTTCCTATGTCCGCAACGAACATGCAGCCGAGGAAACGGTGGCGGCAGTCCGCGCGCTGGGCCGCCGTGGCATTGCCATCCGCTGCGATGGCGAAGGCAATGGCAACCGTGCAGCCATATGTCAGGTCGTGAAAGAACTGGGCCGGATTGACGCACTGGTGTGCAATGCCGGGATCTACCCCTATGGCGACGTGGCCGAGACCACGGATGAACAGGTCGACGCCGTGCTGGGGCTGAATGTCCGCGCCGTGATGATCGAAACCATCGAAGCCGCGCGCCACATGACCACGGGGGGCCGCATTGTCCTGATCGGATCGACCTTTGCCGATCGCGCACCTTTCCCCGGCATTTCGCTTTATTCCGCATCCAAGGCCGCACTGAGCGGATTTGCCCGTGGCGCGGCACGCGATCTTGGCCCGCGCGGAATCACCATCAACGTGGTGCAGCCCGGCCCGATCGATACCGACATGAACCCCGCCACGGGGGAAGCTGCCGACCTGCTGCGCAGCTTCATGTGTCATAAGGAATATGGCCGGATCAGCGATGTCGCGGCTCTGGTCTCGTTCCTTGCCAGCCCGGCGGCCGGTTTCATCACGGGCACCGCGCTGACCACGGATGGCGGCCTGGCGGCCTGACCTGTGGCCTGCGGGCGGGGTGATGACCCATGCCGCCCGCACTACGGCAGCACACCAGCAATGGGGCCTGCGTCCCGGTCACATCATACCGGGCGCGCTCCGCTCCCTCTGCCCTTCCTCACCAACAGGTGATACCAGACCTGCATGTCCGAAACCTTGCAGGAAATCACCATGCCGTCGGCTGTTCTTTATTCCCCCGAAGATGTCCGCAAACTGGCTGCGCAGGACACGATCATCCTGATCGACGTGCGTGACGGGAAAGACTTTGCTGCCGGCCACATTCCGGGCGCGGTGAACATGCCCGATATTTTCACCTATCTGGCGGAAACCACGCAGGACGGACTGCACAGCCTGCAGGAAAAATTTTCCACCCTGTTCGCCGATTACGGGCTGGATGGGAACAAAACCGCCATCATCTATGAAGATGCGCTGCATACCCGCTACGGTGCGTCCTGCCGGGGTTACTGGATACTGAGCTATCTCGGCTATCCGCGCGTGGGCATACTTGATGGCGGGCTGAGCGCATGGCGCCGTGAAGGTGGCGCGCTGAGCACCGAAGCCACGCAGCCGGTGCGGGCACGGTTTCCGCTGTGCATCAACCACGCTCTCATGGCCACGCGCGACGACGTATACGCAGCCCTTGGCTCCACCACCACGAAGCTGCTCGACAACCGCGACAGCGTCGAATGGCTGGCGGAAAGCTCCTCCCCCTACGGTGTGGATTTCGCGCCCCGCAAGGGCCGCATTCCGGGGGCCGTATGGATTGAGTGGTACGATTTCATGAAGGTGACGGATAACCACGCCGCCTTCCGCAGTCCTGACGAAATCCGCGCCCTTGCCGCATCGCGCAACCTGAACCCGGATGATGACATCATCATCTACTGCTTCAAGGGTGCGCGCGCGGCCAATACCTATGTCGCCCTTGCTTCCGCCGGGTTTACACGCCTGCGGCTGTATATGGGATCATGGAACGAATGGTCCCGCGACCCCGCCCTGCCGATCGAAGGCGGGATACCCAAGGCGGCGGCTCCTTATCACCAGAACTGAAACTGACAGCACGGCCGATGCCTCCCCGCGTCGGTCCCCTGCCCTTTCCATCCTGACTGGCCGTGAGAAATATCGGAACATGCGCCGGTCGGACTGCACGCAGCACATCAGCGATACCGCCCGGTCAGGCTAAAAACCGGCGGCATTGGTTATCCTGCCTGACGCCACTACAGCCCGTATGCCTGAGTGTTTCTGGCATTCAGGCCACGAAATTCTGTGTACGTTACGGGCGATCTATACAGGCCGCACGTAGAACCAGCCACGCTGCGTCAATTCATCTGAAAGTCACGCCATCCTTGCGGTCCGGCCATTGAGGGGCGCAGCAATGCCACGGATGACATGCGGAAGCGATTCCGCGCCAGCGTAGCTGCCCCCGTGTCCGTTAAGGCCGCCCATTCCGCCATTGCAGCAGCGCACCACCACGGCTACCGCCCGTTCCCGCTCAACCGAGCGCGATGGAAGACAGAGACATACTCTCTGCCCCTCCTCACGCACCTGTGAAGAAGGCGCAAAATACAGAAACCAAAGGTTTCCGTATTTGAAATATCAAATAGCCGCTCAAACCGTATGGTTAAGGGGTTCCGCCATTTCCATGGCATCCATTTTCATACGAAAGACATACTGCAATGCCCAAGGTTCTCGTCCTCTATTATTCGTCCTACGGCCATATCGAGACGATGGCCCATGCCATAGCCGAAGGCGTACGGGCCAACGATGCAGAAGTCGTTGTCAAACGCGTCCCTGAACTTGTTCCCGAGGACGTTGCGAAGGCCCATCACTTCAAGACCGAACAGGGCGCTCCCATCGCCACAACACAGGAACTGCCCGAATACGACGCCATTATCGTCGGTGCACCGACCCGCTTTGGCCGGCTGCCCGCACAGATGGCCAATTTCTGGGACCAGACCGGCGGGCTGTGGCTCAAGGGCGCGCTGATCGGAAAGGTCGGCGCGGTATTTACCTCCACCGCATCCCAGCATGGCGGGCAGGAGACCACGCTGTATTCCCTCATGTCCAACCTGCTGCATCATGGCATGGTCATTACCGGCCTGCCCTACAGCTTTCAGGGGCAGTTGAAGCTGGATGAAGTCACGGGTGGCTCCCCCTACGGCGCGACCACCATTGCCGCAGGCGACGGCTCCCGCCAGCCCGATGCCAACGAACTGGACGGGGCGCGTTATCTGGGCAGCCATGTGGCGGGCATTGCAAAAAAACTTGCCTGAATACTGCGGCGCGAAGGGGCACGATCTACACCGTGCCCCTTCGTGCTATTTCAGATGTTTCAGGCTTTCGCACTCTTCTTCCGTCGCCCATGGCGAATGCGCGAAGGCCCTGACCAGATAATCCAGCAGCGCCGTCACCCGGACGGGACGCAGCGGACTGGGTGATGTCACGATGTACAGGGCGACAGCCGGGGCTTCCCATTGCGGCAACGCCTGCACCAGCCGACCCGATTTCAGGCCATCCCAGACCATGAATTCCGGAAACAGGCCGAAACCAAGACCCGCTTCCAGTGCGGGCAGGAATCCTTCCGCATTATTGGCCCGCAGGCGGGAAGCCTGTGACAGCACGAATTCCTTGGCCGTTTTCCTGTGCCGCAGCCTGATCTTACCGGGTGCGGATGTATTCGTGTAAACAAAGCCCTTCTGGTCTTCCAGTTCACGCGGATGGTCGGGCCTGCCTATTGCATCCAGATAGGCGGGAGCGGCAACCAGCAGCAGCCGCACGGTGCAAAGACGCCGCGCGCGCAGCGAGGAATCCGCAAGGGACGCGATCCGCAGCGCAAGATCATATCCCTCCGCCACCAGATCGACGACCGCATCGCTGAAATCGATCGCGATATCGACCTCCGGATACTGGCGCATGAATTCGGGCAGAAGGGGGGCGAGATGCTGGATGCCGAATGTCACCGGCGCTGTTACCCGGATCTGGCCGGATGGCTTCAGGATACCACCCCGCGCCTCCACTTCCGCCGCTTCGGCTTCGGCCAGTATGCGATTTGCATGCCCCTGAAGCAGCCGACCCGTTTCCGTCAGGGACATATGCCGGGAGTTGCGGTTGAACAGGGAGACCCCAAGCGCCTGCTCAAGCCGCCCCACGGCCTTGGATACGGTGGGTTTGGAAAGCTGGATATCTTCCGCCGCACGGGCAAAGGACCCCCATTCCGCAACCTTGGCAAAAATGGCCCATGCCTCGAAATCAGGTAAGCGCATTTGAAATCCCTGGAAACGATCCTTGGTGAAGGTTTCACTATAGGCCGCCCACACGATTGTTCCAGCCTGCCGCAGGCATACAGGCAGCGGACCGGCAAGTCCGCCCCCATACCGGAAAAGCCCACCCCTGAATCAACAGATCAGAAACGTTGGCTTTCCTTTATTTCCATATACGCTCCGATCGCGGCGGACGTAATATTCTGGTGTTGATGAAAGTACAGAAACCGAAAGGTGATCCGATGATTGAAATCCGACCTTTTGACCACATCGGTCATGCCGATCATGGATGGCTGGATGCACGCCATCATTTCTCGTTCGCCAGTTATTTTGATCCGGCGCGCGTCAAATGGGGGGCATTACGGGTATGGAACGATGATGCCATAGCACCCGGCACCGGTTTTGGCACCCATCCGCACCGGGATATGGAAATCATTACTTACGTGCGCGAAGGCGCAATTACCCACGAAGACAGTCTGGGCAATCGCGGGCGCACGCAGGCGGGCGATGTGCAGGTCATGTCAGCGGGAACCGGCATCCGCCACAGCGAACATAACCGGGAGAGCGAAACCACGCGCCTGTTCCAGATCTGGATCATGCCCGACCGGGCAGGGCATGCCCCCTCATGGGGTACACGCACCTTCCCCAGGGGTGAACGGGCGGGCCAGTTTGTCGTACTCGCATCAGGCCGCCCCGAGGAGGACGATGCCCTGCCCATCAATGCGGATGCCCGCGTTCTGGGAGCGACGCTGCACAAGGGACAGGTCGTGGAATACCGGCTTGGAGCCGAACGGTTCGGCTATCTGGTGCCCGCGCGGGGGCGGGTGGAGATCGAAGGGGCGAGTGTCAACGAACGCGATGGAGCCGCGATTTCAGGCACGGACATCCTGCGGATACGCGCACTTGAGGATGCCGAGATCGTCCTGGTGGACACCCACGACTGACTGCCGTGGATAATATCCCGTAGCCTGTAGCCGTAACTTACAAGGCTACAGGTCACGGAATGCAGTCAATCAGGCGTAAAGATCAACACCGCCCTGATCTTCGTCCGCACCCTGCGCGGTCTGGGCGGAGCTGTTGGTGGAGCCGGACGTCGTTTCGGAAACGATGTTACCGCTCGAATCCTTCACGATGGTGGTGATGGAGCCATCGCTGTTGAAGACTTCGCTTGTCGTCGTGCTGCTGGAAGAGCTGGACCCCGAGGAGGAGGATGACGAAGAGGACGACGAACTGTCGCTGGAAGATGACGTGCCGAACAGGCTGCTGAGTGAGTTGCTGCTGAGGCTTGAGATGGAAGAAGACATCTGGGACTCCATAATTGCGGTGAAATTATTTTGATATAATTAAGCTCAATAAAAGCGCTTCCCCATCTCACGATGGAAGGTTTTTCATGTCAAGATCAATATACGGATAAATCAGACCCCACGAATCCAGAAAAACGAATTATATTGACGGATTCATTGATTTGTATTTTTTAAATCAATCATCGAATCGCACGTCATATTCTTTCCGTGCAATGCTTCGTTATTATTTATTACAATATATTACATTATGTATTGTTTCGCATACATGTGTCGCCATGCCGACCCCCGAGGAACGCAACAGTCGAAAGCAGGGCTGCGCGTAACGCAACCCGTTTTCATTTGCACTGACCGTATTCAATCCATCTGGACAACGGGCCAGCCAACAGGCGTCATCTTCATCATATTTTCACGGAATGCAGTATCCGGGCGAGAATAACACTGGTAACACCATCATAATTCGATGTGCAGCCGACCAATACTGCAGGGCACGATTTAAGATAGGTACCCAGCGTGACCGTTTTCCATTCCAGCCCCCCTACTCCCCCGTCTGGAAACCGCCGTTTCAGGTCGCTGCTACCTTACATGCTGCCATTCCTGATTGTTGTTGCATGCGACGTGGTTATTGAACTGCATGACTATCAGCACGCGAAAATGGAGGTGCGGGCGGAAGCCCTGCGCAATACCCAGGCGTATGCGAACCTGATCGCCGACCGGCTGAATACGCGCTTTACGGAACTGGATGTCGCCTCCGCCGCGCTGCAACTGCCACATACCAACCCCGCAACACCTTCCCCCCAGATGGGTGAAGCGCTGCGTCGCTACCTGCTTTCGCGCGCCACGCCCTATACGTTCAATGTTCTGGCGGCCGACGGGGAAACGATCCAGTGGTCTACCGCACCGTCGGGAACCACCCAGGCAAAGAACGCGCAGACATCCGCCGCAGACTTCACCCCCCTTGACCATTCCGGCAACCACCTTCTGGGCCGGATACAGTATCGGGACGACACAGGGGATGCCGTGCTGCCCCTGCTTGTCCATGGCGATACGGATGAACATACGGGGTATTTCTTTGCCTCCAACTATCATCTCGACCGCCTGCTCGATATCCGCGAACTTCCTGCCAACTATCGCAGGGGCTGGTCATTCACGCCCGTCGATACACGTGACGGCGCGGTCCTTCATGCCCGGCCTGATTCTTCGCGGCGCTCCACTCCCACCCCGGCGGCAGACATTGCCATCGTGGTGGCGTCGCCCGTGGACGACTACCCCTTCAGCGTGCGCCTTGCCGTGCCGGAAAGCCGTGTCCGGCAGACCTACTGGCGGCATGCGCCATCACGCTGGGGGATAGAAGCGCTGGCCTTCGGCTTGCTGCTCAGTGCGGTCGCGGTGACGATCCGGCGGCGCGAGCGCGAACAGATGCTGCAACTGACCCGGCTGACCGAGTTCAACAGCTTCATGGCGCAGCTTAACCAGTGCATCAGCCAGGCGAAGAACGAGGAAGCCCTGTTGCAGGAAATCTGCGACATGGCCATTCACTACGCGCACCTGAAAATCGCCTTCATCGGGCGACCAGATGAAAACGGGTCCATACGCATGCTGGCCGTGGCCGGGCCTGCCGGATGCATGGATGGCGTATCCATTTCCGTCCACCCGGACGTGCCGGAAGGTTGTGGCAATGTGGGCCGGGTGTGGCGCAGCGGGCAGCCCATTTTCAACGCATCCTTCAAGAACGGGGAACATACCGCCCCATGGCGGGAATGGGCCATACGACAGGGTGTGTGTTCCAACGCCGTGCTGCCCATCCATCGCGACGGGCAGATCTGGGCGGTGCTGAGCGTCTATCACGAACAGGTCGATGTATTTGACGACCAGCTTCAGGTGCTGCTGAAGGAAATCGCAACCGACATATCGAGCGGGCTGGAACAGCTTTATAACCGTCGCCTCCAGACCGCCCTGCTGGACAACTCGGTCGTCGGTATCCTGCTGGTCAAAGATCGCATCATCCAGATGACCAATACCCGCGTGGCGCAGATGCTTGGCCTGACCCCGGACTCACTGGTCAACCAGTCGGCTGAAATGCTCTATGCCGACAGGGAGGAATTCGAACGGGTCGGCGCCATATATGAACAGTTGCGGACCCGGTCCGAGGTGCGGGTTGCGGGCGTGCGCCTGTCCCGCCCAGACGGCCGCGTCATGATCGCCGATTTCTCGGGCGTGCAGCTCAGTGACATCAACGGCAATGTATCGGTCTGGACCATCGAGGACGTAACCAGCCGCGATGTGGCGCAACGCCTCTATCATGCGCTGGTCAATACCGCTGACGCCGTGCTGCAGGCCAGCAGCGACACCGAGATGTGCGCCCGCGCCTGTTCGGATCTGGTGCATGACACGCTGTTCCATGCGGTATGGATCGGCAGGATGGAACCGGGCTACCGGCTGAATGTCATCGCCCGCGCAGGCGAAGGGACGGATGGTATGGACGCCCTGGACCTGCGCGCCATGGACGAAGTGCCCGTGCCGCTGGTCGCCGCGCGCGCGTGGAAGACGGAGGCCCTTGCCTACAGCAACGATGAACTGGGCGAACAGGCGCAGGCGCCGTGGTTCGATTTCGTCAGGCGGAACCAGTGGCGCGCTGTGCTGTCCACGCCGATCTGGCGCGGTGGATCAACGTGGATGGTCATCACCTTCGTTTCCCCGCAGCCCCATATCTTTGATGCGCAGAGCATAGCCCTGTGCCAGCGCGTCGCCCATCTGCTGGGCCACGCGCTGGATACGCTGGACGCCAAGCAGCGCGTCGAAAAATTACAGGTGGAGGAATCCCAGCGCGCACGCCACGATCCCCTGACCGGCCTGCCCAACCGGCTGGCGCTGGAAGAATACATGCCGCTGGCCCTGGCACGGGCGCGGCGGCAGGGCACTGCCGTTGGCGTCAGCATGCTCGATCTTGATGACTTCAAGCTGGTCAATGACAGTTACGGGCATGAGGCAGGCGACGTACTGTTGCAGGAACTGGCCCGTCGCATGCGGGCCGGACTGCGCCAGACCGATTACATCGCGCGACTGGGCGGTGATGAATTCGTCATTATTATCGATGACCTCGACCCGCTCGTTCCCGTAGCGCAGGCCACGACGGTACTGGACCAGTTGCATGTGGCGGTTGAAAGTCCCTTCCAGGTCACGCCCGAATCCCGCGCGGTGGTGGGGATGACCCTTGGTCTGGCGCTTTACCCACTGGACGGGGAAGATCCCGATACCCTGTTACGGCGCGCCGATGCCGCCATGTACCAGTCAAAGGTGACAAAGGCCACGCGCAAGACATGGTGGTGCCTTGCCAGCGCAACCGTGGCGCGACCGCCCACGGATAATGCGCCCGAAACGATTGCATTTGATGCCTATGGTCCCGAAGCGGCAGAACTGCTGACACGGGCGCGGAGCTTCCTCGCCCGTATCCGGCATGATTTCATGGAACGTTTTGATGACCTTATTGGCGAAACGCCCGATGGGAAACGCATCCTGTCCGTCTTCACGGCGGAAGAACTGGCCCACCTCAAGGAACAGCAGCTAAAGCATCTGGGCTTCCTGCTCGCGCCTGAAACCACGCGGCAGGACATCGTGGCGATCGCAGGCCGGATCGGCACCGTACATGCCCTTTCGGGGCTCACGCCGACATTGCTTAGCGAATCCTACAGCATTTACCGTCGCCTGCTTATCGACCGTCTGGACAAGGCCATGCTGCGCGCCAGCGAGCAGTATCATATCCTGCTGACCACCGAAATTCGCATTCAGGATGACAAGGGCGCGCAGCTACAGGCGGGTCAGGTGGTCGAACAGACCTATTTCTCCCTTCTGTCCGAAAACCTGCCCGTAACCGACCGCAGCCTTACCGACGCCACCGCACAGGAAATGGAAGATTTCGGCCAGTTACCCGGCATACAGGCCGCCATGCTGTTCCGCGCCAGCGCATCGGGGCAACTGGTTGTGACGGGCACCGGCGGCCCACAGGCACAGAAACTGGGCAACGCCATGCTGCCAGTCCTCGCACAGCCGATAACCGAGCCGGACCCGTCATTCAACCAGTCCGTCACAGGCATCGCATGGCGTAGCCGACAGCGGCAGCATTGCGCCTCCTACGTTACGGATCCCCGCGTTGTAGTGTGGCGTGACGTGATGAAACACCTTGGCATCGTGTCATCCCTCAGCATTCCGATCAGGGGAAACGATGGGCAGGTGATGGCCGTACTGACCGTTTACGGCGCCTATCCCAACCAGTTTGAATCGCTGCTGATGCAGCAGTTCGCCAGCGGATTGCAGCAACGGTGGGAACAGATCTGGCAACGCTATCCTTCCCCACTCCCCACGGCGACCATAACGGAACCCCGGCCCCGATAACGCCCCCATGAACCGCCATTGGAAGAACGTGGCCCGTAGGGATGAAATCCGGCTTCACGAAAACTGGGGAAAGACTGCCTGAATGGCCACCAAGAGCCGTTCTGCAAATCATGGAGAGGGGGGAACGTTTTTGGTGCCCCCTCTTTCAGAGCGCCGCAGATGATGCCGCTTTAAAAAAGGCAGCATCCGGAAATTGATCACTAATCCAGTTTCAAATGGCGTCTGAATCCGGACCAGATCCGCGCCAGCCGTCCCTGCATGACTCACAGACCACGCCATTACACGGAAACGGGTACAGCCGACGAAATGGCGAAGGCCCAACCACAATGCACCAATGGGCAATCCCGCCTGCACGGACAGCGAACCCTGATTACGTGCATCATGACCCAGCAGGTTGAAACCTACAGGCAGGCACATTATTTTATTGGGGAGTTTTTGGCTGGGGGACCTGGATTCGAACCAGGGCTGACCGGGTCAGAGCCGGTAGTTCTACCGCTAAACTATCCCCCAGCAAGGAGAAAGCGGCGCGATGCGCTGCGGTGATCAGGCATATACCCGTCGGTTATCGGGCGTGCAACCCCCCTGATTGCTTTTTTGCAAACTTTCTCTTTTGGCTTGCGTTTTACGCAGTACACTTAACACAATAGGTAATGCCTCGATCGTCAACGGGTCTAACGGGTTTGGATGAACATGGTCCAGCAGCCGCTCAGCGCACAGATAAGGGAACAGGGATACATTCCCCTTCCCACCCCCGCGCCGCAGCGCCGTAGCGTGCGCGGGCCACTTTATGCCGCCATCGACCTGGGCACCCATAACTGTCGCCTGCTGGTCGCCCGCGCGGGTGAACGGGGGCTGCGCGTGATCGACAGCTTCAGCCGTGCCGTCCGGCTGGGAGAGGGCCTGCACCATTCCGGCCAGCTTGCCGAGGCCGCGATGGAACGCACCATCGCAGCCCTGCGCGCCTGCGTCGCGCGGATGGGGCTGTATGACCTGCATGACCACCGCGCAATTGCGACAGAAGCCTGCCGCCGTGCGGGAAATGGCATGGACTTCCTGGCCCGTGTTCTGAACGAGACGGGGCTGAACATCTCCATCATTTCCGCGCGGGAAGAAGCGGAACTGGCGCTGGCTGCATGTACATCGCTGCTGCAGGACAGGCGGGAGACCACCGGGCGGGGGCTGCTGTTTGATATCGGCGGCGGCTCGACCGAAGTCGCATGGGCGCGAATCGACCGCGACGCCCGGCGGCATGACCTGTCGGGCTATGTCAGCCTGCCGGTTGGCATCATGACGCTGGGCGAACGCGACGGCGCGGATATTTTTTCCGACACGGGCTATCGCGCCGTTGTGGATGAAATCAGCAATGTACTGCGCGGTTTTGACGACGTACACTGCATTGCGCGCGAAATCGCACGGCAGAATGTCACGCTTCTGGGCACCAGTGGCACCGTCACCACGCTGGCCAGTCTGGCGCTGGCGCAGGAGCGTTACGACCGCACGGGAATTGACGGGGCAAGCCTGTCGGTGCCGCAGGCGCTGGGCATAATCGACAGCCTGCGCCAGTCCGGCCTGAACGGGCTTGCACGCCATCCCGTTATCGGCCCGGACCGCGCGCGCTACCTTCTGCCCGGCTGCGCCATATTCGAGGCGATCGTCACCACATGGCCCATGGCGGAAGTAAGGGTGGCGGACCGGGGATTGCGCGATGGCATGCTTTTACGCATGATCGGGGATCGCAGACGACGCGGCGGCTTTTCCGCCACCTCGTCTTCCCTCTCCTTTCATAATCGTATGGAGCACCGGGTCAGTCCCTGACCGCGTCCCGTCATGAAACAGCGTTCTTCTACCCGCATACCGGGCAAGGCCCGTAACAGCAGCCTTACGCCCGGCAGCAACGACACCAGCACCGACGGACAGGCAGCGCGCGCCAACCGGACCAAGACCGTCACGGTCAAGAAGGCGCGCGGCCGCACGACAGCACAGCACCGCTGGCTGCAACGGCAGTTGAATGACCCCTACGTTCAGGCCGCGCAGAAGCAGGGCTGGCGTTCACGCGCGGCCTTCAAGCTGATTGAACTGGACGACCGTTTTCACCTGATCCGCCCCGGCACCCGCGTCGTGGATCTGGGTGCGGCCCCCGGCGGCTGGACGCAGGTGGCGGTCAAGCGCGGCGCGGCGGAAGTGGTCGGCGTCGATCTGCTGCCGGTTGATCCGGTGCCGGGCGCTACCATTCTTGAAGGGGATTTCAACGATCCCGACATGCCCGACCGCCTGACCGAACTGCTTGGGGGAAAGCCCGATCTGGTCATGTCGGACATGGCGCCCAACACCACAGGCCACGCCCCAACCGATCACCTGCGCATTATCGGGCTGGCCGAACTGGCGCTTGATTTCGCGGTCCATATCCTCGCCCCCGGCGGCGCATTCATCGCCAAGGTGTTCCAGGGTGGTTCGGAAAAGCAGATGCTGGGCGAACTCAAGAAGATGTTCACGCAGGTCCGCCACGCCAAGCCTCCTGCCAGCCGCAAGGAATCGAGCGAACTCTATGTCGTGGCGACAGGGTTCCGCGGTCTGGACAGCGAAGAAAGCTGAACTGCCCGACCGCGTTTCCTGACACTCAGCCAGGTACGTGGTGATCGTCCCACAGCCACGCAGCCCCCCGCACACCCGAACTGTCGCCATGCTGGTTGCGCACAATCGGCGTGCGGCAGTCGGGGGTAATGACATAGCGGCGCATGAGCCGGGGCACGCGCTCGTACAGCGTTTCAAGGTTGGACACACCGCCGCCCAGCACGATGACATCGGGGTCCATGAAATTGATCGCCATGGCGCAGGCCCGCGCCATGCGGTCCATGTAACGGTCCAGCGCCCCGATCGCGGTCAGGTCGCCTGCATCCGCCTCCTGCTCGATATGGGCAGCGCTGCGATGGCCGGGGCCTTTCCAGTCCTGCGCCAGCGCGGAGCCGCTCAGGAACCGCTCCATACATCCCTCATTGCCGCAGAAACATTTCGGCATGGGAAATTCCTCAAGCCGGGGCCACGGCAGCGGCGTATGTCCCCATTCACCCGCGATATGGTTGCGCCCGATCAGCAGCTTGCGGTCGATCACGATCCCCGCCCCCATGCCGGTGCCGATGATGACGCCAAACACGCTATGATAACCAGCGCCCGCACCGTCTATCGCCTCGGACAGGGCAAAGCAGTTCGCATCGTTTTCAATGCGGACTTCGCGGCCCAGCGCCGCCGACATGTCGCGTATCAGCGGCTGGTTGTTCAGCCATGTGGCATTGGCGTTCTTGATCACGCCAGCATCGGGGCTGATGGAACCCGGAATACCGATTCCGACCGTCCCCGTACCCCCCAGTTCCTTATCCACGCCATGGATCAGGTCGCACATGGCCGCAATGGCCGCATTATAGCTGCCCGGATTGACAATCCGCCGACGGACAAGCTCGGCTCCGTCCATGCCAAGGGCTGCGATTTCGATCTTGGTGCCGCCAAAATCTATTCCGATACGATAGGAAGCCATCCGGAGTCTTTCTTTCATCATGTTTTATCAGTGGCACGTTTTCTTTTATGGTCGTACCTGCAGGGAACATCAAACCCTGATGTCCGCACATAGCTGCCCACCACACGGAGACATGGCCCCCCATGAGTGAGATCCTGCTAGACGCCCGTGGCCTGACCTGCCCCCTGCCCGTGCTCAAGGCCAACCGCATGCTGCGCGGGCTGGCGCCGGGGACGCGGCTGCGCGTGATTGCGACCGACCGGGCATCCGTCGCGGATTTTCAGGCTTTCTGCCGCGAGACGGGCCACGCCCTGATCGCATTCGGGGAAGAAGGCGGCACGCTGTCCTTCGTAATCCGCCGCAGGCAGGAAACGGACGCCGCATCCCATTCGCGCCCATGATCCGCCCCATTGTCAAACTAGTCTAAAACCAGTTGTCCCCTTGGCAGGATGCCCCACAAGGATGTAATGCGTCCGCCACCACGTTATTTCAGGAAGCACCGCGTACAGATGACCGATGACCTGACCAACCTGTCCTTCGAGGACGCACTGGCCGAACTTGAAGCCATCGTGCGACAGCTTGAGGTAGGCCAGCTCAGGCTGGAGGACGCGATCACATCCTACGAACGCGGCGCCGCCCTGCGGCAGTACTGTCAGAAGAAACTGGACGAGGCGGAAGCCCGCGTTCAGGCGATTGTCCAGCGTGCAGACGGTACGCTGGAAGCAAAACCAATGGATTGATGCGCCAGATGAACCAAACAACAGCAACCGCGTCCCAAACAGACGGTACGGATCGCATGGTCCGTCTGCGTGCATCCATGGCCGCGCGCGCCACGGCGATCGAACATATGATCGACCGTCTCCTGCCCCGCGTCGAAGGGGGGGAAGCCCGCCTGATCGACGCCATGCGTTATGCGACACTTGGCGGCGGCAAGCGCCTGCGTGGCTATCTGGTGGCGGAAGTCGCCAGCCTGTTCAAGGTCGCAGCCGAAGGCGCCGACCGTGTCGCCGCTTCGGTTGAAATGCTGCATGCCTATTCCCTGGTGCATGACGACCTGCCCGCCATGGACGATGACGACCTGCGCCGTGGCCAGCCCTCCACCCATCGCAAGTTTGACGAAGCCACCGCCATTCTGGCCGGTGACGCGCTGCAGACGATGGCGTTCGACATTCTGGCCAACCCGCTGACGCATGACAGCGCAGAGGTGCGCATCAACCTTGTCCGCGCGCTGGCCGACGCATCCGGTGCCGCAGGCATGGTTGGCGGCCAGATGATCGACATGGAAGGGGAAGGCCGTGCGCTGTCGCTGGAAGAAGTCGCCCGCCTGCACGCGCTCAAGACCGGCTGCCTGATCCGCTATTCAGCCGAAGCCGGCGCCATTCTGGGGCAGGCCAGTGATGACGTGCGCAAGCGCATTTCCGCCTATGGCCGCGATCTGGGTGCCGCGTTCCAGATTGCGGACGATGTGCTGGACGCCACCGCCAGCGCCGAGGAACTGGGCAAGACGGCCGGCAAGGACGAAGCCGCGGGCAAGTCCACCTATGTCGCCCTGCTGGGCGTGGATGGTGCCGCGCGTGAGGCGAAGCGCGTGGCCGAACAGGCTGAATCCCATATCGACATTTTTGGCCCGGAGGCTGATCGCCTGCGCGATCTGGTCCGCTACGTGGTCGAGCGCAGGAACTGATGGACATGACCGACACCAACACCCCTTCCGCGATTCCGACCCTTGGGCGCTATGCGCAGCTTGACCGGGTGCGCGCGCCGCATGACATGCGCAACCTTTCGGTGGAGCAGTTAAAGCAGCTGGCGG
>NZ_NKTY01000086.1 GCF_003207825.1 Komagataeibacter saccharivorans | reverse complement strand
CGCCTCCATGAACTCCTGCCCTGGCACTGGAAAGCTCCCCACCACGACCACAATACCATCGCCGCCTGAACACACCCGCGTCTCTCGCCGGATGGTTACCGTTTCTGGGACAGTCTGGCCGGGCAATCAATCAATGACCGGCAACGCCTCATGCTGAACCGTCTGCTGGACGGGTTCGAGGGCAAGCTGACCTCATCCAAATGGGCGAAGCTTGCAAAAACATCACCGGATACAGCCCTGCGAGATATCAATGATCTCGTGTCGCGTAATATTCTGGCCCGGGAGGCGGCAGGAGGAAGAAGCACCAGCTATGCGCTGGTTTTTCCCGAGACGTAAAATGCGGGTCGATGCTGAAGGACAGGCCCGTTGATTGGGTATCATCGGTATTCAGGCCTGTGTCCTTACATCGGTGAGCGCGGATGAAATGCGCTGGGCGACCTGATCCGTCGAGCGTTTGACATTTTCCCGCTTCAGATGGGCGTAGCGGGAGGTAGTCTTGATGTCGCTATGGCCCAGCATCCGGCCGATCATTGTCAGGTCCGCTCCCATCTCCAGGGCATCCGATGCAAAGGAATGACGGAGATCGTGAAGCCTGACGCCATCCAGCCCTGCCGCCTTGCGGATACGACGCCACGGCTTTTGCAGGTCAGTGAGATATTCGCCAGCCTTGCGTCCGGTGATGACATAGGGATTGTCGGGCAGGCGAGGGGTGGCCTTCAGGACATCAACAGCCGCCGTACCCAACTGGACGGTCTTCGCTCCGGTTTTGCTGTCTGGCAGGCGCAGTTCCGCTCCATCCAGCCAGACATGCGCCCACTGGAGCGTCTGGATTTCCTGTAACCGGCAGCCTGTAAGGGCAAGCAGGCGAATGGCCCGTGCCGCTTCGGGCATATCTTCGGCGGCCTCGTCGAGGCTGCTTCCCAGGCGCGCATACTCTTCTCTGGTGAGAAAACGCTCACGTCTTTCCTCCCGGTAGCGTTTGACACCCCGACATGGATTCACGCCGTCCTGGCGGATGCCCCATAGGTCGGCAAGGCTGAACATCTTTGACAGAACGCCCAGCGTCCGGTTGGCCTGATAGGGGATGTGCCGGAAACTGCCATGAAATTCGACGACTTCCGCCCGTGACAGGTCGG
>NZ_NKTY01000018.1 GCF_003207825.1 Komagataeibacter saccharivorans | reverse complement strand
GGCGGACAGGTTCACGGCCACCGTGGGCACATGGATGCCGTCGCGGTCCCATTTCACGATCTGGCGGCATGCTTCAAGCAGCGCCCACTGGCCGATGGCTTCGATCTGGCCGGTTTCCTCCGCCACCGCGATGAAGCGGGAGGGAAAAATGTTGCCAAGGCGCGGATGATGCCACCGCGCCAGTGCCTCCACCCCCGTCAGTTCCAGCGTACGGGTATGGACCTGCGGCTGATAGTGCAGTTCCAGTCCATGATGGGCCACCGTGTCGCGCAGCGCCGCCCCAAGCAGCAGCCGGTCGGGCGTGGCATGGCTTTTGGTGGGGCTGGCGACATGGAAGCCGCAGCAACCGTCGTGCCGCGCCTGCCGCATGGCCGCATCGGCATGGCTGAGCAGGGATTCACTGTCCGGCCCGTTGGCGGGAAAGGTGCTGACGCCGATGCAGCACGTCACGCCGATCATATTGCGGGCGATATGGAACGGACGGCTGATGGCCGCGATCAGGTCCCCCGCCACATTGGCGATCCGTTCGCCGTGGCAGTCGGGCACGACCATAACGAACTCATCCCCGCCGGAGCGGCTGAGGATATAGTCATCCTGCGCCACTGAACGCAGCCGACGTGCGATTTCCATCAGGAATTCGTCGCCATGGATATGGCCCAGCGCGTCGTTGATATCGTGGAAACGGTCGATATCGAGCATGAATACGGCAAAGCGGCGGTTGCCGGAGCGCGCGATGGCGTCCGTCAGGGCCTGATGCAGCGCGCTGCGGTTGAGCAGCCCGGTCAGCATGTCGAAGCGCGCCAGCCGCGTAATGCGCGTACGTGCCGCCTGCTGTTCCATCGCCAGCGCGCAGAAGGGCGCACACGCCCCCACCAGACGCTGCGGCCATGCGCCAAGATGGTTGGCCCCGCGCAGGTACAGCGCGAAAATGCCGCCAACCTGCCCGTCCGCGCCCATGACAGGTGCCGCGTAGCACGACTGAAGCCCCAGTGAACGGCACAGGGACTGGTAGCTGTCCCATGCCAGCCGCCCGGCATAAGACGGGATTGCGGCCAGCTTTTCCAGATCGACAGCGGATGGCCCCCCGCTTTCCAGCGCCGTGCGGATACGGGGCGGCAGGGCGGACGTGCATATGACCCGCCACTCCGGCCGCGTATCGTCACGCACCATCAGGATTCCGACGCTGTCGGGCACGAAACCTTCCACCTTGCGGCAGATCAGGCCGCCGATTTCGGCCATGCCAATATCGCCCGTCAGCGCCTGCACCACGTCATTCTGCAGGATCAGGATCTTGCGGCGCTGGGTTTCCTCCGTCACGTTCTTCAGGGTCGCGATGTAAAAGACCTGTGCCGCGTCCCCCTTCCCGGCCCGCACTTTCGATATGGACAGTTCCGCGCAGACATAATCGCCATCGGCGCGGGTAATGGCCATCTCCCGCGCGGCACCGACCAGCGCATCCAGTCCGCCCGTCCGCGCCGCCTGACCCGCGCAGGCGGGGATCAGCAGCGTGGCGTCACGGCCCATCATGTCAGTATGCGTCAGGCCCCACAGCCCCTCGGCAGCGTGGTTGCAGAAGACGACACGACCGTCGTGATCGAAGATTATGATGCCATCCATGGCCTGCTGAAGGGCGGGAAGCAGGATGTCGGCGGTCAGGGCTGGGGGCGCGCGCATCTGCATTACCGTCCTTCGTCACTGGCATTCATCATCCGCCCCCATCGCCGCAACGACCGGGACAGGGAATACGGACGGCATCCCGCACGAATGGACACGCGGCGTCCCCTTCCCCCTTTCATATGGGAAGGCAGCCGGGTCCGTTCCATAGCGGCGCGGCCTGCGATGGCGGCGTGGGGAATGATCGGGGCGGTCTGTGGGGGCAACGGGCCGGTTTTCTCCATGGGGGCGTTACAGTCGGATAAGAAATTTATAAAAGGCACATAAATCGTAATATTTTTTAATTCTGTTCTCTATTTATACTTCATCTGGTTCCAGATTGCCAATGCGGCAGGTATTGATCCGACCTGTCGGGCGATTGATGCCTCTAACGCAAATGGTTTCTGCTCCAGTTATTATATGATATAACACAAAACAGCCTATTTGAGAATATTTAACAATTAATTAATACGCATATTGAATATACGATAACTGAACATGAATGGATACAAATCATGTGGGGAGATATTGTTTTGTAACGTATGCCCCGCCGGTCCGTTTCCTGCGCTGGTTCCGGCACGGCGTATTGTGGCGCTCAGTCCCCCTGCGCACCCGCAAGCTGGCCGGGCAGGCCCGTCAGGATCATGGCCTTCGACGGGCGTGTCGCCGCCACATACAGCAGTTGCTGCGTTTCCAGCAGGTTGGCGCTGGCGCGGCGGGCAATGTCGCCCACATCCACGAATACGCGCCCGAACGTGCTGCCCTGCGCGGTATGCACCGTCATGGCATAGACCGCCTGCAACCTGCCTATGCCACGGCGGAACACGAAACGGTGCTGCCAGCGCGCGCGGTCCTGCGCCGCCTCGTTTTTAAGCCTGCGCTCGATCGCGCCCATATCCGCGCCGGGGCGCAGGATCGGCACCGGCGTTTCATCCCCCGCAAGCGTGCGCAGGACCACTTCATGGATCGGCAGTTCCGTTGTCCACCCCGCCACCTTCGACGTGGCGGGAAAGGCATGGCGCAGCACCGTGGGGCGGATGGCGGCGACTTCCGCTTCCTCGTTGGTGGCGACCATCACGCGACGGCCTTCCACATCCATGACCGGGGTGCGGGCGATCACACGTTCCCCCGCGACGAAGGGCGTTGGCGTCTCCCCCCCATGCACCCAGCGCCGCACGGTGCGGTTGATGGCGTCCACACGCGCATTGGTCCAGCACAGGTAACGGAACGCATCGCTGTCCGCGCGGAACTCATCGGACGTAAAGGCCCGCCGCATCCATTCGTCCGGCGCGCGCGGCACGAACAGGCCCGCCCCGTCATGATGGCTGGCGCGGCACCATGACCAGTCCAGCGGGCCGCCCTGACTTTCGCGTATGGCGGTGGCGGCGGCGACCAGCGGGTTATCGGCGGCCTGCCGCACCACGGTATTGAGGTGCGAGGCGGAACGGATGGCGAAGGACGGGCTTATGGCCTCCCCCACCGGGGGAAGCTGCGCCGGGTCGCCCACGAACAGCACGAAGCGGTCCGGCACGAGTTCGCGCACCCAGCGCATGAGTTCGGAACCTACCATGCTGCATTCATCAATGATGATGACATCCGCCGTGATCGGTTCGGGCCGGTCGGCGCGTTGCAGCACCTCGCGCCCGTCCTGCGCGCCGGGTTGCAGCGACAGCACATTATGGATGGTGCGGCACGGGGCCAGATTGCCAACGCGCGCGCGCAGCACCGCCGTCGCCTTGTGCGTGGCGGCGGTGAACACCACTTCCGCCCCGCGTTTGCGCAGCGCGCGGGCGACCTGCTGCATGAGGGTGGTCTTGCCCGTCCCGGCATAGCCGGTCAGCAGATGGGTGGCCGAGACCCCGCGCGCGGCGAGTATTTCCGCCAGCGCCCGTTCCTGGCACGCGGTCAGGACCGTGCGGGACATGAAACCACCGGACGGGGTGAAGATGCGCGGGCCTGAAGCATCGGGGCGGGTCTGTTCCTTCCTGCGGGTTACGTATCCGCCCGACTAATAAGCCGCGCCACGACAGCCGACCAGAAGAAAAGCGTGCCCTGCCCCGACCGCAGGGGCCGGACAGGTCCGGTACCACGGAAAATACGATTGCCGCCATACATGAACCGCAAAGCACAATTGCCGTGATCGTTATGTAATCGTATTGATAAGCCGCCGCGTGCGGTCCACAGTGGCGATGCCATGATGATCGTCCGTAAAAACCCCTGCCGTCACCACCGCGCACTGACCGCCCCGCGCCGGACGCCGCCATCATCCCCGCCGCGCGCGGGATGGGTGGCATGATGCGCTCCCCCCTTGCGCTGGCCATGACCGCCATCGTGGCATGGAGCCTGATCGCCCCGGTGTCCAAGCTGGCGCTGGTATCACTCAATTTCTACAATTTCCTGTTCATCTCCAACGTCATTTCCTGCGTGGCGGTGGGCGCGGCATTTGCCGTGATGTGCCGGGGGAATTTCGCGCGCCTGTCGCCCGTGCGGCGGACCAATCAGGTGGCGATGATGGCGGGCGTGCTGGACTGCATGTTCTACCTTGGCATCTATCACGGCTACCGCATCAGTAACGGGGTTGCGGTGCTGATCGCGCAGTATAGCTGGCCGGTGCTGATTGTGGTGCTGTCCGCCGTGTTCTTTCACGTCCGCCCCACCGCGCGGCAGGGAATGGGGCTGGCCTGCGGGGTGCTGGCCATCATCATCACCATAAGCCATGGCGACCCGCTGCATATCGGGCTGGGCCATCCAGGCGCGCTGGGGTTGGTGGTCGGCGGCGCGCTGTGTTTCGCGGTGCTGTCGGTCCTGTCCAAATACTACATGGACGATGCGCTGGCGGGCACGGTGTGGCTGTTCGTGACATCCACCCTCACCTCGCTGGCGGTGGGTGCTGCGGCGGGCGGGATCAGCCTGCCACCGGCGGCGGCCCTGCCCACGCTGGTCCTGAACGGGGTGGCGATCAATGGCCTGTCCTACATATTCTGGATAGTGGCGCTGGCACGCGGCAACGCGGTGCGGATTTCCGCGCTGGTTTTCCTGACCCCCGTGCTGTCAACGCTGTGGCTGGTGATGTTCTTTCACGAACCGTTCCTGCCTGCCTATGCGGTCGGGCTGTGTCTTGCCCTTGCGGGGGGATTGCTGTGCATGCGTGGCAATGCGGCAGAGTCATAGGGCCATCCCGTGGGACATTCCCTGAAATGATCTGCGGCGTCTTCTGAAGCTTTCTTTATATACAGCGGCGACCGGCTACCCAGACTTCCTGCACGTTCAGATCCCGGTCCATGACGACGAAATCGGCACGGCGCCCCGGTGCGAGCACGCCGCGATCGGGCAGGCCCAGCCAGTTCGCCGCATGTGTGCTGACCAGTCCGGCCGCCTGCGGCAGTGACGCCCCGGCCCGCACGGCGTTGCGTAGCGCCACATCCAGCGTCAGCACGCTGCCAGCCAGCGTGCCATCGGCCAGACGGGCCACGCCATCGGCCACCATGACCCCCTGCCCGCCCAGTTCGCTCGGGCCATCGCCCGTGCCGGTGGCGCGCATGGCGTCGGTCACGAATACCAGCCGCCCACCCATCACACGATGCGCAAGCCCGAACAGGGCCGGATGGACATGATGGGTGTCGAACACCATCTCGCCATAGCCCGCATCGCTACACATAAGCGCCGTAACGGGACCGGGCGCACGCGCCATGACCGGCGGCATGGCGTTGAACAGGTGCGTGCCACCGGCAACCCCGCCCGCCGCGCAGATGCAGCCGATGGCCTGTTCCGTGCAGTCGTAATCCGCCATCGTATGGCCGATACTGACCCGCACGCCCGCCTGCGCGAACTGGCGCATTGCGGCCTGTGCATGATCGATTTCCGGGGCCAGCGTCACCACCCGCACCGCCCCGGTATCCAGTGCCGCGCCAACCCGCGCGGGTGTGGGCAGCAGGGCGAAGGGTGGCTGCGCGCCAAGCCGGTGGGGGCTGATGAACGGCCCTTCCAGATGTGCGCCGGGAATGTCGGGGCCATCCGCCATGCCATCGCGCATGACATCCGCCACCGCCCGCAGCGCGCCCAGCACATCATCCCACGGCGCGGTTATGGTGGTGGGCAGGAGCGTGGTGGTCCCGTGGCGCATATGAAAACGTGACAGATGGCGGATCGCATCCACCCCATCCATGGTATCGGCCCCGCCGCCGCCATGCACATGCCCGTCAATAAAACCGGGCAGGATATAGCGATCCGGCACGTCGCTGCGGTCCTGCATGCCGGTAATGACCGTGTCGAACGCAATACGGCCGGGCATGACCCGGTCGGGCAGGACGATGTGGCCGTCAATGCTCACGGTACGGCTTTCTCCCCGCCTGTCACGTCATGCCGTGACGGGGCGCATGGTGGTTACAGGCCCAGTTCTTCCGGCCGGTAGGCTGCAAACCAGTCCCTGAACTGGTCCGCCGGCAACGGTTTGGAGAACATGTATCCCTGAAGCACGTCGCAGTCCATTTCCGCCAGCAGGCGACGCTGCTGCTCATGCTCGACACCTTCGGCCACCACGGTCATGCCAAGGCTCTGGCCAATGCGTACCGACGCCATCACCACCGCGCGCACCTTCTCGATGCTTTCCAGACCCACCATGAAGCTGCGGTCGATCTTCATTTCGTTCACCGGCAGGCCCGCAAGGTTGGACAGGCTGGAAAAACCGGTGCCGAAATCGTCCATCGACATGCCAACACCCATTTCACGCAGCGTCTGAACCATGTGGATGGTCCGCTCGTAGCTGTCGATCATGGTGGTTTCGGTAATTTCGATTGTCAGCCGGTTGGGCGGAATCCCGGTCTCGCGCAGCAGGTCACGCACGAAATCAGGCAGCGTTTCATCACGGAAATGCAGCGCCGACAGGTTGACCGATACAATCGGCACATCCACGCCATCGCGTATCCACTCGGCCATCTGCTCGCACGCCACACGCAGCGACCATTTGCCGATGGCCTAGATCTGGCCGGTTTCCTCCGCCACGGTAATGAACCGTTCAGGCGAGACAAAGCCAAGTTTCGGATCGGTCCAGCGCGACAGCGCCTCCACCCCGTACAGCCTGCCGCTGCGGGCATGGACCTGCGGCTGATAGAACAGGCGCAGGTCGTTATTGGCGATGGCGTCACGCAGGGCGGCGGCAAGGATCAGCCGGTCGCTGGCCTGCTGGTTCATGCTCTGGCTGAAGAAACAGCACCGCCCGCCCCCGCTGGCCTTGGCCTGGAACATGGCGCTTTCGGCATTCTTGAGCAGCGTGCCGCCATCTTCCCCGTTTTCGGGGTAAACGGCCACGCCAAGGCTGGCGGACAGGCCGATGCGGACATCGCCAATCTGCGCCGGGGCTTCAAGCTGATGCAGGATCGTGGCGCTCAGGGTGGAGGCATGCTGCTGCTCCCCCGCCGTCACGATGGTAAACTGGTCGCCCCCGCTGCGCACCAGCGTATCATCCAGACTTATGATCTCCCGCAACTGGTTGCTGACCCGCGCGATCAGTTCGTCACCCGCCGTATGGCCGAACAGGTCGTTGATGTGCTTGAAATTGTCCATGCCCACCGTAACCAGCATCAGGTTGCCGCGGCCGGGGCGGCGCAGCAGGCGGGCCATGTTCTGCCGCAGCCAGCGGCTGTTGGGCAGGCCGGTCAGCATGTCGAAATCCGACAGGCGGCTGATATGTTCCTTCGCCTCGTGCCGTTCTATGGCCACGGTGCACAGGTGCAGGCTGGCGTTCACCGCCTTCTGGCAGGCGGGACCGGGCAGGCTGGCGGTGCGGGAATAGCAGGTGAAGACCCCGGCCACGCGGCTGTTGCGCAGGATGATGGGGGTGGCGACGGCGGTATGGATGCCGTGGCGCAGCGTCGCATCGCGCATGTTCCGCCAGCGCGGGTCGGTTGCGATGGCGGGGGACTGCGCCACCGTGCCGGTAATGGCGGCCACGCCGGAACACGGGGCGTCCGGCCCGATGGGCTGCGCGTCATACAGTTCGACCAGTTCGGACGGCAGGCTGGCGCGGCCCACGCATTTCAGCCGGTCATCCGAACCGATCAGGTAGATGGCCACCATCACGTCGGGGATATGCTGTTCGATACGGCGGCAGATGAAATCCATGACCTCGTTGAGGCCAAGGTCGCTTGAAATCGCTTCCAGCGTGTCGCGCTGAAGGCTGTCGAGGAAATACTGTTCGGTAATATCGGTCAGCACCACCACGATGTTCTCGATCCCGCCATCGGCATCGAATACGGGATTCATGGTGGCGGATACCCAGATATCGCGCCCGCTGGCGTGGCGGGCGCGGATTTCAACCGTGAAGCCCCGGGCGTTGCGGGCACTTTCATGCAGGGCGTTCAGGATGCCGATATCGGCCGCGTCGCCCGTCAGCAGGGCGGACAGTCCCTGCCCCACCACCTGCTCAAAGGTGAAACCGAACAGGTCGCTGAAGGCGCGGTTGACGTAGATGATGCGGAAGGAAGGATCGAGGATGGCGACGCCACGGTCGGTCTCGCGCACCACCAGCGACAGCATGCGGATTTTTTCGCGGTCGGCGACTTCACGCGATATGTCGCGGATCAGCGCCATGTACCCGACCTTGCCCCCCACCGCGATGCGCGACAGCGACAGGTTGGCCCAGAAGGTGGTGCCGTCAAAACGTTCGACTTCCACATCGCGGCTGGTGCCGACGATGCGGTTGACCCCGCCATCGCGGTTCTGGCGGATCAGGTCATCATGCGTGCTGCGCAGCGCGCGGGGCACGAGGACACTCACATTACGCCCCATCACGTCTTCACGCGCGCAGCGCCACAGTTTTTCCGCGGCGCTGTTGAAGAAGGTGATGTCGTTTTTCTCATCAATCAGCACGACGGCGAGAATGCTCTGTTCCAGCGCGGGCAGGACAGTAATCGGCGTGTTGTCTATCACGTCTCGGGGCATCTTGCTGCTGGGCTCCTGCTAATCGGCAACGCGCGGGATGAGGAGACGGAAATGTGACATATACTGAAATATTTCGATAACCATATCGCGTGACCAGCCAGTACGCGCCTTAATGCGCATGGTCGTATTAACAAAGCATATATCGAAAGTATATGGCCAAAATTACCGCCCGGGTAATACCTGTCTCCTGCAGGCGGGCCATGCCTTATGGCCCCGTTTACCGGGCATTGACACGCGCTATGGAAGGATATGCGCCCCGATACCACTCCCCCGCTGGCAATACCCGCACGCCCCGCCGCATTGCCGGGCAGGATGCGCGGGCACGGCATGCCAGTGCCACGGATGACTTTATCTATACCGGAAATGTATGGATAAGGGTGGTCATGACGCATCATCTGCATGGTTATGAGGAAGGGTTGCACCATGTCTTTACCACCACACAAATGTGATCGGGCGCAGCCGTCACGATGACTGTATGGTAGCGGGCGCGACATGGCGTACGGACCGCAGGGGCGCAATCGGGGCGGGCGCCAGCGGCGGGGCGGGACAGCCCGGATCGCCGCGTACGATCATCCCACAGGCAGGAGCCGCAATGGCACAGGCGGGGGCATATTGCACGGACACGTCCCATACGGGCATACCGTGGCGCGGATCGGTTTCCGGTGGGGTGGATGGGGCGCATAATGGCGGGACATGACGGGACATGCAGCCTGTCCGTCGGGGCGGAATGCATCCAGCCCCATGGATGGCTGCTGGTATGCGATGCGCGGCTGGAGCGCATCACGCGGTGGTCGGCCAACGCGCCGGAACATCTGGGTAACGTGAAACTGGCTTACGGAATGGGCCTGCGCGACGTGATCGGGCGCGAGGCAACCCATAGCATCCGCAACGCGCTGGCCACCCATGGCGAAGCCCATCGCCGCCCTGCCCTTGTATTCGGTCAGGAGCTGCCATCTGGCGGTCTTTATGATGTCGCGATCCATACGGCAGGCGACGAAATCATGCTGGAATGGGAACCGCCCGCCCGTATGGGGCTGGACGGGGCCTATCTGTCGCTGCTGCGCACCATGATCGACCGCATCCGCGAGATTACGGAATTCGAGCGTCTTTACCGCACTGTTGTCCGCCTGATGGCCGGGGTGCTGCGCTTCGACCGGGTCATGCTCTACCACTTCGCCGAGGACGGGTCAGGCAAGGTGGAGGCCGAACATCACGGTCCCGACCTTGAAAGCTTCCTCGGCCAGCATTTTCCCGCCAGCGACATCCCTGCCCCGGCCCGCAGGCTGTACAGCACCAACCTGATCCGCGCGATCAGTGATCTTGCGGCCAAACCGGTGCCTGTCATCTCGCCTGCCCGCCTGCCGCCGGCGGACCTGCTGCATACCCACCTGCGCGCGGCGGTGCCAACCCACCGCGACTACCTGCGCGGGCTGGGGGTCGTCGCATCACTGTCGGTATCGCTGATGGTGGACGGGCGGCTGTGGGGCATGATCGTGTGCCACCATTACAGCGCGCGCACGCTGAACATGAGCGAGCGCGTCGTGGCCCGCATGTTCGGGGAATTCCTGTCGCTACAGATCACCAACCTGCTGCGCACCAAGCGGCTGGTCATGACGCACCAGACCCATGCGCTGATCGAAACCTTCCTCAAGGGGGCGGCCCCGGTCTCTGACATGCCGGCCTATCTCATGGCCCACCTGAAGGAGATGCTGACCTTCGTGCAGTGCGATGGCGCGGCGCTGTGGGTGGGCGGACGGTGGACCTATAACGGCGCGCATCCCCCGCCGGATGCCATGGACGCCCTGCTGGAACTGGCGCGCGAACAGGCGGGGACGCAGATATGGCACACGAACCGCCTGAGCACCTTCATACCGGACGCGGTGCATTATGTAGCCGATGCGGCGGGGGTGATGATCGTCCCGATTTCTTCGCGCGTCGGGGACTACCTGCTGGTTTTCCGCCGCGAGGTGGTGCGGACTCTGAAATGGGGCGCCTCCCCCGATACGCCACCGGACCCGCACGATCCCGTTGACGTGCAGGACGGCTATTTCGGCCCGCGCAACAGTTTCGAGATATGGACCCAGCAGGTCACGCAGGAATGCCTGCCATGGACGGCGGATGAGGTGGAAGCCGCGACACTGGTGCGCTCCGCCCTGATCGAAGTGATGGGCGCATACCACCAGTTGCAGTTGCGTGAACGCGCGGCGGCGGACCAGCGGCAGCGCATGCTGAACGAGGAACTGAACCACCGGGTCAAGAACATCCTGTCCGTCGTGCAGTCACTGGTCAGCCAGCCCGTCGCACCCGAAGATACGGCCCCCGAACATGTCCAGCGCCTGCGCGGGCGCATCCGCGCACTGGCGCTGGCGCACGATCAGGCGGTGCGCAGCGAAGGCGGCGGCCTGCTTTACGCGTTGCTGGACGCGGAACTTGCACCGTACCGGGAACGTTCGTTCATTACATGCTCCGGCCCGCGCATATGGCTGACGGGTCAGGCGCTTTCGGTGCTGGCGCTGGTGATCCATGAACTGGCCACCAACGCGGTCAAATATGGCGCGCTGGGGCAGGCCTGCGGGCGGCTGGACATAAGCTGGACATATGATGCGAAGGTGGATGAATGGCGTATCACATGGCGCGAGACCGTAGGCAATGCGGTCCTGCCCCCCACGCGGCGGGGTTTTGGCTCCGTGCTGATCGAACGCGGGTTCCCGCATGAACTGGGCGGCAGCGCCCATGCCGACTGCAGGCCCGACGGGTTGCGGGTAACGCTCAACCTGCCTGCCCGCCACGTCAATCCTGCCCCGGACGCCGCCGATGACGCGGACCCGTCGCCCCCACCCCAATCCCCCGCCACCGGAAAGGAGAAGAAAGTGCTGGATGCGGATATTCTGCTGGTCGAGGATCAGTTCCTGATCGCGATGGAGGCGGAACAGGCGATCGAGGACACCCGGATCGGGCAGGTGCGGACCGTGGCCTCGGTTTACGAGGCGCTGAACGCGATAAGCGAGCGCGTGCCCGATGTGGCGATACTGGATGTCAATCTGGGTGGTGAAAGTTCGATCGCGGTGGCGCGTGCCCTGCGTGAACGCGGCGTGCCGTTCATTTTCGCCACCGGCTATGCCGACGGCACCCTCATCCCCAGCGAACTGCATGATGTGCCGGTGGAGCGCAAACCCTATTCCGCCACGGCGCTGGCTGAAAAAATCCGCCAGATCATATCCTGACGCCCGACGCTGGAAAGGAAGTGCCCGCCTTGCCCCGTTTCCCCGTTACCCATGTCGGTCTGGCCATGCTGACGCTGGGCGTCATGTCCTCCTCCGCCGCGCGCGCGGCAGTGCATGCGGACCGGCTGCGGGTACCTGCGGGATTTCATATAAGCCTTGTATCGGATCAGGTGCCCGGCGCGCGGGAAATGACGCGCGGCGCACGGGGCACGCTGTTCGTGGGCAGCATGGGGGCGGGACGGGTCTACGCGCTGAGCGGGCTTGACGGTCCGGGGCCACTCAGGGTGCGCACCATCGCCCACGGGCTGGACCTGCCGGTGGGGGTGGCGTTCCATGATGGGGATCTTTACGTGTCCGACATGCGGCGCATCGTGGTGCTGCGCGATATCGAAAACCATCTCGATACGCCGCCCGCACCACAGATCGTAGCCGACGACCTGCCCTACCGCGCGGGCGACCATTCATGGAAATTCATTGCTTTCGGCCCGGATAACCGGCTGTACGTCCCCATCGGCGCGCCGTGCAACATATGCGACGTAGGACATGATTTCGGCCGTATCATCAGCATGACGCCCGATGGCGGGGACCGCCGCGACGTGGCCTTCGGCATCCGCAACACGGTCGGCTTCACATGGCAGCCGGGCACCGGCACGCTGTGGTTTACCGATAACGGGCGCGACAACATGGGCGATGACATGCCATCGGACGAACTGAACCGGCTGGACCGGCCGGGACAGTCCTTCGGTTATCCCTACTGCCATCAGGGCAACGTGCCCGACCCGGAGTTCGGCAGCCAGCATGCGTGCGGCGAATTCACCCCGCCCGCCCTGCTGCTGGGTGCGCATGTGGCTGCACTTGGCCTGCGGTTTTATGAAGGCAGCCAGTTTCCCGCCGCCTATCACAACAGCCTGCTGGTTGCCGAACACGGGTCATGGAACCGCAGTACGCTTGCGGGGTATCAGGTCGTAAGCGTGGGCTTCGGCCCCGATAACCGGCCCCAGCCACCCGCCGTGCTGGTCAGTGGCTTCCGGCAGGGGCAGCAGGCATGGGGCAGGCCCGTGGACGTGCAGCCCATGCCCGATGGCAGCGTGCTGATAAGCGATGACCTGTCAGGCGCGATCTATCGCCTGATCTACGGCCCGCCCCCTGCCACGCAGTAATCCGCCCGTTCCCGTCATGCCCATAAAGGAGGGACCATCTTGATCCGTGGCACCACCCTGATCGCCGCCTGCATGCTGGCCATATCCACCCTGCCCGCCAATGCGGCGCAGCCCCCTGCCCCCGCCAGCCAGACCGGGCAGCCACCGCAGCGCATCTACCGGCATTTATGGACCGATGACAAAGGCATAAGCCACATCGCCACCTGTCCGGTCAGCAATTTCTTCCTCAAGAGCATGTCCCCGCCTGCCGGACCACAATGGCAGGACCCGATGATGCCGCAGGTAGCCACCATCATGATGACGGTCCAGCCCGCCCACTGGGATGGCGCGTGGCACCCGGACCCCAGGCCGCAATGGATCATCCCGTTGCAGGGAAGCTGGTATGTGCGCGCCATGGACGGCACGCGCGTAGAGATGGGCCCCGGCGATATCCTGTTCGGAGAAGACCAGAATGTCCGCCCGATGGAAACCGGCCCCTACCGTGGCCGCAAGGGCCATGATGCAGGCAATATCGGCGATGGACCCGTTACCCTTATGGTCATCCAGACCGCCAGCGCCCCGGTCATCAACCAGCCCTGCCGTTATCGCTAACGCTTAGCCCCATCCGGTTGGTTGGAGGAGGTAGAAAAGAGCCAGATTACGGAGCACACGGGACAATCAGGGACAGACCTGCATCGCAATTCGTTACGATTACGAACCTGACCTTTCCTTCCACTACAGTTATCAGCGGATAGCGCAAAAGTCGTGACCATCGGTCATATTCTTATCCACAGATTCCGGGGATAGTCGGAAAGATAACCCTGTGGAAAAAACCTTAGGAATTGAATTTATCTTGTAAATTCAATGATCTTTCGCATGAGTGTGGATTTCTGCACCCTCCCCCTGACAGGGCCATATGCACAGCCGCCATCGCGGCATACTGTTACGACCTGTAAAACATATGCGGGTGGCCCCGGACGGGAGCGGCCCGCGATACAGGAAAGCAGAGGTGCGGGAATGGGTGAATTCATCATACAGGGCACGGTTCTTACGCCGGTCAGCGCCACACGGGTCGGCATGGGCCGCGATGTGGTGCATGTGGCCGCGGATGGCCGCATTGCCGCCCGTCATGCACATGATACCCCCGCCGCCGCCGACCTGCTGGCCCACGCCGCGCGCAGCGGCATACCGGTGCGCACGCTGGGGCCGGGGCAACTGCTCATGCCCGGTTTTGCCGACCTGCACGTCCATGCCCCGCAATGGCCGCAGATGGGCCGCGCGCTGGACCTGCCGCTGCGTGACTGGCTGGAACAGCGCACCTTCCCCCTTGAAGCCCGCTTTGCCGACCCGGACTTCGCCGGCCCGGTCTATGAGGAAATGGTCACCACCCTGCTGGCCAACGGCACAACCACGGCGGTCTTTTTCGCCACCATTCATGAAGACAGCAGCCTGCTGCTTGCACGCATCTGCCTGCGCCATGGCCTGCGCGCCCATGTGGGGCTGGTGGCGATGGACGATCCCGAACTGTGCCCCGAAGGCTACCGCAATACCAGCGTGGAACAGGCCCTTGCCGCCACCCGGCGCTTCATCCACGCCGTGCGTGCGCTACCGGGCAATGAAATCGGACTGGTGCGCCCCATGGTCACGCCACGCTTCATTCCCGCCTGCACGGACGGGCTGCTGCATGGTCTGGGCGTCATGGCGGCGGAAGAAGACTGCCTGATCCAGACCCACTGTTCGGAAAGCGACTGGGAACATGATTACGTGCGCCAGCGCACGGGAGTAAACGATACCGTTGCGCTGGACCGGTTCGGGCTGCTGCGCCGGGGCACGGTGCTGGCCCATTCGTGTTTCATGACCGAGGATGACATGGCGCTGGTGCAGGCGCGCGGGGCGGCCATCGCGCACTGCCCGCTATCCAACGCCTATTTCGCAGGCGGGGTGCTGCCGCTTCGCACGGCATGGCAGGCAGGCGTGCATGTGGGCCTGGGCACGGATATTTCCGGCGGTTACTCGCCTTCCGTAGCCGTCAATGCCGCCATGGCGGTCACCGCGGCCCGCATGCTGGATACGGGTAACGATCCCGCACGCCCGCAGGCACAACGGGGGCGGCCCGGTTCCCGCATCAGCTTTGCCGAAGGGCTGTGGCTGGCCACGCGCGGGGGTGCGCAAGCACTGGGGATTGCCGCAGGCCAGCTTGAGGTCGGCATGGCATTCGACGCCATCGAAATCGACCGCACGGCACCGGGCAGCAACATCCTGCCCCTCATCCATGGCGAGGATGGCGCGGCGGAGGATGTGGCCCAGCAGATCCTGTGCAACATGGGCCGCCCCAATATCCGCACCGTATGGGTCGCGGGACGGCAGGTGCATGGAACTGACGCAGCCCCGGACTGACCGGGCTATCGGGCCAATATGATGGCGCCACGCGGCGGTACGGCCATTGTGCCGTCGCTTGCATCATGTAATCATATCGAAACAATTTCGTAAAAACGGGAAATCATGCCAACCGGATGACCGGGGCACGACGAAAGGCATCAATCGGATGGACGGGGAAAAAACGAAACTGTTCGTGTTCTACCTTGGCGGGTCGGCGCCGGGCGCGAATATTGAAGTGCATGACGTACAGTTCGCCGCCGTAAGAAAGCCGGAAGACGCCTACCCCATCATGGCCGAAAAATGGTACGGCACGCGCAAGGGCCTGCATATCGACGCATACGGCATCGTGGACTGGGCCGACGGCCATGACGTGACCCTCTCCCCCGAGAAGCCTGCGGGTTCCAGCAGGCTGTTCTTTGTAAACATGGGCGGCTATCTGCCCGGCAGGCTGCGCGAGGATCACCAGTTCGCCTTCTTCGTCGCGGAAAATGAGGAAGACGCCAAACGCAAGGCCAAGAATACGCTGCTGGTCGATTACGAACACCAGCACAAGGACAATCTGATGGAAGTGGATGACTGCATGCTGATCGACGCGCTTGAGGGCCAGTACGTCCACCTGAACCCCAATCCGTCCGGCCAGCCGGTCAGGGCGATATTTCAGGGCGTGATATGGATCTGACCCGCTACCGGTAAACCCGACCGCAAGCTTACGCCCGGACCATGCGGGCCGCCACAACCGGCGGTCCCGCATGCGGCAGTGGGCGCTATGGCAGACCGCTTACGCCGTCCACCGCCCAGTTCCAGTGATAGAGTTCGAGGTCGTTCATGACCTCCCCTTGCGCAAGGCGTAGCGTGCCGTGCTGGTCACGCAGGGGACCAACGAAGGGGGACCAGCCGTTCATGATACGGCTGCGCACCGCATCGGCCTTATCACGCACATCCTGTGGCACGCGCCTGCCCCACGGGTCGCGGTCAACGCCCTGACCCATCATCAGCAGTTGCGGCACGGGCCGCCATGTGCCCGCAAGGCGCGCACGGACCTGCGCTATGTAGAACTGCGCGAAGTCCAGCACGACGGAGGCCACATACGCGTCCGGCCCGAACTGGCGGATGTCCTTGTTCCACATCGCGGCCCACAGGCCCCGTTCCTGCGCCACATGCAGGTAGCCTGCCTCATCCATGATGCCGAACAGGAAGTCGCATCCCTTGTCCGCCAGTGCGTTGGCGGCCTGAATGGCGGCCTGCGGATCGAACCATGCGTTGATGGTGATGACCTGCATCGTGGCGTCCGGGTTGACCGTGCGCGCGCCCATCAGCGCCGCATTGGCCCCGGCATAGGCCGAAGGCAGCGGGAACGCGCCGATAAAGCCCAGCTTGCCCGTCTTGCTGAGCAGCCCCGCCGCAACCCCGATCACGTAGCTGACATACCAGTGCGCGATATAATACCATGATACGTTGCGTTTCACGGCCCGCCCGTCGCACTGCACGAAGGCGGTATCGGGCGCGCGGGCGGCAACATCGGTCAGGAAGTCGCCATAATCCGCGCCGGTCATGACCATCTGCGCGCCTTCGGCCACGAATTCACGTAAAAGGCGGGTAGCGTCGGCGGAATAGGGCACGCTTTCCACATAGACCGTGCGCAGGCGCGGGAATTCCCTGCGCACCGCCTGCAGGGCGACATGGTGCATTTCGGTCCAGCCGCCATCACTGGTCGGTCCGACATAGCCCATGGCCAGCAGGGCGTCCTCCTCCGCTACCGGCGGCAGGGGCGGCATACTGGCATAGGGGGCGGCAAGATCGGCCAGTATCTGCGCCGTTGACTGTGGGCCGGATGGGGCGGCAAGGCCCCGTCGTGGCGCAAGGCCGGTGGAAAGGGCAGCCCCGGCCGTGGCCAGCAGGTGCCTGCGCGGCAGGATCATGCGCCGTGTCTTTCAATAAAAGGAAGGAGATGGTCTACCGTGCCCACAGGGTCCGCAACCTGCGGGGCGTGTCCCGTATCCATGGTAATGACCTGCGCGCCGGGCACAAGGGCCTGCATCCGGCGCTGCACGGGCAGGATGACCGAACGGTCGCCAGTTGCCTCGACATACAGGCGGGGAACCGTACCAAAACGCGCTGCCGTAAGGGATGCGCGCAGGTCCAGCCCGCCCAGCCCCTGCGGTGTCAGCCTGCGTGACGCGGCGATGGCGACATCGGGCGGACAGTCCTGCAGAAAGATGGCCACGGCCGCCTCAGGCGGGACAACGGACACCATGCCGGGTTCGGGCCAGCGCAGGTAGGGGTTGATGCCGGTCGCCGCCGGGTATTGCGGCACCATCTGTTCCACCACCTGCCCGAAGCCCATGCCATCGGGCAGCATCATGCCCGCAAGATAGGCGATGGAGCGCACGCGCGCGGGAAAGCGTTCCGCCACGGCGGAGGCGACAACCCCGCCCCCCGAATGGGCGACAAGGTGGACGGGCGTGCCGATCGTGTCCATCAGTTCCGCCACATGCGCCACGTAACGCGCCAGCGTGGCATCCCGCGCGGGCGTGCCATCCACACCATTACCGGGCAGATCGACGGCATGGGTGGGAATGGCGGTGCGCGTCGCCCATACATCCATGAAGCGCTGCCAGGCCCAGCTTCCCTGCCATGCGCCATGGATCAGGATAACGGCGGACGGGCCGGATATGTCCTTCATCGACCGTAAGTCCGGTCATACATGGTCCGCAGATGGTCTTCCACCGTTACCGGCGGCCAGAGCGGGCTTTCACCGGGGGCAAGACAGCCGGGCAGGCATTCGACCACCTGATCGGGATTGCCGGTATGGAAGAAGGGCACCGAATACCGTTCCCGCCCCGATGTGTTGATGACGCGGTGCAGGGTGGACCGGTAGCGGTTATTGGTCCAGCGCGAGATCATGTCGCCCAGGTTGACGACGAAGCTGCCGGGAATGGGCGTGGCGTCCAGCCAGTTTCCGTCCGGCGCGCGCACCTGCAACCCGCCGCTGTCATCCTGAAGGAGCAGCGTCAGCCCGCCGAAATCGGTATGGGCACCTGCCCCCTTCTGTCCCGGCGGGGCCTTGGCGGGCTGGGGCGGATAATGCAGCAGGCGCAGCGTGGTCAGCGGGTCATGACAGAAAGTGGCGAAATAATCTTCCGCCAGCCCCAGTGACAGGGCGATCCCGCGCATGAGCTGTTCGCCCAGCGCAGTCATGGCCGCGCTGTATTCCATCATGACGGCGCGGAACCGCGGCATGTCCTGCGGCCACTGGTTCGGTCCCTGATTGAAGCGTCCGGCCACCACGGCGGGATCGGAAAGTGATTTTTCCGGCCCGATATAGAACCCTTCTTTCAGGTCCGGCGGCGTGCCGGGTTCCAGCGTCTGGTCGCGCAGGGGTTCATACCCGCGATTGCAGGTCGAGCGGTTCTTGTTCAGTGCTTCCTTGCAGGTTTCCGGCAACGCGAAGAACTGGCGCGACTGTTCAAATACCGCGGCAATCAGGTCCGCTGGCACGCCATGGTCGACACAGTAGAAAAAGCCCATGTCGCGGCATGCTTCGTGCAAGGTTGCACCCACTTCCTGCCGCCGGGCGGGATCATCCGCGCGCAGGCCCGCAACCGATATGACAGGAAGACCCTGCCATGCCGCTGCACATGACTGTTCAGGCATTGTTATTCCCCCGGTTTGATATGCAGGCCGCACGATCCGCCCCCCAGACAGACCGCGCACCCCAGGTCAACAGTCCAGCGGCCATATCCGCCTGCTGGTCATCATCAGTTTTCCACCAGCCTGCCGGTTTTGACAATAGTGGCATGCGCCATTGTGGGGTAAGGCCGGGTCGTTGCAGGACTGGAACGCCGGAAATCCAGCCTTCCGTCCATTCCGATATTATTGCCCCGCACCATGCCGCCCGACGGTAACATGGCGTGTGGGCATTCGGGATACGGGGCATTTCACATCCGTTATACTGCCATACCCGCGCCCTGCCCCGGTTGTGCGCGGGTCGGGCGCGTGGCATGATGTGATAACAATCCGTATCGGGGCCGCCACGTCGCAACCGGCGGCGGGAGGGCATGGCCATGCGGGCCGGATGCCGACACCCCGCACGGGCGGACAGGAACAATGCTGGTTCACGAAGGGGCATCACGCAGTATCAGTACCGACCTGCGGCTGGGCTGCACACTGGCGGCGATGGCGGGGGCGATCAACGTGACCGGCTTTCTTGTGGTGGGGTACTATTCCGCCAACATGACCGGCAACCTGTCGGCGCTGGCTGCTGATATTCTGGGTGGCGGGGCGGTGTCCGTCCTGTCCTGCCTTGGTCTGATCGCCGCATTCGTCGTGGGTGGGATTTCAGCCACGCTGCTGGTCAATGCGGGACGCAGGCATCACCTGCATGCGGTCTATGCCTGCGGCATCGTGCTGGAGGGCATGATGCTGGTGGCGCTGGGGGCGACCGCCGATTTTCTGCCCGCGCGGCAGGCCACACGGATGCTGGCCTATGGGCTGAGTTTTCTGATGGGCCTGCAGAACGCCACCGTTACCCATATTTCCGGCGCGCGGGTCCGCACCACGCATATGACCGGCATGCTGACCGATCTGGGCATAGAACTGGCCCAGTGGCTTGAACACCGCCGCACCCCATGGGCGGATGCAACGGCCATGCGGGTGCGCGAACGGCTGCGGCTGCATGGGGCAATCGTGCTGTCCTTCGCACTGGGGGGTATTGCGGGCGCGCTGTCTTACCGCTGGTGCGGGGTGATGGTACTGCCGCTTATGGGGGTGGTGCTGATTGCGCTGGCGCTGCCCGGGGTTGTGCGCACGCTGCGGCGGGGCTGACGGGCGTGCGGTTGCATGCCACGCGGTGCCAGTTTATCCTTGGTGCCAGAAATGGCGGGCATGGCCCGCGACCCGTCCAGCGCGCGTGAGGCATCATGAAACAGACCCCGGCTACCGAATTCCTGTCCACCACCGGCGTAGCATTCACGGTGCATGATTATGAATACGCACCGGGCGGCGGGCTGATCGGCATGCAGGCTGCGTCCTCCATCGGTGTGGACCCGGCCTGCGTGCTCAAGACACTGGTGGTGGAAGTCGATCGCACCACGCCCGTCTGCCTTGTGGTGCCTGCGGATCACAAGGTGAATTTCAAGAAGGTGGCGGCCCTGTTTGGCGGTCGTAACGCGCGGATGATGAACCCCGAAAAGTCAGCGGATCTGACCGGTTTCCGCTCCGGCGGCACCAGTCCGTTCGGTCAGGCGCAGCAAATGCCCGTCGTCCTGTCAGCCGATGCCATGGCGCAGCCGCAGGTCTACATCAACGCGGGCGATCAGGGACTGGTGGTCTGCATTGCCCCGGCGGACGCGCAAAAGGTGGTGAATGCGCAGGTAGCCGAGATTTCAGCCCCGCCCGCGCCCCCTGCCGCATAAGGCCAGCCACGGGGGCCGGGGTGACGGCGTGGTGGCCCACACGCCAAATCCATTATCGTCCCGTTTCGAATCCTGCTATGCGGACGACATGAACAAGCTTGCAACCCGCGTGCTGCCCCTTGCCGCCGCGACGGCCATCCTGTCCTGGTCCAGTGCCTATCCTGTCGTGCGGATCGCGTTGCGGGACATGCCGCCGGTACCGCTTGCGGCCATACGTTATGCCCTCGCCGCCCTTCTGGCCGGGGCATGGCTGGCATATAACCGCATCCCGCCCCCGGCGCTGCGCGACGTGCCGCGTGTTCTGGCCTGCGCGGGGATTGGCATCTCGCTGTACAATGTGCTGTTCAACATGGGGGAAGTCACGGTTTCCTCCGGTGCGGCAAGCCTGCTGATCGCATCCGCGCCACTGATGACCGCGCTGATCGCCATGCCGGTCCTGGGCGAACGGCTGAATGGCTGGGGCTGGATTGGATCGCTGCTCAGCTTTTCCGGCGTAATCCTGATCGCGGGTGGGCAGGCCGGTGGCATCGCGTTCGGTTCGGGGGCAACCTTCGTGCTTGGGGCGGCCCTGTGTTCGGCCATCTACATCATCATGCTGCGGCAGGTGATCCAGCGTTACGGCGGCCTGCCGGGCATATGCTATATCCTGATCGCGGGGGCGATACTGCTGCTGCCCTGGCTGCCCCGGGCATGTTCCATCCTGCCGAATGCTCCGTGGTCCTGCACGGCGGCGGTGGTTGAACTGGCGGTTTTTCCTGCCGCGCTGGGGTACGGGGCGTGGACATTCGTAATCGGCCATATGGGGGCGGCGCGTGGTTCGGCGCTGCTGTATACCCTGCCCCCCGTGACGATGGTGCTGGCCTTTATCCTGACCGGTGAGATCCCCGGCCTGCGCACGCTACTGGGTGGTGCGGTTGTAATGACGGGCGTGATCATCATGAACACATGGGGCCACCCGGACCGCAGGCAGGCCCGCATCTGCGCGGCACAGGACAGGCCGGTTTCGGGCAGTCCGGGCACGGCATCCGTTCGCTACGACAAAAGCTGAAACGCTGCGGGCGACCGGGGATCGCCGCGATGGCGTAGCCCTCTACCCCAGAGATACAGGGCGAATGGTGAAAGAGGCCGCTAGCCCGCCCCGATGCGCGGGATCACGCCCTGTTGCTGCTGGCGTTCAATCGCACTGATCAGAACCGCCAGCGGATCGGCATCCTGCGTATATCCGGCCAGCCGGATTTTCGTCATGTCAGATACGACATCGGCTTCCGTTCCGAACACGAAATCCCCAAATCCCCAGCCAACGGCCCGGGCGAAATCGGGCTGCACCAGATCCCTGCCGATCCGATCCCATATCGGGGTCAGTGCGGGCATGTGTCCGGCCAGCGAGAACGGGATAGGCTCGCCCACCTCAAGGCCGAAATGCCGGGCCAGACGTTCCCATATGCGACGCCACCGGAAAGGCGGATGCACATAGTTGAACGCCTGACCAGCCGCCGCATCGGACGTTGCCGCCCACAGGCTTGCCCGCGCCAGCGCATGGGCATCCGTGACCTGCGCCAGACACCCGTCATATGTCCGATATGACCCCGGAAACCGGAATGCTGCCTGATCCGCCGCGCAGATCGCAGCGTAGGCCCCTATGACAGTAGCAATATTCATCGCGTTGCCAGCAGCGTCGCCCACAACCACGTCAGGGCGCAGGATTGTCCATTCCGGGCCACCGGCTTCATGGCGTGCCTGCAATTCGCGCTGCTGGGTGAAATAGAAGTTTGGGCCGATCGGCCGCGGGTTTTCGTCTTCATAAAATGGCGTTGCAACCGGGCCGAGATGCACGCCATACACCTTGGCGCCCTGATAGAGGACAACACGCTTCAGCGACGCACCCGCATGCTTCAGCCCATCCAGCAGGTTCCGCAGCATGACCGAATTGCGCGCATCCTCCTCGGCCAGTCCGCCACCGGGGCCGTAGGCTGCGTAAAACAGGTGCGTGCAGTCCGCTGCGGCTTCCAGCGCCTTTCGCGTCTGTCCGGCATCGGTCAGGTCAGCGCGAACATCCCCATGACTACGGGAGAGACCCCGCCCCTCCCAGTCGGGTGTCGTGGCCATGACTTCAAGCAGGGCCTTGCCGATAATGCCGTTAGCCCCTGCCACCAGTGCCTTGTAAACCATGCCCGTGTCTCCTTCTGACGGGCGGAATAATACATGCTGCCATTCCGCGCAGGGCTATCATTTTCGTGATGGATACCTTGCGCATGAACCAGACGGGATTTTGCAAAATGCCTTTGACGCGCCGCTGTTTCACAAAAATACGGCCCAATCCTTTTCTGTTCCGATAGCGCCTAAAATAGAAAGCATGGCATGGAAACATGATATGCGATGTTCAACACCTGTTCCATGAAATTACTTCGCGCGCCGGGGCCAGCATGGAACAGTCGTCAAAGGGCATCATCAGAACAGTATAAAAAATCATTACTCATAAAATATCGCAAATGAGGCGACAGCTTCTGCCCGGCTTCATAGGGAGATTGCTTCAATCGGCGGTTATGCCAGTCAGGGCCATATCGATTATCGTCCAGTTCGTGCTTCTGGCGACCGCCGCGATGTAGCCATCGGGACGTATGAGCCAGATACCGTTTTCATCCGGTGGCTGACACACACGGGGAGCCAGCAAGGATGAGTGACGCGCGATCATGGCCCGCGCTCCGGCATTGTCCGTGGATGCGAGCACAAAGCGGGGAATACCGCCCCCCGCGCCGTCATGTCCGAAAACCCATCTCTGTCCCGGTTCGGGGCCATGCAGTCCCCGCGACGACCCCGCGTTGAGGGGGCTGTCAGGATACCCTGTCGTGATACCGGCAAACCTGTTGGCCATGCCGCGACGGATTGCCGGAATGCGGAAACCCTGTTTTACAATAAAGTTGCGTATCTTCTGCGCCAGATGACCTCTGAGCAGAACAACACGGGTCATGCGACCGGAATCCGACAGGATCTGCCGTGCAACGCCGCTGCGTTCGATACTGTAGCTGTCCAGCAGGGATCGCCGCGCCAGCCGCTGCTCGACAAGCGCCAGCTTCCAGCCAAGATTGAAGGCATCCTGCATGCCCGTATTCATGCCCTGACCACCGGCGGGACTATGGACATGGGCTGCGTCGCCCGCCAAAAACACGCGGCCCCTGCGGTAATCCCGCACCATGCGTTCATTAACCCCGAAATCCGACAGCCACACCGGATCGGACAGGATGGTCCCGTCCGGTCCCCGCCGGTCAACAATGGCCTGCATTTCCTCAAGATCGGGCCTGTGCAACGGAACCGGACCTGAATCGGCTATGATACGGGAACGGTCATGCGAAATCGGAAAGAACATGACAGCCCCGTCGGGGTGCCAGAAAATCGCCGGCTCGTCAGGCGGGATCGCAGACCCGGCTACATGGGCATCCGCGATGACAAAACCCGTAGGCAGGGTGTCGCCTTCAAATACAAGGCCAAGCCTGCCGCGCACGAAAGAATGCGCCCCGTCGCAGCCGATGAGCCACGCGGCCTCCATTACTTCAATCCCGCCCTGTGCATGCGTAAGCGTGCAGGTAACACGCGCTCCCCGATCCACGAAATCGGTCAGTTCCGTTGCGCGTTCGACCGTGACGCCAAAAGTGCCGAGATGTTCTTCCAGCAACCGCTCGGTTTCAGACTGCGGAATCATCAACAGGTAATTGAAGGATGAGGCAATCGTCCCGAACGGAATCCGGGCGAGTGTCGTATTACCAGTATGCAGGCTGACAGCGTGCGCATGCAGCCCCGCAGCCACGAAAGCATCCGCGCAGCCCGCCGCGTCAAGCAGTTCGAGGGTTCGGGGCCAGATGGCCAGCGCGCGGGACCGGGTGGTCCGTGTCGGCAGCCGGTCTATAACCCGGACAGGCACGCCATACCGGGCCAGTGCAATGGCCATGGTCAGCCCGACAGGCCCCGCGCCGGTAACAAGAACAGGCTCCGACATGATTTTGGTCCGAAAAAGAGGAGGCAAGCCGAAAAATACGGATACGCACCACCCCGTTAACGTCAGATATGTCGGGACTGTTTCCTGTGCCCCGAAGCGTATGGACCAGCTTCTGACAGCTTGGTTGGCTTTTCAATGACCGGAACCCGCGTGGGGTGCCTTCGGTAATCGGGGCAGCCGGCTCGGAGGCAGCGCGAAATGCCCGGAACGTGATGTCGGCCCCATGAATCCCGCCGTATAAATCATGCAATCGCTGAGGGCAGGATTACGGCCATGATTGATCTTTCGGACATCGATACGCTGATTTTTGACTGTGATGGCACCCTTTTGAATACACCGCCCATTTATGCGCTGGCATGGACCAAAGGGTTTCAGGAAACCGGGAAACAGATGCCGCGGGAATGGTTCATGGCCCGCGCGGGCATGTCCGATCATGTTCTGATGGACGCGTTTGAAGGGGATTTCAAAGTTCGCATCCCCAGCCGCGCCAGAGCCATCGAAGCCATGCGCCGGGAATTTTTCACCAACATTGCCGACCTTAAGGAAATCGCGACCGTAGCCCAGATCGCGCGATCAAACCACGGAACCCGCCAACTGGCGGTCGCATCCGGCGGTGCCCGGCCCATTGTCGAGGCCTGCCTGAAGGCGACACATCTGTTCGATCTTTTCGACAGGATCGTCACGATCGAGGATGTTGCTCACCCCAAGCCTGCGCCGGATCTATTTCTGAAGGCAGCGCAGCTCCTCAATACAGCGCCGACACGCTGTTTTGTTTTTGAAGACACGCAGTCCGGTCTCGATGCCGCCCATGCCGCAGGGATGCGGTGTATAGATGTTGCACAGATAATTCCCCCGGCATGACGGACACGTATTGCCATTAATCCTTTGGACCTGCCCCCCTGCCCATGAACAGCAATGCTGCCGTCCTGTCTGCGTTCGAGAAAAACGCGATGACTGTTTCTGGACTGCGCTCACGCATTGACGGCGTGTCAGCCGCGCATCGGGCAAAGCGGCAATCCATGCCATGAAATGACCCGTGGGTGTGGCGATGCCCATGACGTTGCAGCGACTTTTCAGTCCTGCCATGCGGCTGGCCGCGATGATCGCGGGGGCAGCTTTCCCATGTGACCGGCCCCCGCCACGCGGTTGATTAAACCGGCGCATGGCCGCACAAGGGATGGAGAGGATCGCCCGTTATTTATGGCCGCCCCGGATGCCGCATGAACAACAGGGCGAACCGGCAGGCAGGCAAGGCAGGAACCGCATGGACCCGTTAACCGATATTTCCTTTGCCCCCGGCATCGACGCGGCATTGCAGGCGCGCGTGCTGACAGCCCCGCATTTCCGCCGCTGGTATGACAGCATGCGCGCCCGCTTCACCCTGCGCCATGTGCTGGTGCGCGATGCAGTGGCCTTCAGCGCGACCCGCATGGGCTTTATTCTGGTGCAGGCCGATGCCCTGCATCATGGCGAGCCTGTCCCCGGCCTCGCCCTGCTGCGTGGTGATTCCGTCTCCGTGCTGATCGTGCTGAAATGCCCCGGCCATCCCGATCGCACCATCCTGACACGCGAAGCACGCGTACCCATCGCCCGGCCCGACCTTCTGGCCCTGCCCGCGGGCATGCTGGATGGTGGCGCATTTGTCAGTACCGCGCTGCGTGAACTGTCGGAAGAAGTGGGCGCGGATCTGCGCGTGCGGGAAAAGGACCTGATCAGACTGACGGATGTCTGGCTTTCCCCCGGCGGCTGTGACGAAGCCATCGGCCTGTATTACACCGAACTGCATATAGAGGAGGCGCTGGCCCGCAGCCTTGCCGAACGCCAGACCGGCCTTGCCTGCGAGCATGAATATATCCGCCTGCACGTCGTCAACATGGCTGACCTGCCCCGTATCGGCATGACGGACGCCAAGACCCTGCTGTCATGGCATATGTATCAGGCACGTCATAAATAACCGCGCCGCTTTTTTTGTTGACACAACCCCGTGAGGTCAATCATAAGGGTGGGAAGCAGACCTGCCTTGTGCAACTGCTTCTTGGACGTTTCCTCCCTAAACTCAGCGGTGCGCATGCACCGCTTTTTTTTATCCTTTTTTATAGATAAGTCCTATAACTGTATGTCGTGTCGTATAATCACAGCCACGACATAACAGACCGGAAGGAAGCAGCATGAGCGGTATCTTCAACGACGTGATGGGCAAGCTGAGCGAACTGGCGGGTGCCACCGGCCTGTCGCAGCAGGTTCATTCCTATCTGTCGCAGTTGCTTACGCCCGATACCCTCAATACCATGCTGGCACAGGCGGAACAGGCCGGACTGGGCGACAAGGTCCGTTCATGGGTTGGCGATGGCCACAACCTGCCCATTTCCACCGATGAACTGCGCACGCTGCTGAACAACCAGCAGGTACAGGCCATGGTGGACAAGACCGGCCTGCCCGCCGCAACCATCCTGCCGGTTCTGGCCCACCTGCTGCCAGAAGCCGTCAACGCCCAGACCCCGCAGGGCAGCGTACCCCCGAAAACGGCGTAAGCCATGATCGGGCCGGTCACGGTTCCGGCCCGTTCCTATTCCGCCGCCACCTGCCGGGCCAGCAGGTCGCCGTATTGCGCGATGGCGGCGAACAGGTCGGTCAGCACGGCCTGTAGCGATACGAAGCCCGCATGGGGTTCCAGCGAATCCTGATCCATGTACAGGCCACGGCTGATTTCAAGCTGCAGGGCCTGCACGCCCCGACGTGGCCGACCGTAATGACGGGTCACATAGCCACCGGCAAACGGCACGTTGCGGGCTACCGTGTAACCATGCCCGCTCAGCACATCTTCCACCAGCGTCGTCAGTTCCGCCGTGCAGGACGTGCCCCAGGCATTGCCCAGCACGAAATCAGGCATCTCGCCCCGCCCCTGCGGCGTCGGCATGGAATGGGCATCAAGCAGGATGCAGCAGCCATGCTGGTCCCGGCATGCCTGCACCAGACGCGACAGCGTATCGTGATAGGGCTGCCAGCAGGTACGGATGCGCGTTTCAGCCTCGCTGAACGGTAACGGACGGGGATAGATCGGCCCGTCGCGGGAGACGATGCGGGCAATCGTACCAAATCCGGCGCGCACCTTGCTGCTGGTCGTATTGCACCAGTGGGGCAGCGGATCGCGGAACATGGTGGGGTCCAGTTCCCACGCTTCGCGGTTGACGTCGCAATAGGCACGCGGAAACGTGGCGTGCAGCATGGTCGCCCCCTGCCCCATCGACCCTTCGCACAACCGTTCCACGTAACAGTCCTCGCTGCGCCGCAGCGCATGTGCATCCAGCCGTGACATGCGCAGGAATTCAGCCGTGTAATCACGCCCCGAATGTGGGGACGCGACGATGACGGGGGCTGCCCTGCCCTGCGGCGCAAGGATGCGCAGTGGCGGGTCGACAGGGGCCGTCACGGCAGATCCTGCGCCCCAGCCAGGCTGGCAGGCCGCGTTACACGCGTGGACAGGCAGGCATGATGACACATCCCGACATAGGGACAGGCGGCGGCTTTCGGGTCAATGCGATTTTTTTCAAAAGGGGGGTTGCATCCCCCTGAAATGGTGAGTAAAAGCCATCTCACCGGAGCCGATTGGGCGCATAGCTCAGCGGTAGAGCACTATCTTGACATGGTAGGGGTCACAGGTTCAATCCCTGTTGCGCCCACCACTCGGCTCCGGGTATTCCGCCAAAAACCAGCGTTGTGTGTGATAATTCCCGAAACGGGAAAGTCTACCAGCGTCTATATCTGTCTACGGTAATCTACCTCGATCTGTGGAAAATCCGTGGAGTGTTTTTGGCTTGTACCCGCGCCCCATCCCCCTATAATCCACATGCTGCGGCACCCATCCGGTTGGTGCTGGTCACACTGTCGCGGCACCATGCCGCTGCGACAAGACGCTCACAACGAAGCGGAACCACAGGACAGTTCTGGGATCAATTTTCACATTCCTGTCGCTGCCAGAGGAAAATCCCAGCCAGCATGTCTCCCCCATCGCGCTGGCGGCGGGTGTCCATTATTCCATGCTGTCACCTGCTGTCCCGGATGCCCTTACCAGTCTGAAACCGGCCCTTCATCCTCCTCATCGGGTTCCAGCGGGTCTATCAGGCCGTCCTTGTCGGGATCTATCGGTTCATCTTCATCCCAGTCGGGGGCCGGACTGTCGGGATCGCCCAGCGGGTCGTCATCCGGGTCCTCGTCGGGGTCCGGGCCGGGATCGGATATCGGTGTCGGCGGCACGGATGGCGGCGCTTCAGACGGCACGGGGATATCCGGGTTATCTTTTACCTGCATCCTGAGCATGGCGCTTCTCCATAAAGGATGCCCGTGCAACGGACGGTACGGGACAGGAGTTTCACCGCAGGCAGCACGCTTTTCTTATACTGTGATGCAAGGGACGCGGCACTCACTTCTTCGGTAATTGCGACGCACTCGTAATTACGGCAAGCTGCCATCATACGGGGAGCATCACGCGGTGCATCGTGCCAGCATTCCAGGCGTTTGCAGGCATGGTGCGCCGCTTTCCCGATGCACCCTGAACCGGAAAAGGAAATGCCTTATGCCTGTCTCCCGCCTTAAACTATCTGCCGCCCTTGCCATCGGTCTGGCCGTTCTACCTGCAATGGCCCATGCCGCCGATACGGCAACGGCCCATCTGGTCGGAACGGACGGAACCGACCGGGGGACAGCCAACATCGCGGAAGCACCCAAGGGCGTTATCCTGCGCATCATGGCCAAGGGGCTGACCCCGGGCTGGCACGGCATCCATTTCCATGAGAAAGGCGATTGCGGCCCGCCGAAATTCACCAGCGCCGGTGCGCATGTGCATGCGACCACGCCGGTCGTGCATGGCCTGCTGAACCCCAACGCCAATGATGCGGGCGACCTGCCCAACCTTTTTGTCAATCAGGACGGGACGGCGACGGTGGAGCTCTATTCCACGCTGGTTTCGCTTAACGGCAAGGATGGCCGCCCTGCCCTGCTGGATGCCGATGGCGCGGCGCTGGTCATTCACGCCAACCCCGACGATTACAGGACGCAGCCGATTGGTGGCGCGGGCGACCGTGTCGTCTGTGGGGTCATCCGCTGATTACGGCCTGATCGCTTGATACGTCGAAGCCGCCCTGCCCCGCTGCGGGGCGGCCTGTGTCCCTGCCCGTTTCCGGCGGGATGCGAAAATGGTGCTGCTTCATACTGGTGGACAGATTTTATCTGCCCGTCCTGAAGCCGATGCGTTGGGCTGACTTTGAAACGGCCCGCGCCGGTGTTTCGGTCGCACTTCAGGGTGTCGTCCGCACGATCCTGCATCACGGCGCCCTGTCCCGTGCGGTCACGGCATTCTGGGTGCGCGACGAAAGTGTATCGCCCACGGAAAAATTTGTTCTGGTAAAACTGTCCAGACTGCCAAGGGACAGCAGTATCGCCAGCCAGAATAGGCTGCCCAGCGCAAAGATCGCAGCCAGTGGCGGCGCCAGCGTAATACGCATGAAGCCAAAGACGATAACCAGCCCCATCAGCACCGCCACCGCACATATGCCCGGCCCGAAACCGGTCGTGGCGATAGCCAGTTCCCCCATGAAAAGCACCATGAGCGCGCCCCAGCATGCCATAACGCGAACCATCACACCCGCCCGACCAGATAGAGGACGGGAAACAGCAGTATCCAGACCAGATCTACAAAGCTCCAGTACAGTCCAACCACCTCCACCGGTATGACGGGCACGGGCTGCCCCCTGCGCCGGGCCATGCGGTAACAGACCCACAGGATCAGTCCGATCCCCACCAGCATGTGCAACCCATGCAGCGCGGTGGACAGGAAATAGAAGCTGTAGAACAGTTGCGCGCCACCCGCATCCGGCCCCGAAATGGAAAAACCCGCACCGGGAAACAGGTGTTCGCTAAATTCGAGATGCCATTCCCAGCTTTTCAGCCCAAGAAAGGCGACACCCAGCCCGGCGGCACCCAGTGCGGGGGCAATGATGCGGCGCGCGCGTCCCGCCCGCGCGGCTACGACCGCAAGAGTGTACATGGCGCTGCTGGTCAGCAGCAGCAGCGTGTTGATGCTGCCTATGATAAGGTTGGTATGCCGCACGCCCATGATCCATCCCGCCCTACGGGTGTGCGAATAGACCAGAACGACCAGAAACAGCCCCCCAAACAGCAGGACTTCACTGGCAAGGAACAGCCACATTCCCGCCACCGCCGTTTCGTCACGGTGTTGCGGCGTGTCATAGGGGGCAAGGTCGTCAGGCATGGGGCGGCTCCTGACTGGCGGCCCGGTTCGCCTGATCCAGCGCGGCGTAATCATATGCGTCATGATTTACGACGGGGACATGCGCAAAGTTTTCCGTGGGCGGGGGCGAGGATGTGCGCCATTCCAGTCCGGTTGCCTGCCACGGATTGTCGCTCGCGCGCGCACCACGCAGCAATGACCATGCGAAATAGACCAGCGGCAGGATATAGGCCAGCGCAAGGATACTGGCACCCGCAGATGACAGTACATTAAGCACCTGAAACTGCGCCGGATAGGTTGCGTACCGCCGTGGCATCCCCTCATACCCAAGCAGGAACTGCGGAAAAAACGTCAGGTTGAACCCGAAGAACAGCAGCCCAGCCGCAGTCCGTCCCCACATTTCGGGATACATCCGTCCCGTTATCTTGGGCCACCAGTAATGCAGCCCGGCAAAATAGGCCGAAACCATGCCCCCCACCATGATGTAGTGGAAATGGGCCACCACGAAATATGTCTGTGTCAGGTGTACGTCACTGGCCAGCGATGCCAGAAACAGCCCGGTCAGCCCCCCCACCGTAAACAGGCCGATAAAGCCCATGGCGTACAGCATGGGGGCATCCAGCCTGATCGCCCCGCCATGCATCGTCCCCAGCCAGTTGAAAACCTTGATGGCCGAGGGAACCGATACAAGGAAACTCAGCATGGAAAACACCACGGCGGCGTATAGCGATGTGCCCGCCACGAACATATGGTGCCCCCAGACCAGAAACCCGATCGAGGCAATGGAAATGGAAGACCAGGCCACGAACCTGTAACCAAAGACCGGCTTGTGGCAGAAAGTGCTGACCACCTCGCTTATCACCCCCATACCGGGCAGGATCATGATGTAGACCGCCGGATGGGAGTAGAACCAGAACAGGTGCTGGAACAGCAGCGGGTCACCCCCAAGCGCGGGATCGAACACGCCCACATGGAAAAAATGCTCGAACGCCAGCAGCACCAGCGTAATGCTGAGTACCGGCGTCGCCAGCACGAAAATGACACTGGTGGCATACAGCGCCCATAGCATCAGCGGCAGACGGTACCACGTCATGCCCGGCGCACGCAGTTGATGGATGCTTATGATGAAATTCACCCCCGTCGCGATGGAGGAAAAACCGCTGAGGAACACCCCCGCCACCACCGGCAGCACATGGCCCTGCGTATAATCGGTCGATAGCGGCGTATAGAACGTCCACCCCGTTTCCAGTCCGCCCCGGAACAGGCCGTAAACAACCAGCATCCCGGCCATGACGAACAGGTACCAGCTCAGCAGGTTCAGCCTTGGAAAGGCCAGATCCCGCGCGCCCAGCATCAGCGGCACGAGGAAATTGCCCAGCGTGACGGGAATGGAAGGCACCAGAAACAGCCAGACCATGACAACGCCATGCAGGGTGAACATGCGGCTGTAGGTCTCATCGGACAGGATGGCCCCGGCAGGCACGAGCAGTTGCAACCGGATCAGGGCCGCCCCTACGCCGCCGAGTATGAAAAACGCGGTGATGGACGCCATGTAAAGAAGTGCGATCCGTTTATGGTCGGTCGTCAGCAGCCATGACCGCAGGGTGCCGTCCTGCCACAGGTAACCGTTCGCGCTGTCTGCCATCGGTGCCATGGACATTCACCCCCCGTCACGCGCGGTAACGGCCGCAGCCCCCATGCCCGCAGGCACGGATGGCGACAGTGTCTGGATATAGGCCACCAGTGCCGCCAGATCGTCTTCCCCCAGTACGCCACGGAAGGACGGCATCGTGGTGGTATAATTTGCCTGCGGTGTGCGCGCGGGCCCAACATGAAGGATGGCGTCATGCAGGAAGCCGCCATCCACCCGCACGGGCCGCCCGTCGGGGCCGGGGACCAGGCTGCCATACAGCCCGACCATGGATGGTGCGCGGCTGGTGTCCTGCGCATCGGGCGCGTAACGCCCCGATACGTGGCAGCCGCTGCATCCATTATGGATGAACAGCATTTCCCCCGCCGTGGCCAGACTGCCACTGGCTGGGGTATGATCCAGCCAGTCGGCGTATTCGGTGCTGCTCAGCACCACCAGCGTACCCGTCATGCGCGAATGCCCGATGCCACAGAACTGCGTGCAGTAAAAACGGAAGGAACCGGGACGCGTGGCAATGAACCATAGGCTCTGGTACCGTCCAGGCAGGACATCGTGCTTGATCCGCAGCACGGGGATCGAGAAATCATGGATGACATCTTCCGATGTCATCAGTAGCTGCACCGGTCGTCCCAGCGGGACATGCAGCGCATTGATCTCCCGCTGACCGCCGGGATACTGCACCTTCCACATCCACTGCCTGCCGGTCACATAGATCTGGATCGCACCCGATGGTGGCTGGAACCCCACCACGTACAGCCGTGCCGCCCATATGAACAGGGCGAAGAAAATCACCAGCGTCGCCACGGTCCAGCCGATTTCAAACCCCCAGCTTTTATGGACCACGGCTTCATGCGAAACCGGCACCCCGCTGCCAACCCGGAAGCGGATGATGTTGAGAACCATCAGCCCGAACACCAGCCCCAGCACCGCCAGACTGATAAGCAGCAGCCCCGCGAGCAGGACATCAACCCGCGTGGCATGCCCCGAGGCTTCAGGCAGCCAGCTCATCGCAGGCCCCGCCTGTGCGCCATGAACAGCATCGTCCCCAGCATCAGTACGGTCAGCCCACCGCCGATCCGTAACAGTTTTTCCACCGCCAGCGTGTAACGCCCCGTCGTTTCGTCGTAATGGAAACACAGCAGCAGGACCGGCGATGCCGCAACGCGCTCGCCCCGCGCAGCATGGGCCACCGCCTGGCGCACATCGCCGGGCTGGTAGCCCACCCCCAGCACATAGCCGGACACCACGCCCGCAGGGGTCACGAACACCAGCCCCATGGGATGGAGATACTGCCCCAGCCGGGGATCAAAGCGCGCATGGAACCCCACGGCGCGCGACAGACGCCCGATGCTGGCGGCGTCCCCGGTCAGGAAATGCCATCCTGCCCCCGCCGTGGATGCGGGAAAATGGGCCAGATCGTCATCGCGCGCCTGACGCGCCTGCACCGGCGTTTCAGACGGGTCGATGCTGACAACCAGCAGGGTATAGTCGGCAGGGCTGTGCAGCCCGCTACGCGCCAGCGCATGCAGAAGGTCCGCGCGTTCCAGTCCGCACATGTTGGGACAGGCGTAATACCCCATTGATACAATGGCGGGCCTGCCACCAAGGAACGCCCCCAGCGGCCGCACCTGTCCCGTGGTATCGGCAAAGCGTGCATCCAGTGGCAGGGCGACACCCTGCCGGGGCGTAAAGGCCAGTGCCTGCGTCGCCTCATCCGCCGCGACACCGGTTCCACCCCACGCAATAATGACCGGGCATGCCAGCATGGCTGCCAGCATCACGCTGCGCCATCGTGCCGCCATTGCCCCCACCGTATTCATGGCGCATCACCTTGGGGCCAGTCGGGAATACCATCGCGCAGGGTCTCCTGCATGGCCTGATCGATGGGGATATGCCCGATGCCGCGTGGCCGGTCGGTCCAGCCGAAACTGTTCATGATGGCCATTTCCCGCGTGTGGAACGCCGCCATGTCCGCCGGCGGGTCGGATTGCAGGGCCGGTTCCGCAATGACGGGAAAGGGCGGCCGGAGCAGCCGGTCGAGTGATTTCTGCGGGAACAGCACGTCCGCCAGTATCACCAGCCCGCCCACCACCATGCCGATGACCACGCCCCCCATGACCGCCGCACGCAGGGAAATGTCGCGGGTTTCATGGTGCGATTGCGCTGATGCAGGATGTTCAGACATGGGCGTCTCCCGGCTGTACGGAACATGACAGGACGCTTTCGCGGTTCCTGTGGCGCAGGACCAGCAGCGCGCTGCCGCCACCGAAGAAGAAAAGCGACAGTCCCACCCCCGCCAGCGGGACGGGCTGTGTCCATGTGGGCAGGACCAGCCAGAGGTTGCGCAGTATTTCCATGCCTGTCAGCAGCCCCGCCGCCAGCATGATGGCAGGCCGCCGGGCCTGAAGTGGCGACAGCACCAGCACGGCAAAGGGCAGCAGGAAATGCAGCGCCACGATAGTCAGCGCCACGCCCCCCCATGCGCCCCGCAGCCGGGGCGCGTACCACGCGGCTTCCACCGGCAGGTTCGACTGCCACACAATCAGGAACTGCATGAAATCCAGATACGCCCATAGCACCGTCAGCCCCAGCAGCAGGCGTGCAAGGTCGCGCAGGTCCTGCCCCCGCGTCCACATCCCTTCCATCAGCACACCCACCGCGAAGGCCAGCAGCACCGAACCGGCGGCGGCGATCAGCCCGTACGCGCTGGAACTGAAATGCGGATCAAGGGATTCGGTCAGATCAATCGCGGCAAAGCCGGAGGTAAACGCCAGCGCGATCAGCCCGACAGGCGCAGTACGCCCCACATCACGCCCGCGCAGGCAGACAGTCCCAAGCCATCCCCACACCAGCACGTAGGCCACCACCCGTCCCATGGCAAAGGGCACGTTCAGGTAAAAACCGTTGGTGATCCGCGCCCCGCCGCCGGGCTGCACCCACGGATACAGGTGGCGCGCGCCCCACAGCACACCCGCCAGCGCGGGTATGCCCAGCGGCAATGTGGCAATCCCGGCGCGCAGGGCGGGACGCAGGATATCCCCCCACCGTCCCCCCGTCAGCGCATGCACCAGCACAAGCGCCATACTGCCCAGCGGCCATCCGATCCATGCGGCGCATACCGCCAGCCACGCCGGGAAAACCGCCTGCGGCACCCGGATCGCCGCTGCCACCACAGCCACCAGCGCAACAGCCGCGACACCGGCGGCGATACGAAGCGCGTACTTCATTGCGCGCTTGCCTGCTGTTCGGGCGTCATATCGGCGCGGGTGGCGTGCTGGCTGCGCGCAAGGGCGTGAAGATAGGCGACGATGGCCCATCGGTCCTCCGGCGCGATCCGCTGGGCAAAGCCGTACATGATCCCCTGCCCCACGGTAATGACATCATAGACGTGGCGCGACGGCAGGGCATGGCCATCCGGCGTGACCAGCGGCAGGGGGGCGGGAAAGCCGCGCTGCACCACCATGCCGTCACCATTGCCCGTTTCGGCATGGCATGGGGCGCAGAAGGCATGATATTCGCTGCGCCCGCGTTGCAGCAGGCCCGCCGTAAGCGGGGGCACGGGATGCGGCGCGTCGTGATAGGGCACGGTTCCCTGCGCAATATCCGCCGGTGCGCTGTTACGGCTGGCGTACGGGTTTTCCCGGTCCTGCTTCGACATGTCATCGCACCCGCCGGCCAGAAGCGGCAGGGAAATGGCCATGATGCACACGGACCGCACCGCGTTCATGGCCCGATTTCCTCAATACCCAGCACCTCGTAGCGCGACAGCATCTGGCGCGCCCTGGCACGGTCGCCTGAACGCACGACCAGGACATGCGCCCCCTTCATCACATCGCGCATGGCGGCACTTTCATCCACAGGGTCATACAGGCGTGGAAGGCGCACGGTTACGAAGTAGCCGATAATTCCCGCCAGCATCGCGCCCAGTACCGCCAGTTCAAAGGTGGCGGGGATATAGGACGGCCATGACAGGTTGGGCCTGCCGCCAACATCAAGCGGATAGCTTATGGTCGTGGCATAGACCTGCATGCCAAAACCACCCATGCCGCCCGCAACACCCCCACCCAGCATCAGTACAGGCAGGATGGAGCCGCCGCCGTTATCCCCGGCCTGCGTGCCGGTATAGGTTTCGACCACGCATGCCCCCTCCCGCCGCAATGTGGTGGCGGCGTCGTTCAGGGTCGCCTCCGTGGCGAAGGCGGCGATAATCAGGGCCTGTCCTCCAGCACTGCCCGCATCTCCGCCATGGCCAGCATGGGGATGAAGCGGACAAGCAGCAGGAAAGCGGTCAGGAACAGCCCGATCGTGCCCGCCAGAAGGCTCCATTCCCACAGCGTAGGCGTATACTGACCCCAGGCGGACTGTAGCTGCGTGCGTGCAAGGCTGCTTACGATGATCTGGAAACGTTCGAGCCACATGCCGACCAGCACGCCCAGACAGATTGCCCATACCACCGGCTGCTTCATCCGCACCCCGCGCCACCACAGCAGTTGCGGGAACACGATATTCAGCATGATGGTGCCCCAGTAGACGGGCGCATAAAGTCCATGCAGCCGGAAAGCGAACATGGTCCGGTCAGCCTGATCGGGGCCGTAGAATGTCGAAAAGACATCCATGACATAGGCATATGCCACGCACAGGCTGGCGGTCAGAAGCAGCCTGCCCAGCACATCAATATGCCAGTCGGTGATATAGGGTTGCAGCCCAAGGGCCGGACGCAGGGGAATGACAGCCAGCAGCACGATGGCGAACCCCGACAGTCCCGCGCCGAATACAAAAAATGGCGGGAACTGCGTGGAATGCCAGCCGGTTGCGGCCCCACCGGCAAAATCCATGCCTACAATACTGTGCACCGACACCACCAGCGGCGCCATCAGGGCCGCCATGACGCCGTAGACCGGCTGGTAATGCCGCCACTGCCGGGCCGACCCACGGAACCCCAGCGCCAGCACGCCATAGAACACGCGCTGCCACCGGCGCTGCGCGCGTTCGCGCAGGGTGGCAAGGTCAGGCAGCAGCCCGAAATACCAGAACAGGACGGAACACAGCACGTAGGCCAGAATGGCGAAGAAATCCCATACCAGCGGACTGCGGAACTGCGCCCAAAGCCCCATCGTGTTGGGATAGGGAAACAGCCAGTAGAAAAACTGCGGCCGTCCCAGATGCAGGATGGGGAATATGGCCGCACACAGTGCCGCGCACAGCGTCAGGCTTTCGGCCAGCCGGTTGAGCGATGTCCGCCATGGCGCGCGCAGCAGGAAAAACAGGGCGGAAATGAACGTACCGCCCGATGCAATGGCAATCCACCACACGTAATTGAGGATATCGAAACCCCACGCCACGGGCCAGTCGATGCCCCATATCCCCAGCCCCGCGTAAAACAGCCACGCAACCGACACCACGCCCCCCGCCAGCAGCGCCAGCGCCATGCCAAGGCACAGCCACCACCACAGCGGCGTCCACAGCCCCGCATCGGGGCGCAGGGTGGTGACGCATACCCGTTCCGTCATGGACCACGGCGTCTCGCCGGGATGGACGATGCGCCCGGTCATGACCCGATATCCGGGTTCGGATTGCGGATGCGCCCTTCATATGTCACGCGCGGATGCGTGCCCTGTTCAGGCAGGGCGGCATAATCCAGCGGGCTGGCCTTGCGCCGCGATACGTCCGCAATGGGATCGTTGATGTCGCCAAAGCTTATGGCCCGCGTGGGACAGGCGGCCTGACAGGCGGTGACCACCTGTTCGGGCACGCCATCACGGTCCGCCACGATCCGGGCCTGCGCTATACGCTGCACGCAGAACGTGCATTTTTCCATGACCCCGCGCGTGCGGACCGATACATCGGGATTGCGGCTGGGGGCGGGGCGGTTTTCGCGCTGGGCAAAGGCAAAGTAATTGAACCGCCGGACCTTGTAGGGGCAGTTGTTGGAGCAGAACTTGGTCCCGATACACCGATTATAGACCATGACATTCAGGCCTTCGGAATCATGTGTCGTCGCCCCCACCGGACAGACGGTCTCGCACGGGGCCTGCTCGCAATGCATGCACAGCATCGGCTGGAAGAACGTATCGGGCGCGGCCTCCGTTCCTTCATAGATGCGGTCAATCCTCAGCCAGTGCATTTCCCGCTGATGCAGCACCGCATCGCGTCCAACCACCGGCACGTTGTTTTCCACCTGGCAGGCGACGACACAGGCATTGCAGCCGATGCAGGCATTCAGGTCGATGCCCATGCCCCATGCCACGGCTGCATCCGGGGGCCTGCGGTACAGCGTATCCTCCTGCCCCGCCTCCGTATCCTTCAGGAATGCCGGGTTGGCCCTGTACTGCTCCAGCGTGCCATGACGGGCGATGTCCGATGGTGCGGTGTTGATGATCGTGGCGTGATGTTCCGTACACGCCACCGGAACGGAGGGAACCTTCGTCACGTCAACCCGCACGGGGCCGGTCGCGTCACGGAACGGATACAGGTCGGTGCCGACGTGATTGCCCGTCTCCCCCGCATGAATGCGCCCCCAGCCCAGAAAGCCAACCACGCATCCCGCCGCCTGTCCCGGCTGTATCCATACGGGCAGCCGCGCATGGCGTTCCCCCTGCGACAGATCCACCACATCGCCGTTGCGCAGGTGCAGGTCGCGCGCAAGGTCCGGCGGGACCAGAAGCGGGTTGTCCCACACCACCTTGCTCAATGGGCGCGGCAGTTCCTGCAACCATGGATTATTGGCCCCCCGCCCGTCCCACAGATGGGGGTCGGGCCGCAGCAGCAGGACGGGCTGCGCGGGCGTGCGGGGAAATGAGGCGGGAGACGCCACCCGTATGGCCGCGGGCTGCAACGCCGCACTGACGGACGGGGATCGGGTCCGCGCGATGACGCCCGACGCCAGGGCATCATGCCAGTCCCGTGCCGATGGCAGATGCTCGCGCCACGTCGCACGCAGCAGATCGGATGCGGGGCGCAACGGCTGGCCCATGCAGGCATGCAGGGCGCTGAGCAGGTTCATCCCGCCATAAAGCGGCATGGCCTGTGGTTGCACGATGGCGACCGTGCCGTCATGCCCACGCACATCGCCCCAGTCCTCCATCCCATGCGCCAGCGGGACATGCCAGCGCGCGGCCAGCGCCGTTTCATGCGGGCGGTCCGCAAGGGTGATGCTGCGCGCCACATGGCCAAGCGCGGCAGCGAAACGCGGAGCCTGATAGACCGGATTGACATCCACGATCAGCAGCGCGTCCACGCCCCCGCTTTCCATATCCGCGATCAGATCCGACAGCGTGCCCTGTGGGGCAGCGGGCTGATATTCGGGCGTTGCGATCACATCGAACACCCGACCGCGCCCGCCAAGGGCCTCGTTCATGGCGTGTACCACGGCGTGGACCTCTGGCGCGTGGTCGGGACCGAGATGGATGACGGCCCGCCCCCGACTGGCACGCAGGTCCGCGGCAACGGCACCCAGCCAGTCCGGGCCACCCGATGGCGCTTCGTTTTGCAGGATACGGGCGGATAACCGGCCAATGACCTCGTTCAGCACGGCAGGCGACACGCTAAAGCGGTGATCCGCCGCCACGCCGGTCAGCGATGGCGTGGATTCCACCGCATATACCCGGCTCATGACACCCCGCACCGGATTGCGCCGCGCGGCAAAGGCGCGCGCATGGGCCAGATGCCCCGGCGCGCTGTCCAGCAGGTCGCTGTCCAGCGCAAGCAGCACATCCGCCTGCGTCAGATCAGCAGTAACCGCAGTCGGCTGCCCGTAGGCGAGACTGGTCCCCCGGCTGACATTCTCCCGCCCGATCGCATCCCACCGGTGCCACACCGCACCCGGACAGGCAGCCAGTAGCTGATCTATGGTCCGGCCCAGCGCAGGCGACGTGACCGTGCCCGTCAGGATACGCAGCCTGCGGCCCGGCTGGCCCCCATCGGAACGCGGGGCCGTGACGGCAGCGCGCATTGCATGCATCGCATCCGCCAGATCCTGCCACGATACCGGCATGCCCCGATGCAGCGGACCGGTGGCGCGGTCGGGATCGTAAAAATCATGGATGAGGGCCTGCGCCATGACATCGGTCGCACCAAGGCTGGCGGGATGGGCGGGATTGCCTTCAACCTTGATGGGGCGGCCCATCTGGTGCGTCACCAGAATGCCCTCGGCGTAGCCATCGCGCACATGGGCGGTGGCGTAGATGTTGGGAATACCCGGCACCACGCCTTCGGCAGCCCTTACGGCGGAAACGAAGCCCCGGTCAGGCGTGCCCGGACCGCACCCGGCCATTCCCCCGCCAGCCAGCGCCAGTGCAAGCAGCCGCAGCGTCCGCCGCCGGTCCAGTGGATGCGACAGGGCGGCTTCAAGCTGGGGAAACCGGCGTGCCAGTTCGCTATCCGGCAGGGCCATGAGCCGCCGCACCGCCTGCGCACCGGAAAACCGGCCTAGCGGTGACATATCGAACATTCCGTAAGATTACGCCCGCCTACGTGATAACGCGCCAGCAGCGCCGCTGGTCCGGGCGTGGACGGGACGCGATGCCAGTCGGTATCGAATATGTTTTCAGCGGGACGCAGGCTGGAGCCGGGATCGCGATGGCAGTCCAGACAGAACTGCATTGTCAGGCTCTTTGCCTTGTATGTCAGCGCCATGGTGGCGACATTGCCATGGCAGCTTTCACAGCCGACACCCTTCGTGACGTGGATGCCGTGGTTGAAATAGACATAATCGGGAACATCGGTCACGCGCTGCCAGGTCATCGGTGTATTCCTGAGGAAGCTGTCACGAATGCCCGCCAGTACCGCTGCATCCGTCCATATCTGTGAATGGCATGTCATGCAGGTAAAGGTCGGGGGCATGCTGGCCTGCGCGCTGCGTTCGACGCTGCTGTGGCAGAACCGGCAGTCAATACCCAGCCCCGCGACATGATGCTGGTGACTGAAGGGAACCGGCTGTTCGATCGTCCACCCCACCTGCCGTGCATAATCGGTATACGGCCACGCGAACCACAGCAGGCACCCGCTTGTGACCGCGCAGGCGATGGCAAGCACGGATGCAGTCATGATGACATTGGCGCGGGGCGTGAACAGCGCTGCCATCCGTTTGCATCCCGTTTTTTATATTACGCTTTATACTTCCGGTTACCGCATGATATCAGGTTGCCCCGACCATTGCGCAAGCAGAACGCCGTGGACGTAAAAAACGATCCCTTCACAACGCAGTGAATAATAATTCTCCGTCGTGTGCCGACGTTTTCACTTCTTTATTGACGCCTTTATTGTTCCACTACGAAACTTACGGCGCGGGGGTAACGTTCAGGCAGCGCAATCCAGCAACAGGAATACGGCCATGAGCAGGAATTTCAGGACGGATGGCGAACCCCCTCCCCTGGCGGACCGAAGCATCAAGCCCCCTTTCGCCACGCCTCTGGAACGAAGGAACGGCATGCTGACCACCTTGATGGTCATTCTTTTTCTGGGCGGAATTGTTATCGGGTGCCTGTTCTCGCCCCATATTCCCCTGCCCAAATTCTAGCCGCCCTGGCGGCAGGTCAGGTCACAGGGACGCGCAGGCCCATTTACGCCGCAACATCCGTCAGCAGCACGACCGCTGCTTCGTGTGCAATTACGGTCAGGTCCGTGGCATCGGTTACAGCGGCGCCATCGCCCGCGTGCAGTATGCTGGCGTCAATACTTACTGTGCCTGACACCACCACAAGATACAGGTCGCGTCCGGCGCTGGTCTGGTAGGCCGCGCCCTCCCCCGCTGCAATGGCGGCGTGCAGCAGGCGTGCGCGCGCACTCAGGGTAACGGGGGAACCGTCCGATACACTTTCGCTTTCCTCCGGGTCATCTTCGGGAAAGCCGGATGCAAGGATCGTAAAACCCCCATCCTCGAACTGCGCCAGCGCGGCGCGGGTTTCCTGCGCGGGGGTCGTGCCCTCCGTATCGGCCATGAGCCAGAACTGGATGAAGGACGCGCCATCTGCGCCCGCCTTCCATTCCAGTGTCCGGCATCCCCTGCCCGTGCTGGCCAGATGCAGGCCGCCCGCACACACATCTTCGGGCGCGAAGTCATCGGCATGGGCAGTGACACGCCCGCTACCCAACCAGGTCAGGATATCAACGCTGGCTTCCGGCCCCAGATGGTAGGACCCGCCGGGTGGTAGCGTACCCGTATTGATGGCGCGCAGGCGTCCTTCGTGCATGCAGGCCGGATCGCGGTAATCCGCAAATGCGAAATGACACCGCAGCGTCAGGCCATCCGAACGGGCGCTGCCCAGTGTATCCGAGCGCCGGATCGTTATCATGCCCTGTCCCTCATGCCCGCTTTTTCGTCTTCTGTTTCTGCGGATAGATATCTTCCCATCCGCCCCCTACCGCGCGGTAGAGATGCGTTACCGATCCTGCCACATGCGCCGTGGCGTCCACCAGTGCGCTCTGGGATGACAGCAATGCGTTCTGCAATGTCAGCACGTTCAGGAAGTCGGATGAGCCCTGCGTGTACTGTGCCTTCGCCGTCTCGACCGCGATCTCGTTTTCCTGCACGGCAAGGGCCAGTTCATCACGCTGCCGCTGGGCCGCCGTGAAATCGGCCATCGCATCGTCGATTTCCTGCCATGCCTTCAGCACGGTGCGCTGGAACATCGTCGCCGCTTCCTTCTGCTGCGCGCGACGCAGGTGCAACTGCCCCGTCAGGCGTCCCCCTTCAAAAAGGGGCAGGGTCGCCGTAGGGCCAAAACCGTACTGCCGCGATGCCCACGACCCCAGCCCGCTGAACTGGAGCGCCTGCACATCCAGACTGCCCGACAGGGTCACGCGCGGGAAGAAATCGGCGATTGCCACGCCAATACTGGCGGTTGCGGCATGCAGGTGATCCGCCGCCATGCGGATATCGGGGCGGCGTTCAGCCAGTTCCGATGGCAGGCCGACAGGCACCACGGCGGGCACGGCCGGAATATCCCCCGCCTTGCCCAGTTCGGCATCCAGCGCGCCGGGTTCACGCGCCACAAGGAAGCTCAGGGCATTGAGCCTGTGCGTCACCTGCGCGCGCAGCGGGGCCAGACGGGATGTGAATGTATGAAGCTGTCCCGTGGCCTCGGCCACATCCAGCCGGGTTGCAGCCCCCTGCTGGAAACGCAGGGTCGTCAGCCTGACGCTATTGGTGGAGATCTCGATATTATGTTCAAGGATGCCAAGCTGGGTCTGCGCGGCACGCAGGTCGATGTAATCCTGCGCCGTCTCGGCCATGAGGGAGACGAGCATGTCCCGCCGCATTTCCTCGGTTTCGTGCATGGCGGCGGTGGCGGCTTCCACCTGACGGCGCACATGGCCCCAGAAATCCACTTCCCATGACGCGTTCATGCCATATTGCGGCAGGTTGAAGGACGGATTGCCAATGCTGCCAGGCAGCGCGGTGGGGCCAAAGCCCTGCGTGCCCGATGCGATGGAACCCGCTCCCTCACGCTCCATCGTGCCCAGCAGGCCCAGCACGCCATTGGTGCTGGCGCGTTCACGACCGTAGGACGCATTGGCCTGTGCATGCGGAAACTGCGCGGCGCTGGCGATCCGCCGCTCCGCCTGACTTTGCATGAGACGCAGGCTCGCCGCCCGCAGGTCGAGGTTGGAAGCCGCGACCTCGTTTTCCAGCCGGGTCAGGACGGGATCGTTGAACAGTTTCCACCACTGCGGATCGGCGGTGGCGCCCGTCACCTGGCTTTCGGCTGGCGGCTGGGTCGCGCGCCATGCCTCGGGCGCCCTGACCTGCGGCTTGTGATAGTCCGGGCCAACGGTGCATGCCGCCAGCGCCAGCATCGACAGCCCCGGAAGGAGGAGGCGCTTCACCGCGTTACTGCCAGACATAGCGCGCGTCGCTGGCATGCGGGCCTTCCGGCGTGGAAGATGTATCGATATTCGCTTCGACCGACATGCCGACACGCACCCGCTCCGCAAGTGGCTGGCCGGGGTCGAAGGTGAGCTTGACGGGGATGCGCTGGACCACCTTCGTAAAGTTGCCGGTTGCGTTATCGGGCTGGATGGGGGCGAAGGCCACGCCGGTCGCGGGCGCAAGGGAGTCCACATGCGCCTTTAGCGGATGGCCGGGAAACGTATCGACCCATATGGTCGCGCGCTGCCCGGTCTGCACCTTCGTCAGTTGGGTTTCCTGAAAATTGGCCAGCACGTAGGCTTCATGCGTTGGAACGACGGCAAGGATGCCCGTGCCCGGATGGACGTAGTTACCCACACGCACCCCGCGTTCGCCCACAACGCCATCCATGGGGGCGGGAATGGTGCAGTAGGACAGGTTCAGTTCGGCCTGTTTTTCATCCCCCTGCGCGCGCAGCAGCACGCCACGGGCGCGTTCAAGCTGGCCCTGAAGGACGGCAACCTGACGGATGGCGGCGTCCACGCCGGCCTGATCGCGTGATATGGCGGCTTCGGCTTCCTTCTCATGGGCATCGGATGCCTGTTTCTGCTCGATGGTGCCTGCCCCGCCTGACGACAGGTTGCGGTACCGCGTCGCGTTCTGGCGCGCGAACACCAGTGCCGCCTGATCGGCCAGCACGGCGGCGCGGGCCTGCGCGATTACGGAATCCTGCCGTGCGATTTCCGCTTCCAGATTGGCGACATCGCCCTGCGCCGCCTGCCGGTTGCCGCGTGCGACCTCCAGTGCCGCGCGGTAGTCGTCATCCTCGATATGGGCCAGTTCCTCGCCGGTGTGGACCTGCTGGTTGTCCTGCGCGATCACCCGGTCGATACGTCCCGAAACCTTGGGGGCTACGGTGGGGAAATCCGCCGTGACATAGGCATCGTTCGTGTACTGGTTGACACCATCGCCATTGACCAGCCGCGTGCCACCCCAGGCGACAAGGGCGAGCACACCTGCGGCGCAACCGGCGTAAAGCAGCGGTTTCTTGTAAATCATGATCGGTAATTCCGGTTTAGCGGGCTGGAGTATCGGGGGACGGCGCACGCGGCGGATAGACCCGGTGCGGCAGGATGAGATTCATGACGGCGTAGCCAAGACAGACCCAGATGAGGATGTAATAGATGTCGTTCAGCGCCAGTACGAGCGCCTGTTCATGCACGTAGGTATGGAAAACCTGCAGCGTGTTGCGCGCCACATGCGCACTGTCGGGCGATGTTGCGGATAGCTGCTGCCCGATGGGGTTGCCCATGCCCTGCAGCGCAAGGCCGTGCGTGCCGTTATGGTCCAGCAGCATGGTGGAATGGTACTGTTCCCGCCGCCGGGTCAGCGCGGCGAACAGGGCATAGGCCACCGCATTGGCCAGCCCCTTGAGCATGTTCACCATGCCGGAAATGAACGGCCCGTCCGCAGGCCCCATGGCCATGGTCGCCAGCATGAGCGTGGGGATGACGGTCATGGGCTGGCCAAAGACCTGCAGCACCTGCAGCACGTAGAAATTGTCGCGTACCCAGTCCACCGTAAGCCACGTGCCCAGCCACGCCGCTGCCGCCAGGCACAGCATGCCCCCCGCCAGCACATAGCGGCAGTCCACCGTGCGCCGGTTGCAGATGGCCGCGATCAGCGGCAGCATGATAAGCTGCGGCAGCGCCACCACCAGCGCCACGGGCGCGGCCTGTATGGGTCGGTAACCACGCACGCCCTCAAGATAGACCGCCGGAATATCCCCCATCATCGCGCAGATGGCGAGAATCCCCACCAGCGATAGCAGCGACGCCTGAATGTTACGCGACCGCCAGTACTGGATGCGGAAATAGGGGCTGGGGTGAAACGCCTCGTTAATGACAAAGACGACGAAGGCCGCACCACCCCACAACGCCAGATCCGTGATGATTGGGGAACGGAACCAGTCCAGCCGGTCGCCCTGATACAGCACGATGACCAGCGAGCAGATGGCAGGCAGGCCCACAAGGATGCCGAACCAGTTGAACTTCTCGAACCGTTCAAAATGCATGGGATCACGCGGCAGGCCGTAAGCCATCATGGCGATGGCGGCGGCGGCCGTGGGTATGATTTCCCAGTACAGCCAGTGCCAGCCCACATGTTCGAACCAGAACGCTTCCAGCGGCAGGCCGAGATTGGGGCCGAAGGTGGCGCTCATGGCATAGCCGCCGATGCCGAACACCCGGATCTGTGGTGGCAGGTATTTCAGCATGACGGTCATCAGCACCGGCGGCAGGCACCCGCCCGCCAGTCCCTGAAACGCACGCAGGATGCACAGTGACGTCACATCGGGCATGAAGGGTGCCGGGATGGACAGCAGCGCGAGCATCGCCGTCATGAAAATGGAAAAACGGTAGATGGAAAACGTCATGTAAAACCATGGCGTGAAAGCCATGGCGGCAATATTGAACGCTTCATAGATGGCGATGACCCACGTGCCCTCGTCGTGGCCGATATGCATCGCTCCACGAATATCGGACAGGCCGATTTCGGTTACGTGTTCATTAAAACCCGCCACATGCACAGCCAGCAGCATGCCAAGGCAACCGATGACCGTCCGCAGCCCGAACGGCGGAATATACGAAGGCCGTGGCGGGGAGGCATGAATGACAGGCCCGTCAGCCGCCTGTGCAGTAGCAAGGTTGTTCATGTGCGCACTTGATCCCTACGCCCCGCGCCGCGACAACCCCCATTTCCGGCAGATGACGATTTCGATTTGCGGAATGAAAAACCGGCAGACCCCGCAACTGTCACGATAGCACGGACCGTGACCGTATCCGGTTCACGATGCGTAGGGGACGCCACGGCCCATACCGCCCCCTTCCTTCCCCGCTTCCCCTTCACACCTGCATTGATTGGCGTCCGGACCGGCGTTGCGCTACGTTCATGTTCCAGATGCATGCGGAGAGAGGTCATGGACACAAAAGCCATCGCGGAAGCCTATTTCAACGTCCGCGCCCAGATCGAGGAAAGTCAGGCCCGTGTCAGCGACGCGGCTGAAGCCCTGCTTCCCCTTGTGAAACATGGCAACCCGGCTGCGAAAACGGCGCTGGAGAACCTGCGCAGGGCCGCCGTTTCCATGGAAGAGGAACGCACGCGCTCCGACTATCTGTGGCGTCTGGCGTCAGGCCAGAACCCGCCGCCGCCCGCAGAGGCGCAGGCCGGGGAGCAGTCCCCTTCCGACGGGGGAAGCGGACGCCACCGCACTTTCCTTGACAACCTGATTGACGATGTGATGGGCGCGGGTTTCCTGCCCTGATCGAAAACCGGCCTTCCCTGCCCGTCCCTGCACAAAGTTGATTGCGGCGCAGGGACCGGGATTGATATGAGGGGACATATTACAGGGCAAAGGTAGAAGATCATGGCCGTGGGCACGGATGCCATCGCACGATGCCGGTTCGGGCTGTCTGTCGCGTTAACGCTGGCCATGGCGGCGTGTACCACGACACCGCAGACGGTGCGCGGTCCCCTCGCCACGGCAGGACAGCGCATCTACCACGCGCCGGGCACGGCTGATGATCCGTGGGGCCCCTATATACAGGAAGCCGCAACCCGCTTCAGCGTGCCGGATTCATGGATACGCGCCGTCATGCAGCAGGAATCCGGCGGTAAGGAGTATCTGGGTGGCCAGCTCACCACATCGGATGCCGGGGCGATGGGCCTTATGCAGCTAATGCCCGAAACCTATGCCGACATGCAGACCCAGTACGGGCTGGGCGGCGATCCGTACGAACCCCATGACAACATCATGGCCGGGACTGCCTATATCCGGCTGATGTATGACCGGTTTGGCGCACCGGATTTTCTGGCCGCCTACAACGCCGGGCCGGAGCGCGTGGATTCATGGCGGCAGAACGGCACGCCACTGCCCGATGAAACCGTGCAGTACGTCGCGGCGATCACGCCCAATCTGGGTGGTGGCGTCGCCCCGTCGGCCCCTATGGCGGCCCCGGTCATGCTGGCCAGTGCTGATGGCATCAATGCCAATGCCGCCTATGCCGGTGGTGGTGGCGCGCAGGTCATGCCAGCGCAGGCCGCTGCCCTGTCACGCACGGCGGATGGATGCCTGCGCAATGCCGATGCCGCCTATGACCCTGCTTCGCCGTGCCTGATGGATCAGGACACCCCGCATGCCGATAGCGCGGGAACCCGGCAGGTGGCCTCGGTCGCGGATGATACGGTATCGCGCGATGCTGTCATACCCGATGGCGCGCAGCCCGTGGGTGAACCGGGCCTGCCCGCGCGACCGGCCTTTGTCCAGCCGGTCAGCTACACCGCCGCGGCCCACGGAAGCTGGGCGGTTCAGGTGGGTGCGTTTTCCACCAGTAACGAGGCCCGTAGCGCACTGGATACCACGCGGCGCATGATTGGCATCAATGGCGGTCAGCTTTCCGCCGTGGTCATGCCGGTTCCGGCAAGCGGGGGCACGCTTTACCGCGCGCGCCTGATCGGTTTCGCGCCCGCCGATGCCAGCACGGCCTGCGCAACGCTGCATGCCCATGCCATGGCCTGCTTCGCCGTGCCGGACCGGACCTGAACCCCGCCACCGCCCGCAAAACCTTTCCTGTCCCGTGGCGTTCCTACCTGCATCCCGCAGGAGGTTGCGATGAACAAAACCCTAAGGATACTGACCACGCTTGTTCTGGCGCTCTCCGTCGCAGGCTGTTACGGACCACGCTATCACCATCGCGGCTGGCATGATGGTTATTACCGTGGTGGCCACAACGGACCCGGCCCCTACCGGGGTGGACCAAGGGGGCACTGGTAAAAAAACGCCCCCTGCCTGACGACAGGGGGCGGTAACGGATGGCGGCGTCCCTTACGCCGCCAGTTCGGCATCCGCTGCGGAACCGAAGAATTCAAACCGGATCGCCTTTTCGGGTACCCCGGCTTCCTTCAGCGTGGCGACCATGCTGCGCATGAACGCATCGGGACCACAGATGTAATAGACACCGCCGGGCTGGACCTGCGTCTTCAGCCACTCGGGGGTAAGGTGACCGGCGTGCTGCGTCGTGCCCGCATCCACCACGTCGTCCGCCGGGGTTTCACGGCTGTAAAACACATCATGACGGATACGCCCGCCAGCCGCGAGAGTGCGCACGTGGCTGCCGAATGCCTCGGTCTGCGGGGTGCGGGTGGCGTGAATATAATGCAGGGCGGGCGCATTGCCTGCACCCATCAGCGTATCCAGCATCGACATAAGCGGCGTAAGACCCACACCCGCACTCAGCAGGGTTATTGCAGGCGCCTGCTCCAGCACGAAATCACCCGCCGGGGCCGAAACCAGAAGTTCGGTGCCTTCATCCACGCTGGCATGCAGCCAGTCCGATACGACACCGCCTTCGATCCGGCGCACGCTGATGCGATAGACGCTGTCATCAGGGGCGGAGGAAATGCTGTAATTGCGCCGCTGCGATCCATGCCCCGGCACGTCAAGGCGGAAGCTGAGATACTGACCGGGCTGATGACGCATGACAGGCTGGCCGTCGGTGGGGACAAGTTCAAAGGACGTAACAGTCTCGCTTTCACGCACGCGACGGGCTACGCGGAAGGGCCGCCAGCCGATCCAGCCGCCGGGCGCTGCCTCATGCGCCTCATAAATCTCCTTTTCACGCCCGATCAGGATATCGGCAAGGAACCAGTAGGCCTTGCCCCACGCATCCAGAATTTCCGGCGTGGCGGCATCGCCCAGAACATGCCCGATCGCCCCCAGCAGGGCCTCGGCCACATACGGGTAATGTTCGGGCAGGATATTCAGGCCGACATGCTTTTCAGCAATGCGTTCGACCATCGCGCCCAGTACGCCCGGATCATTGATATGCCGCGCATAGGCCAGAACCGCCAGCGCAAGCGCGCGGGGCTGCTCCCCATCCTTCTGGTGGGAAATGTTGAACAGGTCACGAATGGCCGGGTTGGCCAGAAGGCGCCGGTACATTTCGGTCGTGATTGCCAGCCCGTGACCTTCCAGTGCCGGCACGCAGGCCGTGATGATCGCGCGGGTCTTGTCGTCCAGGGGAGCGGCCATCTCTGACTCCTAAGATGTATGTTTCGCACATCTTTAAAGTCCGCTGGAAAAAAGATGTCAAGTCTGTATATCTTTAAGCATGCGACTGACCCTACATACCGACTATGCGCTGAGAACATTGATGTATCTGGCCGTCCATACCGAACGGCTTTCATCCATCCGTGAAATCGCGACAACCTACGGTATTTCGGAAAATCACCTGATGAAGATCATCCACCGGCTTGGCCTTGGCGGTTTCATCGAAACCGTGCGCGGGCGTGGCGGCGGGCTGCGTCTTGCCCGCCCGGCATCCACCATAAGGATCGGGGATGTCGTACGCTTTACCGAGGACGACATGGCGCTGGTCAGTTGCATGCAGATGGAACCGGGCAAGGACGCACCCTGCATTCTGGCCGATGCGTGCCGCCTGCGCGGCGTGCTGGGACAGGCGATGGGCTCCTTCATGGCCGTGCTGGACAGCCATACGCTGGCTGATGTCATCACCCCGGCGGAACGGCAACGCCTGACCCGTTCCGGCAATACGCAGGCGGCGACCTGACGCCCTGCCCAAACCGGTTTCCTGCCCTGCTTCGTTCAGCAACCTGCCCCGGAAACCGGGCGGTAACAGGACCAGTGGGTGATGCCTGTTTTGTGATCGGGCGTGCTTCTTTTTGGGCCTTCACGCGGTAGCAGCCCCCTTTCCGGCCACCCTGCGCCCACCCATATGGCGTGGTATCGGAAGGATCTTCCTGCCGAACTGGAGGTTGCCATGGTTATGGGAACTGGATACCGCTCAAATCCCAATATCATGACCATACTGGGCATTGGGGTTCTTCTGCTGACACTGGCATTATGGCTGTCGCTGATCTTCATATGAAGCCCGATCCGTACAGTCATTACTGACACACACGACCCAACCGGGAATATGGCTACAGGAGCCTTGCAATGTGGATGTATTCGCGCCGCCAGCGTAATACTGGCACTTCACAGGCCGGACGTCTTGACAGATGGGACATCATCGGCCCCGCCCTGCTGGCAACGGCATTCGCGATTTCAACCGCGCTGATATTTTTCGTATGACAGTAAGATGCGGATGGAAGCCCGGACAGTAACGGGCTTCCATTTGCAGATATCGTTCCGTAATCAGCCATCCGCCTGTGCATGACGGGCGACGACGGCGTTTGCCTCGCGGATCGCGCGGCCTTCATCACCTGTACGGTCCAGACATTCATTGGCGACCTTCGCCCACAGATTGCGCAGGACCGGGGTAGTAGCTTTGTGCGTATGCTTTTCGGCCTCGTCAGGTGTCCAGGGCATGCGCGGCACTCCTATACGGTTGTCTGGTTAAGGCGTTCGGCGACCAGATAACCCGCTGATACCGCAAGCATGCCCAAAACGACGGAAATGCCGATATTCAGCAGGGCACGACCCGGCGCACCACCACGCAGCAGGTCAAGCGTCTGTAACGTGAATGATGAAAACGTAGTATACCCGCCACAGATGCCAACCATGAAAAACAGGCGTCCCACATCCGATACCGGGTAGCGCCCCGCCGCTGTTGTCAGCGTGGCGAAAAACGCGATGGCGAAAGACCCGGTCACATTGATTGCGATTGTGCCCCATGGCAGGCTCTGGCTCCATCGCGCCATCCAGATACCGACCCAGTAGCGCCCGACCGTGCCCAGCGCACCGCCCGCCGCGATCCACAAGGTTGCGGACAATCTATCGAAATCCATGAACATTCTCTTGTTTAATGCGGTTCCACATGACCCGATCAGTGCTGCAGGAAAATCGGGATTTCGGGACTTTCGAGCATGATCTGCGTAACGCTTCCAATAATGTGGTTATAAAGCCTGCCATGCGCGTATCCCCCCATAACCAGCATATCGCGCCCGTTGTCACGACACAGCCGCAGGAGGGCTGCGGCGAGTTCCACCGGGGCACCGCCATCATCCGCCATGACAGGCGTGACCTGTAGCCCCGGCAGCAGTTTATCCACGGCGGACCCCGCGCCATCACCCACGATTTCCACATCCCGCGCCGCATCAAGGATCGGCCGCACTGAAAGGAATGTCCTGCGGCAGGAGGCCGTATCCTTCCATGCCAGCAGGACATTACGACCCACGGGGCCATCCCAGCCAGGCGGGATGAACAGCACGGGCCGGGCGGAATCAAATATCGCGGCCCGCACGGCGCGGCGTTTCTGGTCACTGTCATGCGACTGGGGAAAACCGATTACGATCAGGTCGGTCTCACTGGCATAGGCACGGATCATCCGCTCAACCGATATTTCGGGATCGAGCCAGTTGGTTTCCATCTCCCCCAGCGTGCCATCCGCGCGGCACTTTGCCAGCCAGTCGTGATAGCGGTCATGCAGCCCGTCGGCCCATTCACGCTGCTGCGCGCGGATACGGGCGCGATCCGTGTCGGTCAGCATTTCCTCGGTCGGCACGATAGTGTCCTCGGGCGGTTCACGCGCGGCCAGAACACTCATCGCCATGCCCCCAACAGCACGAAGAACCGACAGCCCGGCAGCCAGAAGGCCGGTCACATCCTGCGGGCGGTTAAGGATGACCAGTGCCGTTTTCATTGTCGTTCCCCTTCCTGCCATACCGGTCTGGCAGGGCCTAACGCAGCCGGGGAACGGATGCACGGCCTGTGTACCATTCCCTGCCGTCCCGGCCCGTTTTACGCCGTTCAGATCGTGCTCAGCACGCCCCCATCCACGCGCACGGATGCCCCGGTCGTGGCCGATGCCTGTGGGGATGAAAGATAGACCACCATATTCGCCACCTCCTCCACCGTGGCGGCACGGCGGATGATCGAACTGGGCCGATGCGCCATGACGAATTCCGCTGCCACTTCTTCCAGCGGTTTGCCGGTTTTTTCCTGTTCGGGCCTGAGCATCTCCGCCAGTCCTTCGGACAGGGTCGGCCCCGGCAACACGGAATTCACCGTAACCCCAGTTCCGGCCATCCGTTCGGCCAGACCGCGCGCGACGGAAACCTGTGCTGTCTTGCTGAAGCCGTAATGGATCATCTCCACCGGGATATTGAACGCGGATTCCGACGATATGAACACGACACGCCCCCAGCCCCGCGCCTGCATGCCCGGCAGGTAGGCACGCGACAGCCGTACCCCGGACATGACGTTGACCTCGAAAAACCGGCTCCAGTCCTCATCGGGGGTGTCGAAAAAATCCTTGGGCTCGAATATCCCCAGATTGTTGATCAGGATATCGCAATCCGGATGGGCCTTGACCAGCGCCGCACACCCGGCAGCCGTGCCCAGATCTTCCGTAAAGCCGACCGCACCGCCAGAACCAAGGCCGGACAGCGCAGCCACGGCCCGTTCAACCGCTTCGGGCCGCCGCCCATTCACCACGACCTGTGCCCCGCTGGCGGCAAGCCCCTTTGCAATGGCCAGTCCGATACCGCCTGTCGAACCTGTTACAATGGCCTTGCGACCTGTCAGATCAATGCGCATCTCGTTTTCCCATATCCGTTCAGGCAGGCAGCATCGTACAAAAAGGGGCCGTCGCGCAACCCGGCCAGCCGGGCGCACGCCCTGCCCGCCTGATGGGATAAACGCATGGAGACGCCAGATGTCGGCGGAAAATTCTGGGGTGACAGCTTCCGAAGCTTTTTGAAAAAAGCTTCACCAAAAACTTTCTTTTGACGAAGCCCGAAAGCAAAAATACGAAAACATCACCATATCAGTATCTTTACGCCATGTATCATCCGGGCGGCATCAGCCATGCGGGCAGTTTCTTCAGGGCTGTTCCGGTCTCGGCCGCATCAACACAGGCGGCCAGACTGCCGAAACGCACCTGCCTGCCGACCAGACCGGGCGCGTAATGGGCATATTTACCGGAATTGGTCATCAATGTCCGGGTATTGCGGGGAATGACCGGCTCCCCGATCATGCACCAGCATGTATCGGTTATGATCTGCGCGCCGAATGCTTCCAGTACCTTGATATAACCGGCCGCGCTGGCCCGGTCATGGATCTCGCGCCCCATGGTCAGAATGAATTCGGTCCCGTCATTCCTGACCCTGCCGTTGCACAGGGCAGCCAGATGCCCGCACTCCTCAAGGGAGAGATGCGGATTACCAAGCGATACAAGCTGTATGGCCGTTTCCGCGGCGCTATCGAGTTCCTGCCACGACTGGACCAGATCGCCCGGCCGCACCCCATATTCACGCCGTGCCGGTTTATGGCCAAGGGCGGCCTGCACTGTGGGGGCTTCGGGTGTAACACCAACGATATGAAACATCGGCGCGGCGGAAGTCGTGGCGAACGCCGCGCTGAAGGCCTTGAGCGCGTCCCGATCCGGCGCCATGTCCTGCAACCCGCTTACCACCGGGATTTCGGTGCTGCTCAACAGGCCAATATGATAGCCCAGCAGCGCGAAGAAGGATTCATCGGCATTATCGGGCGGCTGCACCGCAATATGTACGGTCCCGTGCCGTCCGCTATCGCAATGCGTACCGACAAAAGGCGCGCGCCCCGTCAGTGCAACGCACAGGTCCAGATAATCCGGATATTTCAGCGTACGCGCACCCAGCACACTATTGGCGAACGCGACCGCATTGGATTCCGCCCATACAATCTGTTCACCAAGCACCGGCGCGCCATCCAGCAGGTAGGGCGCGCAGGTAAAGCTGGGCTGCGCACCCATTTCCACATACGCATTACCCAGTGCCGCCGCCGGGTCGCCCAATGATGGATCTACGCCCTGCGCACGCCAGCGCCGCTGATCGACGGAGATGGAATTGAGCGTGGTCGGGACCCGGACCTTCGCACCCCATTCCACAAACTGCCGCGCAAAACGCAGGCTTGCGGGGCCGGTGTAGATACAGCCATCTATATGCGCCTGCCCGATGTCAATCAGCCTGTCCGCATTCTGTAGCGCTGCCATTTCCAGCACGATATTCATGGCGGCCTGCGCGGCTTTCCCATGCGCGCCATCCAGCACGCTACGGTCATATGCGCTTAAGGAAACCGTATGCCCGGCCTGCCGTTGTGCTGGTTTCGTATCGGCAATATGGACATTTTCACCTACCATGACGCAACCATCCGCCATACAGGCGGACCGCGCATGTTCAAGGGTGGCGAAGGCATCGTGACCGACGCAGATCACAGGCAGGGAGCGGCCAAACATGAAATTGGCCACAACCACACCCAACACCAGAATTTCGTCAGGTTCCGCCAGTATCAGGCCCGCTGGCGCATGTCCGTTCAGTATCAGTTCCAGCATGACGCTGCTGCCGGTGCATGACCCCCGCCCCTTGGGGATGGCCAGTATTTTGCCCGCAAGACAGGCCCCCCTTAACGGGTGGTGACTGTCAACCACCATCCCCGTGAAGGGATCGACCGCGCCCCAGAAACTCAGCCCCATATCGGCATAAAGCAGCGGGGCCTGCGCCCTGCCCTGCACCAGCATGCGTCCTGCCAGCGTGCGTCCGGCTTTCATTTCGGCGGCCTGCGATCCGGTCATGCCCTGTCCCCGCTGATCTGCCGCGCGGATGCGCCTGCGGCGGTCAATCTGTATGTCAGGACAAATGTTTTGACAAGGAAACGTGTTTGATCCGCGCCCCTAATCGCCAAATACCACCGTGCGCATGCCGTGCATGATGACCCGCCCGTCCAGATGGTAATGCACGGCACGCGACAGGGCGCGGCTTTCGATATCACGCCCCTTGCGGATCAGGTCTTCCGCCGTATCCGAATGGCTGATGCGTTCCACGGACTGTTCGATGATCGGCCCTTCATCCAGATCGGCCGTAACGTAATGAGCGGTCGCGCCAATCAGCTTTACCCCCCGCCGATGCGCCTGATGATAGGGCCGCGCGCCCTTGAAGCCGGGCAGGAAAGAATGATGGATATTGATGCAGCGCCCCGCAAGTTCACGCGAAAGCTCATCAGACAGTATCTGCATATACCGTGCAAGAACGACCAGTTCCGCGCCGGTCTGCCCGATCAGTTCGCGCAGGCGGTCTTCCTGCATGGCCTTGGTCTGTGGCGTAATCGGCAGGTGATGGAAGGGGATGGTGCCCATATCCACCTGCCCGCAGGCCTCGACCGGGTGGTTCGATACGATGGCGACGGGGTCCATATGCAGTTCGCCAATACGCCAGCGGTAAAGCAGGTCCGCCAGACAGTGATCGAAGCGGGAGACCATGATCAGCACTTTCTGCCGTACCGCCGTATTGCGCAGCGACCACATGGCCCCGAAACGACCCGCAACCGCCGCCAGTTCAGCATGCAGCCCATCATCGGTCATCCCACCGGGATGGGTGAAATAGATGCGCATGAAAAACTGGCCATTGGCAACGTCATTGTACTGATTCATTTCAATGATATTACCGCCGGTTTCAAACAGCGTGCGGGAAAATGCAGCAACAATGCCGGGCACACTGTCGCAGGTGACAATCAGGACCCACGCAGTCGTTTCCTGTGATGGAGACACCCGTTACAACTCCTCAAACAGACGCACGCCGACACGTTCCGTCAGCGAACGTTCGGGCATGAAGGATATGCCACCGTCGGGCACCAGACGTTTCGCGCCCCTGACCTCGCTCGGGCTCTGGCCGAACATGGACTTGAAATGCCGGGAGAAATGCGCGCAGTCTGAAAACCCTGTCTCGACCGCGATTTCCGTGACCGACAGTTCCCCCTGCTGCAGCAGGGAGCGCGCGTAACGCAGGCGGATCAGGCGGTAGAAATCCGTCGGTTTCATGCCCAGCGTCGTCTGGAACAGGCGTTCAAGCTGGCGCGAGGATATGCCCAGATAGGATGCCAGCCGACTGATCGAAACCGGTTCATTCATATTCTGTTCCATTTCCAGCACCGCGCGACGGATACGGGAATCAGTAATATGATTTATTTCATCAATAATGGGGGGATAGGGTTGCAGTAATGGCGCATTGCTTCGCGTCGGACGGTCCAGAAGCAGGATATGACTTGCCTTCTTGGCGACCTGACGGCCCAGATACTGTTCGATCAGGTACAGCACCATGTCCGCGGTCCCGCCGCCGCCCGAACAGGTAATGCGATCGCCTTCGACCAGGTACATCCGGTCACTGACGACTTCATGTTCGGGAAACTCCTCCATGAAGTCCTGCCGGTGATACCAGCTCAGGCAGCATGCACGGCCTTCCATCACCCGCGCACGGCACAGGACAAAGACGCCGGTGCATAGCCCGATCAGCGTGACACCCGCGCTGGCGGCGCGGCGCAGGTACTGCAGCGTGCTGTCATCCACCTGCCGCCTGCCATGCAGCAGGCCGCCGACAACCGCGATACAGTCGAATTCGGAAGGATCGCGGAACTCGCTATGGCGGCTGATCGGGATGTCGCAGCTTGAACGCACCGGATCGGGGCGACTGTTCATGATCGTCCAGTTACACAGGATGGGACGGCTGTTATCGTCCTTGTCCCCTGCAAGACGCAGGTAATCGACAAACAGCGAAAAAGCGGAAAGCGTGAAATTTTCCGCCAGTATGATGCCGACCCGCAGACGTGGGGTTGGCCTGGCACTATCGGACTGAAAACGCATCATGCTTACCCCTGCACAGCCTGGCCGCACGGCAATGACCGACCGATTACCCCGATGGCGTATTCATGAGAGTATGAGACAGTATCGCCCCCGACTTTTCCTTATGCGACAGAAATTTATTTCATTACGGCATTAAATATAATCTGTCCGGCTGTGGCCATGCGCATCCACGCCAGATGCACACAGGGGGACAGGATGGTCCCGTCCCCCTTTCCGGACCATCCATATGGACAGTCTGCGCCATGTTACGGGGGAGACGGTCAGACCGTCTCCGCATCGGTAAAGGTGACGACCAGCGGTTCCACCCCGAGGGCGTGGAGAAATTTACGCAGGTCATCAGGACTGATGGAAAATGTCTGCGTATTATCCATCGGGTGCATGGTGATGTAATCACCCTGCAGAAGTGCGGCATCAATGGCGAAACGCACCTGATGATCCGTATCCGCAATCATGCTGAGCGGGCCGAGTGACCCCGGTATGGTCTGCAGCCTTTCCATCATCCGCTCCGCACTGCCAAAGGACAGCCGCTTGCAGTCCAGCAGTTGCGGCAGCTTCTTGAGATCGACCTTCCTGTCCGCCGGGACCGTCAGCAGGAACATCGCCCCCTTTGCATCCTTCAGGAACAGGTTCTTGGTGTGCTGGCCACGTATATCCCCCCAGTAGGCCTCCGCGTCCTCAACGGTGCGCACCGGCGGATGGGACAGGATTTCGGGCTGGATGTCGAGTTCGGCCAGCAGGTCAAGCAGCCGTTGGCCGGTTTCCATCACGGCTCAGAACTCCACGACGGTACGGATGCTCTCGCCACGGGCCATCATGTCGAAGCCTTCGTTGATGCGCTCCAGCGGCAGGGTGTGGGTAATCAGGTCGTCGATGTTGATGCGGTTTTCCATATACCAGTCAACGATCCTGGGCACGTCCGTACGCCCGCGCGCGCCACCGAAGGCCGAGCCGATCCACCGCCGTCCGGTCACGAGCTGGAACGGGCGCGTGCTGATTTCCTGTCCCGCACCCGCAACACCGATGATGGTGGACACGCCCCAGCCCCGATGCGCACATTCCAGCGCCTGCCGCATGAGGGTGGGATTACCCACGCATTCAAACGAGTAGTCCGCCCCACCACCGGTCAGTTCCACCAGATGGCCCACGATATCGCCATCCGGTCCCAGATCGTTCGGGTTGACGAAATCGGTCATGCCGAACTTACGCGCCATCGCTTCGCGTGCGGGGTTGATGTCCACGCCGATGATCCTGTCAGCCCCGACCATCTTCGCACCCTGGATCACGTTGAGGCCGATACCACCCAGCCCGAACACCACAACGGACGCACCGGCTTCCACCTTGGCCGTGAACAGCACCGCGCCAATACCCGTGGTGACGCCGCAGCCGATGTAGCAGACC
>NZ_NKTY01000085.1 GCF_003207825.1 Komagataeibacter saccharivorans | reverse complement strand
ACCTTGCCCTGCAGCGGGCCGAAGGCGGTGCCGATCTCGATTTCAAAATCCTCGCGCATGCGGCCGCGCACCCGTTCGCCATCGACGCTGGCGGGAATGTACACGCCCGTCACGTTGGTCATGCGGTGCGCGTCGCTGCCAAACAGTTCCAGACCCATCGCACGCAGCCCCGCGCACATCGCGCGCGATGCGCTGGCATGGCGGGCAAAGCGGTTTTCCAGCCCTTCCTCCACCATGATGCGCGCGGCTTCACGCGCGGCGTAGAGCATGCTGGTGGCCTCGGTATGGTGGTTGAGGCGCTTTTCGGACCAGTAATCCATGATCATCGCCAGATCGAGATAGTTCGACGGAATGCGCGCCCGCGCGCCATCGGTGGTGTCGCTGCCCCGGATACCGGCTTCGACATGGCGGCGCGAGAAGATATGCGCCGCCGCCCGGTCTGATACGGTAATCGGCGCGGAACCCGGCGGCCCGCCCATGCACTTCTGCAGGCCGCCGCTGACCACGTCCACGCCCCAGCGGTCGGTCGCAACCGCCATGCCGCCCAGCGTCGCCGTGGCATCAACATAGGACAGCACGTCATATTTACGGCACAGCGCGCCCACGCCATCGAGCGGCTGGGCCATGGTGGTGGAGGTATCGCCATGGATGCAGGCCAGCACATGCGGGCGGTGGGTGATGATCGCGTCCTCGATCTGTTCAGGGGTTGCGACCTCGCCCCACGGGATGTCCAGCGTTACGATTTCCGCCCCGATGCGCGCAGCGATTTCGGACAGGAGCAGCCCGAAGCGGCCCGCCCGCACCACAAGCAGTTTCATCCCCGGTTCGACCAGCGAGACCAGCGCCGCCTCGATCCCGGCGCGGGCCGTGCCGTCCACAAGGAAGGTCCAGCGGTTTGCGGTCATGAAAACCTGACGGTAGAGGTCCATCGTCTGGTTCATGTAACCCGTCATTTCGGGGTCGAACTGGCCCAGCATGTCGGCCGCCATGGCGCGCAGTACGCGCGGATGCGCGTTGACCGGTCCCGGCCCCATCAGCAGCCGGGCGGGAGGGTTGATCTGGCCGTAAAATGTCTGGGTCATCCGAAACGTCTCTCAAAAAGTCCGATAAAAGTGGTCATCGCGCGCAGGGCTTCGTCCGT
>NZ_NKTY01000017.1 GCF_003207825.1 Komagataeibacter saccharivorans | reverse complement strand
CGCCTCCATGAACTCCTGCCCTGGCATTGGAAACCCATTGCTCAAGGCGAGAATAACGTCGCTGCCTGATCACGCCCGCGTCTCTCGCCGGATGGTTACATACCAACCAGCATCCCGCCCTGACATGTGTCATGAGCGAACACCAACTCGTCAGCGTCGTCAGACGCTATCTGCCAAGCCAGAAACCGGGCCGAAGGTCTGGCTACGGTCGGCTTCGGAGTTGTGGAAATGGCGGGGGTTACGCGTCTCTCTAGGGCTACGTGCTGATTAACTTTTTAGCTTATCTGTGGCATCAAGCCACAGGGAATGAGGAAACATGTCTGGCTCAAACTGTACCTGTAATCCGTCCTACACCCGGTCATCGTCAGAATCGTTACGTGCTCCCAGCGCGACTAAGACGTCGCTTCAAGGAAGCGGTTTTATTGAACGTCACGAAGAGATGAGGGGCGTCAGCAACCGTCTGCACTGGCCGGGCGGGGCATCCGGGGTAACGCTCGGGCCTGGCTATGACATGCGCGATCGTTCCCGGGCGGAGATTGAGCAGAAATTGCGGGATATCGGCATCAGCTCTAGTCTGGTGCCTCGCGTGGCGGCGGGGGCCGGCCTGCGTGGCGAAGCGGCCAGGAAGTTCGCCCGGGATAATAAAAATCTCGTCAATCTGACGGACGATCAGCAGAAACGCCTTCTACAGGTCAATCTCCCGAGCTATGAGGCGATCGTTCGTCGGGGCACCCATGTCTACCTGACACAAAACGAGTTCGACGCTCTCGTCTCGTTCGTCTACAATCCAGGAAGAGGTTGGCCGGGTGTCCGTGCTGCTATCAACAGCGGCGACAAACGCAAGGCCGTCATGATCATTGAGGAGCAGGTGCGCTCGAAAGGCAAGGTCTTGAGGGGGCTGGTCAAGAGACGGCACGACGAGGCCATGCTTCTGCTGGAAGGACGATATTGATGATCCGCGCTATCCTGAGCCTGATTTGCGCCATCTGTATCGGCGGCACCGCACACGCGGGCGCCAGGCCGGAGTCCCTGGAGGAACTGACCTACAATCTCAACACGGTGCTCAACGAGGAGCTCAATGGAAAGGCGTTTCTCAATGGGCGCTTGATCGTGCGCATCGAGCGTGTTTCGACCTGTGTGTCAGCAGTCTGGACCCGAAGCGGTGGTGTCGGATCGCCGCTGCGGCGCGACCTGCTGGAATGGGACAAAATGTTTAATGGCGATCCTCGGATCGAGGCTCAGTCTTACTATTTGACGTTCGTCTATACTGACCATCGGAGCGACGATGTTGTGTCCATGCCTCTTACGGCGCATCCGGATCGTTTTGAAGATACGGCGGGTGTCTACCTCCCATCGTGCCAACCGAAACGGCATCATCGCAAGTGAGTATCTCTGCGCCGGGCGATCCCGCCGACAACATAACGCTCGGCGGGTCTGCCAGAGCGGATCCCATTCAGATAAGATCATCTGAATGGGTGAAGATGCTTGCAAAAACCAATGAAACAGAGCCTTTCTGCTGAATTAGAGTTCAGTGGAAATTCTCCAGACACCGTTTATCTCCCAAAGCCGACCTTCCGCATCCCCCCTATTTGCCTGTCTGCTCAGCGATATAAGAGCAGACAGGCAGCAGTCGCCGTCATGTCCGGCATACATTCTCCCAAAGGGGTTTCCACATAGCAGACATAAGTCGACCGAATCTGAGCTATCATAGAGCCTGTTTGGAAATACGCTCTGATGAGCCAAAACAAGCCGCAAGGGTTGCGACTGTCGTGTGTTCTTGATTACAGAAGCGCAGGAAACGCACGTCGGGTCACCGAACAGTGCGCATTTCCCAACAGGTTCTTAGGCTCAGGACCCATTGATTTGTATAGGGAATTTTGATTCAGGCTCTGCAAGGAGACTGAAGATGAGCGACCTGTTTTGGCTGACGGATGAACAGATGGAGCGTCTGCGGCCGTTCTTTCCCAAGAGCCATGGTAAACCTCGCGTTGATGACCGCTGCGTGCTGAGCGGCATCATTTTTGTGAACCGCAATGGTATGCGCTGGCGTGATGCGCCCCGGGAATACGGTCCGCACAAGACGCTCTACAACCGTTGGAAGCGTTGGGGCGACATGGGCATTTTCATGCGGATGATGGATGGCCTGTCTGCCGCGAAGGCTGAGCCTCAGACTGTTATGATTGATGCGACCTATCTCAAGGCACACCGCACGGCTTCAGGCCTGCGGTTAAAAAGGGGATACAGGCCGCCTGATCGGACGCACTAAAGGGGGCATGAACACCAGGCTGCATGCGGTCACCGATCAGAACGGACGACCGCTGGGCTTCTTTATGACAGCCGGACAGATCAGTGATTACACCGGAGCCTCTGCTCTGCTGGACAGCCTTCCCATAGCGCAGTGGTTGCTGGCGGATCGGGGTTATGATGCTGACTGGTTCCGGGATGCCCTGGAGGAAAAAGGGATCAGGCCCTGCATTCCGGGAAGAAGATCCCGCGGAAAACCAGTCAAATACGACAGGCGAAAATACAAAAGACGCAACCGCATCGAAATCATATTCGGCCGCCTCAAGGACTGGCGGCGGGTCGCAACACGCTATGACAGATGCCCGACCGTCTTCTTCTCAGCCATCTGCCCCGCCGCACGGAAGTCGCTATGGCTGGTATGAAATTGCGGGAAAAACATCAGGATCGAGAGACCAGCAAGGTCGTCTCGATCGCTGCCACGCGCGGCCGTCTGGGGTGATTCACTTCTGCGGTGACCAATAGTGCACTGCAAACCATCTGCAAACCATGCAAACTTTGAATCTGCTAACCCATTGAAAAATGGCGCGCCCTGCTGGATTCGAACCAGCGACCCACAGCTTAGAAGGCTGTTGCTCTATCCAACTGAGCTAAGGGCGCGGGGCATGTCGTTGTGCCAGATCGAACCTAGTGCGTCCAGTTCTGGATACGGTCATGACGGAAATTATCGGAATATGCCTTTGGGCGACGCATGCGCGGCGCCGGAATCTCGATATCGAAGGCGATGCCCTGTTCCGTGGCGTAGGCCACGGCGCTGTCCTGATCGGGGAATTGCAGGCGTATCTGCGATGGGGTATCCGCGCAGCCGGTCCAGCCCATAAGGGTATCGACATGGCGGGGGCGGTTCTGCCCGTAATCCAGTATCCATGTATGGGTAGTGGCCTGACCTGACTGGCCGGCGGGTTTTGACTGCCTGTAAATCCGGGCTCGCATTACTATCCGTCTCCCTGGATATGGTCGGGGCGCCCGGACTCGAACCGGGGGCCTCGTGTACCCAAAACACGCGCGCTACCAGGCTGCGCCACGCCCCGCGACCACGAGCGGGAAACTATGTGGCAACTGCTGTTCTGGCAAGCACATTCTTGCAAAAAAATACCGCGCCCATCGGTCCTGCGGCAAGCAGGTCTGGCGGGCGCGGCGAACAACACGTCGTGTAATGGGAAGCGGCTGGTGGATCAGACCTCTTCAGCGGACTTGCTGGCCAGCGGCGGAATGAACAGCGGCGCCGTGTCCCACGGGAACAGCACCCACGTATCCTGCGGGACTTCCACCACGAAGATATCGGTAATCGGGCGGCCTGCGGGTTTTGCGTACAGGCAGGCGAACAGGGCCTTGGGCAGCATCTTGCGCACGATCTGGGCGGTAACGCCCGAATCAACCAGATCATCAATGATCAGGAAGCCTTCGCCGTCGCCCGCAGCCTCGGGCTTCTTGACCACGCTGGACTGGCCCATCTTCTGTTCGTCATACGTCACGACGGAAACCGTCTCGATCAGACGGCAGTCCAGTTCACGGGCGATGATCGCGGCGGGGATCATGCCGCCGCGCGTGATGGCCACAATTCCCTTGAACGGGCCCCGGGTCATCAGCGTGCTGGCCAGTTGGCGGGCATCGCGGTGAAGCTGGTCCCAGGTTACGGTTGCGTAGCTTGTAGCCATCAGAAAAGTTTTCCTCCATCGGGAACGCGGCCGTCCGGGCGTATCAGGACGACCTCTCCATTACTGTCGGGCATCCCCAGCGTCAGTACTTCACTGCGGAAGGATCCGACCTGTCGGGGGGGCATATTGATCACCGCGCAGATCTGGCGGCCAACCAGCCGGGCAGGGATGTAGCGGTGATTGACCTGCACCACCGACGACCGCATCCCGATATGGGGGCCGAAATCGATGGTCAGCCGCATGGCGTGCTGCCGTGCTTCATGCACGGGGTGGGCGTCCACGACCGTACCGGCGCGGATATCAAGCCAGTCACGCGTGTCCCCTTGGGTGCTGGGCACGACGGCATGCTTTGCAGGGTCTGTCATGGAACAGCTTTTGCCCGTGTTGGTGCGGATTTGCAAACAGGGGAACGCAAATTTCAGGGACCACCATAGGATATTTTTCATGACTGCTGTTAGGATGGCCGACCATGCCTTCCGCACCCCCATCCCCCACTACGGAAAATACGCAACTTACGCCGCAGCCGGTGTCGCTATGGCGTCATCCGGGCCTGCTTGCCTTCCTGTGGGCGCGCACGGCGTCCTCCTTTTCCGCCTGCGTGCAGGCGGTGGCGGTGGGTTGGCAGATTTATGCCCTGACCCACAGCACCACGGCGCTGGCGCTGGTGGGGCTTGCGCAGTTCCTGCCCATGGTGGGGCTGCTCCTGCCTGCGGGTCATGCGGCAGATCATTTCAACCGTCGGCTGATCGTGGTGATATGCCAGTGTGTCGAGGCCGTTTCCGCCCTGCTCATGGCCATTGGCGCGTTGGGTGGGTGGACGACGCCATGGATGATCTATGCCATGGTCATCATATTCGGTGCCGCCCGCGCGTTCGAGATGCCCAGCCAGCAGACCTTCCTGCCCGCCCTTGTGCCCGCGCATATGTTCCCCCGGGCGGCAGCGGTATCCTCATCACTGTTCCAGGCGGCGGCGGTGACCGGACCATCCGTTGGCGGCCTGCTGTACGGTGCCGGGGCAGGGGTGTGCTATCTGGTCTGTGCGGTCGGGTTCTCGGCGGCGTGCATAAGCACATTGTGCATTCCGCTGGTCTTTACGCCCCGCCCGCGCGTGCCTCTTTCCCGCGCCGCAATTATCGAGGTTGCGCAGTTCATGCGCGGGCGTCCCGACATGCTGGGGGCGATCTCGCTTGATCTGTTTGCCGTGCTGCTGGGCGGGGCGACGGCCATGCTGCCGGTTTATGCCAGCGATATCCTGCATGCCGGGCCAATGGGGCTTGGCCTGCTGCGGGCGGCACCGGCCATCGGGGCGGTGATCTGTTCCATCATACTGGTATGGCGACCGCTTAACCGCCGTTCCGGGCCGCGCATGTTCATGGCCGTGGCCATATTTGGCGTGGCGACCATCATATTTGCCGTGTCGCGTTCCATGGCGGTTTCCATTCTCGCACTGGCGGTGCTGGGGGCGGCGGACGTGGTCAGTGTCGTCATTCGTGGCGCGCTGGTGCAGTTGCGCACGCCCGACAGCATGCGTGGGCGTGTCTCGGCCGTGAACATGCTGTTCCTTGGGTCGTCCAACCAGTTGGGTGAGTTCGAAAGCGGGATGCTGGCCAGCCTGATCGGACCCGTGGGTTCCGTCGCGTTGGGCGGTGTTGGCACGCTGTTCGTCACCGCCGCGTGGATACGGATGTTTCCGGCCCTGTGGCATCTGGACCGGCTGGATGACATCACGGCTGATTAGGGTTGTGAACCCGATCTTTACCGTGCTGTGTCGCTTGCGCCCGTGCGGGGTGCGAACAGGCGGAAAAGCGGTCCGGTCAACGCCGTGGAAATAACGGCCAGCACCATAAGGGAGGCGAAGGCAAAGTCCGACAGCATGCCCTGTGCATGCAGGATCGTGGCCGCGACGATTTCCATAAGCCCCTTGCATTGCAGCAGCGAACCAAGGCCAAGGGCCTGCCGCCGCGTCAGGCCCGGTGCGGGTGGAAAGATGTAGACCGATCCCATTTTGGCCAGAACGGAAATGACCACCAGCATGAACGACGCCACGATTGACGGCCATGTCAGCGCATCGCCATTGATGTGCAGGCCGCTATGGCCAAAGAACAGGGGGGCAAGCCAGATGAGCGAGAACGTCCCCACCTTTTCCACCGGCAGTCGCGCCACCCAACGCGGCGGCATCAGCGCCCCGGCGAAATAGGCCCCGATCAGTTCATGCAGCCCGAGTTGCATGCTCGCCCATGATCCGGCGGCCAGATATACCGGCACCGACATCCATATGACCCATGCAGGCGGATTGCGCATGTTATGGGTCGCCCAGTTGCTGGCGATCGCCAGCGCAATCAGCAGGGCCACCGCCACCAGTTCCAGTCCCGTCCAGCCATGCAGGGCGGCGGGACCGCGTGCGGCGAACTGCAACATGACCAGCCCGATCCACAGGGCCGCGTCATCCACCACAGCCAGCTTGAGCGCAAGCTGCCCTATGGAACGCTGGACAGGCGGCAGTTCGCGCACGATGCCGATCAGCACGGGCAGCGCACTGACGGCAATACACAGCCCGATGGCCATGGCGCCGATAACCGGTCCGACATGGGGCGGCTGCCATCCATGCAGGGGCAGGAAGAAATAATAAACGAAGAATGACCCGATCAGGAACGGTCCACCAAGCGCCATCAACGCGCCGCCAAGCAGTCGCCCAAGGGTGGGGGCGGGAATGGTATGGGCCGAAACATGCGCATCGGGTGACTGCCACATTTCCAGCCCGGCGGTGAAGGCAAGAACCAGCACGGCCAGCCAGCCGATATTGTTGCCGCAGGTCGAGGGGATGCCCAGTTCCTGCACCGGCGCATGCATTACGGCCAGCCCGATACCCAGAAGGATAGGCAGGACAACAATCGGTATTGTCCGGTTCAGCAGCCGCCACAGCCCCCATGGAAAAATAACAAAGAGGACGACATCAGGAATAAGCGCCGTAATGTCTGACAATGGTGATCCTTCCGTATTTATAGTCCGCGCATATTATATATAAAAAATCCGTATGGAAGGTTTATTTTTGTTTAGTTGCATGAAGTATATGTTATGTAAGAATATTCCTGCTCTTTGTGCCTTTTTGTTTCTGCTTCCGGCGACAAATGTCCTGCGGAGTTCTTGCGTTGGGATAGAACGCCACGCAGCAGCACTGGTTCAGATCGCGTGTTACATATTCCGCGTGGTGGATAGCTACCGGATATTCTTGTGATATTTATTTTTTACTTCTTGTTGTGCTGGTAAAAACAAAACAGATCAGTGCGTATGTGAAAAATTCATCATCATAAATGAATGGATAATTCTGATAATTCGATAACATGACTTGTATTCATTCATAAATTGATTCGCATATTATTATATAAATGGCGCAAATGTATCCTATAAATATTTAATATGATTTTGTTTTTAAATATATTTGATGGGATAATCTTATATATTTATATTTTATATTCAAATGTATCTAATATTATTTGATGTCGATCATGGTTGTTCACGGCTCCGTGCGTGAGGGTCCTGTGCATCAGGGCGTCCCGTGTGGCTGCCTGTGATAAAAGAGGACTCTGTTGATTATGCCCAAAAATGTCGTAAATCCCGAATTTCTGCCAATTCTGGAAAAGATGCCTTCTTTCGATGGCCTGTCGGGGCGATCGCTGCCGGAAGTGCGCGAAATCTTCATGACATCCGTGCGGCTGATCGAAGGCAAGCCCCTGCCGGATGTGGAAGTGCAGGAAGAATACGTGCCCGGCCTGAAGGGCGCGCCGGATGTGCGTGTGCTTGTCTATCGCCCGCGCAAGCGTCAGCCGAATGCACCCGCCATGGTCTATATCCATGGTGGCGGTCTGGTTTCCGGCCATCCGGAGGTCGATGACCCCAAATGCCAGGTTCTGGCCAGCCGTATGGGCTTTGTGATCGTGTCCGTCGATTATCGTCTGGCGCCGGAGGTCAAATATCCCGGTGCGATCGAGGATTGCTATGCAGCCCTGAAATGGATGAACGATAATGCCGCCCAGCTTGGCATCAACCCTGAAAAGGTGGCCGTTGCGGGTGAAAGTGCAGGCGGCGGCCTGAGTGCCGCACTCGCCCTCATGGCGCGTGACCGCAAGGAATACAGGCTGGCCTATCAGTTGCTGATCTATCCCATGCTGGATGACCGCACGGCCACGAAAGTCGATCCCGCGCCGGATTTTGGGGAATTCGTCTGGACCCGTTCGGCCAATAAATACGCATGGGAAGCCTATCTGGGGAGTGCGGCGGGGGGTGACGATACGCCCGCCTATGCCGCCGCCGCGCGGGCAAAGGATCTGTCCGGCCTGCCGCCCACCTTTATCGGCGTAGGGTCGATGGACCTGTTCCTGTGCGAGGATCTGGAATATGCCCGCCGTCTCATGGCGTCCGGCGTTCCGACGGAGGTAATGGTCGTGCCCGGAGCCTACCATGTGTTCGACATGTTCGTGCCGGAGGCTGAACTGTCACGCCGGTTCATGGATGCCTACTGTGCGGGATTACGGCGCACGCTGGGTCTGTAAGGGCCTGAACCCGCCCCGGCTCCATCGTGCCGGGGTGGGCACTATTATGTGTACGGGCGCTTTTGCTGTTGCGGTTTTTTCTTACGGTTCTGCATCATGCTCCCTTCAGGGCAGGGAATGGGCGCATGGTGCAATCCGGTTGGCAGCTATGGTGTGCGGCGACTTTCATGGGGCTGTGCATGGCGGCATCCGCCCATGCGCAGGGCCATATCGTCATTACGCCCAAGCTTGACTGGAGCACGGCTGAAAAACTGGCGGCGGAAGCCGTGCGGAGTTGCGCAGGGCAGGGGTATTCCGTCACCGCGACGGTGGTGGACACAACAGGCCATCAGCAGGCCGTCATCAAGGGGGATAGCGTGCCGTTGCAGTCGCTATCCGTTTCCTATCGCAAGGCCTATACGGCTTATTCCTATGGTCTGGCCTTCAACCTGAACACCACCAGCGAACTGATCGCTGCCAAGGCAGGTGGCCCGCCCAATGGGGCGCTCAATACAATTCCGGAAGTCCTGTTTGTGCCCGGTGGGGTCACGCTGCGCCGGGTGTCGGATAATGCCGTGCTCGGTGGGATCGGGGTTTCGGGTGCGCCGGGTGGTGACAAGGATGAAGCCTGCGCACAGGCTGCGGTAACAAAATTCAGGGCTGATTTCCGCTAGGACAGGCTGGCGACCGGCGTGGTCAGCCGCGCTGGTGCCCTGCAATGAATCTGCATTCCGATTATGTCGTGTCGGTGCGTCAGTTCGCTTGAAGTCAGGCACAGAGATGTCTTGCTCTGGAGCAGGCCGACAAGCGCCCTCGGCCATTATCGGTAAGTCATCATGTCCGTCGCACGGCGTTGTGGCGCGTCCTGAACAAACTGCAACAGTCCAACAGTATCGCCACGCATTGCGATAGCATGCAGTCGGTGCATGGGCTTCGCGGCTGGCGATGTCCTTGCCGGTCCGTTGCCAGCATGCGTACACGACAAAACGCACCGGTCAGATAGGGAAAATCCCTAACCGACATGCGTAAACTGATTTTAAGGAAAGGTGGCTCCCGAAGTAGGACTCGAACCTACGACCCAGCGATTAACAGTCGCTTGCTCTACCAACTGAGCTATTCGGGATCAGCGTTGAGCAGCTTATAGCCACAGTGATGGGGGGGCGTAAACCCCCCTTTTGAACTTTTTTTCAAAAAGGGAAATAAGGGAGACCATGCCGGGAAAAAGAACGGTAAGACCTTCGCAGATCAGGAGAAACCGCAGCCAATGGTAGATGGGAACACGGACGCGAAGCCGCCACGCCTGCTACGCCGCGCGGTCATGCCGTTGCTGGTCGGGGCAGGCTGCGCCGTTGTCGGGGCGCAATGGGTGCAAAGCCGCCAGCAGGCCCGTCTTGTCCGGCGCGATGACGCCCTGCTGGATGGCGAACCGCATGACCTGACCCTGTCATGGCCCAATGCCGCCGCTTCAACGCTTTATAATGTCGGGCTGAGGCAGGATTTCTTTTCGCAGTATCGGCTGAATGTCATCCTGCGCACCGGCGCGCAGACGGGGCGTGACGCCATAGCCGATCTGCAGGCGGGGCGCTGCATGGCCGCCGTCGCCCCGGTGCTGACATGGCTGCAGGCCTATCAGGCCAATGCGGACCTGCCGGCCCGGCTGGTCATGGGATTGCAGGCAGGCACGTTCCGCCTGCTGACACGGCGGCGGCTCAGGCTCGCCAAGATCGAGGATCTTGCCGGGCGCAGGATTGCAGTCCTGAACGCCGACATGGCGGACCGGCTGTTCTTTTCCGTCATCCTGCGGCGCAAGGGGCTTAATCCCGATACCGCGCCGAACTGGATCATCATGCCGCCCGACCAGATTGATGATGCATTGATGGCGGGCAGTGTTGATGCCGTGGCGGTGCATGATCCGCTGGCATGGCAGTTGCTGGGCAATCGGGCGCTGGATCTGGTCGAACTGGTCAATAGCGTCAGCGGCCTGTATGCGCGGCGCACCAATCTTGCGCTGGGTGTCGCGACGGATCGGCTGCAACAGACCCCATCTGCTGCCGTAGCCCTCGTGCTGGCGCTGTATAATGCCGCGCACTGGCTGCCCACCCATATGGCCGAGGCCGCGACCCTGCTGGATGGCAGGGTGGAAGGCATGCGCCAGGACGAAATCTTGCAGATGATGCGTCACGAAGTGCTGGGGATCAGCCCTGTCGGCAACGACCTTAAAACCCAGCTTGCGCGTTACATAGATGAACTCAAGCTACTGGCCATTTTTCCCGACAGCCTTGATTCGGCAGGTTACGCACGCCGGATTTCTGCCGATGTCCTGCACCACGGTCAGGGTACTGGCCCGTGATGCAGGCTTTATAACCGATCATGCTGTCTCCATGTGCGACCAGTGGGGTCTGACGGGGCTTTTCGCCCCGCCATGCCCTGTCGCGGATCAGGAAATCCTTCTCCGCGTGTGCTGCATGGGAACTGAAACAGCCCCTCAGCGCACGTCGCGGTAATAGGGCTGGGCCAGCGCGGCCGGGGCCGCCATGACCCGGCGCATGCGGTGCCACACCACGACAGGCACGATGATGAACGCCATCGTCCCCAGATAGGGCAGCATGTTCAGGAAGGCCGGATCAATGGGCCAGTTATGGGCCTGCCCGACAAAGGACAGGGCCGTGACCAGCCCGAACAGAAGGGCCGACAGCGTAACAATGATCGGGCGGTACCCCGCAAAGATCACCAGCGCCAGCGCGATCCATCCCCGTCCCGCCACCATGCCTTCCGACCAGACCGGCACATAGGTCAGGGTCAGGTAACCGCCTGCCATGCCTGCCATCGCACCACCCAGTGTTACGTACCAGAACCGCATGGCCATGACCGGTATGCCCGCCGCATCCGCCGCAGCCGGGTTTTCACCCACCGCGCGCATGTTCAGGCCGTGGCGCGTGCGGAACATCACAAAATGCACAAGGGCAGGCAGCAGCACATAGATGGGTACGATCAGGATATTCTGCGCAAAAAACGCGGGCCCGATCACCGGTATGGCGGACAGCAGCGGAATGGTCACATGGCCGAATGTCGCATCAACCGGCTGCCCGGCATAATTGTGCCCCAGCGCGGTGGACAGACCCAGCCCCATGAAGGTCGTGGCCAGACCACACAGTACCTGATTGGCCCGCATGACCACGGCGCCAAAGGCAAAAACCATGCCCCCCACAGCCCCCACCATTATGGCGACCAGCAGGCCCACCCACGGGGAGTGGAAGGAAAACACGGTAATGACCGCGCTGACGGCGCCAAGGGCCATCAGCCCTTCCACACCAAGGTTGGTCACGCCCACCCGTTCGGCCAGCACTTCGCCAAGGGCGGCCAGCGCCAGAACGCCACCGGCCAGAACGGCGGTGGCCAGCATCCCTGTCAGCAGCGTGATCATGATACTTTACTCCCTGCCGCAGTACCCTGTGGTGTTGTCCGGGCCAGCGGCCGGTAATGGGCCAGTTCGTCGCCAATGGCGATCATGAACAGGATCAGCCCGGTAATGGCCAGAATGACCGAAGCCGAAAGCTGCTGGGTCTGCATGACAATGCCCGAATCAAGGATAAGGGCCATGAGCAGCGCGGCAGGGATCACGTTCAGGCACGACCCGCGCGCCAGCACCGCCACGACAATGCCCAGATAACCGAAATTATTGGCCATCCCGCCCTGCAGCCGATGCACGGTGCCCGCAACTTCAAACATGCCAGCCAGCCCCGCCAGACCGCCGGAAAGCAGCATGACCGAAATGATGCGCAGCCTGACCGGAATCCCGGCATAGCGCGCAGCTTCCGGGTTCGCGCCGCCAATACGGATTTCATACCCCCACCGCGTGCGCGACAGCACCAGCGCCAGTCCGATCACGATCACGATCGCCACCGGAAAGCCCCAGTGCACGATTCCCCACATTTCGGGGATGGAGACCGAAATCCGCTGTGTCGAAACCTGCGCCCCGCTGATCCGGTCCCGCCATGGCCCCGTCGTAAGATAATAGGTCAGGAGGGAGGCGATAAAATTGAGCAGAAGGGTGGTGATGATTTCATTCACCCCCGCATAGGCCCGCGCCAGCGTGGGTACCGTAATCCACGCCATGCCCCCCACGATACCGGCAATGGTCATGAGTGGCAGAACCGTAAGGGCGGAGCCATGCACGCCAAGGGCTACCCCCGTCGCGGCAATGGCGCCGGCGTAGAACTGTCCTTCCGCGCCGATATTCCACAACCCGATCGTGCCGCACACGGTAACAGCCGCGCCGGTCAGCAGCAGCGGACACATGAACAGGGCCAGATCCTCCAGCCCGAAGCGCGACCCGAGGGTGGAGTGTATGATCAGTTCCGCTAGCATCAGCGGGCTATGCCCCGATAGCGCCAGCACGCAGGCGATGATGAACAGCGACAGGATAATGGCCACCAGCCGCAGCATAAGGATGCGCCCGGCCGGGGCGGTGGGCAGGCGCTGGAATGCACGTGTTGCCATTACTGTGCTGCTCCCGCCTGTATGTCAGCCGGTTCGCGGCCACCCATCAGCATTCCTATTGTAGCGATATCCGCGCCCGCGGCAGGGATCACCGACATGAGACGACCATGAAACATGACCCCGATCCGGTCCGATACATTCAGCAGGTCTTCCAGATCTTCCGATATGAAAACGACCGCCACCCCCTGATCGCGCAGGTCCGTAAGATAACCCAGCATGGTGGCGATGGCCCCGATATCCAGCCCGCGCGCGGGATAGGCCGCGACCAGAACCCGGCTGGCGATACGGATTTCGCGCCGCGCGACCAGACGCTGCTGGTTACCACCCGACAGATTGCGGATCGGCATGGCGAAGTCAGGAATGTTCACCTGCGCCAGTCCGGCGATATCGTGCGCCAGCGCACCCGCCGCCGTGGCGTCATACAGCCCGTGCCGGCCAATCGGTGGCTGGGCATATTCACGCAGCGCCATGTTGGCCGTAATCGACAGCGATGGGGCCAGCGCGCTGCGCAGCCGGTCTTCGGGTATGTGGCCCACGCCTGCCGCGGCAAACAGGGCGGGGTCCGCCCGGTCCACCAGCGCGCCATCAAGCAGGATCTCGCCCGAGGTGCGGGCCATGAGACCGGTCAGCACATGGGTCAGTTCGCGCTGCCCATTACCCGCTACCCCCGCGATACCAAGGATCTCACCGCCATGCAGGTCAAGGCTGACATCGCGCAGGGTTTCCACCCCGCGGTCGTCGCGCACGCTCACATGGCGTAGCTGCATGATCGGTTCCGGTGCGATGGGGGCCGCCCCTTCGGGTCGGGTCCGCATGTCGCGGCGCACGATGTCGCGCCCCACCATGGTCGCTGCCAGCATGGACGGGTTGCAGTCCGCCGTGTTGAACGTGCCGATCTTGCGGCCACCGCGCAGTATGCTCACGCGGTCCGAAATCTCCATCACCTCGTCCAGTTTGTGACTGATGATGATGACGGCATTGCCCTGCGCCCGGAACGCGCGCAGCGCGCGGAACAGTTCGCGCGTTTCCTCCGGTGTCAGGACGGCTGTGGGTTCATCCATGATCAGCAGCCGGGCCTTGCGTGCCAGCACGCGCAGGATTTCAACGCGCTGCTGTTCCCCCGCCGACAGGTCGCAGACGCGGGCATCGGGGCGGACGGGAAAGCCGAAACGCTCCGAAATTTCCTGCGTGCGCGCTTCCATCACGGCGGGGGAGGCGATACGCGGGGCCTCGTCCCAGCCAAGATGGATGTTTTCCGCAACGGTGAAGGCTTCCACCAGCTTGAAGTGCTGGTGGACCATGCCGATCCCGGCCCTGATCGCTTCCTGTGGGGAGGTAAAGGTCTGGCCATACCCGTCAAGGATGATTTCACCTTCCTCGGGCTGGTAGATGCCGGTCACGACGTTCATCAGCGTCGATTTGCCAGCTCCGTTCTCACCCAGCAGGGCATGGATTTCACCCGGCCAGACATCAAGGTCCACGTCCTTGTTGGCGATCACGCCGGGAAAGAATTTTCCGATGCCACGCAGTTGCAGGACAGGCGGTGTGCCCGGCGCCCTGCCGTTCGGGTTGGACGGTTTATTCAAGACCGGATACTCCCGCCACAGCCCAATCGCTGTGATAGATGTCAAGATCGCTTGGCGTGACGCCAGCAGGCACGCGCAGCTGCCCGTGATTGTCATGTATCGGGCCGGTGAAGGGGACATACCCCGCCAGGATGCGCGTACGCATGTCATCGGCCTGGCGCGCTACGGATTCGGGCACGCTTGGCCCCCAGGCATCGCGGTCCACGCCGTGGCCCAGTGTCAGGAACCGCCCCTGCGGCTGCCATGTGCCCGCCAGAAGGTCGCGCACCTGCGATACATAGAAATCGTTGAAATCCAGCGATACGGAACTGACATAGGCTTCCGGCCCGTAGTTCAGCATGCCGGTATTCCACATCGCGGCCTTCAGGCCGCGTTGCACGGCCACACGCAGATAGGCGGGTTCATCCATGATCCCGCACAGGAAGTCGCATCCGTTATCGGCCAGCGCCGTCGCCGCCTGCGTCGCCGCCTGCGGGTCGAACCATGCGTTGATGGTGATGGCCTGCATCGTGATGGATGGATTGACCGACTGCGCGCCCAGCAGCGTCGCATTGGCGCTGGCATAGACGGAAGGAATGGGAAACGACCCCAGAAAGCCCAGCTTGCCGGTTCGCGTCATAAGCCCCGCCGCAATGCCGATGATGTAGCTGGCATACCAGTGCGCCACGTAATACCAGCCCAGATTGCCGGTTACGTTGTTGCCGTCACATTCCATGAAGGCGACATCGGGCGCGCGGTCGGACACGTCCTTGATGAAATCGCCATATTCCGAAGTGGCGAACACCATCTGCGCGCCTTCGGCCACGAACTGGCGGAAAATGCGCGTGGCGTCGGCGGAATAGGGCACGCTTTCGACATAGATCGTACGCAGTCGCGGGAAGGCCCTGCGCACCGCCTGCACACCCCGGTCATGCACCATGGACCAGCCGCCATCGGTAATCGGCCCCGTATGGCCAAAGGCAATGACCGCATCCGATTCCGCCAGCGGCCTGCGCCACGCGGGCTGGTCCGCCGCCGTGGCGTGACGTGGCAGCAGCAGGCCGGACCCGGCTGCCCCGGCCATGCCCAGCAGGCCCCGGCGCGTTGTCAGTAACCGCCCCCGCGGTCCTGAAACTGTCATAAAATATTATCCCCCTGATAATCCATGCCGCATCCCATCGCGGCATCATGACGTGTCGGTCCCGTGCGGCTGCTCCTGCTACTTCATGACTGGTTCGATATGACAGTAAACGTTACGCGACACAGACATGCAAGGCCGCATCCACAGCCATGCGGCCCCGACCCGCGTGCGTCATTCCTGCGCCGTCACGGGCGGCATGCCAGCCAGTGTGCGCCAGTCGGCTTCATCCATGGTGGCGACGCCCAGTTCGGCGGCCTTGCGGGCCTTGGAGCCCGCTTTTTCACCCAGCACCACAAGATCCGTCTTTTTCGATACGCTGTCCGAGACCCTGGCGCCCAGACGCTCGGCCACGGCGCGGGCTTCGGGGCGGGTCATGGTCGTCAGCGTGCCGGTAAAGACGATGGTCTTGCCCGACAGTGTACCTTCGGCCACCATTTCCTCGTCCACAACCTGCGCAAGCTGTGCGGTCAGGTCATCCAGCGTAGTACGGTTGTGTTCCTCGGCAAAGAAGGCGACCAGTTCATCGGCGATGGCCGTGCCGATTCCGGTGATGGAACCCAATTCCAGCCGTTCATCCGATCCGATTATGGCTGCCTTTTCCATCTGCTCGCGCCAGTTCGCCAGCGAATGGTAATGCCGCGCCAGCAGCCGGGCATTGTTGATGCCGATGCGCCGGATACCCAGCGCATAGATCAGTCGTGACAGTTCAATGGTGCGCCTTGCCGCGATGGCGGTGACAAGGTTGCGGGCCGAAACCTTGCCCCAGCCGTCACGACTGGCGATTTCGGTTTCATGGGCTTCAAGGCGGAAAATATCGGCCGGGGTGCGCAGCCAGCCGAGTTCATGGAATTCCGTAATCGTACGGTCGCCAAGGCCATCGATATCGAACGCATCGCGCGATACGAAATGGCTCAGACGTTCCACCACCTGCGCCGGACAGGTCAGCCCGCCGGAACAGCGCCATACGACCTCGCCTTCGGGGCGTTCGGCATGGGCGCCGCAGACGGGACAGATATGGGGAAAAGCGTAGGGCTCCCGCTCGCCATCGCGCGGCAGGACAACACCCGTCACCTGCGGGATCACGTCGCCTGCGCGCTGGATATGCACCAGATCGCCGATACGGATGTCCTTGCGCGTGATTTCATCTTCATTATGCAGGCTGGCGCGGGTCACGATCACGCCGCCCACATTGACGGGTTGCAGGAATGCCACCGGTGTCAGCGCGCCGGTGCGTCCGACCTGTATGTCGATGGCTTCCAGCCGTGTTATCGCCTGTTCAGCGGGGAATTTCCACGCTACCGCCCAGCGCGGCGCACGTCCCGCGAAGCCGAGGCGGTCCTGTAGCGCCCGGTCGTCGATCTTGTAGACAATGCCGTCAATGTCATAGTCCAGCGCCGAACGTTCGCGTGTCAGCCGTTCCATGAAGGATTCGGCATCCGCCGCATTGCGGACCTGCGTGTTGAGCAGATTGATCCGGAACCCCCAGTCCTCAAGCTGCCGGAGGTAGGCATGATGGGTCGCGGGTAGCGGCGCGCTGCAAAAACCGGCGGCATAGGCAAACAGGGATAGCGGGCGTCTGGCCGTAATATTGGGATCAAGCTGGCGTAACGACCCTGCGGCGGCATTGCGCGGGTTGGCGAAGGGTTTGTCGCCCGCGCGTTCCTGTGCCGCGTTCAGGTCCAGAAATGCCTGTTTGGACAGGAAAACCTCGCCCCGGATTTCGATGATATCGGGGAAAGGGGCAGGTAGCTGTTCAGGCACATCGCCCATCGTGCGCAGGTTGGCCGTTACGTCCTCGCCTTCCGTCCCGTCACCCCGTGTGGTCCCGCGCACGAAGCGCCCGTGTTCGTAGGTCAGGCTGATGGACAGGCCGTCAATCTTGGGCTCCGCCACAAAGGCAAGCTGGTGGGCATGTTCATCCGTCAGGCCAAGGAAGCGGGCGATACGGCTGACGAAGCTGTCAAATTCCTCGCGTGAGAAAACGTTATCGAGCGAGAGCATCGGCACCATGTGCCGGTGGCGGTGGAAGGGGCCGCTAGCAGGTGCGCCGACCCGTGCGGTCGGGCTGTCGGCGCGGTGCAGGCCGGGGAAGCGGGATTCCAGTTCGGTATTCAGCCTGCGCAGCGCATCGTAGGTGGCGTCATCGACAGCGGGCGCATCATGCTGGTGATAAGCGGCGTCCAATGCAGGCAGCACCTGTGCCAGACGTTCCAGCAGGCGTGCTGCATGGTGTGCGTCCTGTTCGGTGGCGGCGGCATCAGCCAGCAGGCTTCTGGCCTGTTCCGTAAGCGATTGCAGGGGGGCGAGGGGGGGCATGTCAGTCCCCTTTCAGCAGGCTGTCCGCCGCGGCCCGCGCGGCGGGGGTAATGGTGTCGCCGGACAGCATGCGGGCGATTTCCTCGCGCCGGGCCTGCGCGTCCAGCGGGGCGGCGTGGGTTTCCGTCCGGCCTTTGCTCACACTCTTGCTTATGCGCAGATGGGCGTCACCGCGCGCGGCAACCTGCGGACTGTGCGTCACCACCAGCACCTGCACGCTGCGGCCCACGGTATAAAGCCGTTCCCCGATGGCGGAGGCCGTGGCCCCGCCCACACCGGAATCCACTTCGTCAAATACCAGCGTGGGAATGGCCGACCGACCGGCCAGTACCACCTTGAGCGCCAGCATGAGGCGCGAGAGTTCACCACCGGACGCCACCTTGGCCAATGGTCCCGGCGGCTGGCCCGGATTGGCCGCGATCAGGAAAGACGCCTGTTCCTTGCCCCGTGCATTCCATGCCTCAGCTTCCAGCGGCACAAGGGAGACGATAAAGCGGGCGCGTTCCAGCTTGAGCGGCTTCAGTTCGGCCATGACGGCCTGTTCCAGCCTGCGGGCTGCCTTTTCACGGGCACCCGTCAGTTCAAGGGCGACGGCTTCGAACGCGGCGCGGGTTTCGGCCACGGTTTTTTCCAGAGTCTCGATCCGGACATTGCCCGAATCCAGCGCGGCCAGCCGATCGGTAAAGGCGGCGAGCAGACCCGGCAGTTCCGGCACCGATACGCCATGCTTGCGGGCTTCGGCGCGCAGGGCGAAAAGGCGTTCTTCCGTCTGTTCCAGCAGGCGTGGTTCGGCCTGTGCATCGGATGCAAGGCGGGACAGCAGGCTTTCGGCTTCGGCCAGCGCTTCTTCCGCCCGTTCCAGCGCGTTCAGGGCTTCCTGTGCGGCTGCCTGTTCATCCGCCCCTATGGCGTCCGGGTTCAGGTCGGTAGGTGCCGGCAGCAGGCGTTGCAGCGCACGGCTGGCGTTACGCAGCGCCGATGCGGGGCCGGGGGCGCGGCGGTCACGCGGCGAGAGGTCGGCAAGGGCTGCGGATATGGCTTCCGCCCGGCGTTCCCCCTGTTGCAGCGCCTGACGCAGGCCAGCCAGATGGGCTTCCTCGTCTTCCTGCGGGGCGAGTGTGCCCAGATCCTCCACCGCCTGACGCAGCCAGTCTTCCTCCCGCGCGGCATTTTCCATTTCGGCTCGGGCCGCAGCCAGTTCCGCCGTGGCTTCGATCCATTTGCGATATGCTCCACCCGTCTGGCCGCGCAGGGCGGGGGCCACGCCAAAGGCATCCAGCAGGTCCAGATGCGTGGCCTGATCGGCCAGCCCCATCTGTTCATGCTGTCCCTGTATTTCGACCAGCAGGGTCGCGGCGCGACGCAGCAGGCTTACGGCGACAGGCTGGTCGTTGATATAGGCGCGCGAACGTCCGTCGGTCGTAACGACACGGCGTAGCAGGACAGGCTCGCGCACGTCATCCAGCACGATGCCCTGTTCATTCAGCAGGGTATGCAGCGGGTGGGTGGGGGTAATTTCAAAACAGGCGCTGACACTGGCCTGTTCGCAACCCGCGCGCACCAGCGATGCGCTGGCGCGTTCCCCCAGTGCAAGGCCGAGACTGTCCAGCAGGATGGATTTTCCGGCCCCGGTTTCCCCCGTCAGCACGGTCAGTCCGGGCGGGAACGCCAGATCCAGTTTTTCGATCAGGACCACATCCCGTATCGAGAGCTGTGTCAGCATGCAGGATTCCTGTTCAGCAAACGTCGTTGGCGGAAATCAGAAAACCGAATGCCATGCCCGCGAGATTACGTTGCGCCCCTGCTTGTGGTCCTTGCCATCCACGCCCTTGATCAGGTTATGCGCGCGCAGGTGGTCATACGCATCATGATACCATTTGCTGCTGGGATAGTTATAGGCCAGCACCGATCCGGTCTTGCGCGCCTGTTCCAGCAGTCCCATGTCCAGATAGACTTCAACCAGCCGTTCCAGTGCCTCGGGCACGTGGTTTGTGGTCTGGAAATCCTGCACCACGCGCTGATAGCGTCCTGCGGCGGCGAGATAGTCATTCTGCTGCTGGTAATAGCGGCCCACCAGCATTTCCTTGCCCGCCAGATGATCACGGCACAGGTCGATTTTCAACTGCGCATCACGCGCGTACGGACTTTGCGGGAAGCGGGTGATGACTTCCTCCAGCGCGTCCATGGCTTCGACCGTGCCCTGCTGGTCACGCTGCACATCGGCGACCTGTTCATAATAGCATAACGCACGCAGGTAGAAGGCGTAGGCAGCATCCGCGCTGGTGGGGTGGAGTTCCAGAAAGCGGTCAAGCTGCTGCACGGCCTCGGGATATTTGTTCAGCAGATAGTTGGCGTAGCCTTCCATAAGCTGCGCATTGGCCGTGTAGGGCGAGTAAGGATAGTTGCGCTGCAACGTATCGAACTGATTGACCGACAGCAGGAAACGGTCCGAACGCAGGGCATCCACGCCGTTATTATACAGCGTTTCGGCCGAACCGACGCGGGGCGCACGTTCGTTGATGCTGCTGGCGTTGTTGCCGCACGCCGCCAGCATGCACGCTGCGGGCAGGAACGCCATCCAGCGCGCCATGTGGCGGGTACTACGCGATAGCTGTGGGGTATATCGTGATCTGCGTACGAACATGCCGGCTCTTCCAGTTACGGAAGCTTTATATCATGCGCCGGGTGCGGGTGAAGTCTCCGCGTGCGGATTTCGCCCCTTCCCATCATGCGGCCTTGATCTGGGGCAGACGCGTGCGGGTGCCCGGTCGTGTCGTGCGCCAGTTTTCCTGATTTGCAAACAGTTTGCGCAGCAGGCGGTTATTGAGGGTATGCCCCGATTTATGACCCCGGAAATGGCCATGGATCATCCCACCGGCCAGATACAGGTCACCGATCGCATCCAGAACCTTGTGCCGGACAAATTCATCCGCATGGCGCAGTCCAGCCGGATTCAGCACATTATCCCCGTTGACGACAATGGCGTTGTCAAGCGAGCCACCCCGGGCCAGTCCCACGGAATGCAGGTGGTCGATTTCGGATTGCAGAACGAAGGTGCGCGCCGTGCACAGATGCCTGCGGAACAGGGCGGCGTCCACCTGCGCCCCATAACGCTGCTGGCCGATGGCCGCGGCGGGAAAATCTATCGATATGTCGATCGACAGGCCAGGCTGGGTGGTGGGTGAAAGTTCAGCAAAGGCGTCGCCGTCTTCCACGCGCACGGTCTGGCGGATGTAGATGTTCCGGCGCGCGGCGGCCTGCTGCGTGATGCCCGCGCATTCCAGCAGGAAGACGAATTCGGCGGCAGAACCGTCAAAAACCGGGATTTCCGGGCCGTTTACATCAATGAACACGTTATCGATGCCGCAGCCGGACAGGGCGGCCATCAGATGTTCTACCGTGGCGATGCGTTCAGCCTGCGGCGGGTTCGTGCCGTGCCCGAGCACCGTGCTGAGCCGCGTATCAACCACCGCGTCATAGCGTGCCGTAATGGGCGGCAGGACCATATCCGTGCGTCGGAATACGATGCCGGTATTTTCCGGTGCAGGGGAAAGGCGCAGTTCAATACATGCGCCGGTATGAAGGCCCGTGCCAACACTACGGATCGGCTGGCGGAGGGTATGCTGCATCTGCCCGTCATGTTGGGGGGAAGGCATGAGGGTAGCGCCTGTCTGCGGCAATGCGGCGTTCATCGCCTGTATCCTTGAGGGCAGGGTGGGAAAACTCGCAGTAGATGGCATGACGTAATGCTACTGCCTTGTCGCCCGTTCTGACAGTCAAGGATTATTGCCTATTGTTACCTATCGGCAAGGAGACGCGGCCTGTCATGAAACAGACCGCGTGGAACAGGAATTATGAAGAACGGCGGCGCAGGAAGGCGGGAATGTCCAGCCCCCCGTCATCCGGCGTCGGGTTGCCGCTGGCGGCCTGTTCGGGCTGCTGTGGCTGCGGCTGTACCTGCTGTGGCGCGGCCTGCTGCGGGGCTGCGGTGGGTTCGTTCCGCACGGGCGCTTCGTGTTGCGGCGGCGGGGAGGAATGGCGGCGGAGCGCGCCGGTCACGATTCCAAACAGGCTGCGCGGTGCGGGCTGCGGTTCGGCAGCGGGGGCCTTCGCACTTTCCGTAAACAGGGGCGAGCGCGGGGAGGCGCTACGCTGTGCCTGTGCAACCTGCGGCGGGACCGCGTTGGGGGAAGGGGCCTGCGGGGCCGCAGGCTGCTGCGTGGTGGCGGCGGCTGGCTGGGCGGCAGCGGGTGCCGCCGGTGCGGGTGTGGCCGGCTGGGCCGGTGCTGCGGCAGTCGGTGCGCCTGCCTGCTGCTGCCCGGCAGCGGGGGCCGCCTGCGGGGCCGCTGCGGCTTCAGGCTGCTGCGGCGGCTGGGTCGTGGCGCGGGAAGGCGGGTTGTCGATACCGGTCGCCACCACGGACACGCGGATGCGCCCGTTCAGCGATGTATCAATGGCGGAACCGAAGATGATGTTGGCGTCCTCGGCCACTTCCTCACGGATGCGGTTGGCGGCCTGATCCACTTCAAACAGGGTCAGGTCCTCGCCACCGGTGATGTTGATGAGAAGGCCCTGCGCGCCCGCCATGGATGTATCTTCCAGCAGCGGGTTGGAAATGGCGTCCTCGGCGGCGGCGATGGCGCGGTTTTCCCCTTCGGCTTCGCCGGTGCCCATCATCGCCTTGCCCATTTCGGCCATGATGGTGCGGATGTCGGCAAAGTCGAGATTGACCAGACCCGGCGCCATCATGAGGTCGGTCACGCCGCGTACGCCCATGTACAGCACGTTATCCGCCATCTTGAAGGCGTCTTTCCAGCTTGTGCGCTCATTGGCCAGCCGGAACAGGTTCTGGTTCGGGATGACGATCAGCGTATCGACAAACTGCTGCAGTTCGGCAATGCCCGCATCCGCCGATTTCGCGCGGCGTCCGCCTTCGAACGTGAAGGGCTTGGTCACCACGCCCACGGTCAGGATGCCACGCTCGCGCGCCATGCGGGCGATGACGGGAGCCGCGCCCGTGCCGGTGCCGCCACCCATGCCTGCGGTGATGAACACCATATGCGCGCCATCAAGGTGGCGGGAAAGTTCATCGCATGCCTCTTCCGCCGCCGCACGACCGATCTCGGGCTTCGCGCCCGCGCCGAGGCCCTGCGTCAGATGCGGGCCAAGCTGGATGCGGCGGTCGGCGCTGCTGTGCGAAAGTTGCTGGGCATCGGTGTTGGCGACAACGAATTCCACCCCCTGCAACTGCGAATGGATCATGTTGTCCACCGCATTGGTACCACCGCCGCCAACCCCGATCACCGTGATGCGTGGGGTAAAATCGGAATGATTCTGCTGCGGGATGGTCAGGTTGAGGGTCATGCTTGGCTCCCGATGGCTTGGGGTATGCGGGCTGGCATATTAACGGCTAAAGTACAATAAAGGGTTTTGACACAATGTCATACCCTTTCGCGTATGAAATCCATAAAACGTCGCACAAGCCCGGCGGGGCGTACGTCGCGTATGTCGGGTTCACCCATCTCATCAGCGGCACCCGCTGCCCATGCCAGCAACCCCGCCGAGGTGGAGAACATGGGCCAGGTCGCCGCGTTTTCCGGCAGCCCCACGATCCGGCGCGGACGGCCCAGGCGGACCTGACGGTTCAGGATGCGCGCGGCCATCGGCCCGATCCCTTCCAGCAGCGATCCGCCCCCCGTCAGGATGACGCGCCCGTCCGATGCGGGGCCGACGCCCGCCATTTCCAGCCTGTCCCGAACCATTTCCAGTGTTTCCTCCACACGCGGATGGATGATCGAGACAATTCTTGCACGTGGAATTCTGACGTAATGATGGTCGTTGTCACCAATAAGCTGCACAAGGATCGGATCGTGATCGTCGCCTGCCAGCAGTTCGGCTGACCCGTGCATGGTTTTCAGCCGCTCGGCATTGTCGATGGATGTGGACAGTCCATGGGCGATATCGCGGGTGATGTGCAGCCCGCCCACGGGAATCGTGGAGGTATGCAGCAGCCGCCCTTCGCCAAACACGCCGATGGAGGTGGTGCCCCCACCCATATCCACAACCGTCGCGCCAAGGTTGCGCTCATCCTCGTTCATGACCGCAAGGCCGGAGGCGAGGGGGGATGAGACCATGCCCTCGATATTCAGTTCCACGCGCGACAGTACGGCTTCAAGATTGCGCAGGGCGGTCGTGTTGGCATCAATGACATGCAGGCGTGCGGAAAGCAGGTCGCACAGGTGCCCGCGCGGGTCGAGCACTTCCTGCGTGTCATCAACCGCGTAATCCAGCGGCAGGGTATGGATGGCGGACCGCCCTTCCGACACTGCCCGCAGCCGGCCTTCGGCGATGATGCGGCTGACATCGGCCTTGGTGATCTCGCGCCCGCCGATGGGCCAGCGCGCATTGATATGCCGGCTTTCGGGATGGCCACAGGACAGGTTGACGAAAATCGAGTCGCGGCGTTCCGTCGCCATGTCCTCCGCCTGGGCCACGGCGGCGCGGATGGCGCTTTCCGCTTCGCGCAGGTCCACGATCCCGCCCGACCGCACGCCATGCGACCGGCGCCAGCCATGGCCCAGAATCCGGATGGTGTTGTCAGGCTCGCCGCGTCCGATCAGGCACACGATCTTGGTGGAACCGATATCCAGCACGCTGAACGGTCCCGTACGCAGCCTGCGCGCGGGGGCGCGTTCTTCCGCCGGCACCAGTGCGGTGGCCTGACGGGAACGTGATGTCCGCGCGGGCCTGCCCTCCGCGCGAAGGGCCGGAACCGGCGCGCCCGGTGTGGATGTGCGTGGGGTGGGAAGAACCGTCTTCACCGGCCCCGGCACTGGATATGTCATGCCCGCCTCCGTCTTGAACCGGCATCAGGTAAAAGCCATGGCGCGGAAGGTGCCTGATCCCCCGTAGGGGCCGCCTGCGGTTGCGTGTCGCCTTTGTCCCGGTCCGTGTCGCCGGATGGGGCAGCGGGGTTTTCACGTATGATCAGGCGGTCAGGCAGGCGCATGTCTATGGCGATGACCGGCCGGTCCAGTATTTTTATGTTTTCCTGCATTTGTGCAAGTCGCTTCAGCGCCGCGACCTCCTGTCCTTCGGGCAGGAGGATGGTCGTGCCGTTGCGCAGGGTCAGGTTCCACCGGCGCTGGCCCACGCGGGCGGCGGCCACCACATGGCTGCGTACTTCGGGCTGGGCGGACAGTTCATCGATCAGCGCCGCGGCGGCTGTGTTCGCGTCCGGCCCCACGACCAGCGGCAGTTGCATGAAGGCTTCAGCATCCTTGCCGGTCATGCCCTGGTCACGCACCGGATTGCCCTCGCGGTCGATCAGGGAGAAATGGCCGTGATTTTGCCACACGGCGAACGGACGGCGTTCAAACAGATGGATGATGATGGTGTGGGGCAGATGCCGTTCCACCACGGAATGATCGACAAACGGCAGGTCGTCGATCCGCTTGCGCGCGGCGGTGACGGAAAATCCAAGGATGAAATCACCCGTCCGCACGCCCAGCGCTTCCTGCAGGGCGGTTTCACTGGTCAGCACGCAGCCCGTCACGTCGATTTCGGTAATACGCAGCGGCAGCATGTTGATGACGCGCGCGCGCAGGGGCGCGAAACGGGTGTCCGACCCGAAATGCCGGAATGCCGTGACGCAGCCTGCCACGATCCCGGCCAGCACGAGCAGGACCAGCAACGGACGCAGCAGCCGTTTCTGCTTGCGCAGGAAAAGCGAAAGCCGGGAAGGGCGATGGCTGCTGTCAGTCGGTCGTTTCATGTACGACAGGTCGCGTGGTCGATCATCCACTGGCACAGTGCGGCATAATCTGTGCCACATGCCGCCGCCTGTTCAGGCAGGAGCGAGGTCGGCGTCATGCCCGGCTGGGTATTGGTTTCCAGAATCACGAGACGACCGGGCCCGGTCGGGTCCGTCGTGTCGTCATAGCGGAAATCCGTGCGGCTCGCCCCCCGGCAGCCCAGTGCGCGGTGCGCGGCCAGCGCGAGTTCACGCGCCTGCGCGAAGGCCGTGGGATGAATGCGCGCCGGAAGTTCATGGCATGATCCGCCTGCGGCGTATTTGGCCTGATAATCGTAAAAACCGGTTCCATTGCCCGCTGGTGTTATGTCCGTAACCGTCAGCGCGCGGTCTTCCAGCACGCCTACGGTCAGTTCCCGACCCGGCACGAATTCTTCTACAAGGATATGCGTGCCAAATGACCATGACTGCGCGACCATGGCGCGACGGTTGCTGCCGGGATGGATGATCTCGACCCCGACGGACGAGCCCTCATTCAACGGCTTGATCACATACGGGACGGGCAGCGGGTCCGCCGGTTCCAGTTCGGCGGGCGTCATGACCCGACCCGTCGCCACCGGCAGGCCGGCGGCGGCGAAAACCGTCCGCGCGGCGTCCTTGTCCATGGCCGTGGCGGATGCCCGTACGCCGGAATGGGTATAGGGAATGCCGATCCAGTCCAGCACGCCCTGAATGGAGCCGTCCTCGCCAAAGCGGCCATGCAGGGCGTTGAAGACAACATCGGGCCTGTGGTCGTGCAGGTCGCGCACGATTGTCAGCAGGTCTGTGCCGGTATCGATGCAGCGCACCGTATGGCCAAGACCCCGCAGGGCGTCTGCCACGTTGCGACCGCTGTTCAGGCTGACTTCGCGCTCGGCGGACAGGCCGCCCATCAGGACGGAAATCTTCCGACGGGTCATGCGCATTCTCCATTGGTGACAGGGCGACCGATTCGTTTGATTTCCCAGCGCAGGGTAACGCCCGTATGGTCATGCACGCGCCTGCGTACGGTTTCGCCCAGCCGTTCCAGATCGCCTGCGCAGGCATCCCCCGTATTGAGCATGAAGTTGCAGTGTTTCTCGCTGATCTGCGCGCCGCCTTCACGCAGGCCCCGACAGCCCGCCGCATCGATCAGTTCCCATGCCTTGCGGTCGGATTCGTCCGGGGCGGGGTTGCGGAAGGTGGACCCGCCGGTGCGGGCGCGTACGGGCTGGGCCGCTTCACGCGCCGCGCGGATTTCCTCAATACGTTGGCGGATGACGGCAGGCGGAGCTTCAATCCCGTTCAGCCGCGCGCGCACGACAACCGCATGTGCGGGCAGGGTGGCATGGCGGTACCCGAAATCCAGCGATACGGCAGGCAGGCGCAGAAGCCTTCCGTCGCGGGTGACAACCTCCACCCAGTCCAAGACGGTTGCCATGTCCGAACCATAGGCCCCCGCGTTCATCGCCACCGCACCGCCGATGGAACCGGGAATGCCCGCAAGGAATTCCAGCCCGGCCAGTCCCGCTTCCGCCGCATGTTCGGCAACGGTCATGTCGAGGCAGGCGGCCCCCGCGATCAGGCCATCCCCATCGCGCGTGATGGTGGAAAAACCGCGAGCGAGACGGATCACCAGCCCGTCCACACCGCCGTCGCGCACGATCACGTTGGAACACGCGCCCAGCGCCAGCACCGGCACCTCCAGCGGCAGGCGACGCAGGACCTGCGCCAGATCCTCCGCACTTGCGGGCTGGAACAGCAGCTCCGCCGGCCCCCCCACGCGGAACCATGTGCGCGGGCCAAGGGCTGCCTGCGCGGTCAGGCGGCCACGGGGATGGAATTCATCCGTATCCAGAACCCGCGCCCACGGGGGCAGGGCGGACATCGCGGGGGACGTATCGCTCATTGATGGGCTTCCGCCTTCTGGGCGGGGGCTGCATGCGTGCCGGACTGGAGTTCCGCCAGTTGACCCGGCAGCGCCTGTGCCCAGTTGGTGATGCTGCCTGCGCCAAGGCAGACCACGAAATCACCGGGGCGGGCGATGGCGTTGATCATTTCCGCCAGATGTTCCGGGCCGGGCAGGGGCACGACCGAACGGTGCCCGCGTTCACGCAGTCCTTCCACCAGCGCGTCACGGTCAATGCCATCAATCGGCTGTTCGCCCGCCGCATAGACATCGGCGATGATGACGGTGCCCGCATCGTTCATGCAGGTGCAGAATTCGTTGAACAGGGTCTGCAGCCGGGAATAACGGTGCGGCTGCACCACCGCGATCACGTTGCCCGCGCCCGCCTGCCGGGCCGCCTTCAGCACGGCGGCGATTTCCACGGGGTGATGGCCGTAATCGTCGATCACGGTAATGCCGCCGGTTTCCCCCGTGCGGGTGAAGCGGCGCTTGACGCCACGGAACGCGGCGAAGGCGGAGCGGATGGTCGCGTCGTCGATTTCCATCTCCGTGCCGACAGCAATCGCCGCCAGCGCGTTCTGCACATTATGGTGGCCAAGCATGGGCAGGCGGAACGGCCCCGCCCGGCGGGAACGGTTGCGGTTGCGGTTGGTGATCACGACCTCGAACGTCGCGCCCAGCTTGTCGGTAATGACCTTTTCCGCGCGCACGTCCGCCTGCGGGGAAAAACCATAGGTGATGATCCGGTGGTCCGACAGGCGCGGGATCATCTGCTGAACGGCGGGATGGTCGATGCACAGGACCGCAAAGCCGTAGAAGGGGATGTTGGACACGAACTGGTCATAGGCCGCCTGCATGGCCTCTTCCGTGCCCCAGTGGTCCAGATGCTCGGGGTCCATGTTGGTCACGACCGTAATGACGGAGGGCAGGCGCAGGAAGGAGCCATCGCTCTCATCCGCCTCCACCACCATCCAGTCACCCGAGCCCATGCGGGTATTGGTGCCGTAGGCTTCGATGATGCCGCCATTGATGACGGTGGGATCAAGTTTCGCCGCTTCCAGTACTGCGGCGACGAGGCTGGTTGTCGTGGTCTTGCCATGCGTGCCGCCAACCGCGACCGACCAGCGCAGACGCATGAGTTCCGCCAGCATTTCCGCCCGGCGCACTACCGGGATCAGCCGTGCGCGCGCGGCCACGACTTCGGGGTTGTCGCGCTGTACGGCGGTGGATGTGACCACCACCTGCGCATTGCCAAGATTGGCCGCGTCATGGCCGATGGTCACGGGAATGCCCGCGGCCCGCAGCCGCTGGACATTGGCGTTTTCCGCAATGTCGGAACCCTGCACCACGTAGCCGAGCATGTGCAGCACTTCGGCAATGCCGGACATGCCGATCCCGCCAATGCCGACGAAATGAATGGTGCCAATGGAAAGGGGCAGGGCTCTCATGTAACCGGGTCTCCGTAATCGCGCAGCGGGAATTAAGCGGTGCGGGGCTGCTCAGGCAAGCGTGCTTCTATCATGTCCGCCAGACGGGTGGCGGCATCGGGACGGCCAAGGCTGGCCGCGGCCTGTGCCGTGCGGGCCAGCAGGTCACGGTCGCCCAGCAGGGCGGTAAGGCGGTCGGTCAGGGCGGGGGCGGTAAAATCAGGCTGGCGGATCATCCATGCAGCCCCCGCGTCGCTCAGCGCCTGCGCGTTGGCGCCCTGTTCATCACGGGCCGCGATGGGCAGCGGCACCAGCAGGGACGGACGCCCCGCCACGGTCAGTTCCGCAACCGACGACCCGCCCGCACGGCCAATGACCAGATGGGCGGTGCGCAGGCGATCGGGCACATCATCAAGGAATGGCGCGACGTGGGCGGGAATTCCCGCCGTGGCGTATGCCGCGCTGACACGCGCCACATCTTCCGCACGTGCCTGCTGTGTCACCTGAATCCGCGCGCGCAGGGCAGGGGGCAGGGCGGCAAGGGCCGTGGGCACGACATCACTGAACACCCGCGCGCCAAGCGATCCGCCCCAGACCAGCAGGTTTATGACCCCATTGGACGGACTGTACCCTTCTGCCGCCAGTGCCGCGATGTCAGGCCGTACCGGCATGCCCGTAAGGGTGGTGGGAATGGCGGCGGGCACCCCCGCGACAAGGCTGAAGGAGGTCGCGATCGCATCCATGCGCGACGCCAGGAAGCCATTGGCCTTGCCCAGAACGGCGTTGCCTTCATGCACGAACAGCATCGGCCGTATGGCCCGTGGCAGCAGGCTGCCCCCCAGCAGTGGCGGAACGGAAGGATACCCGCCAAAGCCAATGACGGCGGATGGCCGCAGCCGCGCCAGTATGCGCCGCGCCTGCATCGTGCCCCGTGCCAGCGCGAATGCCGCGCGTGCGGCCCGGACTGCACCGCGTCCCGCAATGCCGCCGCCGGGCAGGACAAACTGCTGGCGGCTTGCGAATATGCCGCTTTCGCGCACGCCCGCGCGGCGGTCGGTCATGAGGATGATGTCATGTCCCCGTCGCACCAGTTCGCAGGACAGGGCTTCGGCAGGGAAGAAATGGCCACCGGTCCCTCCGGCCGCGACAGCAATGCAGTGACGGGTCATGACGGTACTTTCCGGTTTGAAGAGGGGGCCTGCCCGAACTGTCCGAACCGGCCTTCGCCCAGCCGGCTGCGGGTCAGGGCCAGAACCATGCCGATGGTCAGGGCGACCGACATGGCGGACGATCCGCCATAGGAAATGAACGGCAGGGTCATACCCTTGGTCGGGATCAGGTGCAGGGTCGAACCCATGTTTACGAAAGCCTGCAACCCGAACCCCGTCATCAGTCCCGCCGTGGCCACCGCGATGAACGGATCGTTCTCGCGCAGCAGCTTGAGCAGCGTGCGGATGACCATTACGGCAAACACCCCGATGATGAACAGACATATCAGCATGCCGAATTCCTCACCCGCCACGGCGAATACGAAGTCGGCATGCGCATCGGGCAGCAGGTCCTTCACCCGGCCTTCACCCGGCCCGCGCCCCAGCAGCCCGCCATTGCCAAAGGCGCGCAGGGCGGTATCGATCTGGTAATGGTCGCCCACGGCGGGATGCAGGAAACGTTCCACGCGCGAACGCACATGCGGGAACACCATATAGGCCCCGATGAACGCCGCGACCATGCTGGCGGCCCCTGCACCGACCAGAAACAGGCTGAGCCCGTCGATGAAAAGCTGGGTCAGGAAAACGGTGGTGATGACGCTGAGCATCCCGATATCAGGCTGCGACTTGAGCAGCAGCAGCACGACCCCGAACAGCCCGAACGCCACCAGCAGGCCGGGGAAATACCGCCGCTCCTTACGCACCGTCAGCAGCCAGGCCGTGACAACGGCAAAACAGGGCTTGAGGAATTCCGATGGCTGGACCGACATCATCGGCAGCGCGATCCACCGGCGCGCGCCCTTGATCTCGATCCCATGCACAAGGGTCAGGAACGTTGCCCCCAGCGCCAGCACGAAGCCCACCCAGGCGGCTATCCGCACCCCGCGCAGGGACAGCAGCGACGTGGCGATGACAATGCCCGCCGCCAGCAGCAGGAAGCAGACCTGCTTGAAAATGAACATGTCGCGCGACGCACCGATACGCACCGCCACCGCCGGACTTGCCGCCAGCATCAGGATGTAGCCAAAGCCGATCAGGATGCCGACGCATATCAGCGTGACCCGGTCGATGCTTCGCCACCACCGCGCCGCCTGCGAGGTGTTTATGCGCGACAGGCCACTCATGCGCGAAGACTTCCACCTGCATGCGCCGTCAGATCGCGCACAAGGGCCGCGAAGCGCGCTCCACGTTCCTCAAACCCGCTGAACTGGTCGAAGCTGGCGCAGGCCGGTGAAAGCATTACCGCATCCGCGTGCAGTGTGCGTGCCGCCTCCAGCGCATCCGGTACGGCGCGTTCAAGCGTATCGACAATACGGCAGGGAATATCGTGGCGTTCCAGCGTCCGCGCCAGTTCAGGGGCATCGCGCCCGATCAGCAGGGCAAGGGCAATGCGGTCGAACAGGGGGGCAAGATCCTCGATGCCGCCTGCCTTGGCGATGCCGCCCGCAATCCAGATCATCCGGTCATGGCAGGCCAGCGCACGGGCGGTCGCATCGGCGTTGGTGGCCTTGCTGTCATTGATGAACCGGATGCCATCAATGGTTCCCACCACTTTCTGCCGGTGATCCAGCGCGCGGAACGATACCAGCGCGGGTTCTATCGCCGTCCGTGGCACGCCCAGATGCAGCGCCATGGCACTCGCCGCTGCCGCGTTTTCACGGTTATGGGTGCCAGGCAGGTCATGGACAGGACGCAGATCCGCGATGACGCCCTGTTGGTCACATAGTGCCGTGGTGGTGCAGTACAGGTCACATTGCGCGACATCGGTGCCGCTTATGCATGCGATACGGGCGCGGGATGCGGCAAGCCTGCGGTGCAGCTCGGCAAGATTGGGCAACGTGGCCCCCAGCACGGCCAGGTCGCCCTGATGCTGGTGATCGAATACATGCAGCTTCGCCGCGACATACCCAGCCATGTCCCCATGACGGTCCAGATGGTCGGGCGTCAGGTTCAGCAGGCAGGCGGCATCGAAATGCAGCCGTTCCAGCCGTTCGAGCATGTAGGACGACATTTCGAGCACATAGACACCGTTATCGGGCAATAATGGCAGCGAGAGGGCGGCTGGTCCCAGATTGCCCCCCACAGCCACGGGCACGCCAGCGCTTTCCAGCATATGGGCCAGCAGCACGGTGGTAGTTGATTTGCCGTTGGTGCCGGTGATGCCTGCAAAACGTGCGCGACTGCCTGCCGCCCGGACGGCACGGAACAGGATTTCCGCATCCGATACGATGGGCACGCCCGCTTCCATCGCCATGGTCGCAAGCGGATGCGGCGCGGGCAGGCGGTGCGGGATGCCGGGGGACAGGATAAGGGCGGCAAGCCCCAGCATGCCGGTAAAGGGGGCGATCTTCAGCCGTTCATGGGTGGGTAGCGCGGCGCGCGCGCTGGCATTGTCATCCCACGCCTGCACGCTGGCCCCCATGGCCAGCAGTGCGGCAACGGCTGCGTTGCCATTACGGCCCAGTCCCGCCACCCCGTAATGGTAGCCCGCGAACAGGGTAGAAGGAAAAGAGCCGTTCAACGCAGTTTCAGCGTGGCCAGACCACACAGCCCCAGCACGATGGATACGATCCAGAAGCGGATTACGATCTTGGATTCAGCCCAGCCCTTTTTTTCGAAATGGTGGTGCAGCGGGGCCATCAGGAACACGCGCCGTCCGGTGCGCTTGTACCAGAACACCTGAATGATGACGGAAAATGTTTCCACCACGAACAGGCCGCCCACAATGCACAGCACCAGTTCATGCTTGACGGCGACGGCGACGGCACCCAGCGCCCCGCCAAGCGCCAGCGATCCCGTATCCCCCATGAACACGGCCGCGGGTGGTGCGTTGAACCACAGGAAACCAAGTCCGGCACCCACCAATGCCGAACAGAATACCCCCAGTTCCCCCGTGCCGGGTACGGCATGAAGCTGCAGGTAGTCAGCGAAGATATGGTTGCCGACAAGGTAGGAAATCAGCGCGAAGACCAGGGACGCGACGATAACCGGCACGATGGCCAGTCCGTCCAGCCCGTCGGTAAAGTTCACCGCGTTGCCAAAACCCGTAATCGTGATCATGGCGAACAGGGGAAAGGCATAGCCAAGTGGCAGCAGCAGGTCCTTGACGAAGGGGAAGGCCAGATGATTGGCAAGGTCGGGCGGCATGAGGCTTTCCAGCCAGATCCCCCCGATCAGCGAGGCCGAGAACTCACACCCCAGCCGCATGCGTTTGGAAACGCCATCGGTATTGCGGCGGGACAGCTTGAGGTAGTCATCCGCGAACCCCACCGCGCCAAAAGCCAGCGTGGTCAGCATCACCGCCCATACAAATCCGTTGGTAAGGTCAGCCCATAACAGCGTCGATCCGAACAGTGAAAGCAGGATCAGCACGCCGCCCATGGTGGGGGTGCCCACTTTCTCGATCAGGTGGCGTTCCGGACCCAGCTTGCGGATGGGCTGTCCCTCGCGCTGGATGCGACGCAACTGCGCAATCAGCGGATTGCCCAGACACAGGCTGATGAGCAGCGCGGTCATGCACGCCGCGCCGGAACGGAAGGTGATGTAGCGGAACAGGTTGAGCACGGAAGTATGGGACGTGGCATGCTGCTGGAACAGGTCATAAAGCATCAGGCCAGCCCCGCCTGCACGGTATTCGCCCGCAGGGCCGCAACGATCCGGTCCATCCGGCTGCCATGACTGCCCTTGACCATTACGGTGTCACCGGCGCGCACGCTGGCGCGCACGATGGGGGCCAGCAGTTCGGAATCGGGCGTCCACCCCCCCTGTAGGGAAGAAGGCAGGGTGTCGAAGAGTATTTTCATATTCGGGCCGCAACAGAAGACAGTATCCGCGTTTTCACGGACAGCAGGAAGGAGGGAGGCATGCTCATGCCCCGCGAACGTGCCCAGTTCAAGCATGTCGCCCAGCACGACGACCCGCCGACCGGCTGCGACAAGCCCGAGCAGGTCAAGTGCCGCGCGGACGGATGCAGGCGAGGCATTATAGCTTTCGTCGAGCAGTGCAACACTATCGTGCATCACATGGGTGATGGCACCACGCCCGGTGCCGGGGCGGAAGGTGGCCAGACCATCTGTCGCGCGCGTCATGTCCGCGCCGCAGGCATCGGCCGCGGCAAGGGCCAGCATGGCATTTGCCGCCATGTGGCGTCCCGGCGCATTGATGCGGGCCTGCCCGTGCCAGCCGGGCAACCGGATGTCCAGATCGCTGCCCTGCGTGTCATGCCGCGTCACTTCGACCGTTACGGTGCAGGTGGCGTCGTATCCAGCACGCCACAGGCGGGCACCTGATCCGGCGGCATTCAGCACGAAATAGTCCTCGCCCGTTATGCCAGCGGGAATGATGCCGGTGCCACCGGGGGGCAGGGCGCGCATGATCTCCGCCTTTTCACGCGCGATGGCATCCACGCTGCCCATAAGCCCCAGATGGGAGGAAGCGACCGTGCTCACGACCGCTACATCCGGGCGCACCATACGTGCCAGCGGCAGGATCTCGCCTGCATGGTTCATCCCGATTTCGCACACGCAGTAGGCGGCACCGGCGGGCAGACGCGCCAGCGTAAGCGGCACGCCCCAGTGATTGTTGTAGGACGCCACGGCGTAATGCGTCGGCCCGCAGGCTTCCAGCGCGTGACGCAGCATGTCCTTGACCGATGTCTTTCCCACGCTGCCGGTCACCGCCACCATGCGCCCGGCAAAACGCGCGCGGGCAAAGCGTGCCATGTCCTGCAGGGCGACCAGCGTATCGGCAACGGACAGGATGCGCGGATCGGCAATGTCGCAGCGTTCATGGACAATGACAGCCGCCGCACCCGCGTCCAGCGCCGCGCGGACATGGGCATGGCCATTGCTGCGTTCCCCCTGCAGCGCAATGAACACATCACCGGGCCGCAAGGTACGCGTGTCGATCGAAACGCCCGTGCCTGCGATATCGGATGGGATGGTGGATGGAAAATGTCCCGATGTCGCGGCCAGCAGGTCCGCGCGGCTCCATAGCAAAGTCATATAGTCCCCGTCAGGCCACGGATTACCGTGGCGTCGTCAAAAGGCAGGATTTCCCGGCCTATGATCTGCCCCTGCTCATGCCCCTTGCCCGCGACCACAAGCACGTCGCCCGCTTCCAGCATGTCCAGCCCGGTGGCGATGGCCTGACGACGGTCGCCGATTTCAAGCGCGCCGGGGGCGGCGGCCATGATGTCGGTGCGGATCGCGGCGGGAGTTTCGGAGCGGGGATTGTCATCCGTCACGATCACCCGGTCGGCAAGGCGGGTCGCGGTCGCCCCCATGACCGGACGCTTGCCCCGGTCACGGTCGCCGCCGGCACCCATCACAATAATGATCCTGCCCTGCGTATGCGGGCGCAGGGATTGCAGCAGGCGTTCAATGGCGTCGGGCGTATGGGCGAAATCAACATAGGCGGCAGCCCCGCTGGGCAGGACGGCCACGCGCTCCATGCGGCCCCGGACGCCATGCAGGCGCGGCAGCAGGTCGATGGCATGGTCTACCGATGCTTCCGTCTCCCCCGCCATGGCGGCGGCAAGAAGCAGGTTATCGACCTGGAAATGCCCGACCAGAGGCACCGTAACCTCACGCCGTCCGGCGGGGGTTGCGACATGCAGCACCTGTCCCGTGGGGGTCGGACGTGCTTCCAGCAGCTTTACCGTCTCACCCTGCGTGCCGGTCGTGCGCAGGATCAGATTACGCCGCAGCGCCACATCGCGCAGGGCGGCGCAGGTGGTCGGGTCCATATCCGCGTTGATGGCCGCTATGCCGCCTTCGGGCAGGACGGTGTCGAACAGGCGCAGTTTGGCCCCGCGATAGGCTTCGCTACTGCCATGATAGTCCAGATGGTCGCGCGTCAGGTTGCTGAAACCGGCCACATAGGGCGCAAGCCCGTCCAGCCGCCGCTGCTCCAGCCCGTGGGAGGACGCTTCTGCCGCCACATGGGTTACGCCCCCTTCGGCCATCGCACCCAGCAGGTGCATAAGCCCCACGCTGTCGGGCGTGGTCAGCACGGGGCCGCAATCGGGCAGCGGGCAGGGCGCAATGGCGCCCAGCGTGCCGATCGTGCCTGCCTTGAAGCCCTGCAGGGTCCATATCTGGCGCAGGAATTCAACCGTGCTGGTCTTGCCATTGGTGCCGGTTACCGCGGCGATATGTGAAGGCAGGCGGGGTGTCAGCGCACGGGCGATCAGCGCCAGCGCCCGGCGTGCGTCATCCGCGCGCAGCACGGTTATGCCGGGGGGAGGGGTGAAAGCCGGGTCCGTATCCAGCAGCAGCGCCGCAGCCCCTGCCGCCATGGCCTGCGCGATATAGGCCCGGCCATCCTGATGGGTGCCGCGCAGCGCGGCGAAGATCATGCCGGGGCCAATGTGGCGGCTGTCAGCGGAAATACCGGTAATGTTCAGGTGTTCTGCCCCGGCGGGGCATGACAGGTCCATCCCTGCACGGCGCAGGACTTCAGGCAGGCGCATCATTCATCCCCTGTCGCGCGGGTGCTGGGCGGGTGTGCGGCGTACGTCGTTGCGGGCGTGCAGGGCGCGGTCCGTTATCTGCGCGGTATCGGTAGCATCACGGGGCGTGCGGGCGTGGCGTGCGGCACGGGCCGGGGCATCGTGTTCATGGTCATGTTCATGCAGATGCGCGGTGCCCGGATCGTAATCCGGTCCCAGCGCGCGATAGCCGCGCGGCACAGCCGGTTCCATCGGGATCGCCAGTTCGGCCTCGATCGCTGCCGTGTGCTGCGTATCGGGGAACAGGCCAAGCATGGGCGCTATGCGCGTGATCATGTGCGATGCGGTGGGGGCCGCGTTCCAGCCCGCCGTTGTCCAGCCATGGGTCTGCGCCGTGGGCTTGGGGCTGTCGAGCATGACATAAATGGCGTAACGCGGCGCATTCATCGGGAAAATGCCGGTAAAGGCCGATACGTTGACGTGCTTGAGATAGCCGCCATGCGGACCGATTTTTTCCGCCGTGCCGGTCTTGCCGCCCACATAGTAACCCGGCGATTCCGCCTTCTGCCCCGTCCCCTTGACGACATCGAGGCGCAGGATCTTGCGCAGGATATCCGCATTGGCGGCCGAGATCACACGTTCCGCATCGGGCGGGATGTCCGCGTCGGATGCAGCCGGTTCGGCTCCCGGCACCGCAGGTGCGCTGTCATGGGCCAGCAGGGTGGGCTTGAGCAGGAAGCCGCCATTGGCGGTCGCTGCCGTGCCGCGCACGATGGATAGCGGGGGTTCGGCCACACCATGGCCGAACGCCACGGTCATGGTGGTTGAAACGCCCCAGTTATGGAGGGATGGGATGATCGGATGGCCTGCTTCCGGCAGTTCGACCGGCACGCGGGAGAAAAAGCCCATATGCCGCAGCCAGTCCTGCTGCCGCGCGGCCCCCGCATCCAGCGCGATATGCGCCGCCGCCGGGTTGGAGGAATAGGCCATGACTTCAGGCAGGTACAGCCACGGCGCGAAATGGTCGGACTTCATGTCCGATATGGTGAAGCGGCCGATCTTGATGGGAATGCTGGAAAAGCGGTCCCAGATATGGGCCACCCCTTCCTGCAGCGCCATGGCGGTGGTCTGCAGCTTGAAGGTCGAGCCGGGTTCATACATGCCCGTCACCGCCCGGTTGAAGCGTGAGTCCGGGGGGGCCTTGCCAAAATCATTGGCGTCATAATCGGGCAGGCTGACCATGCTGATGATCTCGCCCGTATGCACGTCCATCACGATGGCGCAGGCGCCGATGGCCTGGAACATGTCCATGGCCCCCTGCAGTTCATCATGTACCACGTTCTGCACGCGGACATCCATCGACAGGCGCAGCGGCGTGCGGTCAGTATCCAGCCGCCGGTCGAAATAACGCTCGATCCCGGCCACGCCGTGGTCGTCGATATCAACCCCGCCCAGAATCTGTGCCGCCACGCGCCCCATGGGGTAGCGACGACGCTCCCCGGGTTCGAAATACACACCGGGAATGCCCAGATTGTTGATGGCGAGTTCCTGCGCGGGGGTAATGTCGCGCGCCAGATAGACGAACTGCTTGTTCAGCGACAGGCGGCGCTTCGTTTCCGCCTCGTTCAGGGTTGGCAGCACGCTCTTGAGCTTATGGGCCGCATCCGTCGGGTCGATCATCTCCAGCGGGTTGGCATAGACCTGTGCCACCGGCAGCGACATGGCCAGCACCTGTCCGGTGCGGTCAATGACCGATGCCCGGTGAACCTGCGGCAGGACGGTGTCGCCCGCGATAATGCCCTTGGGGTCGCTTTTGGGAATGGGGGGAACCTGCGGCGCGATCTGCTGCTGCTGTGGCGGCATGGGCCGGATGATCGTGGCCAGTGTCAGCTTGAAACTGATGGCCGAAAAAAGAACGAAGAACCCGCCCGCCAGAAACAGCAGGCGCGCATGCATCCGGTCCTGCGCCATAAGCGTGCGCAGGCTTCCCCCCGGGGGGAGGGAAGCCTGCTCGCTTCTGCCATTTCGGTCATGGATCGGGTTGCTCATGCGCGTTCCGGGCGTGAAAGCCGGTAGAAAGGAAAATCAGTTGCTGACGGGAACCGGCGGCGGCAGGGCGCTGACATGCGGGCTGCCAAGGGATGTGCTTCCCATATGCGCCACCGCCGTCGGGTGCCATGCCACATCGGCAATGTTCTGGCTGCGGACGCGATAGGCGGGCATGCGGGTGGCAGGCACCACAGTGTCATGCTGGACGCTGCTGGCCACAGGGGCCGGTTCGACCGCCGCAACCCGTTCCGGCGCGCGGACATGTTCAGGGGCCGCTACATGCGGCGGCGTGCGTACGTCATTCTGCGCCATCGCCCTGACCGGGGTGTCACGCGGTGTTTCCACATGGCGCGGCGTAGCGGTGGCAACCGCATGATCCACATGCGCTGCCATGGCTGTGCTGACAGCAGGGACGATACGGGGGGATGACGTCACCGGTGCGTCGGCCTGTGCCGGCGTCATGCCATGGTCGGCTGCCAGGGTCGCAACCATGACGGCGCGCGGGGCGGGCGCGGGATGATGCGGCGCACTGCCGACGGCGGGCAGGTGGCTGCTCAGGGCGGACATCTGCACGAACTGGCCTGGGGCCACGGTCTGCAGGCTCCGGTCATAGCGGCTGGCGAGGTTTGCCAGCCGGTCGGGCTGGTTCAGCATGGCCCATTCGGCCCGCAACATGGCGGTTTGTGAACGCGTACGCTCCGTCTGCTCCACGATCTGGGCGATCTGGTGGTCCAGCGCGGTAGTCTGCTGCTTCTTGTTATACAGGAACAGGCCAGACACCGCCGCCATGACGGCGCAGAATAACGTAACAAACCGACTCATCGGGCAGGTTCCGATACTGGGGTTGGGGGAGCCGTGCATTCCATCGCGCGCAGCCGTGCACTGCGGGCGCGCGGATTGCGGCGGGTTTCATCTTCACCGGGGCGAACAGGGCGTCCGGTCAGGAGCGTAAAGCGCGTCCGCTCGGGGCGGAGCATCATGGCGCGCGGGTCATGGCGCGACGGGGCGGGCATGCGCCCGGCTGCAAGGGACATGGCCTGCTTGACCAGCCTGTCTTCCAGCGAGTGGAAGGAGACGACCACCAGCCGCCCGCCGGGCGCCAGCAGGGCAGGCGCCTGTTCCAGCACGCGCCTGATCTGTCCCAGCTCGTCATTGACGTGGATGCGTAGCCCCTGGAACGTGCGGGTTGCGGGATCAATGCCGGAACGGTCGGGCCGCACGACCGAACGCACCACATCAGCCAGCTGGGTCGTGCGCAGCAGCGGGGCTTCGGCGCGGGCGGCCACGATGGCGCGCGCCACCCGGCGCGACATGCGCTCTTCGCCATAATGGTAAATGATGTCGGCCAGTTCTTCTTCCGGCGCGTTGTTGACCACATCGGCGGCTGTGGGCCCCGTATCGGCCATGCGCATGTCCAGCGGCCCGTCCATGCGGAAGGAGAATCCGCGATCGGCCTCGTCAATCTGATAGGACGACACGCCGAGGTCGAGCACGATTCCATCAACCGCCGTAATGGCGTTTTCCGCCAGTAATTCGGCCATGTCCCCGAAGCCACCATGGAGCATATGCAGCCGTGATCCACCGCTACCATCAGGATAGGCGGGGGCGAGTGCAGCGCCGCGCTCCATGGCCGCGGGATCGCGGTCGATGCCCCACAGGGTGCAGTTGCCGGAAGCCAGAATGGCGCGGGCATAGCCGCCACCGCCAAAGGTGCCATCCACGTAGCGCCCGCCATCGCGCGGGGCCAGATATTCCATGACCTCGGCCAGCATTACGGGCACATGGCCCGGATCGTGCGGGGGGAAGGCTGCGTTCATGATGACGCGCTCCCGCTGCCCGTGCCACGACCGGCCGTAAGACGGCGGGCACTGTCGCGTGCCGCCTGACGGCGTTCCATCGCGGCCTGCGGGTCCCAGATCTGGAAGGTGCGGCCCAGCCCCATGAACGCCACCTGATCGGTAAGCCCGGCATGGCTGCGCAGGGTTTCAGGCAGCAGGATGCGGCCTTCCCGGTCGGCTTCGAACGGGTACGCATCGGCATATAGCGCTGTGGCGAGGTCGTCGTGGTCTTGGGAAAAAATATCCATCTCATCCAGCGGGCGGGTCAGTGCGGCAAAAGCATCGGCGGGCCATGCCTCAAGGCAGGGATGCAGATGGGACGGTCGCAGGATGGCAAGCGGTTCGCCCGATTTGGCCCTGGCACGCAGCGCCGTGCGGAATGCGGAAGGGATGGAAACCCGTCCTTTTGCATCCAGCCGGTTCTGGTGTGTGCCCAGGAATACACTCACGCTGCGCGATGCCCTCCCTTGCTTGGCACGTATTTCAGAAACCGACCGTATTCAGCCCAGACCGTCACGCCTGAATTCTGGTGACTGCCCTTTGCCCGGTGTAGGAATGGGATAACATGGGATTTTATGGGCGGTCAATTAAAGATGCGCGAAAGATGGCCGAAAACCGCAGTTATTCAGCACAGACACAGGTGCGGGCAGGTAAAGCGCACAATCTGCATATAAAATGGCGATGCTGTGGCAGGTTTATGTTTTGTTCTTTTGGGTAATACTTGTTAACAACACGGCGTGCGACGCTGTCGTTACGCGCGTTGTGGTGCGGATTGGGTAAATACCAGACGGTCTGTAAGCCGGGTTCTGTCCGCCCCGGAAGGGGCGGGACGGTCATTCCTCTGCGATGAGTCTTGCGACACACCTTGCGCGACCAACCCGAACGACAGGGCGGAAAACCCCCGATGGCGCCTTGCGGCCCATCCGCCGTTCCTATTCGGTCTTGCTCCCGGTGGGGTTTACCCTGCCATCCATGTTACCATGGATGCGGTGCGCTCTTACCGCACCGTTTCACCCTTGCCCCCAACACTGCCCGTATTGCTACGGACACCGCCGTGAGGGCGGTCTGTTTTCTGTGGCACTGTCCCTGGGGTCGCCCCCGCCGGCCGTTAGCCGGCACCGTTTTTCCGTGGAGCCCGGACTTTCCTCCATCACATGGCAGAACCACGCGACAGCGACCGTCCGACCGTCTGGCATGCGGAAACTGGAGGTGCAGGGGGGCTGCGTCAAGCTATAAATGAAATCATGCCATCCGCTCTCGCCCTTTATGTCCGTTTTGTCCCGTACGACGTGCATCATGCCTGATCTGGCCACCCCATCCCGCCCCGGCCTGCTGACCCGTGTGCTGCTGGGGGGAATGAAGTGGCTGTCTTCCCGCAGGCCGGAAGCGCCCCATACGCTGGAAGACCTGCGCCGCAAGCTGGATCGCCCATGTTTTCCCATGGCGCTGTCCTCGCTACAGGTGCGGCGCGTGATGGATTGCCACGTGCCGGGGCGTGATCGCCTGCTGCCCGCCCGGTTATACGTGCCTTATGGCCGGGTGCATGGCGTGGTGTTGTTCATGCATGGTGGGGGGTATGTGCATTGCGGGCTCAATTCCCACCATGGGATCTGCTGCAGGCTGGCGCGGCAGTCAGGTGCCGCGGTTCTGTCGCTATCCTACAGCCTGGCGCCGGAAAACCGTTTTCCCCATGCGGTGGATGACTGCTGGGCTGCGCTGCGGTGGCTGGCGGGGGAAGCCCATCGCTGGGGCGGTCCCATTGCGGTGGCGGGCGACAGCGCCGGGGGCACACTGGCGGCGGTGCTGAGCCAGATGGCGCGGGATGCGGGTGGTCCCGAACTGGTCATGCAACTGCTTTATTATCCGTCCCTGTTTGGGGAACGTGATGTCCCTTCGCGGCAGGCCTATGCGCATGGCTACGTTCTGTCGACGCGGCTTATGGAATGGTACGCGGAGCAGTATATCCGCACGCCCGATGACCTGCGTGATCCAAAACTGGCGCCGATTTTTGCTCCGTCACTCGCGGGGTTGCCGCCTGCGACCATCGCGCTGGCGCAGTGCGATCCGCTGCATGATGAAGGAACGGGATACGCAGCGGAAATGCGGCGGGCCGGAAGCCATGCCGAAACCCGGACATGGCGGGGAACGGTACATGGCTTCCTGAACTTCTATTCATTCCTGCCTGCCGGACGCGAGGCCATCCGCTATGGGGCACGCGCGCTGCGGCGTGCCCTGCGTGATAAAGATGTGCCTAACGGGGCAGGGGATGGAACATCCCCGGCGACTGCCAGTCCGTCTGGGCGGTCTGGTTAAGGCGGTCGATCTGGATGGTGAACAGGTGCGGCAGGGTATTCCGGTCGCCGGGGCACTTGCCTGAATGTTTTTCCAGAACCTCCAGACGTGTGGCGTCTGGCGGGTCGTTGCCATTGATGACGAACAGCAGGCAGTCCTTGGCGTCCGATGTCATGCCGTTATGGGTGACGATGGTGCGGAAATGTTCGACCACGGCGGTATTGTCGAACCAGCTTGTGCGTGAAAACGTCAGCTTGTCCGCAGCCTGATCCAGCCAGCCCATCCGGCCGACCAGAAAAACCAGCGCGGCCATGGGCACGATCATCATGACCCGGCGCAGGATGCGCTGTTTCAGGCTGAGGGGCGCGCGCCTGCGGGTCAGGCGCGGCGGGGTGGCCTGTGTTGTATCATTCATGTGGGATTATTTTTTCATGTCCTCGTGCCACAGATGCCCTGACTGCGACAGCAGGTTGCGGGCACCTTCCGGTCCCCATGTGCCTGCGGCATAGGGTTCGAGCGGGGCCTTGCGTTCCTTCCATCCCTGCAGGATGGGATCGATCCAGCGCCATGCGGCGGCCACTTCATCGCGGCGGATGAACAGGATCGGGTCGCCGCGCACCACGTCCAGCAGCAGGCGTTCATACGCGTCGGGGTAGCGGATGTTGAAGGCTTTCTCGAACTCGACATTGATGTCCGCGTCACGCAGGGTCAGGCTGTCGGTCGGTGTCGGGTCCTTGGTGGATACGCACAGCATCACGCCTTCATCGGGCTGAATGCGGATGATCAGGCGGTTGGGTTCGGGCCGGTTGGAGAAAATGGACCACGGGGCCGACTTGAACTGGATCACGATCTCGCTGCACTTTTCCGCCATGCGCTTGCCCGAGCGCAGGTAGAACGGCACGTTGCCCCACCGCCATGTCAGGATTTCCGCCTTGAGGGCAACGAAGGTTTCGGTCTCGCTGGTCACGCCTTCGCCAAGGTCTTCCAGATAACTGCCAACGGTCTTGTCCCCGATGGTGCCGCGGGCGTACTGCCCGCGTGAGGTATAGATGGCCACGTCATCGGCGGAAATGGGCTTGAGTGCGCGCAGCACCTTGAGCTTCTCGTTACGCACCGCATCGGCTTCCAGCGATACGGGCGGGTCCATCGCCACAAGGCACAGCACCTGCAGCAGGTGGTTCTGGATCATGTCGCGCAGCGCGCCGGAGCGGTCGTAATACGCGCCACGCCCTTCCACGCCCACGGTCTCGGCGGCGGTGATCTGCACATAGTCGATTGCATCGCACGACCACAGGCGTTCAAACACCGGATTGGCGAAGCGCAGCGCAATCAGGTTCTGGACCGTTTCCTTGCCCAGATAATGGTCGATACGGAAAATATGATTTTCGGGGAAATGACGGCCAACGCTGTCATTGATCGCTTCCGCACTGGCGAGGTCGGTGCCGATGGGTTTTTCCAGTACCACACGCGACTGCGCGGTAATCAGGTCTTCGCGGCTGAGGTTTTCACATATCTGGCCATACAGCGCGGGCGATGTCGCCAGATAATACACCCGGATACGGGATGTCGAGGCATCACCGAACAGCGTCTTCAGCGCGGGCCAGTCACTGTCGGCTTCCGCCCCGTTGAGGCTGACATAATACACCATGTTCAGGAAACGCTGCACCGTTGCATCATCCAGCGCATCGGGCTTGACGTGTTCACCCAGCGCCGCCTGGGCGCGCTGCTGGTATTCCGCCCGCGAAAGGGGGGAACGCGCAGTGCCGATAATGCGGGAATCTTCCGGAATCTGCCCATCGCGGTAACGGTGGTAAAGCGCAGGCAGCAGCTTGCGCATGGTCAGATCTCCGGTCCCGCCGAAAACGATGTAGTCAAAGGTATCAACGGGGGGAAGATGTGCCATGGAAGTCGGCCTCCTGCCTGATCTCTGGTATCGTGCATGCCATGCGGACGCATGCGGCATGAATGGGTATGACGCGAAAGCGGCCTGTTGCTGCCGTCCGATTACGGCCCGCTTCTTCGCGCTGTCAAGTTGGCATTGACCATCGGACAGCGGCGCGATAATCCCGCCGTTCCACCCCGTCGCCTAGTGACATTAATTTCATATGTGCCGGCGGGCGCGGAACGGCACAATCACGATATCTGGAGACACCTGCCATGAATGCTGACAATTTCGAGGCGGACGACAAGCCTGCCGCGGTCGGCGGTATCGCAGCCGACCGCCTGCGCAGCATTATCGAACGCGTTGAGCGCCTTGAAGAAGAGCGCAAGGCGCTTGCAGGCGACATCAAGGATATTTTTACCGAGGCGAAGTCCGCCGGGTTTGATGTAAAGGTGATCCGCCAGATCATCCGCCTGCGCAAGCAGGAACCCGCGGAAGTGGAGGAGCAGGAAACCCTGCTTGACATCTACCGCCGCGCGCTTGGCATGTAATGGTCTGGCGGCGCGGGCAACGGGCCTGTGCCGCCGGGTAACTTCAGTTCAGGGCGCATGATACATGCTGTCGTCCCTTTTCCCGCAATGGATGCCGCCATGGGCGCAGGCCGCGCTGCTGGTGGGCGGTATGCTGTTCGCTCTGGTATGGCTGCTGGTGCCCTTCGCGGTATTTGGCGTGAAGGGACGGCTGGATAATCTGGCCGTGCAGCTTGACGACCTTCAGGCCCAGTTGCGTGTCATGGCGATGGGACTGAACAGCGCGCCGCCTGCCGCGGGCGAGACGTTGCCCGATATGCTCGATCCACGTCCGTCCATGCAGGCATCTCCCGCGCCATCCGTGCCCGTATGGGAGCCCGAAACGCCACGGGGCGGACCCGTTCCTGTCACGCCTGACCGTGACGGTGCGGAAGAAGAGCGTGACATACCTGCCTATGAACGCCGCGCGGCCCGTGTTCAGCCACAGCCCCCGGCCGCCACGCCACAGCGTCAGGTTCAACCCGACCCCGTGCGCACCCGCCAGTATGGTGAGGTGGAAAGAGATGACTGGTCACCGCAGCCCCCCCGTCCCGCGCGGCCCTACGTTCCCCGTCCACCTGAAGCCGAACTCCCGGCAGGAGGGCAGGACAACAGGCGCGGGGATCATGGTCCCAGCCTGTCGGAATGGAGCCGTAACGGACGGGCTGAATCCGGGCCTGTGGCTACGAATCGGCCGGTGCGTGCTTCCGTCTGGCCACCAGAACGCAGGCTGCGCACGGAACCAACCCTGCGCTGGCCGCCCCGGGCCGACTAGCTCGGGCGGAACCTAGCAGTTGGGTGTGTTTTCGGTTTTTGCAAACAGCACCAGATCGTCCCGGTGGATCAGTTCATCCGTGCCCTGCCAGCCCAGCAGAGCCTCGATCCGTTCAGATTGATGTCCCGCGATCCTGCGGGCTTCATCCGCCGCGTAAGCCGCAAGGCCACAGGCAATCTTCTGGCCCTGCCGGTCCAGCACCGCAATCAGGTCGCCCCGGTCGAAATCGCCCGTTACTTCGGTCACGCCTGCGGGCAGGAGTGACGATCCCATTATCAGGGCCTGCACGGCGCCATCATCAATCACGGCGTGACCCGCCGGGGTCAGGCTGCCTGCAATCCAGTTCTTGCGGGCGGAACGGGCATCGGGGGCGGGCAGGAACCATGTGCAGCGCGCGCCATCACGCAGGCGCGCAAGCGGATGCAGGCCCTGACCGCGGGCGATTGCCATGGCGCAGCCTGCCTGTGTGGCGATGCGCGCCGCCATGAGCTTTGTGCGCATGCCGCCCGATGAATAGCCCGGCGGTGGTGCGCCCCCCATGGCTTCGATACTGTCAGTCAGGGCTGCTACGACCGGCAGATGACGGGCATCGGGATTATTGCGCGGATCGGCGGTATAAAGCCCGTCAATGTCGGATAGCAGGACAAGCTGGTCTGCGTTGATCATTTCCGCCACGCGCGCGCCAAGGCGGTCATTGTCGCCAAAGCGGATTTCCGTCGTGGCGATGGCGTCATTTTCGTTGATGATCGGCACGCAGCCCAGCGCCAGAAGCGTGTTGAGCGAGGCCCGGGCATTGAGATACCGGTTGCGGTGTTCGGTATCATCAGGGGTAAGCAGAAGTTGCGCCGCCGTCAGTTCATGGCGCGACAGGGCATCGGTCCATGCCTGCGCCAGCCGGATCTGGCCGACCGAAGCCGCGGCCTGCTTTTCTTCCAGCCGCAGCACCGGGCGTGTCAGCCCCAGTTGATGGCGCGCCAGTGCGATTGCGCCGGAAGACACGACCACGACTTCAGTACCCTGTGCGCGCAGGCTGGCGATGTCGTGGGCAACGCTGTCCAGCCATGCCTGCCGGGGGGCGGCTTCGGCCGGGTCGACAATCAGCGCGCTGCCAATCTTGACGACAACGCGCCGTGCGGTGCGCAGGGCGGGCAGGGGGGTATCCGTCATGTGGCGGGGATCTCCCCCTTTTCCTGCTCGGCCTTTTCAGCACGGTTGCGGGTTACGTAATCCTGCAACTGGCGCAGCACCGTATCCACATTCATATGCGCGACGGATGACATGCACATCACCGTCTGTCCGCTTGCCTGTTCAAGGGCCGTGCGGCGCTCGTCGATTTCCTCGGGCAGGAGGGCATCGATCTTGTTCAGGACAATGATTTCCGGCTTTTCCGCCAGACCGCCACCATATTCGGACAGTTCATGGCGGATGGTGCGCCAGGATTCGACGACGTCTTCCGCCGTGCCGTCGATCAGATGCAGCAGCACCGCGCAGCGTTCGACATGGCCAAGAAAACGGTCACCCAGCCCGCTGCCTTCATGCGCGCCTTCGATCAGGCCGGGAATATCCGCAATGACGAATTCTTCCGTAACCGACAGCCGCACCACACCAAGCTGCGGATGCAGGGTGGTGAAGGGGTAATCAGCGATCTTTGGCCGTGCCGCCGATACGGTGGACAGGAAGGTGGATTTACCTGCATTGGGCAGGCCAACCAGCCCGACATCGGCGATCAGTTTCAGACGCAGCCAGACCCAGCGTTCCTCACCCGGCCAGCCCTTGTCCGCCCGGCGCGGGGCGCGGTTGGTGCTGGTCTTGTAATGGGCATTGCCGCGTCCGCCATCCCCGCCACGGCACAGCAGCAGGCGCATGCCCGCCGCGTCGAGATCGCCCAGCATGGTTTCGCGGTCTTCATCGAAAATCTGGGTGCCGATCGGCACCTTGATGACAACCGTTTCCGCCGCGGCCCCCGTCCGGTCGGAGCCCGCGCCATTGCCGCCCTTGCGGGCGCGGAAATGCTGGGTGTAGCGAAAATCGATCAGGGTGTTCAGGTTATCGACCGCTTCGAAGATGATATCCCCGCCGCGCCCGCCATTGCCCCCGTCCGGACCGCCAAATTCGATATATTTCTCACGGCGGAAGGCGACGACACCGTCACCGCCATCGCCGGATTTTACATAGATTTTGGCCTGGTCAAGAAACTTCATTGCCTGCGATCCGGTAGGGGCCTGAATGCGCGCCCCGTATGCATGCATGATACCAGAGAATGCTGCCCGGCATCATACGAAAAAGGGGGGCGGCCAGAATGACCGCCCCCCTCAATTCGGGAAAACCCGTAGTGATAAGGCGCGTGCCTTATTCGGCTGCCAGCGGCAGGGCCTGCACGGAAACATGCACGCGGCCTTCTGCACGGCGCTCGAACTTCACCTGTCCGTCAACCAGCGAAAACAGGGTGTGGTCGCGGCCAACGCCAACGTTCACGCCCGGCTTCATCTTCGTGCCGCGCTGGCGGACAATGATGTTGCCAGCGATGACGCTTTCGCCACCAAACTTCTTGACGCCAAGACGACGTCCGGCGCTATCGCGTCCGTTACGGGACGAACCGCCTGCCTTTTTTTGTGCCATTGCCTGAACTCCTTAAAACTGAAATCTCTGATCAAACCTGCCCGGCCTGTATGACTGGGCGGGGATCAGGCGGCGTTGATCGCGGAAATGCGCACCACGGTCACCGGCTGGCGGTGGCCATTCTTGCGGCGGCTGTTCTGCCGGCGGCGCTTCTTGAAGATGATGATCTTCGCCAGACGGTCCTGTGCGATCACGGTTGCGGTGACGGTGGCGCCTGCCACGGTCGGTGCGCCGATGGTCGTGCCACCTTCGCCGCCAACGGCCAGGACCTGGTCGAACGTGATGGTGGCGCCGGCTTCGGCTTCCAGCTTTTCAACCTTCAGGACGGCATCCTTGGAAACACGGTACTGCTTCCCGCCGGTACGGATAACTGCAAACATTCTCTATCTATCTTTCCGATCTCTTGGCGTGTGCGGCACCGGTTCAGGGGTGCAGGCGACACGGCCCAGTCGCTTTTTTATATTGGCCGCAATTGCAGCGGCTCCCCCGTCCGCGCGGGGTGAATGCGGGCTTTTACTGGGTGGCGGGGCGCAGGTCAATATTTTTTATGGTACGTGGAACAGGGCAAAAAAGACCCCTTGCGCCCGTTACATCTGCCCCCTATAAGCCGCTGCATCACCGCGTGCAGTTGGAGAGGTGCCGGAGCGGTCGAACGGGGCGGTCTCGAAAACCGTTGTGCGTGCAAGCGTACCGTGGGTTCGAATCCCACCCTCTCCGCCACTGCATCGCGTGTGATGTTTCCCTAAATCGCTGTTTCGCTGTCGCGGTCATGAACCAGCCGTCCGCCTGCATAGGTTGCGCGGATGCTGCGGTCATCGCCCAGCATCATGAGTGTGAACAGCAGGTCTGCCGTGCTGTCGCACATTTCCGCGCGCAGCGTCTGTATGGGCGTCGCACGCGGGTCAAGAATGCACAGATCCGCATCCATGCCCGCCGCTACCATGCCAATGCGGTCATCCAGATGCAGCGCATGCGCACCGCCTGCCGTCGCCAGCCAGAACGCCTGTACCGGGTGCAGCCGGTTTCCGCCCAGGCGTGCGACCTTGTAGGCTTCGTTCATGGTCTGCAGGTGCGACAGGCTGGTGCCAGCTCCCACATCGCTGCCCAGTCCCGTGCGTACCGGGCGGCGGGGATCGGTTACATCATGCAGCCGGAAAAGGCCGCTGCCCAGAAACAGGTTGGATGTGGGGCAGTGCGCCAGCGCGCAGCCACTTTCATGGCAGCGGCATAAATCGTGTTCATCCACATAGATACCGTGGCCCATCACGCTGCGCGGACGGACCAGACCGGCGCGGTCATACACATCCAGATAGGAACGGCTGTCAGGGAACAGTTCTGATACCCACGCCACCTCCGCCTTGTTTTCGGCAAGGTGGGTCTGCATGAACAGGGTATCGTCGCGCTGAAGAAGGGCGCCCGCCAGTTCAAGCTGTTCCGGCGTGCTGGTGGGGGCGAAGCGGGGGGTTACGGCATAATGCTGCCGGTCGCGTCCGTGCCAGCGTTCGATCAGGCGCAGGGATTCATCATATCCCTGCTGGGCCGTGTCGCGCAGGTAGTCAGGGGCGTTGCGGTCCATCAGTACCTTGCCCGCGATCATCAGCGTGCCGAGACGGGTCGATTCCGTAAAGAACGCATCAACTGATTGCGGATGAACCGTGCAGTAGACGGCAGCCGTCGTCGTGCCGCAGGTCAGCAGGCCGCGCAGGAATTTGCGTGCGATCGTGGCGGCATACGCACCATCGGAGAAGTGACGTTCGGTGGGGAAGGTGTAGCGTTCAAGCCATTCCAGCAACTGTTCGCCATAGGCCGCGATCATGGGCAGTTGCGGATAGTGGACATGGGTATCCACGAAACCGGCGGAAATCAGGCAGCCCCGGTAATCCGTAACCTGCATGCCCGGCGGCAGGTGGGCAATCGTTTCATCATGGGCGCCAGCATGCGTGATGCGTCCGTCCTGTACCAGAACCAGCCCGTCGGGTTCGTCCAGCAGGGCGTCTTCGGGCGACATGAGGAAGGGATTGCCGCGAAACGTGACAATATGACCGCGCAGGGCGGCATTGGCGGGGGCAGGGGTCATGATTGGCTCCGTCTCCCGCCATATGTGTCATGACAGGGCGTTATGATGCGTCATTGGCACGATAGGGCTGGGAGGCATCCAGAAAGGCTGCGTTTGCGCCCAGTTCATAGGAAATGACCAGCAGATAGGCAATGGCGCGTGTAATCTCGATACGCGATGTAATATTGCCTTCCCCGGCTTCCAGTCGGCGCAGGCTACGTGTGGCCCCGCGCGCCACGCGCGCCGTGCGGCCAAAGCGCCCGTAGCGCCCGCTGAACTGGGACATGCGGGTCAGGAACAGTTCGATGGCCCGGTCGGCGGCAGGGGGAAGCTGCCCGCGTTCCTGCACGGTGCGCAGGCGTATGATGTTCAGCCCGATGGTCATGGCCGACAGCGTGCCCTGCAGATAGGCTTCGATGGTGGGGGTCGGGGCCGGTCCCGCATGGCGGATCAGGCGCGAGAAACGGTCCGTGTTGCGCCCGATCCACGACTGGGTGCGCGGCATGGGGTGGGCCGATGCAAGATGGCGCAGGTCATGCAGCGTGCGGTTACGCATGCGCCAGCGTTCTTCATCATTATTGAAGGGCAGTACCGCACGGAAGATCAGCACGGCAAAGCCGATGCTGCACAGCAGCGCGAAGGATGCGTTGAAATAGGCGATTTCGTTCAGTCGGGTCTGATTGCCCGGCCCCACCAGATTGGGCAGGAACAGGCAGTAGGATGCGGCAGCGCCCGCCGTGGCCGGATTGCGTGCGGCCAGGCCGCCGGCAATCATGGGCAGGGCGAGGACCGCGGCCAGCATTTCGAATTCCGCCGGGCGGGGCAGGAACAGCAGCACCAGAAAGCCCGACACCAGCACGGCCCAGCACGCGCCGCGCAGGAAGTTCATGGTGCCGACCACCGGGTTTTCACGTGTGGCGAACAGTCCGCATGTCACCGCCACCATTGTGATGAACCCGACGCCATTGGGCCATGCCGTGACTTCCCATATCAGGGCGGCGACGCCAATCGCCACGGCGGCGCGGACACCGTTATAGGCAGCTTCCTTGAAGTCACGATGCGCTTCGATGCGGAAATGGAAATGATCGCCGCGGATTTCGTGCTGGCTGGCATCGAACTCCCGTATCGCCTGTTCCAGTTCGCCCAGCAGTTCGTCCAGTGCGTTATGCAGGATGCGGCAGTTCAGCAGGTCATCCACATCGGTCGTCTCGATGCTTTGGGCTGCGCTGATCTCGTGTGTCAGTGCATCAATGATGCGCTGGCGGCACACGCCGCGCAGATCCTGCAGGTCGTGCAGTATGTGGGGAATTTCGCTGTCGTTTTCCAGCCGCGCCGGAACCCCCAGCAGGAAGGTGCGCGTGAGCAGCGAGCTTTCGGTAAACTGTTCATTGGTGGTGCCCAGCGCCCGGATGCGCGCCATCATGCCCAGCCCGCGCGACAGCAGGACCGACACGGATGCGAGAGCCGCGCGGGCATGGTCCCCTTCGTGCCCGTGCGGTCCCATTTCGACTTCGCTGAACTCGATCTGGTCATTGATGGCCAGAATGGTGCCGAACAGCGCGCGCGAGCGGATGAACGCCGCGTCATCCCCCGCCAGCAGGTTGGCGACGGCATCGGTCGCGCTGCTCAGCGCCATCTGGATTTTCTGGCGCATGTTCTTGCGCGCGGCCCCGGCAAGGTTATGGGCGAACAGGACCGCAACCAGTGTCTCGCACGCGATTCCCAGCACGATATAGGTCGTGCGCGACATGGTTATCATGAAGATGTTGTCAGGCTGGCGCGTGGCGGCCAGCGCAATGATGGCGCAGGTATACCCCGACAGCACCAGTGCGTAGGACCGGAAATTGCGCACCAGTGTCGCGCACATGCAGCACAGGCCGATCCAGATGCTGATGGCGGGAAAGAACAGCCATGGCGCCTGCGGAAACGAGCAGACCAGTACAACCGCGCTTATGGCCCCGATGGCGGTCCCGACCAGACGCCACCGCGCCTTGGACAGGCTTTCCCCGCGCGACCCCTGTGCCACGATCCATACGGTCATGGCCGCCCATGGCGGGTCGTCCAGTTCCATCCACATGGCAATGGTCAGGGCCATCAGCGCCGCTACCGTGGTGCGGATGGCAAAGGCAAGGGCTTCAGGTGTGGGGGCGTAAAGCCATTTCAGGCCACTCATCCGTGCGTAGCCGGGGGCGCGGAGGGTGGGGAAATATTTTCCGCTGAAAACACGGGTCAGGAACGGGGGCAGAAAATTGAGGTCTGCAGGCACGATATACGGCTTCCGGCGACATGGGGGCGTGTCAATCCATAACGCATCTTGGCATCACGTAATGGTGTCGCGAGCGCATATCTGGCATCGGCTTTCCTCGTGGCGGCATTATGACGCTGCGGGCTGGAGATGGGTGGCCGCCAGACGCAGGTCATCAACAAAGCGCGCATATTCCCGCGCACGGCTGGCTTCATCGGGAATGCGGAGCAGATAGGAAGGGTGCACGGTTACGATGCCGGTCGTTCCGTCCTCCAGCGAAATGGGGCGGGAGCGTTCGCGACCAATTGTAACGGCGCGCCCCAGCAGGGCGGATGCCGCCGTGGCTCCAAGCATGACCAGAACGTGCGGGCGGATGATCCGCCGCTCCGCCGCCAGCCATGGCGCGCAGGCCACCATTTCTTCCCGCCCTGCCTTTTCATGGATGCGACGGGTGCCACGGGGGCGGAATTTGAAGTGCTTGACCGTATTGGTCACGTAGGCGTCATCACGCGCGATTGCGGCTTCGTGCAGGGCGCGGTCAAACAGTTGCCCGGCCGGACCGACGAAGGGACGGCCTGCAATATCCTCCCTGTCGCCCGGCTGCTCGCCCACGAACATCATGCGGGCATCCGTCCGGCCTTCCCCGAACACCGTCTGGGTGGCGTGGCGGGCCATGGGGCATATCAGGCAGGTTTTTGCCGCCAGCGCCACGGCGCGTAGCGAAGTTATCCGGCCAATATCCAGATCCGTTACCAGCGGCAGGGCCGGGGGCGGCAGGCTTGCAAAGGTTATGGGGACGGTGTTGTCCACTGGTCCCGCCATAAGGTTTTTGCCCGTCCAGCGCAGTTCGCGCCCCGGCAGGGCAAGCCGCCACGGCGCAAGCGATAGCTGATAGGTGATGAAACGGGCATTGCTTTCGGGAACATGGGTTTGTGTATCCAGCGTGCCATGCCATTGCGGGCTGTCGCCTTCATGGCGCATGGTGCTGAACAGGTTCTGGCGTAAAAGCCGGGTTTCCGCCCGGACGGTTTCCGCTGCTTCCTCCATCCGGGCCAGCGCGTCGGCGCTGAGTGTCGTGTCTGTGGCAAGGGCGTGGATCAGGGCGTAGGCCAGGGCGAAGCGGTCTGGCAGCATGGACTGGATGACATCGGCGGCCAGTCGCAGCGTGTCGCGGGAAATTTTGAAGGTCCGGGTGTTTTGTGCGTCTGCGGCGTGCGAGGCTGAATCGGGTGGACCGTCCGCTTCGTCCGATGCGATGCGCCACGTTATCGCATCGGGCTGGACATTGTGGCTGATCAGCATGCGGGTGGCGGTGCGCCACTGCGCGAAATCAGCCGGATGCGCCAGGGTGACGACGGATTGTGGCATGGGGCAGGAGGTCCGGCAGTGAAGAACGCGTGGCGTGCGTGCCTGTATCAGACAAGGCCCATCGCCTGTGCGCTGCGCGACATCATATAGAATGCCACAATGAAAATCAGATAGGCAAAAATCATGCGCAGCCGCTGCGGCCGGTCGCCCAGATGTCGCGCCAGCATGGTTCCGCCCATGCTGCCGACAATGCCGCCTGCCACCAGAATGCCGACCATGGGCATATCAACCATGCCCGCGGCGGCATATGTAATTGCCGTGGTCATGCCAAAGGCGCACACCGCCACCAGAGAGGTGCCGATGGCATTGATCATCGGCATGGCGGTAGCAGCCAGCAGGGCAGGTACGATCAGGAAACCGCCACCAATGCCAAAAAAGCCTGAACAGAACCCGGTCAGCCCCCCGTAGACGATGACCGGAAGCGCGGATGTCCGTTCCGGTCTGCATGGTGTCGGGCCGGTGTCGTGGTTTCCCCGCAGCATTAGGGCGCCCACCACCAGCATGATAAGCGCGAACAGGAAAAGCAGGTGCTGCCCGTTGATGATCCTGCCGCAGCTTGCCCCGACGAGTGCGCCCACGATGCCGCAACAGGTGAACAGGGTGGCGCATTTCCACCGTACGCAGCCTGATCGTGCGTGGCTGGCCAGACTGCACAGCGCATTGATGGTCACGGCAAGGGCGCTGGTGCCAATGGCCCGGTGCGGATCGGAAATTCCCACCACGTAAAGCAGTAACGGCACGGCAAGGATCGAGCCGCCGCCCCCGACCAGCCCCAGCGTAAAACCGATCATGCCGCCGCTGCACAGGCCTGGCAGGATTTGCCACAGATCAGGCATGGGGCGAGACGGCTTTGAAGGTGGGGTGTGTCATGTGTGACTCTGTCCCGGCGGATGAGGGGAATGATGATTGTTTATCTATTTAATATATTATGTATCTATTTTGGCAAGGCGTGTTCCGGGCGCTGAATGGTCGGGGATGGTGTTGTGAGGGCGGTGGATATGGTACCATCGCGGCGGAAAGTGGCTGAGGGGAAAGCATATGATCAATCTGCCCAGAACGCGTGACGTGGCGGAGAATCTGGCGCAGCGCCTGCGTCTGTTAGGGCAGCCGCAGCGGCTGATGGTGCTGGCCTGCCTGCTGGATGGTGAGAAAAGTGTCGGTCAGATCGAAATTGAAACCGGCATCGGTCAGCCCACCCTCAGCCAGCAGCTTGCGGAACTCCGCCGGGCTGAAATCGTTGTAACACGCAAGGAAGCGCGACAGGTTATCTACAGCATTAAGGATAGTATGGAGGAAATGCGCATTCGCCTGATCTGCTCTGCCTGCGATCCGGATTTTGGCATGGATCAGCTCAGCGCCCTGCTGGGTGAACAGGCAGGGGCCATGCCCGCTTCTCATGCAGGGCAGGATGCGGCGGCGGCCTGTTTTGCGCGAATATGCGTGGACGCCTGACATCTGTACCAGACTGCAGGGCGGTCGCAGGTATGTTTATGTGAACCCCGATGAAGGCCCGGCGATTTTGTGATGAGTAATGGGAGGAATTACCATCCCAGATTGCAGCATCAGGCCAATGCTCCCTTATATCCGGCTATTGGCAACCGGAGGTAGAAAAGAATTTGTAAGAAAATGAGCGGTTTTTTTACAAAAACAAACATTTCAAAATGGCATTACCATCAATATTGAGGGTTTCAGGGCAATGAAATCGTCCCATTTTCGTGCATGGATATACTGTGAAAATGTGCCCGCGTTGTGCCTGTTTGAGTAATGGTGTATCGTTTTAGACGAATGGTTCGCCAATATGGTGCGACTGTTATTTACTGAGAGAAACGCGGAATAACGTATGTCTGATACCGAGCAGGATTTTTCATGTCTGGAACTGACGGCACAGGTCGTGTCGGCACATGTTTCAAATAACAGTGTCGCGGCGACTGATCTTCCGGACCTGATCCGTAACGTCTATCAGGCGCTGGCGACTGTCGGCCGGCCTGTGGAGGAGCCGGAAAAGCTCCAGCCCGCCGTGCCCATCAGGCGGTCGGTGTTCCCGGATTACATCATCTGTCTGGAAGACGGCAAAAAGCTCAAGATGCTCAAGCGTCACCTGCACAGTGCCTATGGCATGACGCCCGAACAGTATCGGGAACGCTGGGGCCTGCCGCCGGAATACCCGATGGTTGCACCCAGTTATGCGGAACGCCGATCCAGCCTTGCGCGTGAAATCGGGCTTGGCCGCAAGATAACGGCAGCGTCCGCAGCGGTCGATGCCGCGGCTGCCAAACCTGCCCGCCGCGGCCGGAAATAAGGGTAGCTGTCGCATCGGTGTCCTGCGCATCTTCGTCGCGCGCAGTATCCATGATAGGTCAGTGTCATGGATACTGACCCCGACATGATCATGCATGCCACATCGCTTCGCCGCCGGTTACTGTTCTGGCGGGGCGGCGCTGTGGCTTTTTTCGTTCTGGCCTGCCTTATCGGATTTTCGCGTTCCTCTGGCAGTAGCTGGACCGGTCGCGCGCCGCATCTGGTTCATCTGAAGCTCGAAGGCATTATCACCGCCGACGAGCATGAGAATATCGAAGCGCTTCAGAAAGCTGCCGATGATGCGACGGTCAAGGGACTGGTTCTGGAAGTAAACAGTCCCGGTGGCGCGGTAACCGGTGGGGAACTGCTGCATGATGCCGTGGCGGCTTTTGCGCGCCGTAAGCCGGTGGTCGTGTCCATGGGGGGTGTCGCGGCGTCCGCAGGTTATATGGTGTCGGTGCCTGCCAATCGTATTTTTGCGAACCGCTCGACCCTGACCGGATCAATCGGTGTCATTTTGCAATCGCCTGATGTGTCGCGCCTGCTGGATCGGGTGGGGGTGCATGTCGATCAGCTTGTTTCCGGTCCGATGAAGGGGCAGCCTTCCGTCGTGCAGCCACTCTCACCCGAAGGGCGGGAGATGTTGCAGGGTGTTATTACGGATCTTTATGGATTTTTTGTCGATGTTGTGGCGCAGGGGCGACATATGCCAGTCGATCGCGTGCGGCAACTGGCTGATGGCCGCCCCTATACCGGGCAGCAGGCGCTTGCGCTGGGACTGGTGGATCAGCTTGGTTCGATGGCGGATGCCCGCGGATGGCTGCTGAAAACCACGCATCTGCCCGATACCGCGCCGGTTACGGATATTGGTCCTGCGGCCACGCGGGTAAAATGGCGGCGCTGGTTCGCGGGGGCGCTGTCGGCGCTGCCGGGGGCAGAATTTTTAATTAAGGAAAGCAGTACGCTTGACGGGGCTGTTGCGATCTGGAAACTTTAATTTCTTGTATAACAAGGGGGAACAGGATGACCAGATCGGAATTGATTGCCGAACTTGCTGCTGCCCGGCCACATCTTCCCATGCGGGAAGTGGAGCGTATTGTTCAGGTCATCTTTGCTGAAATCAGCAATGCCCTGATGCGCGGGGATCGGGTTGAACTGCGCGGTTTTGGCGCCTTCACCATCAAGAAGCGCGATGCACGCACGGGTCGTAACCCGCGCACGGGGGAAACCGTGTCGGTGGATGAAAAGGTGGTGCCGTTTTTCAAGGCAGGCAAGGAACTGCGCGAGCGCGTCAATCACGCCAACGGAAGTGCTGACTGACTAATCTGTTCCGTGCATTGATCGGGAAGGGGCAGGCAGGCACCACGCTGGGTATTTCGCCAGCGTGGTGGAAGGGCCTGTATCAGTGATGGCGGGCGTTGATTTCCGCCAGCAGGAAATCGCGGAATACGGCCACGCGCTTGGACGTGCGCAGCTCTTCCGGGTAGACGAAGTAGGCATCAACGGTCGGTAGCGGCACTTCCGGCAGGATCTTGACCAGATTGGGGTACTGCGATGCTGCGTAAAGCGGGATTGACCCGATGCCGATACCAGCCGCGATTGCGCCCGCCATGGCGGCCAGACTGTTGACTTCCAGACGCGCCTGACGGCGCTCATCGGAAGGAACGCCCGTTTCCGCCAGCCAGTTGATGTGCGGCACTGGCGGATGATAGCCCCCGAACAGGACCAGCTTGTGGGCATTAAGCTCCTCAAGCGTGCGGGGCGTGCCGTGGTCGTTCAGGTATGACTGCGATGCGTAGATGGGCAGCGGGAAGTCGGCCAGATGCCGCTGGATCAGGTCCGGCTGGCGGGGCGGATGCATGCGCACCGCCACATCCGCCTCACGCATGCCCAGATCCAGATCATTATCTTCCAGTATCAGGGTAATCGAAATGTCCGGGTTGGTTTCCATGAACCGGTGCAGGCGTGGCGTCAGCCAGCAGGTGCCGAAACCGGTTGTCGTGGTGACCCGTAACCGCCCGGCCGCCTTTTCCTTGCTTTCGGTAAGCAGGGACTGGGTCATGGCCAGTTTGGAAAAGACTTCCCGCACCGTCTGGTTCAGTGTCTCACCCTGTTCGGTCAGGATAAGGCCCCGGGCATGCCGGTGGAAGAGGGGAACCTGCAATGCCTCTTCCAGGGCGGAAATCTGCCGCGATACCGCAGACTGGCTCAGGTTAAGCACGTCGCCCGCATGGGTGAAGGAACCTGCCTCGGCTACAGCATGAAATATCCGGAGTTTATCCCAGTCCACGCGTTGACTCCGCTTTGCTATCTAATAAGGGCGCGTCAAATGTTATGACACTACTGTGGCTGTGGTGAAGGAAATGTTGATGCAGGTCAAGGACTCTTCCGGAGTCATTACACAATGGCGCCAAGGAAGCGTTCGGCCTCAAGGGCGGCCATGCAGCCCGTGCCCGCGGCGGTCACCGCCTGCCGGAATATCTTGTCCTGCACGTCACCTGCGGCAAATACACCCGGCACTGAGGTGCGTGTGCTACCGGGTGCCGTAACGATGTAACCGTCCGTATCAATCTCCACCACATCACGGAAAATTGTGGTGTTGGGGGCATGGCCAATGGCAACGAACACGCCATCCACGTCGATATGGCGCTCGGCACCGGTCACGATGTCACGCAGTTCGGCCCCCGTGACTACGGGTGGCGTGCCGCTGCCGGTTATGCGTTCGACCACACTGTTCCAGATGACCGATACCTTGGGGTTGGCATGCAGCCGGTCCTGCAGGATGCGTTCCGCACGCAGGCTGTCGCGACGATGGATCAGGGTTACATGATCGGCGTGGTGGGTCAGGTACAGGGCTTCTTCAACTGCTGTATTACCGCCACCGATCACCGCCACGCGCTTGCCACGATAGAAGAAGCCGTCACAGGTGGCGCAGGCGGATACGCCCGAACCCTGGAATTCCTTCTCACCGGGGATGCCTAGCCATTTTGCCTGTGCGCCGGTTGCGATGACGACGCTGCGTGCCTCGTACAATGTACCGGAATCGCCGGTGGCGTAGAAGCGGCCGGTCCCGTCGGTACGGCTGAAGTCACACGATACGATGATGTCATCGATAAGCCGCGTGCCGACATTGCGGGCCTGCTCGGCCATCTGCTCCATCAGTTCCGGCCCCTGTATCCCTTTGCCGAAGCCGGGATAGTTCTCGACGTCGGTGGTGATCATGAGCTGGCCGCCGGGCTGCAGCCCGGCGACGAGAACGGGGGAGAGATTCGCGCGTGCCGCGTAGATGGCGGCGGTATAACCGGCGGGGCCTGCGCCAATGACAAGCATATCGGTAGAACAGGTCTGGGGCATGAGATCAGAATAACCCTATTGTCACAATTTCCTTTGGTATGGTCGTCCACTGGCGTCCGTGCAAGGGTTGGAGTAGGAAGTGTGCCATTATTGCGGCACAGGGGCGCGGCAGGCGCCCGTTTTCGGGAAATGGAACTTTCATGGCGGAGCGGATGGCTGATCTGGATGCGATTGATCGTCGTATTGTGGCCGAACTTCAGCTGGACGGACGTATGACGAATGTGGAGCTTGCCCGGCGCGTGGGCATATCCGCTCCCCCCTGCCTGCGGCGCATGCGCAGGCTTGAGGAAGACCATGTGATCCGTGGCTATCATGCCGATACGGATGCCGCCCGGCTGGGCTGGTCGATCACGCTGTTCGCCCTGATCGGGCTGGACAGCCAGAAGGAGGCGGTCCTGTCCGCCTTTGAAAATCAGGTCTCGGCGTGGCCGGAAGTGCGCGAATGTCACATGATCCGTGGCGGTGGTGACTTCCTCGTCCGGCTCATGGCACGGGACGCCACGCATGAAAACCTGCTGACCCGGCAACTGACGGAAGCGCCGCATGTGGTGCGCGTGCAGACCCTGCAGACCATCCGTACCAGCCTCAACCGGCCGGGCGTGCCTGTGTGACCACCGGGTACAGCCCGCGCCGGTGGCTGTATACGCTTGTCGTGCTGGCGGCCTTACGGCTGGTTGTGGCTGCTGTCCTGCCACTTTCACCTGACGAAGCCTATTACCGGGTGTGGGCGCTTGCGCCCGCGGCGGGGTATCTGGATCATCCCCCCATGGTGGCGGCGTGGATACGGCTGGGCATGCTGCCGGGCGGGGATAATGCCTTTGGCATCAGGCTGATCGGGGTTCTGGCCGGTGCGGGCAGTTCCTTTTTTATATGGCGCGCGGTGCGTGATCTCCTGCCTGATGTAACGCAGTCTGGAGCGTGGCGGGCGTGTATTGCGTTGCAGGCTACCCTTGCCATGGCGATCCAGTCGGTTGTGATCACGCCGGATGGACCACTTGTGTTCTTCATGTCCGTTTTGCTCTGGGCCATGGGGCGCGTTGTGGCGGGGAGCGCACAGCGGTGGTGGCTGGTCGCGGGTGTGGCGGCGGGGCTGGCCTGCGATAGCAAATATACTGCCATACTGCCCCTTGCGGGCATCATTGTGTGGCTGGTGGTGCGTCTGGCCAGACAACCGGAATGGGCGCGCAGGCAGGGGATGGGCCTTGCGGGCGGTATCGCACTGGCCGCGCTGTGCGTGCTGCCTGTGGTGTGGTGGAACGCGGCACATGGATGGGCGAGTTTTGTGCGGCAGGGTGGGCGGACGGTGGACTGGCATCCCGGTCGGGCCGTTCAGTTTGTCAGCGAACTGCTGTTGGGGCAGGTGGGGTTGATGACCCCGGGCATCGCCGCGTTTTTCATCTGGGGGCAGGTCGGACTGGTCCGGCGTGCGCGACAGATGCCCGGCGCTGCCCTGCTGGCCTGTATGGCGTTGCTGCCCGCCTGTGTCTTTATGCAGCATGCCCTTGGTGACCGGGTGCAGGCGAACTGGCCGGTTGTGATCTATCCCGTTCTGGCGGTGGGGTCGGCAGTCGTGGCGTGGCGCTGGTGGCGCTGGGCTGCGGGCGGTGGCCTGCTGATCGGGGCACTTGTCTATTTACAGGCGCTTTTTGCCCCGCTGCCGCTATCCCCGCATACGGATGTCGCCCTGCGGCAGATGGCCGGATGGCGGGAACTGGCTTCACATATTACAGCACAGGTCCCTGCGGGAGAGTTCATCGCGGCCTGCGATTACGGCACGGCTGCGGAACTGGCTGCGGTCATGCCCGGACGGATCGTGGTGGGAATGGAGCCGCGCTGGGCGCTGTTCAACCTGTCTCATGACATATCGGGCAGTGGCGTTATGGTTTGCAACCCACGGCGTTCTTTCAGCCGTGATGATTTTATAGAAGTGGAACCAATGACAAGGCTGGCGCGCGAAAGGCGTGGTCATGTGGCAGAGATGGTCGATCTGTATCGCGTCCGCCTGCGTGATGACCTGTCTGCTACGGAACGGCAGACGATTGCACGCCTGCCTACGCCCGCCGGATAACAGGTCGTAAAGCCTGCCCTGTCAGGGCAGGGCCAGCCTGACCTGATCCAGCAGCGCTTTCATGCGGAAGGGCTTTTCCAGCAGCGGCAACGGCGCATAACCCGCCAGACGGTCCGGATCGCCGCTCATGACGATAATGGGGCAATCCCGCGCGCGTGCGGCGGCGATCAGGGCGTCGGGCTCCCCATCGGGTAGCGTCAGATCCACCAGCGCAAGGCCGAAGGTGCCGGTTTCCATCTGCCGCATGGCATCGGCCACGCTGGGGCTTATGGTGGCGTTGATGCCATGCGTGCCCAGCATCGTGGCGACCAGTTCCGCTATGGTGGCTTCGTCCTCGACAATCAGGGCAGAGGCGGTCTGGGTCATGACAGCAGGCTTTCGGTCTTGTGTTCAGGGATTTTGCCGGGCGTACGGATCTGTGGGGCTACCGGCCATGGGGCGATCCCCCGATCGGACAGGGCCAGCGTGCCCAGTTCCAGCAGGCCGGGACTGAAGGCTGCCGGGTTGGCCCGAACCTGCGCCAGATCAAACCAGCCGACATCACAGGCATCATCCCCTGCCTGAATGGCGCTCCATCCGTTGTCATGGCATTTCACGGCCACGATCAGATAATGAAAACGGATGTGCCCGCTCCCATCCCGATCGATCAGGTCGAAAGCGGTCAGCGTGCCTTCGGCATGGGTCTGAAAGCCGGTTTCCTCACGTAGTTCCCGCGCCGCCGCCTGCAGATATGTTTCGCCATATTCAATGCGCCCGCCCGGAAAGCCCCACAGACCCTGATCGGGCGGATTGCGCCTGCATACAAGCAGCATGCGCCCGTCACGCACGACGATCGACAGGACAGCACCAGCAAGTGTCATGTTATCAGACATATAGGGAATATATAGGATCGCCCGCCCGCATCCATGCCTGTATCGGGCCAGTGTGTTCCCGATTGCGTGATCGGTGGCCCGCGCAGGCGGTGCGGATTAGCGTTTGAGTACGATATGTGCGCGGCACCGTGGGGTGCCGTAGGTGCCGACAATGGTCTTTCCTTCCGGGTGGGCCTCGAACACCATGGGGAAGGGCGCGCCGGAAGGCTGCTGGACCAGTGCTTCCGCATGGTAATGGGCATTGCCCTTTTCCGGCACGCCACGCAGCACGATTGATCCGTCAGACGGGGTGAAAGTGATGCGCTTCGTGCCCACCTGAAAGGTGGAGGTATCGCGTGTCTCGTCACATGTCCCCTGATCCGTGACCAGCCTGCCCGTCCACAGCCCGGTCGGGTCATGCAGCGCATCGGCTGTGGCGGCGGAGGAAAGAAAGCCTGCGAAGCAGATAATCGCCAGCAGGAAAACGGGACGTGCGGTCATGGGGCAACCATATGATTCGGTTCGGGAACCGGCAGGGACAGCAGGACTGAAAGACTGCCTGCCTGAGCGCCCATAGTGTGCTATCTGGATCGGAAAGGCCATCCCAGCCTTGCAATATGTCACCCGCTCATGCTGGAAGCCTAGTTTATCGATAATGCCGCGACCGAAAGACACATGATGAACGACACCGTGAATACAGCCACCCCTCCGGCAGGGCTTGATGAGGCCCTGCACGAAGACCGTATTCTGATCCTGGATTTTGGCAGTCAGGTTACACAGCTTATTGCCCGGCGCGTGCGTGAAAGCGGCGTGTATTGCGAGATCTGGCCGTATTCCAGCACGGCGGAGCGGATTCGCGCTTTCGCACCCAAGGGGATCATCCTGTCCGGCAGCCCGGCCAGCGTTCTGGACGAGGGCGCGCCCACCATTCCTGACGTGGTGTTCGCCCTGAACGTACCGGTGCTGGGTATATGTTATGGCCAGCAGGCGCTGTGCCGCCAGCTTGGTGGCACGGTGGAGACATCCGAACACCGCGAATTCGGTCGCGCGCATATCGATATCATCAAGGACTGTGCCCTGTTCCGCGGAACCTGGGCGCGCGGTGGTCGTGAGCAGGTGTGGATGAGCCATGGCGACCGCGTGACCAAGCTGCCGCCGGGTTTCCAGGCCGTTGCGGTCAGCGAAGGCGCGCCGTTCGCCATCATCGCCGATGAAGGCCGCCGTATGTATGGCGTGCAGTTCCATCCGGAGGTCGTGCACACGCCCCATGGCGCGGCCCTGCTGCGCAATTTCACGCATGATGTGGCGGGCTGCCGTGGCACATGGACCATGGCGGGTTTCCGGGACATGGAAATTGCCCGTATCCGCCAGCAGGTGGGCAAGGGTCGTGTGATCTGCGGTCTTTCGGGCGGGGTTGATTCCTCCGTCGCGGCCGTGCTGATCCATCAGGCCATCGGCGACCAGTTGACGTGTATCTTCGTTGACCCCGGCATCCTGCGCGCAGGAGAAGCAGATGAAGTCATCCGCACGTTCCGCGACCGCTTCAACATCCATCTGATCCACCGTGATGCGTCCGACCTGTTCCTGAATGCGCTGGAAGGGGTGAGTGACCCCGAAATCAAGCGCAAGACGATTGGTCGCCTGTTTATCGAAGTGTTCGAGGAAGAAGCCGCGAAACTTGGCGGTGCCGATTTCCTGGCGCAGGGCACGCTGTATCCGGATGTGATCGAGAGTGTCAGCTTTACCGGCGGCCCATCCGTTACCATCAAGTCGCACCACAATGTGGGTGGCCTGCCAGACCGGATGAAAATGCAGCTTGTCGAACCGTTGCGTGAACTGTTCAAGGACGAAGTGCGCGAACTCGGCCGTGAGATGGACATTCCCGAAGCCATTGTAGGGCGGCATCCGTTCCCCGGTCCGGGGCTGGCCATTCGTATCCCCGGTGCGATCACGCGTGAAAAGCTGGCCCTGCTGCGTCGTGTTGACTCGATCTTCCTTGAGGAAATCCGCACGGCTGGACTGTACGACGCCATCTGGCAGGCATTCGCGGTCCTGCTGCCCGTACGCACGGTGGGCGTTATGGGCGACGGACGCACCTATGATTACGCCTGCGCCCTGCGCGCGGTTACCAGCACCGATGGCATGACGGCGGATATCTATCCCTTCGACATGTCCTTCCTGAACCGCGTGGCCGGGCGTATTGTCAACGAAGTCCGTGGCGTGAACCGCGTAACCTATGACATCACATCCAAACCGCCGGGAACGATTGAGTGGGAGTGAGGAAAAGCTGTTTTCAATAAATAACGCGTCTATATTATAAATATATTTCATTTTTATTATCCTTCAGGATTCGTGGCCGTTTAGGTATGTGTCCTGGAGGATTTTTTTATGGTCAGGTCCGATAAAGAGTTCTGATTCCCCGTTCTGGTAATACAGTTTCTATTTTATATTACTGTTCGGGTCGGCATGAGGAAGGAGATTAAGTGAGGTCTCCCAAAACGGGATGTTGGCCCATTGTGCGAGGGTTTGCAGGCGTTTCCTGAGCAGGCGGTTATTGAAGCGCCACTCACATTCAGCAAGGAAGAGATGAAAGTCTTTTCGTGGTATTCCATTGTATTGACGTAAGTGATGCTTCGCTTGGTCCCAGAAGCCCTCGATGTCGTTGATATGGTTTCGCCCTTGCTGAAGCGCTTGGCGTGGCTGATCCTTTCATGAAGGAACCCAGAGACATCAATCGTTCGATAGGGGTGCCACACGTCTGAATAAACGATTGAATCTGGACGTATTTTCTTTCGAATGAGCGACATGGGCTTCCCGCTTCCCGCTTCCCGCGTCGGGGATCATCACGGCATGGACGTGACCACCGGGCTTGAGAAGCCCGAAGACGGCGACTTTTCCGGCGACGCTCCGGGGTTCTTTTGTCTTTACGGTATCCGCCGAATAGCTCTCGTCGACTTCGATCTTTTCTTCAGGAGCATTATGTCCGGCAATGATTTCCCAACGCTTGCGGTAGAACAAGGTCGCTGTATTGCGATTGACGCCGATGATCTCCGCAGCACTGCGCGCGGACGTGCCTGCAACGAAATACTCCAGAAAACATTTTTGGGCGGCAAGTACCAACCGGATGCGGCGACGTGCTGTCATACGACATATCAAGCTTTTATTGGCTTGCTTATGCCAACCATATTTATTGAATCCTATAATATAATATCATAATTCTGTATAGAAAATAGAAGATAGCTGTCGCATATAAGTAGATAGAAGAAAATAAAGTATGGAGACAGCGTTCATATATATTACGGTACGACCTCAGTTTTGAAGTGTCTCAAACGGGCTTTCGATCCTATGTCGCTGTCCATGATAGCAACGAAGTTTGGAGTGGGCGTGCAATTCCGGATGGACTGTATGAACAGATAAAATGTAGGTCTCATTTCATTTCGGGACAGTCTCTGTGGTTTTGATATTGGCATTCTGTAGTGGCTGTGGGGTGGGGTTAGAAGAAGTGGCGGCCGACTTTGTTGTTCCCCCTAACGTCTGCTGCATTTCCTGCCGGATATGGTTGCATTTTTTGGTAAAAGTACTGGCCTGTGCCGCAGTCATGAAATTGATTATAAAAGCGCCAACCAGAGAGCAGAAGGATAGGGCAATAATAACCTGTCCGGTTACTGTGATTGTTGCATCATAATATTCTGCCGAATACCATAATAGAAAAAGGCTGATCGCGGCCCCGATGAAGCCCAGTATTCCGGTATAATGAATGAGGGTATCTTCTTCATTGCTGAATGAGGAAGATTCCTGCCATAATAAATACAGTTTCTCATTCATTTCCTCAACCTGACAGTCATGTTCAAGCTGCTGGGCATTGATTAGCTTTGCTGGGGCCGTGCGGTACATGGCAAGTTCCTGCTGCGCCTTGCTAAAGATGCGCCTACGCTCCTTGATGGCAGGCAGACTGATATCCACAAAGCTGAGAATGGCTACGTTCAGGCCCGCCGATAACTGCACGACGGCCTGAAAATCTCCCCATGTCTGGCTCACCCGATTTCCCCAATGCTCTCACATAGACGTGAATATATTACATTACGGAAAGGCAAAGCAGCAGAGCGCAAAATCGTTAGGCAGGATTGCATCCTTCATCTGGGCTGCTTTAGGGCTCTTTTACCATCAGGGGGAAGGTAAGCGGTGCAGCGAGGCTTCGTTATCCAGCACGTTATTCTTGGCATAAATAATTGTAATTTAAAGTGAATTTTCGAACGGAAAGAATAACGATGGATGCCGAAACTGTGGCAGTTCCCCATATGAAGGAGAATAAAAATAGGTTTTCATGGAAACCGGTCTCTGGAAGGGAGGGGAGTAATATTATGATCTTCAGAAGATTACGTCTTCCTGATCTCAAAAAAACATCGCGACTGAACGTCGCTTTATAGCCTGTTCTTGCGGCAGGACATGAATGATGTGGTTCCCAACCGATCAGACCGGGGTTCCATTGTCATAAAGGCTATTCAGTTAAGCAGATATATGAAAATAAAAAGAAAAGCGTATTCTGTATCCTATAAAATATAGTGCGTCGGCGTGTCATAAATCCTTCATAAAACTGTATTGGAAACATAACACACAGAATTGTGCGCCCATTCTAAATGAACCCATCCTTCATTACGGAATGGTT
>NZ_NKTY01000084.1 GCF_003207825.1 Komagataeibacter saccharivorans | reverse complement strand
CCATTGCCGGTCGCACGCAGGAACACGCCCACCGACCGTGCGGATTGCAGCGAAGGCCGCCAGATCATCTGGTCGATGATGCCATACACCATCCAGTTGCCCCGGTCCCAGCGCGGGGTCAGGTCGGACTGTGTGCTGTTCACGTTCAGCGTCGCCGCCCCCAGCGAACCGCCATTGCGGTTATACCGGTAATCGGCGAATTTCGCCGTGTCGTAATACCCGCCCAGCTTGTAGATGCCCGGCAGGCCGGGGTCTTTCGTCACATGGGACATGTCGGCGGGCTGCGGGTTCAGCGCGTATTGCAGTTCGGTTATCAGCAGCGCGCCGGTGCCCATGTTGAAGTTGGTGCCATTGGCGCCGTCATAGGTCTGGCTGGTGGGATCGGAATTGTAACCGCTGATGGACCCGGTAGCCTGCTGGATGGGAAGCGAGTTGTAGCGGTTGCCCGGCGGGTTGTCGTCGGCGGCGGCGAACATGAAGGTGAACTTCTCGCTGGGGCGGTAGCGGATGCGGATGGCGGGCGAGGACAGCGGCCATGACGGGCCGCCGCCATACAGGTTGACCGACGGGGCCATGGGCCAGCCGAAATTGGCGTTGAGGTAAAGCGATGCGTAATCGCTGATGAGGAATTCGGTATCGAGATCCTGCTGCCCGATCTTCACGTCCAGCTTTCCGTTAAGGAAGGTCTGCTGGTACCACAGTTCGAACAGGCGGGTGGAGCGGTCGGCCTCGAACCCGCTGACGGGGTTGAAGTTGGCCAGGTGATCCTGCGAGATCGAACGCCCGCGCGTCTGCAGCGCGCTGACCTGGAACAGGCCGCCCTTCAGGCCAAACAGCTTTTCGGTATCAACGGTCAGCGTCGGCATGGTCACGCCATCATAGGACGGGCCGGTGCCCGAACCGGCTGCCCCGTCATTGCCCGAGGCCGAACCGCCGGTGCCGTTGCCCCAGAGTTCATCGACTTCCTGAATGTCGAAGGTGATGCCGTGTTTGTACAGCCATGGCCGCGCACCCCACATATTGCCCAGCAGGTTGCCGCTGGTATCGAGCCTGTCACCATCGCCCGCGGCCTTTTCCTCCGCATCGGCCTGCGCGCGTTCTGAATCGCGCACCGTCGCAGGGTCAATCTGCTGGACCAGCGGGGTGGAATTGCCAAGGCGGGCGCGGTC
>NZ_NKTY01000016.1 GCF_003207825.1 Komagataeibacter saccharivorans | reverse complement strand
CAACTGGATGGTGTATGGCATCATCGACCAGATGATCTGGCGGCCTTCGCTGCAATCCGCACGGTCGGTGGGCGTGTTCCTGCGTGCGACCGGCAATGGTGGCGACCGCAACCTGATCAGCTTCGCCATCGATGCGGGCGTGAACCTGAAAGCGCCGTTCAGGGGGCGTGACAACGACACGATCGGGCTGGGCTGGGGCATTGGCCGGGCCAGTTCAGGCCAGCGCCAGTTCGACCGCGACAGCGGATCAATCGTGCAGGGCAACGAAAACCATCTGGAACTGACCTATCAGGCGCAGGTCACGCCGTGGATGGTGATGCAGCCTGACTTCCAGTACGTCTGGAACCCTTCCGGCGGGGTGGCGGACTGGACCGGAAACCGTCGCGTGGGCAACGAGGCCGTTTTCGGCCTTCACAGTAGCCTGACCTTCTGATTCCCGCCCTGCGGCCTACCTGCCGGGATTGGGGAAAACGTGACAAAATATGACCCATCGGATATGTCTGGGCGCGTGACACCGATACACGCGAAAAGGATATAATCCATGCGCAGAATAGCCACGCTGGCGGCGCTTGCCGCCATTACTTGCGCAACCACGGCCCACGCCGAACCCGGTGGCTGCCTGAAATACGGCGCCGTCGGCGCGGTAGGTGGCCATGTGGCGGGCCATGGCGTGCTGGGGGCCGCCGCCGGGTGTGCGACCGGCATGTACAAGCGCCATGAATACCGCAAGGAAGCCAGGGCCAAGGCGGCGTTGTATGACAAGGAACATCCCGGTTCCAAGGGCACGTATCAGGAAAAGGCCACGGCGTATGATGTCGAACATTCGACAACGCCGGGCAAGATGAACCCCGATGCCGCCCCCGCCCCTGCTACGCAGGCACCTGCGGACGGCGCGCAGAAAATGTGAGCCATGCCCCGCGGGCACGGGTCGCGCCGTTGCCCGCAGGGATGAATAAAGGCATACTGCACGCATGATCACGAAGGCGTGAGTCCTGCTCCCCTTCCCCAAGGTTCAGGAAAGACATGCGTGCGATCCGTTTCCTGTCGCGCAGCAGCGCGATGGTGGTGATACTGGCCGCCCTTGTATGGTGGTTGTCGGGGCCATTCTTTCACCGGCCGGTGCTGGGTGGCGCGCTGGCGCTGGAAGCCGTGATATTCTGGGTCTGCGGCCTGCTTTACACCGAAGATTATCCACACCACATGGTGACCTTCGCAGGCATGACGGTGGTGTTTGGCCTGCTGGGCATTGTGGTCATGCTGCCGTTCGCGCGGCATTACGTCATGATTCATGGCGCGTGATATGCATGTCCCGGTAGATGTATTTTTTGTCATTTAATCGAATTCGATAAAACTATTATCCATCAATGTAGTTAAAGGGATGTGGATATCGTGACACCACAACGTCTCCCAATCCCTAAACTCGGCGTCCCGCTTCGGCGGGGCGCTTTTTTTTCGTGCGCAGGGAAAACGCGCATGGTGCATCGTGTGTGACGGCGGCCTGTCCATTGGGGGGCGCTTTGCGGTATTCAGACGGCAATGGGGTCAAGGACCATTCGGGAAAATCAGGGATGGGTGTTTCGGTGCAGCATGAGGCTACCTGTGGTCCCTGCCGCATTCATCCGCTGTTCGTAGTCTTTTACAAACGACCCCCGAGGAACGGGCTGCAGCAGCGAACCTTGAGCCAGACTGAGCCGGGGGCCATCACATAGCCGCAGCCTGAACGGGCGGTATAGTGCTGCGTCCTGATTATTTCAGGAATGCTGCTTGTCTGTCTCCGCTCGCGCCGGTTTGCAGGCGCTATCAGATCCCATTTCTCATTCGTCGGGCCAGAAGGATCGTGTTTCGTCTTGTGGCCCCTGCGTCCGTATCCAGATGCCTGTTTACGCATCAGTGCTCTGACACCTGTCATATCGAATTTCAAAAAAGGCCCTTATATCCACAACATAGGTATCATCTCTCGATATATAAAATCAGCATAGGGGCGAGTTGTAAGTCATAATATGTCGATTTTCAGGAAATGATTCATATTGTTACCAATCATTTCAAATATCTATTGCATAAAAGAGCTTATATCCTGTGGCGTTAACGACACTATACTGAAAAATATGATGTAAGCCATGGTATTGTGGCATGCTTTCACCGGTTCGTGACGTATACTGAATTCGATGTTGAAACGATAAACAGGTCCCCATGGCGCCTGTTACGGGTGCCGGATCTGCCGGGAACGTAGGGATGATGAAACGACTGTCCACCGTCATGCTTGGCCTGCTGCCGCTGGGAAATGTTGCGTTCGCGGGGGACGGTGCGGTGCTGTACCAGACCAATTGCAGTATCTGCCATGAAGCGGGCGCGCAGGGCCGTCCGGGGCAGTTTCCGCCGCTGGTCGGGCGTGCGGCGCAGATTTCCGCCACGGCGGAAGGGCGGCAATACATGGCTGCCGTCGCGTTGAATGGCATCATGGGCCGGATTACGGTAGGGGGCGACACCTATGCCGGGTTCATGCCTTCGTTCAAGATGCTGCCCGATGAGGATATTGCCGCCATCCTGAACCATGTCGCCAGCCTGCCGGGCGGGGAGGAAACGGTACTTTTTACCCCCTCCGATATTGCTACAGCCCGGACGGAGCGCCTGTCACCCCCGGCGGTGGCGGAAAAACGCAAAATTCTGGATGTCATTCATCCCCTGCCCTGACCCCGGAAATTCTAGAAAAACGTAAGAAAGTGTTTGGTGCAGCTTTTTTTAAAAGATTCAGGCTACGCCGCCTTCCTGAAAAAAGGCACTGCCTGAATATTCTTCATGTATCCGTTCAGGACGCGGCGATCATCCACGCGCGGCATGCCAGACGTCAAAGGAAAATACAGTATAACCCTCTCCGAATGACTGTGAATCACGGAACACAGTTCAATTCAACAAACTAACAGGTCTTGATACTGCGATAATACTGAAGACCTCGCAGAAGTCCAGAAACATGCCTATCCGAATCAAGGATGTTGTCAGTAAGGTTGCTTGCAGGTGGTTGTGTATTATAAAAATATCGATCATATAAATAAAACGACATTCAATATTATTTAATAACAATGTTTATTAATAATAAAGTAATTATCCGCCCTTGCAGTCTGGAAGGTTATTATCTGTAGGTAGATCTACCTGGTAAATTTTCCAGCCTACCTTGTCACGTTATAGCCGGACACATATCGCGAGTGATTCGCCGGAATCTTTTGGGAAATCCATAAAAAGACGGACAACGGACATGTTTTTATTTTTATGTATAATCTTGCTCGACATGGAGGATGCCCACTGGGCATCAAAATCCTGAATGTGGAGAAAATAATCTGAATCTCCCAAATAATTTGGGCTCCATGGTGGTAGAAGATCACCCTCTGGTTCAGATTTATAGGAGCGAACTATTTTTTCAAACAATGATTTTGTAATGTATTTTTTAATGTCTACACCACAAAATAAATCATCCATGTCCCTTTGTTTTGGTTTATTAACAAATTGAGCGCATGCAATCATATATTTTCATAAAAACCCAGCACTTCCTGCTCGGGCGTTATGCTCTGGGCATGTGTCCGGAATGGAAAAAAGATGAGAATGCAGAAGCTTAATATTTTTAATCTATTCTTGATGCCTGTACATTTTATAGCGTGGTTTTTCATTACGATATGCCAGTCCAGGCCGCATGGTTCTCTATTTGAAATCTGATGTCCAAATATCACATCGAACATATGATATGTCCATCTGTATGTCCTTTGGCAGGCTGAATAACAGCCGCATCTCCGGTCCAAAATGGTCCTGCTGACGCATCATTACTAAAACCCGATATAAGCAGGTCATCACCGGATATAATGAAAACAATGTAAAATATAGATAGCATTTACTACGTTAACTGTCAGGGCGTAACCTACGGAACAGCCAACATGTTCCCAACCTGACCTTCTATGTCTCCCTGCCCGAAAAGGGAGCTTTTCCCCGCCATATCGGGCGCACAAAGGGCGGACTGAACTCAAGGCTTCATGCCGTATGTGACGACGAGGGTCGGCCTGTCCGGTTTTATCTGACTGCTGGACGGGTCAGTGACCTCAAAGCGGGCGATGTTTTGCTGGCAGACCTTTCCGATAAGACCGGGAAAGTTACCAGAGACCGGAGATATAACAGCAGCAGGGTCAGACAGTCTCTTGCAGGGCAGAATATCACAGCCTGTATTTCGGGCCGGGCAAGAACGGGAAATCAAAGCCGTTTTACAACGGGCACCAGCATGAAAAGTGCTGCATGATCGAAAATATGTTCGGAAAACTCAAAGACTGGCGACGTATTACGACCAGTGCGCTCATACACTCATGCCTGTCATCCAGATCGCGGCAATCTCCGGCTTCCATCTCAAAGAATGTATCCTGAGCCTAAGCAATATTTTAATACGTCCGGCCCCGATAAGGTGACATGTTTTGTCATAATTCACCTGTTACGAAATGGAACCACCCTATGTCCCACGACTATGCCAAAGCCAACCCCGCGCCTCTGGGCCTTATGGGGTTTGGCATGACGACAGTGCTGCTTAACCTGCATAACGCCCATATCGTGCCGATGGGGGCGGCGATACTGGCCATGGGGCTGGTTTTTGGCGGGGCTGCGCAGTTTGTCGCCGGAATGCTGGAATATGGCAACGGCAATACATTCGGCATGACCGCCTTCATGGCATACGGGGCGTTCTGGATTTCGCTGGTGGTCCTGCTGTTCCTGCCGCAATGGGGGCTGGTGGCGGCGTCTTCCCCTACCCTGATGGGAAGTTACCTGTGGATGTGGGGGCTGTTCACCGCCATCATGGCGCTGGGGTCACTGGCTGCGTCGCGCGCGCATCAGGTCGTGTTTTTCAGCCTGCTGGTACTGTTTTTCCTGCTGGGCAGTGCTGAAGTTTTCGACCGTCCCGGCCTTGGCGTCGTGGCGGGATATGAAGGACTGTTCTGCGGTTTCAGCGCGATCTATCTGGCCGCAGCCGAGATTCTGGAAATCCAGTTCGGCCACCCTGTCCTGCCCATCGGCCTGCCCGGTGCCGGGCGGTCCATTGCGCAGCAGCACGAGGATCTGGTGGTCCATCTTTCCTGAATGTGGATGACAGGCGGCGCGTTCAGACGGGCGTGCCGCCATGGGCCACCCATGCCCGTTCCCGGGCTAGTAGCTGTGCCTTGCGCGCAGGCCCCCACCGATAGCCTGACAGGCTGCCATCGCTGCGGATGACCCGGTGGCATGGTATGATGATCGCCATCTCGTTCGCTGCGCATGCGCCCGCCACGGCCCGCACCGCGCCCGGCCTGCCGATGCGCGCGGCCAGTTCGGCATAGGTCAGGGTCGTGCCGCAGGGTATGGCACGCAGCGCCTGCCATACCTGTTGCTGAAACGCCGTGCCGTTTAACTCAAGCGGCAGGTCCGCCTGCGTGCCTGGCGCGTCAATGCAGGCCGTAACAGTGGCGATCGCCCCGTCCATCGTGCTGTCCCCTTCCACAATGGGGGCGGCGGGAAAGCGTTCATGGGCGGCATGGCGCAGGCTGTCCGCATCATCATCCAGCATGACGGCTGCAATCCGGTCGCCACGCATCGCCACCAGCACTGCACCCAGTGTGGATTGCCCCATGCCGAGACGGATATCCCCCTGACTGTCGCGTGATCGCACCTGTGACGCGTTCATGGCCTGCTATCCTTATGCAAGAACCCAATCCCCGCGCATGGTCTACAATGCGCGGGGTGTGGTGATCCTAGCGCAGGATGCCGGTATGCCCAATGGAATACCGACCCGGCTGCGGCCAGACGGTCAGGCCATGCGGTTCCTGCCCCACGGGGATCTTGCGCGTGGCGCCCGTGGTCGTGTCGATGGCGTAAACCACGTCATCAAACCGGCCGGACAGCCACAATGTCTTGCCGTCATCGCTGACATTGCCCATGTCGGGGCTGCCGCCGCCGGGAATAAGCCACTGGTTCACGACCCTGTCCGTGGCGAAGTCGATCACGCTCACGCCACCGGCCTTGCTGTGGGGCGGCCCGTGGATCTTGTGCGAACCGCGGTTGGCCACGTACATTTTTGTCCCGTCGCGGCTGGGATACAGGCCGTGCGTGCCGATGCCGGTGGGGATGAACCCGGTCTCGCGGAAGGTGTCGCCGTCAATGATGAACACGCCATCGGCATGCATGTCCGCCACATAGAATTTGTGTCCGTCCGGCGCGATCAGGATATCCTGCGGCATGCCGCCACCAGACAGTTTCAGGTAGCCCATCACCTTGCGGTTGACGGTATCCACCTTGGCCAGATAGCCACCGAATTCACACGTGAAGATGGCGTAACGCCCGTCGATCGAGAAATCGGCATGGTTCACGCCCTTGCACTGCGGCACGGACACCGAACCCTGCAGTTCCATGGTGTGCGGATCGCGGAAATCCAGCCGTTCGCGTGCTTCAGCCACGGTTATGGCTGACTTGCCATCGGGCGTGAAATACATGTTGTACGGCTCATCCACCGGCACATCGGCCAGCGGCTGCGTGGTGCGCGGGTCGATGGGGGTCAGCGTGCCCGCCGTCGTGCCCTCGGCATTGTTGGTCACCCACAGCGTGCGCAGGTCCCATGCCGGGACGACGTGCTGCGGGCTTTTGCCCACCTTGAAGCGCGAGACGACCTTGTATGTCTGCGGGTCGATTACGTACACGTTGTTCGAACGCAGGTTGGGCACGTAAACGCGCGCCGGGTCCCTGGCCACTTCCGGGTTCAGGTGGCCTGCCGTCGTCTCGGAATAGATGTTGTGCGGGTCCACGACCGGCGGCATTCCGGGGATGGTGTCCACGGTCTGGGCCAGTGCCGTGCCACCCATCAGCAGCGACGCGGCCAGCCCCAGAATCGGCAGTTTTTTCTTTTGTGTCATAGTGTGATCCTGTTCCTCGCGGCCCCTATAGCACGCCGTGAACCCGGCGCAATCAGTTCGCTTTCTGTCCTGTTAGGTCGTGTTGCATGGCGGCCACTGCAGCGTTGACCTGCATGTCCGCGCCCACTTCCCCCAATGCCGCATCGGCCCGGCGGGGATCGCCGCCATACACGCCCTGCGCCGCCGTTGGCAGGGGGGCGGTACGCAGCGCCTGCGTGCGCACCATGGCCGGGTCCAGCGCCAGCATCAGCGCCGTATCGGACAGGTCGGCATGCTGCCCCACTTCCGACCCGTGGCCATGCTGGCGCAGCCATGTGGCGTAAGCGCCCGGTATCACGTCATAATAGGCGGGGATGTACAGCACATGCGCCCCGTTGCGCTGCCAGCGCCAGTTCAGCATGTCCGCCACCGCGCGCAGGTCGCGCTGGTAGCCGCCGTGATCCCCGATCAGCACCACGCGGGTAAAGCCCTGCACGCGCAGGCTTTCCGCCGCATCGGTCAGCACGGCGCGGAAGGTGGAGGGGGAAAGGCTGAGCGTGCCGGGAAAACGCATGTGCGACGTGCGTGGGGTCGTGCTGCCTTCAGGCACGTAGGCCATGACGGGGGCGACCAGTGTATGCCCCGTCTGGCGTGCGATGCGCCGCGCAAGGATCATGGCCCGCACGTCATGCTTGCCCACTGCGATGTAGGGTCCGCTCTGTTCCGTGCCGCCCACAGGAATAATGGCGGTGGTCGTGCCATTGCGGATGGCATCGCGGATTTCGGTCCATGTCAGGTCCGCGAAATCGACGCTGTCCGGGGCGGCGGCATGGGCGGGCGTGCCCCCCCACAGCGCCAGCATGATCGGCGCAATGGCCAGAATACGGAAACGGTTACGCATGCGGCTGCGGTCCTTGGCGGCAGGTGTTCGACTGCGCACCTGTGCCCTGCCCTTGCGCGCTTGGCAACCGTGCCCTGCGTGAAGGCATGAAACCCGCTCCATCCCCGCCCGTTGGAAATCCCGATCCCATGCAGCACGGCATTCCAGCACGCCCGCTGCCCCTTATCACCATGACCATCAGGGACACGCGAACATCTCATGACAAAGACACCGCACCCATCCGCATCCCCCGCCACCCATACCGGCCCCGGCGGGGAAACCCATCAGGTCGCGGGGGGCGACACGCCGGTCATGACCACCCAGCAGGGCGTGCCGGTGGCCGATGACCAGAATACGCTGCGCGCGGGCGCGAACGGTCCCGCGTTGATGGAGGATTTCCATTTCCGCGAAAAAATCTTCCATTTCGACCATGAACGCATACCCGAGCGCGTGGTCCATGCCCGTGGCTACGGCGCGCATGGCTTTTTTGAACTGACCGACAGCCTGAGCGATGTCAGCAAGGCCGATATTTTCCAGCGCGAGGGCGAACGCACCCCGGTATTCGTGCGGTTTTCCACCGTGGCGGGCAACAAGGGTTCGGCGGACGTGGTGCGTGACGTGCGGGGCTTCGCCGTCAAGTTCTATACCAAGCAGGGCAACTGGGATCTGGTTGGCAACAACATCCCGGTCTTTTTCATTCAGGACGCGATCAAGTTCCCCGATTTCGTGCATGCGGCCAAGCAGGCCCCGGACCGCGACTTCCCGCAGGCGCAGACGGCGCATGACAATTTCTGGGATTTCGTCTCCCTCTCCCCCGAAGCGACGCATATGGTCTGCTGGGCCATGTCGGATCGGGCCATTCCGCGCTCCTTCCGCTTCATGGAAGGGTTTGGCGTCCATACCTTCCGCCTGATCGATGCGCAGGGCCGCTCCACTTACGTCAAGTTCCACTGGAAGCCCAAGCTGGGCCTGCAGTCCGTCGCATGGAACGAGGCGCTGAAAATCAACGGCGCTGACCCCGATTTCCACCGCCGCGACCTGTGGCAGGCCATTACCAGCGGGAATTTTCCCGAATGGGAACTGGGCGTGCAGCTTTTTGATGATGCGTTTGCCGACAGCTTCCCCTTCGACATCCTCGACCCGACCAAGCTGATCCCCGAGGAACTGGTGCCCGTACGCCGCGTGGGCCGTCTGGTGCTGGACCGGATGGTGGACAATTTCTTTGCCGAAACCGAACAGGTCGCCTTCTGTACGCAGAACATCGTGCCCGGCATCGATTTCACCAACGACCCGCTGCTGCAGGGGCGCAATTTCTCCTATCTCGATACCCAGACCAAGCGCCTTGGCGGTCCCAACTTCACCCATATCCCCATAAACGCGCCCAAGTGCCCCTTCCACAATTTCCAGCAGGACGGGCACATGGCCATGCACAACCCGAAGGGGCGGGCCAACTACGAACCCAATTCGTGGTCCCAGCCCACGGGCGGCCCGCGGGAAACGGGGGAGGACTTCCAGACCTTCGCCGCGGACGTGTCCGGCCCCAAGCTGCGCCAGCGTTCGGAATCCTTCGCCGATCACTACAGTCAGGCCCGCCAGTTCTTTATCAGCCAGACGCCGGTGGAACAGACCCACATGCGCGATGCGTTCATATTTGAACTGAGCAAGGTCGAAACCCCCGCCATCCGCGCGCGCATGGTCAGCCACCTGCTGCATGTGGACAAGGACCTGGCCGAAGCGGTGGCAAAGGGACTGGGCCTGTCGCCCCTGCCCGCCCCGGCGCAGGCCGCCCGCCCGGTCGTGGCCGGGCTGGAACCCTCACCCGCGCTGAGCATCCTTGAAAACGGCCCAGGCAGTTTTACGGGCCGCAAGCTGGGTATCGTGATTACCAATGGCGTGGATCATGAACTGCTTGGCGCGCTACAGGATGCCGTGGCGGCGGTGGATGGCACCGTGGAACTGATCGCGCCGACCGTGGGCGGACTGAAGGACAGCGCGGGCAACCCGCTTGTGGCGCAGCAGCGCATCAATGGCGGCCCGTCGGTCCTGTATGACGCGGTGGCCCTGCTGCCCACGGTGGAAGGCGCCAACGCCCTGCGGCATGAGGCGACGATGCGCGACTTCATCGCGGATGCCTTCGCCCATGCCAAGTTCATCGCCCATAACGATGCCGCCGAACTGCTTCTGGCGGCGGCGGGCCTGCACCCCAAAATGCGTGATGAAGGGGTGATCGCGCTGGAATCCGCATCGGATGCGGATACGTTCATCCAGACCTGCGGCGCGCTGCGCCTGTGGGCACGCGAAGGGCGGGTTCATAGCATCTGAGCTGACCCTTACCCGGTGGCTCTTGCATCCGTGCGGCATTCCTCCCCACAATGCGGGCTGCCGGGCGCTCCCGCCCGGTCCGGGACCATCGCAAGAAGCTGATCCATGACGCAGGAAAACACGCCCCGCCCCCAGATATCCATCCTGTACTGCACGCGCTGCAACTGGCTGCTGCGTGCGGCGTGGATGGCGCAGGAACTGCTTTCCACCTTCGGCATGGAACTGGGGGGCGTGACCCTTGTGCCGGGCGATGGTGGATGTTTTGAAATCACGGTTGACGGTCATGTGGTGTGGGAACGCAAGCGCGACGGCGGCTTTCCCGGCCCCAAGGAACTCAAGCAGCGCGTGCGCGACGTGATCGCGCCCGAACGCGACATGGGCCATATCGACCGCAAATCCACGCCCGATGGCGACCCGCCCCCCTGACCACGCCAGCCGTAGCGGGCACATTGTAACGGCCCCTGCCCCATCCCATAATCAAGGGTATGAAAACCATGCCCCCACATGCCGATCGCGCCCATATCCACCGGGAAGTGCAGCGCCTGCGCCAGCTTGCCACGGTGCTGGACGCCGCCTTCCGCATACCCGGCACGAAAGCCCGCTGGGGGCTTGATGCGCTGATCGGGCTGCTGCCGGTAGGCGGGACGACGGTGATGCTGCTGCCGTCGCTCTATATCGTATGGAAAAGCTGGAAACTGGGGGTACGCGGCGCGGTGCTGGGGCGCATGCTGGCCAATGTCGCGGTGGAGACCGCAGCCGATCTGGTGCCGGTGGTGGGCGATGTATTCGATGTCGCGTTCAAGGCCAACCTGCGCAATGTCGCCCTGCTGGAACAGCATCTGGGTCTGACCCCTGATTAAGATTACGACACCAGCTTGGGTGAAAATGCTGCTATCGTGCGCCGCAGATTATGTGGCGGCGTCTTGCCCCGCGGGCGAACCGCCTCAATCAGAGGTTTCCAGATCGCCCACGTCTCATCCGTAAAAGTGCCTGTTCCGTCTCCTTCTTCTATCCTCACAATATGGGAAGAATTTCAAGATCTAACAGGCCCTAGGGCGAACCAGATAATTTATTGAAAATAATAATAAACCGATCATTTATGTTTTATGATATTGAAATAAACTATCTTGAAATGCCATCATTATCCTGAAATATCGTTTTTTTCAGACCATGTTCTTCCGGCGCATTGCTCTGCTAAAACCCGCTGTAGTTCATATTGAACAGGCGGCAATCATCCACACGGTGCATTCTATGAGTAGGGGGAAGCGGTCTGATCCACTTTGTCCGTCTTTGTAAATAATAAAAATGGGGCATTTACAGGTTTCCCACCATGCGGACCTGTGAATTCTCAACCGCCATTCAGTTTGATGATTTCATCTGTCCTGATCTGCACTGAATAAATAGGCATTCTTTATGTAATTTCTCTCGTTTTTCTATCGCCTCTCTTCTGGTTTCATACACATGCTTTTCTGACCACAAATGAAATCCACCCAAAGCAATAACGCAGACACAGATCACTTGAATAAATAAAAACATAATTTCTGAAATTATATTCAATCTTATTATTATTGAATTTCTTTTTATATTATATACTCTAACAGAGGAAATGAATTTTTCTACCCTTTCCAGGGCATCGAAATCACTAATATTTTCAATAACTATTTCATTCCACAAATAATTTAATTTGTTTAAATATACGATCTCTTTGAAAAATATATTTAATGGAAATGTTCTAATTATTTCCAGAAAAAGCAAACTGGCGGTTCCGTCGAAAATGTATGTTTTTAGATTTTCTATTTTCTGAATTTCATCACTATACCAATCCAAATCTTGATCAAGTGCCCATGCGGAAATAGCGAACGCAATTAGGAAAAACATTCCGCCATTAGATATATTATATGGTTGGCTGGAATTATCTAATCTTTTCTTCATTTCATTGTCTAAATCGGAAATAAATTCATCTGTTTTCTTACGTGCTTTGGGATATCTATCATAAGATATTTCAATCCATTCTTTACTATTTTCGTATAATTTCACAATTTACGCTCCATTTCTATACTTATGCAATGGATATAATATAATTCAATATATGCAAGAATATTTTTTATTTTATAGTATTTAAATGTAATAAATTATTAGTAACTATGGATATACAATATTTATACATCGAGAAATTTGTATTTACTTATCATATTATTTGTTAAATTCTGAATTGAAAAGTCACATAAGTAATTTTCCGTATGACTATGCAGATATGGATGATGAGCAGTCATGCGCATGAAGATGAAACAGTCGTCCCGACGGTCACGTCGAGGCGACGACACAGACTGAGCGAAGAAAGCCGCGCTCCATAATCCAACTACTAAAATATCCCTGCATTGTGGTTAAAGGATGGGAAAATGGCCGGAGCAGTTATCGTCATTGTCTTTCGATCGTGATAATATAAAGAATGGTCTCGACGATACGCCACAGTTCGGTGTGCCGATAACGGCCCGTGTCATGGATGTCACTCGCATATTTCAATTCGTCGTGGCGATACGGCGCAGGGGCAATCTCGGTCCAGCCCATCATGATTTCATCAGGATGTCGCAGGCACATGAATCATAACTGACCGAAATTCCCCAATTTATTTTCGGTCAGGCCACTGCAGATACCGGGCTGCCTATCGGCGGATCAGGAAGGCGGCGCCCATTTATCAAGCTGGTTGATCATGGCCTGCGGCGTCAGGCTGCGGGCGTCACCCAGTACGAGGGCATCGTCCCGGTTCACAAGCTGTCCATCGGGGGTGAAGACCAGAACCGCCGGAATGGCTTCGATAACCACGCCATATTTCCGCGCGATGTCCGCATTGCTGTTGTAGCGTTCCCCATTGCGTGGCGCGTTTTTGTCACGGTTGACGTTTATGGGAACGACCACGAAGTTCTTTTCGATCCATGGCGCCACATCCGGCTGTGTCAGCACGCCCGCGAATATGCGGCAGTCCGGGCACCAGTTGGCCCCGAAATCCAGCAGCACCCTGCGTCCCGTCTGGCGTGCAAGCGCGAAGGCCGCGTCCACTGCCTGCTGCGCGCCTTCCGCCGGGCCATAGGGGGCGGTTACGGGTTTGACGCTGGCATCGCCTATCTGTGGCAGCGATCCGGCGGCCATGCTGGCGGAAGCAAGCGGTACCGGGACTGTGGCCAGCAGCAGGGCCAGTGCAAGGGAACCGGGTTTCATGGCAGGCCACCTTCCTCGGGTTAATGATCCGGCGTCGGACCATCTGTGATGGGACCGTGCGGGAGAAAAATACAGATCCCGTCCGTGATTTGATGTGGTCCGTGGCATGCGGTCATATGCCTTGAATTGTGCCGCATGGGCCGGACCAGTTCCTTTCGGATATAGGGAGAACCGGCTGGCCGGTCAATAAAATATCACGGAAAATCGCGTTGTTTTTAAATAACTATTAATAATGTATAAATGGCCGTGCAGCGTCTCTTTCCGCCCGCAGGGCACCCGCCCCGTCACGGCCCCTAGACGTCAGGGGCGTGGCCGTTAAACTGCGCCGCGCCTTGCCGCATGCCATTTGGAAGAACTGCCCACCATGACCCATTCCCCCCTGCAACAGGTCATTGCCGCCCTTACGCCCCTGCTGGGCGAGCGGATTACGCATAATGATTCCATCCGTACCCAGCACAGCCACGGCGAAGGCTGGATGCGCGCCAACATGCCCGAAGCGGTACTGTTCGCCCGCACGACGCAGGAAGTCTCCGCCATCGTGGCGCAGTGCCATGCCCATCGGGTGCCGCTGGTCCCCTTCGGCGCGGGCACGTCGGTTGAAGGGCATGTTACCCCGCCGCCCGGCGCGATCAGCCTCGACCTGTCGCAGATGACCGACATACTCCAGGTCAATGCCGATGATCTGGACTGCCGCGTGCAGGCTGGTGTGACGCGGCAGGCGCTCAATGCGCATCTGCGCGACATGGGACTGTTCTTTCCCGTCGATCCGGGCGGGGAAGCAACGATCGGCGGCATGTGCGCCACCCGCGCATCGGGCACGGCGGCGGTGCGCTACGGCACGATGCGCGAAAACGTCATGGGCCTGCGCGCCGTCATGGCGGACGGAACGGTGGTTGATACCGGGGGACGGGTGCGTAAATCCTCCACCGGCTACGACCTGACCGGGCTGCTGGTCGGTTCGGAAGGCACACTGGGCGTCATAACCGAAATCCAGCTTCGCCTGCATGGCATTCCCGAAACCATGGCCGCCGCCGTGTGCCAGTTTCCCACGCTGGATGACGCGGTGCGCACGGCGGTTGCGATCATGCAGATGGGCGTGCCCATTGGCCGGCTTGAACTGCTGGACGATGTGCAGATGGATGCGTGCATCCGCTATTCCGCGCTGGAAGGCTACCAGCGGCTGACAACGCTGTTCTTTGAATTTCAGGGGTCCCCCGCCAGCGTGCGCGAACAGATTGCAATGGTGGAGGAAATCGCGGGCGACAATGCGGGCCTCGGCTTTACATGGAGCGAAAGCCAGGAAGAGCGCACCCGCCTGTGGAAAGCCCGCCACGCCGCCTACTGGGCGGCCCTTGCCTACCGTCCCGGCCATCACGGGCTGGCGACGGATGCCATCGTGCCCATATCCGCCCTGACCGAACTCATGACCGGCGTGAAGGAGGATATCGGCAGATCCGGCCTGTGCGCGCCGATCGTGGGGCATGTGGGGGATGGCAATTTCCATACCGTCATCCTCGTCCCGCCGGAGGAAGGCGGATACGAACGCGCGCTGGAACTGGACCGCCGCATCGTGCGCCGCGCGCTGGCGCTGGGCGGGTCATGCAGCGGGGAACATGGCATCGGCACCGGCAAGATCGAGTTCATGGAAGCCGAACACGGCGCGCCCGCCCTTGGCGTCATGCATGCGATCAAGCATGCGCTGGACCCGTATAACATCCTCAACCCCGGCAAGATGCTGCCACCCGCGCTGGCCTGAACCCGCAGGCAGGAGCCACCATGTCCGTCCCGACCGATACCGCGCTTGCGCATGCGCTGGACCTGCTGCGGCGGGGCCAGTTCGCCCATGCCCGCGCCGTGCTGGAGGTCTGTCCCCCCGGCCCGCGCGTGGAAATCCTGCTGGCCCATGCCCATGCGGGCTGCAACCGCGTGCATGAAGCCGCCCGGCTGCTGTGCCGTCAGGCCCATGCCAATCCCGGCGCGCGCCACCCCGCACGCGACATGCTGGACCTGCTGCTGCCGCATGACCGGGTGGAGGAAGCCGAAGCCGTGCTGCGCGCCGTGCGCCAGCGCGCGGGCCGCGACATCCGCACGCATGACATGCTGGGCGAACTGCTGCTGCAACGCGGCAGAACGGCAGAGGCGCAGGCGGTGCTTGCGGACGGCCTCAGCCTGTCGCCCGCGCAACTGACCACCGGCAACCTCATGGCCGTGTGTTTCATGGAACAGGGGGAATTTGCCGCAGGCCATGACCTGCTGCGCTACATCCTCAACCACCACCCCGACAGCGCGATGACGCATGCCAACCTTGCGCACCTGCTGGCGGCATGGAACCGCACGGATGCGGCGCTGGAGGCGCATGGCCGCGCGCTGGCGCTGCGCCCCGATGATCCGCAGCTACGCATGAACCACGCGCTGACCCTGCTCAAGACCGGGCGGATGGATGAAGGGTGGGATGAATATGAATGGCGGCACCGCCTGCCCGGTCGCCTGCGGCTGCCATCGGCGGGGCTGCTGCCCGTTCTGGAGCCCGATGCAGACCTGCGCGGGCGTAGCGTGCTGATCACGCGCGAAGGGGGCCTGGGCGATATGCTCATGATGCTGCGCTTCGTGCCGGTGCTGGCGGATATGGGCGCGCGGGTTTATGTGCAGGCCCCCGTTACGCTGCATGGCCTGATCCGGCGCATGTGCTGTGTCCGCCGCGTGTTTGATGACCGTCGCCCCCCGCCTGCCCATGACTGGCACTGTCCGTTCCTCAGCCTGCCGCGCGCGCTGCGCCGGACAGCGGGTCATGCGGGACGCAGCGTGCCCTACCTGCGGGCCGAACCGGCACTGGTGCAGTACTGGGCGCCGTTCCTGCCCACCGGCAACGGCCTGCGCGTGGGACTGGTATGGGGCGGGGCCAGCCGCCCGGACGTGCCCGCGGCCCACGCCATGGACCGTCGCCGTTCCATCCCCCTGCGCGCGCTTGCGCCGCTGGCGGGCATGGCGGGGGTCAATCTGGTCAGCCTGCAGATGGGCACCTATGCCACGCAGATGCGCGACATGCCCGCTGGCATGCGGCTGTATGACCCGATGGAAAGCGTGCGCGACATGGATGACACGGCCGCGCTGATCGCCGGGCTGGATGTGGTGGTGTCGGTCGATACGGCCATCGCCCATCTGGCGGGGGCGATGGGGTGTCCCGTCATCCTGCTGGACCGTTTCGACAACTGCTGGCGGTGGCTTTCAGGCCGGACGGACAGCCCGTGGTATCCCAACCTGCGGATCATACGCCAGCTTCGCGCGGGACAGTGGGATGATGTTGTCCGCCGCCTGTGCAGCATGCTGGCCGCGCGCGACCTGCCCCCATCCGCCACGACGGCCCGGCCCTGACGATCAGAAGCGGAAGGCGAAATTGGACTGGTAATACGTGCCGCTGGACCCGCCCGCCGCGTCCAGCCCGCGTGAGGTCATGAAGCGCGAGACATACTGCGTCCATGACAGGTGCGTATTGATCTGCCATGCCAGGGATGCCTGCGGGGCCATGCCGATGAACCGGCCATGGAATGTCTGCGCGAAGCTGTAATACCCGGTTGAGCGATAGATCGGGTCGCGCACGCTGTCGCGCCAGAACAGCGGGTATTTCAACTGGATGCTGACCGAACTGCACGGCGTGATGCGCACCAGCGGCGCAAAGCCGATCAGGTTGGACGGGTTCATGTAAGTGGTGGTGTCGAGATAGCCGGTCTGTGGACTGAACGGCGCGGTATAGGTGCCGATCGCGCCACTGCGCCGCGCGGCATCCCCGCCCGAATAGACATCGGCCTGAATCCCGGCAAAGCTGTGCAGCACCGGATCGGGCAGCCGATAGCCCAGCGTGGCGTTGATGGCATATGCGCTGACCCCGCGCGCCGTGCTGGTGGCCGCCGGACGGAACACCCCGCCCTGCCACACGCCGCCAAGCGAGAATTCGACCGGCCCCGCCACGCCATGCCAGCGCGTGCCAAAGGTATTGCGCGTGTTCGACCCCGTAACCGCCCCGTCCGGCCCCGCGATCACGCCCGCCGCCCCTGCCAGCTTGTAGCCGATATAGAACGCATCGACGAAGGAATAGCCCTTCTGCCCCATGAAGGTGAAATCGGGCGGCGCCCATGTCGCATTGAAACCGTACAGCCGGGATGCGTAGTTTTCCGTATCGTGAAACATCGCGCGTTCATTGTCGTAGGTCTGCACGAAGTCCCAGCCGTCGATACGGATGCGCGACCAGATCATGTAGGCGCGGAACCCGTTCCACGAAAGCGGCACGCTGGGCGTATCACGGTTATATATGATGTAGGACGGCGCATCGAGAAACTGCTGGCGGCCAAACATGAAGCCGCTTTTCGCCCCCAGCATGGTCCATCGCGTCTCGACAAAGGCCTGCTGCGCGTCCAGTCGCTTGCGGTAGGTCGAACCATAGCCATACCCGCCCCAGCCGCCCGCATCCGCGTTGACCAGTTGCCCGAAAAACCGCAGATGCGGCCCGATATGCAGGTCCGCCCCATACAGGTTGCGTATGGTGAAACGGCCGGAATCCGATGGTTTCTGCGTACCCAGCATCGGGCGGCTTTCAAACCAGTTCCGCGCCCGCGTCTCACCCGAAAAGCTGATCCAGACCGACCCGCTACGGGTAAGGGGAATGTATTTCAGCACGTCGAACGGGTCATCGTGCTTGGGATGGTCGCGCAGGTTGCTCCAGTCTTCCGCCCATGGGGCCACGCCGTAGCGGCCAATGGGGCCGAAGCCCGCGGCCTCGCCATTGTCGCGGTTGAATACGCCCCAGTCATAGGGATGGCCGTTCTTGCGGTTTTCCGCGCCACTCAGCCGGTAGGGCTGGCCTATGGGATTGGCGTGGGGATAGATCTGGATGGGCGGGCGCGGGCGCACATGCACCGTGATGTTTTCCGGCGCGGTGGTGGTGGCCTGTCTGTCATCCACCTGCACGCCATCAGCGGCGCGCGCGGCCACCCCGTAGGCCACGCCAATGGCTGCGGCCAGAAAAGGGATGGCCGTGCCCGTCCGCAGGGCGCGGCTGTGCCTGATACGGCTCATGATGAAGGATACGATACCCCGAACGCGGCCCCCGCCTGTATGGGCAGGAGGCCTGCATCCGCTGTGGTTGCCCGCGTCCCGTTTCAGTCCAGCCGGACGGACGGGCGGACAAACACGTCCAGCCAGTCCACAAGGCACGAAATCGTGCCGCGCACCGGCCCGTACAGTTCAAACTGATGCTGGCGATACAGCATGAGGTGAACCATCCGCGCGGACAGGCCATGCAGCCAGCCCCCGCCGAACACGGTGCCACCGGGGAACGTGCCCCAGCCATTATAATCACCCAGCGCCACGACCGCGCCCTTGTTGCGGAAGGTGAAGGCAGGCAGCGGCTTGCCATTCATCCACTGTGGCAGGTAGCGCGCCAGATGGTGGGCCTGCTGGCGGGCGGCCTGCGCCGTGGGGGCGACGGGCTTTTCGGCGATGAAGGCGCAGTCCCCCATGGCGAAGACGTTGTCGTCCTCCATCACCTGCAGGGTGGGACGGACTTCAAGCTGGCCGGAACGTGACAGTTTCAGCCCGCCGAAATGGCTGGTCACGTCCGGGGCCTTGACCCCCGCCGCCCATACACGCAGCGTCGCGGGAACGCGGCTGCCGTCTTTCAGCACAAAGCCGTTTTCATCCGCGCCGCTGACCATGGCGGATGTGCGGACACTGACGCCAATCGCCTCAAGCTGCCTGACTGCCGCGTCCGACACGGCCTCGGGGAAGGCAGGCAGGATGCGTGGGCCTGCTTCCAGCAGGGTGATGCGCAGCTTGGGCGGCTTTTCGCCAAAACTGTACAGGGATGCGATATCCAGCGCCTTGTGCAGTTCGGCGGCAAGCTGGGTGCCGGTCGCCCCCCCGCCCACGATGGCGATATCCAGCGCCTGATGATTGGCGAAGGCGCGCAGCAGTTCCATGCGGAACCGGTCGTTAAAGCCGTTCGCATCCACCAGATTGTCAATGAACATGCAGTGTTCGGCAACGCCGGGCGTGCCGAAATCATTCGCCCGGCTGCCGATGCACAGTACCAGCGCGTCATATTCCAGCGTGCGGGCATCAACCACCAGTTCCCCGTTCGCAGGGTCGCGGATGGGGGCGAGGGCCAGCGTTTTCGCGCTGCGGTCTACTGCCGTGATCTCGCCGGGCCAGAACTCGAAATGGTGGCGGCTGGCCTGCGACATGAAGCTTATGCGGTCATTTTCGTTCGCGGCCGTGCCTGCGGCGAAGCAGTGCAGCATGGGTTTCCATACATGGGCGAAGCTTTTGTCCACCAGGGTGATTTCCGCACGCCCCGCGCGTCCGACCGAATTGCCCAGCCGCGTGGCAAGCGCAAGCCCCGCCACACCACCGCCAACAATCACGATCCGAAACTTCTGTGCCATTTCAATAATGCTCCAAACCCGCTTGCACGGCGTCCCGGTTCCGCATGGGAACCCCGATACGCCTTGTTCGTGTCAACTCTGCCGCCCGCGACCATAGGGGATGCATCGCGTGCCTGAAACCGGCACAGGCCCGAATTCGCACACCAATGCGTAACGGTCGATCCCGGCCATGCGGTTTTTTCCCTCCATGGCGGGAAAAACCGGCGGGTGAAAGCGGGCGATCAAAAAAAGCCGATCTGTCCGCACCCGTGGCGTCCGCCCGTTCATACAGGACACCCGCCGCGCTGAACAGGACGAAGCTTATCCGCCCCGCCTGCCCCCGACAAAGGCCGCTTCGGGCGCGGAAGCAGCGCAGGCCCCTGCCCGCCAGCCGGTAACAAGCCCGCGCACCTTCGCCGCCAGCGCGTCACGCCCGGCCAGCAGGCGTGTGCTTTCGGCATGGCGGATGGCATCGTTCTGGCCCAGCAGCGCGGTTTCATACCCCATCTGCCGCCCCATTTCGATATCCGGCATGGCCGATAACGGCGCATAGGATACGCTGACCCCCAGCGTCTGGCCGCGCATGCGCGTGGCATTGCCCCCAAACGCCACGGTTGGCGCGGCAGGCGTCGCCCCCACGCTGAACTGGCCACCCTGCGTGAACGTGCCGCTTAACTGCACCGTCACGTCACCGGCGATCGTGCCCACCACCGGGTCGGGCGTGTGCTGGGCGCACTGGATGGCCTGCACGTTGCGGGTGAAGCGGGCGTCCTGCTGCGGTGTCCACGCATCCGCATGCGATACCGACACCACCCCCGCCTGCGCGAGGGAGGACTGGATACCCGCCATGGCGGCGGGAATGGTGGTCCGCACGCCATCAGGATGCACCCCGCAGCCCGACAGGGCCAGCAGGACACAGATGATGGAAACGGCGCTGCCCCGGCGATTACGCATGCAACGTGATCCCTGTTTAATGGAAGGAGAAAGCGGATAAGGCTGCACGGACCTCATCCCGTCCCGGCCAGATAGGCGTCGTTCGCCGCAACCAGCGCCGCCCAGTCATCGCCCACGGGATACAGGCTTCCGGGCGCGTGTAACTGCCGCCATGCCAGGCCATGCGCTTCCATGATGCGCGATCGTACCCAGCGCCACGTCGCCTTCTGCGTGGTGCCCCATGTCAGCAGCGTTACAAGATCGGTGTCATCCGTGCCCGCGTAGTCCCATAGCAGCAGGCAGTGCCCGCCTGCGCTGCCCGGCGTGGGGTCGCCGTGGCCCGGCGGGCCGTGCGTATCCCATACGGGGGACAGGTTGCCGGCTTCATCTTCCCACATATCCGCCTGCGCAAGCTGCACGCCCAGATAGGCGGCGGACAGGCCGGCGGCGATGTTGCGCACCCCGTTCAGGTCGGACGGATCGGCACTGCCCCACAGGGGAAACAGCGTCTGGTCCGCCAGCGCGTAGCCATCGCGCAGGGCCGTGGTCAGCACATCAGCCTCGACACCCCCGCCATCCGTGGCGGGATCGCCCGGCACATAGCCGGTGGAACGGGCATAGAACCGCACCGCATCAGACGTATCGACGCCAATGCAAAACCCCGCCAGCGCCGCCGTGGCGTGCAGGTGATTGCCAATGCCCGCCGCCGTGCAGTCGCCCAGCGTGTCATTGCCCAGCATGGCCGGGCGCGGGTCGATCCGGCTGCGGTCAAGCCGTGGCGGGGCCGGACGGGCGATGAAGCCGCGCATGGCCGCAAGGCGCGGCTGACCGGGACGGGGCCGGGCCGGGTGGCAGCCAAGTCTGCGTATCATTGTGGAAACCCTGCAAATATGCGCATCGTTGGTACGGATGCGAAAAGGGGAGAATCACATGCGCGACGAAGACGGAATCCTGACCGAGCGGGCCACCCTGCTGGATGAAATCCGTTCGGACGTGGAGCGCCTGTCCACCGCCATGGACCAGGACGGCGCAATTACGGACGCCCTGCGCTCAAGCACCGCGGCACTGGCGGACAAGCTGGACGCGCTGGCCGACCTCATGCGCATGCGCTACTAGGCGGCGGCGCGCCTTATTCCAGCCCGCGTGCGCGCAGCCGCGCGGCCATAAGGCAGGCATGGACCCGGATCGGCACGATCACCAGCAGCCCGATCAGCACGACCATGCCGCCCGCGCCCGTCATCACGCCCGCCGCGAAGCCGTTCATGCCCGGCCTGCGACAAAGCGGTCGATGGTGGCGATCGCGCCGCGTTCCGGCGGGGGCGGACGCGTCATGGCCGTGGCGCTGTCCGCCATGGCGCGTAACAGGGCGATCAGCGTGGCTGCGGCCCCTGCCGCCGTCCGTGCATCGGACGCGACCGAACCGGTGGCGGTGACGGATGCGGCGGTAATGGTCTGGACCACCAGCGTATCGATCTGCGTCACATCGGACAGCAGGCTGTCAAACGCCGCCTTCACGCTGCTGTTGTCGCAGGTGACGGATGTGCTGGTCCCCGCCGCGGTGCGAAAAGAGTCCAGTGCGGATTTCAGCCCCGCAATCACCGTGCCCGCCAGCGCCACGCTGGCCGGACCCATGGCCGTCGCCACGAACGGAATGGTCAGGGCCGTGGTGGCGAAGGACAGGATGGCGGTGCCGTAATCCTCCACTTCCGCGACATTCAGGGTGATGGTGGTGACGTGGCCGGTCGTGGTGGTGGAACAGGCCGCCAGCGGGAAGCCGCTGGCAAGGATACATGATGCGCGCAGGAAAGCGCGCCGGGATGAAGGGTTCATCTGGCGCTCCGGTAAGGCCGCCGGTCGGGCGGTGATGGTTTGTTACTGTTTGCACGGCACTGTTTCGGCGCTGCCATACGGGTGTTACGCCACGGGACTTTCATGCGGGAACGGTCGGGGCTATCGGCCATCCACCTGGGTCCCGACCGCGTCAGCCCCCGCGGCTGGCAGCCCCGTCTGGGCAGGTGGTCTTCTCCCCGCACAGTCACCTGCCCAGCGGTGGTTCCCGCGCCGCCTCCGGCGAACGGACGGCCTGCCCGAGTCCGGGCAGGACGGGTATGCCCGCATCATGCACCGCCTGCCGTGCCGCCGCTTCGTCACCCCGCGATACGGGAATGCCCGATACGCCCGGCTTCAGGCGGCTTTCGGCCCAGCCGATATTCAGCCCGATCGCCGAAATGACATGATAGACCGCAGCCCACCGGCCGCCCGCCACAGGGGGCGGCACCGTGGCCGCGATGGTGCCGCAGGCAATGACGAGCATGGCGGCGTAGAATGTGTACTGCTCCGGCACTTCGGTCAGCAGCAGCGCGAAGACGGCCCCAAGGCCGCCCAGTCTGGCGGTTGTATTCATGTCATGTCCCGATGGCTTGCTGGAACAGGGCGACGTGTCGCGGGTCCACGTCCCCTGCCCCCAGACTGGTGTTGTAGATACGCTTCCACGTCCGGCACATCGCCACGGCATCGGTGGCGGCGGGCAGCGGGTCGGGCGCGCGGTAATACTTCACGCGCGCCATGGCGCAGGCATAGGCCATGTTGGACGCCATCTGCGCCGCCCCCGCCGGCCACTGCCCGCGCAGCAGCAGCAGGTGACGCCGCAGCCCCGCCAGCCGTGGGGCGGGCAGGAATGTCGCCCAGATGTCGTCATGGGTGAACGGTTCCATCTGCCACAGCCCCAGCGCGGGACCGGGGCCGCCATCCGTTACCTGCCGGATATACGCCAGGCCCGTTTCGGCCAGCGCGGTGCCGGTCAGCAGGCTGGCCGCCGCATCACCGCCCAGCCCGATCAGCTCCAGCACGGGGGTTACGATCTCGCGCCGGACCTGCACGGGGCACAGGCCGGTCATGGCCCGTAGCCCAAAGCGCGGCGGCACAACGACCATGCCGCATCGCCCACCTGACCCCAGCCCAGCAGGCCGGTGGCCAGCACGATGAAGGTCATGGTCATCCATGATGTCAGCTTCAGGCCGCCTTCGATGCTGGACAGGCGGCCTGATATTTCGGTGTCGCGTTCGGCGGCGTTTCCGGCCATCACGTCCACGCGGGCCATGACCTCGCGCCGGGTCTGGGCCGCGTTGTCAGCCACGGAGCGGGTCAGGTCGCGCCGCAGGTCGGAAAACTGGACGGACAGCACATTCAGCCCGTCGCGCAGGTTGTCGTGGCCGCCTTCGACCTTCGCCAGCCGTTCGCGCACCCGCGCCAGATCCTCGACCGTGGCGCAGCGCATGGATGGTGCGGCGACCGGCGGTACTGTGGTGGTTTCGCTCATGTTTTTTCTCATAAAAAAACCGCCTCAGGGGCGGTCGGGCGGGCGCAGGATCGGCAAAAAGGGATCAGGACGCGGCAGGCGGCGTATAGGTGCTGCCCACGGGATATGTGCCTGCCGCATCGGGTGCATAGGCAAATCCGGCCGGCACCGTAATGCCCGACAGGCTGGACAGAAGCTGCGTGGCCACGACATAGCCCACGGGCTGCGCCGTAATGGCGGCGGGCGTTACCGTCTTGCCGTCCGGTCCGATATAGGATGCGGGCTGATAGGTTCTGGCGACAGTGCGGTAGAGGATGTAGTTCTGGTACCCGGAGGCGGCACTACCGGCAGACGTGGTCGTTCCTGACATGGGATATTCCTTGAGTTGCTACGAACCGATGACCAGCACCTGAACCGTGACGGCGGCGGTCCAGTTCAGGTCCTGCAGGTTATCGGCGTAAATGGTGACTTCGGTAAGGGAGGACGGAACGACATTGACGGACGGAATCCACAGCGTGCCGCCCTGCGTCCCGCCAAGGGCATTGCCCTTTGAAAACTGGATGGACTGCGTCAGGGCCTGCGGCAGGGTAACGCTCACGCAGCCCGCGCCGCCATTATTCGGATTGGCGATCGAGGCCTGAAACGTCTGGATAACCAGATCACCGATCTTCGTAACCGACACCGTACCCGATGTTATCGCGGCACTGCATGGGGCATATGTGCTGGTCCTGCCGGAACCGTCGGGCACGACAAGGTTGCCCGCGCCATCGGTGCTGATGTTCAGGACCTTGTTGAACCCCGTCCCCGGCGCGCTTTTTACCAGCGAGAAACTGACCCCGTTCGCACTGGCCCACGGGGTGCCGTCGCCCACGAAATAGTTGAACAGCGTGATGGGCGCGTTCACCCCGTCATTTTCAGCATTTGTCGGGACACGCGATGCAATCCCGCTGGCGAATACGCTGTTCGTATCGGCCTGCTGTGTCTGGAATGATGTCAGGTTGGTCTGGAGCGTGGTGACATCAGTATAGTTCGCAATGCCATTGAACACGTTCGCCGTGCCGTTGCTGAATACGGCAATGGGGCGTCCCGTGCTGGTCTGGAAATAAAGACCCAGTATCTGGTAATCGCTGGTCCCTTTTCCATATATCCCGGAAACGCAGTTACTGATGTCAGACGACAGGGTGCAGTTTATGTCCGACTGGTTGCCGATCGCCGTGGTCAGGTTTGTCTGGATCGCCGTATCGGCATCCTGCCGGGCGGATGCCTCGCCCGTTACGTCGGTGTAGTTGGCGATGCCATTGTAAACGGTCGTCGTGCCGTTATTGAACACCGCGACCGGACGCCCGGTGGTGGACTGCTGGTAAAGCCCCAGCATCTGGTAGTCGGGGGCGCTTTTGCCATACGTTCCCGACAGCAGGCCGCCCGCATCACCCCCGTTGACGCTGACGCGCATTATCCCCGGATAGCTGGCGTCCTGCCCCAGACTGACCTTGTCGCCGGTCTGATCCGGCCCGCCGCCCTGCTGGACCGGGGTGAAGCCAAGCGCGTCCTGCTTGGCGGCCTGTAGCTGCGGGATGGTGTCGTAAAACGGCGCGCCCACCGCCTGCGTAAGCATATCCGCCGTAATGGCCGAAGCCCCCGCGGGCACCGTCACGGTCCACAGCGGGTATGCGCCAGAGGGAACGGATGCGCCAATCCCCAGCTGCGCCAGATCCTGCCGCACGGTGGGCGCAGTGGCCCCGCTGTTATCCGACCCCGCATAGGTCACGGACGGGTTTGCCGCATTGTAGAACGGCAGCACCGTATCGTCCGCATCCTGCGTAACGGGGGTGACATACACGGTATGGGCAGCCCCGGCCCCCGGCACATCCAGCGTGACCGGGTCGCGGCTGACATACTGGCGCACGAGCGTACTCGGGACTGCCGCCAGCGTGCCGTAAGACGACGCATCGACAACACCCGGCGCAATCAGCGATCCGGGCGCCATGATCAGCGCCAGACCAGTTCCCGGTGCGCAGGCGAAGCCGGACGCCGCGACAGTGGCCTGACCATACGCCATGCCAGCCAGATGCCCCATGCCAACATATGCGTTACGCTGGGCATTCAACTGGTCACTGTCCATCGGAATCTGGGCAGGGTACACGATCTGCCTATCCATTACCTCGAAGCCTTTCACAAATATGGTGCGCGAACAGATGTGCCAGCAGGGCGGGCGGATGACCGGCGGTCAGCCACCTCCACACGCAATCACGTCACTGGACATCTATGCTGGAAGCCGAATAGGCCGTGCCGGACACGTTCTGGATGCCAGCGGGCTGCACGGAAAAATTCGTCCCGTTGCCGCTCATCCGGGCGTAACTGCCAAACAGCACGACCGAACCCTGATGCAGGGCCTGTATGCCGTATGTCGTGTTGTTCGTGATGGTTGCGGAACCACCCGTCACGCGCCCGCCATCGGCGGTAATGCCAGCAAGCCTGTTATTGTGGATGCTGGTGCTGTCTACGCTGGCATAGCCGCCGTTAACCGCATTGACGCCGATATTGTAGCCCGAAATGTTCGACCCGCTGAATTCGGCCGATGCATTGCCGGTAATCCACGCCCCCTGCCCCTGCGTTGCGATCAGCGCGCCGCTCAGCGTCATGTTGTGCGCCCAGATATGGCCGCCCGTCAGGCCGACAACGCCCGATACGAGTGATTTCGACCCGGTGGACCCGTCGATGTAAAGCGAGCCACCGCGTTCGGCATCGTAATTGGACCCCAGCGTGATGGCGGGATAGCTGTAATCGCTGGCATCGGTTGCCGCACACGGCGTGCATACAATCACGCCGCCGCCACGCGCCATGGCGTTGACATCGCCCGCCACGGACATGGTCACACCCCCGTTGGGCGCGTTGAGGACGCCATTATTGTCCGCCACCATGGAATAGTAGAAGTTGCGGATCACCACATGGCTGCCGACATGGATGTTCGACCCGCCGCCATATGCCTGTATGCCGCCGCCGTAGCTCTGCGAATTCCAGATATGCCGTCCTGCCGGGTCCGTGGACGCCAGCGATGCGCTGCCATCGGTCGGGGCCTGAATGGTCACGCCGTCTATCAGGCCGATCCTGCCGCCATCATAGGCCGTGAAGCCCCCTGTGTTGGTGCCCTTCGTGCCCGTGAAATTCAGCACCACCTTCGCCGGGTTGGCGGTGTCCCCCACAACCTGCACGGACTGTGTCCGCGTGACGTTGGTGAAGAACTGGTTGCTGATGTTGTAGGTGCCGTCCGCAATGCTGATCGTAAGCCATGCGCCATTGAGGAACGTGGCATGCAGGGCCGCATTCCACGCATCAAGCGGATTGGTGTAGGGGCAGCCCGATGCACATACGTTCCATGTCGTATTCGCGGTTATGAACCACGATTTCGGGCTGTAATACCTGTCGACCCAGAACGTGTTGGGAATGGCGGTGCCGCTGGCGCCCGGAATATCCTTTGGTTCAAAGGTTTCATTCCCGCCATTGAGGACAGGCGCATTGATCCTGCCGCTATTCACATCGACCTTTTTCCCCATTCATGCCGCAACGCTGTCCGCTGTTCCGGCGGAACGGACCATCGCACCGGGGTTTCCCGTCGCCTGATAGGACTGCCAGTCCGGCATGGACTGCGCCCCGGCCGCAACGGGCAGCGCGCACAGGGCGGTCGCAAGGAAAACGTTTCTCATGAAATATCTCCACCGAAATCATTATTGACTTCAGCTTCTATCGCTACAGGCGTGCATTGTACCCATGCAATCGTGCCCGCTGGCAGCACCGCTGCAATCCTGGCCATCGTCTGTGGGGACGGTGCGTCCGTGTCCCCTGTCGGCAACTGGGCGAAAAGCCGGAACGGGGCATGGCGCGACCCGTATCTCAGCCCCGGTGTCCCGTAACCATATCCCCCGCCGGTGGCCGGGCTGGTGACGCTGCCCAGCCCCTTGCAGTCGGTGGCGTTGCGTGGCTCGATCACGCGCCCGGCCGTGCCGAGTTCATCGGCCAGCACATTCACCACATCAGGCCGCGTGCCCAGCGAGGGGAACAGCGCTTCCTCAATGCGGGTGCGCAGGGCGTCATCACCCTCGCCTGCGGCGCGGGTCAGGGTGGTGCCGAAAAAGTCGGCGGCGAACATGTCCAGAAACGCCCCGCTCATGCTGGCAAGCCGTGTCTGGTCATTCGTGCCCGCAAGAAGGGCCCACACCCACGCAGACAGATTGCCGAAACCCTGCAACACGGCATTGAGGACGGGTGCGGCCTCCACCTGCCCCGTGGCGGGTGGCGCGGGGAACCAGCCGGATGGCAGCAGTGCGCGGATGCGCAGGGCGAAGCCATTGGGGGTTACATCAGCCAAAATCCACCGCCCCGGCCCGATAGGCCGTGCCGGTTGTCGCAGGCAGGTCCACAACGCCACCGGCCAGCGTCACGCCGGTCACGTTGGTAACGGATGTGCTGGCGGCGTAGGCGATCTGGATCAGGCGCGAATAGCTGGCGGCATCGCCGATAGCCAGACCGTTGAGGTAGGTTGCAATGTTGGTGCTGATCGTGGCGTCCACCGTGGCAAGGTCGCCGGTGCCGTTCACGCTGACCGTCATGGCCACCGCCGGGCGCACCACATCGGGGCGTACCACCTGAACGGATACGGCGGCGGGCCGCACCGCATCGACCGATGTGTAGACCTGCACGATGACCGCATCGGCCACATCGCCCGACCCGTCATCGACATATACCACCACATTGCCCGGCAGCGCCGCGCCGGATGTGTCGATGTTCTCCACCACCTGATAGATCAGGTCGGCGGATACATCCGTCACCGCGTTCTCGATCGCGGCCATCGTGGCCTTGGACCGGCTGTTGATATAGGCGACAAACCGCGTGCGCAGGGCTGCATCCGTCTCGCCGTCGCTACCATTGGTCAGGGCGGCGGTGTTGGTGACGGTGTCGATGCCGGAAATGGCCGTGCCCAGCAGGCAGACCGCCCCCGCCGTCACGTTGCCCGCCGCGCCGGTGGTTTCGCACTGCACGGGCACCGTGATGGATGCTGTCCCGGCGGGGCGGATATAAGCGTTCTGCGCCGCTGACCATGCCGGGTTCGTGCTGTCTTCAACCACGTCATAAACAAGGCTGGATGCCGTCTTGACCGTATCGCCAGCCGCGATGGTGGCCGACTGGCTGGCGGGGGAAAAGGATGTGAAGGTGACCATGCCCGTGGCGGTGGTGCCCGGCAGGCGGGACAGGCCGAAATCCTGCACGAAACTGTCCACGTCCGCGCCGGTGGATGTCGCCAGCCGCGTGCGGGATAGGATCTGCAGCGCGATGAACTGGAACCACAGCCCCAGCCCCGCAACCGCTTCCAGCATGGCGCGACCGGCGGACCCCACATTCAGGTCCAGCAGCGCGGGACACGCGCCCTGCGCGCTGGCCACCATATTGCCCAGCGTGGTCTTGAAGGATTGGAACGTGATGGCCACGCGGCCCTCCGTCTTGGTTAGGGTGATTAATCCTGTTTTTTCAGAAAACACGCGCTGACGGCGCGCAATACCGGCGCAGGCTGCGACATCGCCAGTGCTGATGCGTGCATTGCGCTACGGCATGAAACGGCCCCGACGGGCCACGGCCAGCGCAGGGGCGGACCGAACCGCGCAGGGAACGGACGCCCCATAAAAGCCACGGGAACACACCCCGCCGGGCGGGCATGCGGACAGGCACGACATGGTGGGCGCGGAAAAGGGGGAAACAGGGTGCGGCATCCCTGTCCCCAGACGCATACAGCCGCATGCACGGGGCATGCGGCTGTAAAACCGGATCGGGGCCATTTCAGCCCCTTAAGAAATATGAAGCGTGCAGGCCGGTCAGCCGGGCTGGATTTCGATCCTGCGTTCGCTCGGCTTTGCCGGTTCGCGGCGCGGCAGGGTGACATGCAGCACGCCATCCTTGATGCGGGCGGTGATCCGGTCCTCATCCACGCCTTCGGGCAGGCTGAAATGTTCGGCAAAGGCGCCGAAGCTGCGGGTGGATACGTGCTGCTTGTGGTCGCTTTCGGCCAGCGGGCTTTTCTTCTCGCCCGAAATGCTCAGCACGCCATTGCTGGCGTTAAGCGTGATGTCCCTGTCCGAACAGCCGGGCACTTCGATATAGATGTGGTAGCCTGCCGCGTCCTCGGTAATATCCGTGGCCCCGATACGGCCCGAACCGAAGGTATCGGGCGCGCGGTAATCATCAATCAGCCTGCCCACCTGGCGCTGAAGCACCGCAAACGGGTCCGCCACCCGCGCCGTGGCCGTGCGTACTGGCGTCGCAACAAATGTCGGTCGCGCAATCATGGTCATTCTCCTAAAATACATAACCGGAGCGGTCTATTCCGGGGCATATCCGCCCTGCATGACGGATGCTGCGGCCAGCGATCCCCGCCCGCCGTGACGCAGATCAATCCTGTCATGCGCTTCATTATGGTCTGGAATGACTTTTACTGTTCCGAAACAAAGAAAACCACACAACCTGCCATCAACATCCAGAAACGGCGCAATGCAGGTCAGTATTGCAATAATAAACGCCCCTGCCCGCTTCTATGCGCGGGCGGAACGGATATAGTCTGGCAGACTCGTTATAACACGCGGCACCCCGCATCGGGGTCGCGCAGATTGGGAAAAAGACATGTCCGTTGAAAAGACGCTTCGTGACGCCATCGAGAAAAAAACCGTGGTCGGCTTTACCTTCAGCGCCAGGAATTACATCGGTTCGCCCCACGCGCTGGGCGAGCGTGACGGCACGGCGCAGGTCCTGATCTATCGTGGCGAGGACGCGCACGAAAAACGCGTGCCCCCCACCGGGGAATGGAGCGTCCTGCCGCTGTCCGGCATCAGCGACATCCGCCTGCTGCCCGGTGAAGCCTTCCATGTCGGCCACCCGGACGCCAGCGTGCAAAAGGAACTGCACAAGGTCACGCTGCGCGTCGCGTAAACTGGCCGGAACAGCCATCCGCGCTGCGTTCAGCCTGTCAGCGTCAGTTCCTGCACCGTGCCGGTGGTGGCGTCGGTGTAGGATATGGCCAGCAGGCAGGCTCCGGCCTTCGGTGTGGTCAGCGTGACCGTTACGGGCCGTGTCTGGTCCACCCCGGCTTCGGCCTGCGTCTGGGCCAGCACAAGCGCGCGGATGGCTGCTTCGTCCATGACCGCGCCAACCTTCGCGGGCAGTCCGGCGCCATAACCGGGCTGCCAGATATACGCACCGGGATTGGTGCAAAGCCTGCGCAGCAGCGCCTGCCTTGTCTGCTCCGCCCCTGTTACGACGGACAGGCCGCCCGTGGCGGACAGCGCCAGATCACCGCCCGCAATGTGGGATAATGCACTCATTCCTGCCCCGCCATGGTGGTGTATGATATGTTACGGGCCGCCGCATCATTGCGGCATGCCCGTAACACCCGGTGCGCTGCCGACCGGGTGGGTATGTTCGCGGCCCGAAATGCCTGCGGCCTTCACGTCCGCCTGTCCCGTAACCGTGCCCTGCGCCGTCATGTCCCGGTCGGTCGTGATGCTGCCGCCGCGCATGGCCAGGCCATCCGCCGTCAGCGCCATCGTCACGCCGCCTACCGCCCATGTCAGCCCGCTGGCGTTCAGGGTTGCGGTCGCATCCCCCGCCCCGGCATGGATCGCGGTTTTCGTCATGTGCCACCACGGGGCGTTCTGGCCCGGCGAACCGGGTACGCCACCAGCCTGCGCCGGTGGCGGGGCGCAGCCGCTTACGATCAGCACTTCCCCCGGCTGGGCCACCTGCCCCGTGGCGGGTGAAAGGGGCGGCATCATCGCCGCGTCATAAACCGGACAGGCGATGACCGCATGTTCGGCGTCGCCCTCGATGGGCGTGACAAGCACATGCGTACCGGTATCGGGCATGCAGGCGATGCGCAGGCTGCCCACCTGCATCGCGCCATAGGGCACCCAGCCGCTTTCCACGCCCGAAGGCTGGAGCGTGACCTTGACCGCGTGGTTGACCGGGTCCACCGCGCTGACCAGCCCGAAACCGGGCTGCGCCAGCCCATGCGCCATGCCTGCGGCGATCATGCGCGGGTCAGTCATCACTGTTCTCATCCTTCGTCACATCGCGCAGGCGCAGGACAAGCTGCTGCGAAAAGCCGCCATCCCACGAAAAGCTGCTCTCGACCGCATCAATGTCCAGCGTGCCATCCCATGTCGTGCCCGTGCCGCTGACCTGCATGAACTGGCGCGGCTGCAATGCGATGCGGCCCGGTATGGTGCCGCTTACGGTGCGGGCATGGGCCACGATCTGGTTATATTTGCACCACGCAATGCGTTTGACGTCATCCAGCCGCGCGCCGGGGGCGGTGAAGCTGTGCAGCGTGCCGGTGCCGCCGGGGTTTGCGGGCGATCCACCGGCGGCGGACCAGTAATAATCCACCCGCGTACGCTGCCTGCTGTCCCACGCCGTGACGTGTACGATCACGCCGCGCGCAATCTGGTAATCCCGGCTGAAGCGCAGGAAGCTGGCCCCCATCGCAACCGGGCTGTCCGGTCCCGTATCGGTATAGTCCAGATGATGCGTATTGGTGGCGTCCGCCGCCGGACGGGGCGCGCAGATGATGGTGGTTCCATCAGCATACAGGTCGCAGCCGGACAGGACGGCCAGATGGCTGGCAAGGTCGAACGCGGTCTGGAAACGGCAGTGGCTGGCGGCGGATACGCGCTTGTGCTCGACCTGCCAGAACTGTCCCACCATCGCGTCATCCATGCTGACCTGCGGCGTCAGCCCGGCTGCGGCGATCATGGCGCGGACTACCCCGGCCCCGGTCATGTTCATCCACCCGTCGACAACCCGCATGTCCAGCAGTCGCGCCAGATAGTCGCGGCACTGGACATGGACGGATGTTTCCGCCGGGCTGAATGCGACATGATCGACAAGGCCACGGAACATGGTGGTCCACTGCGCGCCGGACTGCGCTTCGTCACGCATCTGCAGTTCGATGTCGATTTCGGACAGAACGCTGCCCGCCGCCGGGTCTGCCAGGTCGAACCACAGCCCGGTGCCCGGCACCTGCGTCCGGTCCAGCGCCAGCGTCAGGTCCAGCGTGTCGGCGCGGCTGTAGCGCGTGCGGGCAAGGCTGAAGCGTTCCAGCCCGGTTTCAGGCCGCGTCGCCCCGTTGACCAGCAGCCGCGCGCGCGGCATGCGCCACGGCGGATGGCCACGGCTGGCGGTTACGGTCATGCTTTCGCTCATGACGATACTCCCGCCACCCCACTGTCCTGCGTGGCGTCAACGGGCGGCAGCGTCAGCACCACCGGCGTTGCAAAACCACCCAGATCCGGATCATCCAGACCATTCAGCCGCGCGATCCGCCACCACTGCGTCGCATCGCCAAGCTGGCGTGCGGCCACATGATAAAGCGATATGTCCGCCGCCGTGACCTTGAGTGTATTCGCCATGGGAAATGATCCTGCCTCTACGCGGTGACGAGCGGTCCGTTCCGTGCGCCGCCCGTTGCGGTTATGGTGTTGGCGTAGGCCCGGTTGACCAGCGCGCCGGATGTGGCGGCGGTGGCATGCAGCGCGGCATTCGCGGTCAGGGTGGACAGGCTGGCTGCATTGTCCGGGCTGATTGCGTCGATATTCGCCCCGGTCTGGCTTATGGCGGTGGTCAGTCCGCTGCCCGCCGCCTCCAGCCCGGACAGCACGCCGGTCACGCTGCCGGGGACCGAGGCCAGATTGACCCCCGCCCCCGACAGGCCACCGACCATGCCAAGCTGGTCCTGCACGCCCGCGAACACGCCACCCGCGCCGGTCATGTCCGCAATGGGCATCACCTGCCCCATGACGGTGGCGAGCTGGCCGGTCACATCACCCGCAACACTGGCCACATCCGCCAGCGTCCCGCTCAGGCCCGACAGCGCCGATGCCGCATCACTGCCCACCAGCGCGGACAGGCCGGACACACCGCCGGATGCAGCCGCAACCTGCGGCGGCTGTTCCAGTACCAGCCGGTACGGGATCACAACGCCCTTATGCGCGTAATCGAAGGCGTACTGGACAATACGCACCATAAGCGACAGCCCCGCCCCGGCGAAGGCAACGGGTACCCCCGCAATGCGCATCTGCTTGAGCACCATGGCGCGTTCGATGGCGGTGGGTCCGACAAAGGTGCCCTGCAGTTCCAGCCGGTCGGGATCGTTCCCCACCGCGTCGATAATCCGGTTGCCACCGGGCAGGCGGTGTATGGCGACCTGCTGCGTGCCGCCATCGCGTATGACCTGTGGCACTTCCATGCCGGTCAGCGTCAGGCCGCCAATGGTGACGGGGGCGGACGCCCACAGCCGCCCGATGGAACCGATTGCGGTTTCCGTGTTCTCAAGGGTCAGGGACATGATGGTTTCCGCTGCACGGACGCGGTGCAGTATTACGGTTGCATGATCCCGCCGCACCACCTTACGCGGCTATGCCATCATGGCTACTGTCTAACGCCAGATCGTGCAGGCGGGAAGGACGCTTTATGCGGCCCACGGGTGCTGGTGGTGGTTACAGACCGATGGAACGGCCCGGTAACTGCGCATGGCGCACGCCATCGGGCGCGGTGCCGGTGGCGCGGTGTTCATGCCGCGCGCGGCTGGTGTCGATACGGGCGACGGCCTGCCCCAGTACGTGGTGGTCCAGCGTTACCGGTATGGTGACCTGAATTGCGGGCGGCGGGATGTTGCGTGCCGCCACGGGGGCAACATCCCCTTCCCGACGCGCAACCGGGACGGCGGGCGCGATGAAGGGCGGCCTGCCCTGCCCGGGCCAGCCTGACCGGACCGGCTGCGGCACGCCAGGCCGGGGCACGCGGGGCACGACCGACCCGACCGTCCCCGCACCCGTGGGCACGAACACGGCCTGCTGGACCGGATACCCCGCCGGGGCATAAGGCACGCCTGCCACAGGCGCGCCGCCCGATGGAAGCCATGGCCGACAAACCGGCGTCATCACCGGCCCGCTGCGCGGTTCACGCGCGGGCGGCAACGCCACCGTTCCATGCACATCCCGCCCGGCCTGAACCCATGCAGCGACAGGCCCGGCGGCACGGGCATAATCCCCCCCATGCCCCGCCGGGCGCACCATACGGGGTGGCATGACCACATGCGCAGCAGGACCGGATGCGCGCAGCCACGCACCACCGCCATCCGTGGTCCCCGCCGCAATAGCCGTGGCGACAGGTAGCGCAGGGGCCGCCACCCGATCCGTTCCGCCCCCTGTTATACCGACATCATGGGGCAGGTTGGTCCCCACCACACGGGCAGGCATGAGAACGGCAGACGTCAGGCGGGACACTGGCCCGGCCATCACAGCCCCCTGCGCCACGAAACGGGGTGCAGGGGACAGCATATTCCCGTAACCGGACATTTCTTCCCGCGCCTTCGGCATCCAGACCGGGTGGATATGGCGCATTGCCGCGACGGGCTGCACGCCATCCTGCACGACGGGGCCCGCAGCGTTTCCGCCACGCGACAATGACGGCGCGGCAGGCGTGACGGCGGCGGGAAGTGCGGTGCGCGCATTTCCCTGCACGGGGAAAAGGAAAGGCGCCCCGACGCGGGACACACCGGCCACCGGGTGCGTATGGGGAATGCTGGCGGCCAGTGCTGCGATGGGCGGCGCGGGTGGCAGGGCGGTCATCACGCCCCCATCATCCCCCTTCCCGCCATGGGGGCGCGGGATGAACGGCATGAACCCCACCCGTCCCGCGCCCCCTGCGGCGATGCGCTGGATGATGCGCGCCAGCATGCCGGTCAGGCCCGTTCCGCTCCGCAGTCGCGCGATGACGCGACCAGGCACACCGCCCCCACGCGCCATAACGCGCGCAAGCCCCGTAACCCGCCCGGTCCGTGCCGATACCCGCACCGCATGCACTGCCGTCATGTAAGGAAAATCAGCCATCGGGCTGTTCCCATTGCTGGGTGTTCCAGTCATACCGCCCGCCTGCCAGTTCCCCAAACGCGACAAGAAACGCCATGCGCCGCACGCGCGGCATGGCCATGGCGACATCCCACGGCACCCCGTTCCTGATCAGGGCCGCAACCTCGATCAGGGCGGGGTGCCGGCTCAGTTTTTTGCCGCTGTGCCCTCGGCCTGCGCCGCCGCCTGTCCGTCCGCGCCAAACAGGGCGGTGGACAGGGCCTCGATCCCCGTATGGCCGATCTGGTTGGCAAGCTGCTCAAGCTGCACGCGCGTCTGCGGGCGGATGACGGGCACGGTGTCGATCGCCTCGACCGATGTGACCATCAGCGCGTATTCCATCCACGCCGTCGATGGCGTGGCCGGGCCAAGTTCCAGCAACGCCAGCACGTCCCCCGGCCCGCGTTCGCGGTAGGTGATGGTGCGGCCATCACTGGTCTTTACTGTTCTGTCTGTCATGGCATGACTTTCGGTTCGTGGCGGGATCAGGAAACGCGGTTGCGCGCGCGGGCGTTGAAGCTTATGGCCTGCATGACCAGCATTTCGGACTGGTAATGCCCCGCATCGGACAACTGGATCGACGCGCCGACATATTCATACGTGCTCAGCGATCCGTCGCATTCGGTCACGTACTGGTAAATGCTGCCCAGCAGCACCGTGCCCGCGGCCCAGAACCCGCTTTCGATTGCGGCGAACAGGTCATCCGCGCCGGAACTGTCGCGCTGGAAGGAAAAGTGGCCATTCCAGCCGTTCGGCACGTCATAGAACATGGGCATGTCGTTGAGCGGGCTGGACGAAATCGCGCTGGTGCGCTGCTGGGCCTGAAACCCGGTAACGGTGGGCAGGTCGATGCGGCTGCCGTTATAGACCAGCACCACGCGGCAGTCGCGGCCGATATTGAAAGGCTTGGCGGACATTCATCGCTCCGTAAGGAAGATGGGCCACCCGGCGGGCGGCCCGTGAAGTATTTCTGTTGGCGGCAGCCCGTTTCGTCAGGTGGCGGACGTGCCGGTGGCGACGGTCACGCTCGCCCCGCCCTGAAGGTTGACGATGAAGAAGCGGTTGATGCCCTGGTAGCGCACCTGCACGTCCGCGCGGACATAACCCAGCGCCGTGCGCGACTGCGGGTTGTTGGTGCTGTCGCACACCACGGCATACGACGTGCTGTCCGCAAGGATGCCGCTGCCCGCCATGCCGGACAGCGTGCCCAGCAGCACGGCGCGGATATCGCCAAACAGCGTGGGACTGATGACCTCACCCACGAACGCGCCCATGCCCGCATTGATGGTTTCGGCAATGTAGTTGGTCAGGCGGGTATAGGTGTCGTCCGCCGTGTCGGCATCGGACGATGTATTGATCCCGCCGCGCACCGCCCAGTAGGCCCCGCCGGGCGCTGGATTGCAGATCACGTCGATCCCCGCGCCGAACAGCGCGGACAGTTCGGCGGTGGAATAGGTCGCGGCCATACCGCTGGAAACCAGTCCCGCCTTCTGGCTGCCGATCACGCCCGAAAGCGGCTTGTTCAGGCTGGACTGTTCGGGCGACAGGCCGCCAAGGATACCGGCAGCGAAGGCCTGCGGCGGCACCAGCATGTCGCCATTGGCGTCGTCATCCCACCACAGCCAGTCACCCAGCATCAGCTTGATGGCGTAGCTGTCCACCCCGGCAGCCGCCTTCTGCGCCGCAGCACTGGCGATCGTGTCGCCTGCGGGGCCGGTGGCGATCATGTACACGCCTTCCTCCAGCCCGAAGGCCGCCTGCGTGGTCCATGACGTGCTGTCGCTGATCCCATGCAGCAGGCCCAGCGCGCAGCCCTGCCCGCGCAGGGCGTACATCCCGGTGCGGCTGGCCCCGTCGGTGCCAAGGAACGCCGCCGTGGCCGGAACACCGCCATCCGCACCGCCCGCAAGCATAACGGACCCCGCCGCCAGCACCGGCACTGTGGCGGGAACCGTGGCGCGGACCAGCGCAGCGCCATCGGCCGCAAGGGCCGTGGCCAGCGCCGTCCATGTCGCGCCGCGATAGGTGCGGCTGCCCAGCACGGCATGGCTGATGTTCAGGGTATAGGCGGTGGTGATGATCGCATCCTGCACCAGCGTCGCGGTAATGGCGTTACCCGCGCTGCCGGTATGGATGGCGGTCAGTGTAACCCCCGCCAGTTCGCCCGTGGCGGCGGCGTCCGTCCCGTCGCTTACCCGCACGCAGCGAAAGTCGGATGCGCCCTGCAGCAGCGCGATGTTGACCGCCGTGCCGATGTCGGTTGCCATCGCCTGCCTGGGGCCAAAGGCGCCGAGACAGTCGCCCATGCCGCCCACGATGACGGGCGTCGCCACGGCCCCCCATGCAGCGGTGCCGACGATGCCGATGCGCCCGGTGGCGACACCGTTGAGCGCCAGCGTCTGTGGCTGGAGGATCTGTACATACAGGTCGGGCACATTCAGGCTGTTGGTATTGAGCTGCCCGGACTGGTAGATGGTCATTGCGTCTGTCTTTCCCTGTTGCGCGGCATGCCGCGTGGAAACCGGTTTGGTGTGGTGGGCGGATCAGGCCGGGGCGGCAGGCCCCAGCAGCACATCGCCTTCGATCGCGCCGCCGGGCAGGCCGATGCCGCCCGCCAGCATGACCGGGGCCGGACGGGTCAGATCCGTATCGAACGTGACCAGGTAGTGCGCGGGGCGCGAGAAAAGGCCGCGGTTCATGGCGGTGTCGTCATTGCTGGCGGCGCGCGCCTCGATACGGAAGGTGGAGCCGTCCGCATCCGTCAGCCAGTCATTCAGGGCCAGCGCGTCACTTGCCGCCTGCCCCAGCGCGTCACGCGCGGCGGGTGTGGCGGACCATGTGGTGATGATGAACATCTGTTCCTGCCTGCGCGCGATGCAGCGCGTGGTCACGACCCCCGCATTCAGCGCCTGCACGCTGGCCGCCCCCGGTATGGTGATGGCGTCGCCCGTCGCCATGGCGCCCGGTAGCGGTGCGGCAAGGGCCGCGGCGATGCTGTCCGCCGTATCGTCCGCCGTGGCGACATGCAGCACGCATGCGGCCCCGCTGTAACCGGGCAGGCCCGTCACCCGCAGCCCCAGCGTGCCGCAGGGCGCTACCCCCGGTGTGAGCGTGACCACGGCGGTCACGCCCGTCGCCCCGATGGTGGCCGTGGGCGCGCATGCCGTATCCATCCGCCACGGGCGGCCCAGCGGTTCATCCAGCCGCGCCCATGAATCCGGCACGTCGGCAATGCCGATGAAGTCGCACCCCTGCTGCACTGTCCGCACCATGCCGCCAAGGTCGGCCTGCGTCAGCCCGCCACGGCGGATGATGACGGGCCGCCCCGTTACGGCGCTGCCGGTCGTGCCATCGGGGCAGATGGCGGCGGCCAGCACGCTTGCGATGGCGGTGGAAATGGTGGCGATATCGGCCATGGCCTGTCCGCTCCTGCTCCCTGTGGTGGATAGGCAGCCGCCCTGCCCCGCATCCGTCATGGACGGGCACGGTTTTGGGCCGGTTCTGCCAAGAGGTTGGAAAAGCCGGTTCCCCGCCCGCCCCGTTTCACCGGGGCCGACTGACGGGGCCTAAACCTGCTGCTGCTGGATCTGGCAGCGTGTGCCCCACGGCCCTGTATGCGTGCCGCCGATGGTGTAGCGCGTGCCGTCCCCGTCCGTGACCCACATGGCGGGCTGCACCATGATGCCCGGAATGGCGGGCACGAACATTTCCATTCCGCCACCATGGATCGCGCCGGGCTGTACCGGTCCGGGCACCGTAGCGCCCCCGCCCGCGCGGATCATGGCGGGCCAGCCCGTGGCAAATATCACCTGCGCCCCGACATCGCCCGATGTGGCATAGCCGCCCGGATCGGCCTGATCCGTCCCCTGCGCCGTGGTGCCGGTCAGTGTTATCGTCGTGCCGCACAACACGCATAAGGGGGGCCGGAAGGGCACGCACCGGGCGATGAAGGCCGTATCCGCGCCGCAGGTAAGAATGTCGCCCGCCCGCACGTCGCGCGTATCCATCAGCGCGTACACGAACGGCACATCCCACAATGCCGGGCCGGAGAAAGTGAAATCCCGCTCGGTGCTGAAGGCCACCATGACCCGTGCATAAGGACTGACGCAGGGGGCGAGCGCATCGGTGGGGCGGAACTGCGTGGCGGGCGCACCCACATGGCAGGCCGCGCGCGCGAAGCCACGCGCGGCAAGGCTGTTCAGGGCTGTCTGGTCCATCAGATGATGATTTCCCCCGTCCCGCGCAGGCCCGGCCCCGGCGGCACGCCCATGAAATTGCACAACTGCACCCGCCAGCGCGTGTACAGCATGAAGCGGTCAGGCACTTCGCTACGGTTGCGGGTCCACACGGCGGCGCGGTCGGTATCAAGATTGGCGGTGGCGGCCATGATCGCGCTTTCCAGCATCTGGCACTGGGTCAGGAACGCGCGCGCCTGCGCACATTCTTCGGGTGCGAGGTTACGCAGCCGCCATTCATTGAACCCGTACACGCGGAAAAACCGCCATGACTGCATGCCGCCATCCTGTCCGCCCATGGCGGGATAACCCATGTAGCGCCGCGCCTGCGCCAGTTCCGTATCCACCAGTGGCGTGTCCGCCATGGCACCGGCAACCGGCACCGCAACCGGCGCGCAGGTGGCGGGCGGGGATGAGACCGGCGTGGTGGTGTCCGCGCCGCAGGGGGTGTCTGTCATGCTGTCGCCTCCGTTTCCTGTCAGCGCCGTTTTGCGGGGGAATGCGGGATTGCAGGATCATCCCACCGGCCGGTTGCGTGCCGGGCGGGAGAAAGGGGCGCGGGCAACGCGCCCGCGCCCCGTCAGCCCCCTCAGGCCCCCGCGCCAAGGCTTTCGATCACCACCCCGCGCTTGAGATAGCTGTTGGTGGCGGTGGGAATGACCGTGGTATTGGCGGTCAGGTCCGTGGGCAGCGCGAAGCCACCGATCCATGACCACGACTGCGCGATGATCTGCGCCAGACGGTCCAGCGCCGGGCGGGTGATCATGCACACGCCCTCCACATCCGTCAGTTCGCCGCCATCCAGAAGCGGGGCGTAATGCGTGCCGATATTGGCGTAATCGCCTTCGATCAGCGCGCCCTGACCGCAGATGATGGCGCGGTGGATCGCCCCCGCCCCCAGCGATGCCTGCTGCGGGGCCTCCGTCGTGGGGATGAAGCGCACGCCCAGCAGGTCGAAGATCTGGCCGGTCTGGTACGTGTCGGACCCGTACTGCCCGCGATACAGCAGCTTGAAGTCGTCATCACGGAACAGGCCAAGCAACTGCGCATTGTCCAGATAGCAGTGATAGACGCCGCCTTCCGGCGTGGGCACGTTGTTGTCACGCAGCACCGCCAGCGCGCCAAGGATCGACTGCACCGTCAGCAGGTCGCCCGTTGCAAGGGCCGCCGTGGTGGCGCGCGCATTGGGCCGCAGCACCAGCGGGGCGGTGGCGGCCACCACCGCATTGCCTGCCGTGCCATTGGATACCGATACGCTGGCGCCCAGCGTAAGCGTGCCTGAAATCCCTTCCGGCGCGGTGGATGTATTGGTGGCGTCAGCCGTCACGCCCACCAGCGTATAGGACCCTGCCCCGATGGTGACGGTCATGCCGGCGGATGCGCCAACGGACACCACCTGCCCCTCGGCGGAAAGGATGTTCTGGAAACCCCGGATGTCGTCCACCGCAACGTCCGTCCCCGCCGAACCCAGCGTGGCGGTGACGCGCGTATTGCCGCCCAGATAGCCGCCCACCCCGTTCTGCGCCCCGCCGAACAGCGCATTGCGCGCCAGCCGGTCCAGCGTCTGCCGCGCATTGATGCCAAGGCGCGATGCGTTGGCCAGGAACTGGTTGGCGATGCCGACACCTTCCGTTACCTGGTTCAGGTCCATGGTGTTGCCGTACTGGTTGATGGTCAGCGTGTACTGTTCCACCGACCATTCGGCGGGCGTCATGCCGTTGTCGAAGCTGGTATTGGCGGTGGGGTTGAGCGGCGTGGTCGCAGGCGGCAGCAGGCCCGCGCGGGTATCGGTAATGGTCTGGCCGATGCGGGCGGGAAATTCCATCTGGTCCGCGATGGAGCGGAAGCCCAGCCGCGACTGCAGCGCATCCTGAAACGCGCGCGACAGGAACCCCTGCTGGATGACCGGCTGCAGGGCGGCGGGGAAATTGGCAATGGCCATGAAGTTCATTTCCTTGAAAGAACAAAAAAAGCCGCCATGCAGGACTGCACGGGCGGCGGCAGGGGTGGCCATGACGGCAGGCGTCATGTAGGGGCCGGGGTGGTTGGAAGATAAGGGGCACGATACGCACGACCCCTTGCCCGTTCCGCGCAGCATCGGGCGCGGAACGGGTAAAAGGTGGTATTACGCAATAATGATATGGATATCAGTGCCGATACAGGCACGGAATATGTAATGATCCGGCTGTCCCCTCCATCCTGACCTGTCAGGGCATGCAGGGCTTCAGCAACACCGAAAGACGCGGGACGGTTCCAGTGGGCCGCCCCCGCGCATGCCTTCCGGTCCTGTAAATCAGGCTTGATGGCGGCAGGCACGCAATACCTGCGTAACGATCCCGACCCCTGCAGCCGTGTTCCGGTCTGCCGGTCCCGCAGGCGGGACCGGCACGGTTTTTCAGTTCGCCACCGGCCAGCGCAGGCCCGCCGCACCCGCTGCCGCCCTTACATCGCGCGCGCCAGCCGTGCGGGCATCGAACGGGGCGGGATCGCCCGCACGCGGCGCGGGGCCTGCGGCGGTGGTGCCGGTGGCCGCACCCGATACGGGCTGCGGCGTGGTGAACAGGTAGGCGCGGCTTTCACGCGCGGCCTGCATGATCGTGTCCAGCCCCTGCGGCAGCCCGTCATCGCCCAGCGTCACGCCCGACAGGTCCACCAGACGCACCACATCGGCGGGTTCCACAGCCCCCATGCGGGCGGCAAGGGCGCGGGCTTCGGCGCGGATGACGGCGCGATCGGCACGGGTGCGGGCCGTGCTGGCCTGTTCGGCGCTGCGGGCAAGGTCGGCCTCCAGCGCGGTGCGGGCGCTTACGGCTTCATCCCGTTCGGCGCGCAGGGCGGCCAGTTCATGGCGCAGGGTATCCATGTCGGGGGTCTGGGGAACGCTGGATCGGGTCATGTCGTACCTCGGTTTTTTTCAGGGTAAGGTCAGGTCTGGCTTTCGGTCACGATGCGCGCCCATTCCGCATGGGGCGCGGGACACCCGGCACGGGCGGCGAAAATGGCGCAGGCCGTCTGGCGTGAGACGAAACCACCCTGCACCGCCGCCCCCAGCCCCTGCGCCAGTTGCGCAAGCTCGGCTTCCGTGCCGGGGAAATAGGGCGGCCACTGCAACGCAAGGCCCGCAGGGTCCAGCCCCGCGTAATCCACCCCGCCAATGCGTATGCCGCCCGCGATCACCTGCGAAAAACGGCACGCCATGCGATACAGCGCCAGCAGCCCGTATTCGCCATAGGACAGGCGCATCCGGTCCGCCAGCCACAGCAGGGGCTGGTACAGCATCTCCATCGCGCGGCCCGACGTGGGGGCGGACAGGCTGTCGGCCTGCGCGCGGTTGCCGTGTATCTGTTCCATCACGCTGGCGCGCAGTTCGCGGTAATGGTCACGCATGGCCCCTGCGGCGTCGCCGTTGATTTCCAGCAGCTTGGCATCCCCATCCAGCGGCAGGGTCAGCGCCGCCGCCGCCCCGCCGCTGGATGCAGGCGTGCCATCGGCATACGGGTCCGCCCCCGCACGGATGACAAGGCGCGGATCGGCACTGTATTTCAGCCCCCGTCCCGCCTGGGACAGCAGGTAATCGCATTCGATCACCGTATCGATGGCGGGCGCGAACGTGCATGGCCCGTCCATCACGCCGGGGGCGGCAAGGTTGGCCATCCACACCCACGGCACGAAGCCCAGACCGTGATGCGTGCCGCGCGTGGCGTCCACCCGCGCGGGCGGCCCGGCATCGACGCGCTGCGGGATGTAAACGTGGCAGTCCGCCCGGTCCCATACGCGCTGCCACCAGAACACGCTGCCCATGTCATCGGGCGCGATGGGCCAGCCCTGCGCCAGCAGGATGGCGCCCGTCACCTTGTAGCGTTCGGTAACGCTGGCCAGCGTGCCATCCGCATCCCATTGCGGGGTCAGGTACAGCGTATCATGCACCTGAAAACGCAGGTGGCGGTCCACCGCTTCCACCAGCACGGCAACCGACCCCACGCTGCCGCGCGTCGCCGCCTGTGTCATCAGGGCGGGCAGCGCCGTTTCCGCCGCCATCTGCGCCATGATGGCAGGCAGCGCCGGATCGGACGCCACGGTTGCGGGCCAGTGCGACGCCCCGAACAGCAGCGACACCGCATCATCCACCACCGCGCGGCACATATTGGTCCGCACCGATGGCCTGCGCCGCGCCAGCGGTATGTATTCCCCCGCCCCGTTATATTCGGTGCCGAAGGGATTGGGGATGGCGTCGTACTGCGTGCCCGCCAGCACCCGGCCCAGTGCGGCAAGATCATGCGCGCGCGGCGGCAGGTCCGGGTCGCGCGGGTAGGTTTTTTTCAGTTCCTGCCAGTCCATGCTCTCTCTCCGGTATCAGGGCGTGCGGGGTGATGTGTGATCTGGGGGGTGCGGTCACGGCGGAAGCGCGATAGACAGGCCGCCATGCGACACGGCCCCCGTGGGGAGGAAAAAATTAATGGATATCAGTCCCCTGTTCCTGACACCGATCCGGCTGGGGGTGGCTTTTGTGGCCATCGCGGCGGTTGTGGCGGTGATGCGGCGCAGGCGGCCATCCCTGCCGCCCGCACCCGGGCACCCGCGTCCCGTCCCGCCCGACCTTGCGGGCGATGCAGGGTTCAGCGTTCCCGTATCCATGACCGATTACGACTGGGCGGTGCGGCTGTACCAGCCCCGGCCCCTGCTGTCGGTATGGGAACGCCGGGTGCTGGATACGCTGCGCATGCAGGTGCCGCGCGGCTATCATGTCTGCCCGCAGGTGCGCATGGCGGATTTCATCGTGCCACGCGGCCCGGATAGCACCCTGAACCGGCAGGCGTTTTTCAAGATCGCATCCAAATCCATTGATTTCGTGGTGGTGGACGAAGGCACCGGCGCGGTGGTGCTGGGCATTGAACTGGATGACGCCACCCATGCCCGACCCGAACGCCAGTACCGCGACGGGCTGGTCAACGCCGCCTTCGCCCATGTCCGCATCCCGCTGCTGCGCCTTGCCCCCGGTGCGCGGGTGGATGTTACCCGCCATTTCCACCCCGTCCCGGCCTGACGGGCGGGTGGGCATGACAGGGGCGGCTATTCATGGGATAGGTGGACCCGCCTTGTGGCGCGTCGTCAATGAATATGGGGAAAGCTGATGGTGTTGCGTGATCCGGGTTCAACATCGCCCCTGCGGATCTGGCTCGACAGCCGCAATACGGGGCGTCCCGGCGGGACCGGGGTTGCGACCTACACCACGGGCATGCGCCAGTGTTTTACGCAGATGGGCTGCGATGTGACCTATCTGTGGGACCGCGCGCCAGACGCCACCGCTCCCCCGCCCAACACGCCCGCGCGCAAGGTGCTGCGCTTCATGCACGCGCTGCTGCCCTTTCCCACGCGGGTACGCAGGCGGCAGCGCCCGGATACGGGGGAGAGATGCTGGTTCGTGCCGGACCTGTTCCGGCTGGCCAATGTGCATTTCCGCATCTGGAAGCGCCCGCTGCGGCTGTGTGGCGGTCAGCCGCCCGCCATCATGTATTCAACATATCCCCTGCCCTTTCTGGTGGATGACGCGATCAACGTGGTCACGATCCATGACCTGATCCCGCTGACCCACCCGGAACTGACCGGCATAGACCGGACCTTCATGGAAAAGCTGCTGCGCCGGCAGGTCGCCCTTGCGGATGTGGTGGTCACCGTTTCCGAAACGGTGCGCCAGCAGATCGTGGATATGTTTCACGTTCCCGCCGACAGGATATTCAACCTCTACCAGCCCGTCAGCATCACCGATGTCGAACGCCGTGCGATGGAGGCCACCCCCGCCATCGCCCCCGCCGGGTGTTTCCTGTTCATCGGGCGGGTGGAAGCGCGCAAGAACATCGAACGCCTTGTGGCCGCGCATGCCCTTAGCGGCACGGCCCGCCCGCTGGTCATCATGGGGCCGGACGGGGATGACCAGCCCGATTTCACCCCCCGCACGCCCCGGCAGCAGATCATCCGCATCCCGTGGTGCAGCCGGGAATCCCTGCTGCGCACGCTGCGCGACGCGCACGCCCTGCTGTTCCCCTCCCTTGCCGAAGGCTTCGGCCTGCCGATCATCGAGGCCATGGCCCTTGGCGTGCCCGTCCTGACATCGCGCGGCGGCGCCACGGGCGAAATCGCGGGGGATGCCGCCCTGCTGGTCGATCCCCTGGACACCGGCGACATCACGCAGGGGATCGCAGCCCTTGACCGGATGACGGCGGACACCGCGCAGTGGCAGCAGATGGTGGCGCGTGGCCACAGTCAGGCGGAGCGTTTCTCCCCCGCCGCGCAGATCGAACGGATGACGCCTTTCCTTGCCCACCTGTCCCGCCTGTCCGCAACCGGGCGCTAACGTCCGATATTGAACCGCGTCGGCACCCACCGCGCGGGCGCGGGCGGCGGGGTGGACAGCATCAGGTCGCTCAATGCCCAGACCAGCGCATCCGCCCGGTCGGGCGAACGGGCGCCGTGATAGCCGCTGGCGGAAAACTGGCATAACTGCTCCTCCAGCACACACAGGGCGCCGTGGTGGGTGACGCGCCCCTGTTCATATAACGCCGCAACCGGTTCGGCCCGCGCGGCCTTGCCCCGGCTGGCCGTAACCATGCGCAGGGCGGCGTTGGGGTTAAGGCCACGCAGGGTTGCTTCCACCAGCGCGCCGCCAAAATTATGTTCCGCCACGATCCGTTCGGCACCCCAGTCGGCCTGCGCCTGCAACGCCGTGCGCGCCCAGCCCGCCGGACTGTCGCGGCGGGACAGGTCGGCCAGCACATGGCCCATACCCGTCCCGTCCACGCCGCAGACGACAATGCCGATTTCATCCGACCGGGTATCTTCCGCCCCGCTACAGCCCGATGGATCGACCGCCACCACAATGCGCCGCATCCGTGCGGCCACGGCGGGGCGCGTGGCGGGGGTTACGGGGGCGTCACGGCGGAAATCCTCCATCCGCCACAGCGCACCATCCACCGCCTGCTGGTATTCCCCAAACATGAAGCGCCTGCGCTCGCGTTCCGGCAGGGCCTCAAGTTGCGCCAGATACCCTGCCGAAAGGTTGGCACGGTTGCCATCGGGGTTGAGCCGCATGGTGGCATAACGGTCCCGACCGGGCAGCGGCGCGCCCGATACCGGCTCCACCCCCTGTTCAAACACCCGATACAGCCAGTGGGCGGTGGTGGGCGGGTTGGCGTCGATATATTCCTTCAGCGCCAGCGGTGATTTCTGCGCAAGACGGGTAAGCAGCATGTTGCGTGCGCCATAGGTGATCTGGCTGGCTTCGTTCAGGTAAACGGTCGCAAACTCCAGCCCCAGTATCTTTTCTGTCCGGTCCTCATCATCCAGTCCGCCGAATACGATGGTGGAGCCGTTGGGCAGTTCCACCGTCCAGTCCGTGCGTGACAGCGCCCATTCCATGGTGGGAAAGCACCGCCGCATGACGGCGGGAAACGTATCGGCCACCACCGTCGCCCGCAGCGCGTTCAGCCGGTGGCGGAAAATGCCGTGCCGCGTCCCCGCCGCCTTCAGCGCGCGGATGACAACGGCGCGCACCAGCACGAAGGTCTTGCCCGACCGCGCCCCGCCCCGCAGCAGGATATGGGTGACATCCGTGCCCAGCAGCCGGTTGGCGGCGTGCTGGTCAGCGGTCAGGCTAAAGGGCTGCGTCATCGGGCGTGATCGTGACGGTGATGGCGGGCTGGCCTTCCCCCCGGCGTTCGGCGGGGGCACGCAGGCGGGTTGCGACCCACATGCGCGCTTCCATGCGCAGCTTGATGGCGGGCACGTCATCGCGGCCGGTGGCGTGGTCGGCTATGGCTATGATTTCCTCGGCCAGTGTATCGGCGGCGGCTTCGCGCGCGGCGGCGTACAGGGCGCGGAAGCTGGCATTGTCACGCAGCCAGCGGAACACGGTAGCCCGGTGCGGCATGCCCGCATCCGCGCATATGGCGCGCAGGCTGTGACCGTCCGCCAGACGGATGCAGATTTCCTCGGCCAGTTTCCGGCTGTAGCCACCCCGCCGCGCAGCCGTGGCAGGGTGCTGGGGCATGGCGGGTTTTCTCCGTAAACGCCAGCGCCCGGCACCGCGTTGGCGGCCACCGGGCGCGGCTGTCTCATGATGTGATCCTTATGTCGAAAAACCATGCAGGCAGCAAATACATCGCGCGGTACGCAGTATTTCAGGGCCGCATGCGCCCACGGGCCGCCATATCTTACGCAGGCAGGTCGTTTTCGACTATCTTGTTGAAAACAGGCGTGTTTTCATCAATCTGGCAGTAGCTGAAACCGGTTACGCACTGGACAAGGGCGACGGGAATGTCGAACCAGAAATCAATCGCGCCGGGCGGATAGCCGCAATCGGCCTCCTCCTTTTCCATATCCGCGATGATGTCGGACAACTGCGCAGGCGGCGTGCCGGTTACGTTCAGGTCATGCGGGCCTGTCGCGCCATCATGGGTGACGGACCAGATTTCCACCCCGTCGCGGTAACAGGCGGCGGCGCTGCGATAGGCGGGTTCGTCGATAAAGGAGGTGACGATGGTGGCCCCCGCCCCGCGTTCCGGCAGGGTGGCAAGGTGGGCGCGGGCATCGTCGGCGCTGTTGCACCACAGCGCGGTCCATCCCCCCGGCAGTGAGGCCACGGCGCGGCAGGCCGGGCGCGCATCCTCCGCCACGCCGCTATCGGTCATGGCAAAACGGCGCAGCACTTCGGCCCGGTCAATGCCGTGGACCACAAAAACACCAATGGTATAGCCCGCCGCCCGCGCAGGATGGCTGCGGACGTAGGGCCGCAGCCGGATGGGCGGGAAAATGTCCTGTATCCCGTCCTCCAGCAGCGGGGCGTCGAACTTCACCTGTCCGTTGATGAAGCCATAGGGAAACACGATCTGCGCCGCCGTGCCATCACGATGGGCGCACATGACAATGGCCGCCGTGCCCGGATCATTCTGTCCGGGCAGGATGACGGTGCAGTTGACCACACATGCCGCCGCCCGGCGCGGGCCAGCACGCACCCTGTCACGCAGCAGGCCCTGCACATGGGCAAGCTGGCCTTCCGCATCCGCCGTGTCGGGCGGATTATCCACCCGTTCGATGCCGCCACGCTGGTCCAGCACCGCGCCAAGCGGGGCAAAAACCCCCTGCGTTACCAGCAGATTGCCCGCTTCGGGCAGGAGTACTGCGGCCAGACGGTCAAAATCCTGCCGTGGCGTCGCCAGCCATGATGGCAGATCCGCTTCACGCCAGCCTTCGTACCAGTCCATCACGCCACCCTTTCGCGTCCTCCGGCAGCCCCGGCACCCGAAACAGCCCTTTACGGACACACATGTTGGTTTGGGGCGGGGATGGTGTCAATCCGCGCGCCCTGCGGAAGTATCCGCCATGATTTTGCAAAAAAGGGCAGGCATTGGTTATCACACAGGTATCAGCATGGCATATATAACCAGAATTCAGTAGTAAATGGGGATATTTTATGTACAGAAGTGCATGGATGATAGATAAAACAGGATATTTATGGTGTAAATTTTAATTCTATATTTTGTTTCACTATTATATGAAAAAAGATCATTGAACAGTTTTTTACATGCAGAATCAGTATCGGAGCGATATAAGGGGGGATCAATCGCATGAAAATAATTTCAAATAAAGAACTGATAAACGCTCTTGAACAAAACAATATCAATGTCGATAACAAAAAAATATTCATACAATGCAAAAATGAATCGGCTGAAATAGAAAGCCATACCTGGTTCAAGACCAATACGCTTTTTCAGTGCGGGGCGTTTTCCTATTCCTTTTCAAAAATCTATGCGGATGTATCCGTGGGCAGGTATTCGTCCATTTCCCATGGCTTTACCGATTTCAGCAAGATTCATCCGGTCGATTTCGTAACCTCCAGCCCGGTTACGACGGATGATTATTACCGCGAACTGGCGCATCAGCACGGCAGGGACTGGAAAATACTGCCGTTCGATACGGATTATGGCAGAATAGTCATTGGTAATGACTGCTGGATCGGCACCAGGGTCATGGTCAAGGGCGGCATTACAATTCATGACGGCGCGGTCGTGGCCGCCGGGTCGGTCGTCACGAAGGATGTGCCCCCCTACGCCATCGTTGGCGGCAATCCGGCCAGAATAATAAAGATGCGGTTTGATGATAGAATCATCGAAAAAATGCTTCAGATCAGATGGTGGGATTACGCGTACTGGGACCTGAACATGCTGAACTGGCAGGACCCGGAGGAATTCACCCGGATGTTTGAAGACCATGTGGAGGGGATAAACAGGTTCCACCCCCGCAAAATAAAGTTTTCCGACCTGAAAGCGGCATCCGATACCAAAATGCGGAACATCCTCGAAAAAGCGTTGCACAGATCCGGTATTTTCAGGGACTGATAAGCACCATCCAGAACAACAGATACCGCCTGCAAGTCATTTACGGGAACCATCCCTGCGTCTTGCACGGGCATGACCGACATGGTCGTTACAGCGGTCAATGCCGCACCTGCCGGCCCTTCATCCCATACAGGCCGATGGGCGTATCCATCACTCGTCGCGCGCCGGATGCGCGATTACGGGCATCCTTCCCGTCCGGCCTTACGCGGCATGGGTATGCCCGGATTCATGGTCATGATCGTGACCGTGCCGATGGTGCAGGTCCGGGTAATGGGCGTGGGTGTGCGCCAGTTCGGTATGGACGTGCCGGTGGGTATGCGGTTCGCCCGGCGGGTCGTCGGGGCCATGGGTGTGCTGGTGGTGGGCATCGTGCGTATGGCGATGGGTGTGCTCCATGGGTTCATGCACATGGTAATGGGAATGGCGTTCGGTCAGGTGCAGCCATAGCCCGATCCCCATCAGCACCCCGGCCACCAGCAGGCGCGCAATATCATGCGTATGGAATACGAACAGCGACATGACCGCCCCCATGAAGGGCGCCAGCGCAAAATACGCCCCCGTCCGCGCCGCCCCAAGGTGGCGCAGGCCCAGCATGAACAGCACAAGACTTACGCCATAGCCCAGAAAGCCCACCACGGCGGCCCCGGCGGCAATCCCCGCCCCCGGCAGGCCCGCACGCTGCACCAGCAGCGCGACCAGAAGGTTCACGCTGCCCGCCGCCACGCCCTTTATCATGGCGATCCGCACCGGGTCAGCCGCCGACAGCCGCCCGCTCAGGTTATTGTCGATCCCCCAGCACAGGCAGGCGGCGGCGATATACAGCGCGCCGGGGGCCAGCGTCGCATGCCCCTGCCACGACAGCACGCCCGCGCCCAGCACGATGGCCAGCGCGCCCAGCATAAGCCTGCGATCCACGTTTTCACGGAACACGACCCACGCAATCAGCAGCGTCGCGATGCTTTCCAGATTCAGCAGCAGCGACGCACTGGCCGCATCCGTGCGCGCCAGCCCGATCATGAGCAGCAGCGGCCCCGCCACGCCACCACTGGCAATCACCGCCAGCAGGCACGGCACATCGGCGCGCGTCAGGGGCGCTTCATCATGCGTGGGCAGCCGCAGCGCCCGCCGCGCGGCCAGCACCAGCGCAAGCCCGGTTCCCGAACCCAGATACAGCAGCCCCGCCGCCATCTGTGGCGTCATGCCGCCCAGCAGCAGCTTGGCAAAGGGCGTGCTGATGCCAAACAGCACGGCGGACAGCAGGGCAAGGCAGAGACCGGTTCTGTTCATACCCTTGCCATACCACGCCACGCCGCATCGGCGCCACGACGGATACGCCAGCAGCCGTGCAATCCTGACCCCATGACCGGCCCCGGAAGCCAGCACAGGCACGACATCCCATGCCATGGCATAACTGCCGAAATCCCTGCGGGCACGCAGAGACGGGCATGGCTGGTTGTGGTTGAGGTCATCGGGATTCCGTGGATACCGGGCGATGGCGGCGTGCGTGCCGATAGCCCGCGTGGCAGGCAGGCCATAGACAGGTCATGACATTTCCGTCCCATGACGCCATTGCCGCATGACCGCCAGACCCGTGCGCGGATACGGACGCAGCCGACAATGGACAATGGGGGCACACGCGCTCCCTGCCCTCACCACCGTTCGTGCAGGATATCCAGCGCCATATGCAGCGTGCGGATGCGGGTGCCGGGATTTTCGTCCATGCCGCATACCGCACAGACAACGCGGGCGCGGGCCGGTGTCAGCAGGGACAGCGCGCGATCTATTGCACGGCGGGCGTGTACGCTGGCCTCGGTTTCCTCCAGGGTGCCTGACCCGCTGCCGGTATGGGGCGTGTAGCGCTGCACCAGTCCGCCATGGCGCGTGCTGCGCAGCCAGCAGGCCCGAAAACGCAGGCCCGCCGCATGCTGGTCGGCAGTCAGGGCGGCGTTGACGCGGTGGAACAGCCGGTCCAGCGTGCAGGTATCACTGAACCGGCGCACGGTGTGCGGACGCGTGCGCGGCGCCATGTCGATCTGGACAGTTTCCACCACGCGGGCGCTGGCGGCGGGACCGTCCGTGCCCATGTCCGGCTTCAGCCCGGCTGCAATGTCACGCGCCAGCAGCCGTGCCCGCCGGTCCGCACGCAGCAGGGCGGCAATACGGTGGGGAACGCCATCGGGGTTATTGCGCGCGGGCGTGGGGGCAACGGGGGTGCGGCTATGCGGTACGGCCATGATATTTCCTGTGCGACGGTGTGCGACAGGATCATTCTAACGATTCGTCATGCAGGCAGCGCGTCCCGTACCCGATCGCCCCGCCGGACGGCGGCCCGAAATCCCCACGTCCCTTGCCCGAAGGGGATATATCCACCCCTGCCCTGACTGAACGGCACGCCGTCCTGCCGCCATGTATCCGGGACATCTGCGCCAGCCGGCGTCGTGCAACAAAGGGGCACGGCTGCCCGTCACCTGACCGGACACCATGGATGGTAGCGCGCGGCTGTTCCCACGGGCGGCACGGGTTCGGAGCTGGCGGGGATCGCGTGCCCGGAAAATGACCGTGCAGAACGCCGGGGCGGTTGCGCGGCGCTTTGTAGCCATGTGGTGGTGCGGAAAGGCAGGGCATGTTCCCTGTGTTCCCTCCCCTTTGGGATACAGGGTTATCGAAGCCCGTACATATGGCCGCACCCCTGCGGAACGGAGGGAACAGACGCCCGCGCCGCCGGAAACCGGGAAACTGACCAGAACGGCACAGGGGAACACCGCCTGTCCGCTGGCATGTGGTCGCGGGCGGGAGCCGGTCAGGCCCTGCCGTCACTCCGCTATCGAAGGCGTGACGGCCCCGATACGCCACAACCGCCCACCGCCATCATGATCCCGGCTGCGGGCCTGCATCGCCCTCGGGCGCTGCTGACCATGCCCAGTATGTCTCCGTGCCGCTGCGGATCTTGCGCCGTGTCCAGCCCAGCGCGCGCAATACGCTGGCCGCACGGTTCTGGCTGGCCCGGTTCTGCCGGTCGCGCGGCAGGCCCAGCGCCATATGCAGCACGTCGGCCATTCGCACGCTGGCCGCGCCACGGGTGCGCAGCCATGCGTTGACGGGATCATGCCACGGGTCTTCGTGCATGCGGGTATCCTGCGCCTGCCGGGCGGCGGCGTGCAGATGCGCGTCCTCCAGCCACAGGGGGATCGGGGCCGTGGCCTCACGCGCCGCCGCTTCCGCCCATAACTGTTCGCGCCATGCCGCGACCCAGTCAATATCCGCGCGGGTGCAGCTAATGGGCCAGTAGCGGCGGTTGCCGGTGGGATCAGTCAGGTATTCACGCTCGTTCGTCGTGCCTGCGAACACGCATTGCCGGGGGCGCGTCACTTCAAATGCGCCGTAGCTGGGGCGGTACCGGTCCTGCTGGCGGCTGAAAAACGCCTTGGCGTCCCGGCTGGAACTGCGCCCCAGCGCCTGCAGTTCCCCCAGCTCCACGCACCATACCCCCAGCAGGCCCTGCGCCGCGTCCTTGTCGCCCAGATCGCGCGGCAGGTCGTCCTTGAACCAGGGCGGGCTGAACAGCGCGGCCAGAAGGCGGCTTTTGCCCATGCCCTGCGGCCCCTCCAGAACCGGCACGTAATCGAACTTGCAGCCCGGTTCGCGCACCCGGCGCACGCTGGCGGCAAGGAAACGCGTGCCCACGGCGGCATGGTAGCCATCATCCACCGTGCCCAGCGCATGATGCAGCCACGTCGCAAGGCGCGGCGTGCCATCCCAGCGCAGGCCATCGAGCCATTCGCGCACCGGATGGCGGCGGCACAGCCCTGCGGCGGTGCGGCTGGCCTGTTCGGCTACGGCGCGACTGACCGGCAGGCCATAGGCACGCTGCATGTACGCCTGCACCAGCGCGACATCCATGTCGTCCATCGCGCGTGGATATGGACCCGGCGGCGGGGGCGCGCCGTCAAAGGCCGGGGGCGGCGCGCGCGTGACCATGCTGCGGCAGGCGAATTCGTCCCACGCCACCAGCCCGCGCAGGGCGGGATCGTGCCCCAGCAGCACCAGACAGTTGCTGAGCGACGGCGCAACCCCGCGCGGCCCGCGCACCAGCAGGTCCATCCACGCAGCCGGTGGCGTCGCCGCCATGGCAGGCATGCCCCATGGCATGGCGGGTGTGCGGTCATACATGGCGGGGCCTTTGCTGGCTGTGCCGGTCATCATGACGGGCGGGCAGCCCGTAACACCGCCCGCCACGGCGCATGACCGGCATACAGGCTGGCTGAGGCAGGCTGTGGAAACGGTGCGTCGAACATGATGCGGTCATGCCCGACCCTGCTGAACCGCGCAGATCCCATGGGATCTGCGCGGGCGGAAAGGAGAATGGACAGGATCGATCCCGCAGGCCCCGGAAAACGGGCTGCGCTGGCGGCAGGATAGCTGCTGCCGTCCGGCGCATTGCCGGGCATGACGGGATGCAGGCGTGCCCGCTTTTGCGGGTAAGGAGCGGATGGCGCGATACCAGCCGGTCTGGCGGCAGGGACAGGTGCTGCGCTCCGGCACGGAGCCGGACATGGCGGAATGTCGCCGTCGCTGCTTTTCTGAACAGAAGAGCGGTCCACCCCATCACCCGACCGAACGTGCAGGACCGCCCCTGTGGGCGGCAGGGCGCTGCGCCGGGGTGCGGGCGCGTCCGCTCTTTCGGGTAAAAAGAGGCCCGTATCAGCAGCCATCCGCACGGGTGCAGGGATTGCCGCGCGGCGCGGCGCACGGGCTGAAACAGGGTGGCGGCAGCCATGGATCGGGGATGCGGGGGCGCGGGTTTTGTAACCCCTGACATGTCAGGACAGGGTTTTGCCCCGCACGCACGGAACGCATTACCCATGAAGCGGCATGCGCGGATTGCGCTGGCCCGCATTCAGGCCGGAGCGGACCGTGGCCCGTGCCTCGGCTACAGGAATATGCCGCCGCGCCGCCGCGTGTAACAGCGTGTCGCGCGCCGTGGCCACATCCAGCAGACCCGCCCCGCACCATCGGCCCAGCGCGTAGGCGCGGGCGTTCAGCGTGGTATTGGCCGTGCCCGCGGGCGCGTCGCATACCGCATGCAGCGCGCGCACCAGCGCCCCCTGCGCCCGCGCGCTGTCCACACGGCGCGGCGGGGGCGGCAGGGTATCATCGGTCGGGGCCAGCAGCCGGGCAAGCCATGACGGGATTGGCGGCGGCGGCACCTGCCACGGCGGGACGCGCCATGTATAGGCCCCGCCCGTTGCGGCATGGATGGCGGGCGGGATGGTGACGGCCTGCCGCCCCCGGTGCGGGTCCAGACCGGGGGCGGGGCAGCCGGACTGCCCGCGCAGGGATTCGCCACGATGGCGGAAAAACAGCACCGCCCCGCCCGACCCGCCGGTGCGCGTCATCGGGCGTGGGGGCAGCGGACCGTGCTGGCGCACGAGGGCGGCCAGCGCCGCCACCCCATCGGCGGCATGGGTGCCCGGGCGGTCCACATCCAGCGCGAACAGCCCCGATGGTCCCGTCACCACCCGCCAGCCACAGCCGGGCCAGCGCGCGCACCATGTGGCGATGGTGTCCATATCGCATGTGGCGGCATCCACCGCGCCACGGAAGCACGCCGCGCGCGACCCCCGCCGCACGGGATAGACATGCCAGCCCAGCCGCGCGACGCGGTGCAGGTCGGGCGGGATGGGGGTGGAAGGGCGTGCGGGCATGGCCGGATAGATATGGGACATTTCCCAATATGTCAAGCGGTAATGGGATATGTCCCCTCTACCGCATGACGCCGGATTATGGGACAGTTCCCATTATGGATACACGCTCCCCCGCCGCAGCCGAGATCGAGCGCCGCATGGCGCTGCTCAACCTGAACAAGAAACGTCTGGCCGAGCGCGCCGGCCTGAACGAGACGTACGTGCATGACATCCTGCGCGGCAAGTCGCGCCACCCCGGCGGCGACCGGCTGGAAAAGGTGGCCGCCGTTCTGGGCTGCACCGCCAGCGACCTGCTGCGCGGCAGCAGCGCATCGGGGGCCAGTCCCGCAGCACAGCGCCTGAAGGCGCTGCGTGAACGCGCGGGCTATACCGTGCGCGGCCTGGCGCGCGATCTGGGCATGGGGGAGAAGTTTTCCAGCTACGCCTTCTATGAAAACAAGCTGAAGAAGGATTTCATTCCCGTTGACATGGTCCGCCGCCTTGTCCCGCTGCTGACGGACCGGGGCGACCCGCCCATCGCCCCGGCGGAGATATGGGGGCTGTGCGGCATCGTGCCGGGGGAAACCGACCTGAACGAAAGCATCCGCCGGGCGGAACGCGCCACCCTGCCGCTGCATGATGATGACGGGGCGGTTACGGTGCATGAATACGACATCTCGCCACAGGCCGGGGCGGGCGCGATCGTGGATCACACGGCCTGCGGCGATGGTGAAAGCCATCCCACGCTGGATTCATGGCGCATCCCGCGTGATTTCATCCGCAACTACCTGCCCGATACCGGCGGGCTTGCCATCATCCGCGTGGCGGGCAATTCGATGGAGCCGGAATTCATGGCGGGCGACCGCGTGCTGGTCGATACCGGCCACCGCGTGCCCTCGCCCGACGGGGTGTACGTGCTGTGGAACGGCATGGGCGTGGTGCTGAAGCAGCTTATGCTGGTGCCCAATTCCCGCCCGCCGCGCATCCGCATCATCAGCGTCAATCCCACCTACCCCGTGGATGAGGTCGACGCCGCCGATCTGGTCATCAATGGCCGCGTGGTTGGCAAGTGGGTGTGGAAATAATGCACGCCCTGCCCTGCCCGTGCCACATTCCGGGCGCAGTCAGGGCATCATTCGCCTGCGCGCATTGACCGGGGGGCCGGATACAGGCGGGATCATACGCGCGGGCGGGCATGGCGGACGGTGTGCTGTCCTGACCGTTTTTTGAAACAGCCCCCACGCCCCGCCGCGCGTTATACGCCCACCGATGCGCGATGGCCGCCGCCGCACGCCCTTACAGGAACCGACCCGCCCCATGACTGACGCCAGCCCATCCCCCCGCCGCGTGGCCGAAATCGCCAGCTACCATGCCCATGTCTATTTCGATGACGCCACGGGCCGCGCCACGGCCACCCGCCTGCGCGACCTGATCGCCGCGCGTTTTCCCGTCCGGCTGGGGCGGTGGCATGACGTGCCGGTCGGCCCGCATGTGGCCCCCATGTACCAGATCGCCTTCGCCACGCCGGTATTCGCGGCGCTTGTGCCGTGGCTCATGCTCAACCATGGCGGGCTGAACATCCTGATCCATCCCAATACGCGCAATCCCCGCCGCGACCATCTGTGCGACGGGCTGTGGATCGGCCGCCCCCGCGCCCTGCTGTCCGATCGCCTGCCCGATCATGCCGACGAAGCCGACGGGGCTGGCGAGGTCAACACGCAGCCCGACCCGGCGGCGGAAATCTGATCCCTGCCCGCGCCCGCCTTATGGGCGCGGGTGGTGTTTTGTGAAGTCGCCGGGTGTTGCCCTAATTACGGGTGGCGGCTGCATGCCGGGCGCGCCAGCCGATCAGTGCCGCGCCGAAGCCTGATGCCGCCCCCACCATCAATGCCGCGCGCGCGCCGAAGCTGTCCGCCACCCATCCCACGAAGGGCGCGCCAACGGGCGTGCCACCCAGCGCAATGCCCACGCGCAGCGCCATCACCCGCCCGCGCATGGCCGGTTCGGTCGCAAGCTGCATAAGGCTGTTGGACGTGCTGGTGAACAGCAGCGTCGCAACCCCGATCACCATCAGGGCGGCCGCAAATGTCCAGTAGGTCGGCGCGCACGCCGCCAGCGTGCAGCCGATGCCAAAAATCACCGCCCCCCACAGCAGGGACCCGAAACGGTCGCGCGTGCTGCGTGCGCTCAGGAACGCCCCGGCGAACGTCCCCGCCGCCATGATGGAGGACAGCATCCCGTACTGCCGCGCATCGGCATGAAACACCTTGACCGCCATGGTGGAGATGAAAATGGGAAAGTTCAGCCCGAACGTCCCGATCAGGAACAGCATCACCAGCACGCTGCGCAGGTCGTGACGCCCCCAGACATAGCGCAGCCCCTGCATGAACGCGCCGCGTCCGCGCGGGGTGCGCGGCTTGGCCCGCAGGTCGCCCCGGCGCAGCAGCCGCAGGGACATCAGGACGGCGATGAACGACACGCCATTGAGCATGAACGCCCATCCCGTCCCCACCCACGCGATCAGCAGCCCGCATATGGCGGGGCCGATCATCCGCGCGCCATTGAACGACATGGAATTGACCGCCACGGCGGCGGGCAGGTCCGCATCCCCCACCAGTTCACCCACGAAAGTCTGCCGCGCGGGCGAATCAAATGCCGCAGCCGAACCGAACAGGGCGGCGAAAACGCACACCTCCCACAACCGCACCACATGCATGAGCGTCAGCACGCCCAGAACCAGCGCCAGCCCGCCCATGGCCGCCTGTGTCAGCATAAGCAGCCTGCGCTGGTCATAACGGTCGGCGGCAACCCCGGTCCATGGCAGCAGGACAAGCTGCGGGCCGAACTGCAACGCCATGACCACGCCCACCGCCGATGCGCTGTGGCGTGACAGTTCGGTCAGCACCAGCCAGTCCTGCGCCGTGCGCTGCACCCATGTCCCGATATTGGACACCAGCGCGCCCGCCGCCCACAGCCGGTAATTGAAATGCCCGAAGGGCCGCCAGATGCCGCCCGGCCGCGTGGGGTTCACTGCCCCCGCTTTTCGCGGCCCATCATGCCGATGATGTCGGACGTGGTGCCGACTTCCCCCAGCCGGGGAAAGACGTGCTTCAGGCTGTAATCATGCGCTTCCTCGCGGATGTCGGTCATCACGTCGGATGCAAGGGTGACGTTGAAGCCCGCTTCATAGGCCTGTCGCGCCGTGGCCTCCACCCCCGTAGCGGTGGCGACGCCGATCACGACCACCTGCGTCACCCCCATGCCCTTCAGCCGGGATTCCAGGTCCGTGGTGGCGAACGCCCCCCATGACCGCTTGGCGCATACGATGTCGCTGGACTGCTGGTTCAGGGCCGGGATCAGATCGGCAAAGTCGTCGGGCACGCCATCGGGGTCGAAGCGCGGGCTTTCGGTGCGCCCCGGCGCGGTGCCCACCACCCGCGCCAGCACGACAGGCAGGCCGCGCGCGCGGAACGTGTTCAGCAGGTCCTGCGTGCGTTCGATGATCGGCTTGATGGGATGGACCAGCGGCAGATCGACAATCCCCTTCTGCATGTCAATGACGATCAGGGCCGTTTTGGGGTCCAGTGTGGTTATGGTCATGCGGGCCTCGGCTTGGATAAGGGGTGGCGGGGGATGGCGCGGGCCGTCACTCCCCGATTACGCGCCGCAGCAGGGCCACGGCGGCAAGCAGTTCGTCCTGCTCATGCGCGTCAAGATGTGTGGTGATGGCGGTACACAGCCAGTCCTGACGCGCGGCACGGCCCCTGGCCAGCCATTCGCGGCATGTATCGGTCAGCGCCAGCAGGGTCTGCCGCCCGTCAGCGGGGTCCGGCGTGCCCGCGATCAGGCCATGGGATTCCAGCACCGTGATGATCCGCCCCATGGATTGCGGGCGCATGGCTTCGGCCCGCGCGAGGGCGGACGCGGTGGCGGGGCCATGTTTTTCCAGCCGCAGCAGCACCGCTGTCTGCGATGGGGTCAGGTCGCCCCCGTCGGACTGCTCACGCAGGCGGCGCTTGAGCTTTCCGACCAGCAGGCGCAGGTCCTCCGCCACGCGGGCGGCGCGGGCACCGTGGGGTGTGTGCGTGTCCATGCCGTGATGATGGCACATGCAGCGCCCGCATGTGAAGGATAACTTATCAGTTTAGGTTAATATATTGATACGGGGGCACCCATGGCCCGCCCCGGCGGGCGGGCCATGGCACCGGGCCGGGCCGTCAGTCGCCTGATTCGCCTGCGGTTGGATAATCCACGTATCCCTGCGGGCCGTGGGTATAGAAGGTGGATGGATCGGGCGGGGTCAGGTCCACGCCCGCGCGCAGGCGTTCGGGCAGGTCGGGATTGGCGATGAATGCCTGACCGAAGGCTACGGCGTCGGCCCGGCCTTCCTCAACCGCCTTTTCAGCACTGGCGCCGGTGAAGCGTTCATTGGCGATATACACGCCGCCAAACTGCTTTTTAAGCTGCGGGCCAAGGCTGTCCGGTCCTTCGGCTTCACGCGCGCAGATGAACGCGATGCCGCGCCGCCCCAGTTCGGTGGCGACATGACCAAAGGTGGCGGCGGGGCTGGAATCGCCCATGTCATGCAGGTCGCAGCGCGGCGAGAGGTGCATGCCCACACGGTCCGCGCCCCATACGTCAATGGCGGCGTCGGTCACTTCCAGCATCAGCCGGGCGCGGTTTTCAATCGACCCGCCATAGCGGTCGGTGCGGTGGTTGGTGGAATCCTGCAGGAACTGGTCCAGCAGGTAGCCATTGGCCCCATGGATTTCCACGCCATCGAAACCGGCCACCTGCGCCAGTTCCGCGCCCCGGCGGAAGGCGGCGACGATGCCGGGTATTTCATCCGTTTCCAGCGCGCGGGGGGTGACGTAATCGCGCTTTGGCCGCAGCAGGCTGACATGGCCTTTCGCCGCGATGGCGCTGGGGGCCACGGGAAGCTGGCCATCAAGGAAATACGGGTCCGAAATCCGCCCCACATGCCATAGTTGCAGGAAAATGCGCCCGCCCACCTCATGCACGGCGGATGTGATCTTTTTCCACCCTTCCGCCTGTTCGGCCGTCCAGATGCCCGGCACGCCCTCATATCCGATACCCTGCGGGGTAACGGGCGTCGCTTCGGACAGGATCAGCCCCGCCAGCGCGCGCTGGGCGTAATAGGTGGCCATGAGATCGTTGGGAATATGGCCCGCACCCGCGCGCAGGCGGGTCAGCGGGGCCATGATGATCCGGTTGGGCAGCGTCAGCGCGCCCACCTTCAGGGGGGTGAACAGGGTCGGCATATCTGTCTCTCCACGGTTCTGTCGCGGCGATGATGATCCCATCGCCCGCCCGCGGCAAGCACGCCCCGTTTCCGCCCTACGCCATGCCACAGGCAGCCATGCGCCATGGCGGCATCCGCGATTGCATCCGCGTCACCGGCCCCGTATGGCGGCGGCCTGCATGGGCCGGTGGAATAACGCCCTGTTTCAGCCCGCCTTTTTCGCGGGCGGACGGACGGCGGTGACTTCTATTTCAACCAGCCAGCCGGGATTGGCCAGATGGGCCACGCCAAAGGCGGAACGGGTGGGCAGGTCCGGCTGCGCTGCCGTGCCGAAGAACTGGGTATAGCCCTTCATCATGCCATCGAAATCCAGTTTGCCCAGACTGGGGTCCTGCGCCATGTAGATGTGCATCTGCACGATGTCGCCCATGGTCAGGCCGAGGGTTTTCAGCGTGTCCTCGATGCGTTTCAGCGCGCCGCGCGTCTGGGCCTGCGTGTCGCCATAGGCTGCGATGGAATGCGGGTCGGCCTTCGCATCCACCACCGGCGCGCCCATGCCGCTAAGGTAGATGGTGGTGGCCCCTGCCGGTACCTCGATGGCGGACGCGATGGGGAACTTGCCCTCATGATGGCGCACGACGCCATCCGCGCCGTGGGCTGCGGGCAGTGCTGCGGCCATGGCGGACACAAGCGTCAGGATGCCAAGTGCTCTGGTGTGGCGGGGCATGGCGTTATTCCTCTTCCGGGGTGTGGGGCGGGCGCTGGGTCGCAACGTCCCGGGCGGTGATGGCATCCGTGTAATGGTTGCCGAAATGGGTGCGGATGTAATTGACGACTTCGGCAATCTGCTGGTCATTGAGGATACCGCCAAGCCACGGCATGCCGCCATACCCGTTCAGGACGACATAGACGGGGTAGGCGCTGCTCTGCAGTTTGGGATTGTCGGCAAAGGCGGGGAAACGCGCCCCGGCCCCCATCGCGCCCCGGCCATCGGGCATGTGGCAGCCCTGACAGACATGCTGGTAGACCGCCTCCCCTGAATTGAGGGGCTGGACGGGACCTGAAAACCCGCTGGCCGTATCGGCGTGTGCGGCGACGCCCGCCACCAGCGGCAGCATGGCGGCCATGACGCCCGCGAAAACAGTCCTGCGCATCATCATCATGCCCCCTGCGCGCGCTGGTGTAGCTGTGTGACGGCGGACAGGGCGGACAGGATCGCCCCTTCCTGCCAGCACCCGACATAGGACGCATGTTCGCCCGCCAGAACCACCCGGTTATCCATGGTGCACAATGCCTTGTAATGTGTCTTGCGGGCCTGTTCGCTCCACATGGAACAGCAGCCCATGGTCCATGGCGTGCGGCTCCAGGCAAAGCTGATCCCGTTGGAAAATTCCTTGCGGTACTGCCGGGGGTGCAGCACTTCCCCCTGCGTCAGCGCCGCTTCCAGCCGCTGCGCGGGCGTCATGCCCGCGAAATCATAGGCAGCGGGACCGAACATGTACCCCCCCAGCAGGACCGCAGGCCCGCGCGACAGGTAGCCGTGGCTGGGATAGGAAATCTGGCTGATCGGCTGATCGGTGAAGGAAATGCCGCCATAGATCTGTTCGTCCTCCTCCCAGAAGCGGCGGCGGAACTCCAGCCCCATCTTGACGGAGGACGCATAGGGCACCGCCATGATGGCCGCCTGCATCGCCGGGCTGACCTGCACATCAAGCTGCGACAGGACGGGCAGCGGAATGGTGCATACGCAGTAATCGGCCTGTGCCTCACGCACAACGCCGCCGTGGTTCATGTCGCCATAGGTAACGCTTACGCCCCTGTCATTCTGGTGAATGGCCGAAACGCGGCAGTTCAGGGTTATCAGGTCATGCACCTGCCGGGTGAACCCCCTGCCGATCATGTCCATGCCGCCCACGGGCTGGAACATGGTGGTCTGCATGTCAAGATGTTCGTGAAAGGCCATCCACGTCCACAGCCCCGAACGCATCACGTCCTTGCGCGCCAGCAGCCCGGACGGCACGGGGGCGCCGTCCGGCCCGGCGCCGGCGGCCTTTTCATACCCGCGTGTTTCCGATGTCAGGCGGCCCTTGCGATAGGCCATGGAGGCATCAAGGTTGCCCCATTCGCGCATGGCGGCGCGCAGGTATTCGTGTTCATCCGCGCCAACCACGTCATCCAGCCGGTGCTGGTCGATGGCCTTGGCCAGAAGTTCCGCCGTGAACCCGTGGAAATCGGCAGAAAACTCCCGATACCGCACCGGGCTGCCGTTGAAGGCGGATGAGGAATGGAGCCATGAATTGTGGTTCAGTTCCACAAACGGCTCAAGCTCGATGCCGAATTCCCGGCAGTAATGCAGCAGCCCCTGATGGTGGTAGGGAATGCGCCACGGGCCGGGATTGATGTAGTTGCCGGGCGCGAAGCCGACCTTCTGCGTGGCCCCGCCCAGTTCGGTAATGGTGTCGCCGCCGCGCAGGCTGATATTGCGCCCGCCGCTGCGGCCCTGAAACTCCAGCACCTGCACCTGATATCCGGCCTTGCGCAGTTCATGGGCCGCCAGCATGCCCGCAAGTCCCGCCCCCAGCACCAGTACGCGCGTGCCCCGCCGCGCCCCGGTCAGGACGGGTGGGCCGCTAAAGTCGGTTCCCTGCGCATGGCCGAGGGATGTCATGGCCTGATAAAGCGCCGCACTGCCCGCAAGCGCGCCGATACGGGTCAAAAGCTGTCGGCGTGTAGGAAGACCCCTGCGTCCGGTATCCGGCATCCATAAACTCCTGTCGGCTGGAAGACTATTTTCTCACCCCAATTCGAAACGAATAACTCACTATTTTATAATATAAAAGTACCTTTGCGCATGCAGACAGCATTCAGCCCGCCCCGACTTTGGACGCAACAGTCCACGCCCGGTCATTTCGACAGCGCGACAGGTCGGCATTCCCGCGCGGGCGACGGGTCGCGCGGGATCGTTCACGATTGGGTGCGGACGGGAAAACGGGGCGTCATGTAACGGGAAACGCATCGCAGGCGGGCTACGGCCCCCGCCCGCGGTGTGAAGGATGCCGGGGATGAAGGGGCCCGTGGGTCGGTGCCGTAGCACGGCAGGCGCCGCACGCAGATTGCTGGCAGGGATGACAGGTGGGACGCTGAAACGGCCCGTCCGCCCACGGGCCGGGCGCAGGGGCATGGGCGGACGGGGATCTGGCACGAAAGCGGGCGTTTACGGCGGTCGGCACAGGGGCATGCGGCGCTCGATTTTCCCGATGATCGCAGGGTTGAAATCGCTCTGGACCAGATGCAGTTTCCGGCGCACGAAATCCATGACCCACAGGAAACACACATCAATGCCGATGCGCGGCAGCGTGCGCAGCGCCAGCAGGAAATGCCGCGTCTGCAACGACCATAGCAGATACTGAAGCCACAGCGCCTTTTCCCGGTAATCCAGAATCATCCGCACCCGCGCATAATCCGCGCGCTGCCGCCCATGCGCGCACAGCCATTCACGCAGCAGGCGGTTGACCTCTATCTGCCCGGTCGTGGGCGTGGTCAGTTGCGACAGGGAATGCGTGCGGACCGAGTAGGCGTAAAGCGGCGTGGAAACGAACCGCATCCGCGCCCCGGAAACCAGCAGGCAGGCATAGAACAGGAAGTCTTCGCCCAGATGGACCGTTTCATCATAGCGCACGCCCGCGCGTTCGATGGTGCTGCGGCGCATCACCGCCTTTATCAGCCCGATATTGCGGGTGTCCTTGCGTCCGGGCCAGTCCATCAGCACGAAATCGGACAGCGGAATATCCGCCCCGCCCTGCATCCACGCATCGCGCATGGTCAGGCCAAGTGTGCGCCCGGTGCCGAATTCAACCAGTGTCTGCTGGTCCGCCACCAGATCGACGCCATGCTGCTCCAGCACGTCCACCATAATCGCCAGTCGCTGCGGCAGCCATACGTCGTCAGCATCCAGCACCGCGACGAACGCGCCACGCGCCATGTCCAGCCCCCGGTTCCGCGCGGCGGAAACCCCCATGCGCTCAGGCTGGTGGAGCACAGTGACGCGCGCGTCCTGATCGTGGATCGCGCCGACCACATCGACCGTATTGTCGGTCGAGGCGTCATCAACCACGATCAGTTCGAAATCGCCCAGTGTCTGCGCCAGAACCGATGCGATGGCATTGCCGATGAAGTCGCCGCCATTCCATACCGGGATGATGACGGTTACTTTTGGTGATGCAGTTGTATCCATGGATTTTCTCCTGGACAGGTTTGTTATACTGCCTGGTGAGAGATTGTATTTCCTGTAATATCTACGCACACCCGGATGCAGGGATGCCCCTGATCCCGGCCCGTGGTGATCTTTCCTGCCGTGCCGGGGTATCGAAGCCCCCAGCGGGGCTGAAGTCATGGTCATCTGCCCCCAGGGCAGCGGGCTGCGTGCCCGGGGGCATAACGTCGCGTTTATCAAACCGTTCTATGCAGGGGAATGTGGCATATTGTTACCGGGCACGACATGGCGTGAAATAATACGGTCCCTGCCCTGCACCCTGCCCATGCCGGGTTTCCGTATCGCCCGCGCGGCGGATCGGGGGGGAGGGCTTCATGAAATGAATAAAGTATTAATCGCGTCTTTTTATGGTTTTTATGAATTTTATTTATCGTTACAGAAAAACCGCCCTGCGCCCGCCCCATCTTTTGCGCGGCTGCATTCCCCCTGATCCCGCGGCGCGGGCAGGAAATAAAGCCGGAAGGTCATGACCCGGCGGGACTGCGTTATGACGTGATATTCTGTCACGCCAAAAAGAAACTCCGCTGCGGTCGCGCTGTTGTTTCAATTTAAACCATCACCATTTCAGGAAGGGCCGTATTATGGAACAGTCAGATGACATGTCCCCCGCCATCATCATGGCCATGACCGATATTGTTGCGGCGCATCTTGGCAATACCAATACATCCGTGCCTACGGCGGATGTTCCCGCCTTCATCCGCGATGTTTACGCCGCAATACGCGAAATAGCGCCACAACCCGCACCGGAACCCGCCCACCGGGTGCAGCCGCCCGCCGTGCCGGTGGACCAGTCGGTCTTTCCCGATCATATCGTCTGTCTGGAGGACGGGCGGAAGCTCAAGATGCTGCGCCGTCACCTGATGACGAATTACCATATGACCCCCGCGCAGTACCGCGCGAAATGGGGCCTGCCGGGTGATTATCCGCTGGTCGCCCCCGATTACGCGAAAAAGCGGGCTGACGTGGCGCGGGAAACCGGTCTGGGCCGCAGGATCGTCCCCCATTCCGCAACACCCGCATCCGCGCCCGAACCCCCTGCGCCGGATACGGCAGCCCCCGCTGCTACGCAGGCCGCCGCCCGGACCGAACCTGCCAAGGCCGAACCCGACGAAGCGACCCCCGCAAAGCCCGCGTCCAAACCATCCCGCCGCGCCGCCGCCCGGACGGCACCCGCCCCGGCCAGACCACGCCCGGCGCGCAAGGCCCCATCGCGCGGCAAGGCAAAATCATCCTGATCCCATGTGACGGCATACTCAGGGCGGGCTGAACTCAAGGCCCATCCTGTCCGGCTTCATCTGACAGCGGGTTACTGATCCAGTAAGCAGGCATGAAACAGATCATTCACGCCTGTAAATCCGGGACGTACGGTGATTTTACTGGAGACGGGGATTATTCACCCATACGCAGTATTCTGATTCATGCCGGACCTCTTTTATGACGGTCAAGGAAGTAAGGACAGGCCGGAATAATTCGGCCATTCAACTCCGCATGCCTGTTCCACAAGAGGCTGGTGGGCCACTTGCATATGTGCCCGGTTACAGCGTGACGGAAATGACTGGAAGATTTATCAGGCAGACCCATCTCCCGATACTGACCTGCCTGATTGTGCGGGCAGATAGGTAATTGATTAAGGGTATGGTTTCTTCCCAGGACAGATACGCACTGACTACAGGTGTTTCAGACACCTTCATAAAAAACCGCTTCGGAAGCCTGCGTGCTTCCTGATCGTGCGTTTTTCAGACAGTATTCACCAATGCCGCCCTTATGAAAAAAGGCGGCATCAGGAACGTTTTATTATCAGCAAGCGGCATGAATCCTGCGGCGCGTGGGGTCAGGCCAGCCCTTCTTCCGTCATGGCCTTGCGGGCGGCGGGACGGGCAAAAACCCGGTCGCGCAGCGCACATGCGCGGGGGTAGGCGGAAAGATCCACGTTGACATGGGGCGCCCAGCTCAGGATCACCGCCAGCAGCGCATCGGCCTGCGTAAAGCCTGCGGGCAGGAGATGGCCGTTTTCACCCGCCGTCAGGATGGCTTCGACCTGCTTCATCCGCCGGGTAATGAGCGCCAGTATCCGCTCGCGCATGACATCGGGCAGGTCGGGGGCAAACAGGGGACCGAAGGCTGAATGCACATCCTCGCAGAAGCCAAGCGCTTCCAGCAGGCGGGCATGTTCCAGCGAATGCGGCGCGGGCCTGAACGCCGGGTTTTCCGACCGGCTGCCGATATAGGGCAGCACCGCCACGTTCTGCGTAAGGACGACGCCGGGCGAAATCTCCAGCGCGGGCACGGCGCCACGCGGGTTGATCTTCAGGTAATCGCGCCCGTCGGCTGTTGTCTTGGCCTTCAGGTCCACCTGTTCCAGACTGTAGGGCAATCCCGTTTCAACAAGAATGATGTGCGAGGCAAGGGAACACGCACCCGGAGCATAATAAAGCTTCATCGTTCCGTCCTTTGGTTAAGGCGCGTGAAGGGAAGCACATGGACCTGCAAATAGGAAGTGTTCATCACGGCGAACACCCCTGCCCCACGGACAACATTCCGCCATGCCTGCGCATGCTGTCCCCGACACGGATGCGGCCGGTCGCAATCAGATCCCCTGAAGGGCAGCCTTCAGATGTTCCAGCCGGTTTGCGACGTGGCGGTAGTTCAGGGCCTTTTCGACATGGCGCAGGTGGACATCCATCAACCGCGCGGCTTCCGTCGGGTCTCCCTTTTCCAGCGCATCAATGATCTGGCCATGTTCGCAGCATGATTCGTGCGCGTCATGGGTGGATTGATACAGGGCCGCAATCAGCACCGTGCGTGTCGTCAGGTCCTGCAACAGGGAGCCGATCACGGGATTGCCAAGGGTTTCGGCAAGGCAGACATGGAAATGGCCCAGAAGATAGCTGCGCTGCGCGCGGTCGCCCGATGCAAGTGCCTGCTGTTCCGACAGGACATGCTCGCGCAATGTACGGATCTGCGCGGGCTGGATGTCATGGATGGTGACGAGCATCCCCACCTCCAGCGCGCGCCGGGCATCGATCGTGTGGCGTGCCTCCTCCACGGATGGCTCGATGACGAACCATCCCCGGCGGGGCGAGACTTCGACAATGCCACGGGCCTGCAGGCGCATCATGGCTTCCCGGACAAGCGTGCGGGAGACATTGAAAATCTGGGAAAGATCTTTTTCGCCCAGCCGCTCCCCCGGGGCGATATGACCCGACAGGGCCGCCCGGATGATGCGATCCTCGATGATGTGAGGATTTCTGTCAGCCGTTTTGTCTTGCTCTTGCATACCAGTGAGTATGCGCAAGCGGACAGGGTTTGGCAACGCAATCAATGTGCCAGCCGGTTTCCGGCCACCGCGGGCCAGCGCCACCGCGGGCATGGTGTTTCATAACGGCAACAGAACACAAAAAACGCAAAACGGCGCAGGACCGGCTTTATTTCACATAAGTATATGATGAAAAACGGTTTATATGCGCAAAACCGATACCAGCACCCCCTGATTCCTGTTTCCGTAACCGTTTCGGCTGCGCACATGCGCTCGTTTCGGTGTGCATTACATCTTGTATGCAAGATCGTATTCGTTATGGTTGTTTCCTGATAGACCATTTGGTGTTCAAGGATGCTGGCAGGAAATCCCCGGTATCTGGAAAGGTATAGAGTGTAACGAAATGCGTTTTTGCCGATCGCTGTTTTTCCAGATCGTGCTGGCGACCGTGCTTGGCGTCACGTTGGGCCTTGCGACGCCGGGTATCGCGGTGTCGCTTAAACCGCTGAGCGACCTGTTCTTGAGGCTGATCGCCATGCTTGTGGGGCCGCTTGTTTTCTGCGTGGTGGTGCAGGGCATCGCCGGGGCGGGCAACCTGCGCACGGTGGGGCGGATTGGCCTGAAGGCGCTGGTCTATTTTGAAGTCACAACCACCATCGCCCTGTGCCTTGGTGTGGCGGCGGCGGCGATATTCCAGCCGGGGGCCGGGATGAATATCGATGCTGGCGCGCTGACACAAAGCCTGCCCGGCCAGTTCGGGGACAGTGCGGCGACCCTGCGCCATGATGGTCTGGTGGGTTTCCTTTTACATCTCGTGCCCCAGAATCCCCTCAGCGCGTTTGTGCATAACGATGTGCTGCAGGTTCTTGTATTTGCGATCCTGTTCGGCTGCGGGCTGTCCATGGCCGGGGAACAGGGAAAACCGGCGGCGGCGCTGATTGATTCAGTCGCGGCTGTCCTGTTTCGCATAATGGGCATGGTCATCCGGGTGGCCCCGATCGGGGTTCTGGGGGCGATCGCCTATACCGTCGGTCATTTCGGCGCAGGCTCCCTCGGGCAGCTTGGGGTGTTTGTCGCGCTGTATTCGGCGCTGGTTGCAGTGTTCGTTCTGGTCGGGCTCGGGCTGCTGCTGCGGCTGTGTGGCATCAGCATCTTTTCCTTCATCTGGTACCTGCGCACGGAACTGACGGTTGTTCTGGCAACCACGTCATCCGATGCGGTGCTGCCACAGATCATGGAAAAGCTGGCCGCCATCGGCATACCGCGCGAAGTCGTGGGGCTTGTCATCCCGACGGGATATTCCTTCAACCTTGATGCGCTTTCCATCTATCTGGGGCTTGCGGTTCTCTTTCTGGCCCAGGCATCGGGGGTTCACCTGACCTGGACACAGATATTCCTGGTTACGGGTACCGCCCTCGTCACATCGAAAGGCGCGCATGGCGTGCCGGGGGTGGCGATTGTCATTCTTGCCGCAACGCTGGCGGTCGTGCCGGAAATCCCGCCTGTCGGGCTGGTGCTTCTGGTTGCGGTGGACTGGTTTATCGGCATTGCGCGGGCGCTGGGCAATGTCATGGGCAACTGCATCGCAACCATTGCTGTCGCGAAATGGGAAGGCCGGCTGGATGTGGCCACGGCCCAACGTGTCCTGCGTTCGGCGCGGTCGGGGCAGTAGAACAGTTAAAATATAAGTTCAGGCTGAAATCTGTATTTCTTAAATCTGTGTGGAAAACACCTAACGTTACCAGACGAGGTTCTTCATGTCGTCCCGTCCATTCTTCGTCAAACTGCATCTGGGTCTTACGGCATCGGTTTCCTGTGCCGCGATGATGCAGGTCTCCTCCCTTGCTGCGGCAACGCCCGTGGTGGCGCAGAAGCCCGCCAGGGCGCATGTCCATCAGGCATCCGGGCAGGGCATGGCGAAAGATCATGCCGCCGTACCCCATGCCGCGCCCGAAAGCATAAAGGTCAGCGCCGCGCGTGCCGTGCAGTTCCGCCGCGAACAGCATGTGCCTGATTCCGCCACCCATATTTCGGGCAAGGAACTGGTGGAGCGGAACGTGCGCGCCATGACAGACCTGATCCGCGTGGCGCCGAACCTGAGCATACAGCCATCCAACGGGTCCGCGGGCCTGAATTTCGTGCTGCGCGGGGTGGGCATGGCGGACCTGACGCAGAACAACATCCCGTCGGTCATGCCGTATGTCGATGGTGTCGCCCTGCCCGTTACGGTCATGACATCGGCCATCATGTACGACATGGACAACGTGTCGGTAAATCCGGGGCAGTCCGGCTTCACCCATGGCATGACCACCACCGGGGGCGAGATCAATTTCCATACGGCGGACCCCACGCCCCAGTTCCACGCGGGCGTTACGGAAGACATCGCCAGTTACGGCCGTAACCGCGTGGAAGGTTTCGTATCCGGCCCGATATCGCGTTCGGTTTCATACCGGATTTCGGGCATGTCCATGACGGGCGGGGGATTCCAGCATAACAGTCAGGGTGCCGGTTACGGGAATGCGGATATCGGTGCGCTGCGTGGCAAGCTGAAATGGCAGATTGACGACACCACCCGCCTGGACGTGGGTGGACACTGGAGCACCGACCAGTCCGACGCCCCCGGGGGCGCGGTCATGGTGAACAGTTATGGCGTACCCGCCAGCACCGACCTGATGCAGACGAACTGGGGCCTGAGCAAACAGTTCGCCAATGCCATCGGGGTGAACCCGGCCAACCAGAAGCCGCGTGAAAACAACCTGTCATGGGGCGTGAACATCCATTTCACCAAGGATTTCACGTGGGGAAAGCTGAGTTCAACCAGCGCGTACGAGATGCTGGACGAACATGAACTGTCGGACCAGACCAATACCGCGCTGGCTTATGGCAACATGTACCGTAATAACCAGACCAATTTCTTCTCGCAGGAAATAAAGCTGGAATCCAGTAATGCGGCGGACCGGCTGCAATGGGCGGTGGGCATGTACTATAACCGTGGCCGGACGAATGACAATTTCTGGTATGACATGTCCGACCGCTATGCATCGAGCGATAACGGCAAATACTTCTACAAAACAGCTTATGGGCAGGACGAGCAGACCTTCAACCAGTATGCCCAGCTTTCATACCGGCTGGTTCGCGGGTTGCGCCTGATTGGCGCGATCAGCCATGAATCGGATGATCGCCAGCTTATTGACCTGGTGGGCACGACCTATGAGGGCACGGGCGCGCCCAGGGTCCAGTCATTCGGGTCCAGCGGCGCGCTTGCCAACCAGTTTTCGGGTCGGGTGGGGCTGGAATACCAGATCACGCACGACATCATGACCTATGTCGATTTCCGTCGTGGTTTCAAACCGGGCGGTTTTTCGGCAAACATGACCAGCGTTGCCGCGCAGCTACGCCCCTTCAAGCCTGAACAGGTGCTGAGTTATGAAGGCGGCTTCAAGACATCCTTCATGAATGACCGCATCCGTTTCAATGCCGCCGGTTTTTACTATGACTATCGTGACCAGCAGCTTCTGGGAACGATCGTGGTGCCGCAGTACGGCACGGAAGGCACATATGTAAACGCGCCGCGTTCCTATATTTACGGTGCGGAATTCAACGCCATGGTCCGCCCGTTCCGGGGCATGACCCTGTCACAGAACTTCGGCTACCAGCATGGCGTGTACAGCCAGTACCAGGGCGTCAACAAATCCGCCACCACCGATCTGTATAATGCGACCGGGCAATGGACGGCGGTGAACACCAATTACAACGGTGCGGGCATGGGGCTGGCCAACCTGACCCTTAGTGGCGCCGCAACATATACATGGAAACTGTTGCGCAATTACCGCATGACGTTCGATGTCGATTACAGTTACCGTGGCGCGCAGACCCAGCCACAGTATATCGGCTATGGCGGATATTACCGCGCGCCCGCATATTTTCTGGTCAACAGCTTCCTGACATTCTCCGCCCCCCAGCAGCACTGGTCCGTAACCGTATATGGCCAGAACCTTGCCGACCGGCATTACTGGCTGTCCGGTGGCACGCAGTCCACATTCTATTCCGTCATTCCGGGGAACCCGCGCTTTGTGGGCGCGCGCATCAACTGCACCTACTGATTTGTAACCGGAATACATGGCCGCCCCCACCATCGGGCACCGCCATGATCGCGCGCCCCCTTCCCCGGCCCATGCGGATACGGACGAAGCCCTGCGCGCGATGACCACTTTTATCGGACTTTTTGAGAGACGTTTCGGATGACCCAGACATTTTACGGCCAGATCAACCCTCCCGCCC
>NZ_NKTY01000083.1 GCF_003207825.1 Komagataeibacter saccharivorans | reverse complement strand
CGCCTCCATGAACTCCTGCCCTGGCACTGGAAAGCCCACCAGCAGGTCCACAATACCATCGCCGCCTGAATACGCCCGCGTCTCCCGCCGGATGCTTACCCGCACTTGACGGCTGAGGGCGGCAATGACTCCGTCCCTGCCGTCGAAATACTGGTAAAGGGTGGCGATTCCAACGCCGGCACGCTCCGCAATTGCGTTAGTGCTGCAGGACTTTCCTTCTTCCAGAAGTAGAGCAGTCGCTTCCAGAATGGCGTCCACAGTCGCTCGCGAGCGTACCTGACGCGGCCATTTCCGTGGAGCCAGAGCGAGGTCGGTATCCTCGGTGAAAATGCGAGTAACGCCAGCATAAAACGACGGATTATTTTTATCTGTATCCAGTCTTGTCTGCGGAGTTACCATGACCGATCACCTCTTTCGTCCACAATTCACACCAGCTATCCAGCGGGTTCTTGAACGTCTCTATTCCGAGACCATTGAACAGGATCCCGTTCGACGTGCAGAAGCGCAGTCCGCAGGACTGAGCCATGAGGGAGAACACGGATTTTATCAGGCCATGGCTGAGGCCAGAATGCCAGTCACACCTGAGTTTGGCGCCCTGCTTTATGTGCTGGCACGCAGTAGAATAAATATACGAATTTTTTATTTACTTTATCAGAATAATTTATATATTATTACGAGAGTGAGGTTTGTGTTATTTATATAATATAAATTATACGAAACACTAATTAATATTTTCTGATTTTATTCGTATCGTCCGTGCCGGTTCAATCCCGGACCAGTAGGTGGCGGCCATTCTCAGGGTTGGGATTTTGATCGCCGTCCTTGGATGGGGTGTTGCTGTCATACAACAGCCAATACGTGGATCGTGTTCTTCTACAAATCGGCGTCGGTCAATCGTACGCCCAGTTAGGCTGCCGGTAGTCCCGCCATGACATTACACACGCTATTTAAATCATCCGGATCTAGGCTGCCCCAGATGAGGGAATAGAGTCTGGTTCATCACGCTATAATCATCGCATAGTGCGGTGGTCAGTGCATTGATCTCCCTCTTCCCATTGCCTCGATCTCTTACCTGAACTACGGCGTGTCGTCAGTTAAGCTCTGAATGTGGCATGTGAGGGTTGTACTTTGTGTCTGCGTGTGCTGACTGTTTTCCCGTTTTGAGGGAGACAGACAGATGCGGCGCTATAGTTTACGCGATGACCAGTGGGA
>NZ_NKTY01000015.1 GCF_003207825.1 Komagataeibacter saccharivorans | reverse complement strand
AGTCTCACCCAGTCCAGACCGCCAATCATCGCCCCTAAGAGCAACAACCGCGCCGCCAGCATATCCCTTCCAGATACTCTCATATTCTCTTGTCAAAGATCCAAACCCCGTAGGGCCGAATAACCTAGCAAATCCGCCGAGGAAGCTCAAGAAGTTTCCCTCAGCGCCGCCGGTGAAGGGGGATATAGGACCCACCGGTCATACCGTCAATCAGAAAAATGCACACACACCAAAAAATATGACCCGGGGTCACACTCAAACCCCGGAAAACTAACAATCCTTAGAATCACTTACCCGACGAAACACCAGAAAGCACCACAGAATCCACGCGGTCACCTACTGAAATGCCAAGGCACAGGGTTCTGGCGGGCAGAAAAACATTACGCCGCGCGTTCACGATCCATCAGCATGGCTGTCACAGCCGATTTGAAGGGAGAGAGCGCATCCGCCACCCGCAATCCCGTCCGGCGCAGGATCTGGAAAGCGGGCTCGTCACGTGTGTAAAGCGTGGCAATTCCATTGGTGACGGCGAATAGCGGAAGCGTAGCCATACGGTGACGCCGTTCAAAACGTCGCAACACGGACAGGCTACCCGGCGATTCATCACGCGCCAGACCGGCCTCGACTTCCTGCGCCAGTGCTTCCTGCCCTTTCAGCCCCAAATTGAAGCCATGGGCCGTGATCGGATGCATGCCCACGGCGGCATCCCCGATCAGCGCAAAGCCGGGTGCTACGAAACGGTGGGCATAAACCGCCTTGAGGGGATAGGTATGCCGCGTGCTGACCAGCCGCATATTGCCAAGCCGTCTGCCGACCCGCTCCATGATTTCAGCATTGAAGGTATCGCGGTCCAGCACACGCAGGCGTTCGATTTCTTCGCGTGGCAAGGTCAGCACCAGCGACGACGCGCCCCCATTGACGGGAAGCAGGGCAATGGTCTGCCCTTCATCGAACCATTGGGTTGCGACATGATGGTGCGGCAGATCGTGCGCCATACGGCAGACCAGCATGGCACGCCGGAAATCGTGCATGACTGCACCAATACGCTGCAGCCGACGAATCTGTGAAAAACGGCCATCCGCGCCGACGGCAAGACGGGATGTAATTTCTCCCCCACTGTGCACGACAGTCATATCGTCGCCTATGCGGCGGAGATGACCCGTTACCGTACCGCCGTGCAGGGTGATGCCGGGGCGCTGGCTGGCGGCCACATACAGGCTGCGGCGGATACTGTGGTTGGATACCAGATACCCCAGCGCATCAACGCCCTTGCCATTCGTATCGAAAGTAAGGGGATGATTGCTGCGACCGGTTTCCACCCGCGCTTCCCGCAGGGGGGAAATGGCGACCTGCGGGATATGATCCCACGCACCAAGCGCCTTCAGGACGGAAACTGAATGGTGCGTCAGGGCAATTTCGCGCCCGTCAAAGGCAGGCTCCCCCCATGCGGGGTAGGATGCGCGTTCAAGCACGGCAACGGACAGGCCCCTGGCTTCCAGCGACAGAGCGGCGGCAAGACCTGCTGGTCCACCGCCCATTATGGTTACATCATGATATGTCATTGATTGCCCGTTCCTGTCCGCGTGCTTTCATTACTTATGTATCTGCGCCGAACTGGACGGGTTTTCCCGTCCACTGGGCAACGTAGCCATCAACCGGGCGGCGCGTGGGACCTGCGGCATCGGCCTTGGGGGTACCAACAAACAGGAAGCCCGCCAGTTTATGCGGGGCAGGAAAACCCAGTTCCGCCGCGAATTCCGGATCATACGCCACATCCCCGCTGACCCATACGCCACCAAAGCCCGTGGCGTGCAGGGCATTGAGGATATTCATGGCCGCCGCACCGACCGCCAGTTCCTGTTCCAGCACGGGAATCTTATGCTCGGGACGCAGGTGCATGCCCAGCACGATGGTCATGGGCATGGCGGAAAAACGCGACAGACGCTTCTCGATCTTGGCGGGGGCTACGTCCGGGTCCAGCCGCTTCATGCTGGCCACGACGCGCTGCGCCAGTTCAAGACGGGCATCCCCCTGCACGATGGCGTAGCGCCACGGACGCAGCTTGCCGTGATCGGGCGCGCGCATGGCGGTGGACAGAATGCTTTCCAGCACGCCCCCGGCCGGTGCCGGCTCCACCAGAGCATCCGTGGAAAAACGTGACAGAAGAAGATCGAGCGATGCCATGTGGTCGTTCCCTGACTATCTGGCTACCTGCTGACAGTCCGTGTCCTGACGGCAGGCGCGATGACGCGACAACATGCCGCAGAAGGCTGGCCATGCCAATATCCACCCCGCCGGAACGCAGGCGGATCGGTATGGATTCCGGCTGCATGCTTCTGTAGAAGGGGGTCATGAACACCCCACGCACAGCCACGGTCCACCGCGCCACCAGCGAGACCGACATTACCGTCACCATCAACCTTGATGGCACGGGCAGGACCAGTATCGATACCGGGATCGGCTTTTTCGACCATATGCTTACGGCGCTTGGCCGCCACAGCATGTGCGATCTGGACATTACGGCCAGGGGCGACCTGCATATCGACTACCACCACACGGTGGAAGATACGGGCATCGCGCTGGGCAAGGCCTTCGCGCAGGCGATCGGGGACAAACGCGGCATCCGCCGTTATGGCAGCGCCACGGTGCCGCTGGACGAAGCCCTGTGTGAAGCGGTGATCGATATTTCCGGCCGTCCCTTCCTTGCATGGTCCGTGACCTTCGGGCGTGACAAGATCGGGGAAATGGATACGGAACTGTTCGAGGAATTTTTCCGCGCCTTCGCCATGAGCGCCCTCGTGACCCTGCATGTCATCCAGCGTGCGGGCCATAACTGCCATCATATTGCCGAAGCCGCCTTCAAGGCGCTGGCCCGCGCCCTGCGTACGGCCAGTGAAGCCGACCCGCGTGCGGGCGGCATCATCCCCTCCACCAAGGGTAGCCTGTGATCTTTTATGCCGCCCTGCTGCCGCCCCGGCGGACCGAAGGCCAGACATCCGAACCGGTCATGGTAGCCAGCCGGCTGTCATGGCTGGTCCTGCTGTGCGGCTGGGTCGGGCTTCTACTGCGGGGCTGCCCGGTCAGTGGGTTGCTGGCGGGTGGGGCAAGCATTCTGGTCTGCATATTCGCCCCCCTCGGCATCGCCCTGCCCCTGCTGGGCGGTATGCATCTGTTTCTGGCGCTCAGCACGCCCGACCTCCGGCAGTGGGAACTGCGCCTTCGGGGCTACAGGCCCATCCGTGGCGTGTATGCCCCCGACCGCCGGGCCGCCCTGCTGCGCTGGATGGACCGTAATCCGGCCCGCTCCGTTTCCTCCGTAACATGAGGCATCCCATGCCCGCGCCCGTATCCTCCCGCACCCAGTCCATCGTGGTGATCGACTATAATGGTGGCAACCTTGCTTCCGCCGCGCGCGCCCTTGCCCGTGCGGCGCAGGATAGCGGGCTTGATGCCGAAGTCACCATAACGGCGGACCCGCAGGCCGTACGCCGGGCTGACCGGATCGTGCTGCCGGGTCAGGGCGCCTTTGCCGACTGCGCAAGCGGACTCGCCGCGCAGCCGGGACTGCGTGACGCCATTGTGGAGGCGACCGATAACAGCGTGCCCTTCCTTGGCATCTGCGTGGGCATGCAGCTTATGGCCGAGCGCGGACGCGAACATGGGGTAACGCCCGGTTTCGGCTGGATCGCCGGTGAAATCCGGCTGATGGACGTGCCGGACCTGCGCCTGCCGCAGATGGGGTGGAACCAGCTTGAATTCACACCCGGCGCCCATCCCCTGACCGAAGGGCTGGCGGCGGACGCTCATGGCTATTTCGTCCATTCCTTCGCCCTTGCGGATTACGACCCAACGGACATGGTCGCCACTACCGATTACGGCGGCACGGTTCCCGCCATCGTGGCGCGTGGCAACCGGGCGGGCACGCAGTTCCATGTGGAAAAGAGTCAGGGCGTGGGGCTGCGTATCCTGTCGAACTTCCTCCGCTGGATACCCACGCCGGATGGCACGCCATGACCCGGCGGAACATGGTGCCTGCCGGTGCCATCCATGCCGAGCGTCTGCAGGACATGCACGAAGATGACCTGCATGCCCTGTGCGATGCCACAAACGCCGCCATACTTGAGGGCGGCGGATTCGGCTGGCTGGCCCCGCCCCCGCGGGAAACGCTGGAGCGTTATTTCCGTGGCGTGCTGCTGGTGCCCGAACGGCAGATATTCGTGGCGCGGCTGGATGACATGATTGTCGGATCGGCCCAGCTTGTCCGCCCGCCACGCAATAATGAAGCGCAGGCCATGAGTGCCACGCTCATGCACTTCTATATAGCGCCCTACGCACGCGGGCTGGGTCTGGGCCATCTGCTTCTGACCGAGGTGGAAAGCTGCGCACGCAGCATGGGCTACCAGATCATCAACCTTGACGTGCGCGAAACCCAGACCGAAGCCCTGCGGCTGTTCCGCCGCTGCGGGTTCCACCATTGGGGCACCCACCCCAGCTATGCGCGCATGGACGGCCGGACCGTCCGTGGCCTGTTCTTCACCAAACGCCTGCAGGATGACGAGCGGATCGTACCCGCCCATCCGCAGGATGCCTCAACCCCCATTCCTGCAGCAGGACATGCCCCCGTGACCGGACACAGCCTGACACTCTACCCCGCCATCGACCTCAAGGACGGCACCTGCGTGCGCCTGCGCCGTGGGGAAATGGATAACGCCACCGTCTATTCCGATGATCCCGGCGCGCAGGCTCTGGCATGGATCCATGCGGGCTGTTCGTGGCTGCATGTGGTTGACCTCAACGGGGCTTTCGCGGGGCGTTCCGCCAATACCGAAGCCATCGAGGCGATCATCGCCAACGCATCCGTTCCGGTGCAGCTTGGTGGTGGCCTGCGCGATCTGGAAAGCATCGGCAAATGGCTCAACGCCGGGATCAGCCGCGTCATTCTGGGCAGCGTCGCCGTCAAGAACCCGGAACTGGTACGCGAAGCCTGCCGTCTTTTCCCCGGCCGGATCGTGGCGGGCATCGACGCCCGCAGCGGACAGGTCGCAACAGAAGGCTGGGCTGAAACATCGGAAATGAAAGCCGTTGAGCTGGGCCTGCGCATGCAGGATGCCGGTGTGGCGGCCGTCATCTTTACCGAAATCAGCCGCGACGGCATGCTGACGGGCATCGATATCGAACAGACGGCGGATATGGCCAATGCCCTGTCCATTCCGGTCATCGCAAGTGGCGGGGTGGGCACGCTTGCGCATCTGGAAGCACTGCGGGCCGCAACCGCGCGTGCGCCCGGAATTGAAGGCGTGATCGTGGGCCGCGCGCTGTATGATGGCCGCATTGATCTGAGCGAAGCCCTACGGGTTCTGGCCTGATGCTGAAGCTGCGCGTCATCCCCTGTCTGGATGTGAAAAATGGCCGGGTGGTCAAGGGCGTCAATTTTGTCTCGTTACGCGATGCGGGCGACCCGGTGGAACAGGCCGCGGTGTATGACGCGGCGGGCGCGGATGAACTGACCTTTCTTGACATTACGGCCAGTAATGAAAACCGCGATACCATTCTGGATGTGGTCAGCCGCACGGCGGAACGCATCTTCCTGCCGCTGACGGTGGGCGGGGGCGTGCGCACCACGGACGACATGCGTCGCCTGCTACTGGCGGGTGCTGATAAATGCGCCATGAATTCCGCCGCCGTGTCGCGCCCCGAACTGGTCAGTGAGGCCGCGCAGAAATTCGGCAGCCAGTGCGTGGTGGTGGCCATTGACGCGCGCAGCGACGGCCACGGATCATGGGAAGTCTATACCCATGGTGGCCGCACCCCCACCGGGCGGAACGTGATCGACTGGTGCCGGGAAGTGGCCGAACGCGGGGCGGGTGAAATCCTGCTGACCAGCATGGACCGCGACGGTACCGGCAAGGGCTTCGACCTTGACCTGCTGCGCGCGGCCAACGCGGCGGTCCGCATTCCCATCGTGGCCTCCGGCGGCGTTGGGGAACTGGACCATTTTGTCGAAGGCGCGCGAGCGGGCGCCACCGGCCTGCTGGCCGCCAGCGTGTTCCATTTCGGACAGTTCACCATTCCGCAGGTCAAGCAGGCACTTGCCTCCGCCGGTCTGCCGGTTCGCCAGACCACCTGATTCCCTTTTCCCGCCTATCGGAGCATTCCATGGCCAAGCCAGAGAAATCCCGCAAGAACGCCCCGGCCAAGGTCGCAGCCGCGCCGAAGCCCGAAGCCGTCGCCCCGGCATCACCCGATGTGCTGGACCGCCTGTTCGATGTTGTGGAATCCCGCCGGGGCACGGACCCGTCGGTCAGTCATTCCGCGCGACTGCTGGCGCGCGGTCGGCGCAAGATTGCACAGAAATTCGGTGAGGAAGCCGTCGAATGCCTGATCGAAGCCGTAGCGGGCAACCGTGACGAACTGGTCAGCGAAAGTGCGGACGTGCTGTACCACCTGATCGTGATGTGGGTGGATGCGGGCGTAAAATCCGCCGATGTGTGGGCCGAACTGCAACGGCGCGAAGGGGTCAGCGGCGTGGCCGAAAAGGCATCGCGTCCCCGCGACCCGCTGGCCTGATTTTCACACTGCAACAGGAGAAAAGCCCATGGCCGTAAGCGGCATCGGTCCCTACGACCCGCAAAACGTGTTTGCCCGTATCCTGCGCGGCGAACTGCCATGCAAGAAGGTGTATGAGGATGAATACGCCCTCGCCTTCCATGACATCGCACCCAAGGCGCCGGTCCACGTTCTGGTCATTCCCAAGGGGGCATATGTCTCCTTTGCCGATTTCAGCCAGAACGCATCTGAAGCTGAAATCACGGGCTTTACCCGCGCACTTGGCACTGTCGCGCGGGACCTGAAGCTGGAAACCCGTGGCTACCGCCTGCTGTCCAACGTGGGCGAGGAAGCGGGACAGGAAGTGCCGCATTTCCATGTCCACCTGTTTGGCGGCAAGGCGCTGGGCGCCATGCTGCCGGGCTGACAGCCGCCTGCCTACAGGGATTGGATTTCAAACAGTTCCCGATAGATTCCCCCATGCCGGGCCATGAGTTCGGCATGGGTTCCATCCTCGCACACCCGTCCCTGACGGAACACGATGATGCGGTCCAGTCCCATGACGGTGGACAGGCGGTGGGCAATGACCAGCACCGTGCGTCCCGCCATAAGGCGTTCCATCGCCTGCTGCACCAGCATTTCGGAATGGGAATCGAGACTTGATGTCGCCTCATCCATGATGACGATCCGCGCCTGACTTAAAAAGGCGCGGGCGATGGCGATGCGCTGCCGTTCCCCACCGGACAGCTTGACCCCTCGTTCGCCCACCATCGTCGCGTAACCGCGCGGCAGGCGGTCGATGAAATCGGCTGCATTGGCCTGACGGGCCGCATGGGCGATTTCCGCAGGCGTGGCGTCTGGCCGACCATAGGCGATGTTTTCGGCAATGGTCCGGTGAAACAGCAGCGGTTCCTGCGGGACGATGGCGATCTGCCCGCGCAGGCTGGCCTGCGTGACAGTGGCGATATCCGTGCCATCGATGGTTATGCACCCCGCCTGCACGTCATACAGCCGCTGCAGCAGCCGGGTCAGCGTGGTCTTGCCCGAACCCGATGGCCCCACAAGGGCAACCTTGCTGCCCGGTGCGATATCAAGATCCAGATCCTCGAATAACGGTCTGGCATGGTGACGTCCGTAGCCAAAGCCTACATGCGTGAAACGGATATGCCCCTGCGTCACCCGCAGCGCACCGGCACCGGGTCTGTCCGCGACCTCCGGCTTCGCATGGAACAGGGCGACGAGTTCCCCCATCTCGTTGACCGAACGCTGCACGACCGAAATCTGCTGTCCGATATCCCGCAGATAACCCTGTATGACGAACATCATCGTCAGCACATAGGCGACATCACCCGGTCCGGCACGCCCGCGCATCCATAACAGGGCAATACCCGCAATCAGCATCATACGCATGATCAGGGCTGCGAAATTCTGCAGATTGGCGCTGTTGGTGCCGCGTAGCCATGAACGCAGCATGCGCTGGCGCCAGCGGTTCGCAACCCATGCCAGCCGGGCATCCTCACGCACCTCGGCCCCGTATGCCTTGACCACGGCATTGCATGTCACCGCATCTGACAGCGTGGCCCCCATCCGCGTATCCCACATATTGGCCAGCCGGGCGGACGGCGTCACGTAATGCAGGGTCAGCACGACCGACAGCCCGACCAGGACCACGGCCCCGACGGCAAGGACCAGACCCATCAGCATCCAGTGAAAGGCCAGCACCGCAGTCGTAATGCACAGGACCATCATTTCCGGCACCAGCATCAGCAGCAGCGTATCGCCCAGCGTATCGACCGCCCCCAGCCCCCGGGTGATGCGCCGCACGATGGAACCGGCAAAATTGCTGGCGTGCCATTCGCTGGAAAACCGCTGCACGCGCGCGAATGCCTCCGTCACGATGCCGGTCATGACCCTTGATGTCAGGTGCGAGATGGAGACATACGCCATGCGCCGCGCCCCGATACCCAGCAGCCCCAGTAAGGTCAGGCCCGCTACATCCCACGCAACATGATGCAGCACTGTCCCTTCCGCCGGATGCGACACGTCACTGACCAGCCAGCCCGCCAGCAGCGGCATCGTCACATCCGCAACCGTGGCCCCGCCGATCCCCACCAGCGTCCATGCCAGACAGGCCGGATGCGCGCGCCACCTGCGCCAGACAAAGCCCAGCACATCGGAAAATTCATGTCGTCCGGTTTCCCGGCGGGAGAAGAAAGATATCATTGCCACCATGCCATATCGCAGGGGCTGGAACGACTAACCGCCGCCCCCGCCGGGTGCAAGGCCGGTAACGGAAATTGAGCCTGTGGCGATTTGCACCTATTACTGCCCCGCCACACAATGTGGCGTGATCCTTCCAGCGAGCCTCCGATGAAAACACCCGCCAGCCGCGCCAGACCTGCCCGCCGTGCCATGACACTGGCGGAAGTGCGCACCTTCATCGGCCAGTTGGCCGCAGCCAACCCAGATGCCGCCAGTGAACTCAATTTCGTGGATGACTATACCCTGCTGGTCGCGGTGGTGCTGTCGGCACAGGCGACGGATGCCTCGGTCAACAGGGCCACAGTCGCCCTGTTCCGTGATGCCCCAAACCCGCAGGCGATGGTGGAGCTGGGGGAAGAAAAGGTTGGGCAACATATCCGCACCATCGGGCTATGGCGGACCAAGGCGCATAATGTCGTGGCCCTGTCGCGGCAGTTGCTCGAACGCTTTGACGGTCAGGTGCCCGGTGACCGTGCGGCGCTGGAATCCCTGCCCGGCGTAGGCCGCAAGACGGCGAATGTGGTGATGAATGTCGCGTTCGGGGACAGTACGATGGCGGTCGATACCCATATCTTCCGTATCGGCAACCGCACGGGGCTTGCGCCGGGCACGACCCCGCGGGCGGTGGAAGACCAGCTTGTCCGGCGCATACCCGCCGAAATGCTGCGCCCTGCCCATCACTGGCTGATCCTGCACGGGCGCTATGTATGCAAGGCCCGCAAGCCCGAATGCTGGCGCTGTCCCGCCTATGACCCCTGCCAGTACCGCCTGAAGGATGACCTGCGCGCGGTCGGACCGGAGGCTGGACCGGGTGGCGCGACGGCAGGCTGAAGCAAGGCGCGTGACTTCCGGCCTCTGTTACCGAAGTCCTTAACCTGCCGCGTCCTGCCCGCAGCAGACTGCCTATGACCCGAAAAAGCCATTGATGGGCCTGCCGGTGCCGCAGACGGTCTTGCCCCCGGCACCTCCATCCTATTCCGCCTGCGCCATTGGCAGGTTCGGCATGCCTGTCCCACCGGGGCGCATCACCCACGGCCGGTCGCCCCGTTCCTGCCTGTCCGCATAGATCGCCAGCCCGTGGGCGCCCCTGTTGTAGATGGCGTAAGCTCCGTTTCGCCAGACATCGAAACGTCCGATCAGCAGCATGCCCGGACACCCCCACATGCCCGACAGGTTCACCAGCACGCCACGCCCCTGACACATCGCCCTGTCCGACCCATGTGCGGCCAGAACCGCCACGATATCACCGCCAGCCCCCTCAAGCCGACACCCACCGCTCCGGCAGGATACGCCCCCTGCACTTCCGCCGGAGGGTAGCAGTCCCGCCGGCAGTCCTGTCATACGCTGCCATTCCCGCAGCACGAACGGATCAGGATGCGCGCCCGGACCGGTCAGCAGCCTGCCATCCGATACCAGCGCCGCCATGCGCGCATCGGGGGAGACCATGCCGACAGGCCGCGCCGTCACCCACGGGGAGGCCACGGCCAGCACAATGGGCACGACCCCCATCAGCCCCACCCGCCCGCTCCACAGACACAGCCAGCACAACCCGGCGAAAAAAACAGCAAGCCAGGCACCATCCATTGCTGGAACCATCATCCGGGCGACGGGCAGGCTGGCGACATGCCGCGCCAGCCATTCCACCACCCCGATGCCGTAACCCATCGGCACCAGCGCCAGCTTTTCCAACCCCACGGGCATCAGCATGAACGATGCCAGCCCCCATGGCATGATCCATATCGACATGAGCGGCACGGCCACCAGATTGGCCAGCACGAACCATGGCTGCACGGTGCCGAAATGCGCCATGCCGACCGGAAGGCATGCCCCGCCCGCCAGCACGCTGGCTGCAAGCGGATGGGCCAGCCGCGCCATGACCCGCCGCCACCATGATCCGGCCTGTTCCCAGCCCGACAGGAGGGGGCGCAAGACCTCAAACCCCGCGATCAGCGCCATAACGGCGGCCATGGACATCTGCAGCGGCAGTTCGGCCACATTTTCAGGGTTCAGGCACAATAATACGCCAGCCGCCACCGCAAGGCTGCGCATGGACAACGCCCGCCTGCCCGCCAGTAGCGCACCGATCGCCAGCGTTGCCATGAACAGACTGCGCAGGGCCGGCAGGTGACTGCCGGTGACAAGCACATACCCTGCCCCGGCCAGCAACGCGGACAGCGCCGCGATCTGCCGGCATGGCCAGAACAGGGCCGCCCGCTCCCACAGCGCCAGCCCCATGCGGGTCACAGCCATCACCAGCCCCATCACGATGGCCAGATGCAGCCCCGCCACCGCCAGCAGATGGGCCAGACCCGCATCAGCAAAAGCCGCGCGCGTGGGGCCATCAATCGCACCGTCCCATCCCACCAGAACCGTAGCCGCGACAGCGCCCGATGGGCCGGGCAGGACCGCACGAATCCGGCGGGCCATGACCTGCCGCAGATGGCTGATCGCACCCTGCACGCCTGCGCGGTCGTGTCCATGCACGCAGCTTACGGGTTCCAGTGCCCGCCCGTACCCCGCCAGCCCGTCAAACCATGCCCGCCGCTGGGCATCATAACCACCGGGTATTGCCGGGAAAGCCGGTGGCGTCAGCAATGCCTGAACCGACACGCGATCACCTGCTTCCACCACGGCAGGATCGTCCGCCCGCAGGCGGAGCAGCAGCCTGCGCCGCAAGGGGGGCATGCCGATATTGATACCGTCCCCGAACCGCGCATCCGCCAGCAGCAGGCGGGTGGCCTGCGTGCCATCGCGCAAGGTCTGCCCTTCCACCCCCACAACGCGGGCGGAGACATGTACAGCCCGGCGCGGCAGATCAGGAAAAGCGGGCTGCATATGCGCCTGCCCCCAAGCCAGCGCAAAGCCTGCCGCGCACGCCCCCAGCACGCCACACCCCATGCGCAGCGGCAGAATCGCGGGCCACAGCAGACGCACGGACAGGCAGGCTGCACCCAGCATCCCTGCCCCCAGCGCCGCCATGCCCGCCGGTTCCCACGGCAGGGCGAAATACAGGGCGATGCCCGCCGCCAGAAATACCGGCAGCCACACGATGAAAGTGCCATGCCGCTGCCAAAGCCATGCGGCGAGTGCCACACGCAGGGCGCGCAATTCAACCATGCGGCAGCCATTCGTGACGGGCATTGGACTGGCGCGGCAGAAGAACCCCCGTAATAATGCGTGGCCGGAATACACACCTTACCGGCGCAAAGGGGGCACACGCCAGACTGCCCCCTGTCAGCAGGCCGAAAACATGCTAAGGAGCCGGCTCATGACTGTCCGTACGCGTTTTGCTCCCAGCCCCACCGGCCTGCTGCATATCGGCAACGCCCGTGCCGCCCTTTTCAATTTCCTCTATGCCCGCCATCACGGCGGCAAATTCCTGCTCCGCGTCGAGGATACCGACCGCGAACGCTCGACCCAGAAAGCGGTCGATGTGCTGTTCGACGGCCTCGCCTGGATGGGCATCGAATCTGATGAAAAGCCGGTTTTCCAGTCCACACGGCAGGCGCGCCATGCCGAAGTGGCGCATGAACTGCTGGAAAAGGGGCTGGCCTATCGCTGCTACTGCACGGCGGATGAACTCAAGGAAATGCGCGAGAAGGCGATGGCCGAGGGCCGTCCCCCGCGTTACAACGGCATGTGGCGCGACCGCAACCCGTCCGAAGCACCGGCCAACACCCCCTATACCGTCCGTATCAAGGCCCCGCGTGAAGGGGAAACCATCATTCATGATCTGGTGCAGGGCGACGTGCGCGTAGCCAATGCGGAAATGGATGACATGATCATCCTGCGCGCCGACGGCACCCCGGTCTACCAGCTTGCCGTGGTGGTCGATGACCATGACATGGACATCACCCATGTCATCCGTGGCGATGACCACCTGACCAACACCTTCCGTCAGGCCATGATCTATCGCGCCATGGGCTGGGACCTGCCGCATTTCGCGCATCTGCCGCTGATCCACGGCCCCGACGGCGCCAAGCTGTCCAAGCGTCACGGCGCGCAGTCGGTGGTGGAATTCCGGGAAATGGGCTACCTGCCCGAAGCCCTGAACAATTACCTGCTGCGTCTTGGCTGGGGCCATGGCGATGCGGAGATCCTGTCGCGGGAAGAACAGATCAGGCTGTTCGACCTTGATGGCGTCGGCCGCTCACCGTCGCGCATGGATTACGCCAAGCTGCTGCACATCAACGGCGTGTGGCTGCGTCAGGCCGATGATGAACGGCTGACCGGTGACGTGATGGAACGCCTTGCGGCGATGGAAGGTGTGGATACATCCGACGCCACGCGCGCCAAGGTGCTCGCACTTATGCCCGGCCTGAAGGAACGTGCGAAGACGCTGGTGGAACTGGCGGACAATGCCGCCTTCCTTGGCCGCTCGCTGCCGCTTTCCTTTGATGCCAAGGCAGAAAAGCAGTTCACCCCTGAAAACCGTGCCATGCTGGGCAGGCTGGCCGAAGCGCTGAAGGCCGCCGAACCGTTCACCAGGGAAACGGTCGACGCGACCCTGCGCCAGTTTGCCGAAACCCATGAAATGAAGCTGGGCAAGGTGGCGCAGCCGCTGCGCGCCGCCGTAACCGGCAGCACCATGTCGCCCGGCATTGACGACACACTGGTCGCGCTGGGGCGGGACGAGGTGCTTGCGCGCATCAATGCGGTCGCCGCCCATGAGTGATCGCAGCGCCCATGGCAGCAACGTGTTCCTGACACGCCCGGCGCGTCACCTGCTGGGCGTACAGGGCATGCATCCCACCCGCATCACCCCCATCCTTGACCTTGCGGAAAACTACACCCTGCTCAACCGGTCGCGCAAAACCCCGCGCGACCTGCTACGCGGGCGCACGCTCATCAACCTGTTTTTCGAGGACAGCACACGCACGCGCACGTCCTTCGAGCTGGCGGGCAAGCGGCTTGGGGCGGATGTGGTGAACATGACGGTCGCCAGTTCCTCGGTCAACAAGGGGGAAACCCTGCTGGACACGGCGGCGACGCTGAACGCCATGCATACCGACCTGCTGGTCGTGCGCCATTCCCAGTCCGGCGCACCCGCGCTGCTGGCGCAGAAGGTTCAGGCCAGTGTGGTCAATGCCGGTGACGGCACGCATGAACATCCCACGCAGGCCCTGCTGGACGCGCTGACCATCCGCCGCCATTTCGGCGTGTTCGAGGGGCTGACCATCGCCATCTGCGGCGATGTCAGCCACAGCCGCGTCGCACGGTCCAACATCCATCTGCTGACCGCCATGGGCTGTCAGGTGCGCGTGGTAGGGCCGCCAACACTGGTGCCCGGTGCGATCGGCGCGCTGGGCGTAAGCATTCACCATACGATGGAAGACGGCCTGCGCGGCGTGGACGTGGTCATGATGCTGCGCGTGCAGCGCGAGCGCATGAAAGGCACGCAGGTCCCCAGCGCGCGCGAATATTTCCGCTTCTACGGGCTGGATAACAAGCGCCTCGCGCTGGCGAAGCCACATGCGCTGGTCATGCATCCCGGCCCGATGAACCGGGGCGTGGAAATTGACAGCCGCGTTGCCGATTCCGACCAGAGCGTGATCCGTGAACAGGTGGAAATGGGGGTGGCCGTGCGCATGGCGGTGCTGGACATCCTGTCACGCGGGGGAGACGGCGCATGAAGCCTGTCCTGTTTGAAAACGTCCGCCTGATCGATCCGGCCTCCGGTCTGGATCGGGCGGGACGGCTGCTGGTGCGTGACGGCGTAATCGCGGGCACCGATCTGCCGGGAGCCGAAGGCGCGCCCGATGGGGCCGAAATCATCGACGGGCAGAACCAGCTTGTCCTGTGTCCCGGCCTTGTGGACATGCGCGTGACGATCGGGGAACCCGGCTTTGAATACCGGGAGACCGTGGCCTCCGCCGCGCGGGCGGCCGTATCGGGCGGCATCACCACCATTGCCGTACTGCCCAACACCAGCCCCACCATCGATAATCCGGCCCTTGCCCGCCTGCTGCGCGCACGCGGGGAAGAAACCGGCATGATCGACATCCTGCCCTATGGCGCGCTGACACGGGAATGCGCAGGTAAGGAAATGGCGGAAATCGGCCTTCTGGCCGAAGCCGGGGCCATCGCCTTTACCGATGGGCCGCACGCCATTGCGGACAGCCGTACGATGCGGCAGATGCTGACCTATGCCAAAGGCTTCGGCGCGCTGATTGTCCAGCATCCCGAAGACCCGTCCCTTGCCCGTGGCGGGTGCGCCACCGATGGGGAACTGGCCACACGGCTTGGCCTGCCCGGCATTCCGGCGGCGGCTGAAGCGATCCTGATCGCCCGCGACATTCGCCTTGCGCGCATGACGGGCGGGCGGCTGCACTTCGGCCATGTCTCCACGGCTGAGGGCCTCGACCTGATCCGGGCGGCCAGGGCCGATGGCGTAAATGTGACCTGCGATACGGCACCGCCCTATTTTGACCTGAACGAAACGGTCATCGGTGACTTCCGCACCTATGCCAAGCTGTCGCCGCCGCTCCGTGCGGAAGCGGATCGCAGGGCGGTATGTGCGGCGCTGGCGGATGGCACGATCGACGCCATCGCATCCGATCACATGCCGTGCGACGCGGATGACAAACGCCAGCCCTTTGCCGTGGCGTCCGCTGGCGGCACGGGACTGTCCACCCTGCTGGCGGTCACGCTGGCGCAGGTGCATGCGGGCAATCTGGGCATGTCTGACGCCATCGGCCTGCTGACCCACCGCCCTGCCCGCCTGCTGCGCAGCGATGCGGGCACGCTGGCTACGGGACAGGCGGCGGATCTGTGCCTGTTCAACCCCGATAGCGGCTGGATCGTGCGGGCGGGCGAACTGCCCGGCAAGGCCCAGAACACCCCCTTCGACGGACGTGCGCTGGAAGGCCGCGTGGTTGGCACGTGGAAAAACGGCCAGCGCGTATTCTGGGCGCAGGCCGCATGATCTACGGCATCCCCACTTATGACCTGCCGCTTATGGCCGGGGTTGCGTTCCTGTCCTACCTGATTGGCAGCATCCCCTTCGGGCTGGTGCTGACCGCGCTGTCCGGTAACGGGGATATCCGCAAGATCGGATCGGGCAATATCGGGGCAACCAACGTATTGCGCACCGGGCGCAAGGGACTGGCGGCGGCCACGCTGGCGCTGGATGGCACCAAAGGCGCATTCGCCGTTTTCTGCGCCTTCGTGCTGTGCCCCTTCCATACGCTGGCCGCGGAATCCGTGGCCGCAATCTGTGTCGTGCTCGGGCACTGCTTTCCGGTATGGCTGAAATTCAAGGGCGGCAAGGGGGTCGCCACCGGGCTGGGCAGCGTGCTGGCGCTGATGCCGGGCGTGGGGCTGTGCTGCTGCGCGCTGTGGCTGATCTTCGCCAAGGTCACGCGCATTTCCTCGGCAGGGGCGATTATCGCCTTCGCGGCGATGCCGCTGCTCATGATCCGGCCGGGACGGGTTGATTTCTCCTCCCCCGCCTATCTGGCAGGCGTGCTGATCGCCCTTGTCATCCTGATCCGCCACCATGCCAATATCAGCCGCCTGTTGCGCGGCACGGAACCAAGGATCGGCCAGAAAACGCCATGACCCCCGCCGATGCCGAAACGGTCCTGGCCTGCCTGCGGCTGGCCCGAACGGATGGCATCGGCCCGGTCAGCTACCGCCGCCTTATCCAGACCCATGGCAGCGCGCAATCCGCGCTGGACATGCTTGAACGGGGTGCCACCCGCATAAGCCGAACGGTGGGCATGCCCTGTCCCCGCGCGGATGCGCTGCATGAAATTGAACGCCTGCATGCCATGGGCGGCCACCTGCTGGTGCATCGCCAGCCGGGCTATCCCCCACTCCTTGCCAGCCTGCACGATGCGCCGCCGGTGCTGAGCGTGCTGGGCGACTGCACCCTGCTGGCGAGTCGGATGGTCGCCATCGTCGGGGGACGCAACGCATCATCAGGCGGAATGCGCATGGCGGAAAGCCTTGCGGCCCTGCTGGCAGCACAGGGAGTGGACACGGTATCGGGACTGGCGCGGGGAATTGATGCCGCCGCCCATCGCGGGGCGATGACAGCGGGCCGCACGGTCGCAGCCATCGCGGGCGGACTGGACTGTCCTTACCCGCCGGAACATCACACCCTGCAGGATGAAATTGCCCGCACTGGCGCAGTTGTGACCGAAGCGCCGCTGGGCACGGTGCCGCAGGCCCGCCATTTCCCGCGCCGGAACCGGCTTATAGCCGGATTGGGGCTGGGATGCGTGGTCATTGAGGCCGCACCCAGGTCGGGTAGCCTGATTACCGCACGCATGGCGCTGGACTATGACCGGATCATCTTTGCCGTGCCCGGCTCCCCCCTCGACCCGCGCTGCCGGGGCAGCAATGACCTGCTGCGCCAGGGTGCGATCCTGACGGAAAACGAGCGCGACATCCTGCGCGAACTTCCTGAATTCATGGAAGAAAGAAGCCTTTTCCCGCTCCACCCCCAGCCGTCACGGCCACCGTCCGCCCCACCGGCAAGGCAGGGCGCGGCGGCACAGGCAACCCCCGTCCCGCCCACACCGGCGAAGGGAGAAGATATTCACGAAAGAGTGGAGGGATTTCTATCTTTCACGCCATCACCTGTTGACGATCTTGTACGGCGCTGCCAGTTCTCCACAGCAGCGGTCCTGACAGTCCTGTCGGAAATGGAGATTGCAGGCACGATCGAATTCCTTCCGGGGGATATGGTCGTGCGCCGTCCACCCCCGGCCTGACAGCAGGGATTGAAGCAAGGTTTTAGAATCGTGATCCGGAGACAGAATGACTGACGTCGTGGTGGTCGAATCGCCAGCCAAGGCGAAAACGATCAATAAGTATCTGGGCGATCAATTTACGGTTCTTGCCTCGTTCGGGCATGTGCGTGACCTGCCGCCCAAGGATGGAAGCGTGCGCCCCGATGAGGGCTTCGCCATGGTATGGGAAGCCGATGAGCGCGGCAGCCGCCAGATCGCGGCCATTGCCAAGGCCCTGCGTGGTGCGCGCCATCTGTATCTGGCCACTGACCCCGACCGTGAGGGAGAGGCCATTTCGTGGCATGTCCGCGCCATGCTGGAGGAGAAAAACCTCCTCAAGGGCATCGAGGTGCAGCGCGTCACCTTCAATGAAATCACCAAAAGCGCCATCAAGACGGCGATGGCCCATCCGCGCGAACTTGATTTCCCGCTGATCGAAGCCTACCTCGCCCGCCGGGCGCTGGACTATCTGGTCGGCTTCACGCTTTCGCCCGTGCTGTGGCGCAAGCTGCCCGGGTCGCGCAGTGCCGGACGCGTGCAGTCCGTCGCCCTGCGCCTGATCTGCGAACGCGAAGCCGAGATCGAGGTTTTCAAACCACGCGAGTACTGGTCCGTCATCGCGCGCATGACCACGCCCGCCGGTCTGCCCTTTACCGCGCGGCTGACGCATCTGGACGGCCACAAGCTTGACCAGTTCGACCTGAATGACGAAGCCGGCGCCATGCGCGCCAAGGCCGCCGTCGAGGCTGGCGATTTCAGTGTCGCCAGGGTCGAACGCCGCAAGGTCCGCCGCAATCCGCCCCCGCCCTTCACCACGTCCACCATGCAGCAGGAAGCGTCCCGCAAGCTGGGCATGGGCGCGCAGGTGGCCATGCGCACCGCGCAGCAACTGTATGAAGGTATCGACATCGGCGGCGAGACGGTCGGCCTGATTACCTATATGCGAACCGATGGCGTGCAGATGGCAGGCGAGGCCATTGCAGCCATACGTGGCCATATCGGCCACAGCTTCGGCGATCAGTACGTACCGGAAAAGGCGCGTATCTATTCCACCAAGGCCAAGAACGCGCAGGAAGCCCACGAAGCCATCCGCCCGACCGACGTGCGCCGCACGCCTGCCGACATGGCGCGCTACCTCTCGCCCGAGCAGCGGAAGCTGTATGAACTGGTCTGGAAGCGTTCGGTCGCCAGCCAGATGCAGTCCGCCGAACTCGATCAGGTCGCGGTGGACATCACGGACCGCCAGCAGCACGCAACCCTGCGCGCCACGGGCTCCATCATCGCGTTCGACGGTTTCCTGCGCCTGTATAGCGAGGGGCGCGACGATTCCCCCGCCAAGACGGACGACGATCAGGACCGCATGCTGCCCGCCATGAGCGAACGCGATGCGATCGGGCGCGGCGAAGTGACGGCCGAACAGCACTTCACCCAGCCGCCGCCGCGTTATTCGGAAGCGTCTCTGGTCAAGAAGATGGAGGAAATCGGCATTGGCCGTCCCTCCACCTACGCCTCGATCCTGACCGTGCTGCGCGACCGTAACTACGTGCAACTGGAAAACCGGCGCTTCATCCCCGAAGACCGGGGGCGGCTTGTCACGGCCTTCCTGACGTCCTTTTTCGAACGCTATGTCGATACGCAGTTCACTGCGGGGCTTGAAGAACAGCTTGATGACATTTCCGGCGGCCGCGCCAACTGGCGCGATGTCATGTCGGCGTTCTGGTCCGATTTCTCCCATGCGGTGGATCAGACCAAGGACCTGAAGATATCCGATGTCATTACGGCGCTCGACGCGGATCTCTCGCCCTATTTCTTCCCCCAGCGCGAAGACGGGCAGGACCCGCGCGTGTGTACGGCATGCAATACCGGCCGTCTGGGGCTGAAGCTGGGCCGTTATGGCGCGTTCATTGGCTGCTCCAACTATCCGACCTGCCAGTACACGCGCAAACTGGTCGCCGACCCCAAGGAAGGGGAAGACGCGGCAACGCTGAAGGACGGCATGCGCGTTCTGGGCACGGCCCCCGGCACGGACGAGGAAATTACCGTCCGTCGCGGGCCGTGGGGGCTGTATGTGCAGCAGGGCGAACCCGACCCGGAGGACAAGAAGGCCAAACCCAAGCGTGCCACCATCCCGCGCGGACTGGATGGGGATACGATCACGCTGGAACAGGCGGCGGGCCTGCTGTCACTGCCGCGCATTGTCGGCATCCACCCCGAAACCGGCGAATCCATCGAAGCCGGTCTGGGCCGCTTCGGGCCGTATGTGAAAATGGGCGCGGTCTATGGTTCACTGGACAAGGATGATGATGTCCTGACGGTGGGGCTGAACCGCGCGGTCGATGCGCTGGCCAAGAAACTGGCTTCCATCCGCACCATTGGTCCCCACCCCAAGGATGGCGAGCCGGTGCTGGTGCGCAAGGGACGCTTCGGCCCCTACATCCAGCATGGATCGATCGTGGCGACCGTGCCGCGTGGGCAGGAAATGGATGATGTCACCATGGAGGAAGCCCTGACCCTGCTGAAGGAAAAGGGCAAGCCGCTCAAGGCGAAGGGCAAGAAAACCACCACCCGCAAGCCCGCCGCGCGCAAGACAAAGGCCAGCGCCGAAGACACCGCTGAAGGCAAGGCCGCACCCAAGAAGAAAGCTGCCCCCCGCAAGACAGCGGCCAAACCGGCTGCGCGCAAGACGACGACCCGCAAGAAGGCCAGTACCGAAGGCGAGGCTGGCTGACCATGAAGCGGCAGCGTCCAGCAACTTTCCAGATGCCGGACAGCCTGCCCACGGGCACATCCCCGGCCCGTACGGGCGGCCTGCCGGAACGTGAGCAGCTTCGCGCGTTTATCGAAAACGCGCCGGGCCGGATCGGCAAGCGCGAGATCAGCCGGGAATTCGGCCTTGGTCCCGAACACCGGCAGGCCCTGCGCGCCATGCTGCGGGAAATGGCGCTGGACGGCACGCTTGCCCCGGCCGGTGCGCGGCGGTTCCGTGTATCGGACCGCCTGCCCGAATCCGCCGTGGTGCAGGTCACCGGCACCGATGCCGATGGCGACCCCATCGCGCGGCCCGTGCAATGGGATGGCGACGGGCCTTCCCCCACCGTGTTCATGCACCCTGAACTGCGCGGACGCGCGGCCCTCGCCCCCGGTGAACGCGTGGTCGCGCGCCTGCGCCGCGTTGGTCCCGGCCGGTATGAAGGCCGCACCCTGCGTCGCCTGACGGATGCGCCGGTGCAGATCGTGGGCCTGTTCCGCGCCCTTGCGGACACGGACCCGGCAGCAGCGGCCCCCGCGCGCTTTCGCCCCGCAGGCAGGCTGACCCCGGCGGATCGACGCGCAAGGGCGGAATGGGTCATTCCCATGGGCGAGGATGACGACGCGCCGGATAACGAAATCGTCATCGCCATTCCCCTGCCCCAGTCCGGGCCGGGCCTGCACCCCGCGCGAATCATCCAGCGCCTTGGTCCGCAGGGCGATGCCCGGACCATCAGCATGGTGGCTGTGGCGATGCACGGCATCCCTCACGTCTTCGGGCAGGAAGCACTGGCACAGGCCAGAGCCGCGCGGGGTGTCTCACCCGATGGTCGCACGGACCTGCGTGACGTGCCGCTTGTCACCATCGATGGCGCGGATGCGCGCGATTTTGATGATGCCATTTATGCCGAACCCGATGGGGATGGCTTCCGCATTACCGTAGCCATCGCGGATGTCGCCTGGTACGTCCGCCCCGGTAGCGCACTGGACCGGGAAGCGCGTCTGCGCGGCAATTCGGTCTATTTCCCCGACCGGGTCATTCCCATGCTGCCCGAAGAACTGTCCAACGGGTGGTGCTCGCTCCGCCCTGGTGAGGACAGGGGCTGCATCTTCGTCGATATGCACATCGCAGCCGATGGCGCAGTGTCGGGCGCGCGCTTTGGCCGTGGCATCATGCGCAGCGCCGCACGCCTGACCTATGAACAGGTGCAGGCCGCGCGCGATGGCGCACCCGATACCACGATGCTGTCCCTGCCTGACGGACTGCTCGACAGCCTGTTCGGTGCATGGGAGTGCCTGTCGCGCGCGCGGGCACGGCGGGGCACGCTGGATCTGGACATGCCGGAACGGCAGGTTCACCTTGATGACGCGGGTCTGATAGAGTCCATTCACCCGCGCATCCGTCTGGACAGTCACAGGCTGGTCGAGGAATTCATGATCGCGGCCAATGTCGCCGCCGCACGCTTCCTTGAGGGGCGGCATGTCCCCTGCCTGTATCGAATCCATGCGCCCCCTACGCCGGAACGGCTGGAAAGCCTGCGCCGCACGCTGGACGTGATGGGCATATCCCTACCACCCGTGGGTGGCCTGCGCGCAGCCGACCTTGACCGCGTCCTGCGCGAAGTCAGCAGCAGCGATCAGGCTCCCCTGGTCAACGAACTCGTGCTGCGTGCGCAGAATCAGGCCGAATACAGCCCGGACCCGATCGGCCATTTTGGCCTTTCGCTGCCCGCCTATGCCCATTTCACCAGCCCCATCCGCCGCTATGCCGACCTGCTGACCCATCGCGCCCTGCTGGTCGCAGCGAAGCTGGAATCGGGCAGCGCACCGGACCATACGGAACTGGAGACAACAGGTCAGGCCATCACGCAGACCGAACGCCGCGCCGCACAGGCCGAACGCGAGACACTGGAACGCTACGCCGCCACATGGCTGCAGGCGCGCGTGGGCACGGTGATGGACGCGCATATATCCGGCCTGTCACGATTCGGCATTTTTACCGTTCTGGATGCAACGGGTACATCCGCCCTGCTGCCCATGTCTGCCCTGCCGGAAGATCAGTGGCATCACGACGAAAAAACGCAGACATTATCGGCACGCGACGCGACCATGGTATTCCGCCCCGGTCAGGCCCTGCGCGTACGGATTGAAGAAGCATGCGCCATCCGGGGAACAGTCCTGCTGGCACTTCCCGACACCCTGCCGCCCCGGCGAAGGCGGCGGCCATGAAACGCCGCCGGTTTCCGGCCATCATCCTACGCCCCGTAAGCATGGGCGGCGAGGCCGCCGTCATATGGCGACGGCGCATGTCCACGCTGGGCCATATCCCGCGTGACACCTTCATCCTGCTGCTTGTCATCGCGCGCCTGACCACCGCCGCCTATGCCGATGATGCGCCCGCTACCCCCCGCACGCCCACGCCAGCCCCCCCGCTGCATGAAGACAGCATGGAACAGCCCGATGGGCCCGGCATGGATCTTGCGGTCCTGTCGTCTGTCATTCAGGCGAGTCTCGCCTTCCTGCAGCCCCGCACGCTGGACAGTCATACGATCCATGACTTCGCCCTGTGGGGACTGAACGGGCTGAGCGCGCTCGACCCTTCCCTCAGCATTGATGAACAGCACGGCTTCCTGCAACTGGTCGCAACGCAGCGGACGGTCATGGCCCTGCCCCTGCCCGCGCCGGATGACCTGCCGGGATGGAGTGCCGCCATCACCCATGTGCTGGATATGGCGTGGCATCATTCCCCCGCCATGCGCGACACGGGGCAGGATGGCGTGCTGCAGGGATTCTTCGATGAACTGTTCAATCATCTGGACCCCTACTCCCGCTATATCGCGCCCGGCGCCGCCGTATCGGACCGCAGCACCCGCACCGGGGGCGAAGCCTCGGCGGGGTTGACGCTGGGACTCGATCATGACGCCATCATCATCACGGCGGTCAACGCCAATGGTCCCGCATGGCCGACAAGTCTGGCGGCGGGGCAGATCGTGCGCGCGATCAACGGGCGACCTACCGCATCACGCAGTCTTGATACCGTCAGTTCATGGCTTAATGGCGCCAACGGCAGCCTTGTTCGCATAACGGTGGAATCAAAAGGACGGCAGACCACGGTTACCCTCCACCGTGCGTCCACCCCGCCCGAAACCGTCTTCGCCTATACCAGCGGCAAGCACGTCATCCTTCACATCACGGCCTTTTCCGCCAACACGGCGGAAGAAATGAGCCAGTATCTGGACGAGGCCATGAACGTGCCGGGCATTTCCGGCCTGATCATAGACCTGCGCGGCAATCGCGGTGGCGTGCTGCAGCAGGCTGTGACCACATCGGCCCTGATGCTCGATCACGGCGTGGCGGCGATAACGCAGGGCCGTGATCCGCAGGCCAATCATGTCTGGGCCGTGCAGGGCGGCGACATGACCAACGGTCTGCCCATTATCGTGATGGTGGATGGCCGGACCGCCAGTGCGGCCGAGATTCTGGCCGCCGCCCTGTCCGACCAGAAGCGTGGCGTGGTGATCGGCAGCGCCACGCTGGGCAAGGGACTGGTCCAGACCATCGGCCAGTTGCCCAATGGGGGCGAACTGTTCGTGACATGGAGTCGCGTGCTGGCCCCGCTGGGCTGGCCGCTGCAGGGGCTGGGCGTGATGCCGCAGGTCTGCACGAGTCTGGGCGAAAGCGAGATGGAACGCCAGCTCCAGAATCTGGCGGAAGGCACGGCAGACAGCCGGGACTGGGTCATGGCCGCGCGCCAGACCCGTTATCCTGTCGACCCTTCGCATATTCTGGGAATCCGCAAGGCCTGCCCCGCCGCCATCGGCACGGACAGCGATCTGGATGCCGCCCATTCCCTGCTGGACAATCCTGTCGAATACCGTGCCGCCCTGTCCACCATACCCGATGAAGGGGGCGTTCCGGCCAGCGGCGGCTGACCGGGCCCATGGGAAACTGTGCTATTCCTGCATGTCTCCCTCTGTCTTTCTGCATTACCGGAGATGCCTGCCCCCATGGAAGAAACCCGACTGAAAACCGGCATCTGGATCAAGGCAATGCTGCGTCAGGCTGGACAAACCGGAAATCCGGGCATGGTCCTGCACCGTGGCGATGACGATGCGGGCAGCGTGCTGATCGTGCTTCTGGGCCGCGAAGGCCGCCTGTGCGTGCTGGCGCCCACCCGCACCCCCGATGGACGCCGGGCATGGTTCCGCGCTACAGGGGAGGCGGCCGTGGATCAGGCCAGCGTCGATGCCTACGTCGCAAGGCAGGTGGACCGGGACCCCGATATCTGGGTTGTGGAATTCGATGCCCCTGATCTGGTGCCGCCGTTTGAAGCAAGGCTGATATGAAAGACCTGATTCCACAGGGTTAAAGTCAGGGAAACCAGTCCGGCGTATGGGTGTGGCATCTCGCACACAGTCAGGCGTGACAGTTGGCTCCAGCCGATCAAAGCGGCGCGTAACGGGGTCACAATGGATTGTCAGGGGTGGTTTCTTTCAGCAAAAGAGTGCTGAAGCTGATATTTCCAGGGAAGATGGCACGTGCACCCGACCGGGCCTATATGCCGGAAGAGGCCCGTCGAAGGGAGATGAAGAGTATGAATCTGCGGTACGGATTGCTTGCAGGGTCTTTATTGACTGCCTCGGTTACCCTCGGCTCCGTCCTGGTCTCCGCCCCGGTATTCGCGCAGCCTGTACAGGGCCTCTACATGAGCGGTGAAGGCGGTGCCAGCTTCAATCAGGGGCAGGTCGTACGGCATTCTTCAGCACGCGATGAATTCCACCCGGGCGCAACAGGAATCGGCAGCATTGGCTGGGGGCTGGGCAACGGCTTCCGCGTCGAGGTGGAAGGTCACTATCGCAATAATGACCTGAAAACCGTCGGCGGTAATGCCGCATATCATGCCCATGCCGATGGACGGCAGCAGGAATCGGGGATCATGGCCAACGCGCTATTTGACCTCGATATCGGCAAAAGCTGGCTTTTCCCGTATTTCGGCGCGGGTATCGGCTATGGCTGGCAGAACATGAATGCCACCATGACGGGTAATGTGAACGGCCAGAATTACAGCCAGCATGTCGGCGGCACATACGGCAATTTCGCCTATCAGGGCATTTTCGGCCTCGCCTTTCCCATGCCCTGGGTTGTCGGCCTGTCCGCCACGGCTGAATACCGGTTCTGGACCATGCTTGGCCCGCAGTCGCACAGTTCCATCGTGACGGGCAGTGCAACCGCCCTGTCCGCCATGAACAGCGATTACGGCTTCCGTAACGGCAACCGTGATACGCGCACCGACTTCAACCATTCGCTGATGCTCGGCCTGCGTTACGAATTCAATCCGGCTCCGCCGCCGCCGCCGCCGCCGCCCACCATCGCGGCCCCCGCACCGGCGGAAAACCGGACCTATCTGGTGTTTTTCGACTGGGATCGCAGCGACCTGACCGAACGCGCCCGTTCCATCGTGGCGGTCGCGGCACAGGCATCGACCAATACCCAGACCACACGGATCGAGGTTAACGGCTATACCGACAACTCCGCCGCCCATCCGGGCCGACGGGGCGAAGAGTATAATCAGGCGCTGTCGCTGCGCCGTGCGCAGACAATCAAGGCCGAACTGGTGCGCGATGGCGTGCCCGGCCCCTCAATCGACATCCATGGTTATGGCGATTCCAACCCGCTGGTCCAGACCGCCGCCAATACCCGTGAAGCCCAGAACCGCCGGGTCGAGATCATCCTGCACTGATCCCTTCTGGCTGACCGGCAACCGGGCAAGAAAAAAGCGGCGCCGTAAGGCTGCCGCTTTTTCTTTGTGCGCACCATAAAAATGATGTCGGAGGCTGGATCAGACCAGCCCCGTGAACAGGGAAGTGGACAGGTAGCGTTCGGCAAAGGAAGGCGCGATCGTCACGATCGTCTTGCCCCTGTTTTCCGGGCGGTTTGCAAGCTGCACAGCCGCATGCAGCGCCGCACCCGATGAAATGCCCACCGGCACGCCGTCAAGCCGCGCACAGCGCCGTGCCGCCGCGATGGCTTCGCGTTCCGAGACCGGCAGCACACCCGACAGCGCCGCCAGATCCAGTGTGCGGGGGCAGAACCCCGGCCCGATGCCCTGAATGCCATGGGGGCCGGGTTCATCACCATTGAGAATGGCGCTTTCCATCGGTTCGACACCATAGACCTCAATACCCGGCTTGCGGGCCTTCAGGCTGTGGGCAATGCCGCTGGCGGTGCCACCCGTGCCCAGCCCGGCCACCACGATATCGACTTCGCCTGCCGTATCGACCCAGATTTCCTCGGCCGTTGTCGCGGCATGCACGTCCGGATTGGCCGGATTGTCGAACTGCCGGGGCATCCACGCATTGGGCGTTTTTTTAAGGATTTCCTCAGCACGCGCGATGGCCCCCGCCATGCCAAGGCGCGAAGGGGTCAGTTCAAGCTGTGCATCAAGCAGGCGCAGCATCTTGCGCCGCTCGATCGAGGCCCCTTCCGGCATGGTCACGATCAGCCTGTACCCCCGCGCCGCCGCGACAAACGCCAGGGAAATGCCGGTATTGCCGGAAGTCGGTTCCACCAGCGTGGTCTTGCCCGGCTGGATTTCGCCCCGGCTTTCCGCATCCTCGATCATGGCGGCGCCGATGCGGTCCTTGACGGAACCAAGCGGATTGAAGAACTCCAGCTTCATCAGCACGCGGCTTTCCAGCCCGTCTTCACGGGTCAGATGCGGCAGCGCCACCAGTGGCGTCCCCCCCACCGTATCCACAATGGAATCGTAAACCTTGCCGCGTGGCGCCGCAAAACCATACGTGCGATCTGCTGGGGTGGTTTTTTTCATCCGGTATCACTCCTTGTTACGGAAATGGCCTATTCACGCATAAACTCTGACATAATCTACCATCCTCCCAAACAGAAGCGTGGATCAATCAGGCAATTACTGGTAAATGATGCGAACTGGTTTCCCAACCTATTCAAAGCAAGGCTGAACGATATGCTGCTCCGGCGCGACAGGACCATGATCGCAATTCTCATCATGCTGGATGTTGCCTTTCACGCCGGGCGCAATGGCACCATCAGTGCAGCCGACATTGCCGAACGCGCGGGTCTGGCCCGGCGTGGCATCGAACCCCTGCTTCAGGCATTATCCCGTTCCGGGCTGCTGGAAAGCGTGCGTGGCCCGCGCGGGGGCTACAGGCTGGGCCGCCCCCGCCGCGATATCCTGATGGCGGATATCCTGTCGGTCATCACGGCGGACGACAACACGGATGACGGCCCGATCGGTGGCCTGTTCCAGAAGGTTGTCGAGCCGTGCTGGCAGGAATTCGACGCCATGATTGATGAGAAATGTCGCAAGATCAGTCTGGATGATCTGGTGCGCCGGGCGGAACACGCCGGCATGCGCCGCTCGCTGCCCGAACCGATCACCTTCTCGATCTGAAACCGGCCTGACTGGCCAGCTCTCCCGTCAGGGGAAAACCCGGCCCCTTATCGGGGCCGGGGTGGATCATTTGGCGCCGGCGACAACCGGGGCCGTGACCGTTGCGGTCACGTCCATATATTCACGCGGTTCCTTTTCGCTACGGATCAGGACGACGCGGAATTTGTCCTGACCGGTGTAGGACGTGTTGGCCGTATACGTCACATAAGTGTGATCGTTGTAATTGTAGATGAAGGCCTTGCCATGCTCCGGCGCGGGTGACACCCCGAAGGAGGCATAGGCATGACCGGCTGATGCCCGCGTCTCGATGGCGCAGTAGCCATCATCGCTGCGCACCTGCATGGTGGCCGTACGGGTGTTGGAACCGGCCGCCACGGGGGCGCCGACATCACACTGCCCCGACAGCTTCATGTAATTGTAGGGATTGGGAGGCCCGCCGAGGTTAACGGCCGGTTTGTTGTCACATCCGGCGAGCAGAATGCCCGTCGTCATCATGATTGCAGACAGTCGCAGTCGCACTCGTCAGCTCCGCTGTATTTGATTTTTCACCCGTTATCAGGACAGTTTGCCCGCGCCGCCCCGCTTCATGGATCGGCACAACGGCAAACCGCTTTGGCATACGCTGTAGAACAACGCATCCCCGCGGGAAAGACCCGTTGGTCCTTTGCGCAGGCGGACAAGCCCTGCCCGTGTGGCATACCCGTCCCCGAAGCCGCTGTCATCCCATGGAACAGGCATGACGCAGCTTTTTGAAGGGGCGGCCCTGACTCTCCCTTTTGGCGACTGAATGTTTGCGCTATAGACCTGATCGGATTTCATTCCTGCCGGAATTTGCGGGGCACGTGCATCCCCGTTGGCAACTGCCCCAATATCTGGAGAACCCATCCTGATGTCCATGTCGATCTGGCGCGCTGGCGCTGCTGCCCTTGCCCTGACAGGGCTGGTTAATGGCGGGCAGGCACTGGCTGCCGGCCCCTGCTCCCCCTCCCCCGCGCATGAGGCGTTTGACGTGCAGGGGCTGAAAAGCGAACTAATGGTCACGGCCCTGTCATGCGGCGCGCAGGACAAATACAATAGCTTCGTGGTCAAGTTCCGTGGCAAGCTGACGAATGAGGAACATGTCCTCAACGGCTATTTCCACACCACCTATGGCCGCAATGCCCAGCGCCAGCATGATGACTACATCACGCAGCTTGCGAATGTGCAGTCCGAGCGCGGCCTGAAGTCCGGCACGGCGTTCTGCCAGCAGCGCCTGTCCATGTTCGATGAGGTGCTGGTGCTCGACAGTGCCGCCGACCTGTCCAACTACGCGCAGGCGAAGGACATTCTCCAGCCCGCGTCCTACCTGACCTGCACCGCGCCCGACCGCCCGGCCCGTCCGGCCGCCGCCGCCAGCAGCAGCCGCAGCCGTGCCCCGGCGCGCCACACCGTGCGTAGCTGATCCACGGGTTACGGACAGGATAAAAGAAAATAAGGCCGGGCCAGCGTCCGGCCTTTTTCATGCCCGCAAGTGCGGGCATAGTGCCCGGGCGTCAGGCGTTCCCGCTTGACAGGACGTGACCCGACAGAACAAAGAACGCTTCATGAACGACGATCTTTTTTCCACGCCTGACAGCCCCCGCAAGCCCGCCCGACGCAAGAGCGCGCCCGCCGCCATGCCCGAAAACGCAAAAAACGGCCCCGATACCTACGACGCCAGCGCCATCGAAGTGCTGGAGGGGCTGGAACCAGTGCGTCGCCGTCCGGGCATGTATATCGGTGGCACGGATGAAACCGCGTACCATCACCTCGCCTCCGAAATCCTCGATAACGCGATGGATGAAGCCGTGGCAGGCCATGCCACCACCATCGATGTCTCGCTGGAAGAAAATGACTGCCTGACCATCCGTGATAACGGACGCGGCATACCGGTTGACCCGCACCCGCGTTTTCCCGACCGTTCGGCGCTGGAAGTGATCCTGACCACGCTGCATGCGGGCGGCAAGTTTTCGGGCAAGGCCTATGCCACATCTGGCGGCCTGCACGGAGTCGGCTCATCGGTCGTCAATGCGCTGGCATCCCGCATGGAAGTGGAAATCGCGCGTGATCGCGCCCTGTGGCGGCAGGTCTATGAACGCGGGCACCCGTTAAGCGGCGTGGAAAAGATCGGCCCCGTCAACAACCGCCGTGGCACGCAGATACGCTTTACCCCTGATCCGCAGATATTTGGTCGGCTGCATTTCTCACCGGGGCGGCTGTACCGACTCTGCCGTTCCAAGGCCTTCCTGTTCCGTGGGGTCACGATCCGCTGGTCGTGCGATCCGGCGCTGATCAAGGGGGATGACGTTCCGGCGGAAGCCGTGCTGCATTTTCCCGGCGGACTGGCCGACAGCCTGCGCGACGAACTGGGGGAAAAGGCGGCCCTGCTGACCGATCTGTGGTCGGGCGATGCCGATCTGCCCACCGCCGCCGACGGCACCGCCACCGGCCGGCTGGAATGGGCTGTGGCCTTTGTGGAACAGGGACCGGCAACCCTTGCCTCCTACTGCAATACCATTCCCACGCCCAATGGCGGCACGCATGAAACCGGCTTCCGTAACGCGCTGCTCAAGGGCCTGCGCAACTGGGGCGAACAGCGGGCCAACAAGCGTGCGGCCAGCATCAACGCCGATGATATCATGGGCTGCATCGCGGCCAAGCTGTCGGTCTTCATCCGTGACCCGCAGTTTCAGGGCCAGACCAAGGAAAAGCTGACCAGCAGCGAGGCCAGCAAGCTGGTTGAGACGGCCCTGCGCGACCGGTTCGACCACTGGCTGGCGGGCAACCCGCCGCAGGCCGATAACCTGCTGGCCTTCGTGGTGGAACGGGCGGAAGAACGCCTGCGCCGCAAGGAACAGAAGGAAACCCCGCGCAAAAGTGCGACCCGCCGCCTGCGCCTGCCCGGCAAGCTGACCGACTGCACGCGCGAAAACGCGGCGGAGACGGAAATCTTCCTTGTCGAGGGGGATTCCGCGGGCGGGTCCGCCAAGCAGGCACGCAACCGCGAAACACAGGCGGTCCTGCCGCTGCGTGGCAAGATTCTGAACGTGGCCAGCGCATCGACCGAGAAGCTGCGCGGCAATCAGGAACTGCGTGACCTTGTGGAAGCACTGGGCTGTGGCATGGGCGAAAGCTTCGATGCCAGCAGGCTGCGCTATGGCCGCATCATCATCATGACCGATGCCGATGTGGACGGCGCGCATATCGCCTCCCTGCTCATGACCTTCTTCTACCGCGAACTGCCGGGGCTGATCCGCAACGGGCATCTGTATCTGGCGCAGCCGCCGCTGTACCGGCTGACACAGGGCGGCAAGAGCGTCTACGCCATGGACGACGCCGACCGTGAGCGGAAAATGAAGAAGGATTTCAAACCCAATGCGAAGGTTGAGGTCTCCCGCTTCAAGGGGCTGGGCGAAATGCCGCCCGGCGACCTGAAACAGACGACGATGGACCCGAAGCACCGCACGCTGCTCAAGGTCATTACCCCGCCCGAGGACAGGGCCTTTACCCTTGAACGGGTCGAGCACCTGATGGGCCGCAAGGCGGAACTGCGCTTCCGTTTCATTCAGGACCATGCCCGTCAGGTCGACAACCTCGACGTCTAAACAAAAAAGGCCCGGCTCCCCTGAAGGAACCGGGCCTTTTTTCATTCCTGTCGCCCTGTCAGCCCGCGCCGGTCAGCGGGGCGACAACATGAGGCTCCACCGTGGCCACGGTCGCCATGGGATGCAGCAGGCCGGTCACGGCGGGATCGAACACCCGCAGGAACGAACCCGGATGCACGCCCATCCACAGCGTCACCACCGCCAGCGGCACAAGCACGGCCAGTTCCTGCCCCGTCAGGTCACGCAGCAGGGCAACCACCCCGCCCCGGTCCGCCCCGAACAGCACGCGCCGATACAGGACCAGCATATAGACCGCGCCGAGGATCATGCTGGTGCCGCCAAGGAAGGCCAGCCAGAAGGAGACATGCAACGCACCGACCATGACCAGGAATTCGCCAACGAAGGCCCCGGTCCCCGGCAGGCCGATATTGGCCATGACGAACAGCATGGCCAGCGTCGCCAGCACCGGCATCTTGTGCGCGACACCGGAAAAGGCGCTGATTTCACGCGTTTCCGTACGCCACGACACGGCAGATACACAGAAGAACAGGGCCGCGATCACGATGCCATGTGACAGCATCTGGAAAATCGCCCCGTCGATCCCCTCTGGCGTAAGGGTAAACAGGCCGATGGCGATCACCCCCATATGGGAAAAGGACGAATAGGCGATCACGCGCTTCATGTCCGTCTGGGCCAGTGCGATCATGGCGGCATAGATCACCGCAATCACCCCCAGCGTCAGCACCAGCGGCGCGAACAGACGTGCCGCATCGGGGAACATCAGCACACCGAAACGCAGCAGTCCGTATGCCCCTGCCTTTGACAGCACGCCGGACAGCATGACGGAAGCAGGCGTAGGCGCTTCGGTATACGCATCGGGCAGCCACGCATGCAGCGGGAACAGCGGCAGCTTGACGCCGAAAGCGATGATGAAGCCCGCAAGCAGCCAGCACTGCATGGCATGGCCGAAACCATGATGCTGAAGGGCGACGATATCGGTCGTCCCCGTCGCGTTCCACATGGCCAGCAACGCCAGCAGCATGAACAGCGAACCGCCAAACGTGAACAGGAAGAACTGCAACGAAGCCCAGACCCGGCGCGGGCCGCCCCATATCCCGATCATGAGGCTGGCAGGCAACAGCGTCGCTTCATAGAAAACGTAGAACAGCACCAGATCGAGGGCCGAGAACAGGCCGATCAGCGTGGTTTCCAGCAGCAGCATGGCGATCATGTAATCACGCACGCGCCCCGTCACCTGCCGCCACCCACCGATGATGGAAAGCGGCGTCAGGAACGCGGAAAGCAGCACGAACATGAGGCTGATGCCATCAAGCCCGGCATGGTAGGATATACCCGCGCCACTGGCCCAGCCGATCTGCTGTTCGAACTGCATGCCGGGCCGCGTGGGATCAAATTCCGCCCACATGATGACAGCCAGCGCGAACACGATGCCACTGGTCCATAGCGCCACCCATCGGGCGGCGGTCTCGACCGTCTGGGTTGAGCCGCGTGTGAGCAATATGGCCACCACCCCGGCAAGAGGCAGGTAGGTAACTAGGGACAGCAGGATCGGATGCACATTCGGTCTCACATCATCCATGGATAATGGCCGACCCTAGAAGCGTTCCCGATCAGGAATCCAGTAGCCCCCCGCTCACATTATGCCGAGGCGGCCCCGCACCGTCCCTGTCACCGGCCCCGCGGCCCGTCCGTTCTCAACGTTCCGCTGCTGGCTAGCGACGGCCGAACATCCGCTCCAGATCGGCCTTTTCCAGCTTCAGCCAGGTTGGCCGCCCATGGGAACAGGTGCCTGAACGCGGCGTGCGTTCCATGTCCCGCAGCAGGGCGTTCATTTCCTCGTGTGTCAGCTTGCGACCGGCCCTGACGCTGCCATGGCAGGCCATGCGGGCGATGATCGCATCCATCCGCGCATCCAGCGCATCGGCCTGTGCGGGGGTGGACAGGTCGTCCGCCTCCAGCTCCTCCGCCAGATCGCGCAGCATGGCCGCCGGATTTTCCTTCTCCAGCAATGCGGGCATGGTACGGACCAGAACGGCGGTGCCCCCAAAAGGTTCGATTTCGATTCCCAGCCGCGCAAGGGCAGGTACGAACCCCAGCAGCACATCGACCTGACGGGCAGGCAGATCCACCACTTCGGGCAGAAGCAGGCGCTGGGCACGGATTTCGCCCCCCATATACTGCTGGCGCAGGATTTCATGGGTCAGGCGTTCATGGGCGGCATGCTGGTCCACCAGCACAAGCGCGCCATCGGCTGTCTGGGACAGGATATAGGTGCCCAGAACCTGCGCCATGGCAGCGCCCAGCGGATAATCCATCGCCGCCACGCTGTCCGCACGGGTTTGCGCATCTTCCGCAATTACCTTGCGCGCGGATGGCAGGGCGGCAAGCGGCAGCGACGATTCGGCAAATCCCGCAGGGGATGGGACCGGAGACGGGACAGCGACATCCCCAGACTGATCGGGTGGCATGGCCAGCCGGGTCGAAACCGCCGCCGCATCCGCACTGCGTTCGGGCGGATACCAGATCCGCGATGAAGAAGGCCCGCGTGACTGGATCAGGTCGGGCCGTACCCCCGCAACACCCGCACCAGTGCCCAGCGCGCGCCCCAGTGAGCCGATCACCAGCGCCCGCACAGCAGCCGAGTCGGCGTAGCGGAGTTCCGTCTTGGCGGGATGTACGTTCACATCCACCTGCTCTGGCGGGATTTCAAGCGACAGGGCCACAACCGCGTGCCGCCCGTGTTCCATCACGTTGCGATAGGCCACCCGCACCGCCGTGCGCAGCACCGGATCAACGACGGGTCGCCCGTTGACCAGCAGCATCTGCCCGTTTGCCGTGGCGCGATGGACCGATGGTGCGCAGATATAGCCGCGCAGCTTCAGTTCGCCGCGCTCGCCTTCCACCGGCAGCAGTCCGTCGGCCTGACCGGCTTCAAGAATGGCGGCCACGCGGGCGGGCATGTCCTGCGCGGGCAGGTCCAGTATCACGCGCTGATCGAATTCCAGCCGGAACGCGATATGGGGTGCCGACAGGGCCAGACGCCGCACCACGTTTTCCGCATGCCCGGATTCGACGCGGGGGCTTTTAAGGAATTTTCGCCGCGCAGGCGTGGCAAAGAACATGTCTTCCACCAGCACACGCGTACCGGGTGGCCCCGCACAGGGTTGCGGTTCCCCCACAACGCCGCCTTCCACCCGGATCGACCATGCCGAATCGCTGCCAGCCGGTCTGGACGTGACCGTAAGCCGGGCCGCCGCCCCGATGGATGGCAGTGCCTCCCCCCGGAAACCGAGGGTGGAGATACGCACCAGCGTTTCATCACGCAGCTTGGACGTGCAGTGCCGCTCAACCGCCAGACGCAGGTCGTCCGGCGCCATGCCGCATCCGTCATCCGTAACTTCGATCCGGTCGATTCCACCACTATCAAGCCGGATATGGATGCGCCGCGCACCGGAGTCGATGGCGTTTTCAACCAGTTCCTTCAGCGCCGCCGCCGGGCGTTCGATCACTTCGCCCGCCGCGATGCGATTGACCACCTGTTCCGACAGGCGACGGATCACCGGCGGCGTGTTCGCATGTGACGTATTCATATCGGGAACCGGGTTTCAGCAGCCATCAGGTCACGCCCGACCCCTGCTGGTCGGGACAGCATCTTATTTGGTGGGACCGCTTACCGTTGGGGTCGCGCCCTGCGTCAGGTTGCGGCCAAGGGCCGAATCTTCACGCAGGCGGGCATTTTCGGCCTTGCCATTCACAAGGTTGCCTGCCCCGCCGCCATGCCAGAACATGAGCTTGTCGACAAAGCTGGTATCGGCACGACCCATTTCCCCCTGATCGGCCTCGTTCGCGGCATGCTGCGCGGCACCCACAAGGGCGGTCTGGCCTGCGCTGTCCGTGCCATCCGCACCCTGAAGGGCCACGTTGGGGGACAGGGTTTCCAGCGCCTGCATGCGTGGATTGGTATCTTCCGCACGCTGGACGGCATTGCTGTTGGGCGCGCCCAGTTCATCGGAAGGCGGCATCGACAGCGGCGCGCGCGTCGTGACCGTATATTCATCGGGCAGGGTCCGCTCCAGCCCGAAGGCGCGCGAGACATCAGCGCCCGTGCAGCCCGAAAGCATGAAGCCACTCGATACGAGCAATGCACAGGAAAGGGGTCTGAGAGCAGGAATCGCCATATCTCGCCTATTACCGTTAGTGGAACGGTTCGGCAAGCACATGCAGGCCGCTCCAGCCCCTAGTTTGCACTGCGGTCGCGCAGGTTGTCGATGATCAGGATGGCCACCCCGCAATCAATCATGGCATCGGCGATATTGAACACCGGCCATGACCAGCCAAAAGCATGGGCATGGATGAAATCGACCACCGCACCGAAGCGCAGCCGGTCGATCACGTTGCCAATGGCGCCCCCCATGATCATGCCCAGCGCGACGGCCACCCACCGCCGCGGCGTGCGGGCCAGCCAGACGCCAAGCCCCGCCACGATCAGCAGGGCCGCGACCGAAAAGATCACGCGCCCCGCCGCCCCGGCGCCGCCCAGCATGCCGAACGTGATGGCGTGATTCCACACCATGGTCAGGTTCAGCACCGGCAGCAGGGGCACGCTTTCCCGCGCGGGCAGGTCATAGATATCCAGTATCCAGAACTTGCTGGCCTGATCGGCGGCCAGTGCGCCCAGCAGGCAGGCGGCACCCACAACGCGGTTGTTCATCGCGCCTACGCCTTGCCCTGCACCACATCGACACAGCGCAGGCACAGTTCGGGATGGCTCTCGTCCTGACCGACTTCTTCCAGCACCTTCCAGCAGCGCGCACATTTATGGCCTTCCGCCACGCTGATGGTGGGAATACCGTGCGGCGTGCCTTCCTGTGCTTCGTCCTGACCCAGATAGATCGAACCCGCACCGGCAATGATGCTGACTTCCGCCTGCGACACGATGGTCAGTTCGGCCCAGTCCACGCCTTCGAACTGCGCGGCTTCCGCCTCGGACAGCGGCAGCTCAAGGGCTGCCTGAAGGGAGGACTTGACCATCCCGCCGCGCCGCGCGCTCTCGATTTCGGTGGTGATGATGCGGCGCACCCCACGCAGCATCGCCCAGCGGTCGCCCAGCGCGGGATCGTTCCACTCGGTCGGCATGTCCACGAAGGACTGCAGATGCACGCTTTCGGTATTACCCGGACGGGCCAGCCAGGCTTCTTCCGCCGTGAAGACCAGAACGGGGGCAAGCCATGTGCACAGGCAGCGATGCAGGTGGTCCAGCACCGTACGCGCCGCACGGCGCTTCAGGCTGGAGCGGCCATCGCAGTAGATGGTATCCTTGCGCACGTCGAAATAGAAGGCGGACAGGTCGGCTGCACAGAAACCGTGCAGCGCGGGATAGACGCCCACCCATTCATGCGTTTCCACCGCTCGGGCCACAAGACCGCCCAGTTCGGACATGCGGTGCAGGACCCAGCGTTCCAGTTCCGGCAGTTCGGCATAGGGCACGCGCTCGGCTTCGGTAAAGCCGTCCAGCGCACCCAGCAGCCAGCGCAGCGTGTTGCGCAGGCGGCGGTACAGCTCACCCTGCTGCTTTAGGATTTCCTTGCCGATACGCAGGTCTTCATTCGTGTCCGAGTTCATGACCCACAGGCGCAGGATATCCGCCCCCATGCTGTCATTCACGTCCTGCGGGGCGATGACATTGCCCAGAGACTTGGACATCTTGCGGCCCTGCTCATCAAGCACGAAGCCGTTCGTCACCAGCGCCCGGTAGGGGGCGACGCCGCGCGTGCCGACACTTTCGAGCAGGGAGGACTGGAACCACCCGCGATGCTGGTCCGAACCTTCCAGATACAGGTCGGCAGGGAACTTCATGTCGCCATGGCCCAGCACGAAGGCATGGGTCGAACCGCTTTCGAACCACACGTCAACGATATCGAACACCTGTTCGTAATCGTCGGGGTTGCGGCCATCGCCAAGGAAGCGTGAAGCGGGGGAACTGTACCACGCATCCGCCCCTTCGGCGCGGAAGGCCGCGACGATACGCGCCATGACATCTGCATCGCGCAGGACCTCACCCGTCCGTTTTTCCACGAACACGGCAATCGGCACGCCCCAGGCGCGCTGGCGGCTGATGCACCAGTCCGGGCGGCCCGCCACCATGGATGTCAGGCGGTTGCGCGCCTGCGCGGGCACGAACGTCACCTTGTCCAGCGCTGCAAGCGCACGGTCGCGCAGGTGGCCTTCGCCATCCATGCGGATAAACCACTGCGGGGTGGCGCGATAGATGATCGGCGCACGCGAACGCCATGAATGCGGGTAGGAATGGACCAGTGTGGCCCGTGCCACCAGACCGCACGGCGCGGTGCCATCCGTTACGGCGCGCTGCATGGCTTCCGCCAGCGCCTGACATACAGGCTCAGCCGCCTTGAACACATGACCACCCGCAAACAGCGGCACCCAGTCAGCATAGCGGCCATCATCCATCACCAGTTCGGTGATTTCCAGCCCATGGGCACGGCCAAGGTTGAAGTCGTCCTCGCCATGCGCGGGGGCGGTGTGGACAAGGCCCGTGCCCGCTTCGGTTGTGACATGCTCGCCAGGCAGCAGCGGCACATCGAAATCATAACCCTGACCCCGCAGCGGATGGGCGCAGACAGCCCCTTCCAGCGCGCTGCCCGGCAGGGTGTACAGCACATGATGGGCGGTAACGCCCGCAGCCTCACAGAAGGGACCGATCAGGTCTTCAGCCACCAGCACGCGGGCTTCGGGTTCCAGCATCGCGCCCTCGCCCACGCCATCGACGCGGACCACGGCATAGGTGATGTCCGGCCCATAGGCGATGGCGCGGTTGGCGGGGATGGTCCACGGCGTGGTGGTCCAGATCACCGCCGCCACGTCCTGAAGCGCGTGGGCGGGCGTGGGATCGGTTACGAAGGGGAAAGCCACATGGATGGCTGTGGATTCATGATCGCGGTATTCGATCTCGGCTTCGGCCAGCGCGGTTTTTTCAACCGGGCTCCACATGACCGGGCGCAGACCACGGTACAGCAGGCCGTTGAGCAGGAATTTGCCGATTTCACCCGCAATCGCCGCCTCGGATGAAAAATCCATGGTGGCGTAGCGGTTCGCCCATTCCGCCTGCACGCCCAGCCTGCGGAATTCGCTGGCCTGCGTATCCAGCCATTTCTGGGCATAGGCACGACATTCGGCACGGAACTGCAGGACCGGCACAGAATCCTTGTCCTGCCCGCGCTTGCGGTATTCTTCCTCGATCTTCCATTCAATCGGCAGGCCGTGACAGTCCCAGCCCGGCACGTAGTGTATGCCGTATCCCGCCATGCGGTGGGCACGGTTGATCACGTCCTTGAGGATCTTGTTCAGCGCGTGGCCGATGTGCAGGTGGCCGTTGGCGTAGGGTGGCCCGTCATGCAGCATGAACACGTCACGCCCCTGCGCCTGGGCGAAGAGCGTTTCATCCAGCTTCCCGCTTTCCCATCCGTTCAGAATCTCCGGCTCCCGCTTGGGCAGGTTGCCCCGCATGGGGAAGGAAGTGGTCGGCAGGAAGACCGTCTCCCGGTAGATATCCTGTGGTTTTGACTCGGACATGGCCTGTTCTGTTCTTCTGGCAAGGGGAAGCATACGGGACCGCTACCGGCCCGCGCGCAGGGCAACCTTATGGGGACCGCAAAGGCGGGTGGTCAAGTTCTGGACACAATGGTGCCGAACTGGTGGGCCGACAGGTAGGCTGTCGCCTGTTCCGAATCCCGCGCGATCTGTTCTTTCAGGGCGTCCAGCCCGTCAAAGCGGCGTTCGGCGCGCAGCAGCGTATGCAGCGCAACCGACAGCGTCTGCCCATACAGATCGCCCGAGAAGCCCAGCAGATGGACTTCCAGCCTGCTTTCCTGCCCGTCATTGATGGTGGGGCGGCGACCGATATTGGCGACACCGGGGCATACCGTGCCATCGGCCATGCGCACGCTGACGGCATAGACCCCGCGCGCGGGTTCCAGATGACGGCCCAGGGCTATGTTGGCCGTGGGAAAGCCCAGCAGCCGACCGCGCTTGTCCCCATGCTGGACCACGCCGCGAATCGACCACGGGCGGCCCAGCTCCTCCGCCGCGCGTTCGGGGTAACCATCCTGCAGCAGCCTGCGGATACGGCTGGAGGAATAAGGCCCCAGCGCATCGGCCAGCGGCGGGGCCACGGTCAGGCCGATGCCCAGTTCCTCGGTCTGTTCGGTCAGGAAATCGACATTGCCCCGCCTGCGGTGACCAAACGCAAAGTCGGTGCCGCATGCGATATGGGTCAGGCCAAGGCTTTCGTGCAGCACACGGGTCACGAAGCTTTCCGCGCTCATCGCGCTGAAGGTCTGGTCGAACGGGATCTGGAATACGTGTTTTACGCCAAGCGCGGACAGGGCGGCGAAACGTTCCTGCGGCAGGGTCAGCCGGAAGGGCGGGTCCTGCGGGCGGAACAGTTCGCGCGGATGCGGCTCGAACGTCACAACCGCCAGTTCCCGATCGGGACGGGCCGCATGCAGCGTATGAAGCAGGTGGGCGTGCCCCAGATGGACCCCGTCAAAATTGCCCAGTGCCGCGACGGCGCCCCGCGCGGCATCGGGAATATTGCGCCAGTCCGTATGCAGATGCGCCTTCATACCGCCTCCGGATGCGGCAGTCCGAAGCGGGCGGCCACCTCCGCCAGCGTCACGGCGACCGGATGGGTGGTTCCGGGCCGGGTTCCGTCCTCGGGCCGGGCGATCTGGCAGGTGCGCAAGCCAGCGCTGGCGGCGGCATCCAGTTCGGCCACCACATCGGACAGGAACAGGACATCACCCGCATTCCACCGCGCATCATCCACAATGCGGCGATAGCTTTCCGCATCGCGCTTGCCGCCCATCTGCAGGTCGTAAAAACCCACGAACACGCTGCTCAGGTCGCCTTCGGTGGTATGACCATAGATCAGCTTCTGCGCCGCGACGGAACCGGAGGAATAGACCGCCAGCGCCAGCCCTGCCGCCGCCCAGCAGCGCAGGGCTGGCACCACATCGGGATACAGCGTGGCCTTGAGCGCGCCATCGGCATAACCCTGCGCCCAGACCATGCCCTGCAATGCCTTGAGCGGCGCGACCTTCGCATCCGCATCCATCCATGCCTCAAGCTGGCGCAGGGGGGCCACGCCGGGGGCCAGACGGGCGATTTCTGCTATCTGCGCCTGAACGGTGGGGTCATCGCCATGACTGCGCAGCAGTTCAGGCAGCGCCTTGCGCGCATAGGGAAACAGGATGTCATGGACGAAGGAAACCGGTATGGTCGTTCCCTCAATATCCAGCAGCACCGCACGGACGGGCGGCTGCGTGGCCTGGGTCACGTTCTCATCTCCCTCAATACGGTTCAGGCTTCGGGGCTGAAGCTGGCCGCGATGTCACTTCCGGTATACTGGGCAATCCAGCCATCGGTATTGGTAAAAATCCGCAGGGTCACGAAATCGGGCGTGGTCCCGCCGTCAAACCAGTGCGGCGTGCCCGCCGGGACCGAAATCAGGTCACGCGCCGTGCAGCACACATTATAGACACGGTCATTCACGTGCAGAATGAAATTCCCCTGACCATGCACGAAGAAACGGACTTCGTCCTCGCTATGGACATGTTCCGACAGGAACTTCCTGCGCGCCTGCGCCCAGCCTTCGGTATCGGGACCAACGCGCAGCACATCGGCCGAACCGGCCCCCGTTTCCCCCATCAACTGGTCAAGATAGGGCCGATAGGCGGCAAGCACCTCGGCTTCCGGCGCATCGCGCGGCGGAACGACGGGGCTGTCCCACCGTTCGAAGCGCACGCCGATGGCTGCAAGCTCGCCTGCAATCCGCGCGGGATCGGTCAGGTGGATGATGGCGGTACCGGGATTGTTATCGGCATAGACATCGAGGACGCTCATCCGAATTTCCTCTTTTCCAGTTCACAGGCCAGCAGGAACTCCAGCCCCTCAAGGCGCGCAAGGGCGGTGTCCATGTCCGCCCCCCACACATAGACCCCATGCCCGCGAATGATATAGCCCGCGCGCATGCCATCAAGATGCGGGGCCACGACGCGGGAGAGGCGGGCAATATCCTGATCGTTGTCGAATATGGGGACATGCACGCGGGCATCATGCGTCGTCTGCCCGGCAAAGACCTTCTGGACTTCGTAACCTTCAAGCACCAGCGCGTCACCGCCCAGCATCGACAGCACGGTAGAGGCGACGGAATGCCCATGCAGCACGGCACCGGCTTGCGGGTCATGGGCATAAATCTGGCAATGCAGCAGGGTTTCGGCACTGGGACGGTCACCTGCGTTGAGAGGTACCCCCGCCATGTCCACCGCGATCACCCCATCGGCCCCCAGCAGCCCCTTGTGGCCGCCGGAACGGGTGATGGCCAGATTGCCATCGGGCAGGCGGATGCTGATATTGCCCGCGGTGGCCGGAACCCAGCCATGGCGGTCCATGCGCTGGCCCGCGGCAATAATCCCCTCTACCGCCCGACAGTAAGCGCCTGCGGGAAACACTGCTTTATCCATTAGACCCTTCATCCACGCGCCGTGTCATGCACGGACGCGGCCCCTGTCATTTCGCGTTATTGGCGGAACGCTGCGGGCTTTCGGTAAAGGAGGCGTCCGTTTCCTTGCCCGGTCCCTGGATGTGGCCCGTCGGAACCGGGGCATCCGGCGCGTCATCAGCCATGTTTTTCTTGAACGACTTGATCCCGCGCGCCATGTCGCCCATGAGCGAACTGATCTTGCCGCCGCCGCCGAACAGTACCAGCACCACGGCCAGCACGATCAGCCAATGTCCCCAGCTCAAGCTACCCATTGCATTCCCCAATCCGCGTCCATGACGCAAAATGCCGTTTTCCGCCCGCCATCCGATACGGCAGGCGACCTGCCCTTACTCCGCCTATGTGAGGGGACGCCCCATGATATGCAAGCACCCATGTCGGCCCGTTCAACCCGTCGGCAGGATAAATCCATATGCAGGATAGACGGTTTTACCCATATCGTGAATGGGGGACCACCAAACCTTCACCCGCGACCAGTCATTGCGCCCCGATACATCGACCACCGGTTCACCGTGGCCGATTCGGCCCGGCACCCAGTTGGCCTGATCCACCAGCACTTCCCGCGGGCCGCGAACCGCGCGCACGACCGACACATGCCCCGCAGGCAGCCGGCCCGTCGAACGGAACACCAGCACGGCGCCGGGCGCGGGCGCACTGCCGCGTGGATAACGGCCCCGCGCCTGTCCCCACCATGACGCCGCATCCCCGCTAAGCTGGACATGCGTGATCTCACGCGCATAGGGCGCGCACTGCACCGCCCCGTGCCATCCCCCGCCCGCGCAGGCCGCAAGCGACAGCAGCAGGCCACCCGCCACCGCCCGCGCCAGCACGGCCTTCATGCCGACCTCATGCGCATGATCCTGTCCTCCGCCTCACTCACATCCATATCAAGGGCCTGCCGCGCGGTATCGCGGGCAAACCCCGCCCGCGCCATGGCGTCCATCGCACGCCGGTAGCGCTGCGCGGCTTCATCTTCATCCGCATCGGGGCGCAGGAATGGCCCGGCGCGACGCTTGCGCACGAATACCAGCGCCGCCGCCAGTTCCGTCTCGCGTCCTTCCCCGTCGCGCGCGCCCAGCGCTTCCTCCATCGCCTGCCCTGCCGTGGCCTCATCCACGCCGCGCGCGCCCAGATGGGCCGCGACCATGCGGCGCGATCGTCCGGCACGGGCAAGGGAACGGGCACGGAATTCGGAAAAACGGGCATCATCCACCGCGCCCAGCCCTTCCATGTCGGCAACGATGCCCGGGATCAGCTCACGGGCGGGCATGACGGCCTGGCTGGCCGCATCCACTTCCATGCCACTGGCGATGGCGCGACGGACCCAGCGGTCCACATGCCGCACGAGTGTCTGTTCCACAGCGGCCCGCGTGGCGGAAAAGCGCGCCAGATATGCCAGCGCGACCGCGCGCAGCACGGCGCCATCCGGGGCGGGCGGAAGCGGGCGGGGAGCGGAACGGGAAGAACGGGCCACCATAACCGGCACTGTGCCACAATCCGGCCGTCCCCGCCCATACCCGGCAGGCTGGCGGATGGCAGCCATGGCGCAAACACAGGGGAAAACGGGGTTAAGGTTGCATTTCGCCCCCGTGGCCCATATTCTCTTGCGCTTCCGGGTCAAAATGCGCAGCCGGATGCCGTGCGAATCGCATCCGCGCATGATCTGGAAAATCGGGAAAGAAATATGCCCACCCCCTCGGCGGTGGGCCGTTTTCGTTTCTGAACCCGCCATCCTTTTTCTTTGAACCGAAGTTGCAAGGCCAATCCATGATTCCCGCCCTGATGCCAAACTACAATCGCGCCGACCTCGCTTTCGAGCGCGGCGAAGGTGCCTGGCTGTACACGGTGGACGGACGACGATTCCTGGACTTCGGATCGGGCATAGCCACATCCTCGGTCGGTCATAACAACCCGCATCTGGTGGACGCGATCACGCAGCAGGCGCAGCGCGTCATGCACGTGTCCAACCTGTACCGCGTGCCGCAGGCCGAACGGCTGGCCGCGCGGCTTGTCGCCAACAGCTTTGCGGACACCGCCTTCTTCTGCAATTCCGGCGCGGAAGCCAATGAAGGCATGATCAAGATGATCCGCCGCGCGCAGGCCAAGTCCGGCCACCCCGAGCGCACGCGCATCATCTGCTTCAATGGCGCATTCCACGGGCGCACGCTTGCGACACTGTCGGCCACGGGCAATCCCAAATACCTTGACGGCTTCGGCCCGCGGGTCGAGGGCTTCGATCATGTGCCGCTGAACAACATGAACGCCGTGCGTGACGTCATTACGGCGGAAACCGCAGGCATCATGGTCGAGCCGGTGCAGGGCGAAAGCGGCATCAATGCCGCCACCCCGCGCTTCATGCAGGAACTGCGGGCGGCATGTGATGAATACGGCCTGTTTCTGGGCGTGGATGAAGTCCAGTCCGGCATGGGCCGCAGCGGGCGTCTGTTCGCCTATGAATGGTCGGACATCACGCCCGATATCCTGTCCACCGCCAAGGGCATCGCCGGGGGCTTCCCCATGGGGGCGGTGCTTACGACCGAAACCATTGCAAGGCACATGACGCCGGGCAGCCATGGCACCACGTTTGGCGGCAGCCCGCTGGCATGCGCCGCCGCCAATGCGGTGCTGGACATCCTGCTTGCGCCCGGCTTCCTTGCGGACGTGCGTGACCGGGCGGCGCAGCTTGACGCGGGCTTTGACCGGCTGGTGGCCACCCATCCTGACATCTTTACCGGGCGGCGCGGGCTTGGCCTGCTGATCGGCCTGAAATGCAAGGCCGATGTGGCCACCGTGCAGAATGCCGCCCTTGCGGAAGGCATGCTGAGCGTCACGGCTGGCGACAACGTGCTGCGCATGCTGCCCCCCCTGACCGTAACCGAAGCCGACTGCACGGACGCGCTGTCCATGCTGGACCGGGCCGCGCAGCGCGTGCGTGCCCATCTGGCCGCGACGGCCAAGCCGGAGAATGTGGCATGAACGCGCTTCAGTCACCCGATACCCTGATCCCCCGCCATTTCCTTGACCTCAAGGATCTGGACGCCTCCACCCTGCGCACCATTCTGGATGTGGCCGTGGGCATCAAGCGCATGCAGCATAAGCGCGCGCGCCCGCTGCACCCCGCCCTGCCCCTGCGTGGGCGGGCACTCGGGCTCATGCTGTCCAAGCCATCCACCCGGACGCGCGTGTCGTTTGAAGTCGGCATGCAGCAGCTTGGCGGCAACGTGATCCTGCTTGCGCCATCGGACATGCAGTTGGGCCGGGGGGAAAGCATTGCCGATACCGCCCGCGTGCTGTCGCGTTTTGTCGACGCCATCGTGCTGCGCACCGGCAAGACGGAAAACCTGCGCCAGCTTGCGCGGTGGAGCAGCGTGCCGGTCATCAACGGCCTGACGCCGGATTCGCATCCGGTACAGATCATGGCCGACATCATGACGTTCGAGGAGCATCGCGGCCCGATCACCGGCCGCACGCTGGCCTGGGTCGGCGATGGCAACAATGTCGCCACATCCTTTATCGAGGCGGCGGCCCTGTTCGGCTACCGCCTGCGTCTGGCCACGCCCCCGACCCACGCACCCAGCCCCGCGGCCGTGGCATGGGCACGCAGCAAGGGGGCGGATATCACGGTCACGACCGACCCCGTGGCCGCCGTGGCGGGTGCGGATGCGATCATTACCGATACATGGGTCAGCATGTCCGACAAGGCGTCCGACCAGCGGCTGAATGCGTTCGAACCCTACCGTGTTGATGCAGCGCTTATGGCGCATGCCTCCCCCGACGCCCTTTTCCTGCACTGCCTGCCTGCCCATATCGGGGAAGAGGTGACGGAAAGCGTGTTTGAAGGCCCGCATTCCGTTGTGTTTGACGAGGCCGAGAACCGTCTGCACGCGCAAAAGGGCATTCTTGTCTGGGCGCTGTGTGGCGAGGACTGGCAGCAATATGGAAAGGAGCCCACGGCATGACCGGACCGGCTGAACAGCCCGCCCTGCCGACCGCGACCGAAGATACGCCGGAAGTTCCCGGCTGGGCGGAAAAGAGCGTGCGCGACATCTTTGCCGCCCTGCCCGTTACCGATACCCGCCTTGATGCGATACGCGATGGCTATCTCGACTGCCTTGCGGGCGCGGGACGCACGCAGGATCTGGACATGGAACATGACCGCTGCCGCCTGCGCGCGATCGCCGCGATAGGTGAGAACGGTCTGCTGCCCGCAGCGCAGGTCAAGGACCTCGACCAGCGCCTTGCGGCGCTGGAGGCGGACATTACCGCCAATCTGTGATTATTCCGCGCCCGTCACGCGGGCGCGCTGCCGCGGGTTTCTGCCATGACTTCCAATATCTCCTCTCCCGCCTTTCTGGATTCCAGCCGTCCTGACACGCCCGATCTGGTCGTGCCGCAGGGCGTCGTGCCATTCTATCTGGACCAGCGCCCCGTTCGCGGCCGCCTTGTCCGGCCCGGCGTGCTGACCGATACCCTGCTGACGCGCCACGACAATCCCGATGCCGTGCTGCAACTGGCGGGGGAAGCCCTTGCGCTGGTGGCGGCGCTTGCCTCCTCGCTGAAATTCCAGGGTTCCTTCTCCCTTCAGGCCAAGGGCGATGGCCCGGTCAGCCTGCTGGTGGCTGACTGCACGGATTCGGGCGCGCTGCGTTTTCACGCCCGTTCCGATGATGAACAGGTGGCTGCACTGCTCAGGACCAACCCGAACCCCACGGCGGGTGAATTGCTGGGCAAGGGCTATATCGCCTTCAGTGTCGATCAGGGACCGGACACCGACATCCATCAGGGTATCGTCGAAATGACGGGCGAAAGCCTGTCCGACATGGCGACGCATTACTTCGCTACCAGCGAACAGCATGCCTGCTGGGTCCGGCTGTTCTGTGGAAAGACCGAACAGGGCTGGCGCGCGGGTGCGCTGGTGATGGAAAAGATCGCCACGGCCGGTGGCATCGAAACCACCCTCAGCGCCGAACAGGGCGATGATGCGTGGGAAACCGCCACAACGCTGGCCACGACGCTGAGCGCGCGTGAAGTGCTGGATGACCGGCTTTCATCCGCCGACCTGCTGTATCGCCTGTTCCATGCGGAAGGGCTGATCGTGGGGCAGCCCCGAGCCCTTGCGTTTGGCTGCCGCTGCTCCCGCGCGCGGCTGTCGGGTCTTCTGGAAACATTCTCGCTGGATGATCTGGACCATATGGCGAAGGAAGGAACGATCAGCATGAACTGTTCTTTCTGCAATCACAGTTTCCATTTCCAGCGCGACGAGATCAGCGGCAAGGTGGCCTGAAAAGCCACCTGCCCCTTTGCGCCCGGCGCGGATCGTGGCACGGTCATACCCCTGATCTACCGACCGCGCCGCACGCGCCAGCCGTCATCGGGATATATTTCATGCGACCGAACCGTTCGCCGCTTTCGCTCCTTCCGTTACGCCGCAGCCTGCGTATCGCGCTGGCGGCCAGCCTGCCCCTTATGGCCCTGTCCGCCTGCGACCATGCGGACAGCCGCCCCACCACCACCTTTGCCCCGCCACAGTTCAGCAGTCAGCCGCCGCTGCATCTGAATGTCGCCTCCATCTCCATCGTGGACCGGGGACAGCCGGGCATAGTGCCGGGCGACCTGTCGGCGCGCGCGCCCTTTCCGCCGGACCAGTCGCTGCGGCAGATGGCGCATGACAGGCTGATTGCCTCGGGCAGCGGGGGACAGGGCGTGCTGACGATCGACCGGGCCTCCATCCTGCACCAGCCCGGCGGCCTGCTGGACGGGCAACTGAACGTGCATCTGGATGTAACCTCCGCCGATGGGCGCAGCACGGGCTATGCCGTGGCGCAGGTCACGCGGACCTATGACCCGAAAACGAAAAGCGGCAATACCGACACGCCGGAAAACCTGAATGCCCTGACCGACATGATGTTGCAGGACATGAGCGTGGAACTGGAAAACCAGATCCGCAACAATCTGGGCAACTGGCTGGTCACGCCACCGGTGCCCGGCAGCGTCGCGGCCCAGCCGCTGGATGGTGCGGAAACAGCCACCCCCGCCGCACCGGTTTCTGGCGCGGTCGCACCCTACAGTAATTCCGTAACACTGGGCGGCGGACCGACGGACAGCACTCCGTCTTCCGCTACCACCACAACAACCCAGACGACAGCAAAACCCGTCCCTAGGGGAGATGACGGGCCGGATGCCATCTTCCCCGCGGGCTATCCGTCCGACGATACGGGTTCAACCACACAGACGACCAAAGGCAGCCAGCTCCGTTCGCCCCCGCCGGGCACGCTGACCCTGCCGGGCAGTACCACATCCGGCACAGCCAACTGACATCATACAGACGGGCGGGGGCGGATCATCCGTCCCCGTTTCCTTATCCGCCATCCGATCCGGTCATGCGCAGGACAATGCCAGGCGACAGGATTTCCGGCAGGATCACCTCCGCCCCATGCGCAGGATAATAGACATAGAACGGCACGCCATCACGACCATGATCGTGCAGGAAAGCCGTGATATCGGCGTCCCGCCGGGTCCAGTCGCCTTTCATGTAAACAATTCCGCGCTGCGCAAACGCCGCCTGCACGGCATGGCTGGACAGGGCGACGCGTTCATTGACCAGACATGAAATGCACCACGCGGCCGTCATGTCCACAAAGACGGGACGGCCCTGCGCGCGCAACTGTGCCAGCCGTGCAGGAGAAAAGGCCGAACTGCCATCGGCTACCCTGTTCGCACCGTGCTCATGCATGGCGGCCAGAGGCAGCACACCCCCACCCACGAACGCCACCAGCAGGGCAAGAACCGCCACAGCCCGGTAAAATCCGGCGCGATGCACCCCGTCTTCACGCATATCCGCATGACCAGCCATGCGCAGGCACCAGCAGCCAGCCGCAACCAGCACCAGCCCCACCCCAAGCAGGACAAGTCCGTCGCTGCCACCTTCCAGCCATGCGACCCATCCCAGCCATACACAGGTCGCCAGCACCGGCAGCGCCAGCAGGTGCCGCACGGTTTCCATCCATGCGCCCGGACGCGGCAGCCAGCCCAGCAGACCCGGCATGGCGGCAAGTAACAGGTAGGGTGCCGCCAGTCCCAGCCCGAGGGATGCAAAAATAAGCAGCCCCGTTGCCGGTGACGCAGCCAGCGCGCCCGCTACCGCCGCCCCCATGAACGGCGCGGTACAGGGCGAGGCCAGCACAACCGCCAGCACCCCGGTCAGGAAATCACCCATATGGGCAGGCAGGGCATTACCCAGCGAGCCCAGCCGCATGCCGATGTTAAAGACACCCAGCAGGTTAAGGGCGACCGCAAACAGCAGCAGGCAGATCGTGATGACAAAGCCGGTGGACTGGAACTGGAACCCCCATCCTGCCTGCTGCCCCGCAACCCGCAGGGCCGCGATACAGCCGCCCAGCACCACAAAAGACCCCACAACGCCCGCCGCATACGCCCCGGCCCCGGCAAGGGCCGCCCTGCGTTCCCCGCGCGCCATGCGTTCCAGCGCCAGCACCTTCATCGCCAGCACCGGAAATACGCAGGGCATTAGATTCAGGATCAGCCCCCCCGCGAAGGCCATGGCCAGCAGGACCGCGATGCGTGTCACGTCGTTACCCTGCTGCGCAATGGGGCGGACATCTCCGGGTGCGGGCTGTACCCGCAGGCTGCTCTCGCGGCCCATGCCATCGCGCAGCACCACAATGCCGGACAGACCCGTGCCGTTATGGAATTCCGGCCCCGGATGCAGGGCCAGTTGCACAATTCCATCGCGCACCGCCACGGCCTGCGGCGCATCCTGATCGATCGCCCCCGCCGTTTCGGGCATGAACCACGCCGCCCTTACCGCATCGGCGGAAAGCCCGCTGCCCGCGACCTGCAGGGTTCCTGTGGAGGAGAGCGTCACCGCGAAAGGCGAGGGCACCGGTCTGCTGGCGGCAGCCCGCGCGAAATCGGCCGCCTGCGCCGAGGGATGAGGCTCACCGCGCGGCAGGGTCAGGCTGAAGGTGCCATGTTCGGGCACACAGACGGCGGCACAGACCAGCCAGTCGGCCTCGGCATCAAGGGTAAGCGCACCATCATTGCCTTCCACCGGCGCAGGGGACAGCGTGACCGGCAGCAGCACATCCCCGGTATAGGCGTAGGAGGTCAGCGGCCCGTCATGCAGCACGCGGGGGGTAGGCCATTCGATGGTGCTGGCCTGCCCGCTCGCGCCGCCCCGCGCAGTGACGGACACGGTAGGCGCATCCCCTGCATCGCCGGGATTGATCCAGTAGGTATGCCAGCCGGGTGCAAGGTGCAGCATCAGCCCCACATGCAGCGCACGGCCGGGCATGTAGCTGTCATCATCGGTGACAAGGGTTGCGGTGGAGCGCGTGGTTGTTACCGGCGCGCTCTGCGCGGCATGGGCCACGGGCGCTACGGCAAGCAGCGTGCACAGGATCGACACAAGCCACAGAAGGGGCACAGCAGACTCCACCGGAAAGAAAGGAAAGAAAAACGCGTCCCGGCATCATGCCAAGGATTGCCCCGTTACCATGCCGGACGCCATAAGATCAGGATATGGCTTTCGATCCCACCTTGCAAAACCGACTTGCGCCCCTTCTGTCCGCCGCAGGGGAAAACCTGCCGGTATCCAGCGCCATTCCCGCGCTGAAGGCGGCCCTTGCGCGCACATCCAACGCCGTTCTGGTGGCGCCGCCCGGTGCGGGCAAGACCACGCTGGTCCCGCTGGCCCTGCTGGACGCCCCATGGCGGCAGGACGGGCGGATCGTCATGCTGGAACCCCGCCGACTGGCCACGCGCGCCGCCGCCCAGCGCATGGCCGAACTGGTGGGCGAACAGCCGGGTGGCTTGGTGGGCTACCGCACGCGACTGGATGGCGCGACGTCGGAGCGCACGCGTATTGAAGTCATTACCGAAGGGCTGCTGGTCCGCCGCCTGCTGTCGGACCCCACGCTGGATGGGGTGGCCTGCGTCATCTTTGATGAAATCCATGAACGCTCCGTCGATGCGGATGCCGCCCTTGCCTTCTGTCTGGACCTTCAGCGCAGCCTGCGGCCCGACCTGCGGCTGGTGGCCATGTCCGCCACGATGGACGGTGCCGCCCTGTCGCAGCGCATGGGTGCCGAACTGGTGGAAAGCGAAGGCCGGATGTTTCCGGTCGATATCCGCCACGCGCGGCGCGATCTGGTCCATCGCCGGGATCTGCCCGATGCCATGGCTGCCGCCATCCGCACCGCCCTGGCCGAGGAAGCGGGCGATATCCTTGCCTTCCTGCCGGGCGTGGGTGAAATCCTGCGTGCGCGTAGCGCGCTTGCGGGCGTGGATGCGGATGTCCTTCCGCTGTATGGTGAACTCCCCCCCGCCGAGCAGGATCTGGCCCTGACCCCGCACCCGCAGGGGCGCAGGCGGGTGATCCTGTCCACCTCCATTGCCGAGACATCGCTGACCGTGCCCGGTGTACGCATCGTGGTGGATGGCGGTTTTCGCCGTGTGCCGCGGCTGGACCCCGGCACGGGACTGACGCGGCTTGATACGGTACGCATTTCCCGCGCGGCGGCGGCCCAGCGCGCCGGACGTGCGGGACGTGTCGCGCCGGGCATCGCCATCCGTCTGTGGACGGAAATGACAACCCGCGCCATGCCGCCGCATGACCAGCCGGAAATGATGGAAGCCGAACTGACCGGCCTGCGGCTCGATACCGCCGCGTGGCAGGAGGCGATGGGAACGGACCCCGCTGACCTGCCCTTCCCCGATACGCCCCCCAATGGCGCGTTCGAGGCCGGGCGCAGCCTGCTTCAGGCGCTGGGGGCGCTGGATGATGACGCCCGCATCACCCCGGAGGGCACACGCATGGCCAGCCTAGGCGCCCATCCGCGCCTTGCCGCCATGATGCTGGCTGCCCGCGGTCCCGGCGAATGCGCGCTGGCCGCCGATATTGCCGCCCTGCTGGAAGAACGCGACCCGTTGCGCCCGCGCCGCCCGGCGGGGCCCGCGCGCGGCGCGCCTCCCCCGGCTCCCGCCGATATCCGCCTGCGCCTTGACCTGCTGGCAGGAGGCGATCACCCCGATGCCGACCGCGCCGCCCTGTCACGTATCCGCCACGCCGCCCGACAGTATCGCAGGCGGCTGGGGCTGGGCCGCGATATTGTGGCACAGGGTGACTGCGCGGCCCTGATCGCAGCCGCCTTTCCCGACCGCGTGGCGCAGTCGCGCGGGGATGTCGGCTCCTTCCGCCTTGCAGGCGGGGGGAGCGCGCGCCTGTCCAAAACCGATGAACTGGCCCGGCACGGCCTGCTGGCGGTCGCGGGCATGCATGTGCGCAAGGCGGCGGAAATCTGTCTGGCCGCCCCGCTGGACCGCGACGCGCTGCCCGATAGCGTGCTGGCGCGTGCGAAGGAACAGGTCGAGACCACGCTGGACACCACCACCGGCAGCGTGCTGGCGCGCCGCAGGCTCCGGCTGGGCAATCTCGTGCTGCGCGACCGTACCGTCACAGCCAGCGCGGAGGAAGTATCCAGCCTGCTATGCGCACAGGCGGCGCAGAACCTTGCCGCCACACTGAACTGGACCGATGCCTGCCGCCAGCTTCAGGCGCGTGTGGAACTGGCCCGGACCCGGCTGGACCGTCCCGATCTGCCTGACCTGTCGGACGCAGCCCTGGCCGGAACGACCGGAACATGGCTGGCCCCATGGCTTGCGGGGGTCAGCCGCCTGTCGGTACTGGGGGAAATGGACCTGTTGGCCATGCTGCGCGCCACGATGGACCATGCGACACTGAAATGGCTGGACCGGATGCTGCCCGCCCATCTGGAACTGCCCGGCGGACGGGCGGCGGTGGACTACCTGCAACCCGTGCCGGTCGCCAGCGCACGGGCACAGACCTTCTACGGCGTGACCCAGACACCACGCATAGCGGACGGACGGCTGGACCTGCGCATCGCCCTGCTGTCACCGGCGGGCCGACCACAGGCCATTACCGCCGATCTGGCCGGTTTCTGGGCGGGGTCATGGGCGGATATGCGCCGTGACATGCGCGGTCGCTATCCCCGGCACGACTGGCCGGAAAACCCGGCAACAGCGTCTCCACCCCCGCCACGGCACGGGCGGAACCCATAAATCGGCATGCATTTCCCGACATGAGGGTATGCAGACATGGCATTGCCGCTTTTTTAAGATAACATGGCCCATCATGAATGCTTGTTCCTGCCGCCCCACATGGATACCGACCGCCATGCACCGCCCGGCTTCCCGCCTGCTACCGGTACTGCTGCTGGGCATTCCCGGCCTGACCATGCAGACTGTGGCGGCCTGCGCGCAGGGTGTGGCATCACCCGCCCCACAGCCGACCCCGTCACTGTTTGCCGCGCCGGTGGCGCCGGTCGTCTCGTCCGGGCCGCTGACCTTCGCGCCGCTGGTACGCCAGGTTGGTCCGGCGGTGGTGAACATCGCCGTTTCCCAGTCGGCACAGGACAGCCGACAGGCCCCCGGTCACCAGCCCCTGCCCCCCAGCGTGAAGGGCACGCCATTCGAACACCGCTTCCGCGAGCGGATGCGCGCCCATGGGGAAGAAATGCTGGGGGCGGGTTCGGGCTTCCTGATCGACCCCACCGGCGTGATCGTGACCAATGCGCATGTAGTCGGCGGCGCGGACCAGATTACCGTATCGCTGGCCGATGGCGCTGAATATCCCGCCCAACTCGTTGGCAGCGACGACCTGACGGATATCGCGGTCATCCAGATCCGTGCCCCCCGTCCCCTGCCATTCGTGCCATGGGGCGACAGCAGGCTGGTCAATATCGGCGACTGGATCATGGCCGCAGGCAACCCGTTCGGGCTGGGTTCATCGGTTACGGCGGGTATCGTATCCGCGCGCGGGCGCGACATCGGCACCGGCCCGTTTGACGATTTCTTCCAGATCGATGCGCCCATCAATCCCGGCAATTCAGGGGGACCGTCATTCAATCTGGGCGGGCAGGTGGTGGCGGTGAATACGGCCATCGTCTCCCCCACCGGGGGATCGGTCGGGATCGGGTTCGGGCTGCCATCGGAAATCGTGGCCCCTATTGTAGAGGAACTGCGCCGCAAGGGCCGCATTGACCGGGGGTGGCTGGGGGTTACGCTGGCTGACGGGCCGGGGCATGGTGGTGTGCAGATTGTCGGCATCGACCGTGACGGCCCGGCGATGAAGGCGCACCTGCATATTGGGGATGTCATCATCGCGGTGAATGACGAACCGATTGACACATCACGCATGCTGATCCGCTCCATCGCGGCAAAGCAGCCTGAATCCACGGTGGTACTGCATATCCGTCGCCATCATGAGATACTGGGACTGAACGCCTGTGTCGGCCACCGCCCCGACGAGGACCCGGAAGACTGAACGATCCCCGCCCCAAACGACGTGAGGCAACGTGCATATACTTGTAGTCGAGGACGATCCCACCGTCCGCAATTTCGTGGCCAAGGGCCTGAAGGAAGCCGGACATCTGGTCGAACTGACCGATAACGGCAAGGATGGCCTGTTCATGGCCGTGAGCGAGAAGTTCGACCTGATCATACTCGACCGCATGCTGCCCGGTGGCATTGACGGGGTGCGCCTGCTCGAGACCATCCGCGCGCAGAACAATGCCACCCCCGTCCTGCTGCTTTCGGCGCTGGCGGATGTGGATGACCGCGTGCAGGGCCTCAAGGCGGGGGGGGACGACTATGTGACCAAGCCCTTCGCCTTCAGCGAACTGCTGGCGCGGGTGGAAGCGCTGGGCCGCCGTGGCCGGACCGAAACCGCGCCGCAGACCAAGCTGGAACTGGCGGACCTTGAAATCGACCTGCTGTCGCGCACGGTGCGCCGCGCGGGGCGCAAGATCGATCTCCAGCCACGGGAATTCCGCCTGCTGGAATACCTGACCCGCCACGCGGGGCAGGTCGTGACCCGGACCATGCTGCTGGAAGGCGTGTGGGACTACCATTTCGACCCGCAGACCAATGTGATCGACGTGCATGTCTCGCGCCTGCGACAGAAGGTGGACAAGCCGTTCGATACCCCGCTGATCCATACCATCCGCAATGCCGGGTACATGCTGCGTGCGGAATAGGCGGCACAGCCGCCTGCGGTCCCGGCCGTAATGGCGGAAGGCTTCACACAGGTCCGGCCACGCCGGTCGCCGTGGCGGGCGTGGCGGTCGGCCAGCCTGCGGTTCTCGCTGGCCTATGGCATGCTGTTCGCCCTGTCTTCCGTCCTGTTCATGTCCTTCATGTGGTGGGGCACGATCGGGTTTCTGGAACGTCAGGTCGAAACCGCCATCAACGCCGATGCCCGCGCACTGGCCGAACGCTGGGTCATGGGCGGGCTGCCGACGCTGGCGCTGACCATCGAGGACCGGCTTGAACAGAACCTTGATGACGACGCGATCTATATGGTCATCGACCCGCAGGGCAATTACCTGACGGGCAATGTCTCCGCATGGCCGGGACGCGTGCAGTATACCGACCGCTGGTACACCCTGCCCGATACGCGCGCGGGACTGCGCGGCATGGCGGAACTGCATGCCTACCGCCTGCCCGGCACGGCGCAGACCCATACGGCAGGACAACTGGACAGTGGCTACCGCCTGCTGGTCGGGCGCGATGTGCGCTCACGCGGGGTGCTGCGGCACCTGCTGACCGATTCCCTGCTATGGGCCTGGGTCATGGTCTCCCTGCTTGCGGTCAGTGGCGCGGTGCTGGTGCACGGAATTTTCCGCCGCATGGTCAAGACCGTGGCGCGCACGACCTCCGCCATCGCGCATGGCGACCTGAGCCGGCGCATGCCGCTGGTTGGCAATGGCGACGAGATGGATCAGGTCGCCGAAGCCATCAACGAAATGCTGGACCGCATCGTGCGCCTGATGGATGGCGTGCGGCAGGTTTCCAATTCCATTGCCCATGACCTGCGCACCCCCATCGCGCGGGCGCGCACGCAGCTTGAGGACGCGGCCCTTCACGCCACCACGCCCGATGAACTGCGTGGCGCGATCGAACGCGCGGTCGGCAACCTGGATAACGTGACCGCCGTGTTCGAGGCCCTGTTACGTATTGCCCAGATTGAGGCCGGGGCCCGCCGCTCGGCTTTCATGACATTCGATCTGGTTCCCGTCCTGCTGGATGTGGCGGACCTGTATGAAGCGGTGGCGGAGGAGCATGAGATCGCCCTGGCGCTCGACCTGCCGGCACACCTGTCCTTCTACGGTGACCGGTCGCTGGTGCAGCAGGCCGTGGCGAACATGCTGGACAATGCCATCAAGTTTTCCCCGCCCGGCGGCACCGTCTTCCTGCGCGCCCAGATCCGCGAAATCTCGCCGGGGCGGATAACCGGGCCAACGGGTGAAGGGATGCTGGACCTGTCGGTCAGTGACGAGGGAATCGGCATGACCGAAGCCGACATGGCCCGGGCGACGGAACGCTTCTTCCGGGCGGAAAAGGCCCGCAATACCCCCGGCGCGGGACTGGGTCTGTCCATGGTCCGCGCCATCGTGCAACTGCATGGGGGGCGGATGCATCTTTCGGCCCATAATCCCGGGCTTACGGTTTCGCTCGCCCTGCCCATCGCCGCCTGTGCGCTGACATCGCGCGAAGAAGATTTTCCATCCGATGCGCACATATCAGGCATGACGCAAACGTCACCTTTCCCCCATCAGCATGACATGAACAGTAGCGTAAAGTAACGCCATGAACATGCACCCCGCCATGACGCCCGCCATCGTCGTGATGAGCTTCTGCCTGTGCGGTGCATCACCCGCCCCGGCAGAGCCGGGCAACATGGCGCGCGTGATTACCGCACGGGACGGGGCGGACAAACCCGTCATCATCACCAGCGACACCAAGGCCTACTGCAACAGGCTGCTGAACATCATCGATGCCTACGGCCCTGCCCTGCCGCAGGATGTGGACAGCCTGCGCATGCAGGGAGAAGACATGTGCCGCATCGGGCGCATCCGCTCAGGGATCGTACGACTCCGTCGTGCGTTGGTCGAACTGAAGGAGACCACGCATTCATGATTTTCACACGCTTTCGTTCCCTTACCCGTCGCCATGCCCTTCCTGCCCTGCTGGCCGCCGCCAGCCTGTATCCGGCCGTAACGCTGGCGCAGGGCACCGGTGCGAACACCGACTCCGCCCCATCCGACGAAACCCGGCTTGAACTGACCGCATCGGGTACGGTGCAGGCCCAGCCCGATCAACTGACCGCCACCTTCTTTGCCGAATCCCGGGCGGACACTGCTGCGGCGGCGCAGGCACAGGTCAATTCACTGATCGGCAAGGCCATATCCGCCGCCGCGCAGACCCCGGACCTGACGGTCAATGCCGAGTCGTATTTCGTCCAGCATGAAGATGCCGACACCCGTCAGAACCGCAGGGCGCAATGGGTCGCCCGCCAGACCATCCGGCTGACGGCGGCTGATGGCAAGACGCTGCTGCCACTGGTCGGGCAGTTGCAGGCGGAAAACCTTGCGCTGACGCGGCTTGACTGGTCGGTATCGCGCAAAAAACGGGCTGAACTGACCCGACAGGCGGAAACCCTCGCACTACAGGATATGCAGCAGCGCGCCCATGCCGCCGCCGATACCCTGAAGCTGAAGATTTCATCCCTCGCCTCCGTCTCGCTGGACGATCAGGACATGCCACGCCCGATGCCCATGATGATGGCGCGTGCCGCCAGCGCCGACATGATGGCCCCATCCGCCCCCACGGGGATGCAGGATGTTACAGCCACCGCCCGCGCGACCGTGCTGCTGACGCCATAGGGCAATACCCAGATCCCCATGCCGGGGATGGATATGAAAAAGGCCCGGAGAGTATCTCTCACGGGCCTTTATTCATTTCATGGACCGAAAACCGGGCGCTTCAGCGCGGGGCCAGCACCATGATCATCTGGCGGTTTTCAAGCTTGGGCATATGCTCAACCTTGGCCAGTTCGTCCATCTCGGCCCGAATGCGTTCGAGAACCTTCACACCCAGATCCTGATGCGCCATTTCACGGCCACGGAAACGAAGGGTCACCTTCACCTTGTCCCCTTCGCCGATAAAGGTCTTCATCGCGCGCATTTTGACCTGATAATCATTTTCATCAATGTTCGGACGAACCTTGACTTCCTTGATTTCAATGACTTTTTGCTTCTTGCGCGCTTCGTTACGCTTCTTCTGCTGCTCGTACTTGAACTTGCCGTAGTCAAGGACCTTGGCCACGGGCGGTTCGGCGTTCGGGCTGATTTCGAGCAGGTCGAGCCCGACAGAATAAGCGCGTGCCAGTGCATCACGCGTGGACATGATGCCAAGCATCTCGCCCTCTTCGTCGATCAGACGCACCTGCGGTACGCGGATCTCTTCATTGACACGGGGGCCCTCTCGGTTCGGCGGAGTGGGCATGGGGGGTCTGGCTATGGTCAGCTCCTGTAACTGTTTCATTCAAACGGCAGGCAGGGCCATCCCGCATGCCTACGCGCCGGGGGCCGGAGCCACCGAAAACGCGCGGGCAGGGAATGACCTTGCATTATGGAAGATATGTGACGCAAAGATGCGCCCCAGATCAAGTACTGTCTTGCCCGGCAGCCGTGAAAACAGCCATGCAGTCACGGCACGGGAATGCGCTTTCAGCCGCGCGCACGCCGGATATCGGGTGGCAGGGCCTCATATGCAAGGGCGGACACCGCTTCATCCAGCGGCAGCACGTCCTGCGCCTTGCCGCCAAGGCGGCGCATGGCGACGGTGTTTTCTTCCGCTTCCTTGCGCCCGACCACCAGGATGACCGGCACGCGGGCAAGGCTGTGCTCGCGGACCTTGGCGTTGATCTTCTCGTTCCGCAGGTCGGCTTCAACAACCAGCCCCGCCGCGCGCAGGGTATCGGTTACATGCTGCGCGTATTCCGCCGCATCGGTCACGATCGAGGCCACGACCACCTGCACCGGAGCCAGCCACAGCGGGAAGCGACCGGCATGCTGTTCGATCAGGATGCCAAGGAACCGTTCGAAGGAACCAAGGATGGCCCGATGCAGCATGACGGGCCGGTGGCGGGCGCTGTCCTCACCGACATAGGAGGCATCGAGCCGTTCGGGCAGAACGTAATCCACCTGCAATGTGCCACACTGCCAGTCACGGCCGATGGCGTCGCGCAGCACGAATTCCAGTTTCGGGCCATAGAAGGCACCCTCGCCCGGATTATGTTCATAGGCAACGCCCGCCATGTCACAGGCAACCTTCAGCGCGTTTTCGGCGCGGTCCCATGTCGCGTCATCACCGGCGCGCTGTTCGGGACGGTCGGCAAACTTCACGCGGAAATGCTCGAAGCCCAGATCCTGATACACATCGGACAGCATCCGCACGAAACGGGCGGTCTCATCCGCAATCTGGTCTTCCGTGCAGAAGATGTGCGCGTCATCCTGCGTAAAGCCACGTACACGCATGATGCCATGCAGCGCGCCCGACGGTTCGTAACGGTGGCAGGCGCCAAACTCCGCCATACGCAGCGGCAGTTCGCGATACGAACGCAGCCCATGGCGGAAGATCTGCACATGGCATGGGCAGTTCATCGGCTTCAGTGCGAGGGTCTTGTCCTCGTCCTCGACCGTGGCGATGAACATGTGCTCGCGGTATTTGTCCCAGTGGCCGGATGCTTCCCACAGCCCACGGTCAACCAGTTGCGGGGTGCGCACTTCCTGATAGCCGTTGCCGTTCTGGGCGCGGCGCATATAGTCCTGCAGCACCGAATACAGCCGCCAGCCCTTGGGATGCCAGAAGATCTGGCCCACGGCTTCTTCCTGAATGTGGAACAGGTCCATTTCCCGGCCAATGCGGCGATGATCGCGCCGTTCGGCTTCCTCAAGCTGATGCAGGTGAGCTTCGAGTTCCTTACGGTCACGCCATGCCGTGCCGTAAATGCGCGTCAGCATGGGATTGCGATGATCGCCGCGCCAGTAGGCGCCCGCCACCTTCATCAGCTTGAAAGCATTCCCCACGTCAGCCGTGCCACGCAGATGCGGCCCACGGCACAGGTCCAGCCATTCGCCCTGACGGTAGATGGAAATTTCCTCGTCTTCGGGCAGGTCGCGGATCAGCTCGGCCTTGAAGCGCTCGCCTTTGGCCTCAAAAAATTCGATGGCCTGATCACGCGGCCATGCTTCGCGCACGAAGGGTTCGTTCGCGGCCACGATTTCGCCCATGCGCTTTTCAATCGCGGCGAAATCTTCCGGCGTGAAGGGTTCGTTGCGGTAGAAATCGTAATAGAAGCCGTTTTCGATGGACGGGCCGATCGTGACCTGCGTGCCGGGAAACAGCGACTGCACCGCCTCGGCCAGCACATGGGCGGCGTCGTGGCGGATCATTTCCAGCGCTTCGGGGTCCTTGCGGGTGATGAAACGGACATGGGCGTCATGATCGACCGCGCGGCCGATATCCATGAGCTTACCGTCCACTTCCATGGCAAGGGCGGCGCGCGCAAGGCCCGCACCAATGGACTGCGCCACGGTAGTGCCCGTCACTGCCCCGTCAAAGCGGCGAACGGATCCGTCAGGCAGGGTTATGGCAGGCATGGTTTCATTGCTCCGGTATGAAGATATTCCGCTGTAATGGCGTCAGGCGAGCGTCGCCGCAACCCTGTCCACGCGCACAGTGGCCAGATCGCGCACATAAATCACCTTTACCTGCCCCGGATACTGCCCCACCGGGGCGGTCAGCGCCGGGTTGCTGTCTGCCGAAAACAGCACGGTGGCGGGCACGCCCAGCGCTGCGGCCATGTGCATCGGCCCGGTATCATTGCCCACGGCACAGGCCGCGCGCGCAAGCACTCCACCCAGTTCCAGCAGGCTGGTCCGGCCCGTCAGGTCCAGCACCGTGGGGCATGCGCGGCGGATAATGGTGGCAAGCGGCGTTTCCGCCTTACTGCCGACAACAACGGGCAGCAGCCCTTTCGCGTGCAAATGTGTGGCAAGGGCCGCATACCGCTCCACCGGCCAGCGCTTGGCGGGACGATGGGCGGCGGCCCCCGGCACCAGCACGGCGTACGGCCCCGGCAGAACAGGACCACCCCGCGCCAGCCATGACAGGTCGGGCACCGGCAGGCTGTCGAGTCCCGCATGACGCAACTGGTCACGCTGACGGGTACGGGTATGCATGAAGCGACGTTGCGGGCTGTCATGCACCGCCACTGCGCCCCGCCCGATTCCCGACCACGCCTTCATGCCCGACAGGCGGAAATAGCGCGTGCTGCGTCCCGATGTCTGCAGATCGTAGATGAAATCATAGGAACGCAGCATCCGCCGCAGGGCCATGACCGCGCGCAGGTCATGCCAAGGCGGACGGCTGTCCGTCAGCACATGGTCGAACCATGGCGCGTGCTGCCCCAGTCCGGCAAAGGCGGGCTGGGTCAGCAGATCAACCCGGTCATGCGCATGATGGGCGCGAATGGCGGCGAAAGGTGCGAAGGACTGGACAAAATCGCCCAGCGCACCCAGCCGGATCACCAGAATGCGGGCCATGGGATCAGGGGGCCTCGGGGTCTGTTTCCAGCAGGGACAGGTCCTGACGCGCCAGATCGGCCTCATCCGAATCCGGGGCCACCGCAACCACGTCCTGCCAGTCGGCGCGGGCGGCTTCCATCAGTCCCTGCCGCTGATACAGGATACCGCGTTCAAGCAGGGCCGCGCCATTATCGGGCATATCCTTCAGCGCTGCATTGATATCGGCCATACCCTTATCGATGCGCCCCATCTGGCGCCATGCGGCGGCGCGCGCCACCAATGCCTCATCACGTTCCATCTGACTGCCCGGCAGCGGCGTAAGCGTCTCGACCGCCCGCGCGGGCTGGCCCAGTTCCACCGCAACGCGCGCATAAACCAGTTTCAGCGCCGCATCATCGGGCCTGAGCGTCAGGCCATAGGCGGCGCTGTCCAGTGCCTGACGGGGACTGTCATCCGCCTGCCATGCCCGCGCCGCCTGTTCAGCCAGACCCGCGCGGCGCGACAGGGCGAGAGCTGTATCCGCCGAAGCCTGCGTTCCGGCCTGCCGGGGGGATGACCAGTCGGTTACATGGGCCAGATGGTCCAGCATTGTCGCGGCGGTCGCCACGTCGCCCAGTTCCATCTGCGCCATGGCATCACACTGTTCAGCCTCCAGCCCGCCACCATGGCTCTGCCAGTCCTCCGCATAATCGCGTGCGCCATCGGGGTCATCGGACAGGGTGGCGGTACAGCGCCGGAAGCTCCACTCCCCACCCGTTGATGCAGCCACGGGTTCGGACGGTGCGGGGGCGGCTGGAGCCGCCTGCGCCCATGCGCGCCCGCAGATCACGACAGCCAGCAGCATACATATCCCCGCCACGGCCATGGCCGCCACCCACACTACCCCAGGGCGACGGTCGGGCCGCAGGGGAAGCCGGGCATGGAAAACAGCGCGCCCGACAGGGCGCAATCCCTGCATGGCGAAACGGGGAACAGGCAGGCAGGCAGAAAGTCTCATTACCCCCATTCGTCGGACCGCAGGGCATGAAGGTCAAGGACAAAACCCCCATTCGCCAGCAGACCGTGCAGTTCCGTTACGTTCATGATAGGGTGGAGTGTGATGCAAACCGTTACCGACCGCCCCGTTATCCTGCAGGCCCTGCCAGCACTCGAATCCGGCGGCATTGAACAGGGCACGCTGGAAATGGCGCAGGCCATCGTGCAGGCCGGGGGCACGGCCCTCGTCGCCAGTGCCGGTGGGCGTCTTGTACCGCGCCTGAAATATATCGGCGCCATCCCCATTGAAATGGAACTTGGCGCCAAAAACCCGCTTGCCATCATGCGCAACGCCCGCAGGCTGCGCCATGTCATACAGCATTACGGCGTAAGACTGGTCCATGCCCGTTCGCGCGCGCCTGCATGGGCGTCCTATCTGGCATGTCGGCGGCTTGATGTCCCTTTCGTTACCACATGGCATGGCGTGCATGCCGCCAATCTGCCGGGCAAGAAGCGGTATAACAGCGTACTGGCCTCCGGCACGCGTGTCATTGCCATAAGCCGTTACATCGCGAACCGCCTGCATGATGAATACGGGGTTGGCAGCGACCGCCTGCGCCTGATCCCACGCGGCGCGGACATGGTGCGCTTCGACCCCCACGGCGTGCGGGGCAACCGCGTGCAGCCCCTGATCGAACAATGGAACATCCCCGATGGAGCCACCGTGATCATGCTGCCTGCGCGGGTTACGGCATGGAAAGGCCATACCCTGCTGCTCGAAGCGCTGGCGCGGCTGCAACGCACGGAACCATCCATCGGGGAATGGGTATGCGTTTTCGTGGGTGAAGCGAACGAGAAGCAGGGAACGGAGCTTGTAAACCTCGCCCGGCAGCGCGGCATTGACGGGCATCTGCGCTTTGCCGGTCACTGTTCCGACATGCCCGCCGCCATGATGCTGGCGGACATGGTTATCGTCCCTTCCCTGCGGCCCGAGCCGTTCGGCCGCGTGGTGGTGGAAGCACAGGCCATGGGCTGCCCCGTCATCGTTGCGGGACACGGCGCGGCACTGGAAACGGTGGAGGATGGGGTAACCGGCTTCATCTTCCCCCCCGGTGACGTGGAGGCGCTGGCCGGATGCATCCACCGCGTCATGACCCTCTCAACGGAGGAGCGGGCAAATCTGGCATGGCATGCGCGCGAAAATGTGGTCACGCATTATTCGACACAGGCGATGCAGTACGCGACGCTGACGGTCTATGATGAATTGCTGCACACGCATCTGGCGGACAGTTTCTACCATGGCCTGACCACCGGGGAGGAAGATGGGCAGGGCCCGCACCCCGCACAGGCCAGCCTGTGACGCATGACAATTATGCCATGGCTGGAAAAGGGTTTCCTTGATCTGGCTCATGGTGGCCCGGAAAGCAGCGCGGAGCGTCCAGCATTAAGCATGGGCCTTATGCAAGGCATGGTTTACAGTCGACAACATCGCCGAAATTCTTCACCCATTGCGCAGCTATATCCGTGGCATACGGGCGTGACCCGCCGCCACCATTCCAACGTGAACACTTTCGGGACTGCACCACATGAACCAGATTTCCCCCGCCATGGCTGACACCGCATCCGCGACCCCGCAGCCCGACCTGCGCCGGGTCAATGCCAATCCGGATTTCTGGTATCCGGTCGCGTGGTCATCCGATGTACCCAAGGGCAAGACGGTAGGCGTATCCTATGCCGGTACGCCGATCGCCCTGGTCCGGCCCGAGGAAGGTGGCGTCTTCGCGCTGTATGACCGCTGCCCCCACCGGCAGGTGCCGCTGAGCAAGGGGCTGGTGAAGGGGCAGACCGTGCGCTGCTGCTACCATGGCTGGGCATTCGGCCGTTCGGGCCGCTGCATCGACGTACCTTATCTGGGCAAGGGCAAGCTGCCCAACGGCGTGCGTACTTTCCCCGTGCGCGAGGCGGGCGGCCTGATCTTCATTTTCCCCGGTGACCCGGAAAAGGCTGATACCGTCCCCTTCCCCAAACTGGCCCAGACGGACAACCCCGCCTACAAGACCAAGCATTTCAGCCCGCGCGTGAACTGCCACTACACCTTCATGCACGAAAACCTGATGGACATGAACCATCAGTTCCTGCACCGCCGCCAGATGGGGCAGATCAAGGCCCGCTTCCTCGGTCAGGACCGTGGCGAGGACTTTATCGAAGCCCGCTACAGCTTCATGCGCAGCGCGGGGCAGCAGCCCCTGGCCGAACGGCTGATCTTTGGCAAGCACAAGGACCTTCAGGGCAAGGAACAGCCCATTGAGGAAGTCGTGACCATCCGTACGGAATATCCGTACCAGACCCTGCGCATCGTCGATAAGGACGGTGACCTGATCATGGACCTGTGGGTTGCCTACGTCCCGCAGGACAAGGACCAGCGCGAGACCCTTTCCTTCGGCCTGCTTTCGGTCCTGCGCCCGCAGACGCCGCTGCTGATCGATGTGATCTGGCCCGCCCTTGGCTGGTTCACCAACCGCATCTTCCTTGAGGACAAGGAAATTGTGGAAATGGAACAGGCGGCATGGGACGAAGTCGGCCACGACCGCAATGTCGAAATCTTTCCCGTCGTGCGCGCGCTGCGTGAACTGCTGATCCGCTGTGGCTGCCCGCAGGACGTGAAGCAGCAGACCGCAGCCACGCAGCCTGAAGCCGAAACCACGGCCTGACCCCCATCCCGCCCCGGCTACCGGGGCGGGCAACACCTTGTGCCGACGAAACGCGACCATGACCGAACGGACCGATTCCCCCACCCTGACCGACAGGGCCGCCGCCGCGCGCCGCGAACGCCTTGAACGCGAGGCCGAAGCCCTGCGCGCCAACCTGCGCCGCCGCAAGCAGCAGAGCCGTGCGCGCAGCACCCCGGCCCCGGATACGGACAAAAGCGACGGGCGCGACATATCCTGCAATGAAAGGTGATTGCCAGTTGCGGTTGGGCGGTCACTTCGCTAGTGGTCGCGCAGCGGCTGGCGGCAGTTCCGTCCGCACGCACCAGATGCCGAAGGAAGGGACACCATGCCAATAATGCCTGATACGTGGATTCGCCGCATGGCCACGGACCATGGCATGATCGAACCCTTCGTGGAGAAGCAGAACCGTAGCGGGGTCATCTCGTTCGGTCTGTCCTCCTACGGGTATGACGCGCGTGTCGCCAATGAATTCAAGATATTTACGGACGTGGACAACGCGGTCGTCGATCCCAAGAATTTCAGCGACACCAGCTTTGTCACCCGCCATGGGGACTGCTGCACCATTCCGCCCCACAGCTTCGTGCTGGCGCACACGGTCGAATATTTCCGCATACCGCGCGACACGCTGGTGGTCTGCCTTGGCAAATCCACCTATGCGCGGTGCGGCATCATCGTAAACGTGACCCCGCTGGAACCCGAATGGGAAGGCCAGGTCACGATTGAAATCAGCAACACAACGCCACTTCCCGCGCGCATCTATGCCAATGAGGGGATCTGCCAGTTCCTGTTCTTCCAGGGCGCTTCCCCCTGCGAGGTCAGCTACGCCGACCGCAAGGGCAAGTACATGGGGCAGGTTGGCGTCGCCCCGCCACGCATGTAAGGGCAGGAACCACACCGCATGGACCGTTTCATCATTCACGGCGGGCATCCGCTGCGTGGCGACATCATTATCGGCGGGGCCAAGAATTCGGCCCTGAAGCTGCTTGTCGCCGGCCTGCTCACGTCCGAACGGCTCGTGCTGGACAATGTCCCCCGCATTGCCGACATCCGTACCATGCGTCGCCTGCTGGAACAGCACGGCCTGACGGTGGAAGACGTAAGCGGCGACGGCGGCACGCTGTCCGTTGGCGGGACCATCACCAACACCGAAGCGCCCTATGACATCGTATCCAAGATGCGGGCATCGATTCTGGTGCTGGGGCCACTTCTGGCACGCTGCGGGGTGGCGCGCGTATCGCTGCCCGGCGGCTGCGCCATCGGCACGCGCCCGGTTGACCTGCACCTCAAGGCGCTGGAAACGCTGGGGGCGAAGATCACGCTTGAAAACGGCTATATCCATGCCGAAGCGCCCCACGGGCTGAAGGGGGAGCGGGTCATCCTGCCTTTCGCCTCGGTCGGAGCGACAGAAAACCTGCTTATGGCCGCCTGTCTGGCCAAAGGCCGGACCGAGATCGTCAACGCGGCGCGTGAACCCGAAATCGGTGATCTGGTGGGCTGCCTCAACGCCATGGGGGCGCGCATCACCGATGCCGGTGGCGGCAAGCTGGTCATTGACGGGGTGGAGGCGCTGCATGGCGCGCGCTACCGGGTCATGCCCGACCGGATCGAATGCGGCACCTATGCCTGTGCTGCCGCGATTACCGGCGGGGAACTGCGGCTGGTGGGCGGCCAGATCGAACATCTGGGCGCGGTCGTGCGCGCGCTGGAGGAAGCGGGCGTTGAAATGACGCAGGAAGACGGTGCGATCCGTGTCCAGCGCACCGGCGCGCTGCGTGGCGTCGATATCATGACCGAACCCTATCCCGGCTTCCCCACCGACATGCAGGCCCAGTTCATGGCGCTGCTGTCGGTCGCCGAAGGGGCGTCAATGGTGACGGAGACCATTTTCGAAAACCGCTTCATGCATGTACCCGAACTCAACCGCATGGGCGCGCGCATCAATGTCCATGGATCTTCCGCCATCATTCGCGGCGTGCATGCACTATCCGGCGCGCCGGTCATGGCGACCGACCTGCGGGCGTCGTTTTCACTGATTCTGGCGGGGCTTGCAGCCCACGGCGAAACGATCCTGAGCCGTGTCTATCATCTGGACCGCGGTTACGAGGCCGTGGAACGCAAACTCGCACAGTGCGGCGCGCATATCGAGCGCGTGTCGGGCTAGCACACCAGACCGGAGAAAAGCGCCCTTCCTGCATGACGGCTGAATGTGGTATGCGCGCATGTCACGAAAAGCACCCTGCACTGACAGCGGGTGCCCGCCTTCATGTCGGAGAATGCATTGACCGTCCTGTCACCGGCCCAGAACCCCGTTCCGGAAACGGATAGCCCGCTGGTACTGGCCCTGCCCAAGGGCCGTATCCTCAAAGCCGCGGCGCCGCTTCTGCATACGGCGGGCATTGTGCCCGGCCCGGATTTCAATGACGAAAAAAGCCGTCTCCTGCGCTTTGAAACCAACGATCCCGGCGTGGACGTGGTGCGGGTGCGCTCGTTCGATGTCGCAACTTTCGTCGCCTTCGGCGGTGCACAGATCGGCATATGCGGCGCCGACGTGCTGATGGAATTCGACTACCCTGAAATCTATGCCCCGCTTGATCTGGGGATCGGTGGCTGCCGTATTTCCATCGCCCAGCCGCGTGACCGCAGCGGGCAGGAAGACAATCCCAACCGCCTGTCGCAGGTACGGGTGGCGACCAAATACCCCTCCATCACGCGGCGGCATTTCGCCGCACGCGGCATAAACGCCAGCATCGTGCATCTGCACGGCGCGATGGAACTGGCCCCGGTTCTGGACCTGTCGCACCTGATTGTCGATCTGGTCGATACAGGCTCCACCCTGCGGGCCAACGGGCTGGAGGAAACCCACACCATCGCGCACATCACCAGCCGCCTGATCGTGAACCGTACGGCGCTGAAAACCCAGCCCGAACGCATTACCGCACTTATCAACCGTTTCCGCACGGCGCTGGCACCGGCGCAGACCAGGGACCAGCAGTCATGAAACGCCTTGATACGACCCGGACCGATTTCGACACCGAATTCCGTAAACTGCTGGCCGAGCGTGACAGCGACACCGCCCGCGTCGACGGGCCGGTAACCGAAATTCTGGCAGCCGTCCGCGCCCGTGGCGATGAAGCGTTGTGTGAATTCACAAACCGTTTCGACCGCACCGACGTCACCCCTGACCGCCTGCGGATCACCCCCGATGAAATCGAGGCCGCCTGCGCTGAAGTGGCACCCGAACTGCTGGACTCGCTGGAAGTCGCGGCCAGCCGTATCGAGTCGTTCCACAAGGCCCAGATGCCCGAGGGGCTGCGTTACGTCGATCAGGCCGGTGTGACACTGGGCATGCGGTGGACGGCGCTGGATTCGGTGGGGCTTTACGTGCCCGGTGGCAAGGCAGCCTATCCTTCCTCCGTGCTGATGAACGCAATTCCGGCCCGTGTGGCGGGGGTCAAGCGCATTGCCATGTGCGTTCCCACGCCCGATGGGGCGCTTAACCCGCTGGTGCTGGCCGCTGCCCGCCGTTCCGGCGTGAGCGAGATCTATCGCGTGGGCGGCGCGCAGGCCGTGGCCGCCATGGCCTATGGCACGGCGACCATCGCCCCCGTGGACCGCGTGGTGGGACCGGGCAATGCCTATGTGGCCGAAGCGAAGCGGCAGGTATTCGGCACGGTGGGAATCGACAGCATCGCCGGTCCGTCGGAAGTGGTTGTCATAGCCGATGGCAATAACGACCCGCGCGCCATAGCACTTGATCTGCTGGCGCAGGCCGAACATGACCCCATGGCCCAGTCCATCCTGATCACGCCCGATACCGCCATGGCGGAAAAAGTGGCGCGCGCGGTAGAGACAGAACTTGAAACCCTACCACGTGCCGAAATTGCCCGCACCAGTTGGGACGCGCACGGCGCGATTGTCATCGTACGCGATCTGGATGAAGCCGCCGATCTTGTAAACACGATCGCGCCGGAACATCTGGAACTCATGATCGACAATCCCGCACCGGTATTTGAACGCGTGCGGCACGCGGGCGCCATCTTTGTCGGGCGTTACTGCCCCGAGGCGATCGGTGATTACGTGGGTGGTCCCAACCATGTGCTGCCGACCAGCCGCACGGCGCGTTTTTCATCGGGTCTGTCGGTGTTCGATTTCATCAAGCGCACGACGTTCATCGAGGCGCAGGCCGAGTCGCTGCGCGAAATCGGTCCTGCCGCCGTCAGCCTTGCACGGGCCGAAGGGCTTGACGCACATGCGCTGAGCGTGTCCGTCAGGCTCGCCGCGCTGGACGGCGCGCACAACGAAACTTGACCCGGGGCGTTTGTATCCCCACATAAACCAACCGTATTGCGCTGCGGCCCCGCAGACGGACGGCAATTCTAATGATTGAAGGACACGATGTCTAAAGAAGACATGATTGAATTCAGCGGCACGGTAACCGAACTGCTGCCCAACGCCATGTTCCGCGTCACGCTGGATAATGAGCACACCATCCTGGCCCATACCAGCGGCAAGATGCGCAAGAACCGCATCCGCGTTCTGGCCGGTGACCGCGTGAACGTGGAAATGACGCCCTATGACCTGACAAAGGGTCGCATCACCTTCCGCTTCAAGTAAGCCCGCATTGTCGGTCATGACCGGAACCACCGCCCCATCCGGGGCGGATGCGGGCGCGCGGTTCGTCCTTGCGTCTGCTTCTCCCAGACGGGTTGAACTTCTGCGCCAGATCGGGATCGTCCCGGATCAGGTCTGCCCTGCGGATATTGATGAAACGCCCCGCCGGGAGGAACTGCCCCGGCCCTACGCCCAGCGTCTGGCAGCCCGGAAGGCCGAACATGTGGCGGCCATGCACGATGAACCGGCACTGGTTATCGCGGCTGACACGGTTGTAGCCCTGGGGCGACGCATCCTTCCCAAGGCGGAGGATGTGCAGACGGCACGCAAATGCCTGACCCTGCTGTCCGGGCGGCGTCATACCGTTTATACGGCCGTGTCCATACGGCCCAGCGCCACATGGAAGGACGGACGGGCAAGCAATCGTCTGGTTGCCAGCACCATCACGTTTTCCCGCCTCACACCCATGCAGATCGACGCCCTGCTTGAAGCGGGCGACTGGAATGGCAAGGCGGGCGGCTATGCGATACAGGGACACGCGGCGGCGTTCGTGCGGTTCCTGTCTGGCAGTTACACGGGTATTGTTGGCCTTCCGCTGTTTGAAACCGCGCAGATGCTGCGCGGGCAGAAGGGAAACTGGCTCCGTTGAATATGCGCATTTGCGCCAGCAGTAGCCCCGGCGAGATCCGCCTTGCCGTAACCAGCAATGGCGTCATGCAGGATTTCGCACTGTGGCGGCCTGACATGCCCGATGGTGTGGGCGACATCTACCGCGCCGCCGTCAGCGCCCATGTACCGGCCCTTGGGGGCACCTTCGTCACCCTGCCCGGACAGGAACAGGCAGGCTTCCTGCCTGATTCGGAAGGGCTTGGCCCCCTGACACAGGGACAGACCATCCTTGTTTCCGTCACGCGCAGCGCGCAGGGCGGCAAAGGGGTACGGCTGGGCGCGCGCAACCTGCCACCCGACCTGCCCGGCGGGGCGGCGCCACAACTGTTGCGGCGCGGACCAACCCCGCTGGACCGGCTTGCGCGCCAGTATCCAGACGCCCCTATCGTTATCGACGATGCCGCCGTTGCCACCCTGCTGCCCGCACCGCTGCATCCGCGCCTGACACGCGTCAATTCCGCTTTCGACAGCGACCTGCGCGCGCAGGCGGACGGGCTGGAAGACCCTGTGATATCGCTGCCCGGTGGCATGTCGGCCAGCATTACCCCCACACCCGCACTGGTGGCGATCGACATGGATGGGGGGGCGACCAGCATGGACCGCCGCCCCAAGCAGACGGCCCAGTTCGCCGCCAACCGTGACGCCTTGCCCGACCTTCTGCGCCAGCTACGGCTACGCAACCTGTCTGGGGCGATCATTGTTGACGTAGCGGGGCTGGCCGTACGCAAGCGGCGTGCGCTGGGTGAGGTGATCGAGACCCTGCTGAAGGACGATCCGCTGCGTCCGCGCTTTCTCGGGTTTACAGCACTTGGTCTGGCCGAAATCGTACGCCCGCGCGTCCATCCGCCCCTGCATGAGCTGCTTCAGTCCCGTGAGGGACGGCTGATCCATGCCCTGCGCGGGCAGATGCAGGCCCATCGGGGCATGCCGCCCACTGGACAGCCTGTCCGACTGGCATGCGGGTATGGTATCATGACGCTGCTGCAAGACCATCCGGGCTGGATGGAGGACTTCACGCGCCTGACCGGCCGCACACTCCAGCCTGTTGCGGATCAGACCCTGCCCGCCAATGGCTGGAGATTTGAACCATGACCGAACAGCCCACCCTTCCCCCCTGCCCCATCTGTGGCCAGCCCGCGCAGGCGCGTTTCCGGCCGTTCTGCTCGCGCCGGTGTGCGGATGTGGACCTTGGCCGCTGGTTTTCAGGGCAGTACCGCGTTCCCTCGACAGAGATTCCATCTGAAGAGGATGAAAAATACACAAGACGGGTTGATCCCGATGATGAGGTAGGTTAAACGCTTGTCCACCGTCACGGTGCTCCTGAGTGTCGTGACAAGCCGGACAAACGGCCCGGTGCCCAAGTAGCTCAGTTGGTAGAGCATGCGACTGAAAATCGCAGTGTCGGTGGTTCGATCCCGCCCTTGGGCACCATTCTACTTCCAGAAAATCAGTAATAATAAAATGGTAACGCATTTACGCATGCGTCATGCTGTCCTGTAACAGGGACCGTGCGGACCTGTCGTCATGTCCTTCGCCCTGCATGCAGCAGAATGCACACAGATCACGGCGCATGATGACAGGACACCAGCAGCACACCTGACAGCGATGCCTGTTATTTCCGCCGTATCGGCATACATCGCACCGTCAGCCGATGCTTCCCCGTATCCAACCGGGACCGGCTGAACCAGACTCAGTCTGGTAAACGCATCATGCCAGTCAGATTCCAGCAGATCAGGCGGTTATGCACTGATGAGGTGGCTGCGTTTTTGAACCCGAAACATCCGGGTTCGATGAGATGCAGCCCACGAGGTGCTCCAAAGGGGACATGCAGCCACTCTCGCCCACGTCCCCAGCGTCAGAACCATACGCAGCGGATACCGGTGCTGCATCCTGCCGTCTTGCAGGAACGATACACAGCACCGGAACAGCATCAGGCTTCGCGGGGACGATCCGTTGCTTCAAAACGCAGCGGCTCACCCTGCGCGGTGGGGGCAAGCTGGTTTTCCCACATGACAACGTTCCCGCGGATAACGGTGCCAACGGGACGCCCCGTCAGTTCACGCCCCACAAAAGGCGACCATCCACATCTGGAGGCCAGCCACTCCTGCTGGACCGTCCAGCGCGCGGCAAGGTCAACGACCGAGAAATCGGCATCATACCCCACCGCGATACGCCCCTTGTTCACCAGCCCGAACAGGCGCTGCGGCCCGGCGGAGGTCATGTCCACCACCCGGCGCAGCGACAGCCGCCCATGGGCGACATGATCCAGCATGAGCGGCAGCAGGGTCTGCACCCCCGGCATGCCGGACGGTGAATCGGGGTAAGCGCGCTGCTTGGCTTCCAGCGTGTGCGGCGCATGGTCGGAGCCGATAATGTCGGGCACACGCTGCCCCATCCAGTACCATAGCCCGTCACGCCATTCACGCCCCCGGATGGGCGGATTCATCTGCGCCAGCGTGCCCAGTTCGGCATAGGCTTCCTCGCCCGCCAGTGTCAGATGCTGGGGCGTGACCTCGCAACTGGCGATGTCCTTGTGGCCGGACAGGAACTCCAGTTCAGCAGGCGTGGTGACATGCAGGACATGGATACGGCGACCGGTGCGTCGCGCCAGATGCACGATGCGCTGCGTCGCACGCAGCGCCGTTTCATCATCCCGCCACACGGGATGGGATGACGGATCACCCGCCTTACGTTCCGACAGACGTTCATGCAGGCGTCCCTCATCCTCGGCATGGATGGCGACGCGGCGGCGCCCCGAACGCAAGACCCGCTCCAGCACCGCGTCATCGGATACCAGCAGGTTGCCTGTGGATGACCCCATGAAGATCTTGATACCCGCCGTGCCCGGCAGCATTTCCAGCTCGCCGCACCGATCGGCGTTATCCGTTGTGGCGCCCACATAAAAAGCGTGATCGCACCACATACGGCCCCGGGCGCGGTCCAGCTTGTCCACCACGGCTTCGGGGCAGTCGGTTGCGGGTTTGGTGTTGGGCATCTCGAACACTGCCGTCACACCACCCATCACGGCGGCCATACTGCCGGTTGCCAGATCCTCCGCCCCGGTCAGGCCGGGTTCACGAAAATGGACCTGTGTGTCGATCACGCCGGGCAGGATGGTCAGGCCGGTGCAGTCAATGACCCGCCCTGCGTCGCCCTGTCCGCCGATCCGGGCAATACGCCCGTCACGCACATACACATCGGTAATAACCGTGGCATCCGGCAGGACAACGCTGCCATTTTTCAGACAAAGATCAAAAACGGATTGGGTCATGGGATTATCCTGTGGCCATATGCCCCAGCGCACCGGATGATGGATGCAGGGGCAGGAAATGTCGTGCAGGCCCGGTATGGGCGCACCCCGCACGTCTTTCCCGATGTATGACATGCCCCCCGCGCCATGCAAACCGGTCATGACCGGACCGGGCCACGTCGCACGGTATTCGGAACCACTCCTGACCTGCTGCCGCAATACCCGGCAGATATGCGACGGCTACTGCGTTATCTTCATCTTCTGGCGGGCCCAGGCCAGCATGTCATCTGGCGTCATGGGCCGGGCGAACAGGTAACCCTGCGCCACATCGCAGTTCAGTCCCTCCAGCAGTTCAAGCTGGGATTCCGTCTCCACGCCTTCGGTCACAACCGTCATCTTCAGCCGGTTTCCGATACCGATCACCGCCGTCGTGACAGCCTGCGCGTTGGCGTCATGTTCCAGATTCATGATGAAACTGCGGTCAATCTTGATTTCGGTCAGCGGCAGCCGCGTCAGACGCGAAAGGGAGGAGTAACCGGTGCCAAAATCATCCATGGACAGGCCGACACCCAGATTATGGATCGCGGCCAGTCCCGTCATCGTATCCTCGTTTTCCCCCATCATGACGCTTTCCGTAATTTCAACGGTCAGACGCTGCGGCTGGATGTCATGCTCCCTGAGGATGCGTTCGATCAGGGCGGGCAGGTCACGGTTACGGAAATGCGCCGCCGACAGGTTGACCGACACCGCCGGGACATGAAGCCCCGCCCCGTCCCATTTGACAAGCTGGCCGACGGCTTCTTCCAGAGACCACGTGCCGATCGTCTCGATCTGTCCGGTATCCTCCGCCACCGCGATGAAGCGGGAAGGATAGATGTTGCCGAGCGTGGGATGGTTCCACCGCGACAGGGCTTCCGCCCCGTACAGCCTGCCGGTCCTGATATCCACCTGCGGCTGGTAATGCAGGTTCAGCAAGCCCCGCGCCAGTGAGTCCCGCAGGGCTGACCCCAGCAGCAGCCGGTCCTGTGCCGCACGGTTATCCGCCGTGCTGGATACGCAGAAACTGCCGCGCGCTTCCTTCTTGCACCGGCGCATGGCGCTTTCGGCATGACTGAGCAGGGACTGTCCGTCGGGACCGTTTTCGGGAAAAATGCTGATCCCTATGCCCAGCGACACGACAAGCAGGTTGCCCGCAATCTCGACCGGTTCTTGCATGCCTTTTATCAGGCTGCGGGCAAATGATACGGCGCTGGCTTCGTTGCTGTCGGGCATGACAATCACGAACTCATCCCCGCCGGAACGGCTGAGGATATAGTTGCTCTGCGACAGGGATTTCAGCCGGTCGGCAATGGCCCTGAGGAAGGCATCACCATTCATATGACCCAGCGTGTCATTGATATCGCGGAAGCGGTCGATATCGATCATGAAGATCGAAAAACTGTTATCGCCCGGCAGGTCGATCATCGACTTGATGACCTTGTGAATGGCGGAACGATTGAGAAAGAGGTGGACCCGTCCGTTCGGACAGTTTTGCGGGCTTGATAAGCTATACCTGGTTGTTGTTATGCCGCCCTTCTGACGGCGTTGCTGTTGGCCATCT
>NZ_NKTY01000082.1 GCF_003207825.1 Komagataeibacter saccharivorans | reverse complement strand
TTCCGCGCCCCGCTGACGGAAGCGGACCCGGATGTTGCTGCGATCATTGGCGCGGAACTGGAACGCCAGCGCGACGGTATTGAACTGATTGCGAGCGAGAACATGGTGTCGGCCGCGGTGATGGCGGCGCAGGGCAGCGTGCTGACCAACAAATACGCCGAAGGCTATCCTGGCCGCCGCTATTACGGTGGCTGCGTCGAGGTCGACAAGGTCGAGACGCTGGCCATCGAGCGCGTGAAGCAGATGTTCGGCGCGGAATTCGCCAACGTGCAGCCCCATTCCGGCGCCAACGCCAATCAGGCGGCCTTCATGGCGATGGTCAGGCCGGGCGATACCGTCATGGGCATGAGCCTTGCCGCCGGTGGCCACCTGACGCATGGCGCGGCCCCGAACTATTCCGGCAAGTGGTTCAACGCCGTGCAGTATGGTGTCCGCCGCGAGGACGGCCTGCTGGACTACGAGGAAATGGAACGTCTGGCCCGCGCCGAAAAGCCGAAGCTGATCGTCGCCGGTGGCTCCGCCTATCCCCGCATCATCGACTTTGCCCGCTTCCGCGCCATTGCCGATGAAGTCGGTGCGTACCTCATGGTCGACATGGCCCATTTCGCCGGGCTGGTGGCGGCCGGTCTGTATCCGTCGCCCCTGCCGCATGCCCATGTGGTCACGTCCACCACCCACAAGACCCTGCGCGGGCCGCGTGGCGGGCTGATCCTGACCAATGACGCGGATCTGGCGAAGAAGATCAATTCCGCCGTGTTCCCCGGCCTGCAGGGCGGTCCGCTCATGCATGTCATCGCCGCCAAGGCCGTCGCCTTCGGCGAGGCGCTGCGCCCCGACTTCCGTGCCTATCAGGAAGCCGTGGCCAATAACGCCCGCGTGCTGGCGGAAACGCTGGTCGCCAGCGGCTTCGACATCGTGACCGGCGGCACCGACTGCCACCTGCTGCTCGTTGACCTGCGGCCCAAGGGTGTGACGGGCCGTGCGGCGGAACGCAGCCTTGAACGCGCGGGCATCACCGCCAACAAGAACGCCATTCCCTTCGACCCCGAAAAACCCGCCATCACCTCTGGCATTCGCCTTGGCAGCCCGGCGGCCACCGCACGCGGCTTTGGGGCGGCGGAGTTCCGGGAAGTCGGCCTCATGATTGACGAGGTCCTCACCGCCCTTGCCCGTGAAGGCGGCGAAGGCTGTCCCGCCACGGAACAGGCCGTCCATGCGCGCGTCAAGGCGCTGTGTGCGCGGTTCCCGATCTAC
>NZ_NKTY01000014.1 GCF_003207825.1 Komagataeibacter saccharivorans | reverse complement strand
CTCACCGCCCTTGCCCGTGAAGGCGGCGAAGGCTGTCCCGCCACGGAACAGGCCGTCCATGCGCGCGTCAAGGCGCTGTGTGCGCGGTTCCCGATCTACTGAGCAAAAACGCACCACAGGGTCCGATGTCGCTGAGTGTTGAAACCATAACCGGGGCGGCGATAGCCGGGATCATTCCCGCTCTCGCCCGCCTGCGTATCGCGGTGTTCCGTGAATGGCCTTACCTCTACGCCGGGGATGACCCGGTGTATGAGGAAGCCTATCTGGCCCCCTATGTGGGCAGTTCCGGCACCGCCATTATCGTCGCACGCCATGAATCACAGATTGTGGGGGCATCGACCTGCCTGCCGCTGAAGGATGAAGTGGCCGAAATCCGCGCCCCGTTTGCACAACGGGGACTGGATCTGGGACGGTTTTTCTATTTTGGGGAATCCGTGGTGCTGCCACAGTGGCGGGGACATGGGCTGGGCAAGCGCTTCTTTGCCGAACGGGAACGGCAGGCCCGCCGCATGAAGGCGGAGTTTGCCGTTTTCTGCGCGGTCCGCAGGCCGGAAGATCACCCTGCCCGCCCGGCATCGTTCCGTCCGCTGCATAAGTTCTGGGCTGATCGGGGCTTCACCCCCCTGCCCGCCGTTTCATGTTCGCTGGACTGGCGCGATGTGGGGGCCACGGAAGAAAGCCCGCACCAACTGGATTTCTGGATCAGGCCGCTACGCGATACCGCCATCCCCGATACTTTGTTGACTGGAATACCCGCATGACATCTCCCCTGCGTCTGGGCACGCATTCATGGCAGGTGGAACAGTGCCGCAGCCTTGATGATTATGCGGCCCATCTGGACCGTGTTACCGCCGCGGGTGCGGCACAGGCCGACATGCTTTTACTGCCCGAATACAGTTGTATGGAAGTCGCCGCCGCGTTTGCAACCACGCAGGCCGACGCCACAACGGAACTGCACGCCGTATGCGACCACAGCGCCGAAATCCTGCATATCATGTGTCAGGCCGCGCGCAGGCACAATGTCTGGCTCATGCCCGGCACCCTGCCGTGTGCTGACGCATCGGGGCACATTCATAACCGCGCGCCCCTGATTGCCCCGGACGGACGCCATGCGTTTCAGGACAAGCATGTCATGACGCGCTTTGAAACGGAAAGCTGGAATGTAAAAAGTGGCCGTTCGCCCGGTTTTTTCGAAACGCCATGGGGCCGGATCGGCACCAGCATATGCTATGATTCCGAATTCCCCGCCCTGGCCCGCAGCCAGATCGAGGCGGGTGTCTGGCTGCTTCTGGTTCCCACCTGCACCGACACGATGCACGGGTTCAATCGCGTAAGAATTTCCGCCCGCGCCCGTGCGCTGGAAAACCAGTGCTTTACCGCCGTATCACCGACCGTAGGCATGGCGCCATGGCTTGCCACGCTGGACGAAAACCGGGGTATTGCCGGCATTTATGGCCCCATGGACCGTGGTTTCCCCGCCGATGGCATCATTGCGGAAGGCAGGCCCGACATGGACGACTGGGCGTTTGCCACGCTGTCACCCGATGCACTGGAAGAAGTCCGTACCAACGGGGCGGTAAGGAACTGCCGCGACTGGCCGCGATCCGTAGCGACCGCAACCGCCCTTCCCTTTGTCTGATACATATTCCCGATACTGGAGAATCCCATGTCCGCTGAAGCTACGCGCGCACTGATCGCGTCCTACTATCAGGCTTTCAATGACGGTGACCATGATGCGTTCCTCGCCCTGCTGAGCGATCAGGTCGAACACGACATCAATCAGGGTGGTCGGGAGACTGGTGTGGAGAAATTCCGCACCTTCCTGAAAAAGATGGATGCGCATTACAAGGAAACCATCAAGGATATCGTCATCATGGTGAACCCGGATGGCAGCCGGGCAGCGGCTGAATTCATGGTGCATGGCGAATATCTCAGCACGGATGACGGCCTGCCGCAGGCTGCGGGCCAGACCTACGTGCTGCCAGCGGGCGCGTTTTTTACCGTAACAGACAATAAAGTATCGCGTATTTCCAATTACTATAACCTGACTGACTGGATTGAGCAGGTTTCCCGATAATTTCGGATATAATACGATATGGAATGAAGGGTATTCCATTACGGATGCCCTTCATATCAGCCTGTTTGAGATCATAAGGGAGTTTCTGGTGAAGCTTTTTTCAAAAAGGCGACACCCAGAAACTTTTCCTATTTTCTACCTGATTAATCTATCGCCTGCCCATCCGCGCTTTACGCTACATGCAGTTCCACGCCGTGTTCCCTCAGCATGGCGGTAATGTTTTCCGACGGCTGACGGTCCGTGAAGAAACCATGGACGTGCGAAAGATGCCCCAGCCGCCCCATGGGCCTGCGCCCGAATTTGGTCTGGTCGGCCAGAAGATAGACACGTCTGGCATTGCGCATCATGGCCTGCGTTACGCTGATTTCGTCCGCATCGAAATCCAGCAGCGTGCCATCCTCCTCAATGCCGCTTATGCCGATCACGGCAAAATCGGTGCGGTACTGTTCGATAAAGGTACTGGCAGTGGAGCCGGTAATGCCGCCATCGTAAAAACGCACCAGCCCCCCCCGTCACGATCACCTGAAAATCGGTCTGGGCGGATAACGGACTGGCCACATGCAGGTTGTTGGTAATGACCCGCAGCGCCTTATGCCGCCGCAATGCCTTGGCAAAGGCTTCCGTTGTCGTGCCGATACTGACGAACAGCGATGAGTTATCAGGAATATGCCGCGCGGCCAGATGCCCGATGGCTTCTTTCGCACGGCGATTGAGGACCTGACGTTCGGAATAGGCGATATTCTCGACCGAGGACGCAAGACCGGCCCCGCCGTGATGCCTGGCCACCAGCCCGCGCCGGGCCAGCATGTTGACATCGCGCCGGATGGTCTGGACCGCGACATCAAGCCGCTGGGCCAGTTCCTCGTTCGATACGTAACCCTGTGTACGCACCAGTGCCGTAATTTCCCGGTGGCGTTCTTCTGCTGACACGACGCGTGTTACTCCACTCCTGCCATGCGCATCCTATACGGCACGCGCCACGCTGCGTCCCGTGGCACCCAGATCCGCAAAAGCCTGCTCCAGCCGTGCAACGATACCCGTTTCCCCAACACGCAGCCATTTGCGCGGGTCATACAGCTTCTTGGTCGGCTTGCCCGTTGATGGGGCGATCTGGTGGCTGAATGCCTCCGCATGGTCCTGAACATAGCGGCCAATGCTGCTGGCGAATGCAAACTGGATATCGGTATCAATGTTCATTTTGAACACACCGTAAGATACGGCTTCGGTAATCTTCGCCTGCTCCGATCCCGAACCGCCATGGAACACCAGCGCCAGCGGTTTTTCGCCCGCACCGGTCGCCCGCGCCACCGCTTCCTGCGAGTTGCGCAGGATTTCGGGGCGTAATTTGACATTACCGGGCGCATAGACGCCATGCACATTGCCAAAGGACGCGGCAATGGTCACGAAACCCAGCGGGGAAAGCGCCTCATAAGCCTTGAGGACATCCTCGGGCTGGGTATAGAGATGGGCGTTATCCGCGCCATCGTCGAGGTCGTGCCCGACCCCGTCCTCCTCCCCGCCTGTGACGCCCAGTTCGATTTCAAGGCCGATACCCAGCGGGGCCATACGGCGCAGGAAGCTGGCGCATTCCGCAATATTATCGTCCAGCGGTTCAGCCGACAGGTCGATCATGTGGGAGGAAAACAGCGGGCTGCCCGTCTCCTCCACCGCTGTAGCGCTGGCGTCGATCAGGCCGGAAATCCATGGCAGCAGCTTACGGTCCGCATGATCGGTATGCAGGATCACACACACGCCGTAAGCCGCCGCAACGGTATGGACATGACGCGCCGCAGCCACGGCCCCCAGCACGCGGGCCTGCTGCGCGTCCTTCATGCCCTCGCCCGCGTAGAAACGCGCACCACCGTTGGAAAGCTGGATGATCACATCCGCCCGGTTGCGCGCGGCGGCTTCCAGCACCGCGTTGATGCTGTCGGTTCCAACCACGTTGACGGCAGGCAAGGCATAGCCCTCGTCCCGGCAGGTTTCAACCAGGCGGCGATAATCCGCCCCGGTCACGACACCGGGCCGGAGACCAAGGCGGGCGGAAGCCGGGCTTGCTTTGTCGGTCATGTCGTTTCCCTATTGCCTTTTATTATTGTTATGCAACGGATGAAATGATTGTTACCACGTTTTGGTATGGTAGTCGTGATGGCCTTCGACAAACCGCAGCGTGCCGGACTTGGACCGCATGACCAGCGAATGCGTGACCGTACGACCACCCGAACGGCGGATGCCACGCAACAGCGCGCCCCCGGTTACGCCCGTGGCAGAAAACAGCACATCACCCCGCGCCATGTCTTCCAGCGCCAGCTTGCGGGACGGATCGGCACCGGGGTTCATTTTGCGCGCGCGTTCAACCTGCCCGTCATCCTCGAACAGAAGGCGACCCTGCATCTGCCCCTGCACGCAGCGCACGGCGGCAGCGGCCAGAACGCCTTCCGGCGCGCCACCGGAACCGGCATAGATATCGATCCCGCTGTCATCAAGGCAGGCTGCGATGGCGGCGGCCACGTCCCCGTCGCTCAGCAGCGTCACACGGGCGCCGGCTTCGCGCGTGCGGGCGATCAGTTCCGCATGACGCTCACGGTCAAGGGTACACAGCATCAGGTCGGACACATCGCATTTCTTGGCCTGCGCCAGTGCCTTCAGGTTCGCCTCGATGCTGTTGTCCAGATCGACCACCCCTTCGGGCAGTGCGGGACCAACCACGATCTTTTCCATGTAGATGTCAGGCGCATGCAGGAAGTTGCCGCTTTCGGCCAGGGCCACGACAGTCAGTGCATTGGGCAGGTTCTTGGCGCACAGATTCGTGCCTTCCAGCGGGTCAACGGCAATATCCATGCCGGGACCGCCCGCGCCCACCTTTTCCCCGATGAACAGCATCGGGGCTTCGTCCATTTCCCCCTCACCAATCACCACCATGCCGTCGATCGCGACCGTATCGAAGGCGCGCCGCATGGCTTCCACCGCCGCGCCATCCGCTTCATTCTTGAGGCCGCGCCCCGTCCATGCCGACGCCGCAACAGCCGCGGCTTCCGTTACGCGCACCAGTTCCAGAGCGAGATTGCGATCCGTAACCTGATAGGGATTATACCGTGAGGAAGTCATGAAGCACTCTTTTCCTGTCTTCTGAATACGAAGGTTACGCCGCTACGGTGGAACTGAGCGTACGCCGCACCGCCGCATGCCACCCTGCTACCATAGTGTCGCGCTGGGCCTTGTCCATCGCCGGGCGGAACAGATGCCCACGGGTCCATGTCCCTTCCAGCTCGGGTATGCTGCTCCATACCCCTGTTGCAAGCCCTGCCAGAAAGGCAGCGCCCAGCGCCGTGGTCTCAACCTGCCGGGGGCGTTCTACCGGCGTCAGCAGCATATCGGCAAGAAACTGACAGAACCAGTCATTGACTGACATTCCGCCATCAACACGCAGTGCGTTCAGCGTGCCGCCCCCATCTTCCCGCATCGCGTCCATCAGATCCAGCGTCTGGTAGGCAACCGATTCCAGCGCCGCGCGGGCAATATGCGCCGCCGTCGCATCCAGCGTCAGCCCGCAGATAAGACCACGGGCATCGGGGTCCCAGTGGGGCGCGCCAAGTCCCACAAAACCCGGCACCATATACACGCCGTGGCTATGGGGAACGCGGGTGGCCATGTCATCGGTCTGGGAAGCATGGGTAATCAGGTTCAGCCCGTCGCGCAGCCAGCGTATGGCCGCACCCGCCACGAAAATCGACCCTTCCAGGGCATAGGTCGTCTCATCCCCGATACGGTATGCAATCGTGGTGAGCATGCGGTTTTCCGAACGGACGGGCTTCGATCCGGTATTGAGCAGCGCGAAGCAGCCCGTGCCGTAGGTCGCCTTCGCCGTGCCGGGCTTGAAGCAGGCCTGTCCCACCATGGCCGCGTTCTGGTCGCCCGCCATGCCCGCCACCTTCAGCGGTTCGCCGAACAGGTCGGGATCGGTCTCGCCAAATATCTCGCTGTTGGTGCGCACATCGGGCAGGATGGCGCGGGGCACGTTGAACAGCGCCAGCATCTCGTCATCCCACTGGCAGGCATGGATGTTGAACAGCAGCGTGCGCGATGCGTTGGTTGTGTCGGTCGCATGGACACGGCCACCCGTCAGCCGCCACAGCAGGAAGCTGTCGATCGTGCCGCAGGCCAGTTCGCCCTTCTCCGCGCGGGCGCGGGCGCCTTCCACGTTATCAAGTATCCACGCGATCTTGGTTGCGGAAAAATAGGGGTCCAGCAGCAGCCCCGTGCGTTCGCGCACAAGGTCTTCATGCCCCTGTTCACGCATGCGCGCGCATACCGCCGCCGTCCGGCGGTCCTGCCACACGATGGCGCGATGGACCGGCCTGCCCGTCTTGCGATCCCACATGACAATGGTTTCGCGCTGGTTGGTGATCCCGATACCCGCAATCGTACCGGGGCCACCCGCCTTTTCCATGGCCTCACGCGCGGTGGACAGGACATTGGACCAGATTTCCTCCGGGTCGTGTTCGACCCAGCCCTGATTGGGATAATGCTGCGCGAATTCGCTGCGGGCGACAGACAGGGCGGTGATGTCACGATCGAACACGATGCTGCGGGTCGAGGTCGTTCCCTGATCGATGGCGAGAATTCTGTTCTTCTTGTTCATTATCGTCTCCTGCCTCTGCGGGCGGATGCTGGGTTCTGGCCGCAGGCGTCTTTTACACACGCGACCCGTGTTTTACGAAGCCGCTGTCGCCGCCCTTGGCTGGCGGGCGCGCAGATAGGCGTCAAGCCGGGCTGCGTCCTCGTCCGTTACATGCAGACCCAGCCGGGACCGTCGCCACAGGATGTCCTGCGTCGTCTGCGCCCATTCACTGGCAATCAGATATTCCACCTCACGCGCGCTCAGCCCCGCGCCGAACTGTTCGCCCATATCCGCCAGACTGCGCGCATCGCCCACGATGTCATGGGCGCGGGAACCGTAATTGCGGACCAGCCGCCAGCATGACCTCGCATCAAGGAACGGTGCGCGCGCCGACAGGCGGGCAACGGCGGCGTCGAACCCGCCTTCTCCCAGATCGCCGCCGGGCAGCACACGGTCCGCCGTCCAGCCGGGTGCGGACAGCACCGGCAGGAAGGGCTGGAGCTTTTCGATCGCATGTTCCGCCAGACGACGGTACGTGGTGATCTTGCCACCAAAAATGGACAGCATCGGCGCCTGATCGCCCTGCGTATCCACATCCAGCACGTAATCGCGCGTCACTGCCGAAGCGTTCTTTGCCGCATCATCATAAAGCGGGCGCACGCCAGCATAGCTCCATACCACATCATCCGGCGAGACGGATCTGGTGAAATACCGGCTGACGCTTTCGCACAGATAGGTGATTTCCTCGGGCGAGATTTCCACATGGCTGGGGGCCTGCGTCCACGGCACGTCGGTCGTGCCGATAAGGGTGAATTCCTGCTCGTACGGAATGGCGAAAACGATCCGCTTGTCCGGGTTCTGCAATATGTAGGCCTGCGGCCCGTCAAACAGGCGTGGCACCACGATATGGCTGCCCTTGACCAGACGCACCTGCTTGGTCGAACTGACCTGCGCGCGCTCACGCAGCACTTCGCTGACCCACGGTCCACCGGCATTGACCAGCGCCCTGGCCCGCAGGGTCGCGCGGCTGCCATCGCGCGTGTCCTCGATTTCGGCTTCCCACACGCCGTCCACGCGACGGGCCTTCACCAGCCGGGTACGTGTGCGGATGTCAGCACCACGCGCCTGCGCGTCCATGGCGTTGAGGACAACAAGACGGCTGTCCTGCACCCATCCATCGGAATAGGCAAAACCGCGCGCAAGCGTGCCGTTAAGCGGCCTGCCCGCCGAATTGGTGCGGAAATCAAGCGACTTGCATCTGGGCAGCGTCATGTTGGGGGCAAGGTGATCGTAAAGGAACAGGCCCAGGCGCAGCATCCATGCCGGACGGGCCTGCGGCGTGTAGGGCAGGACGAAACGCATCGGCCAGATGATGTGCGGTGCGATGCGCAGCAGCTTTTCACGTTCGATCAACGCTTCGCGCACAAGGCGGAATTCATAATATTCCAGATAACGCAGGCCGCCATGGATCAGCTTGGTGCTGGCGGACGAGGTATGGCTGGCCAGATCATCCTGTTCCACCAGAACCACGGATGCGCCACGGCCCGCGGCGTCACGCGCGATGCCGGTGCCATTGATCCCCCCGCCCACGACCAGCAGGTCGACCGGGCCACCCTGCGCCGGGGGGGAGCGGAATGTTTCGTCCATGGACGCCATGTAGATGTTCCTCCTGATGCCGATGTTCGTAAACGAACATTATGGGCATTTCAATAGGGGAACCGCACATTGATCAGGACTGTCACAGGAAATAAATTTTACATTAATATTACAGAAACACGCCATAAATTCGCCATAGAACAGAAATTACAGGACCGGATGATTTTTGTGCATGTGCGAAAACGCACAGAAACGCCAATCATCACACCCGGACAACGTGCTGACCGGGGACGGGTTGCCTGACCTCTCTATTTTGTCAGATCGTTTTTATTAGCAGAAAACCGGTGAAAACGTAGAATAGAGGCCGTTCGGGACCATTCTTTCTATTCCCTGAGCGCCCATGTTCGTTTAAGAACATACACTGGCTCAACACCGGCACAGGCCGGATGGCTGTTCCCATCAAACGATAAAAATAATCAGAGTGGGTTGAAATGCTGAAGAACCGACAATTTCTTGGCGAACTGATATCCGAATGCATTGCCGTCATCATCATCGTGATGGTCGGCGACAGCGTGGCCGCCATGTATACGCTATATGACCCCAGCCCGTACAAATTCTCCTACTGGGGCGTCTGTATCGTGTGGGGACTGGGCGTCACCATCGCCATTTACATAACCGGCAGCGTATCGGGCACGCATGCCAATCCCGCCGTGTCCATCGCCCTTGCCCTTTACCGGGACTTTCCGTGGCGCAAGGTGCCCGCCTACTGCGCGGCGCAGGTGCTGGGCGGTTTCATCGGGGCGGCACTTGTCTACGCATTGTACCAGCCGGTCATCGACCATTATAACCAGATCCAGGGCGTGGCGCGTGCCGATGGCGGGGCGGCAGGGGTATTCTTTACCCATGCCGGTGATTTCATCACCCCGCTGCATGCCTTCATGGATGAAACGATCCTGACCGGGCTGCTTCTGTTCGGCATCTTCGCGATTACATGCGAATACAATACCGTCGCCCCGCAGGCCAATTCCAGCGCACTGATCATCGGGCTGCTTGTCGCCAGCATCGGTGCGTGTTCGGGCTATCTGGAAGCGTGGGCAATCAATCCCGCGCGCGATTTCGGCCCGCGCCTGTTCTGCTACCTTATGGGCTGGGGCAGTTCGGCCCTGCCCGCGCCGGGCAGTTTCTGGTGGGTGCCAATTGCGGGGCCTGTATGTGGCGGCGTGTTGGGGGCCGGGGGTTACCAGTTCCTGATCCGGCCATTCATCCCGCGCCAGACAACCCTGCCGACACCACCCACACCGTAAACTGGTCACGGGCAATGCCGGACCGGGGGCAGTTTCCCTCCGGTCCTGCTGGTCGCCAGTTCCGCGCGGTCCGGGATCGGGCGGCGCGTCTAACGCTGGACTACGGTGCGAATGGCGAAATTGCTCTGTATCCGGGCCACGCCCGGCATGCGCGACAGTTCTTCCTTGTGGATGCGTTCGTAATCGGCGGCATCGCGGGCTTCCACGCGCACCAGATAGTCCGCATCGCCGGTCATCAGGTAACATTCACGCACATCGGGACATTCACGTACGCGGGCCTCGAAGCGACGCAGGCATTCCTCCGTCTGCCGTTCAAGCGTGATCTGCACGATCACCGTGGTCATGCCATGGACCGAGCGTTCATCCACCAGCGCGCGATAGCCGCGGATGACCCCTTCTTTTTCCAGCATGCGCACACGCCGCAGACACGCCGATGGCGACAGCCCCACCCGCTGCGCCAGATCCGCGTTACTCATCCTTCCGTCATGACGCAGGTTACGCAGGATGGCCTCGGTCAGGCGATCGAATGGCATGGTGAATTTTCCACTTATTTTCGCATATAATTGCGTGGTGTTTCTTACAATGGCATGAAATTGCGTCAAACGACAGGACATTCTGTTGTCACATGCATACGATCAAACCTGCCCCACACCGTTACCGGAGTATCTTCCGCATGCCTGACCTGCCTTCCCCCACGCCCACGGCTGGCTGGTCCGCACCCGGCGCGGGTGCGATACTGGAAATCAGTCTGGGCGCGATCGCAGCAAATTTCAGCCTGCTCAATGCCCGTACGGGAACCGCCACCTGCGCCGCCGTGGTCAAGGCCGATGCATACGGACTTGGCGCGGACCGGGTAGCACCCGTACTGGAACAGGCCGGGGCGAAGGTCTTTTTTGTCGCGCATCTGGAAGAAGGCATCCGGCTGCGCGCCCATGTCTCCCCCACCTGCCGGATATTCGTCCTGCACGGCCCCATGCCGGGGACGGAAGGAGAATTCACCGCCCATGACCTGCTGCCCGTGCTGAACAGTCTGGAACAGATGGCAAGCTGGCGCGCTCACGCAGTTGCAGTTGGAACACCCCTGCCCGCCGCCATTCAGGTGGATACCGGCATGTCGCGCTTTGGCCTGTCGGAAGCGGACGTGGCACTTGTATCGGGCAATCCCGCACTGCTGGATGGTATTGATACGCGGCTGGTCATGAGTCACCTCGCCTGTGCCGATACGCCCGCCAACCCGGCCAATACGATGCAGCGCGACAGGCTGCGCGCCATGGCGGCCCGGCTGCCGGATGCCGATCTGGCCCTTTCGGCCTCATCGGGGATTTTCCTTGGGCCGGATTATCATTTTGACCTCGTGCGTCCCGGTGCCGCGCTGTATGGACTGGCCCCCAATGCGGACGTGCCCAACCCGCTGTACCCGACCGTGCGCCTGTGCGCCCGTATCGTGCAGGTCCGCACCATCGCGGCCGGGGACGCCGTGGGCTATGGCCTGACATGGCGGGCCAACGGGCCACGGCGGATTGCAACACTGGGCATTGGCTATGCCGACGGTTTCCTGCGCCACGGCGCGGATGGCGGTGGCTGCGCCTGGCTGGGCGATTACCGGCTGCCCATCCTTGGCCGCATTTCCATGGATTCCACCACGGTAGACGTAAGCGACGTGCCCGAAACCATGCTTGATGCCGCAACCCATGTGGACATGATCGGCCCCCGCCGCAGCGTGGATGATGTGGCGCACTCCGCCGGCACCATCGGCTACGAAGTGCTGACAGCACTCGGTTCCCGTTTCCATCGCGCTTACCTGACACAGGCCGCGTGATGTGTTTTCCCACGCCAGAAAAGGCATCTGAGTAATGAAAATCATCGTTCTGGGTAGCGGTGTCGTCGGTGTGACATCGGCTTGGTATCTTGCGCAGGCCGGCCACGAGGTCACGATAGTCGACCGCCAGCCCGAAGCCGGACTTGAAACCAGCTTCGCCAATGCGGGGCAGGTCTCGCCGGGATATTCCTCCCCATGGGCTGGGCCGGGCGTGCCGTTCAAGGCCATGAAGTGGCTGATGATGAAATACCGGCCTTTCGTTTTCTGGCCGATGCCTGATCCGCATCTGTGGAAATGGCTGGTCCAGATGCTGGAAAACTGCACCACCCCGGCCTATGATCGCAACAAGGGCCGCATGGTCCGTATTGCGGAATATAGCCGCGACATGATGCGCGACCTGCGCGCCAGCACGGGCATTGCGTATGATGACCGGCAGTTGGGCACGCTTCAGCTTTTCCGCACCCAGAAGCAGATGGATGCCATCGCGGGCGATATCCGCGTGCTGGAACAGTACAACGTCCCTTACGAGATCCTGACGCGCGAAGGTTGCGTCCGGGCCGAGCCGGGTCTGGCTTCCACCGCGCATAAATTCATTGGCGGCCTGCGCCTGCCCGGCGATGAAACGGGCGACGCCTTCCTGTTCACCCAACGTCTGGCCGCCATGGCGGCTGAAGCTGGCGTCACCTTCCATTATGATACCGCCATCCGCACCATGACGGAGGAAGGCGGCCGCATCACCGGTATCGAGACCAGCCGGGGCCGGATGGTGGCTGATTCCTATGTCGTGTCTCTGGGCAGCTATTCACCCGCGCTGGTGCGCCGTCTGGGACTGGACCTGCCGATCTATCCGGTCAAGGGCTATTCCATCACCGCCGACATCGTGAACGAGAGGCAGGCCCCGGTTTCCACCATCATGGACGAAACCTTCAAGATCGGCATCACCCGCCTTGGCGACCGTATCCGCGTGGGGGGCACGGCGGAACTGGCGGGCTTCAGCACCAGCCTGCGCGCACCCCGGCGCGAAACGCTGGAACATTCCGTAACGGACCTGTTCCCCGGCGGCGGCAACATTGGCGGTGCGAAATTCTGGACCGGCCTGCGTCCCATGACACCGGACGGCACGCCCATCATTGGCCGCACGCGCTATGATAACCTGTTCCTCAATACCGGTCACGGCACGCTGGGCTGGACCATGGCCTGCGGTTCGGGCCGCGTGCTGGCCGACATCATGTCCGGTCGCATGCCCGAAATCCCGCATGAGGATCTGGGAATCGTGCGCTACGGTCAGTAAGGCCAGACCACGGCCCCTTCCCCTGCCGCGCTGGCGGCGGCGGGGGTAAAGCCTTCGGGCAGTCCTTCCCCGCGCTGGCGCACGACACGATAGACCGTCCCGCGTAGCCAGCGGTGGACCGGGTCGCTGTCCCGGCGCGGATGCCATGCCTGAAACGAGTGCACGACGGGCAGGTCGAAGGGAAATTCGAACTCCGCCAGATGCATGGACCGGATGGGCAGGTAATCGATGGCGATACCCGGCAGGGGCAGGATCATATCCGTCATGCGCAGGGTTTCGACCATGGCGTAATAAGTGGGCACCACCATCACCACACGCCGCCGCAGGCCGAACTGCTCGCGCAGTACCGCATCAATCGGTCCGTGCAGCCGCCCCCGCCGCGATACGCTTATATGTTCGTAGCGTGCAATGGATTGCGGTGTGATCCCTTCGGACAGGATGGGATGGTCCGCACGCACCAGGGCGCGGAAACTGGTGGGAAACAGGCTCTGTCGCCGGATTTCGGGCCGCATGTCATCCGATGCGCCCAGATAGAGGTCAACGCGGCCTTCGCGCAGGTCATCGCTGGGTTCATCATCGGTCTCGGGCGCGAAAGTCAGGGTGCAGCCCGGGCAGTCCTGCCTAAGGGCGGCAAGAACAGCCGCGGCGAACGCACCCACGATCAGATCATTGGCCCGCAGCGTGAAATGGGGCGACAGACCGGCAAGGTCGGGCGTTTCCTGTTCTTCAAGCAGCGAGTCCGCCCCGTCGACCAAGGCACGCACCCGGTCACGTATGCCCAGCGCGAAGGTTGTGGCCACCATCCGCCGTCCCGATGCCACAAGGATCGGATCGCCAAAAATCACGCGCAGTTTGGCGAGGCTGCGGCTCATGGCGGCCTCACTCATCTTCAGCCTGCGTGCCGCGTGGGAGACGCCTTCTTCTTCAATCAGGACCTGAAGGCTGCGCAACAGATCGAGATCGTAGCGTTTTCTCATGCGGCGCGCCTTCTGTGTTTTGCGGACCAGACCGGAACGGCCTGACTATTCATAAAGAACCGGATTTCACCAATCCGCAAAATGAAGGTATCGACCCGCCCGATCAACGGATAATTCCCGCTGCCCGGTATCGTGATCCGGGCGGGAGGGACTGCACCGTGGAATACGGCCCCTTCCCTCCCGCCCTGTTGCGCCATTCATGACACGGTCAGGCGCGATTTACTCCACCCCGGCTTCGATCGCGGCGATGCACGCCGTGGCGGTCCGGCCAATCCCGTCCAGACAGGCCAGCACTTCCAGCAGCCTGCCGTTACCGGGGTCGGCACGTTCCATCCGGGCGATGCGCATGCGCGCCGCCCGCACCACGGCAATACCGCGCGGGCTTACGGGCCGGTAACGGACAAGGGCGCGCAGCAGCACGGTTATCACATCCGATGCGCCGTCGCGCTGCTGCCGCTTGAGCTGGCGCAGCAGCAGGATATTCAGCCCCACGGCAGAAAACATCAGCATAAGGCGTATGCCACCCCCTGCCGTCCTGTCATGTTCCTGCGCCGCATGCCGCACCATGCGCCCGATCCGGTCCAGACTGGTACCGATCCACCATTGCGGCGAAGGAGAAAGCGGCACAAGGCACAGTCGCCGCAGTTCCCCACGGATATGCGCACCGAAACGCAACCGCTCGTCGCGGGCACGAAATGGCAGGACCAGCCGGAACACCAGAACGCTCAGCCCGACCGCCAGTACCGTATGCAGCGCACTATTGAGGAAGGCGACCTCATCCACCCGGCTCTGGTTACCGGGCATGAGCAGGTTGGGCATGAGCAGCCCGTAGGCGGCGGCAGCCCCCGCCGTGCCCCGGTTGCACTTCGCCAGTCCGCCTACAAACAGGAAAATGCCCAGCACAAAGGCAAATTCCTCATAGTCACTCAGGTACGGCAGTATCCCCAGATCAAGGCAGCCCGCCGCCACGGCGGACCACACAGCACCCGACAGGAAACGGGTCGTGCCGACCACCGGGTTTTCACGCGTGGCGAACAGGCCGCAGACCAGCGTGGTAATGGCAATGAACCCCATGCCGCCGGGCCATGCGGTCAGTTCGTATACCAGTGCCGCCAGCATGATGGCCGCAGCCCCGCGCAGGCCATTATAGAAAGCCAGCCGCACGTCCCGATGCCCCGCCAGACGGAAGCGGAAACGGTCATGGGCCGGCGGGCTGAAAATGGCGTGACAGTGGTCAAGCGCAATCCCCAGATCCGCCATGCTGGCCCCCAGAACCCCATGGGTGATGCGGGCCATTTCCTGCGTGCCATCCGTCGCACGCCGGTCGAACAGGCCATGCAGGTGGGATACCTGTTCACGCAGTTCGTCCAGCATTCCACCCTTCAGCCGACAGGTTGAAAGCCGGTCGCACAGATGCAGGAGTTGCCCGCGCGTATCGGCAAAGGCATCATCCCCCGCCAGTACCGCGCGTTCCGCCCCGCCTGACAGGCCGACAAGGCGGGTGACCAGAATTGATACTTCCGCCAGCACCGCGCGCGCATGGTCGCCCGCATGCAGGTGACGGCCCATTTCAATGGCGGGAAATTCAAGCCCCTGATGGACCGAAACCAGCATGTCCGAAAACTCACCGGCATGGAGCAGCGTGTCGCGCTCATGCAGCACGATTTCACGCAGCAGCCCGCCCAGGCGGTGCAGCACGTCTTCCACCCGCGCAACCATGATGCCGCGGGCACGGGTGGCGAGGTTGAGCGTGAACAGCATGCCCATCACCGCCTCGCACACCACGCCCAGCACGATATAGGTCGCGCGCGAAATCCCGATGAAAAACACGTTATCGGGCTGGGATGCCGCCGCCACCGCGATGATGGAACACGTATAACCCGACAGCACGAATGCGTAGGAGCGGAAATTCAGGCTGAACGTGGCCAGAAAACTGCACAGCCCGATCCAGATCGCCACCGCCGGGAAAAACAGCCATGCCTGCTGCGGAAAGGCGGCGATGAACACCACGGCGGCCACAGCCCCCACCAGCGTACCGACAATGCGCCACCGCGCCTTGGACATGCTTTCCCCACGGCCAAGCTGGGCCACGGACCATACGGTCGCAACCGACCATTGCGGGCTGTCCAGTTCCATCCACAATGCGATGGCCAGCGCGACAAGCGATGCAATCGTATTGCGCAGCGCAAAAGCCACTGCCTGCGGTGCAGGGCAGAACAGCCAGTGCAACGCGCGCAGGTTAAGGGGCCAGTACACGCGCGCCATCGCCGCACCGCCGATGCGCGAAATATGCATATATTCCTGCCCGTCTTGCATGGGCGGGCATGTTACCGTTCCTGCCGGGCGGGAATATCCCGCCCTTCAGGCCAGTCGCCGCCCGGTTAGCGGGATACTTCGCCCACCGCCTTTTCATAGGGGCGGTACTGCGCGGTCCATACGGCTGCTTTCAGTGCGGCTTCCGTTGCGTCGTCCGATGCGGGCGGGGCGACGCCTTCGGCCTGCCCCTGCCGGATGACGGCGCGTGCCACGGCCATGGCGACGGTACGCAGTTCGGAAACCGGGGGCAGCAGCGGGATCGTGGTCGGATCATCGCTGTCCGCAGCAGGCGACAGGCCAGCCAGCGCATGGGCCGCCGCCAGCAGCATGCCATCGGTCATGCGCGTGATGCCACCTGCCACCACCGCCAGCCCCACGCCGGGAAACACGTATGAATTGTTGATCTGGTCCACCGGACGGCTGCGCCCGTCATAGCTGACCGGCGCGAACGGACCGCCCGTGCCGATAATGGCGCGGCCTTCGGTCCATTCCAGCAGGTCGCCGGGCATGGCTTCGATATTGGCCGTGGGGTTGGAAAGCGCGAAAATGACGGGCCGTGCGGATTGCTGCGCCATCGGGGCCACAATATCGCGGGTAAAGGCGCCACCTTGCCCAGAAGTGCCGATCAGCATGGTGGGACGGACATTCTCCATCACCTCCGCCAGGGTGATATGGGCGGGATCGGCGACCGTCCAGCCCGATGCAATGTCAGCAGGCTGGGCAAAAGGCTGCTGGCCTTCGGTCACGTCCGCCATGCCTTCGCGCACAAGGCCGTTGATATCGACCATGAAGAAGCGCCGGTTCGCTTCATCCGCCGCCATGCCCTCGGCCACCATCATCTGCACCAGCAGGTCGGCAATACCACAGCCTGCGCCGCCCGCGCCGAAAACAACAATCCGCTGCTGCGCGAGCGGCGCGCCCCCGGCCCGGATTGCCGCCAGCAATGCGCCCGCAGTTACGGCGGCAGTGCCCTGAATATCGTCGTTATAGGTACACATCCGGTCACGGTAACGGCGCAGGATGCGCAGCGCGTCGGCGCCCGACAGGTCTTCCCAATGCAGGGCGACATTGGGCCAGCGTGCGTGAACGGCGGCAACGAATTCAGCTATGAACGCATCGTAATCGGCCCCGCGCACACGTCTGTGCCGCCAGCCGATATATTCCGGGTCTTCCAGCAGGGTCGTGTTATCGGTGCCGACATCAAGCAGGATGGGCAGCGCGCAGGCCGGGTCCAGCCCGCCACATGCGGTGTAAAGCGACAGCTTGCCAATGGGAATGCCCATACCGTTGGCGCCCTGATCGCCAATGCCAAGGATGCTGCCGCCGTCGCTTGCAACGATCACGCGCACATTGTCCCATTGCGGCGCGGACAGGATTTCCGCGATCCGGCCCCGATCCTCGAAACTGAGGAACAGGCCGCGCGGGCGGGTCCAGATATGGCTGAAGCGGATACAGGCCTGACCGATGGCGGGCGTGTAAATGACGGGCAGCCATGCTTCCAGCGCCTGATCTACAATGGCGTAGAAAAGCGTTTCATTGCGATCCTGGATTTCGCGCAGCGCAACATGTCGCGAAAAGTTGTCCGGCAGGGCGGCAAGCCGCGCACGGGCCAGATCGACCTGTTCCGCCAGTGTCGCGACACGCGCGGGCAGAAGGCCATGCAGCCCGAACAGGTCACGTTCGCGCCCGTCGAAGGCATTCCCCTTGTTCAGAACAGGGCAGTCCAGAAGTTCCCTGCCCGACAGCGCCGTATGGAGGGAAACGTTACCTGTGGACTGTACTGTATCCGACATAAGAACCCGATATTGCGATAATAGTTGAAGGAAGCGCAGGATACGGATCTGCACATCTTCGTGTAGAGCACGTGGCTGCACGCCAACCGTGCGTCAGACGCAATCATGGAACGCCTTATGCCCGATGAGATCAGTGACCTGAAGTTTTTTTGCATCCTTGCCGCCGCCGGAAGCATCGCGGGATGCGCGCGCGCCATGGGCATGTCGCCCGCCGCGATGAGCCGACGCCTCAGCGCGATGGAATTCCGTCTGGGCACCCGTCTGGTCACACGCACATCGCGCCATTTCGCGCTGACGGCGGAAGGGCACCGCCTGCATGAACATGCCGTACGCATCATCGGCGAAATCGAGGAGGTGGAGGCCGAACTGACGGCCCGCGCCGGCATCCCGCACGGACTTCTGCGCGTGGGCGTGCCATCGGAAATCGGGCGCAAGATGCTGGCGGGCATCGTGGCCGCCTTCGTGGGGCAGTACCCGGATGTGACCGTTCACCTGACCCTGTCGGATGCAGGGCTGGATGTGATTGATGACGGGCTGGACATCGCCATCCGCCCCGGCATGCCATCGGATCAGGAGGTCATGACCACCAGCCTCATCAACAGCCGCCGCGTGGTCTGCGCATCACCCGATTACATCGCGCGCAAGGGCCTGCCCGCCACGCCGCATGACCTGCTCAAGCATGACTGCATCTGCCTGATCCGCCGCCAGCGCATATTCAGTGAATGGGTATATTCCGACGCCAAGGCCCGCAAGGAAATCCATGTGACCCCCCGCCTTGCCACATCCAGCAGCGAGGTGGTGCATGACTGGGCGGTCAATGGCCGGGGCATCGCGCTGAAGGTGTTGTGGGATATTGCCGATGACCTGAAATGCGGACGGCTGATCGAATGCCTGAGCAATTACGCGTGGGAGGACGTGACCCTGTATGCGGTCTATCCATCCCGCGCGCATCTGCCCTCACGCACGCGCTTTTTTCTGGACTTCGTGCGGCGCGAACTGCGCCAGAGCTATTTTGGCACCTGAACGCCCGTAATTCAGCCCATCACATCCAGCCCGCGCACAACATCGGCGGCCCGCGCCATGAGGGTGGGCATGTCCAGACCGGGAATGTGGCCATCCACCACCACATGCCGCCCGGCGGTAAAGACATGGCGCACATCCGCAGCCCCTGATGCCACCGGGGCAATCAGCGGATCATGCAGCCCCGCATGGCGGGGCCGGTCCAGCCCATGCACCACCAGATCGGCCGCCATGCCTTCGCGCACGGTACCGGTTCCATCCAGCCCCAGCACCTGCGCCCCGCCTGCCGTGGCCCAGTGGATCACATCCTCGCACGTCACGGCCGCAGGGCCATGGACCGCGCGATGGACCATCCACGCCGCGTGCATTTCAGCACCCATGTCACAGGCCTCGTTGGAAGCAGCGCCATCGACCGCAAGCGATACGCGCCCACCGGCGCGCATCATCGCAGGGGCCGGGGCGATGCCCGAACCCAGACGGCAGTTGCTTTGCGGACAGTGCGCCATGCCGGTGCCGGTCCGGGCCAGCAGGGCGATTTCCGCCTCGTCCATATGGACCAGATGCGCATACCACACATCGGGGCCGGTCCAGCCATGTTCGGCCACGAACTGCACGGGGCTCATACCGTATCGTTCCCGGCAGAAGGTGACGTAATTGGTGGTTTCCGACAGGTGGGAATGCATGCCGATCCCCATGTCACGCGCCGCCTGCGACGATACCCGCAGCTCATCCGGCGTCATGCCCCATGTGGGGGTGTTAGGGGCCAGCGCGACACGCCGCATGGCATCGGGTGCAGGATCGTTATACCGGGCGGCAAGATCCGATACACGCCGCAGCATCGTGTCCAGATCCTCGTTCGGGCTGGGGATGATGTCGTCCGTATCGAGCTTGCGGCTCTGGGTGGTACCGCCACGCGCCAGCACGAAACGCAGGCCCATCCGGGTGGCAGTATCAAACAGGACGTGGGCTGGGTCATAACGGTAGGTATCGGCAAACAGGTAGTGGTGATCCGCCACCGTGGTACAGCCTGACAGCAGCAGTTCCGCCATGCCGACTGTTGCCGCCGTAGCCAGCGCGGTTTCGTCGATACGGCTCCAGTAAGTTGACGGTACAAGCCGGAGCCATGTTTCCAGCGGGGCATCAATGGCCGAGGGAATCCCCTTGAGCATGGTCTGGAACAGATGGTGATGCGTGCAGACCAGCCCCGGCGTAATCACGCCGCCACGGGCATCCACCGTAATTTCATCTGGCTGGGGTGCAATCGCGCCGATTGCGGCGATAAGTCCGTCGCGTATATGCACATCGCCCGTACGGCGGGCCAGCGCGCCACGCTGTCCCGTCAGAATGCCCGATGCGTTGCGGATGACGATATTGGTCTGGTTCATTATTGGCTGGGTCCTGATCCATTACGCCAAAGGCAGTATCCTGCTTTCACGCACGCGGCGTGTAATTGGCCCTGATCCGCTCATCCAGATAGGCCTGTGCGGTAATGGGTTCGTATTTCTTTTCCGGCCCCTGAATAATTGCATCCCGGTTTGCCTGACAGAAGAAAGGCAGCGACAGGCGCGGGCCGAGATATTCGTCCCGCCGTGGCATGCGCACGCGGTGCAGGGTGGATTTGAGGCGGTCGTCACTCCAGCGCATCAGCATGTCACCGATATTGCATGTCACCGCGCCGCGCACGGGGGGCACGTCGGTCCATGCCGGATTATCCGCATCCTTGCCGGGACAGACCTGCAGGCCGCCCTGCCCCGGTCGCTGGTGCAGCAGGGTCAGGCAGTCGAAATCGGAATGCGCACCCGCACGCCAGAATTCGAAATCCGCGTCCGTGGCGTTTTCCATGCTCATGTAATGGATCAGCCGCAGCGTACTCTGGTAATGCGCGGAAGCGGGATCATGGTTATGGGTAAAGAAATCCGCATCGAACCCCAGTCTGACCGCAAAACAGGACAGGATTTTCATGCCCAGTTCCCAGTTCTGGCGCTCGAACCGGCACATACGTTCCTGAAATCCCGGCAGGATGGCTTCATCCGGCCAGATATTGTCCATGCCCGACATGGTGATCTGGTAGGATTCCTTGTTATCCGGCGTGCCGGTGGACGGGCGGACCTGCGCACGGTATTCCCACCCGGCATTGGAGCCGACCTTGCGCAGGTAGTGTTCCTTCTGCGCCATCGGCAGGTCGAAAAAATTCCATGCGGCGCTGAAGGCTGCATCCACATCCGCTTCGGCAATGCCGTGGTTCAGTACCTGAAAGAAGCCAACCTGCGTCGCCGCATCCCACAGCGCATCGGTAATCTCGACCTTGCGGTTTTCGTAATCCGACATGTCGATCTGGGGAATGGCGCGATCGACGCAGGTTCCCTGCCCACCGATCGTGGCTTCACGGTTGAGTTCTTCCAGCCCGTAGGCGGATGGCGTGGATATATCGGGGCGAGACATGCTTGTTCTCCGGTCAGAAGATTTTCCGAATGGCATGGCGGACAGGACACGGCAGCCTGAACACGGACGGGTTCAGGGTCTGGAAACAGAAGTCTGTTTTTCAGGGAATGTCGTGCATGTCAGCGGTCCACCAATCAGAAACAGATTTGTGTGGAGCAATGCCCAGGATCAGGTCCAGACCGCTTCTACTCGCCCACCAAGAACATCATGGATGGGCGTGGATGGTCAAGCCAAAAACGTAATGAACACCATCGGCGGAATACGGTTACGGCAGCCAGACCGTGCAGCATGTGCCCTGCCCCGGCGTGCTGGAGATGTCCAGCCTGCCGCCGTGACGGTCCACGATATGGCGAACGATGGCCAGACCCAACCCCGTGCCCTGATCGTTGCCGTTGCGCGTGCCCGATGGCGGCACGCGGTAGAAGCGTTCGGTCAGGCGGGGCAGGTGCTGGGGTTCGATCCCCGGCCCGTTATCGCGCACATACAGGTCAAGCCCGCCCCCTTCGTGCCAGCGCGCGCCGATTTCGATGCGCGCCACGGCGGGCGGAAGCGGGCGGCCATAGCGACAGGCATTTTCACACAGGTTGAGCAGCACCTGCACGATCTGGTCCGCATCCCCGCGCACCGTGCCATCCGGCGCGGGCTGGATGACGATATCGGCCCGGTCCGCCGCCGACCTGCCCTGCAGTTCATCATTCAGGCGGCCAAACAGTTCCGGCACGGAAATCTGTCCCTGCGGGCGCTGGTGTTCGAGCATCTGCACGCGCGAAAGATATAGCAGCCTGTCAATCAGGCGCTGCATGCGCGCGGCCTGCCGCGCCATGATGGGAAGGAACTTCTGTCGTGCCGCGGTATCATTCGCCGCGGGCCCCTGCAGGGTTTCGATAAAGCCGAGCAAGGCCGCCAGCGGGGTGCGCAGTTCATGGCTGGCATGGGCGACGAAATCGCTGCGCGCGCGATCCAGCGCTTCCCGCGCGGTGGCGTCCAGCAGCGCGACGCTACAGGCGGGCTGTCCCTGCCACTGCCCCGCCTTGATGAAGGCTTCCACAATGCGGCGTACGGGTACGTCCGTCTCGATCCGCACCCGGCTGATAGTGCCGGGCTGAAGTTCACTTATGGCGCGTTGCAGCACGGGGTGGCGGATCATGGTGCCCAGCCCTTCCGCAAACTCGGCCTGTGCGGTCGCCCCGGCATGAAGCAGCCGCCCGCTGCGTGCGAGAACCAGCAGGGCCACGGGCAGGTCATCTACCGCCAGCGTGTCCGTTTCCGTGCCGGATGCAGGATCGGCCTGCAAGCGGGCAGCATAATAGGGCAGCCGCCCCGCCGCGTGGTACCGGCGCATGACGCCATAGGTTCCCAGCGCACCCATCACCAACCCAGCAACCAACCCGACCAGCGTCGTCACATCATACTCCCCATCACGGGCATGCCCCATGGCACGCATGGGCGATACCATGAAGCCGTGGCGACGCAAAGCCCGGCATTACTGAAATAAAGTTATTATTTGTGCAGTGCAAAATTAATATAATTATGAATTATTTGACGTTTCAATAATTTTAAATTAAATGACAATAACCATAAAATAAAAACAATGGTGGTTAAATCATGATCCTTTCCCCGTATCGCGCCGTAGCGCCTGTCGCTGTCCCTGCCGCCGCCGTCCGTCAGCTTCCGGGCTGAACGGTCGTCCGCTTTCCGGCCCTGCAGCCGCGTCTTCATGCTCCGGTCGGTCATGACCGGGCCACGAGAAAATCGACAGATATGAAAAGACAGATACGGTGCGCCCGCACGGGGCGCGCACGCCATCCGTTTCCCTACGCATGCAGATGGCTGCTTGCCATGGGCACGGTGACCACCGCCCTGCCCGCAGCGACAGCCCATGCGCAGGTATCCAATGCTATTGTGCCCTCGCTTGTCTCAAGCAGCGCGGTTTCGGCCATGCCATCGAACGGCATGACACAGGAAGCCCAGATCAGCGCCCGGCTTGATGCCCAGAGCCTCGGCCCCACGCCGCAGGCCATCCGCAGGCCGCCCAATACCCCGATTCCGCCCAGCGGGGTACCCAACTATCCATCCGCCGGTCTTGCCACCATGAGCGTGGCGCCCGTCAGCAGCCCCGGTGATAACAAATCGTTCCACAAGATCGAACTCGACGCCCTGCTGCGCCATGAAGGACCGTCCGCCATGCTGCCCGCATGGCTCGATGCCCAGCACGATCAGGATCTTGAGGACCCGTACTACGTTCCCACCGCCGGTAGCGGGCACCTGGTGCCCCAGCTTGCCCCGCTGCGCAAAACCCTGCTCAACCACGGCGTCAGCTTTGCCTTTACCTATAAGGGCGAAGCCATGGGCGTGATCAATGGCGGTGTCGAACGTGGCATGAGCTACGTGCATGAACTGACATTGCAGGTGAACTTCGACCTTGAAAAAATGGCGGGCATAAAGGGCTGGTCCGTCCATACACTGGTGATGGAGCGCGCGGGCCATGCGGTCAGCCATGACCGGGTGGGCGAATATTACGTCAACCTGCAGGAAGTCTATGGTCTGTCGGGCAACGTGGTGGCGCATCTGGTGGATTTCTATGCCGAAAAGAAGCTGCTGAACAACCATCTGGACGTATCGTTCGGGCGCATGGCGCTGACGCATGTATTCGCCACATCCCCGCTGCTGTGTTCGTTCATGGTGACATGCTCGGCCCCCGTGGCGCTAAAGCTGGACCCCGGATTCAGCGTCTACCCCAAGGCGACATGGGGCAGCCGCATCCGCCTGCGGCCCACGCGCGACACCGCCATCCAGCTTGGCGCGTATTCGGTCAGCGCGCTGTCTGACAATCCCAGTGGCTGGGCATGGGGTAGCGAGAATGCAACCGGACTCATGCTGCCGGTCGAATTCACGTGGCAGCCGTATCTGACCCGCAACCGCATGCCCGGCCATTACGTGCTGGGCTACGCGCACGACACCACCCGTTACCCCGACCAGATCGGGGTCGGCCTGCCTGCTGCCCTGACACAGGCAGCAGGACACCAGCGTTCGGCCCCGATGGACATGTTCTGGTTTGAAGGGGACCAGATGATCTACCGCCGTGGCGGGCGTAACCAGATGGCTGGCGGCTACCTGATGGCAGGCTACATCCATAATACGCCGCATGTGACCTCGATTTCGGATGAAGCCTATGGCGGCCTGTCCTTCGCCGGACTGATCCCTTCCCGCCTGACGGACCGGCTGGGCATCATGTATTCGTGGTACCATGTCAGCGGTCGCAAGGAGGCAGGGCAGATCCTGCGTTATGAAGCCGGGTATTCGCTGGGAACCGCCGTACGCGCGCCACAGACGGATTCCCATATAATAGAAGCCTATTACGCGATCGACGCGGCCCCCGGCATACTGGTGCAGCCGGAATTTGAATACATGATCCGCCCCGGGGAGACGAACCGCATACCCAATGCCGCGCTGGTGGGGCTGAAGCTGATCGCCAACCTGTAATCCTGCCCGGTCTGTGGGGCGGGCGAAATCCAGTCCGCCCCCGACTGATCGGCCCGCATCAAGCTTCTGGCGGGTGGAACACAGCACGCGCACCATAATTTCTTACCGTGCCACAGGCCCCCGTTTCCCGCCAATGTGGCAGATTTTGCGATGCCGTAACGGAAATAATTTGGCAATTCCTGAATATTTTACGTGCTATCTGCGTCCAATCCCTATAACAAGGATCGCACGGCTGGACTTTTCAGCTACGGACAAGATTTCAAAGCAGCTCGCTACGCGGCCGTCTGGCATCCCCGATAAAACGAAAAGTCTTGATCCCGCGCATGTTCGTGTGGGGTGCCGGTTACTTAAGGAGGCCAGATATGGCCGCAGGAACAGTTAAATGGTTCAACGCCCAGAAGGGCTTTGGATTTATCCAGCCGGAAGACGGGAGCGCCGATGCTTTCGTTCACATCTCTGCCGTTGAGCAGGCTGGCCAGCAGACCCTGTCCGAAGGACAGGCCGTGACGTATGATCTCGAAAGAGGCCGTAACGGCAAGTCTTCTGCAGTCAATCTGAAGATTGGCTGATAATTTCGGCAGGAACTTCGGTTCCTGCCGTTTTTATATCTACTACCCCCCCCCATTCCTACCTGCGACCGATAACTGGCATATCTGACCGGCATGATCCGGTTTCCTGCCCTTATCATGGTCCGTCCGCCAGCTTCACAGCATGGACAGGACATCCCCACTAGCTGAAATGGTAGCGGCCCTGTTGGGTACGTACTGACTTTTTCCATTGCCAGCGCGCCATGTCCGATACCGGCCAGACCAAGGCCACGGCAGCCAACATTCCGCCAGACAGACCCGAATCCTTATCCGCAGACCGGCTCCCGACGGGACCGGGCACATTTCTGCGATACGAATCACACGTCCTCGGCGCGGGCCCATTCAGATCATCAATCCCCCTTCATCCGGTTCCGCCGCTTTCGCTATGGCGATCCCTTGAATACGGGATGCCGGGACTGCCGGATTGCGCCCTGCGGAGCCTGATGGGCGTTGCGGCGTATCGATCCTACCCGATCGTAAAAATGTCGCGCATGTTCATGCTGCTGGCCACATTCCATACACGCGCCGTCAGGGCGGTGGGCAGGGATGGTGTGAGACGGACCAGCCCGACCTCCGGCGCGGTGCATGGACCAAGCGGGCGCACCTGCAACCGGGCATGGCCGGTATGGGTCGGCAGGGCCGCAACCGGCAGGATGCTGGCCAGGCGCCCGGCCAGCAGTTCGCCGTACAGCACTTCAAGCGAATTCGTTTCCAGCACGACATCGGGCGTGACCCCCGCACACCGGAAGGCCGCGTCCACGATCTGGCGCGAACGCATTTCCGGCCCCAGCAGGCATAGCGGCAGGTCGGCCAGCGTATTCCAGTCCCGCCGTCCCGCTGGCAGGATCAGCGGTTCCACCGCAACCAGAACGTGCTGTTCGGTGTAAAGAGGCAATGTTTCAAAAGGTCCATCCGGCGGAATCTGGTCAAGATAGACCAGCCCCAGATCAAGCTGCTGCTCGCGCAGGCCATGAATGGTGTCCGTACTGGAACCCATACGCACCTGCAGGTGCAGTCCGGGCACTGCGGTACGGAAACTTTCCAGCAGCAGCGGGATGCCCTGTATGGCAGGCGGCATCAGTCCGATGGCCAGATTGCCGCCCGCTACTTCCTGCGCGAAGGCGGCTTCCTGCCGCAATCCGTCAAGGGCCGCAAGCGTCTGTCGCGCCCAGTCCAGAACGCGCCTGCCTTCATCCGTCAGGCCATTGAAACGACGGGTGCGCCGGATGATGGTGATGCCCAGTTCCGTTTCCAGTTGCCGCAGCGCCGCTGACAGGGCGGGCTGCGAAACACCACAGCTTTCCGCCGCGCGGGAAAAATGCCGATAACGGTCGAGCGCCATGAGATATGTCAACTGCCGCAGAAACACGCCACACCTGTCCTGATATGAATATCCCCTTTTCATATCGGACAAGCGACCCCATCACCAGACCGCCCCCGGCATGGCTGAGAGGGTTATCCGGCAGGCCGCAGGCGTGATGTGATGAGGGCGACACGCTGGCCCGCCAGCCGCCCCGTTTCCAGATCGCCAGTACGCGGTGCTTCCTCGGTCGAGGCATCGGAGGGGGAGATGGCCATGATCCCTACCGACCCACCTGACCAGTTCACGTCCCCTGGTCCGTTGGCCTTGGTGTTGGCGGGCAGCAGGCCCGTACCTACCCATATCTGGCCATGCTGCTGCGACAGGGTCCAGAAATAGATAAGGGTAATGGCCTTGTCACCATTGACCGTGGCGGAATTGGTGAAGCCCGCCGCGATCTTGTCCTTCCACCCTTCGGCCAGCCAGATGCGCGCGGTGGATTCCGCAAATTTCTTGAACTGCCATGCAGGCCCGCCCATGTAGGTCGGGCTGCCGTAAATGATGGCGTCGGCCGCCGCCAACTGGTCCAGCCCGCCTTCGGGCAGGTTGCCATCGGGATCTATGCGCAGGGATACGGCTTCGGTGCCGGGTATTTCCGCCACGCCAAGCGCCACGGCATCGGCCAGTCTGGCCGTATGCCCATAGCCACTGAAATAGACGATCGCGATACGGGACATGGGATCACTTTCACGTAGAAGTTGCACCTGCGGCCCCTGTGGGAACGTTACATCATCGTCCCGGTTCGCCCCGCGCGGTAAAAGCCGCCATTTCCCGTCTTGCGCGCCCTGTCCTGTTCTTGATCGGCTGCGTTCATGCTAGCATCGGGCCTGCATGAAATGGCGATACCATATCCCCCCGCTTGCTGCCCTCAATGCGTTCGTGGCCTATGCACGGACCGGGGGCATCCGCCGTGCCGCCGTGGCGCTGGGGGTGGATCATGCCGTGGTCAGCCGCCACCTGCGCGATCTGGAAACCGCACTGGGCGTCGGACTGCGCAACCGGACCGAAGGCGGCCTCAGCCCACAGGGACATGAATACTATGCCCGCATCGCCCCGCTGCTGGATGGTCTGGCCCGCGCGACAGCTGACATGCGCGGACAGATGCCCCAGCTTACGCTGACCTGTTCCCACGGCATTGCCTATCACTGGCTGCTGCCGCGCCTGCCTGCGTTCCGACAACTCCATCCCGGTGTGGACGTGCTGCTGCGGCCTGTCGATTCAGACTGCCGGTTCGATCCCGAACGGATCGACACGGTCCTGCATGCCGATATCCGCTACATCAATGACCAACACCCGCTGCGCGATCCACCGCGCATACAGGCCCTTGAACTGGCGCGGCCACTGGTGTTCCCGGTCGCCAGCCCCGAATGCCTGCGCCGTCTGGCCCGTCCCCCACGCACCGCCGCCGATCTGCTGCATGCCCCCCTGCTGATCGAGGACAATGATACGGAATGGCGCGTGTGGTTTGCAGCGCAATCGGTCAATGTGGCGCAGGTCAGCGGCCACAGCCGATTGTGGCAGGCCCATCTGGCACTGGCCGCCGCCCGCGCGGGGGAAGGCATCGCCCTTGCCAATACCTATCTGCTGGAAGACGACCTGAAGGCCGGGCGGCTTGTCCGGGTTACGACAACGGATGTGCCGCTGCGCGACGTGACACTGGGCAGTTACGTCCTGCGCAGCACGGATCAGGCGTGGCAGGCGCGTGCCTTCGCGCTGCTGCGCACATGGCTTGAGGCGCAGTTCCATACCGGTTCCGAAACGTTGGTGACGAAAGATCACCATGCCCCACCAAAAAAGCGCCTCCCCATCATGCCGTGAACCCGTTACGCCGGGATGACAGGCTGAAAATCCGGCCATACCGCCAACCCGACAGGATAATGAAGCAGGCCATGACCGCAACGAACCAGGCCCTCCTCGCCCGCCGTGAACGCGCCGTGCCGCGTGGGGTCGCCACTGCCACGCCCGTTTTTGCCGACCGGGCGGAAAATGCCGAATTATGGGATGTGGAGGGCCGCCGCTACGTGGATTTCGCGGGCGGTATCGCCGTGCTGAATGTCGGCCACCGTCACCCGCGCGTGGTCGAGGCCGTGCGGGCCCAGCTTGACCGCTTCACCCACTCCGCCTTTCAGGTTTCAGCTTACGAGCCATATATCGCGCTGGCGGAAAAGCTGAACGCGCTGGCCCCGTTCGATGGACCAGCCAAGACCATATTCTTCACCACCGGCGGCGAAGCCACCGAAAACGCGGTCAAGATCGCGCGCGCCGCCACGGGTCGCAACGGCATCATCGCATTTACCGGCGGGTTTCATGGCCGCACGCTGCTGGCTTCGGCCATGACGGGCAAGGTCAGGCCATACAAGGCCCCGTTCGGCACCCTGCCGGGGGAAGTCTATCACCTGCCCTTCCCCGATGGCGCGGTCAGCGTGGCGGACACCCTGCGCATGCTGGACTTCCTGTTCGCCGCCGACCTGCCGCCGAGCAGCATCGCCGCCATCATCATCGAACCCGTGCAGGGCGAAGGCGGTTTCCGTGTCGCCCCGGTCGAACTGCTTCAGGCGCTGCGCCGCATCTGTGACGAACATGGCATCAAGCTGGTGGCGGATGAGGTGCAGACCGGTTTCGCCCGCACGGGCCGCATGTTCGCCATCGAACATTCCGGCGTGCAGCCGGACCTTGTATCGGTTGCCAAATCCATGGGCGGCGGGCTGCCACTATCGGGCGTGATCGGGCGTGCCGGACTTATGGACGAAGTTGGGCCCGGTGGCCTTGGGGGTACCTATGGCGGCGCGCCGCTGGCCTGTGCCGCCGGGCTGGCCGTGCTTGACATCATCGAGGACGAAAAGCTGATCGACCGCGCCCGTGTCATCGGCACGAAGCTGCGCACCCATATCGACCGCATGCACGCCAATACCGCCCTGCTGCCCATCAGCCGGGCGCGCGGGCTGGGCGCCATGATCGCCTTTGACATCCTTCAGTCCCATGGCGGCACGGATGTCCGCGCCGGGGCTGCGGCGGATATCTGTGCGCGCGCCTGTGAAAAAGGGCTGATCGTACTGTCCTGTGGAACGGAAGGGGCCACCGTTCGCATTCTTGTGCCCTTGACCGCCCCTGATGCAATCATTGATGAAGGCATGGCCATCATCGAACAGGTCCTGGCGCAGGCCGGAGCTGAATGATCCCATGTCCGTCCCTGCAAACCAGCCCATCGGGCCGGGAGACCAAGAGAATATGACCGTGTATCTCGCTAATACATCCCTGTTCCGCAAGGATGCGCTGATTGACGGCGCATGGCGCCCGGCGGCGGATGGCGCACGCCGCCCCGTCCATAATCCCGCCACGGGCGCGCTGGTGGCGGAAGTGGCCGAATGCGGGCCGGACGACGCCGAACGCGCCATTGCCGCCGCAGTGAAGGCACAGGCCCAGTGGCGCAACCGCACCGGCGCGCAGCGCCACGGCGTGCTGACGCGCTGGCATGATCTGGTGATGGACAATCTGGATGACCTCGCCACCCTGATCGTGACCGAACAGGGCAAGCCCCGCGCCGAAGCGGCGGGCGAAATCCGCTATGCCGCCAGTTTCCTGCTTTGGTTCGCGGGCGAAGCCATGCGCGCCTATGGCGATGTCATTCCCCCCACCAACCCGGCAACGCGGCTGAGCGTGATCCGCCAGCCCGTGGGCGTATGCGCGGCGATCACCCCGTGGAATTTCCCTGCCGCCATGATTACCCGCAAGGCCGGTCCCGCACTGGCGGCGGGCTGCGCCATGATCGTCAAGCCATCCGAACAGACACCGCTGACCGCGCTGGCGCTGGCGGAACTGGCGGTGCAGGCGGGCGTGCCGTCGGGGCTGCTGCAGGTGCTGCCCGGTGACGGGATCAGGTTGGGCAAGGCGTTGTGCGCCAGTTCCGATATCCGCAAGCTGTCCTTTACCGGCTCGACCCAGGTCGGGCGTATCCTGATGGCGCAGTCCGCGCCCACGCTCAAGCGTCTGTCGCTGGAACTGGGCGGGAACGCGCCGTTCATCGTGTTTGATGACGCGCATATCGATCAGGCCGTCAAAAGCGCCATTGCCGCCAAATACCGCAATGCAGGCCAGACCTGCGTCTGCGCCAACCGTTTTCTGGTGCAGGACGGCATTTACGACGCCTTCGCCACCCGCTTTGCCAAAGCCGTAAGCGAACTGCGCGTAGGTCCCGGCAGCGACCCGGAATCCGTTATCGGCCCGCTGATCAGCGCACAGGCGCGCGACAAGGTGGAAGCCCATGTGCGCGATGCGGTGGAACACGGGGCGACCGTGCTGTGTGGCGGCGCGCGTGATAGCGCGGGCGACCTGTTCTATCGCCCCACCGTGCTGCGGAACACGACACCGGCCATGCGGATCGCCCATGAAGAAACATTCGGTCCCGTGGCCCCGCTGTTCCGCTTCCGCACGGAAGCCGAGGCGATCGCCATGGCCAATGACACCGAATACGGACTTGCCGCCTATTTCTTCACCCGAGACCATGCCCGCGTCCATCGCGTGGCCGAAGCGCTGGAATATGGGATGGTGGGCCACAATACGGGCCTGATTTCCAACGAGGTCGCGCCATTTGGCGGCATCAAGCAATCCGGCATGGGGCGCGAGGGTTCGCGCTACGGCATGGATGAATATATGGAGATGAAATACATCTGCACCGACATAACCGACCCGGATGCCTGACCAGACCGGCCGGGTCACGTGACGCCCTGCCCGTGCTCCTGTGGGCAGGGTGCATTTACTTCCGCTTTCAATGGATTACGATGGCGGCATGAATGAATTCCGCTTCCTTCATGCCGCCGACCTGCATCTGGACAGCCCGCTGCTGGGGCTTACGGAAAAATCAGGCGATTACGCGCGCCTTGTGGCCGATGCCTCGCGCCGCGCCTTTGACGACATGATCAGCCTTGCCATTGAAACCGACTGCCGCTTCGTGGTGCTGGCGGGCGACGTGTTCGATGGCGACCTGCGTGATACGCAGTGCGGCCTGTTTTTCGTCAACGGAATGGCCCGGCTGAAGGCGGCGGGCATCCGCGTTTTCATGATCCTTGGCAATCACGATGCGGAAAACCGTTTCGCCCGGCACCTGCATGTGACCGATAATGTGTACCTGTTTTCCTCCGCCCGTGCGGAAACGCGGACCATGGATGATCTGGGCGTTGCCGTGCATGGCCGCAGCTTTGGCAGCCGCAAGGTCGAGGACAACATAGCCCGTCACTACCCGCCCCCGGTTCCCGGTCTGTTCAATATCGGCATCCTGCACACCGCCTGCGAAGGGCGTGAAGGCCATAAAACCTACGCGCCCTGCACGGTGGAGCAGTTGGTCAACCACGGCTACGATTACTGGGCGCTGGGCCACGTCCATAACCGTGAAATCCTGCATGAAGACCCGTATGTAGTCTATGCAGGCAACCTGCAGGGACGCCACGCACGCGAGGCGGGGCCAAAGGGTGCATCGCTCGTTACCGTCCGTGATGGAGAAGTGGCGGACGTTACCCATCAGGTACTGGACGCCGTGCGCTGGGCCAGCGCCACGGTGGACCTGTCCACCGCCGCCACGCATGCGGACATGACCGCCCTGATCCGTGATATCGTCAGCGCCCTTGTGGAACAGGCGCAGGGGCGGCCACTGGCGCTGCGTCTGGAACTGACCGGCACGACGCCGCTGCACCCCGGCCTGATCCGCGCGCCGCATGACCTGCAACTGGAAGTCGAGACGGTCCTTGCCAGCCTGTCGGATGAAATATGGCTCGAACGGCTGAAGGTGCATACACACCTGCCTGAACGGCCCGCCGTGCTTGATCCGTCCACCGGCGGCCGGATCGCGGCTGACATACGGGCGGCGGCAACACCCGATGCGCTGCGTGCGGAACTGGAACAGCTTCTGACCGGGGTGCTTGACCGCATGCCTGCCCACAGCCGGACGGAGGAAATGCGCGACAGCATCCTGAAGGACATTCCCGCCCGTGCGCTGGACCTCGCACTGGCCGTGGTTGAAAATCCGGAAGGCGGCGACGATGCGCATTAAGCGGTTCACGATTTTCAAATACGGGGCCATTGGCGAACTGGACCTGAATTTTGGCGATGGCTGCGGCCTGCATGTCATCCACGGCCCCAACGAGGCAGGAAAGAGCACATGCCTGTCCGCCATATCGGACTTCCTGTTCGGGATCGGGCATGGTTCCCCCTATGGCGCGGTTTTCGGCAATGACCAGATCAGGCTGGATGCCCGGCTTATGCTGTCGGACGGGCAGGAACTGGACCTGCGCCGCCGCAAGGGCCGCACGCGCACCCTGTCCACCTTCGACGGACAGACCGTGGGCGATGACCGGCTGGCAGCCGTACTGGGGGGCATGACGCGCGAACGCTTCGCCGCGCTGTTCGGCCTGAATGATGAGACACTCCGCACGGGCGGGATGGACCTGCTCAGGGCCAATGGCGATATTGGCCGCCTGATTGTGGAAGCGGGCGGGGGCCTGCGCGCCCTTATGGTGCGTCTGGATGAAATAGACGCACGCCGGACACGGCTTTTCGCCGCCCGGCGGTCAGCCGACCGGGAATTCTATCAGGCCCTTGATGCCTTTGGCGCTGCGCAGAAAACTCTTCGCGATGCTTCGCTGGGACATGATGCGTATGAACGGCATTGCCGCAGCCTTGAAGAAGCCCGTCAGAAAAAAGCGGACATAAGCACCAGACAGACCGAACTGCGCCGCCAGCACACCCATTACGAACGGCTGGTTAAGGCAGTGCCGCAACTGCACGATATTACCCTGCTGGAGACCGAACTGGCGGGGCAGGCAGATCTGGCCACCCTGCCGGCGGGCATGGGGGCCAGCATCGCAGCCGCGCTGGAAACATACAACGCCACCCGCACCCGCCACGCCAGGGCAGTGGAACACGCGACGGAACTCAGACACAAAACCGCCGTGCCACAGGTGGACACCATACTCGCTGCCCTGCACGGCCCCGTAATGCGCGCCATTTCACTTGGGCAGGCCGTCAGCACCCATCGCGGGCCTGAAGCCGAACATGACAGCAGGCGACGCAGTATTGACGAAAGCCTTTCCAGCCTGCGCCGGCGTCTGAACGCCGGCCCGGACGCCGACCTGCGACAATGCATGCCGCCGCGTGCGGTGCTGGACACCATCCGCCAGCTAGCCGATGCACAGGCACAATGGCAGGGCCAGCACGACAGCGTGCAGCAGAAAATCGGTCAGACGGAACTGGAAATCGCCCGCAGGCAGGAACGCCTGTCCACCCTGCACGCGGCCGGGCGCGATCTGCCCCTGCCGGAAGATGCGGCCCCCTTCACCGCCCTGCCTGCGGAAATGAAGCGGCTGGACCTTCGCGCACAGGCGCTTGAAAAACAGCAGGCCGATCTTGATGCGCGGCTGGGCGCCATGGGGTTCAGCAGTATCGACCTGCTGCGTCACCTGCCCTGCCCCGGCGCGGATGGCGTACGCATGGCCGCTGAACACCAGCACATGTTGCGCACCGAACGCGACAGGCTGGCCAGCAAACTGGCGGGCGAGCGCGAACACCTGACCACGCTTCAGCCGCAACTCACACAGCTTGAACAGACTGGCAGTCCCGCAACACCCGAAATGCTTGCTACCGCCCGGACCCAGCGCGACGCCATGTGGCATCTGGTGCGCGCTGCCTATCTGGACCCACAACACGTGGTCGCCGATGCTGTCCGGCAGGTCAACGCCGCCGCGCTGGATCACGCCATAAGCAGGGTTGATGCCCTGTCCGCCCAGTTGTTGGCCGAAGCCAGCCGCATTGCGGAAATCGAGAACCTGCGCCGCCGCATTGCGGACTGCACCGACCGGGTGGCCCTTTATGATCGCAGCCATAAAGATGCCGATGAACGGATCGCCGCGCACTGGCAGGGTTTCATCGCACCCTTCCCGGCCCTGCACACCCATGCCGTCACGCCGGAAGCACTGGCTACATTCATACGCCAGCGCACTGAAATCCTGACCGGGGCCGAACAGATCACCCGCGAACGGGAGATACTGGCGCATGAACGCATAAAGCCCGATACCCAGCAGGATCATCTGGAACGGCTGGCGAAACGCTTCGGCATTGATCCCGGCACCAGCCTTGCAGCCTGCGTCGAATCTGTCACCGCCGCCATGCGCCTGCATGTAGCCGAACATGATGAATACAACAGGCTGAAACGCGAATGCGATGAACTGCGGCCCGTTCTGGCGCAGCAGGCCCAGCAGGCGGAAAGCCTGCGTATGGAGCGGCAGGCGTGGCAGGAAAAATGGGCGACGGCCATGCAGGTGATCGGCCTGCCCGCCGATGCCGCGCCCGTCACGGCACGTGATCTTGCCGGGGAATGGGCAGCGGCCCCGGCCTATATAGAACAACTGGCCGAACTGGACGACGCGCGTGCGCACGCACGGCAGGCACTGACCGAACTGACGCAGGTGATGGACGATCTGCGCCCGCGTATTCCGCTTGCCCTGCCATCCGATAGCGTGGATGCGGCTCTGGCCCTGAGCGACCACTGGAAAGCCGCAGAAAAAGCCCGCGTCCAGCGCGAGGCCCTGCACGCGGAAATGAAACGGGCCGCGCAGGCTGTTACCGAGAGCGAGACGACCCTGTCCGCAGCCATGGCGGATATTCAGGCCCTTCAGGTCCGCACGCATACCGAAGCTCCCGAGGGCCTTCAGCTTCTGGCGGAGCGTCTGACCCGCCGCGATCAGGTACACCAGAAGCTCGAGCACGCCCTGCATACCCTGTCCCGCATGACCGATGGCCAGTCCCCCGCCGATCTGAAACAGGCGATTGACGGACGGACCTTGTCCGAACTGCTGGCGGAAACCGCCCGGATCGAGGACCAACTGAAGGAACAGGAGCAGTTACGTGACGATGCCGTCCGCGCCGAACAGCATGAAATAACGGCTCTGGGTGCGTTTGAGCACAATACCGAAGCCCCGCAGGCCGCCGCCCGGCGCGAAGCCGCAATCAGCCGCCTGCACCGGATTGTGGAAGAATATGCCGAACTGACCCTTGCCCGCACCCTGATCGCCAATGCGATCGACCGTGTCCGGGCACAGGAGCAGGACCCGCTGGTCACACGCGCGGGCCAGTTCATGTCCCTTGCAACGCGGGGCGCGTTCGAGGGCATCCGCACCGAACTGGATACGACAAACGAACCGGTGGTGCAGGGCCTGCGCCATGACGGCAGCATCGTACCGGTAAAGAAGATGAGCGCGGGCACGCGCGACCAGCTTTTCCTTGCGTTCCGGCTGGCCAGTGTGGAGACCTACTGCCGGTCTGCCGAGCCTCTGCCCTTCATTGCCGATGACCTGCTGGTGCAGTTTGACGATGCCCGCAGCCGCAGCACGCTAAGCGCACTGGTGGATTTCGCCCGCACCACGCAGGTCCTGCTGTTCACCCACCATGACAGCATCCGTAACATGACCCGTCGCCTGCATGAACAGGGCGCGCCGGTCAACCTTGTGGAACTGCCCCCAGTATATGCGACCCGCCCCATGGTGGAAAACGGCGCCGTCTGATCCCCTGCCGCAGCGAATTGCCGTCCACCCGTCAACCCGGTGCAGCCTTCATTCACGATATTATAAAAACTTCAATTTGTTATAATGTGGCGCACCTGCCCCTTTACAGACTGCCCTGCTTCCTGTCCTATGTTCGGCATGAAACCGAAACAAAAAGCACCGCACAGGCCCGTCTGCCCGCGCGTGACCAGCCCGAAACCGGCATGATCCTGTCTGGCTTCCGGCATACGACGCCGGTTTTCATCCCTGAAATGCGTCCTGCATCCTCATCTGCCCGATCCGGCCTGCGGGCTGATACGGACAGTCGGCGTCCCCACCCGATGATGTCGGAACCGGGGCCAGCGCCTTTCACTTCGCGTCCCTGTCTTTTGTGGAATGAGCATCCGGCATGAGCGATACGACAGCCCCCCAGCATCCCGCCCGACCGGTGTCACGGCTGCGGAACCGCCACATCATCATGATCGCGCTGGGTGGCGGGATCGGGGCGGGACTGTTTGTCGGCAGCAGCGCGGCCATTGCCGCCGCAGGGCCTGCGGTCCTGCTGGCCTTCGTCGCCGTGGGCATGCTGGTCATGCTGATCATGCGCATGCTGGGCGAAATGGTCACGGCCAATCCGGGCAAGGGATCGTTTATCGAATATATCCGTCTGGCGCATGGGAATGGCGCGGCCTTTACCGCAGGCTGGCTTTACTGGTTCTTCTGGCTGGTGGCACTGGGCAGCGAAGCCATTGCCGGGGCCATCCTGCTGCATGACTGGATCAACCTGCCGGTGTGGGTGCTGGCCACGGCGCTGATCGTGGCGCTGAAACTCATCAACCTTGCGGCCGTGCATATATTCGGGGAATGCGAGTTCTGGCTGTCACTGGTCAAGGTGATCAGTATCGTGCTGTTTGTAGCGGCAGGCGGCCTGTATGTCGCGCATCTGTTTGGCCCCGGCGTGCCGGTCACGCGCAATGTGCTGGGGCATGGTGGCATATTCCCGCACGGTATGGTGGCGATGGTTTCCATCATCCCTTCTGTCCTGTTCACCATGATCGGATCTGAAATTGCGACGGTTGCCGCGGGTGAATCAGCCGATCCGGCACGAAACGCCGCGCGCGTGACCCGGACCATCGGCCTACGGCTTACGCTGTTCAACAGCCTGTCCATCGCCATGATCCTGATGATCGTGCCCTGGAGCGATGTGGTGCCGGGTCATTCGCCCTTTATCGCGGCCCTTGAGATCATGGGGATTCCGGGGGCTGCCCTGTTCATGCAGATCGTGGTGCTGACGGCGGTTGTATCGTGCATGAACTCCAGCCTGTACATCACATCACGCGTGCTGGCTGAACTGGCGCGGCATAACGATGCCCCGGCCCTGCTACAGCGTTATGGCCGCCAGCACACACCCGTCAACGCCATCATCGCCAATTCCATCGCAGGCGGGATCGTGGCGTTTTCATCCATCCTCGCACCCGGCACGGTGTTTGCGTTCCTGCTTAGCTGTAGCGGCGGGGTGATCCTGCTGGTCTATTCGCTGATCGTGACAGCCTATCTGGTCACGCGCAGGCAGGCCCGCACCGCCGGGCAGCGGGCTGCTTTCCAACTGCCGTTCTTCCCGGCCATCAATATCGCAACGCTTGGTGCGGTCATTCTCATTTTCGCAGCGATGGCCTTCGACCCACACCAGCGCATGATCGCCATCGCCAGTCTGGGCACATCGATATTCTTTGTCCTGATCCACCTCATACGCTGTCAGGTGCGGAAAGCAGCGTAATTCAGGACGCGGGATCGGCGGGGCGCGTTTGGGGCAGGAGTTCGTACAGAACTTCCCTGGGCCTGCACGGACGCGCGGCCTGTTCGGTCATCACCACCGGACGATTGAGCAGAACCGGATGGGCGGCGATGGCGTCAAGTATCTGCCCATCCGTCAGGGCAGGATTATCCAGCCCCAGTTCCGCATAGGGCGTGCCCCGCTGCCGCAGCAGTTCACGCACCGGCACGACCAGCCGGCTGGCCAGCACGTCCAGTTCAGCACGGGCTGGCGGATTTTTAAGGTAATTGACCACGACCGGCTCGATCCCCGCCGCACGCAGCATGGCCAGCACATTGCGCGAGGTTCCGCAGGCAGGGTTGTGATAGAGGGTTACAGTCATGACAATGGCGTCCCGTAAGGTCTGGCTGGAAAACTGGTGCGATATAAGCATGTTCCGCCGGGACGTGCAGTACCATCCATCCGCCTGATGTCAGCCATGGTGCAATCGGGCGCAAACTCCGTTATGACTGACCCTGCCTTATGCCCGGACGCCGGGCTTTCCTGCCCGCGTGCAGGGTGCGGCATCGTGCCGTGCCATTGCACGTGGCAATTTTCAGCCCATGGTTGCAGTGTAATGGATATGAATTCCCCCGTTGTCCCGACCGAGCATGAGGGCGCGCTGCCCATCCGTGTCGCGGCCCTTTATCACTTCACGTCGTTTGCGGACTGCACGACGCTGCGTGCGCAGTTGCTTGAAGCATGCCGGAAGCTGGGCATACGGGGCATCCTGCTGCTGGCGCAGGAAGGGATAAACGGCACGATTGCGGGAACCGACAGCGCGATTGCGGATATTCTGGCGGTCATACGCGCCCTGCCCGGTTGCGCGGATCTTGAAGTCAAGTTTTCCCGTGCGCCTGCCCTGCCCTTCCACCGCATGAAGGTCCGCATCAAGCGTGAGATCGTAACCATGGGTGTCGAGGGACTGGACCCAAGGCGTGATGTCGGCCACTACGTTGCGCCAGAGGACTGGAACGTGCTGATTTCCGATCCCGACACCATCGTGATAGACACGCGCAACGATTATGAAGTGGCGATCGGAACCTTTCGCGGCGCGATTGATCCGGGCACCCGCAGCTTCCGTGAATTCCCGCAATGGTTCCGCGAACGCCAGCAGGAACTGAAAAATGAAGGCCGGGCACCCAGGATCGCCATGTTCTGCACCGGCGGCATCCGGTGCGAAAAAGCCACCGCCTTCGTCCGTGCGGAGGGGATAGAGGATGTATTCCACCTGCAGGGAGGCATCCTGAAATATCTGGAAACCGTGCCGGAGCCTGAAAGCCTGTGGGACGGGGAATGCTTTGTGTTCGACCAGCGCGTAAGCGTGGGCCACGGGCTGAAACCCGGTTCGTTCGACATATGCCATGCCTGTCGCACGCCGTTGAGCGAGGCCGACCGCAAAGCCCCCGAATATGAAGCCGGCATCAGTTGCCCGCACTGCCATGCGGAACGGACCGAAGCCCAGCGCAGGCGTTACGCGGAACGTGAGCGCCAGATGCAGCTTGCCAGCCGCAAGGGCACGCAGCATCTGGGCGCAGATCCTGTTAGCTGAACAGCGTTCGCCAAGGCTTAAGTTACGAAAATCATATCTTACGATATTTTAATGGGCAATCCGCTTGAACCCTATCGTAAGATATTATATATCGTAAAACATGATTAAAGAGCATAACACACACCATTCCTCCCATTCTCATGAATCCGGCAAGGGACGTGGCGGACGACGCCATGGTTTTGGCCACCGGATGGGGCGCGGCTTCGGTCGCGGTTTGGGCCGGGGCGACTTCCCCGCCGGACGCAAGCTCAGTTCCGATGAACTGCAGCTTGTCCTGCTCAGTCTGCTGGGCGAGCGCCCGGCGCATGGCTATGAACTGATCCGTCAACTGGAAGAACATTCCGGCGGCTTCTACACTCCCAGCCCGGGCATGATCTATCCCGCGCTGACCTATCTGGATGAAATCGGCCACACGGCGTCCAGCAAAGACGGCAACCGTAAGCTGTATACCCTGACCGATACAGGCCGTGCCTATCTGGATACCCGGCGCGAACAGGCGGCGACCATTCTGGAAACACTGGCCCGTATTGGCGGACGCATGGCGGAGGTGCGCGAAGCCTTCGCCGGTCCCGACGGCACGGACGGACCCGATAACGAAGCGCTGCATCAGGCGCGGCATGGAATCAGGAATGCCCTGCGCAGCAAACGCGGCTGCGGGACGGAAGAAGCCCGCCGTATCGCCACCATTCTGGAACGCGCCACGGCAGAAATCCTCGGTCAGTCCTGACGGATGGCGGGGTGCGGGCAGGTCCCGCACCCATCAACTTTCCCTGCTGCCTGTCAGCATGACAGATCATGCAAACGACCATCCCGGCCCCGCACATTTTATAATGTCGGGGCTGAAGCTGTATTCAGACACCTGTCAGGGCGATGCCGCCCTGCCCTTGCGGGCCTGTCAGGCTGATACTGGCAGCACATCCATGATGGCGGCAGTCATGTCATCAAGCCCCATGCAGGCTACGGCCCCCGTAGCGGTGATCTCGCCAGTTACGTCCACCGGCAGGCCGGAATTGGAATCAGAGGGAATTTCGTTCAGTCGTCCGCCCATCAGCAATCCGGCCTTCAGGCCGCATGCGTCCATTGCTGCCTGCACTTCGCGGCAGTAGCGCAGGGCGACGCCATTATAGGTGCTGACGGCGATAATATCCGCCCTGCCCGCCACCGCGCGCGCCACCAGATTTTCGGGATCAACAGATACCCCGCCATCGACAATCCGCACGCCCAGTCCCGATAGTGCACGCTCGACCAGATACTTGCCATGCTCATGCACATCAGACGTGCCAACGCATACACACGGAACCGTATCGCCCGCCGCGCGGATGCAGGCAATAAGCGCCCCCTGGGTCGTCAGCCATTCTTCCGCCATCTCATCCAGTTCGCGTGCCCACTGGGCGACCACAACCGGCATCCGGCTGCCGGTATCCGGCGCGATCGCACCGGGGCCGTATAACGCTTCCAGCGTGCGCGGCCCCGTCCGGCGTATGGCCAGCATGAGCTGCGCGGGATCACGAATATCCACCCCTGCCGCCGCCATGCCCGCCAGCACATCCTGCGCGAAGCGTTTTCCCGCATCCACCAGCCGGGTGGCCATGGCCTCCACCCGTGGCCAGTCGAACAGATCCTGATAAAAACCTGCATGCTGCACAAGGCGCGTGGCAAAGCACTGGGCGTCGATAATTTCGTCCACGTCAGGGATGCGGCTGTTTTCCGTTACCGGCACGGGATTGATGGCATGGCCCGTGGGCCAGCGCCGCAACGCCGCGATATCAGCCAGCAGGTAATTGGCAAGGCTGGCGTAATTGGCGGCATCCGCCGCGCGATACGCCACCGTATTGCCGAAAATCATCGTGCCGGGTGTATCGTTGACCTGCCGTAACGCCGCATGAAAGGCCATGCGCGACATCGGATCTGAAAAATGATGGCCATAACAGTGTGACAGGGGCGCGCCGGTCAGATCCTCGATAATATATTTTTCTATGATCGCCATGCCGAGGCTACAGCCCATATCCACAAACAGCCCGGCAAAGCCGTCATCCAGATTGGAATGCACCAGAATTTCGGCATCCTGCGCCGCGATCAGACCCAGCGCCGTCACCGTTGCTTCCGTGGTGGCGACATCATCATCCCAATGGGGCAGACGAAAGGTAAAATACTGGCCCAGATTACCGATTGAGGTCACGCCAGCCGCAATGGCCGCCCGCGTATTGTCCAGCGCACCGGGCAGGCCGAGCATGAAATCCCCGAAATGCGTAGCGGCGGAACAGGCATTGACGATGCGGGCGAAGTCACTGGTGTCATTCATCACGATACCCGTGCCCCGTCCGGCCCGGGCACGCATTTCCAGCGGATATCCCATCGACCAGTCAAGCGTAATGCCGAAACGATCCACCGTAACGCCCCGCGCGGCGCATGTATCGCGTACGCTGCGCATGCCTTCGACCGTGCGGCCTACATCACGAAAGCCGATATGGGCATGCTGCATGATGCGCCCTGTCGCGCCGGTTGCGCGTTTATAGGCCGCTTCCGATGCAAGACCGCTGGCGCGCATGAACGCGCTTTCCCCAAGGCGGCAGGTCTGCGCCAGTGCGCGTCCCGCATCCAGAAGGAGATGTCCGGGGCGCATGCGCGCATCCATTAATTGACCGGGGGAAGGCAGGATCAGATGCATGACCACCCCTACGAACGGACAGGAGGCATCCAGCCTACCCTGCCCGCGCGCGGACGGTCAATGCAACATCGTAATATATTGCCACTGCCCGCCGCCGCTCCAACAGTCCCGCCTGCATGCACGGCGCGTGGGATGAAAATACCCTATTTGGTGGTATAGCCGCCATTGACCAGAATGGTCTGGCCGGTCATCCACCATCCCTCCGACACGATGAAGCGCACATAAGGGACGATATCCTCGATCTCCGTCAGCCCCGTTTTGCTGAAGGCGGACAGGGCGGCAGCGGATTTGTGGTAGGCCACCGCATCGGGCGCTTCCTGACCGTAGAAGAAGGGCGTGTCCATCGGGCCGGGGCCGATGGCGTTGACCGATATGCCGCGTGCCCCGTATTCCTTCGATGCAGCGCGCGTGAAATGTTCAACCGCAGCCTTGGACCCGGCATAGGTGGAATAGAATGGCGTATAGGCACCCAGAAGCGATGTGACGATGCTCAGCAGCTTGCCGTTATCCTTCAGGTGTACACCCGCTTCCTTGATGAAAAAATAGGCGACACGGGTGTTGATAGCGAACATTGCGTCGAATTCAGCTTCGGACGTTTCGACAATCGGCTTTTTCAGCACCTTGCCCACGGTATTGATTGCAATGTCCGGCTGCCCGATTGCCGCAACCGTATCGGCAAACAGGCGGGCGACCGCGCCATCGCGCGTAAGATCGGCCTGCAGGGCCACGGCATGCACGCCTGCCGCCTTCAGGTCCGCGAGCGTCTTTTCGGCCTCGGGTCGCGTCGCCTCGCTGTTATAGTGAATGGCGATGGCCCCCGCCCCGTGCGCGGCCAGGTCACGCGCGATCAGACCGCCCAGATTTTTCGCCCCGCCCGCAATAAGGACCGTCTTGCCCTTGATGCCATGATCCGTCATGTCCGTCTTCCCTCCGTTACGCTTTTCAGGTGGGCAGGTTATCAGTTAGATTAACGGTATAAAGCGTGCATTCCTGACAACACATGTCAGAAATTACGAACAAACCATAAGCCTGCCCCGGGGTTATCGTGGATCGTATCGACCTGTTCCGTATCTTTACCCGCGTGGTGGAAACATCCAGTTTCACCCATGCGGCCGAGACCCTGAAAATGCCCCGCTCCTCCGTCTCCACCGCCATACAGGAGCTGGAGACCCGGCTGGGCACACGCCTGCTGGCCCGCACCACCCGTTCCGTCGCCCCCACGCCGGACGGAAGCGCCTTTTACGACCACTGCGTGCGGCTGATAGCCGATGTGGAGGAAGCGGAGGGCCTGTTCCGCCGTGATGGCGCAGGCGTCCGGGGCCTGCTGCGCGTGGACATGCCGGGCCGGATCGGGCGCCTGCTGGTTGCCCCCAACCTGCCGTCCTTCCTGCAGCGTTATCCTGAAATCGATATCGAACTGGGCGTAACCGACCGGGCCATCAACCTGATCGGCGATGGGGTGGACTGCGTGCTGCGTATCGGACCGTTATCCGATTCCGGCCTGATTGCCCGCAGGATGGGCGAACTGGCGCTGGTCAACGTGGCCAGTCCCGCCTATCTCGCCCGGCATGGCATACCCCGGACACCGGCGGACCTGACGGACGGGCATGAAACCGTGCGCTATGCCTCCCCCACCACCGGACGGGTGGAAGCATGGGAATGGATGGAAAACGGCACGGCCCGCAGCCTGACCCTGCCGGGCCGCGTGACCGTAAACAATGCCGAAGCCCTGGTAGCCTGCGCCCTTGCCGGGCTGGGGCTTGTGCAGGTGCCGCCCTATGACATCCGCCACCATATCGCGGCGGGCGAACTGGTGACGGTCATGCCGGAATGGCAGGCGGAACCAATGCCCATGGCGCTGCTTTACCCGCATCGCAAGCATCTTTCGCGCAGGCTCCAACTTTTTGCGGACTGGCTTGAGACATTGCTGGCACGGGAAATGGCATAGAGTCAGATCAGACCGCCTTCCGCCATCATCTGCTGCAGGTCCAGTTCATGTTCAAGCTGATGCAGGACCGCATCATGGATCGCACCGGTACGGTGCAGGCGTAGCAGTTCCTTCCGTCCCGCCGTGATGATGGCCAGCACCACCCGATGCTGCGTGTCCTGATGGCCCTGCAACGCCTCGGGTTCATGGCTGAAACGCTCGGCCAGTTCCGCGCGATAGCTGTACTGTTCCAGCAGATGTCCGTGGATCAGTTCCCCATCCGCGCCATAGGCCAGTTCACGTATCGCGCTTTCCTGCGATCGGGCGACCAGCGCGCGCGCCTGCGACACGGACAGGTAATGCCACAGCCCTTTGGGCTGCTGGGCCCGTTCTTCCCCCATCATGCGGATAACCCAGCCGATGGTCGTGCCCTGCCCCAGCACGGTTACAAGAATGACCACGAAGGTTGCGATCTCCATGATGTCGCGGTTGGGCATTTCTTCTGGCAGGGCGAGCGCAATGGCAAGACTGACCACGCCGCGCATGCCACACCACCCCATGATGACGACAAAGCTGGAAAACATGTGCCAGTCGGGTCGCATTTCACGCGGCAGCCAGACAACACGCAGCCCTTCGGTCACAAACATCCACAGAAAGCGGGAGATCAGGACCGCGGCAACAATACCCGCCACCGGGCCGAACACGTCCTGCACGACCCAGCCGGTGCCCATATGCCGCAACGCGATCGCATGCAGCGATGTGCCGATCAGCACGAACACAAGCGATTCCAGCAGGAACACCAACACTTCCCACACGGCCGCCCAGCGCAGGCGCTCATCCGCACTGAACACGTCATGCTGCCGCCAGCCCAGCACCAGCCCCGCCACCACCGTAGTGATGACACCCGAAACCCCGATCCGCTCCCCCCCGATATAAGCCACCCACGGCAGCAGCAGGGTCATGGTGATGCTGAGGATACGGTCACGCACCCTGTGCAGCAGCCTGATCCATACCCACCCCAGCACGCAACCCAGAACCAGCCCGCCCGCCGCAAGCAGCCCGAATGTGACCCCGGCATTTACAAGGCTGAACGCCCCTGTCAGCGCCGCAATGGTGGCGAAACGGTACAGGACAAGGCTTGAGGCATCATCCAGCAGGCTTTCACCTTCCAGCAATGTGGTGATGCGTTCAGGCAGGGACACGCGCCGCAGCACGGCCTTGGCCGCCACCGCATCCGGCGGGGCCACGATCGCCCCCAGCGCGAAACAGCCTGCCCACGGCATGGACGGAATAAGCCAGCGCGTGGTCACCCCCACCACGAAGGTCGTGAACGCAACCCCGCCTATCGCCAGTTGCAGAATACCCGCCAGATTGGCCCGGAACGCATGCCATACCGAAAAATAGGCCCCACCCAGCAGCAACGGCGGCAGGAACACGATCAGCACCAGATCAGGATCAATCCCGATGACAGGCAGCCCCGGCATAAGGGCGATGGCAATCCCACCCAGAACGAGTGCCGTGGCGGGCGGCAGGCGCAGCTTGCGCGCCGCCAGATCCAGCCCAACGATCAGCACGATGAGGAGCAGGATAAACTCGAAACGCTCTACATTGGACATGCGCACCATACCCGCCACGTGGCCAGCACCCGGTACCGGCCCGGAATATCAACGTGGCAGAACGCGCCGGGTTGGCCCCGTAACAGGGACGGCATGACGGAGAATCTGACACCGCTCCCGCACCCCACAACCCGGTTCACCGTCCCATGCAGGCAGATGCAACCTTTCGCCCCCTGAAGGCTTTAAGGGCCAGTGTGTTTTCTTTGGCAAGACGGGAAAGCCATGACCCGGACATACGGTCGGCCCGACCGGGTAAAACCCGCCCCGCTGCCGCTGGGCAAGGGCGGATAGACGGAGCGGAACGTCAGGTCGGCATAGACCGCTTCCGCCAACGGCGACCACCGCAAGGCCCATGACACAGGCAGGCTCGATCGGTGGGCAGACAGGCTACAGTTTCCTGTTTTCCATGAACAACCCGAGTGAGAACCGCAATGTTGACACCCTTCACCCAAGTATCGGGCCAGCCGCCCTTACTACCGCCCAGCCCGCCCTTTCCGTGGGAATATCCGCCCGGTATTCCGAATGAGCCGTTTCCCTTTGATACACCAGCACCTCCCCCGCCGCCACTTCATTACCGGACCGGCAGCGTCATGAAGCCGGATGGTGAATATGTTCAGCAAGGAATCCAGACCATGCCCGACACAACGAAACCCGACCGGGAAAAGCCCCCTACACCCGAAGAACAGCACGAGGACGAAGGCCGTGATGAAGCGCTGGATGAAAGCTTCCCCGCAAGCGATCCGCCCGCGCAGGGGCGCACCACGGGGCCGGATAAATGAATTTGCTACCCTCGGGTCCCCATGACCACATATCGATCCATCGGCCTGAAACCGAAGGGCCATCGTGCATTCATGAAGGACTGATCCGGCATCTCGACACCGGGCCAAAGTAGAAAAAGATCGGCCCGGAGCGGGTTTGCTCAGTGTTTATGGCAAGGCAGAAACCTGCCGCTGAGGGTAAGAAATCCCGCAGCAGCAACGGTTTTTCTGCGCAATAAACATCAAGAAAAAAATCGGGAAGTGGGATGTAGCTGACTGGGCGTTACCCTTTGGGTCGCCCCCCAGTCATCTGCACACCCACAGAAAAATGACCGGGCGCATCACTTCCGCCTGCATTCTGCCGTCCGCGTCAGGGACCTGATGTGCCCTGACCCTGTCAGGCAAGCATACCTACAGAACTTCATGCTGCGTTTCAGGTGCCCATAGTGCACAGAGCCCCGCACCCGCAACCAGAAACAGCACGCATATACCCAGCGTAAGGGGCGTGCCGATCACCCGCATGAGGACAGGCAGAACGAAGGTCCCGATCACCGAGCCAAAACGGCTGCACGCCGTGGCAATGCCTACGCCTACCCCACGCAGGTTCACCGGAAACAGTTCCGGCAGATACACCATTTCCAGCGAGGTCGCCGCCGAAAGGGTAAGCGCGAACAGCCCGAACAGCACCAGCGTCATCAGCACCGGCAGGTACGATGCAAAGGCCACCCCCGTCAGCAGTGCCGCGGCAATGGTGAAACTGCCGATCAGGAAAGTACGCCGCGTCAGGCGGTCAACCAGCCACAATGCGCTGGAAGACCCGATCAGCAGGAACAGGTTGAAGACGATACCGCCGGTATAGATATCCCGCACACCCAGCGCTGTGAACAGGGCGGGCAGGAATGTCCCGATACAGAAATAGGGCACGACCTGAGCCACGAAGAACCCGATGCCCACACCCAGCCTTACACGCCAGGGCGGAGAAAACACGGCGCGCCAGTTTTCGTCCGGTTTTGTGACCGCCTGCACCACAAAAACGCGATCCTTGGGGAAACAGCCATCCAGCACGGCCTGCGCCTCGTCCGGGCGATTGCACGCCATGAGCCAGCGCGGGGATTCCGGCAGGAACAGTCGCAGGATCATGACCACAAACGCCGGAATGGCGCTGCTGAACAGGCATAGCCGCCAGCCATTCGCCCCATGCAGCGTGAAGAACATGCCAAAGATATTGGCCATGCTGTACCCCGCCGACCACCCGATGATCATGAAGGCAAGGAAACGGCCCCGCAATCGCCGGGGCGCGAATTCCGACAGATACGCCGCCCCCGCCACATAATCCGCCGCCAGACAGGCCCCCAGACATATCCGGGCCAGAACCAGTTGCAGCGGCGATGTCGTCAGCGCCTGCACGATGGACAGGATCAGGAATAGCGGCATGTTGACCCGCAGCAGCCTGCGCCGCCCCAGCCTGTCGGTCAGCGGACCGACCAGAAGGCAGCCAAGGAACAGCCCGGCAAGCGACGCGCTGCCGATCGCGCCGATCCACACATCGCTACAGCGCATGGCGTGTTCCACGCCCGGCAGGGCCGCGCCGATCGTTCCCAGCACATAGCCATCACAGAACTGTCCCCCCGATGTCGCAAACAGGGTGAGGAAATGGAACCGGCGCAGCGGCATGGCATCCAGTCGCACGCGGTCATCAGGTTGGACAGCCGGGCAATGGGGGTCAGGGGTCAAGCCGTGTTCTCCGTTGCGGGGAATGGAATACAGACAGTTGCGCTCAACCGCCAAAACGACCGGGACGCAGGGCGGCGGGGGACACCTCACCCGCCTGCGCCGGTGTAACCATCTGCGCTGTCAGGATGCGCGCCGTTACAGCCGCAAGCGTCAGGCCCAGATGCTGGTGTCCGTAGGCCGCGAAAACGCCCGGCGCATCGGGCACCGGCCCCAGCGCGGGCATGTAATCGGGCAGCGATGGCCGCGATCCCGCCCAGCGGCTGAAGGGCGATGCCACGGGCAGCCCCAGTTCGCACACATGGCGTTCCAGCCATTCCCAGCGGCGCGGCTGAAGCGGCGCATCCGCGCGGGTGAATTCGGCAATGGATGTGGCGCGCAGCCTTGCGCCAAAGCGGGTTACGACAACATTGCGATTTTCAAATACGATATTGGGCAGGGTCCACCGTCCGCCATGATCCCATTCCAGATGATAGCCGCGTTCCGCCATGAGCGGGACACGCAGTTTCTGCCTGCGCAGCACGGCGGTGGAACCGATGCCACAGGCCACCAGCACCTGATCGGCTTCCAGCGGGCCGTCATCGGTCCAGACCGTGGGACGGCCGCCCTGATGGGCGATGGACCGGGCGCGGCCACGCATGACCTGTCCGCCTGCGCGTACGAAGCCTGCCATCACCGTGTCCAGCACCTGTCGCAGGTCGCGCATCTGTGCCGTGCCCTGAAAATGCACCGCACCGGCAACCGGCACGCTTAGCTGGCTGGCAAAGCGGGCACGTTCGGCATCCGGCACGGCCTGTGTCACCACGCTGCCGTAATCGCCGCGCAGGCAGGTCGCCATGCCCGGACCGGCTCGTTCCCACAGCTTGTATGTGCCGGTGGTATCCAGCAGGTCAGACCGCCCCAGTTCCGCTGCCAGATCCTGCCATTCCGGTAGGGCGCGGGCCATAAGATCGCGCAGAACGACCGATGCGGCACGGAACTGGCTGGGTCGGCACGCATACAGGTAACGGGCGAACCATGTTCCCAGCATGACGGGATGACGCCAGTCCAGCACAATCGGACCACGCGGGAACAGCGTGCGCGGCACGCCGGGCAGGATGCGCGCATCCGCAAAGGGCGTGACGTATTCTGCTGCGATATGACCCGCGTTGCCCCATGATGCGGGCGTATGTTCCCCTGAATCCAGCAACGTGACATCCGCCCCGGTCTGACGCAGGCGCAGCGCGCAGACACGCCCCACGATACCTGCCCCGATGACGACGATGCGCACAGGCCGTCCCGCCATCATGGCCGCTGCCATCCGTTGTACCCAACAGGTGGCATCCGTATCATCCCCGATGCAGGAAAATGGGCAGTGGCCGTATCCTTCCCCCACCCTGCCCCGTGTCCGTTCGGGCGAGAACCGGCAGAAAGAGATCGGCATGATGGCGGGACGGCTACATATAAGGCCAATTCGTCCTCCATAATCGCGGAAGCGCCCCGGCGCGCTCCAGCCGTATGATGAAAAGCACCCACGCAGCCATCCGGTGCTTCCTGTCGGATGGAACCAGATGGTTTTGAACCTGATTCGTATCATTACGAAATCGCAAGTATATGCAATAGCTGGTTTTCCAAAATCGCACAGACATCCCGGCCAGCGGACATCATTCCCTGTCCGGGCCAACTGGATTCACGGCAGCGATCCGGACAGGCGGCGCCCGGCCCATAATCGAATGATGGAAAAGATTTGCTGGTACATCCGCACCGGGTTTCATAACCACGGTAGAGATAATCCGCAGATTTATAAAAAAAAACCAAACCGGAACACGCAGTCCTGCAAATCAGTATGCGGTTCATACGCGCATGCTTCAGTCAGCGTGCGGGCCTTTATCCGGCAAGTAAGGTTTCGCTCATTATACGACGCGCATCGGTTGCGGCTTGCGCGCGGTATCCTGAAAACGGCTTTTAAGCGGCGAATTCAAATTCGGTGGCAACAGCACGTGCCGCAGAGACATGGGGGAATCACGACGCATACACACATGAAGACCGGACGGATCGCCCGGCACAAGACATTGCGCCCGGAATATGCCCCCCTGCGGGAACACATCCCCCACACGACCACACGCAAATATATGAATTTCAGCAGCGCACCCACTCAAAAGGCGGTCGTGCGGCAGCAGGTGAACCGAAGGCGCATATGACCTTCCCGGTCTTCGGAACTCAGAAACCGATTACCGCATCGCCACCGAAGGTGAACATGCCGTTATTACGCCCGCCATTAAAGGGCGTGGTGTCGTTGAGCGAGCGGTCAAAGCGGATTTCAGGCCGCAGCATGAACACACGCACATGGTGGCCCAGATCCGGCTTGTAGGTCACGCCCAGTGTCATTTCGCCATAGGTCGTGCCATGGCCGGTGGGACCGGGCATCAGCGCATCGCCGGGGCTGGAACGACCGGAAATCCCGTCCATATAAGCGTTGTTGCCGATGAAGGTGGACACCATCAGATTGTTGTTGTCGCGGTAGATTTCACCACGGTAATTGAAAGTCAGCACCTTGTTGATCCTATAGCTCAGGAAGCTGACGAAGCTTTCGGCATCGGCGGCCTTGAAATCGCCATTGCTGCGGATGCCGTTCAGCCCTTCATCGTGGATATAGTTGAACTCCCCCGTCAGGGTCAGGCGGTCATTGACAGCGTAGGTCGCATTGATGTCATTCCAGAACCGTTCGGCATGATCGGCTTCATAGCGCCCGCCTGCGGATGAATAACGGGAGTTTTCCGGCCCGACCCGGCTCAGTTCGATGATGTTGAGCTTGCCATGCGCAAGCCCGTTCAGGTTGAAGCCGAAATAGCCCGCCGGCGCGTTATTATTGTCGGACCGGCCAAAGGATGTCTGGTTGCCGGTATCGATACCGAACGTCACATCCACCATATCGGTTACATGCCAGTTGAACATGGCGCCGATATGCTGGAACGGCACGGAATATTCCGATGTATAGGCAATGGTATAGAACGGGCGCGTTGTGGGATCGAGTGTTTCCACCCCCATCGGGGCCTGAAGGATACCGGCATGCATGTCCAGTCCGCCCTTGGTTGCCCATGGCAGGTGGACATCGGCATGGGCCTGCGCGGGGATCAACTGGTAGCGGGCGTTCCATTCATGCGCGCTGACGCCCAGAAGCTGATAGTACCGCGCGTCCGAGCCATACATGCCTTCCAGCGTGAAGCCGATCTGGTAGCCGCCCTTTGACGGGTCGATGGCTTTCTGAAGCGTGAATTCCGCCTGGTTGAGCTGCACCTGATTGGCGTGATCGGCAAAGAAGTCACCAAAGTTGTAACCCGGCTGGGGACGCGCGGGGTTCGCCATGATGCCCCCTTCGATCTGGCCGGTCAGCGTAATTCCAGACAGCCAGCGGGCCATGTCGGAATCACTTTTTTCCATACTTTTGAATACCGAAACCTGGGCATGGGCGGTGGGTAAATCGAACACCAGACCCACCGTCAGGGCGGCTGCAAACCCAACACCGGACCGCAGTAATGCCCGTCTCATGCCCATTTTCTTCATGGTCGTCCCCACGTGTCGCCTTATCTAAAAAACTGTTTAACAGTTTTTGTTTGGTCGCCAACCGAAATGTTTATGGGTCCGTACGCATGCAGGGCATCATGTTGTAAAAGCGACACATGTTGTTATCATTCCGTAATAACGAAACATCGCCTATTATATCAGCTAAGTTTATAAGTATACGAACGTCATATTCGTACAAAAACAATCCATATGGCAGATGGCGACCCTGCACCCTGGGGGCCATCGTGTGGTAACGCACAGGATGGTTAAGAAGTTTCTGCCCCCACGCGATGGCGCAAACAGGAAAGTTTTTCCACCCTTTGGAAAGTTGCTTCAAGTGTCTGAAACAGCACCCTGCTGCGCTGTAATATGGATGTCCATATCCGGCTTCTGCCCTGACAGGTGAAGTAACGGCACCATAATTTCAAGCATGTCAGGCCGTCAGGCGGCGTGCGACAGATCCATAAAATGGTTGCCCTTCGGGAAGGGGTCGATGATGTTCCCTGTCGGCGGTCCCGGCATCCGGTAAGCCCCTGCCACCGGACAGGGAACTTGCAGGGATCATCCTTCAGCCCAGCGGAAACTGACTCCATGGCCATTGCGCGGCGTTTTCTTCCTTCCACATCCCTGCTTTATTCCTTTGAGGCCGCCGCACGGCATGAGAGCTTCACCGCCGCAGCGGATGAACTCAACCTGACCCAGAGCGCGGTCAGCCGACATATCCGCGCACTGGAGAACCATCTGGGCGCGGAACTGTTCATCCGTGACCGGCAGATGGTACGACTGACGCAGGCGGGGGAAGTCTATGCGCGCGAAATCCGCGATGCGCTGCGGCATATTTCCACCGCGACACTCGCCTTCCGCGCCAATCCGACCGGGGGCACCATCAATCTGGGGGTGCTGCCCACCTTCGGCACCCAGTGGCTTACGCCCCGGCTGGGTCATTTCATGACGCGGCATCCCAGTATCACGGTCAATCTGTATACGCGCCTGTCACCCTTTGAATTCGCGGGCGACACGCTGGATGCGGCCATCCATTTCGGGCCATCGGAGTGGCCGGGGGCGGACCTGTCCTTCCTGATGCGCGAACAGGTCGTGCCAGTATGCAGCCCCAGATTGCTGGCGCAGCTCAATTTCAGAAAAGCGCAGGATCTGCTTAATGCGCCGCTGCTTCACCTTGTATCGCGTCCCGATGCGTGGGAACGCTGGTTCATCGCACAGGAAGTCGATGCAACGACCCTGCATGGCCCGTTATTCGACCAGTTCAGCTTTATCGTCAGCGCAGCCTCCGCCGGGGCGGGATGCGCGCTTATTCCGCGTTTTCTTATTGAGGACGAACTTGAAAATGGCACGCTGATCGAACTGGTCGCCAATGCCATCCCGACGGAAGATGCGTATTATTTCGTCCGCCCCCTGTCGCGCGCGATGTCGGCGCCACTGGGCATGTTCCATAAATGGCTGCTGGAACAGATTGCCGGTACATAACGGTTTGCCAGCATATCCGGGGGGCAGCCGGTCACGACTGCCCCGCACGGTATTCAGATAATGGCTTCCTCAAGGAACGGCGTATTGCTTACCACACGCGCATAACCCAGCGGAGACAGGTCAAGGGAACGGAACCCGCCATAGGTGATCCATTCGGACAGGCCGCGGCCTATCGCCGGGGACTGTTGCAGCCCATGACCGCTGAAGCCGTTGGCAAACAGGAAATTGGAAACTTCCGGATGCGGACCGACAATAACGTTATGGTCCAGCGTGCAGTAATCGTAATGCCCGGCCCATGAGTTCACGACTTTCAGAGCCTCGAACGCGGGAATGCGTTCAGCCAGAACGGGCCAGATCTGCTCCTCGAACTCATCGTGCGCCACGGCAAAATCATCCGGGTCCACCGCCGGATCAGGGTCCGGCACGGTACCCATCAGGTAATAGCGCCCCTCCGGGCGGAAAAAGACACCCGTGGGATCAATCGTAAGGGGAACCCTGCCCGGTAGCGGGGTACGACAGTCCACCACAAACAGGCTGCGGCGGCGGGGTTCGACCGGCAGGTACAGCCCCGCCATTTCCGCAATGCGCCTGCCGCGCGTGCCGGCGGCGTTGACCAGCGTGCCACAGCCCACCTGCGCGCCACTTTTCAGGGTGACGGACGCAACCCTGCCGCCCTGCCCCGTCACGCCTGTCACTTCGTCTTCAATATAGGTGACACCCAGCGCACGGGCCTTTGCACGCAGGCCGTACAGGAAGCCGGTATTGTCGAACCATCCCTCCCCCGCCAGACCAAGGCTGGCAAGGGTCAGGTCATCGGTATTGAGCCATGGGAAACGTGCTGCCGCTTCCCGCGGCGTCAGCAGCACGCCCTGCGCGCCACATGCAGCCTGTGTGGCACGGTTACGCGACAGGATATCGCTGCCGCGCTGGTCATTCGCCAGAAACAGGTAGCCATTTTCATGCAGCGCCAGATCATCGCCCTTACCATCAACGGCGGTCAGTTCGGGAAACTGGCGGATAAATTCCGTCCCGAACATGGACATGCGCACATTCAGCGGATTAGAAAACTGATGGCGGATCGAACTGGATGACAGGGACGTTGCCGCGCGCGCATACGTCCAGTCCTTTTCCACAACAAGGACGGAGCCGGTAAAGTCGGGATTACTGGCCAGAAAATAGGCCGTAGCACTTCCGACTACGCCGCCGCCGACAATAACGACATCATAGGAAGACCGGAGATCGGACATGGCCATGCCCCTTATGCCGGATCTTCAAAATGACCGGCCGCGCAGAAACTGCCGCCCTGAAAGCGGACTGCCGGATCATCGGGATCGCCCTGTTCCGTGCGGGCAAAAACGGCATCGCGGTACGTATCGGCATTGTCCTGCGGGGCGTAACCCAGAACGGATGCCAGCCGGTTATCCCAGAACGACTGGCTGTTTGCCGATGTGGCAAAGGAAATCATGTGTCCCACACGCGGCGCGTCAAGGCAGACTTCCACCAGATGGCGGAAATCCCGGTACGACAGCCACGTAATCAGGTGCCGCCGGTCGGTCGGTTCGGGAAAGCACGACCCGATACGCAGGCATACCGTCTCGATCCCGAATTTATCGAAATAATAGCGCGACAGGTTTTCGGCATATGCCTTTGATACACCATACAGGCTGTCGGGCCGTGTCGGTGCGCTGGCGTCGATTGTCTGGGTGCGTTCGTAATACCCGACCGCATGGATCGAACTGGCATAGACGATACGCTTTACGCCGCACTGCCGGGCGGCTTCATACACGTTATAGGTCCCGACGATGGAGGAATTGAGCACGGAATCCCATGTCCCCTCAACCGCCTGCCCACCCAGATGTACGATCGCGTCACAGCCGCGTACGGCATCCAGCACCGCGCCAAAATCGGCCAGTTCAGCCACGCGGTCTTCCTCATGCGCCGCCAGATCGGCAGAGGGAAAACGGTCCGTCAGCCGGATCTGGGGGGCCAGTTTCAGGCCCGATACGCGAAGCTGCCGCCCAAGGGCGCCTGCGGCCCCGGTAATGAGGACACGATTATATTTGGACATGATGCGCTTATTCCTGTTCCAGCAAACCAAGGGTTCGCGTCATGGCTGCCATGGCGATCCGCAACTGTTCTTCCGACGTGGCGAAGGACAGGCGGATATAGGGTTCAAGCCCGAACGCGGCACCCGGCACGGTCGCAACCCCACCTTCATGCAGCAGGTATTCCGCCAGCATGACATCGTTTTCGATCCGGCGGCCATCGGGCGTCCTGCGCCCGATGAAGGCCGAACATTCGGGAAAGACATAGAAAGCCCCCGCAGGCTTGCAGACCTTCAGCCCCTCGATCCCCGCCAGTCCTTCCATCACGATGGCAAGACGGCGCGTATAGGCGGCCCCTGCCATGTGCAGGAAGTCCTGCGGACCATTCATCGCTTCAGCCGCCGCCACCTGCGAGATGGAGGACGGACAGGTCGAAACCTGTGATTCCATCTTGTTGAGCATGCGGGCAAAACCAGGCGGGGCGGCGGCATAGCCCAGCCGCCAGCCGGTCATGGCGTAGGCCTTGGATACGCCATTGATCAGGATGGTCCGGTCCTTCAGTTCCGGGCAGGCAGCAGCGAAGGAGACAAATGGCGTATCCCCGAACAGGATATGCTCATATATCTCATCCGATATGATGCCGATTTGGGGATGTGCCGCCAGCACCTGCCCCAGCGCCTGCAGTTCCGCGCGACCATAGACCGCCCCGGACGGGTTGGACGGGGTATTGAGCATGACCCAGCGCGTGGCGGGCGTGATCGCCGCCGCCAGTTGCGAGGGTGTCAGTCTGAACCCGCTTTCCAGCCCGCAGGGCAGCACGACCGCCCTGCCGCCGTTGAATTCCACCATGTCCCGATAGGATACCCAGAAGGGTGCAGGAATGATGACCTCGTCCCCGCTTTCCAGCACTCCCATGAACAGGTTGAACAGGATCTGCTTGGCACCCACGCCGATGGAGATCTGTTCGGGCGTGTAATCCAGCCCGTTTTCACGCGCCAGTTTGGCCACGATGGCCTCACGCAACTGCGGCAGGCCGCTGGGGCCGGTATAATGCGTGACCCCGTCGCGCATTGCGCGGATTGCGGCTTCGATCACATTATCCGGGGTATTGAAATCCGGTTCCCCCAGCGAGAGGTCAACAATCTGCCGCCCCTGCGCCCGCAACGCACGCGCGGCCATGGAAACCACCATGGAGGCCGAAAGCTGGATCGACGATGCCCGTCGATTTTCAAAACGCATGGTCGTGCCCTATGCCCCCATCGTTAAACATTGCCCGAAGGGGTCGCCCCCAGATAACCGTTGTGACGGTCACGTTCGACCGCGGCGGGGGCACGGTTCGCGGGGTCACCATAACCACCGCCGCCGGGCAGATCGAGCCGGAGCCTGCGCCCCGGTGGCACCTGCTGCTGACCCTTGCCGCGCATGACAGTGCCATCATCGAGCGTGACAGCCCCCGGTGCGCCGTCCTGCCCGCCAGCCAGACCGCGCGCCGGGTGGCTGATACGGTCGAACATGGCCGAAAACCGCAGGGAGTAGCCTTCCGCCGCCTCGATTTCCATGGACTGGCCAAGGCCGCCACGGAACTCACCCGCGCCGCCGGAGCCTTCGCGCAGTTCCTTGCGCCAGACGATGACCGGGCCGACACTTTCGGTCGCCTCGACCGGCATGGTGTGAACGCCGCTGGGAAACGCCGTAGCGCTCAGCCCGTCCAGCGTGGGCCGCGCACCCGTGCCGCCACTGTTGAACATGAGGATTTCCGCCCCGCTGCCCGTTCCTTCCATGCCGGGCAGCGGGCGCAGGCTCATATGCAGGTTCCAAAGCGAACCCGCCCCTTCCGCCGGAACACGGTCAGGCAGGGCCTTATGCAGCGCCCCCAGCACCAGATCAGGCACGAAATGCCCCAGCACATGCCGCACCGATACCGGGGCGGGACGCTGCGCATTGAGGATGCAGTGATCCGGCGCCGAGACGGAAAATGGCGCGAGGGAGGCAGAATTATTGGGGATTTCCGGGGCTACGATACATTTTATGCCGTAACAGGCATAAGCCTTGGCGTAAACCAGAGGCACATTGATGCCAAAGCGGCTTGGGCCGGATGTCCCGGAAAAATCGACATGCACACCCTCCGGCCCGATGGTCAGGGCCGCGTGCAGGGCCACCGGTTCATCATATCCATCCAGCAGCAGGCTGTTGGTCCATGTGCCGTGCGGCAGGCTGGCCAGACTTTCACGCGTCGCGCGCTCGCTATGACTGAGAATGAAACCACCCAGACGCTCCAGATCATCCAGCGCGAATTCCCGCATCATGTCCACCAGCCGCTGGTGGCCTGCCGCGTTACAGGCGGTCAGGGCGAAAATATCGCCCACCACCTTATCCGCCTCGCGCACGTTGTTGCGGATCATCAGCACCAGGGTATCGTTGACCCGGCCCGCATCGAACAGCTTCATGATGGGGATGAAGAGCCCTTCTTCATACACCTCGTTCGCATCGGGGCCAAAGCCACGGCCGCCTACGTCCACCACATGGGCGGTAGATGCGAAATACCCCACCAGACGCCCGCCATGGAAGGACGGGGTGACGATGGTGATGTCATGCAGGTGGCCGGTGCCCTTCCACGGGTCATTGGTGATGTAGACATCCCCTTCGCGGATGTTTTCGCGCCCGATATCGGTAATGAAATGCCCGACCGATTCCGCCATGGCGTTGACATGCCCCGGCGTGCCGGTCACGGCCTGCACCAGCATGCGGCCTTCCAGATCGAACGCACCGGCGGACAGGTCGCCCGCTTCACGGACACTGGTGGAAAACGCCGTGCGGATGAGGGTCTGTGCCTGTTCCTCCACAACCGAGATCAGGCGGTTCCACATGACCTGCATGTGGATATCTGCGAGAGCGTCGCTCATGTATCGCTCCTCAATGGCGGGTGGCGAGCAGACAGCCGTCGCTCTGCACCGTTGCCGTGAAACAGGTTGTCAGGATGGTCGTGGTTTCGGGTTCGACAATAATGGCGGGGCCCCGCACCACATCCCCGACCGAAAGGGTGCGGCGGTCGATGATGCCCGCATCGACAAAGCCCCGGCTGGCGGCATCGAACAGGGGGCGATGCGCTGTTGGCTGCACGGGCTGCGTGTGGCTGACCGCCCGGGCGACATCGACACGGACGGGGGGTGAGCTGACACGCAGCGCCCAGCTTATGATCTCGCTGCGCGCGCCATCAATCGTCTGGCCGAAGTAGCGACGGTATTCGCTCCCGAACGCAGCCAGTATCTCCTGCGTACGGCCGGTGCTGAATGTTTCCAATGGAAGGCGGACGGGAATATCCCACCCCTGCCCTTCATACCGCATGAACGCGGTGCATTCGATGACCGGCACGATGGCGGGATCAATGGCGTTGAGGAAACCCGTAGCTTCCGTGCGCATGGCGTCCAGCAGGGCGGCAACGCGCTGCGTGTCGTAATCCGCAAGCGCCACCACAGCGCTGCGCACGGATTCGTAACCGAACGGCGCGCGCAGAAAGCCGATGGCCGATCCCACCCCCGCACCGGGCGGCACGATGAAAGAGGAAATGCCCAGCTTTTCGCACAGCCGCGCCGCATGCAGCGGGCCACCGCCGCCAAAGGTAATCATGGTGAAGCCGGAAATGTCCTTGCCATTTTCCACGGCATGCACGCGGGCGGCGTTGGACATGTTTTCGTCCACGACCTCGCAGATGCCATAGGCGCTGGCCTGCGTGTCCAGTGCGAGCAGGCTGGCGATCCTTGCATCCACGGCGCTGATCGCCCCTTCGCGTGACAGGGTCAGCGACCCGCCGGCGAAATTGTCCGGGTCCAGCTTGCCCAGCAGCAGGTTGGCATCGGTTACGGTCGGCTCCACCCCGCCGCGCCCATAGCAGGCGGGACCGGGTTCGGATGCGGCACTGCGCGGCCCCACCCGGATCTGGCGCATGTTGTCGACGCTGGCGATGGACCCGCCCCCGGCCCCGATTTCCACCATTTCCACCACGGGAATGGAAATCGGCATGCCGCTGCCCTTGCGGAAGCGCCAGGTCCGCGCGACCTCGAACGTCTTGGCCGTGCGGGGGGCGAAATCCTCCACAAGACAGATTTTCGCCGTCGTCCCCCCCATATCGAAGGAAACCACCCGGTCGCGCCCATGCCGCCGGGCCACATATTCCGCGAAGATGACGCCACCGGCCGGACCGGATTCGACCAGACGCACCGGGAATTCCGCCGCGTGATCGACCGAGATGATGCCCCCGCCCGAGTGGATCATGTAAACCGGGCACCCGATCCCCAGCACCTTCAGCGACGCCACCAGACGATCCAGATAGGATTTGATGGCCGGTTTGACATACGCATTGGCGCAGACGGTGTTGAACCGCTCGAATTCCCGGAACTGGGGCGAGACTTCGGATGAAATGGAAACCGACAGCGCGGGCATGCGCTCCAGCAGCGCTTCACGCACCCGGCGTTCATGCGCCCCGTTTGCGTAGGCATGCAGGAAACCGATGGCGACACTTTCATACCCGCCCGCCGCGATGGCATCGACCACGTCCGCAAGCTGCGCCTCGTCCAGCGGCAGCAGCACGTTACCGCCTGCGTCAAGACGTTCACGCACCACGAACCTGTCCGCGCGTTCGATCAGCGGCGGCGGCAGGACGATATTGAGGTCATACTGTTCAAAGCGGTTTTCGGTCCGCATTTCCAGCACATCGCGGAAGCCTTCGGTCGTGATGAACGCCGTGCGCGCGCCACGCCGTTCGATCAGCGCGTTGGTGGCCAGCGTGGTACCATGAATGACAACGCCGATATCCGACAGGCCAATACCCGCCGTGGCACAGACCTCGCGCAATCCCTTCAGGATGGCGCGTTCCGGTGCTTCGTAATCCGTCAGGACCTTGGTTGATTCCAACCGCCCGTCCACCTCAAGGGCGATATCGGTAAAGGTACCGCCGATATCGACACCGACCTGACAGGTTCTGGCTCCGCCCATTCCACGCCAATCCTTTTTTTGAAAGCCACGGTGACTGCGCACCCGTGCGCCATAAAGTGACATGACAGGTTTAGGGAACTTGTAATACAAATGTCAATGTCATATCGTAATGTTCCGGGTATGGATCATTCCACCCGGCCGGCGCCACCGCCCGCCACGCAGGCAGCAGTGAGGTTACGCAGTTGAGTTCACCAGACAGCAACGCGACACACATATCCGGGCGCACGCTTTCCCTGTTCGACCTGATCCTGATCGGTTGCGGGGCAACATTCGGTTCCGGCTGGCTGTTCGCGGCTTCTCCCGTCGCCACCATGGCCGGGCCGGGGGCGATGATCGGATGGCTGTGCGGCGGTATCATCGCCCTGCTGCTGGGGCTGATCTACAGCGAACTGGCCGCCGCCCTTCCACTTACCGGCGGGGTCGCGCGCTATCCCTACCTGTCGCATGGCAGCTTTCTGGGCTTTATGGTGGGGACTGTCACCATCGTCGCGTTTTCCAGCATCGTTTCGATCGAACTGGTCGCGGCGCGACAGTATGCCTGCACATGGTTCCCCTTTCTGGGGGCGCCGGGCGGAGGGCCGTCCGCAGTGGGGTGGCTTGTACAGTTTTTGGTGCTGTGCGCGATTTACTGGCTCAATACATCCAATGCGAAGTCCTTCGCATGGGTTAACAATATTGTTACAGTTCTGAAGTTTCTGGTGCCCGCACTTGTCATAATCGTGCTGTCACGCAGTTTTTCACTCGCACCGTTTCATGTGCCGCTTGCAAACGGACATATGGCGGACGGCATCATGGCAGCCCTTTCCACCGGTGGCATCATGTTTTCCTTTCTGGGGCTGACATCCATCGTGTCGGCGGCGGGGGAAGTGCGTAATCCGCAGAAAAACGTGCCCGCGGCACTGTGCCTGTCGGTGGGTTTCGTCACGCTGGTCTATATCGCCCTTCAGGCCATCTTCATGGGGAACCTGCCGCACACATTGCTGCAGGATGGCTGGCATGGGGTCCGCGAGCAGTTCCCCCTGCCCTTTCACGACATTACGATACTGGCCGGGGCAATATGGCTGGCGCGTCTGGTACTGTTCGATGCGTGCCTTTCCCCCATGGGGACGGCGAATGTCTATCTCAGTTCCACATGCCGGGTCATGCAGGCATGGCTGCTTGAAACGGGGCTGAAGCGCGATACGACCTGCCAGAAGGTGGCGCTGCGCCTTTCATTCGGGCTGTGCGTATTCTGGACGCTACCCTTTCCTTCGTGGAGCAGCCTTGTCGGCATCGTATCCACCACCATTGTCATGAGCTACGCCTTCGCGCCGGTCATCCTGGCGTCCTTCCGCCAGACCATTCCCGAACTGCGGCGCCCGTTCCGCCTGCGCTACCTTGCCGTGCTTGGTCCACTGACCTTCGTGCTGTCATCCTTCATCATCCTGTGGGCTGGATGGACCACGGTGGCCTGGCTGCTTTCCGCCCAGATCGTGATTGGCATCGTGTATGTGCTGGCCACGCAGGCGGGGCGGCGGACGATGGCGGGCGACCACGGGCGCTCCCTTTGGATATTTGCCTATTACATCGGCATGATCGGCTTTTCATGGCTTGATCGTGACCTGTCCATGGAAACGCTGCGCAACATCCCCCTTCTGGTGGCCTTCCTGCTGTTTCTGTGGGGCATCTATGCATGGGGGGTCAGCAGCGGCCGCAGGCCCGCATCGCACGAACATGCCGAAACCTTTGCCTTCACTTCACCCTCTGTTCATTAAGCGGGACGATCCGTCATGAAAAATCTTACAGCCATTATCGTCGGCGGGGCTTCGGGCCTTGGTCTGGCTACAGCACGCCTCATGATCCGTGATGGCGCAACCCGTATCGGACTGGTGGACATCAACGCCGAACGGCTGGAAGCCGCGCGCGCCGAACTGTCCGCCCCCGGTGTATCGGTGCATGTCGCGACCGGCGATATTGCGCGCCAGAGCAGCGCCCACGCCGCCTTCGCCACGCTGGCTGGCGAAATGGGCCGCATTGATACGCTGGTCAACAGCGCCGCGATCTATCCGCGCCGCCCCATCCTCGACATCACGGATGAGGAATGGGACCTTGAAAACGCGATCAACATCAAGGGCACCTATCACATGATGGTCGCCGCCGTGCGGCACATGCGCGAATTCGCACAGCCCGGCGCCGTTACGGGCAGGATCGTGAACATATCCTCCGTCGATGCCTTCAAGGCCCATCCGCAGAACGCGCATTACGCGGCGACAAAGGCGGCGGTCGTCAGCCTGACCCGATCCTTCGGTCAGGAATGTGCGCAGTGGGGCATACTGGTCAATGGCGTCGCCCCGGCCGGTTTCGCCACCGACCGGGCGAAGGAACTGGGCTTCCTGCCTGAACTGGCCAGGGCCAGTCCGCTGGACCGCGCCGCCGAACCCGAGGAAATGGCCGAATGGATCGTCATGATGGGCGGACCGCGCAACACATACGCCACGGGCGAGACGGTTATCGTAAGCGGGGGCTACATCTATGCGTGACACCGTATCACACCCGCTGCGCACCGCACTGGTAACGGGTGCGACCAGCGGCATCGGCCGGGCCATCGTCGCCGCGCTGCGCACGGCGGGACTGAACGTCATCGCAACCGGGCGCAATCCGGACGCCCTGGCGGCGCTGGCGCGCGAATACGGGGCAATAACGGTTCAGGCCGATATATGCGATACGGACGCCATCTGCGCCGCCGTCGCCAGCCATGAAATTGATATCGTGATCAACAATGCCGGTATCCTGTCAACCAGCGGCCCCTTTGCGGATACGGATATCAGCCAGATCGACGCGATGATCGACATCAATCTGAAGGCCCCGCTACGCCTGACACACCAGCTTCTGCCGCCCATGATCGCGCGGCGGCGGGGGCATGTGCTGTTTGTGGGGTCCATTGCGGGACACTCCCCCTATCCGGGGTCATGTGTCTATGGGGCGTCCAAGGCGGGTATCCGCCTGTTCTGCGACGCCCTGCGCTGCGACCTGCTGGGAACGGGCGTGCGGGTGACGGAAATCGTGCCCGGTCGGGTCGAGACGGCGCTGTATCGGGATACGCTGGGACCGGACAGGGCGCGCGCAGCACTGTATGAGGGCTACCGTCCCGTCCAGCCCGAAGATGTAGCGGGCCTTGTCCGCACCGTCATTGACATGCCGCTGCATGTCGATGTCACGCGCATGGAAGTCCTGCCCACCGATCAGGCCAGTGGGGGCGGAACCATGGTCCGCTTTGACCCGGACGGCACGACCGCCTAAAGCCACGGAACCGGATAATACGGACCATGCACCAGTCGGATCAGGTTACGCGCCCCGGTGTAAAATGAAACCGATGAAGGGAGTACCGCGCCATTAATGCCAGTGGAAATCTGTCTGAAAACGTTGCAGATGAACTTCTGCGCCGTATTCAGGCCAAAACCTACATGCCGGGCGAAAAACTGCCATCAACCGCCGTGCTGTGCACGGAATTCGATGTCAGTCGCACAGTCATAAGGGAAGCCATTGCATCCCTGAAGCTGGGCGGACGTATCGTGACGCGACAGGGTGCGGGCACGTTCGTTACGACGGAAGACAGGTGGGTACCCCATTTCCTCGCCACGCCGATTGACGATGTGCGGGCGGCGCTGGAAATACTGGAACTGCGCATCGGGGTGGAAACACAGGCGGCATTCCTTGCAGCCCAGCGCAAGACCGCACAGAGTCTTGCGCATCTGTACCAGATGCATGCGCAGTTCGTGGCCGTGGATACGCGCGACCCGGAAATGGAAGTCAGGGCCGATCTGGATTTCCATCTGGCCATTGCGCGGGCTGCGGGCAATCCGCGTTTTCCGGCGTTCCTGGGGCATCTGGTTTCCGATATTTCGCGCGATCTGTTCCTGAAATACGCCAAGATATCGCGTTCGCTCCCCGCCTATCTGGACAATACCAAAAAAGAACATCAGGCCATACTGGAAGCCATTTCGCGCGGAAACGCCGAACAGGCGCAGAAACTCATGCGCCGTCACCTTGAAGGCAGCCTGAACCGCTACCGCAAGCTGCTGGAGGTCAAAATTCGTGACTGATACCCGCCCCCCACCGGGCGAAACATCCCTGCGCGCCTGACGCCAGCCCTAACCGCCTGTTACGGCTTTTCAGGTGCGGCTTATATGTTACGATCCGCAAACCACATGGATTTCCGCAGACAGGGATACGGTTTTCAGCCCCTGCATTCCCTAACATTCCAATCGGACCGCCAGATCAGATGAAACAGTATTCAGCACAGGAAACCTGTGATTTCCTGCCCTTTTCTCCGCTGGTTGACGCGCTTGCTACCGCGGTTGGGGAAACGGTGTCCGGGCAGATCGTATGCCCCGAACGCATGACCGTACCGGCCACGGATGGTACGGGTGTCCTGCTGACCATGCCGTCGGTCGGCAGTGACCTTATGGTGACAAAACTGCTGACCATCTTCGGTCACAATCCGGCGCTGCATCTGCCTACAATTCAGGGGCAGGTCGTCTGCGCGGAAGCACGTAGCGGACGCTTCCTGTTTTCACTCGATGGTCCGACCGTGACCATGCGCCGCACATCGGCCATGAGCATGCTGGGCATCCGCCTGCTGGCCCACCACAAGATCGGGCGCGTGCTGATTATCGGCACCGGCACGCAGGCCGTGGCCCATGTTCAGGCGCTATCTGCGCTGTATCCGGGCATTACCGTGGCCATCCGCGGGCGGTCACATGACCGTGCGGCCGCGTTCTGCGCGGAGCATGCGACACCGATGCTGACCCTGCGTCCCGAAGGCACGGATGAAGCCCCCTTCGATGTCGTCATCACGGTTACCAGCAGCGTGTCCGTCATTTACGATGAACCTGCCAATCCGTCCTGCCTTGTGATCGGCGTGGGCGCCTATCGTACCGATATGGCGGAGATTGGCGCACGGACCATCAATGACAGCGACCTGTATGTCGATGACCTGATCGGCGCCCCGTCCGAAGCGGGGGACCTGTATCGCGCGAATGTGGACTGGAACCGTGTTCGCTCCATTGCGGCGGCAGCAGATGGCCGGGCAAGGGAATCCGGTCGCCCCATCGTATTCAAATCCGTGGGCTGCTCCGCATGGGATCTGGCCGCCTGCCGGGTCGCACGCATGCATGGGGCCGGATAACCACCCCACCTGGGCCTGCGCCTGCGTACCACGGTTGAACAGGCCCATTTCCCGCTATCTTAACATATTCCACTTCAAGGACAGGTTCCCGGCATGTCGCACCATGAATTACAGCGCATATACGCGGCCCATGTATATTACGACATCCGCGCGGAACTGGAAAAACGGCCATCCGCCCCCCCCTGCACACAGGTTGATACTTTCGATGGCCTGAAGGCGATCATCCCGCAGGCCGAAGTACTGGTCGTTTCCATGTTGTGGCATAACGAACTGCTGGATATCGCCCCCCGCCTGCGGCTGATCCAGTCGATCAGTTCCGGGGTGGAGCAATTCGACCTTGACCGCCTGAAGGAACGCGGCATCCGGCTGTGCAATGCGCGCGGCGTGAACGCCAATGCCGTGGCCGAGCATGCGCTTGCCCTGATGCTCAATCTGGCACGCCGCCTGTATGAAGCACGCGATAACCAGAAAATCGCGCGCTGGAGCACGACCGGCACGGATGAACGCCCCCGCCTGCAGGAACTTTCGGAAAAAAAGGCGCTGATCGTTGGCATGGGTACGATCGGGGATCGCATTGCGCGCCTGTGTCTGGCACTGGGCATGCAGGTCAGCGGCGCACGGCACAGCGCACGTCCGCTGGATGTACCCGGTGTTACGCAGGTGAACATGACCGATCTGCACGATGCGCTGCATGAAGCGGATTACGTTATCCTGACCTGCCCGCTTACCGCGCAGACGGAACACCTGATCGACCGCAGGGCATTTGCCGCGATGAAACCCGATGCCTGCCTGATCAACGTCGCCCGTGGGCGCGTTGTAGAAGAAGCAGCCCTGATCGAGGCACTGACCACAGACCGGATTGCGGGTGCAGCACTGGACACCTATGCCGAGGAACCATTGCCGTCCTCCTCCCCCCTATGGTCGCTGCCCAATCTGGTCATGACAGGACATACCGCGGGCGAGACGCAGTTCTATGAACGCAATGTTGTCGATATCCTGATGAAGAACATCACGGCACTGGAAAACGGCACCGAAATGACAAACCGGATCGTATGATGGGGGAACGCCGGATCTGTTCCGGCGTCACCTGAAGCTTTTAAAAAGAGCTTCACCAAAAGCTTCTTTATAAGTTCGGCAGGTTCATGGCCCCTTTAGGGACCATGAACCTGCTGGATGATATCAATCAGCCCACGTCGAACTTGACGCCCTGCGCCAGCGGCAGCGTACGGCCATAATTGATGGTGTTGGTCTGACGGCGCATGTAGCCACGCCATGCGTCCGAACCGGCTTCGCGGCCACCGCCGGTTTCCTTCTCCCCACCGAAAGCGCCACCGATTTCAGCGCCGGACGGTCCGATATTGACATTGGCGATACCGCAATCCGACCCTGCCGCCGACAGGAACAGTTCCACATCCCGCAGGTCGGTGCTGAAGATGGAGGAAGACAGGCCCTGCGCCACGTCATTCTGCAGGGCAATCGCATCCTCCAGTTCACTGTATTTCAGTACATACAGGATCGGGGCAAAGGTTTCTTCCAGCACAGGACCGGTCTGGGCGGACATTTCCACCAGGGCTGGACGGGCGTAGAAAGCCTCGGGGCCATGAACGTCCACCCGCTCCCCACCGTGTACGATGCCGCCCGCCGCCTTCGCAGCCTGCAGGCTGGCCTGCATCGCCTCGAACGATGCCTTGTCGATCAGCGGACCGACCAGCGCATTCCCTTCGATCGGGCAACCGACAGAGATGTTCGCATAAACCTGCTTCAGGCGACCGACCAGCGAGTCATAGACGCTTTCATGCACGATCAGGCGGCGCAGGGACGTGCAACGCTGCCCCGCCGTTCCCATCGCACCAAAGGCCACCGCACGCAGTGTCAGGTCCAGATCGGCTGATGGCGTAACGATGGAAGCATTATTGCCACCCAGTTCAAGGATCGAACGGCCGAAACGCTTCGCCACGCGCTCACCCACGATACGGCCCATGCGGGTGGAACCGGTAGCGGAGATGATCGGCACGCGACGGTCTTCCACCAGCAGTTCACCCGTCCGCGCATCACCGATCAGCAGCGTCGACAGGCCAGCAGGCACTTCACCAAAGCGGGCGGCCGCCTGTTCAAACAGGGCCTGCGTGGCAAGGGCGGTCAGCGGGGTCTTTTCCGACGGTTTCCAGATGATCGGGTCACCGCACACCAGCGCCAGCGCCGCGTTCCACGACCACACGGCCACCGGGAAATTGAAGGCCGAAATGATGCCGACCACGCCAGCGGGGTGCCACTGTTCGACCAGACGGTGTTCAGGGCGTTCGGACTGGATCGTCAGGCCATAAAGCTGGCGGGACAGACCAACGGCGAAATCGCAGATGTCGATCATTTCCTGGACTTCGCCCAGCCCTTCGGAAATGACCTTGCCCGCTTCGTAGGACACGAGGCGGCCCAGTTCTTCCTTGTTTTCCCGCAGCACATTACCCAGCAGGCGGACCAGTTCGCCACGGCGCGGGGCCGGAACCTGCCGCCACTGTCCGAACGCGGTCGCGGCCTGCGCGATGGCGGCTTCAACCTGTTCGGGGGTAACGGTCGGGACATCAGCCAGAACCGCACCCGTAACGGGCGTGCGGACGCTCAGCGTGCCACCGGTATATTTATCGCGCGATACGCCCATCTTTTCCAGAAGGCTGTGTACGTCCGATGCGATGCTCATATGTCTTTTGTCTCCAGGGATGATCTACGAGTTATTAAGGGGATATATACGCTCTAGCAGGCTGTCGGGTTGAGCTCTGCCGTAGTGATGAGTGACGGAGGCGATGGCGTTTATGCGGCCTTCAGTCGCGTGATCCTGCGGCAGAGCCCAACCCGACAGCCTGCTTAGTGAAAACCAACGCCCATGGCCGTCGTTTGGATCCGTTATTCACGGAATTCAGGCGAAAAGGATGATGCCTTCTTTCTGCTCTGAACGGGATGTCGATCCTGTCAAAAGCCCTTGCGAGAGGGGTTCGTCCCCTATAATCGGAAGGGATCGCAAACAGGAGGTCGAATGGCGGATCAGGACAGAAGGAGGAAATTTGCAGGTCGGCCCGACAGTCGCATGTCGGAAGAACTAGATGCCCTTATCCTGAAAACCGCCACCCGACTGTTTGGAGAACAGGGTTACGCGGCCACATCGGTCGAACAGATCGCGGCCGTGGCCAAGGTCGGCAAGCAGACCATCTATCGGCGGCACCCTTCTAAGGAAAATCTTTTCAAGACAGTCATTTCCGAACTGGGAAACAGTTTCCTGCTTGCCGCCTCCCCGTCAGATGAAATGGTTTCCAGCGATCCGCTACAGGCGCTGTACAAAACCATGCGGATGCTGCTTGACCTGATCCTCAGCCCTGAAACGCTCTCGCTGAGCCGCACCTTCATCGCGGAAGGATGGCGTTTTCCGGATCTGGTGAACCATGCCGGTGCCCATATCTTTGATCCGCTTGAAAAACTGACCTGCAAGCTCCTGACCGCTGTCTCCAGGGCGGGCCTTCTGAAGGCGGACTGTGACCTTGAAGAAACCAGCCAGATGCTTGCCACGCTCTGCCTTGGCGGTCCCCACCAGCAGATGCTGTTCGGGCGCAGTATCCTGACGACGGCAGAGGAGCGGGATAATTATCTCGACCTGGCCTGGCATGCATTCATGACGGGCATACTGGCACCCCCCGCTTCCGGCCCGCGCGACAGACGGAGCCAGTAAAAGAAGGGGCTGGTTTTCCCGCCACGTATCCGTAGCCGGGCCGCCTGATCTATTACAGGTTGGTGGGCAGGCTCCTATCCGCTGTTATTTCTGTTTCCTGTCCTGCGGGGCCCTGGTATCAAATCCACCCCCTATTGCCCTGTACATGTCAACCGACGCATCAAGGCTGGACAGGAGTGCTGTCGTATGCGCCAGTTCCGCCTGCTGCGCGAGTACCTGTGCGGAAAGCACATCCAGCCTGCTGGAATAGCCGTGTTCCAGCCGCAACCGCGTCAGTTCAACGGTTTTTTCGGCGGCTGTTTCCTTGTCGCCATCGCCCTGTTCGCGCTCATGGGCATTGTTCTGTTCCAGCAGGGCGTCATGCACCTCCCTGAAGGCGGTGCGGATGCTCTGCTTATACAGGAGAACCTGCTCATTCTTCTCGGCTTTTGCCAGTTTGACGCCACTGGACGTGCGGCCAAAATCCATCACAGGCGCCGCCATGGAGGCCGCCAGCGTCCATGACCGCGTGGTGGCGCGATACAGGTTGTCGATGTCGATGTTGTTCACCCCCGCCAGACTGGCCAGCGAGATGGTGGGGAAATAGGCCGCGCGCGCAAAGCCGATATTGAAGTTGCTGGCGATCAGCGTCTGTTCATGCATGGCGATGTCCGGCCTGCGTTCGAGCAGGGTGGAAGGGATTTCCGGCGGTGTGGGGATGGGGATTGCCAACGCGTCTATGTCCCTGCCCCGCTCCATTATCTGCCCGATGATCTGCTGGGGCGAGCGGCCCAGCATGACGGCCAGCGCGCTTTCCGCCTTGCCACGCTGGTCCTCCACATCCGGCAGGGCAGCCTGTGCGGCGTCACGCTGCTCGGTTACATTCTGCACCACCAGCGCGTCCACCGCGCCCACTTCATGCTGGCGCTGCACAAGCGCCAGGAGCGCCGTCTGGGTCTCGATGGTCTGTTGCAGGATCTCGCGTTGCCGATCCAGCGCGCGCAGGCTGAAATACAGCTTTACGGTAGCTGCGGCGATGGACAGTCGGGCCGCCGCGTGACCATAACCTGCCGCCTTCACCCCCGCCTTTGCCGCCTTGCTCAGGCTGGCATTCCTGCCCCAGAAATCCGCTTCATAATTCAGCATGCCGCCGACGAAGCCAAGATTGCTCATCTTGTGCGCGACAGGCAGGTCATCGTGCAGGTGCAGGCGGCCATAGGCGTCTGATCCTGCAACCGAAATGGAGGGCAACTGGTTGGCGAAGGCATATTTATACTGTGCCCGCGCCTGCTGAAGTTTCGCACCCGCCAGCGCAAGGTCGTCATTGTTCTTCAGCGCTTCCGCCACCAGCGCATCCAGAACCGGGTCACCATAGCTGCGCCACCATTCGCCGCCATCTGGTACGGTAGCAGCCTGCTGCGTGCCCCATTTATCGGGCATGGGCATCTGCGGTCGGTGATAGGTCGGCGCCAGCCACGCGCAGCCTGCCAGCAGCACGGGGAGCAGGAGGATCGGGGTGCATTTCATCGGGCGGTTCCCTCAACCTGCGGCGATGGCGTTTCCTTTACCCTGAACCACAGCACGTACAGCGAAGGCAGGAAAATCAGCGTCAGCACCGTGGCGACGGCAAGGCCGCCCATGATGACATCAGCCATCGGCCCCCAGAACACGCTGGACGCAATGGGCAGCATGCCAAGGATGGCCGCCACAGCAGTCAGCATGATGGGGCGGAAGCGTATCCTGGCGGCATTCATCACCGCATCCCATTCGGACTGCCCCAGATCCTTCTCGATCTGGATCTGGTGCACCAGAATGACCGAATTACGGATGATCATGCCAATCAGCGCCACCAGCCCCAGCATGGCGATGAACCCCATCGGGTTCTGGGTCAGGAACAGGGCACCCACCACCCCGATCAGGCCGAAGGGGGCAACACTGATGACCAGCGCAAGACGCCTGAAGTCCTGCAACTGGATCATCAGCACGCCCAGCATGACCAGGATCATGAGTGGCACGACGGCAATGACGGATTTCTGTGATCTGGCGCTTTCCTCCACCGTGCCGCCCACCGCGACATGGTAGCCCGATGGCAGGCCCGCGTTGAAGGCCGCGATTTTCGGGGCCAGCGTTGCCACGGCCGTATCCGCCTGCACCCCGTCACGGAGTTGCGCCTGTATGGTCAGGGTCGGCAGCCGGTCACGGCGCCAGATCAGGGGATAGTCCTCGATGTAGGAGACGCTGGCCACGGTGGACAAGGGCACCGTCTGGTCATTGGGCAGGCGGATGTCGAGGTTGCGCAGGTCCTCGATCGACAGGCGCTGGGCATGGTTGGCGCGCAGCACGACATCGACCAGATAGATGCTGTCGCGCACCTGTGTCGCCGTCAGCCCGGTCACTGCCGAATTGATGGCCAGCGCAATCGCGCCGGATGACAGGCCCAGACGACGCGCCTCATCCTGCCGCACGTCGATCTTCAGCTTGCGCGCGGGATCACCCCAGTCGAAATTGACCATGTGCAACTGGTTGCTGTCGGCCATGATCTTCGCCACGTCATGCGCGTAATGCCAGACCCGGTCCGGGTCGCGGCCCGTGACGCGGTACTGTACCGGCCAGCCCACCGGCGGCCCGAGTTCCAGCGGGAACAGCCCATGCACCACATCGGGCATGTCGCGGCTCAATGCCACATCCAGCCGCCTGCGCAGCCGGTCACGCGCCGCGGCGCTTTTTGCGACAATGACGGTCTGGGTAAAAAAGTCGTTGGGAAGCTGCTCATTAAGCGACAGGTAGAAGCGCACGGCCCCGCGCCCGATATAGGAACTCCAGTGATCGATATCGGGATCATTGCGCAGGACGGCGTCCAGACGGTGCGACACATCCGCAGTCGCCCTGATCGATGCACCCTGCCGCAGCGAAAGGTCAACCAGCAGTTCCGGCCGGTCGGATGCCGGGAAGAACTGCCGGGGCACCAAGGGAGAAAGCGCAATGGCCACGACCAGCGCCGCAAGGCTGGCCAGCACGGTCGCACGCGGCCGGCGCATGGTGAACAGCAGTGCCCGGCTGAATACGCGTAGCAGCCGCCCTTCTGGCGGGGTATGGGGCGCTGCTGCCGGACGCTGTTTGAGAATGGTCACGCCCACCAGCGGGGCCACCAGCACGGCCACGAACCATGATGCGATCAGCGCCATGCCTACCACGGCGAACAGGGAGAACGTGTATTCCCCCGCTACACTTTTCGCGAACCCGACCGGAATGAATCCCGCCACGGTCACAAGAGTTCCGGTCAGCATGGGGAACGCGGTCGAGACATAGGCATAGGTCGCAGCCCGCGTCAGGGTCCAGCCTTCCTCCAGCTTGCTGACCATGCTTTCCACCGTAATCATGGCGTCATCGACCAGCAGGCCCAGCGCAATGATCAGCGCGCCGAGCGAGACGCGCTGCAGGTCGATGCCGAACAGCTTCATGCATACGAACACCACCGCCAGCACGAAGGGTATGCAGAACGCCACCACCGTGCCCGCGCGCGCGCCAAGGCTGAGGAAACTGATGCCCAGCACGATGACGATGGCTTCAAACAGCGCCTCGGTAAAATCGCCTACGGCGTCATGCACGACCTTGGGCTGGTTGGCGACCAGATGCGCCTCGATGCCAATGGGCATGCGGGCGTGCAGTTCGGCCATTTTGGCCGTGATGTTCTTTTCCAGTTCCAGCACGTTGCCACCGCTGCGCATGGACAGGGCCAGCCCGATCGCATCATGCCCGCCGACACGGAACATGGTCTGCGGCGGATCGGAATAGGTGCGGGTGATGGTGGCAATGTCGCCCAGCCGGACCTTGCGGTTGCCCGCATAGACCGTAACGTTGGCAATATCCGCCACCGACCCGAACTGCCCGGTCGGCTGGACCTGTATCTGCTCGCGCCCGGTATCAATGACGCCGGATGGCACCGTGGCGTTCTGCGCCAGCAGGGCGGCTGCGATCGTCGCCCCGTTTATGCCCAGCCGGGCCAGGTGGTGGGTAGAGAAATCGACGTAGATCTTCTCATCCTGCGCGCCCAGCGTGTCGATCTTGGCGACATCAGGCACATGCAGCAATTCGTCGCGCACCGTCTCGACATAGTCGCGCAGGTCACGATGGGAAAACCCGTCGGCGGTAAAGCCGTAGATGATGCCGTAGGTATCGCCGAACTCGTCATCGAAGAACGGGCCGACCGTGCCCTGTGGCAACTGGGCCCTGATATCACCCACCTTCTTGCGCACCTGATACCAGATATCGGGCACTTCGGCCTTGGGCGCGCCCGACAGCAGGTTGACAAAAATCGTGGTCTTGCCCGCCAGCGTATAGCTCTTGACGTAATCGAGGTCGGGCGTTTCCTGCAGCTTCTTTTCGATGCGTTCTGTTAGCTGATGGGTGGTTTCCTCCACCGACGCACCGGGCAGGAACGCCTCCACCACCATGGTCTTGACGGTAAAGGGCGGGTCTTCATTCCGGCCCAGTCTGAAGTAGGACTGGATGCCCGCAACACCGATCAGGATCATGAAGAACAGGACCAGCGCACGATGGTGGATGGACCAGTCAGACAGGTTTATGCCCCCCGGCGGGCGTGGCTCAGGGGCGGACATCGGCTTCATCCAGCAGGCTGACCTTTTCTTGCGGATACAGCGCCTGCACGCCTGCTGTCACCACCCGCTCCCCGGCATTCAGGCCGGATGCGATCACCACGTCATCGGTGCCGTAGCGTGCGATGGTGACGGGGCGCTGGGATACGCGCAGCGTGTCAGGGGCAATGATCCATACGGCAGGTCTGCCATCCTGTGTCGTCAGGGCGGCAGGTGGCAGATGAACGGTTGGCGCTGATGGCATGGACAGATGCCCCGTCACCACCGCCCCCAACGGCATCATGTCCCGCGTGGCATGCAGCAGCGCTTTTGTATGATAGGTGCGGGTCAGTGGATCGGTATCGGGTGCGATTTCGTAGATTGCGGCGGGCGCGCAGATCACGGGTGCCGCGTCCAGACATACCTTCATCGTCATGCCCACGGTCAGACGGGACTGCGCGAGGGCCTCGGGCATGTCGAACTGTGCGTCCAGCCCGTCATTGGCCGCCATGCGCAGCACCGGCTGGCCCGCGGCAACTACCTCCCCCGCTTCTACCAGCCGGTCGGTCACGATGCCGTCCTCAGCAGTTACAAGGCGGGTATAGCCAAGCTGTTCCTGCGCCACACGTACCTGTGCCTGCGTGGCCTGCACCTGATCCTGCGCGGTTTTGTATCGACGAACCGCATCATCATAATCATTGCGCGAAATGGCCTGCTCCGGCAGCAGGGCCGTAGCGCGCTGTTTCAGGGGTGCAGCCTGTTCCAGCGCCGCCCGTGCCGTAGCATTTTCGGCCAGCGCGGTGCGCAACGTCTGCTGTGGCACTGCATCATCCAGCCGTGCCAGCAAATCCCCCGCATGCACGACGCTGCCTGCCAATACCGTGCGTTCCACGACCTTGCCGGGCAGACGGAAAGCAAGATTGATGGAGCGGTGGGCCGCGACCTGTCCTGTTACAACCTCCCCATTTGCATCGGGCGCAGGTTCGACAATGACGGAACGGACAGGCCGGACTTCCTCCACTACTGCCTTTTTATGGCAGGCGGAGAGCAACAGCAGCAGGCAGAGCAGGATCAGGCCCGAAGCGCTACCTGTTTTTTTTACGGCGGGCGTGGAGCGCTGGCCCGAGGGAGCGCTGTCTTTACTGTGCGGGACCGGATGAAAAATGGTGGTCAGAAAGGATGGCGGCTGCACATAGCCCACGCCCTCACTGCCAGTATGTCTGGTTTGCATGGATACCGACCACCTTCAGTCATTTCCGGAACCCGGCGGCAGAACGCAGCCGTTATGGCCCACATAGACGAGACCGTATCGTATTGCAACGACGTTCAGTCACCATCCCCGGCGGCAAGTGTGCTGATAACAGGAACAGGCAATGATCTCTTACATCGCACGACAATATCGTCTGGCTGGTGTCCAACCGGGCCGTTTCCCCGGAAAGCTTATGGGAGTTATCGGAACAATGACCGTCCACAAACCCGGTCTCGTCGACAGTGATGTGGTTGCGGGTGAAGGATATGGACAACAGTCTTAAAGCGTTTCCTGAAAGCCAGATCCGCGCGCTTGAACGACGAATTGAAGACGTCATCGCAGAGGCAGCAGAACTCTGTGCCAAAGCAGGGCTTGTCCGTTCCATCCCTGCTATCGGCCCGGTATCAGTCGCCATGTTTCGCGCAGAAAAGCCAGAACTCAGCAGTATGGTAGCGACCGAAGCTGCGGCCATGACCGGACTTGCACCAGTATTTCACGATAGCGATGCGATACGTGGTGAACATATCATTTCATGGGGCGAAGTTCTCTCCGGCATGTGCTGTTTCAGGCTGGATCGGCGGCATGCCATAATCCGGTTTTGAAAACTGTGGCAAAGCCAACCGTAGCGCCACCGGCAGAATATCAGCCTGATCGGAAAAATCGGTGATGAAGCACATCAGGGAGGAAGAACCACTGTGCTACGTCGGGACATAACCACCAGAAAACTGAGTGCGCGCATGCTATGCACAGATGATATCGGCAGTAGCGTCACTACGGATGTGGTCTGTATGTGCCGCCATTACGATAACATCCGTCCCTGTGTCATAAAAACAACGGTATGTTCCCGCATCTTATATCAATATCTGAAAACAGGACGAATCTCGTTAATTCATACCCATATCGTTTCAATATTTTACTTATATATTAAGGGGATTATGAATATATGCTTCGCATCTGGATGATATCACATTCTGAATTCATCATACGTGGACAGTCTATGTCCATCATGAAACGCCCGTTTTCAGAAACATAGATCCCCTATACGCGAACGTATTATCTAGATAACTACATTGTATAAACAAATGAAGACACTATTATTTTTTACATACGCTATGAATAATTTGAAATATTATCGATATTTATTTATGAAGTCAGCGCAGTAAATATCAACGGGTCACGTAAAAATAACTTCACAAGTACTAATTTATTTTCACAGATGACCAATATACAGATTTAATAATACTGAAATCATAGTTTCATAAAAACATCACGAGACACCATGAAACCCCAAACATAGGGTGTGCCGCGTCATTCAACCACCACCAATCGGGGCCTTGTCATGAGGGATCACGCTGCATGAAAAAGAACACGTTTCTTCTTCTCACAACATGCATGAGTTCTTTGTTCTTCCATAACGCCCATGCAGCCGACGCGGCACAGAAGCAGCCCGCAACCAAGCAGACGGACCATCGTGGCAAAATCTCCGCGGGCAAGATCACGACAAATGCCAGCGCGGATTCCGTTACCGCCACCAAGGCGGAATCAATCATCGTCATGGGCGCGGGTGCCGCGCGTGAAACACAGTCCCTGTCCCACCGCGCGCTGCAGGAAGTTGCGCCTGGCACCAGTCCGCTCAAGACCCTGTCCAAGCTGCCCGGCGTCATGTTTACCTCTTCCGATCCGCTGGGATCTTACGAATGGTCGCAGCAGATCATCATCCGCGGGTTTGACCAGAGCCGCCTTGGCTTTACCATGGATGGCATCCCGCTGGGCAACCTTGCCTATGGTAATGATAACGGCCTTTCCATCGGTCGTGCGCTGCAGACCGAAAACAACGGTCCCGCCAGCCTGGCGCAGGGCGCGGGTTCGGTCGGTGTCGCGGCATCCAATGACCTTGGTGGCGCGCTGGAATTCACATCCATCGACCCAAGCAAGAAATTTGGCGTCGATGTCGCAGGTACTGTCGGATCATATGGCACGTGGCGCACTTTCGGGCGCATCAATTCCGGCACCCTGCCTGGTGGCGGGCGGCTGTATGTTTCCTACGACTATCAGGATGCCAACAAGTGGAAGGGCGATGGCATCCAGCAGCAGCAGCAGGCCAATGCCAAGTTCATCCAGCCGCTGGGTGACAAGGTCAAGCTGACCCTGTTCGGTGATTACAGCCAGCGCGCGGAAAATGATTATCAGGATCTCTCGCTGCAGATGATCCAGACCAAGGGCTATAACGTCGATAACATTACCAACAACTATGGCCTGGCCAAGCAGATCGCGACAGCTTACCAGACTGGCAAACCCTTCCCTGCGGGCATCGCCAATCAGGACCAGTCCTATTACAACTCCGCCGGCCTCCGTCAGGACGTGCTGGGATATGGCAAGTTCGATTTCCATCTGACTGACCACCTCAAGGGCTTCGCCACTGTTTACGGCCATACCAATACGGGTGAAGGCATTTACGCCACGCCGTATACGGCAACGCCTGCATCCCTTGGCGGATCGCCACTCTCCGTCCGTACCACGGAATATGACATCCATCGTGAAGGTTTTATAGGCAGCCTGTCCTACGAGCTCGGTCACCATACGATCGAAGGCGGCTTCTGGTTTGAAAACAACGATTTTGAGCAGGCACGTCGCTTCTATCCGCTCAGCGCGGACAAATATACCGGCAGTTCCGTCCACTGGTTCCGCAACAACCCGTTCGAAACCCAATGGCAGAGCGCCTTCAACACCAAGACCTACCAGTTCCATATTCAGGATACATGGCAGATCACCCCGGCCCTGAAACTGAATTACGGTTTCAAGTCGCTGGTTGTTGATAATCGGGGCCGCCAGCTCGAAGGCAACTACATGGGTACACCGGTGGCCAATACATATGCATCGGGTTCCATTACTTCGGCCAACGGCTTCCTGCCGCAGCTTGGCGCCAATTACCGCATCAACCGCCATAATGAAATATTTGCCGACTTTGCCCGGAACATGGCCGCCTTTGACAACTCGACCACGGGTGCCACCAGCCCGTTTGCAATGACATCCGCCGCCTACGCCGCATCCAAGAAAACGCTGCACCCGGAAATGTCCTACAGCGAGGAAATCGGCTACCGCTTCCACAACCGGCGCATTCAGGCGTCCATTACCGGTTACTATATCGAATTCGAGGACCGTCTGGCATCCATCTCACCCGTATCCAGCGGCACGAACGTTCAGGGCTATGCCAGCATCCTGACCAATGTCGGCGGCGTGACCGCGCGTGGTATTGATACGGCTTTCAACTATCGCTTTACGGATAACTGGTCGCTGTATGCGTCCTATGCCTACAACCAGTCCGTGTATGACGACAACCTGACGACTGGCGGCATAACCTACGCCACCCGTGGCAAGAGCGTGGTTGGCATGCCGCGTAACCTGGCCAACGTCCAGATCAGTTATGATGATGGTACGATCTGGGGTAATATCGGCATGCAGTATCAGGGCCGCCGGACCTATACCTACACCAATGACCAGTGGATCAAGCCGAACGACATCTTCAACCTGAATGTCGGCTACCGCTTCCACAGCCATAACTGGGCGCTGCATGGTCTGGATGCACAGATCAACGTGACCAACCTGTTCGACAAACGCTACGTTGCAACAGTCGGCAGCACGGGCTTTGCTGTCAGCGACCCCACGGGCAGCCTGCAGACGTTGCAGGCCGGTGCGCCGCGCATGGTGTTCTTTACCCTGCGCAAGCACTTTTTCTGATTGCGGCACGCTGGCCTTCAATCCTCCTGCAGCCTATGGATGACCACACCATGTCCGATATCGCCAATCGCCGTCAGTTCCTGAAATTTGGCGCTGCCGCCGCCATCGGGGCGGCACTGCCGGAAAACCTGAAACGGGCACTGGCGGTCGCCCCCAACCGGGTGACCGGCACGATACAGGACGTGGAGCATGTAGTTATCCTGATGCAGGAAAACCGGTCATTCGATCACTACTTCGGCTGCCTGCAGGGCGTGCGGGGATATGGTGATTCCCGCGCTGAAAAATTGCCTGACGGCAGCAGCGTCTTTGCACAACCGGATGGGAAGGGCGGCCATGTCATGCCCTTCCTGTTCAACACCGCACATACCTCCAGCGCCTGCCTCGCCAGCCTTGATCATAGCTGGAAGGACACACAGACGGCATGGAATGACTGGAATACATGGGTGCCACACAAGACGGCCATGACCATGGGCCATTTCACCCGTGCGGAAATCCCGTATTATTACGCGCTGGCCGATGCCTTTACGGTATGTGATGCCTATCATGCCTCCATTTTCGGGCCGACCAATCCCAACCGTCTGTTCCTTTTCACCGGCACGAACGGACTGGCGGTCGGCAATGACGGATTACAGGCCATACAGAATGTCGATGATGGCAACTGGTCGGCGGACATGGCGCATGACCGGGCCGATTTTCAACCATTCCGCTGGACCACCTATCCCGAAAAACTGCAGGCGGCGGGCATATCGTGGCGCGTTTATCAGGAATACGACAATTTTGGCGACAACCCGCTGGCGTCCTTTGCACAATTCCGCAACCTTGATCCCCGGTCATGGGAATACCAGCGCGCCCGCATGATCGTGCCGGGATCAACTGCCACCAACATGCATGATACCGAAGGCCGCTACCTTGTCGCCGCCTTTGAAGATGATGTCGCGCACGGCAGGCTGCCGCAGGTTTCATGGATCGTGCCACCAGCCGCCCTGTCGGAACATCCTGACGCCCCGCCCGGTTACGGTGAACACCTGATTTCCCAGTTGATGGATGTCTTTGTGCGTCATCCCGATGTCTGGGCCAAAACGGTTTTTATCCTGAATTATGACGAAAATGATGGTTTCTTTGACCACGTTCCCCCGCCGGTCCCCGCACCTGACCCACGGTATGGCGGCAGTACGGTCGCGACCACGGGGGAATCCTATCACACCGTCCCGGTAGGACTGGGGCCACGCGTGCCTGCGATCGTAATTTCACCATGGACCAAGGGCGGATGGGTCAATTCACAGGTATTCGACCATACGTCCGTCCTGCGCTTTCTTGAAGCGCGTTTTGGTGTAGAGGTTCCCAACATCACCCCATGGCGACGGGCCGTATGCGGGGACATGACCTCCATTTTCGACTTCGCGCAAACAGATCGCCGGTGGACCGCACACCTGCCGCGGACGGATACCTATCTGGCGGAAACACGTCAGTCATGCATGCTGCCCAAGCCCACCATTCCCGCCCGGCAGTCCCTGCCGCAGCAGGAACCCGGCCAACGCCCGGCCCGCGCCCTGCCCTACCGGCTGCATGTGAACCTGATGGCACCGAGACACCTCCATATTGCGAATGAAGGCAGCCAGGGGGCGGTACTGCGTATCCGTGATGGCAAGGTGACACGCCATTATACGCTGGGCGCCGGGTCCGATATGACCCTACCAGTCACAGCCCATGACAGCCTGCCCGTAACCGTTCATGGACCCAACGGTTTTTTCCGCCAGTTTCTGGGCAAGGGTCTGCCGGACGTGACCCTGCGTTACGACCCCGCCCGTGACGTGGCGGTGCTGTCGCTGCATAACCATGACCATGCATCCCGCACTATCCGGATTGAGAACGCCTATACCCATACCACGCACGAAACTGAACTGCCCCCCGATGCGACAACCGACACCATATGGCCGATCGCTGTATCCGACCACTGGTATGATCTGACCATTCAGGACCCGCATCACCCGCACCGCCTGATCCAACTGGCGGGACATATCGAAAATGGCAGGCCAAGCCGTACGGATCCCCATATGGGCCGGACCGGCGCATGACAGTCCTGACCCGCCGCAACGTGCTGGCCGCCAGTATCGCGGCTGGCATCAGCCCATCCCTGCCTGCATGGGCTGAAGGATGCGCCCCGGTGCTGGCACCGCTGAAATGGGCGCCCCGCACGCGCCGCGTGATCGAACGCCTGATCGCCACATACGGCAGCGCCAGCGCCAGCTATAACCCTGCCCGACGCCCGTATGCCGTATTCGACTGGGACAATACCTGTATCGCAGGCGATTGCGAGGAAAGCCTGCTGCATTATACGGCCAACCATTTTGCATTCGCGATGTCAGCCGAAACTTTTGCCCAGGCAACGGCGCGTGACGTACCTGCACATACGTTTACAGGTCCTTTTCGGACCGTATGTGGACAAAATGTCCGCTTCAAGGACCTTCATGCCGATCTGTGCGCGGATTATGCCCTTCTGTCTGCCCGGTCCATGCCCCCGGCACCAACGGACCCGGTACTGCTCAGCCTGCGTGCCAAGCTGGTATTTGCCTATGATGCCATCAACGCCACATGCAATGGGGACGTAGCCTGCCGCTGGATCATCCGCCTGCTGGCCGGTCATGATGCAGTCGGACTGGCGGCGCTGGCCAGGGCGTCCAACAGATGGCATCTGGCGCAGGGCATGGGACAGGAAACATGGATCACTCCGGCCACCCGTTCCGGGCAGGCGGGCATTGTTGCGCGCCCCATCCAGACCGGACTGCGCCTGACCCCGGAGATCGCGGACCTGCAATGGGTACTGCGTCAGGCAGGTATTGACGTCCATGTCTGTTCCGCATCACTGGAAGACGTCGTGGCCGTGTTCGCCACAGATCCCGATTATGGTTACGACCTGCCCCGCCAGAATGTCCTTGGCGTTCGTATGGACTGGTCTAGTGGCAGGCTGGGACTTGATGCCGCGCCGCATTGGCCCGTAACCTATCGCGCAGGCAAAGTGCGCGCCATACGTCAGGCACTGGCAGGGCCGCGAGGCTATGGACCTTTACTGGTGTGTGGGGATAGTGACGGAGATTACGCCATGCTGACCGAATTTCCGGACACCCGCCTTGGTCTGGTGGTCAACCGGCTGTCTTCCGGTCCAATTGGTACTATAGCAAGTCTGGCTACAGCACAGCTATCCGCCCCCCAACCACGCTTTGTCCTGCAGGGCCGCGATGAAAATACCGGCGAATGGCGACCATCAGAACAGAGTATTCCCTTAGGTTCTGTTGACAAAAGACGGTAGCCACAATTTTACGGCTGCGAGGTTAAGAAAGGCGAGAAATGATTTTCTTGTCTTGTCATATCGTGTGGCGATA
>NZ_NKTY01000081.1 GCF_003207825.1 Komagataeibacter saccharivorans | reverse complement strand
CCCGCGCGGTCGATGGCGAAACGCACCGGCAGCTTCTGCAGCACCACGTCATGCATCACCTGATCATAGGCGCGCTGCAGGAAGGTGGAATAGATGGCGCAGAACGGGCGCAGCCCCTCGGTCGCCATGCCTGCGGCAAAGGTCACGGCATGCTGTTCGGCAATGCCGACATCAAAGAAGCGGTCGGGATAGGCTTTTGCAAACTTGTCCAGACCCGTGCCCGACGGCATCGCGGCGGTGACGGTGACGATCCTGTCGTCGGTCGCGGCCTGACGGACCAGTTCCCTGGCGAAGACGGACGTATAGCTCGGCGGCCCGGCCGGACCCTTCTTCTGCTCGCCGGTCACGACGTTGAATTTGGAGACGGCGTGATACTTGTCGCCCGCCGATTCGGCCGGCGTGTAACCATGGCCCTTCTCGGTGATCACATGCAGCAGCACGGGGCCGACATCTTCCGCGTCGCGCAGGTTGCGCAGGATATGGACAAGCTGGTTCATGTCATGCCCGTCCACGGGGCCGACATAGTAGAAGCCCAGTTCCTCGAACAGCGTGCCGCCGGTCATGATGCCGCGCGCGTATTCATCCGCCTTCTTCGCCGTGCGTTCCAGACGGCCCGGCAGGCGCTTGGCCATCTTGCCCGCCAGTTCGCGCAGGGACAGGAACTTGCGCGAGGACATGAGCCGCGACAGGTAGCTCGACATCGCGCCGACCGGCGGGGCGATGGACATTTCGTTGTCGTTGAGCACCACGATCAGGCGCTCGGCGCCGGGACCGCAATGCGAGGCGTTGTTCATCGCCTCATACGCCATGCCCGCCGAGATCGAGCCATCGCCGATCACCGCAATCACGTTGCGCTCGCGGTAGGAGGGGTCTTCCTCCGCGCGCAGGTGATGGGCGACGGCCATGCCGAGGCCCGCGGAAATGGAAGTCGAGGAGTGGGCGGCGCCAAACGGGTCGTATTCGCTCTCGCTGCGGCGGGTGAAGCCCGAAAGGCCGCCCGGCTGGCGCAGGGTGCGGATGCGCTCACGCCGCCCGGTCAGGATCTTGTGCGGATAGGCCTGGTGGCCGACATCCCAGATCACCCGGTCATCGGGCGTGTCGAACACGGCATGCAGCGCCACCGTCAGTTCAACCACGCCCAGCGACGCGCCCAGATGCCCGCCCGTGGTGGACACCGCGTCGATCGTTTCCGACCGCAGTTCATCCGCCAGCTGCTTTAACTGCTCCACCGAAAGGTTGCGCATGTCATGCGGCGCGCGCACCCGGTCAAGCTGCGCATAGCGCCCAAGGGTCGGAATCGCGG
>NZ_NKTY01000013.1 GCF_003207825.1 Komagataeibacter saccharivorans | reverse complement strand
TATCGCCACACGATATGACAAGACAAGAAAATCATTTCTCGCCTTTCTTAACCTCGCAGCCGTAAAATTGTGGCTACCGTCTTTTGTCAACAGAACCTAGTGCGAGGTTTGCTTTTCGGCTGTCGAGAATGGCTACCGTTGGTTCTGCCCTGCGGGCAGAGACGATATGTGGCACGATACGCAGGTCAGACACCAACGCTTCGAAGCATTCAGCCTCCATCCAACGATGGGATCGCTGATAGAACGCCAACCACCTTTCTTTGCATGGGGTGTCTTGATGCTCTGACTATCAGTGTGAACATCATGGATGGGCTGGAGTAGGAAACGGCGCATCAGTCTACGAAACCACGAACAGATAGTCTGCAATGGACGAAAATGAACCATAACATTTTTTAGCCACAACCTGATCGGACAAGAGAGCGTAGCCGTATTGACGGTTTACGGACATCGGCCGCTTGTTTCCGGCCAAACCGGTTCGTTGTCGTCAGCAGGATGTTATGCGCCTTTATTCCTTATCGGTCGGGTTTAGAGGGCCAGAATCTCGTTCTGCCGGTAATGCTGGCCATACGGCCCCGCTGTGCTGGCGTCCACATGTCGCGTTTTAAACACAGATAAACCCTCTTGAAATCCTGTTCTGTCGAACGCCCACAAGAAAGTTAGAAGGTTAAAAGAAAGAGTTTAAAGGTTAAGGGAACAAACAGGCTGAAAAATGCCCGGAACACAGCGGGATAGAGAGGTCTGGCTGTTCCCGAAGTGTCGTGAATCCGTTCCTGAAGTGTCGGCTCCGGTGTTCCTGAAGTGTCGGGTTACTGTTCCCGAAGGATCGAGGGCCGTTCCCAATATGTCGAAAGCATGGATCAAGGGGCTATTTTATCCGCTCACTTGAATCAGTTTTTCAGGAAGAAGCAAAAACCACGTTCAATTTTTTCAAGCTGATATCACTCCATTCGCATCGTATTGCAGGTGGCAAGAGCAGACCCGACACTTCGGGAACACCTGCATGGAATTCTGGTCTGGGACAGGGGCGGCTGCGCCGATATCAAGGGCCATCTGATCCGGGGAGAGTGATCCTGATTATCGGAGAATGCTTTTCTGGCGCTGATATCGGTACATGAACCAGAATCCGATCAAGGGAAATGCCTCCCCCACTACGGGATCCCGGCCTGCTGCCTGATTATGGAGGCAGAGATGCCGTGATCAGGTCTGGCGGCCATATCCGTATGATACAGGGATACAGATCAGCTAATGAGGTAAGGAAACCGTTGGATATTCCACAAAAAGAAACAGGTCAGCGCGGCTGGCCTTGCCAATGTCTTTAAAGACCGAGCTGGTGCTTGTTGTTAGAATGGTAACGTCTGACGAAGCCGATAAAGGCGGCCTGATAGTTTGCAGGGGTCCGGCTCTGGTCCTGGGAAAGCCAGTGACGGAATTCCTGATGCAAGGATTCAAAATCCCATCCCGGACATTCAGACCGCAGAAGGGCCAAAGTATCCGCAGTCAGGTCCGCATCGGCAAAGGAACCCGTCCCTGCCCCATCCAGATGCGACGGTTCGCCAGAAGATAGGGATGGACCTTCTTTTTTCCTTGAAGTCGCGCGGCGTTTCACGCTCGGAAGCGGTGATGTATCCGGGACCGGGTTATCCTGTCTTCTTCGCATCCGGAGCAGGGGTTCGGATTTTCCGGCTGGTATCTCGATTTCAAGTGAGAAGCCGGGCAGCTCATTGCGCGCGGCAATCTTGCCGATTTCAAATTTGAACCGTCTGTAATTTCCCTCGGCTCCGGATTTGATAAACAGGGTGGGAAGGGAAATGGAGAACCCGATTTCGCCCGCGCCACCTGCATGTTTGCGGGCGACCTTATATAACCATCGTTCCCGTCCCCCGGTGATGTTGAAATAGGCCTTGTCTATCGACAGGACGCCCCCGTTCATGAGTACGCCATCATAAAACCAGCTTGACAGTTCTATGGTCATGCCACGGCTGCGTTCGGTTTTTTCGTCTACCAGTTGGGTCCAGCCATCCAGCCATGAGAATGTTGCTTCCCGCCTGTTTTCGGCCCGAATGTTGGTCTTGACGGTTGTTGAGACAAGGCGATCCAGTGCCTGCCCCAACAGTTCATAAGCCCGCCCGGTTGTAGGACGACCGATTGCCCTGAGTACATCATAGGGCATCAGATGAAGTCTGCGGGGAATATCATTCTGTCCGCGCCGGGCCATATCCGCCAGAATGCTGGCGCAGTAGATCAACAGGTCCGCATCCCAGATCGTCGCCATTCCATAATCCGGATTGGCGGAAACATGCACCCAGAGCTTTCCATCTGGGCTTTTGTAATCGATGGGTTTCAGGCGTTTTGATTTTGCAAGACTGAAGAAAGGCCGCTCCATCATTTCCCGCTGGTCGCGCAGTGGCAGATCCGCGAGATAGGGAAGGAACAGATCAATCTGATCCGTCTTCGGTTCCTCACGCTTGTTCATCATGGAAGTTTCCCCGGGGAAATTATCAGGAAGGGCCGACAGGAAGTTTAATGAAGTGGCGCAATTGAATTTCCCCGGGGAAACTTTGGCCCGATAGGGGGAATAGGGCCCGCATGGAAATTTCCCCGGGGAAACCGGCACGCATTCAGAATATTTTCCCCGATGCCCGGAGCCGTTCGAGGATATCTTTCAGGCCCGAAAGATATTCATCAGTATCGGCACCAGCACCGGTATGGAGCCGGACCGTAATCCCCTGCCGGTTTACACTCTGCACACTCATGGCCACGCGGCCGAGGGCCGAACGGATTTCTATGGGGGCTTCGTTCATGGATGCGGCGTCGTTCTGGGCAGCATGAAGCAGCCGACGCATGACTTCGGACGCACTCGGTCCTTCGTGTCCCTGCTTTCTGGCTTCGGCCTGTTCCTGTGCAAGTCGGGTCGCTGCCACGGCTATCCGTTCTGCAACATCCGTATTCCCTAGCGCCCGCGCAAGGTTATAGGCGGGCTTGAGCTGGACATCATGCCAGCTGGAAAATGCCGCCAATATGTTGTCAGGTATATTGGCGACCTGCAGCATCTTGGAAAGCCATCCGGGGGAGACCCGCAGGCGTTCGGCCATCCGTTTCTGCTTGCCATCATAATGCAGGGTCAGGGCCGATGCGTAATTCCGTGCCCGTTCGATATCGGATACATCCTGTCGCGCACGATTTTCCAGATCAGCCAGACGGAAGGCGGCTTCATCATCCAGATTGGCAACCTGGGCCAGAAATCTGAGGTCCGGGTAGGAATGATTGCGCAGCCATTGCACGGACCAGTGCCGTCGGGTTCCGGCGACCACTTCATAATCGTAAGCGGGGTCGTCGGTAACGCGCCTTACGACTGCGGGCACTTTCTGGCCGCCTTCCGCGATGATTGAATCAATCAGTTCGCGGCAGTTCTGCTCATTAAGCTGCGCATAAATACGGGCGTTTCCGGGCCAGACGCGAACGCGTGCCGGGTCCAGAAGATGTTGCGTCACCTGCCGGGTCTGGCCAGATTGTACGCGTGCAAGCGCTGACTCCCTGCTCAGCAGGGTTGTTGGCCTTACCCTTTCGGCGGCAGGGGGTGTGGCGGGACCATCGGGTTCGGAACTGAGAAGTTCTTTCAGATAGTCGCTCTGTTTACGGGCCATCAGACGGCATCCCGTTCACAGGCAGCAGGGCTGCCGCACATACTTATATTATCAGACAGCATAGATGGCCTCTGCTTCGCTTGCGGGAGCCACCCTGCCCCAGCTCTGCCGGATAAGCTGCTCCACCTGCCCCAGTGCTTCGTCCAGATTGGCGCGACACCGTTTATGTGTCTTGGATGTGCCAATGGGTTTTGCCAGTTCATAAACGGACATCATGCGGATTGCGGCATGACTGATTTCCGCTGATTCCAGAATGGGCACAGGCAGCAGCGCCGGGCCAAAGGTCTGTTCCATAAAGGCCCGGACGAGGGCATGAGATGGATCGTTGCTGTCGAATTTGGAACAGATCAGGCGTACAAAACTGTAATCAATAGCAATACCTGCTGCCAGAAGCTGCTGCAGGACCTGATCCATCATGGAAAGGAACTGTACTGTTGAACAGAAATCGGGCGTGGTTGCGGCCAGCGGCACCAGCAGGGCATTTGCCGCCTGCATGACGGCAAGGGAGATGGTGCCCAGAGCAGGCGGGGGATCAAGCAGAACGACATCATAGTCGCGTGCAAGTTCGTTCAGACCCTGCTTCAGTTTGCGAAAGCGCGCTGTCAGCACTGACTGACCATCAGCACCGGCGGCAGCTAGTTCATATTCCACGTCGAACAGTTCAAGATTGGACGGGATCAGGTCCACATTGGGCCATGGCGTGCGCTTGACCGCATAGCGCAGATCTTCCTGCGTGGGATCAATGGACAGGTACGGATATAGTGTTTCGTCGCGCGTAATATTGAAATGCGGATTGAAACCGAAAAGGGTGGTGGTGGAAGCCTGACTATCGCAGTCAACGACCAGAACACGGTAACCCTGCACCGCCAGGTAATGGGCCAGATGGGTCGTGACCGTGGACTTGCCTACGCCCCCCTTGAAGTTCTGCACGGCGATGATCGCGGGTTCATCCATAGGGCTGCGTGCCGGGCTTGCGCCCAGTACCTTGCGCATATGAAGGATCTGCTCGATGCTGTAACCGGGGCGACGGCCATTTGTTGTTGGTGTGGGACTGGGAAGGCGACCGTCTTCTTCAGCCATCCGGATACGATTGGTCGAGCAGCCGAGTAGCGATGCGACCTCGGCGATCCCGATGCGAACACTCAGCCCTTTTCGGCTTTCCGGCAGGAATGCTTTCTTCCGCAGGCGCTCGATCATGCGTTCACCTGCTTCGGCCAGTCCGCCTATATGGCTGATAAATTCGCTCATTTTAAAGGGACCATTATGATTTGAATGTTTTAGATATTTTTTGTCTCATAAAACATTCAAACCGGCAACGTTTTAATTCAGTTTGCTTCAGCCCTGAAGCTTTGGTCTGGAGATTTGGAAACTACTGTCAGGGTGGGTGCAGGAAGGTAGAGAGAACAATGACCGCGATAAAATCTTCTGTGGCAGTACGTTTGGTTGGTTGGTCGCATCCTGTCATAACAGGACAGGCCATATGATTTCAGGCGATGTGGAATTGAGACGACGGACCCGGTTTTGTCAGGAACAGGACTTTAGGGCATCGGGCTATTCCGTCTGGAAGCCATCTTCAGCCTGTGCGGGAGATTGTGACGATAGAAAGTGAGATGATCTGTCCACGTTTCATTTAGCGCATGGGCAGGACAGATGGCGTTTGTGAGATGCTAATTGCACCGGTGCAATTGACGACAGAACCCCGACTGGTCTCTCGCATTTCTGACTTCTAATACGATAGAGCGGGGCAGGTTTCGTAAAGAACCGGTTCTGGAGTGGCCGGGAATCATGAGGTCGGCCACTGGCCGTCCAAGCATCCAGACAATGCTCCGTATAAAAGCTACATCGCAATTTAGGCTTGGCGCCCTCAGTTTATTGGACTGAGCGATGTTCGGCTGACAGCCCCCCTGACGGGACAGGCGGGCGCTTGCAGACTGGAACATTACCGCCAGCATTCCACCGAAGAAGAACAGAAAGTTAAAGCGATCTTACAACGGATATCTGATATAAAAAGCGCCGCCTTATCGAAAACATATTTGCAAAACTCAAAGACCAGTGACGTGTTGCGACCAGATACGACCGGCGCGCTCATACATTCATGTCTGCCATCCAGAGCGTAGCGACCTTCATCTTCCCTATCAAAGAATGAGTCCTGAGCCACGGTTCTGTCCCGGATGGGCGAACATCGGTCCGGCCTCCACGCGCATAAGCCATAGTGGAGGCACGCGCGATAATATGGTTTTGAATGTCATAATCAGCGATATGGGCTACCATCAGAACAGGCAGAAAACTGCCTGCACGATGGGACGTGGTGATGAACTGGCCTGAACAACTCGGCTTGACGATTCCATTGGTGCAGGCACCGATGGCGGGCGTCTCTACTCTAGCACTTGCTGCTGCTGTATCTCAGGCCGGGGGCCTTGGTTCAATTGGTGTAGGGGCTGCCGGTGCGACAGTCGCGCACGAGATGATCTGTCAGGTAAGGCAGCAGACAGGGGCTCCCTTCAACGTCAACCTGTTCGTACACAAGACGCCGGAAGTTGATCCTGTCTGCGACAAAGCGTGGCTGGCGTGGCTGAAACCGTTGTTTGCCGAATTCAATGCAGTCCCGCCGGCCCGACTGCATCCTATATACCGAAGCTTCAATGATGACCCGGAAATGCTCGACATGCTTGTGCATATGAAGCCACCGGTCGTCAGTTTCCATTTTGGACTGCCTGTGGCCGAGAAGATTTCGGTCCTGAAGGCGACAGGTGCTATTTTGCTGGCAACGGTAACCAGTCTGGAGGAAGCCTGCGCCGCCGAGGCCGCAGGGATGGACGCGATTGTAGCGCAAGGGATTGAGGCAGGGGGCCATCGCGGCATTTTCGATCCCGCGGGTCGCGACGATGCGCTGGGAACATTCGCCCTGACCCGTCTTCTTGTGCGGAAATGCCGCATTCCTGTGATTGCTGCGGGCGGTATCATGGACGGTGCAGGGATTGCGGCCGCCCTTGCTTTGGGCGCCATCGCGGCACAGATGGGCACGGCTTTCATTCTTTGCCCGGAGACAGGCGCGGATGAATCTTACCGAAAGGTCTTGGAGGGACCAGCCGCGTTTCATACACGCATGACCGATCTTGTTTCAGGACGACCTGCGCGCTGTCTTGCAAACCGGTTTACTGGCCTGGGTGACAGTGCAGGCATACCACCGCTTCCAGATTACCCCATTGCCTATGATGCGGGAAAAGCACTTAATAAAGCTGCCAGAAACTGTGGTGAAAGCGGTTTTGGTGCTTATTGGGCCGGACAGGGAGCGCCTCTGGCCCGGGCCATGCCAGTAGACCAGCTCATGGGCAAACTGAAGGACGAACTGCAAGAGGCACGTAGCTTCGGGATGTAATCGCTAACCAACCTGCCCGGCATGCGCCAGCATTGATGATGTTGCATCATGACAGGCCCGGCATCGGTATGAAACCGGGCAGCGCACGGACCCGGTCGAGGTCGCGTCGCAGGTCAGAGCAAGATGCACGGTCAATGTCGTCCTCGGGGCAGGTGCGATATAGGGAAACACAGCGCAGTCCGCGATGGCCTGTTGTCCTGAGCCGTACCCAATGTTTGAGTGATGGTATTTTTTATGCGCCATCCGTCCGAAGGAGATTTCATAAGCAGGAATTGCACCGTTGCAATTATCGATAATCAAAAAACGAACTGATTGATTTCAAACGGTTATGAGTAGTGGGGCGATCATCATCAGTTTTTCGTACCGGCGCAATGATCCAGAATGTTTCATACATTCATGTGGTACCGGATAGGCATTGACCGCTTCACTGCGTCCCTGCGCTTACTCTTGCCTTCTCATATAAGGGAAGAGGAGGGGGGCGTTGCTTCGCTCCCCGATACGCCCTGCATCTTATTGGGGCAGTGGTCATCTCGCCGACATTGGGGATGGCAGCGCCATACCGCAGATGGTAGCTGGCAGGGAACGGTTGTGATCGCGGTATCTGAATGCGATCAGATACCGCGATCACAACCGCGTATTATGTCTTTACAGGCCCGATCACGGCCCTTGCAAGCGTCGGGATGCCCGGCAGGATAACAGGTTTTGTTGTCCTGCCAGAACACCGGGCCGGGTAGCGCCATTTCGTCTGGTTGTGATGCTGCCGTAGTATTCCCTGCGACAGGGCTTACAGCCTGCTGCCCGTAAAATCCCGTTCTATCACGCCTTACTGATGCAGCCCCGGCGCTTCGCGTCCGGTCCGGGCCACGTATTCCGTGTAGCCCCCGTCATAGCGGTGAAGCCCGTCCGGACCCAGTTCCAGAACCCGGTTTGACAGCGCGGCCAGAAAATGCCGGTCATGGGAGACAAACAGCATTGTCCCGTCATAATCCGACAGCGCTGCGATCAGCATTTCCTTGGTTGCAATGTCCAGATGGTTGGTGGGTTCATCCAGCACCAGAAAATTCGGCGGATCATACAGCATAAGCGCCATTACCAGCCGCGCTTTCTCGCCGCCCGACAATACCCGGCAGCTTTTTTCCACGTCATCACCCGAAAAACCGAACCCACCCGCCAGCGCGCGCAACGAACCCTGACCCGCCAGGGGGAACGCGTCGTTCAATGTTTCGAACACGGTGCGTTCGCCATCCAGAAGATCCATGGCGTGCTGGGCAAAATAGCCCATTTTGACACTCCCCCCCAGCGTCACCGTCCCGGCATCGGGTTCGGTCGTACCTGTCACCAGCTTCAGAAGCGTCGATTTGCCCGCGCCATTGACGCCAAGCACGCAGCACCGTTCCTGCCGCCGGATCAGCAGGTCCAGTCCCTGATAGATCACTCGACTGCCGTAACGCTTGTCCACGTTACGCAGGTTGACCACCGCGTCACCCGATCGCGGTGCCTGCGGGAAGGTGAAGGAGAGCGCCTGCCGCCGCTTTGGCGGCTCGACCCGGTCGATCTTGTCCAGCTTCTTCACCCGGCTCTGTACCTGCGCTGCATGCGAGGCACGCGCCTTGAAACGCTCGATAAAGGCGACTTCTTTCGCCAGCATCGCCTGCTGCCGGTCGAACTGGGCCTGCTGCTGCTTCTCGTTCAGGGCGCGCTGCTGTTCATAAAATTCATAGTCGCCCGAAAAACCTGTCAGGACGCCGCCGTCAATTTCGATCACCTTGTTAATGATCCGGTTCATGAAGGCCCGGTCATGCGATGTCATCAGCAGCGCACCGTCATATGTAGCCAGAAACTGTTCCAGCCAGATCAGGCTTTCCAGATCAAGATGGTTGCTGGGTTCATCCAGCAGCATCACATCAGGCTTCATCAGCAGGATGCGTGCCAGCGCCACACGCATCTTCCACCCGCCGGACAGACGGCCAACATCGCCATCCATCATTTCCTGACTGAAGCCAAGCCCGTGCAGGACTTCACGCGCGCGGCCTTCAAGGGCGTAGCCGCCCAGTTCCTCAAACCGTGCCTGAACTTCGCCAAAACGCTCAAGAATGGTTTCGAGTTCGTCGAACCGCTCCGGGTCGCACATCGCGGCTTCCAGTGCCGCCAGTTCCGTCCCGATCTCGGCGACTGGTCCGGCACCGTCCATCACCTCGGCTACGGCACTGCGGCCCGCCATCTCGCCTACATCCTGGTTGAAGAAACCGATTGTCACGCCCCGGTCGGTCAGGACGTGCCCTTCATCCGGTTCTTCCTGCCCTGTAATCAGGCGGAACAGGGTGGTCTTGCCCGCGCCGTTCGGCCCGACCAGACCGATCTTCTCCCCCTTCTGAAGCGCAGCCGACGCCTCGATAAAGATCACGCGATGGCCGTTATGCTTGCTGATATTGTCGAGACGGATCATGGAACCCCGGATGCTGAAAGGGAGAGACGGAAAGTTCCGCCCTTATTACGCAGCCCACGCGCCCCGTAAACAGGCGTCATCGGGCATCGCGTCACAGGCACCGGCACGATCTGCCCGTATGGCGTTTGGCCGCACCGTGCTGTAGGCATCCGGGGGACGTTGGGAAAATCCACCCTTCCGGTCCATGCTGTCTACGGAACGCGTGCTGTGGCACGACCTGTTTCGTAAAAGCATGGGAAAAATAGCAGTCAACGTCTCGGCCTCCCGTTCGTTGGGGGGCTGTGCACAACAGATATCAGGAGAAACGGATGTCAGAACACTCACGCCCCAACACAGTTTCCACTGGCGGCCGGATACAGGACAAGGTTGCCGTGATAACCGGTGCGGCCAGCGGGATGGGACGGGCCACGGCTGAGCGTTTTGCGACCGAGGGTGCAAAACTCGTGCTCGCGGATCTGGATCAGGAAAAACTGGATGCCGTTGCGGGTGAACTGACGGCGCGGGGCTGTGACGTTCTGGCGGTTGCTGGCGACATTGCCAGTGAGGCCGATGTCCAGCGCCTGATGAACGAGGCCGTGCGCCATTTTGGCCGGATTGATATCCTGATCGCGAATGCCGGTGTCATTCCCGAAGCCGATCTGGCATCGGCTACCGCCGATCTGTGGGATCACACCATGGCCGTTGATGGACGTGGCATGTTCCTGAGCTGCAAATACGCGGCAGCCGAGATGGTGAAGGCAGGAAAGGGGGCGATCGTCTGCCTGTCCTCAATTTCCGCATTCGCGGGCCAGAAGGGGCAGGCGGTCTATGGACCGGCGAAATTCGTGGCGTCCGGCCTGACCAAGCATCTGGCCATCGACCTTGCTGACAAGGGCGTGCGCGTTAATGCAGTCGCACCTGGCACGATCGATACGCCAGCCGTGGCCAAGATGGGCAAGGAAGGAATTGAGAAGGTCGTGTCCATGCACCCGCTGGGCCGGATGGGACGGCCCGAGGAAGTGGCCAGCGCCATCCTGTTCCTTGCATCGGACGAGGCATCGTTCATCACCGGCGCGGTTCTGCCCGTGGATGGCGGCTATCTGGCGCAGTAAAGACCGGATAGGCATGCATGGATAAAAGTTTTTGGGTGCCGCTTTTTTTTAAGGCGGCACCCAAAACTTCTCTACTTTTCCAACGGTATTCAGGGCGGGCCGTATCTGCCTTACCGCTGTCGGGTCTGCCAGTCCGGGGCTTCATAAAAGGGAGCGTTGGAGGCCGCCAGCAACGGTATGCCCCTGATATGGTCTGCGGCTTTTTCCGCTATCATGACCGTGGGGGCATTCAGGTTGCCGTTGGTGATGCGCGGCATGATGGATGAATCCACAACACGCAGCCCGTCCACCCCGATGACCCGCGTTTCGGCATCTACTACGGCCATCGGATCATCGCTTCGTCCCATCTTGCAGGTACACGAGGGATGCAGGGCGCTTTCGACCTTATCGCGGATGAAGTCATTCATCTGTTCATCGGTCTGGCATTGCGCGCCGGGCTGTATTTCCTTTCCACGATAGGGATCGAAAGCAGGCTGGGCGAAGATTTCACGCGTCAGGCGGATGCAGTTGCGCATATCCTCCCAGTCTTCGGGGTGGCTCATGTAATTGAAAAAGATCCTTGGCTTGTCTTCCGGATCGGCGGAACGCAGGCGCACCCATCCCCGGCTTTTCGAGCGCATGGGCCCGACATGCGCCTGATAGCCATGGCCCGTAGCCAGACTTTTGCCATCATAGGTGACAGCAAGCGGCAGGAAATGGAACTGGATATCCGGGTAGCGGATGCCGGGTCGGCTGCGTATGAAACCGCAGCTTTCAAAATGATTGGTTGCCCCCAGCCCATCCTTGCGCAGCAGCCAGCGCAGGCCAATCCGCGCCCTGGCGAGCGTACTCATGGCGGAATAGAGCGTGATCGGTTTTCTGCACGCGACCTGAAAATAAAACTCCAGATGATCCTGAAGGTTTTCGCCTACGCCGGGGCGGTCAGCCAGTACGGAAATGCCGTGTTCGCGCAGTTCCGCCGCCGGACCGATACCCGACAGTTTAAGAAGCTGGGGCGTATTGACCGGCCCGCCACTGAGTATGATTTCCCTGCGCGCCCGGACGGTTGTTTCCTTCCCGCCCTGACGGTAGACCAGCCCCACCGCACGCCTGCCTTCAAACAGGATGCGGGTGACGCGCGCATGCGTTTCCACCTTCAGGCCCGGGCGTGACAGGGCAGGGCGCAGATAGGCGTTGGCTGTGTTCCAGCGGCGACCGTTCTTGACGGTCATGGCCATTTTATCGAAGCCTTCCTGCCGGAAGCCGTTGTAATCCGATGTCCTTACATAGCCTGCCTGCTCACCCGCTTTCATCCATGCTTCATGTAGCGGATTATCCAGCGTGCCGTACTGGGTGTGCAGTGGCCCCGAACGGCCGCGATAGACCCCGTCCCCATCATCGCACCCTTCGGCGCGCCGGAAATAGGGCAGGACATGACGGTATCCCCACCCCTGCGCACCGGACTCTTCCCATTCCTGATAGTCCAGCGGGTTTCCCCGGACATAGACCATGCCATTGATGGATGAAGAACCACCCAGCCCCTTGCCCCGTGGGGTATTCATACGGCGGCCGCCAAGATGGGGTTCGGGTTCACTTTCATAAAACCAGTTGAAGCGGCGGTCATGCATGGGCATGGCCAGCGCGCTTGGCATCTGGACAATAATGGAGCGGTCGCTGCCACCGAATTCGAGAAGCAGAACCTTGTCCTTACCGGTCTCGGTCAGCCTGTTGGCCAGAACGCAGCCCGCCGACCCTGCGCCCACAATGATGTAATCGAATTCGGACACAATGAATTTCCTTTTGATCAGTAAGGTGAATCAACATTGCCCAATGCGACATATACACTCTTCACCTGTGTATAGTGTTCCAGGGCGAGACGACTGTTCTCCCGCCCAAGCCCCGACTGCTTTACGCCACCAAACGGCATTTCAATTGGTGTGATGTTATAGTTGTTGATCCAGCACGTTCCGGCCTCCAGACGGCTGATGACCCGGTGCCCGCGTGCCAGATTCTGCGTGAATATGCCGGCGGCCAGACCGAATTCGGTGTTGTTGGCGCGTGCCACCACCTCGTCCTCGTCAGTAAAGGTGGTGACGGACATGACCGGACCGAAAATCTCCTCGCGCATGATGCGCATGTCATCGGTGCAGTTGGTAAAGACCGTGGGCGCTACAAAAGCACCCGCGGCAAGTGCGCCGTCCGTTACGCGGTGGCCGCCGGTCAGCAGGGTTGCCCCTTCCCGTTTACCCAGTTCGATGTAACCGAGCACCTTTTCCATATGGTCGTGCGAGACGAGCGACCCGACCTGCGTTTTCGGGTCCAGCGGATGGCCGATACGCATTTTTTCCACCCGCGCCTTCAGGGCGGCGATGAACTGTTCATGTATGTTCTGGTGGACGAAAACCCGCGTGCCGTTGGAGCAGATTTCACCGCCGGAATAGAAATTGGCCAGTAGCGCGGCTGAAACCGCGTTCCCGATATCCGCATCGTCAAAGATGATGAGGGGGGATTTACCCCCGAGTTCGAGCGTCACATATTTCAGGCTCTGCGCGGCGGAAGCCATGACCTGCCGACCGGTGCCGACCGAACCGGTCAGCGAAACCTTGCGTATGGCCGGTGCGGTGGCCAGCAGTTCGCCCGTCTCGCGCCCGCCCGCCAGCACATTGAACACCCCGTCAGGCAGCCCGGCCTGCCGATAGATTTCGGCAAGCCGGAGCGCCGTAAGCGGGGTAAGTTCCGATGGCTTGAATATCATGGCATTGCCGCAGGCCAGTGCGGGCGCCGATTTCCAGCATGCAATCTGTAGCGGGTAATTCCACGCCCCGATGCCTGCGGTAATGCCCAGCGGTTCACGCCGGGTGTAGCCGAAGGCATCGCTACCCAGATCCATCGCCTCCCCGTTGATGGTGGCGGCGAGCGATCCGTAATATTCCAGCGCGTCGGCACCGGAATGAATGTCCACAGCCTGTGTTTCTGCAATGGGCTTGCCGGTATCGAGCGTTTCCAGATGCGCCAGAAGCCTGCTGTTTTCGCGCAACAGGTCAGCCGCGCGGCGCAGGATACGACCGCGTTCCGTGCCGGACATGGCGGCCCATATCTTCTGGCCGCGTCCCGCACTTTCTATCGCCGCGTCCAGTTCATGGGCCGTAGCACTTTCGACATGGGCAAGGATTTCCCCCGTTGCCGGGTTAAGCGTGGTGAAACGCGCGCCGGTGGATGCGAAGGGGCGGCCGTCAATCCAGCTTTTGCAGGTATCGGGTATCGCCTGCTGTATGGCGGGCAGGGACAGTTTCTGTGCCTGACGCCCGGCGATGCAGGAATCCACGAAATTGCCGATCTGTTCGACAACGGCCTGCGTATCCGCTTCATCCACGCCCTGTAGTGCCGCGCGTAGCCATATGCCGTCGATCAGGGCGCCGATGGTTGTTGCGACCGGCAGGATCTGCTCTTCCGACAGGACGGGGCGCAGCGCATTGCTCAGATTGGATAATAGCTGCTCCTGATAGATGCGCTGGACTTCCATAATGGCCGGGACATGGATCGCCTGCCCCCAGAAAGCCAGCCAGACCGATCCCACATCCTTGCGAAACTGGCTGCTGTCCAGGCAGCAGCCGACAATCGCGGCGATCCGGGCGCGCCATGTGGGTGCGGATTTCAGCGCCTGCGTCGTGTCATGCTGGAACTGGTTGACCAGATGCTGGAATGCCGCCCCCAGAAGGGAATCCTTGTCACCAAAGTAATGCACCAGCAGGGCAGGGGAAACATTGGCGCGATTCGCTATGCGCGCCAGCGTCGTGCCGGAATTTCCGCAATCGGCCAGAACCGCAAGGGTCATATTGATGAAATGGGTCCGGCGGCTGTCGTCACGCTGCTCAGTTGCCACGATGGTTTCCTCTGCAATCATCCGTCTCAGCACATTGACTGAACGTTCAATCAAATCGCGTGCATCGACACTTCTCCCAATTACCCTGCCTGATCCGTTGAAGGAAACCGACAGATTATTGAATAAATATACAATATATCGAGATTCCAGAAAACGTTTTCGTGCAGGAATTATTTTTTCGATGGCGTTACGAATTTTTGTTGCACGACCGTTCAATATGCATGCACTGTGCGTTCAGACGCGATCATTGATCAGGGATGTTTCCATCATGAAACACCAGATGTACGCCTCATCACATATCCTGCCTGCATCCCCGCTGTTCAATCGGGGCAGTATTGTTCAGTCACCTTATACCGTCTGGCTTCCGGTTACTGGCCGGGGCGTGCCAGAACTGTCAGTTACATAGTAATGGAAGACATGCGTGGCGCCGTACCGGTGCCTGATGTCAGTGACCGCCACTATTTCCACCATCGGCGATAGGGGCATGTATTTCCGGCCCCGCCATGTATGCGAATGCAGGAACATGCTCCATTTCGCGGATGTGAAAATCATGTTTCGTGGCGGCATGGCGCAAGTATCAACAGCCTATATTTACAGTATTTTTTAATAAAAACGACATCAACGGATATCCACGCTCTGTGTCCCCTGCCGCATATCGTTCCGGTACCGAACCGGAATACGAAAGGAACCGCACGAAATGAATGGGTCAGGTTTTCTGTCGGTATTAATGGCTACATCGGCCATTTCGATCTCGCTGCTTCCTGCGCATGGTCTGGCGGCGGGTGCTGCATCGCGCCACGCTCCGGCCAGCGGCAGTACCCGTGCCCGCGCGACATCTGCCAGACCGGCTGCATCACCGTCCGGCCGCAATGCCAATACCCATGAGACGATTTCCGTTTCCGCCGCGCGGTCCGTGTCGCATGGGGCGGTCCGGTCCATGTCGCGTGCCGCCATGGACCAGTTCGTGCAGGGCAGCAGCCCGATGATGATGCTGTCACGCACGCCAGGCATCAACTTCGTGTCCGACGATCCCCTTGGGGTCGATACATGGGGTTCAAGCCTTTATATGCGCGGATTTGTGCAGAACCAGCTTGGCGTGACGCTGGATGGCGTGCCGCTGGGGGCGCAGGATTATTATACCTATAACGGCGAAACCATCAATTTTGCCATCCTGTCCGACAATATCGAACGCATGGATGTGTCCGAAGGGGGCGGGGATGTGTCCGTGCCGTCAACGACCAATCTGGGTGGGTCGATCAACATCTACTCGTCCGACCCGAAGGATAAATATGGTGGCAAGGTCGCCCAGATGTTCGGCAGCCATAATGCGTTCAGAACCTATGTACGGGCCGATAGTGGCAAGCTGAATGCGTCCGGCACCAAATTCATGATCTCCTACGCCCGGTCGGATGGCAATAAATGGAAAGGCCCCGGCGAACAGTTCGATCAGCAGGTCAATACCAAGCTGGTGCAGCCGATCGGTCAGGACAGTAACCTGAAGATATTTTTCAACTGGAACGACGCAACCCAGTTCAATTACGCCGATCAGTCACTGAGCATGATCCGCACGCTGGGGTATCGCAATGATTACTCGTATCCCAATTACGCCAGGGCCTATGCCGCGGCTGAAGGGCAGTTCAGTGGCAGTCTGGCCAATTTTCCCGATGCGCTGGATGTTTCGTATTATGATGGCGTGACGCATGCTTCCGACTATCTCGGCGGGCTTAACATGCATCTGGTCCTGACCAGGCATCTGGACTGGGATTCCGTTGTTTACGGTCAGGCGGAAAATCACTGGGGCACATGGACGACACCATATACGGCATCGCCCAATGGCTCCCCCCTGTCCGAACAGATCGATTTTGCGGGCAACCAGAAATATGGTTTCACCACAGCATTCAAATACCGTATCCAGAAACACACGATCGAGGCAGGCGTCTGGTACGAAAACAATCATTATTACTTCAATCAGGACATGTTTCAGGAACCGGTTCTGGGGCAGGGCACGCCGATCAATGCGGCATCGGGCAATTTTGGCACGCCGTTCCAGCGTAACTGGGGCATGGCCTATAATACCAATACGTTCCAGTTCCATCTGGAGGACCGCTTCCGGGTCCTGTCCAACCTGACGCTTCGCGCGGGGTTCCGTTCGCTGCTGGTGACAACCACCGGGGGGGCGACGGCAAATGACGCAGCCTATAACGGGCAGACGGACCTGCCCAATGGCAGCCTGACCAGTGCGAAGGCGTTCCTGCCGCATATCAATGCGGAATGGCATTTCCTGCCGGGGCATGAACTGTATGTGGATATTACCCGGAACATGAAAGCGTACGGCTATGGGGGCTATCAGCTCGGCTCGCCATGGGGTGTTTCAAATCAGGAAACGTTCGATCAGCTCAAGAAAACGATCAAGCCGGAAACCGCGTGGGTTTATGATGTCGGTTATCGGTATAATTCGTCGCTCATAACCGGCTCACTTAATGCCTACCATGCGGATTTCTCCAATCGCCTGCAATCCCTGACCGGTGGCACCATTATCCAGCCCATATCGACGGTGGTGAATGTGGGAAGTGTCAGCATGTATGGCGTGGATGCGCTGCTGACGGTGCGGCCCATCCGGCACCTCGCGTTCACCAACAGCATCAGTTACAACCACTCGACCTACGGTAACAATATCGTCTCGCAGGGGGTGACATATGCCCTGCAGGGCAAGAAAGTCGTCGCCTTTCCGCAGTTTATGTACAAGGCGAACCTGACCTACAGCTTCCATAATGCCGAAGTGCATGTTGATGCGAATTACATGTCAAAACGTTATTTCAGTTACATGAATGATGAATCGGTGCCGGGTTACTGGATGACAAGCCTTGGCGCACGGTACAGCTTCGGCAGTTATGGCCCGCTGCATAACCTTACGATCAATTTCAATATCTATAACCTCGCCAATGTACGCTATATTTCCCAGATCGGTGAAAACGGGCTGCCGCTTACGGGGGATTACCAGTCTGCGCTTGTCGGTGCGCCCCGGCAGTATTTTGGAACGGTTTCCGCAAGTTTTTGAATATGGATCGTACAGGCCAGAGTATCATTTTCTGGTCAGGGATGGATCGGCAGCCGGCATGTCAGGGTCGGGGTTCTGACGGGGCGCAGGCGCTGCCGCTACTTTCATCGCGCCATCAGGTCTGTCCCGTATTTGTGGATCGGTCAGCGGGGCTACATTGAAGCGCATGCAACTGTCTGCATTGCCGGACACGCTGAATACGGCGCCGGGGGCGAGAACCAGTTTCTGCTCAAAGGCCACCTGTGATGACAGCCCTTTTCGCCGTATGGCGGGGTGGGGAGCGGCCACGGCCTGCCTTCTGGCTTGTTTCGGTTTCGGGCCCGATGGCGGTGGTCCTGTTTGCCCTTGCGCGAAACGGCTTGCATGATCGGGGGGCGTGACGGGACAGGCGCATCTGTATAGTGATACCGGAGCAGGGCATCACCACGCGATAGGCACCCTGTAAAGAGAAGGGCAGGGATTTGACATGATCGGGACGGCAAGGCTGACGTTATCCTACCATACTAGGGCCGATTTCGATGATGTCCATGCGATGTGGAGTGATCCGGCGGTTGTCCGTTTCATCAACGGGCGTCCGTTGTCGGAACAGGAAAGCTGGTTCCGCCTGCTGCGCTATCGTGGCCTGTGGGATCTGCTGGGCTATGGTTACTGGTGTGTGCGGACAAAGGCCGACGGCAGGTATGTCGGTGATGTCGGATTTGGAAATTTCCACCGTCCCATAAAACCGGCCCTTGGTGATACGCCCGAAGCCGGGTGGGTTCTGGCGTCATGGGCGCATGGTCAGGGTTTTGCCACCGAGGCGTTAATCAGCATGCTGGACTGGATGGACAATGTGCGGGGCATCGACCGTACCGTGTGTCTGGTCGCACCGGAAAATGCACCGTCCGTCAGGGTGGCGGAAAAAGGTGGCTACCGGCTGCTGCGCGAAGTGTTGTTTGATGATGAACCGACACTGCTGCTGGAACGCGTGAAGCCTGAAAAACGACCTGTGAGCTGAAGGGGGCATTTCTTTGGGCTATCATAGTCCACGGCAATGAATAAATGTTAGGTATTGCTCATGCGGCCTTCACAGGCATCGGGAAGAAAAATACAAAGTCGTTTCAGTAATAAAAAAGTTCGATAGATAAAAATAGAACTATATTCTGTACGCCATATCAGACGCTTTCATATCTTTCGGTAACGAGCAGACTGTAACAGGCCAGAAGACAGGAAACCTGCGTAATCTTGAGATCGTGATGGGGAATGCTGTGCAACTTCGTCCGCCCTGCTTCCTTATACGGTTCACGCGAACTGATCGCAGAGTTTAAGCGCCCGGTATTTAAATCATCGGTTCGGATGGGCGTTACCCTGCCATGCCCCCAGGGGCAATTTTATCGTGTGTTGGAGGTCTGCTTGGATAAACCCGTTTCTGAGATCCCCTCCCCAAACCCGCATCCATCCACGCCGCCGACCATCCGTGTAATCGCCATGCCGGCAGACGCCAATGCAGCGGGCGATATATTCGGCGGCTGGCTTATGTCACAGATGGACCTTGCGGCAGGCAGCGCGGCGGCCCTGCGTTCACAGGGGCGGTGCGTGACTGTCGCCATAGACAAGGTGATCCTGCACCAGCCTGTGCTGATTGGCGATGAGATCAGCCTGTATACGGAAATTGTCCGTACCGGCCGCACTTCAATGTCGATCCATGTTGAAGCATGGCGCCGCGCACGCAGATCGCACGAAACCAGCAAGGTCACCGAAGGACTGTTTACTTTTGTCGCCATTGACGAAGACAGACGCCCGCGTGTCCTGCCTGAAGCATAGTTCAGGCAACATATCATATAGGGTGATCCGTATATTATGGGGATCGGCAGCGGCCTGATTTTCCTGCCTGTGTATAATTGTGTCCAGCCCGCCGGGGCATTGGCCGGGCGGGGAACCTGTCCTATAAAATCAGCGTGGGCTGTATCCGACTGATCGTAACAGATCGGGCCGGATGGTGGCCGCAGGGTGCTTTTATTGCGGGATGGGCGTGTCAATGCAGGAAACTCATTTATCCAACAGTCCGGTTTCCGGGCCTGCGGACCAGCAGGACGCGCACACCACCAGTCTCATGCAGCTTTATGAAGGCATGCTGGCCAAAAATCCTGACCAGATGGATGCGCTATACTTTCTGGGTACATTATATGCCCGGCATGGATGGCCGGAAAAAGCCATACCTCTGTTAAGGCGTGCTCTGGCGCATATGCCCAGGAATGTGGAAGGCTTTAATACCCTTGGGCTGGCCCTGCGGCAGGCAGACCATATGAAAGAAGCCGTAGCCGCGTTCCGTCGGGCGCTTGAACTGGCGCCGCATTATCGCGCGGCCCTTGTCAATCTGGGCGACACGCTGAGCGGATGCGGCGATCAGGCCGGGGCGATCGCCGCCTATCGGATGATTCTTACAATTGACGGGCATAACGCGGATATCAGCCGCTACCGGGAAATACTGGTCAGCAACCCCACGGATATTGCCACCATAAACAAACTGGGCAAGGCCCTACAGGCCACGGGTCGATATGAGGAGGCAGCGAGCCAGTTCGAGCAGGCCCTGACATATGCCCCCGATAATGTTGAAACCACCCTCGATCTTGGCGCGCTTCTGATCGATATGGAACGCAGGGACAGGGCAGCAGACTGTTATCGTGCCCTGCTGGCGCATCGTCCCGACAGTTATACGGTCCATATGCAGTTGGGAAAGCTGCTGCATAAGAACGGCCGGCATAACGAAGCGCTGCATCATTTCAAAAAGGCCCGGACCCTGAAACCCGATGAGGCCGCGGCACATGCCGCCGTGGCCGCCGTGTTGCAGGAAACCGGGCAGATTGAGGCAGCGATACAGGGGTTCCGTCGTGCCATTGCGTTGGCCCCGGACCGTGCGCGGTATTATTTATGTCTGACACGCCTTGCAAAACTTGCCGCCGATGATCCGGTTCTGCCGGTCATGCAGAAACTGGCGGCGGATAACGCCACATCCCTGCCGGATAAGGAACGTTCCGATATTCATTTCGCGCTGGGCAAGGCGCTGTCGGATATTGGCGAACACCAGCGCTCTTTCGCCCATATCCAGCAGGGCAATGCGCTGCGCCGTCGCCATATTAAGTATGATGAAAAGCGGGTATTCGCAGGCATGCGCAAGATGCGCGAGCTTTTTTCGACGGAAGCGATAGCCGGTCTGGCCCGGACCGGCCATTCATCGACCCAGCCCATTTTCATTGTTGGCATGCCACGATCGGGATCGACACTGGTTGAACAGATACTGGCGCGTCACCCTGCGGTTTATGCGGCGGGCGAAGTCGGTACCCTGCTTGATACATTCAGGGATGCGGCCACACAGTTTCCGGCGTGGAAAACGGTTGCCCCCCTTGCGCATCTGACGGAAGCCGAGCGGTTTGCAGTGGCCGAAGACTATCTTCAGCGGCTGAACGCGCGGGTTGTCGACTGGACGGGGGATGAACCGCCACAGCGTATTACCAACAAGACATTGGGCAATTACCTGTATATCGGCCTGATTCACCAGTTATGGCCGAATGCACGCATTATTCATACGATGCGTGACCCGGTGGACACCTGCCTTTCCTGCTTTTCAATTCCATTCAATACGCAGGAATTCTCTTTCGATCTGGGCGAACTGGGCCGCCGTTATCGCCAGTATCATGAACTGATGGAACACTGGCGCAAGGTGCTGCCCGCTGGCGCCATGCTGGATGTGCGTTACGAAGATGTAGTCGAAAACCTTGAGGCCAGCGCACGGTGCATCATCGCGTATTGTGGACTGGAATGGGATGAGGCCTGTCTGGATTTCCATAAGTCCACCCGTCCGGTCAGGACATCCAGTATGGAACAGGTCAGAAACCCGATTTACCGTAATGCAATCGGGCGCTGGCGTCCCGATGATGAAACGCTTCGCCCGCTTCTTGAAGGGCTTGGTTCCCTGAAGGATGGTGTTTAATCCGGTTCTTCACCGGAGCGGTGTTTTTGAAGCTTGTTGAAAAAAGCTTCACCAAAAACTTCTTTCTGTTGTGGATAGAGGGATGGGTGGCTGCTGATCAATTTACAAAAAGGATCTTTGGCTTCGTATCCGGTGTTTATGAATATGGTGATAAATTGAATTACTGTATTCATATATTATTATTTAAATAAATAAGTGTAGTTGTGGTGGGGAATCGGTATAATCGGTTCCCGATAGAATGGCCCTGCGTGCGGCATTATATTTCTATATCTGCCGGGTAATATTCATCAGGTATACCATATCTGCCACGAAACAGGGCGCTGGTTCAGGAAACTGCCCTGCAGGTTCGCCCATCATCCACTGGTATTCCGGTCAGGAATTACTTCACTGTTTCCCGCCATGACCATGCAACCGGATCATCAGGGCGTGCGTTCATCTTTTCCCACCTACAAGGTGCCTCCATGCCTCTCGTCCGGTTTCCCTGTCCACTGGTCGTGGCTATTCCTGTGCGTAATGAAGCGGAGCGTATCGGCCCATGCCTGCGCGCCCTTGCAGACCAGCAGCGGGCCTGTCTTACCCATGCCGTCCTTCTGCTCAACAACTGTACTGATGATACGGCGCATTGTGTGCAGGCGCTTGCCGCACAGTTACCTTTCGGTATTTCCATCGCCACCCGCCTCTACCCGCCAGACGTGGCCCATGCCGGAACCGCGCGGCGCGAAGCCATGGAAATCGCGGCGGAGCTGGCCGGGCCGGATGGCGTGCTGCTCACGACCGATGCCGATGCCGTTCCCGCCACGGACTGGCTGGTCAATACGCTGGCTTCCCTTGCCAGAGGGGCAGACGCCGTATGCGGGCGCGCCCTGATTGACCCGATGGACGCGCTGCTGATCCCCGCGCATCTCCATCGCGATGACGCAGCAGAAATCGCTTATGCCACGTTACTGGACCATATTCATGATCTGGTGGACCCTGATCCACATGATCCGTGGCCCCGCCATACGGAACATTCCGGCGCCAGCATTGCCGTGCGTGCGTCTGCCTGGCAGCGGGCAGGGGGCATTCCAGCCCTTTCGCTGGGGGAAGACCGGGCTTTCCTTGCGGCTTTGCGCCGTGTGGACGCCATTATCCGCCATGCGCCGGATGTAACGGTAACCGTATCTGGCCGCACGGCGGGACGGGCACGCGGCGGCATGGCCGATACCATGGCACGCCGCCTGGTCCGGCAGGATGAAATGCTGGATGACAGTCTTGAACCCGCAATGCACTGCCTGCGTCGGGCGCGGGCCAGTGCGGCCCTGCGCCGGTTACGCATACGACCCCGAACAGGGGATGAGCGGATGACCGCTGAAAAACAGCTTGCCGATTACCTGCATGTCGGGGTGCAGGATGTAGCCCATATGGCGAAGGAGCGTTTTTTTGGCATGGCGTGGGAGAAGCTGGAAATTGCCAGCCCGCTGCTTGTTCATGTGCCGGTTAAACGGGCCGATCTGCCCATGCAGCACCGTATGGCCGAACGGATCGTGTGTGGACTGCTCTCTCCCGCCCCGTCTTCTTCCCTTATCCCGACAGCTTCACCCCCGGGCGGAATGTAGCGTCGCTAAGTACATCGATACGGTATTGCGGGTACTGGCGCGCATGGGTCACGAGCAGCCCGTCGTTGAGGCAACAGTTTATGAAATGCCCGGCGGCGGTGTTGCCATCGCATGGCGTATCGGTCGGCCCGGTCCAGTTGACCAGAATGATGGGCGCGCCATGCCGGCGCACATACAGGCATTGCGCAGCAAGCTGGCTGATATCGGCGGGTGAAAGGAAATAGAGCAGTTCAGATATAACGATCAGGTCGCAGCCATGCCGCACCAGCGGCGGGAACATGTGCGGAAGCTGCCCTCGATGGAACGATACCCCCGCCAACCCCGCGCAGCGGCGGCGTGCCTGCACAAGGGCGGTTTCGGACACATCCACGGCAACCAGCCGGTCGCATTGCCGTGCCAGTTGCGCCGTCATCATGCCGATGCCACAGCCCAGTTCCAGCGCATGATGAAAATGCCGGCCGGCCACCAGACGCAGCGTCTGGCGGTATTTTTCACGTTCATATACCCGTGTGGCAAGTCCCCAGGGATCGGGATGGTGGCGGTATATGCGTTCAAACACGTCACGTGACCAGCTTGTCATACTCATGGCCTGACAAAGACCTCAAAATCCGAACTCAGTGCCGCCAGCAGGTCTTCGGGCAGGCTGAAAGCTGTCGGGTCGTCTGTAATCAGGTGTCCGTACTGGCTTTCATGCATGGCAATGGCGCGGGCCTTGTGCGCGCGATAGGGCGATATATCCAGCCGCATTCCCACCGGCATGTCATGATCCAGTTCCCTGTCAGCCGGGATCAGCCAGCCCCATACGGGATAGGCAAGCAGGGCTATGGCACAATGCTCCTGTAATGCCACACCCATTTTCCACGCAGCTTCATGATCGCAATGCGGGTCAGCCCGCCATGGGGCCAGCACGGTGGTACAGCCATGGGTTGCGACAAGCCGTGCCAGTTGACTGACCGCATGCCCGAAAACGGGACCGCTATGGGGGGCGGCGGCATCGGGCAGACCCATAAAACCGATCCGCTGTCGCGACAGGCCCAGACATTCGACCGCGCGTATGGCTTCCGCCTGCCGCTGCTGCCGCAGGCGATCGGCAGGCCAGGTGGGGGAGTTGGGGTGGGAAGCAGCCCCGTCGGTCACAATAACCACAACAGGCGGCCGACCGGCGGCGCAACAGGCGGCGATCAGCCCCCCGCACCCCAGACTTTCATCATCCGCATGGGGCGCAAGGATCAGGACCGTGCCGGGTGCAACAGCCGACAGGGGAGCCACGGGCAGGCTGCGCAGCGCCGTATGTATGGTGCCCGCTTTCACTATATGCGCTCCATTTGGGGCAGGTTGCGACGGGTAAACCATTCTGCGGCTTCGAGCAGCGTTTCATCCGGGGCAGGCTGGCGCAGATAGGTGGAAAGATCACGAATCAGGCGTTCCACGACATTGGTTTTGACAAAGGCGGAAAGCCCAAGGCCCCGCTGCGCCAGTTCGATCACTTCCAGCCCCGCCCTTTCCACCGCAAGCCGCGCCAGATTGACCGTGGCCGCGACATCCCCGGCTTCATGATCGTCGGTTCCGGCGGCAATCAGGGCTGCCTTGCATGTCCATAACCGGGCGGTTTCAGCCGCGATCAGGGCCGTGCCGATCCGTGCCTGCTGACTGGGATTTTCCGCCCGGTTACGCGCGCATAACTGTTCGCGCAGAAGGGTGACAAGCCGGTCGACGCCACCAAGGGCCACGGCCATGCCCCGCCATGCGCCTGCCGAAAACTCGGGCTGGCGCAGGTAATCCCCGCTCTGGCCAATCAGTGCATCGGACAGGACCATCGTGCCCGTAAAATCATACCGTCCGGCGCCTGCGCCCCGCATGCCGGTAATCCCGTCCAGACAGGGGGCCGCATTATGCTCGGTATCCAGTGGCACCAATATCATCCGGGTTGCGTCATCAGCCGTGCTGGCTGTTATGAGCGCCCGCGTGACTTGCCGCACACCGGATGCAAAGATTTTTTCTCCGCGCAGTATGATGGTGTCCCCCGTCTGTTCCATGCGTACGGGGGCAGTGCCCTGTGTTACCCATACGCCGAACAGGGCACCATCATGAATATCCGCCGCCGCGCGGGCGAGCTGTTCGGGCGTGCCATAACAGGCGATCAGGCGGATGGCGTTGACGTGCCCTTCCACTATGCGCCCCAGTGAAAGATTACCCTCGCCTGTCAGGCGCAGCAGGTGCAAAAGCCCGATTGCCCCCTGACAGCCATCTCCGAACCCGTACCCGCCCAGTGTTGCAGGCAGTACTGCCGATAATCCCCCCAATTCCCGCACGCGGCGCAGGCCGTCTGCTGGAAAAGTGCCCTGTGCATCATTGATGGATGCTTCTTCTTCCAGTTCGGCGCGGCAGGCTGACAGGGCATCGAAGGGAAAGGTCATGTACCGCCAGCTCCTTCTGTCCGGTTACGTTTGCGGGGAAAGCCGCTACGCACAGACACAATACGGCGCTGTCTGATTAGTTCCCTGTAACCGGCGGGGGTAAAGCGGGGGACAGCAACGCCGCAGGTTTTCAATCAACTATCGTGCGCAGTTCAGATAAAAGGCGTGGCTTTCTGTTCAATTCGTCCTGAAACCATCCTATATATACGCAATCAACCCGTGCATGTTTCAGGAAACGAAGCGCCCATCATGACATCCCCATCCCAGATGTCCCTGTTTCCGCTCAGCGTCTACATGCAGCGTATCTGTCCGCAAAAGAATGAATGGCGTTACTATGCCATGGTCATTCAGCCGGACCTGTTCGGTGGCGCGGCATTGATGCGGCGGTGGGGCCGGATTGGTGCGGCCGGGCGGATCAGACTGGATCTGTACGCCAATGAAGGCGCGGCGGCAAATGCGCTGGCTGCACTTGTCCGGCACAGGAAAAAACGGGGTTATCGGCTCGTTTCCTGACGGCCGGCGGGGTGGACCGGCTGCGGTCGGCATACCGGTTTTTCGGTCTGCCCCTGAAAAATAGGCGCAAAAAAGAGGGAAACCCCGCAAGCCCGCCTGTCGTTAGGTTGGGCATGTTGAAAAACAGGCCACTCTATCGCTCTGTTCCTTCCCCACATACCGGAGAAAGATGATGATGCATCACGCATATGGTCATGCACGCACTGACCGTACCGCCTTTTCCCCCGCGGACAATCATGCCGGTGGACAGGACCCGAAAGCCACCGGAACCGGCGGTCCCCGTGCGGGAGAAGATGAGCCGGAATCCACACTCGACAATGACAGGAAAGTCGAAGAAACAAGCCACAAGGGTACACAGCAGAACCCGGATGAATGCGACGGGCATTCTCGCCCGCCGGAGAAAAATCCATAACGGGCGCTGTGATACGGCAGAGCGCGTTTCGCATGTTTTCAGGCCATGAAGTGTAGCGGCCCGGTGCCCCTGTGTGTCGTGACACCATTGTCCACGCACCGGGCCTGCGCAGATAGCATGCAACCTTCATCCTATTCAGCCCCTTAGAAATACAACGGCATTTTTGCCAGACAGGAGATTGAATTATGAAAAAGACAATACATGCCGCATTATTGGCCGCCGTTGTCGCCAGCGTGCCCGCCATGGCGATGGCGCAGACAGAACCGAGCAGCGGACCCGCGCCGACAGCAGATTCCGCTGCCTCGGCTGTTGGAAAAAGCCCGTCTTCGGCCACCACTTCCAGCGGCAAGCGGGTGGAACCGTCGGACAAGTTATGGAACAATCCCCGTACCGTATCCGAGCAGCCGGGAACCCAGCCGCCCGCTAATGCCGGAACCCATCGTACCCTGCCGGGGAGCGAAGGTCGCAGCAGCCGGGGCGGCAACAAAACGCCTTCGCCCTCTGACAGCGGCGAACAGTAAGGGATCGTCTGAAAAGAAATCCTGGGTAAAAACCTCCTTATGATTTCTGGACAGACTTTTCAAACAGCCCCGCAGCCGCTGGTTTGCGCATCCCCTGTTCAGGTGGCATTATAGCAGCCTGAACGGGGCGTGGGTCTCGCGGAAGTCAATCTGTATCTGAATGAATATTCGGGATAGTCACCTGTTCCCCTCTGTGGGGATGGGTGCGCTGTCCCGTAATTTTTTGTGCCTTGATTGATACGGAACAGCATTTGTGCATTGCGATGGTCTGAAAAGAAATGTGCTGCTTATGCCATTTGTTCACGCAAAGAGATGGCGTTAACGGAATCCATCCCATTTTCTTTAGTAGTAATTGCACAGATCGAGAGTGGGAAGAAAAATGGAATAGAAATATTGTCCCCTCATATCTTTCCTTGCAAACGCACCATACGGTGCACGAAAGAAAACGGTCATTGCGCCTCATAAAACAATAGAACGATTCTTAATTTATATTATGAATTCGATATGTATTTCATAAAGTCGTATTATTTTTATTTTCTGTTTTCGCAGATGATGCGAAACCACCCCATAGCCCTTCCGTTGAGCTATCCGCAGCGAACAGTGTTGAGGTCGCTTTCTTACCCCAGAACCATGGGAAGTCAGAAATAACAAGGATCTCAAATAGCCGCTGCCATCCGAAAGGGTAAGTAATCATGACTTATCGTATCTACCCACACGAATATGCCGGCCTTCCCGCAATGGCGCCCGCAGACAGCCATGGGGGCGGTGGGGCCGAGCATAATCCGGGCAACTTCGCCAATGACCGCAAAAAAGCGTCCGAAGCCGGACAAAAAGGCGGTCAGCACAGCTCGGGTAACTTTGCACAGGACCCTGCAAAAGCGTCCGAGGCCGGTCGCAAGGGCGGCCAGCACAGTTCAGGAAACTTTGCCGAAAACCCGGAGCGCGCCGCAGAAGCCGGCCGTAAAGGGGGCCAACACAGTCACGACCACGACAAGGGCTGAACCGGGGGGCGGAACCTGTAAAGGTTCCGCCCTTTTATTACGGGGGGACGACAATAAAAAGAACATATCGCCATCATGGCGATGGGTTTTCCGGTAAGAAATTGCAGGGATATAAAAACCCTGCCTGCCGGAACCTTATTTCATGAGTAATGTTTAGAGAAAGTAATATTCTACCTACTTTTATGCCAATGCCGCCTTCAGGTGCATGGAGACATATCCAATGAAAAAAAGCATGATCGTAATGCTGGGACTGGCAGTCTGCATGTCCGGCCCCGTCCTGGCGCAGTCCATTCCGGAAAAAACGGGCGTGAACTCCCTTATGGGTGTAGCACCCCGGACGGCTGATTTCATCAAGATCGCCACCATCAGTGACCTGTTCGAGATCCAGTCGAGCGAACTGGCCCAGCAGACCCACAATCAGGCCCTTGGTGCATTTGCCGCCCGCATGATCGAAGATCACGAAACGACTTCGACGGCGCTCAAGGGTATCGTGCAGAGCAACAACCTGCAGGCGGATCAACCCACAGCGGTTGATGAGAGCCACCAGACCATGCTGGATAAACTCAAAACCCTGCACGGTCGGGATTTTGCCCTTCAGTACCGGTCGGACCAGATTTCGGGGCACGAGGATGCCGTATCCCTGTTCCGTCGTTATTCGGAAGGCGGGGATAATGCTGCACTGAAAGCCTGGGCCGCCAAAACCCTTCCAACCCTTGAAAACCATCTGCAGATGGCACGTTCCCTGCCGCAGTAGGATTGCGTATCCTTATGGGGATATCCCGTGCGTCCTGCTTACACACAATACCGCATTATCAATGCCCTGAGTATTATTTCGTAGTTAATTGGGTACGCAGTAAATTATCAGGGTGCCGGGGGCAGATGGCCAGCTTCACACCACTGTTTCCCATCCCATACCCTTCTCGCCACCGGCTGTTTCATCCCATTCGATGGAATGCTTTTGCCCTGCGGTTCCAGATCGCTACGTACACCATTTTATTACGATTGCGATAGTGTATGATGGAAACCTGTCTCGCGACCAAAAAGGGTTTCATATCATGACGTCTGCCTCCGATTCTTTTATTGAAGCCCTGCCCAAGGCGGAGCTTCACGTCCATCTGGAAGGCACGCTCGAACCTGCGCTGAAGATCGTCCTCGCCCGCCGCAATGGCCATGCGATCCAGAGCATGACGGAAGACGATATTCGCGCCGGTTACGTATTCGATGACCTGCCTTCCTTTCTGGCTCTTTATTACGAAGGCGTGGAACTGCTTCAGACCGAGCAGGATTTTTATGACCTGTGCTACGCTTACCTTAACAAGGTCGCATCGCAGAACGTTTTGTATACCGAGATGTTCTTCGATCCCCAGCTTCACACCCGCCGGGGCATTGCATTCGAGACGGTCATAAAGGGTATCAGCCGCGCCCGGGCGGATGCGCAGCGCGATTTTGGCATCCGGTCCCAGCTCATCATGTGTTTCATCCGCGAAATGAGCGCGGAATCAGCCGATGAGACATTTACCCAGGCGCTTCCCTATCTGTCGGAAATTATCGGTGTAGGTCTTGATTCGGACGAGAAGGGTAATCCTCCCGCCAAATTCGCCCATGTATTCCGCCGTGCGCGTGAAGCCGGACTGCATGTGACAATGCATTGCGACATTGACCAGCAGAATACCCATGAACATATCCGTCAGGCGCTTGAGGACGTGGGAAGCGAGCGGCTCGACCACGGACTGAATGTGCTGGAAAAACCCGAACTGCTTCAGCAGGCACGGGAGCGGCATATTCCCTTCACGGTCTGTCCGTTCCCCAACATGGCGATCCGTCCCGGCAGTAATGAAAAGGACATTCGCGCCCTGCTGGATGCCGGTCTGACCATCACCATAAATTCCGATGATCCGGGTTATATGCAGAGCGTGTATATGAACGAGGCCATGAAAATGGCACGCGACGGCGCGGCCCTGACGCCCGAAGAACTGGTCACGATCAGCCGCAATGCGTTCAACGCTGCGTGGATTGGCGCTGAGGAACGGCGCGCATATCTCGACCGGCTTGATACGTTCGCCCGGAGCGAAGGCGTCGCGGCGATCGGTTGATCGGCAGCGGGTACCCTGTATGTTCTGTGTAGAGGGTACCCAACCCGTCGCCTGCTGTTTTCAAACGCCCTCTGTGATCAGACGCTTTTTATCAATTGCGGTCGCGGTATCATTGGCCCTGTGGCGCGGAGCGGATCAGGTAATATAATTCAGGTGGTCCTTCAGCGCATTGTCCGGGGTTTTGACAAGGTCTTTATGAACAATATCGATGACTTTTGTTCGGGATGCGGGGTCAAGGTAACGGATGATTTCGGCACTGCTATGCGGTGGCGCGACGATCAGTAGCCTGTCGTAGCTACGGCTCCATTCATTGATCTGTTCAGAAACGAACTTTCCGAACGATTCCATGGCCATTCGGTGCGGATCATGATGCGGGTTCAGGGCATGACGGGCGGTGGAACCGGTATGACAGGATGCTCCGGGCGCGTCATTGCCAATGTCGGATGTCCGTTGATGGGCGGATATGGAGTCAAAGGATTCAACGGTATGCAGGCTGTGATTTGCCGCGGGTCGGACAAAGCGCGCATGTTCCCCATCGGCGATGATGATAAGGATATGTTTCGCAGTCATTGGTCCTGACCTTCACGGAAACATGGGCGGGGGGATGATGGTATCGCTGAGTGGTTCGCTGAAGGTGATGTTATCAATGACGGAAACGACGCCAGGCACATTTTCCGCCGCGACACGGGCCGCCGTGCGCAAAGGTTCATCCATGACAACGCCGGTCAGTTCAACAATACCGTTTTTGACGTGTACGTTGATGAGATTCCTGCCCGCCCACCTGTCCTGATTCTGGTATTCGCGCAGGATCGCCTGCCGGATGCTTTCATCGTCATCAACTTTTGATGCATCGGCAATGGCGGGCAGCAGCGCACGCAATATGTCCGCGCGCGCCACGATGCCTACAACATGGTCGTTTTTGACCACCGGCAGGCGTTTTACCCGCTGCCGGGTCATGGCTTCGACCGCGTCGCGCAGGGACGCGTCGGGCGCTATGGAAACAGGGGCGTTCGACATGACATCGGCCACCTTGCGCCCGTGCGTGTGGGCATATTCATCGGCGTAATTGCCAGCCGACCGGAACAGTCCCGCAAGCCAGGAATGTTCACCTTCGGTTTCCAGTTCGCTGCGATGAATAAGATCGCTTTCCGTGACGATGCCCACCAGTTCCCCCTTTGATGTCACCACCGGCAGGCCGCTGATCTTGTGCGCCAGCATCAGGCGGATGGCCGTCATGATGGTTTCGGTGGGTTCTATACTTATTGCGGGCGATGTCATTATGGTCTTGACCTGCATGGGACAGTACCTTTTTGTTTTATTCTACCGCAGATGCGTATTGACATGGATGGAAGCAATATCTCTCCCGCATTCGTGATGGCGGTGAAGTGTCATCATGTCGGGATTCCTGTCCGCCATGTTTCTTTTTTCGTTGTGGAGCATGGCATGCAGGTTTATGGACATTACTTTACCTGACGGCTGCTTTGACCAATATATATCCATGGGCAGGCAACATTACGTGGTATCGGAATGTGGACCCACGCGATTGGTCAGACGTTGGCGTCGCAGGTTGCTGGCCTGTGCTACAAGGCGGATGACATCCACGTCTTCCACCTGTGAAAAATCCCGATAATAGGCGCCAACGGCATACAGTGGCTGTGGTTGCAGCAGGCAGACAATCTGGTCACACTCCCCCGCAAGGAGCGCGATGGTTTCAGGTGGTGCAACCGGCACGGCCAGTACCAGCCGTGCTGGCCGGTTCCGCCGCACGGCGCGCAGGGCGGCGCGCATGGTGCCGCCAGTGGCAATCCCGTCATCCACGATAATCACCGCCCGACCGGTCAGGGATGGCGGCTGATGGCTGCCTGCATACAGATGGCGCTGCCGTTCGATTTCGGCGCGCTGGCGGGTAATGATGGCCTGGATCATCTCCGTACGGATACCCAGTCTTTCTATGGTGTTTTCATCCAGCACGACCTGCGGATCGGCGCCATCCACCATCGCACCCACGCCGTATTCCTCATGCCCCGGAATGCCGATCTTGCGCACGAACAGCAGGTCCATTTCCGCATCCAGTGCTTTCGCCACCTCGAATGCAACCGGCACGCCGCCACGGGGTAGGGCCAGCACCAGCGGGTGGGAAGACGCCAGCGGCAGCAGGGCTGCGGCCAGGGCGCGTCCGGCGGCCTGCCTGTTGGCGAATGCTGTGCTCCGTTCTGGCGGCATCTGTCTCTCCCCCAACGCAGGCTGCGCAATGGGGCGCGTTGTTACAGCCCGAACGGCCATGTTTCGGGCAGGCCGTGCGGGTGTTCATGCCCCAGCGGCGTGATTGCTTCCGTCTGCTCGAACCAGACCCATGCGTCGAACTGATCGGTAAGGGAGGCCTCGAAATAATGGCTCTGCAATTCCGTGTCGGGGCGGTAGATCACGCCGATCGCGCGTTCGCGCCGGGGGCCGCGCAATGCCGCGCGGAGCGATGAACGGCTGTGCCGCCAGTCTGTCAGGGCAGGGGAAAGGCCCGCGCGCAGGAAAGCATGTTCGTAGCTGTCGGCGCGGGCGGGCAGGACCGTGCGTATTTCCATATCCCCATCCCATTCGCCCGCCGCCGCCACGGTGCCGCGATCCGTCCCGAAACCGATCAGCACCGCTTCGTCGCCATGGGCCATGCGGCACAGTTCACCGATATTGAACTGTCCTTCCCATCCCATGGCGGTCGCGGCGGCATTGCCTATATGCGAATTATGCGCCCATACCACGGCCCGGGCGCCATCGCCCCGGTGGGCCAGAAGCGCCTGAAGGGTTGCGAACATATGCCGGTCGCGCAGGTTCCAGCCTTCGTTCATGCCGCGGTACATGATCCGGTAATACTGTTCCGCCGCGCGTACGATGCGGGCGTTCTGGGCTGCGTCAAACCATGCTTCCCCATCATCCTTAAGGTAACGCAGGCGGTTGCGCAGCAGGTCGCGCAACTGCGCCACCACGGCGTCCTCGGTCGCATGGTGCGCTTCGCCCATAGCGGCCCGGCCGTAATGGGTGGGGTCATGTCGCCACTGGCTCAGGGTGGCATAACGCTGCCGGGCCGATGCGGCGGCGTGTGGGTCAACCCTGTCCAGATATGTCAGGACGGCGTGGAGGGATTCGTCCAGACTGTAGATGTCGAGACCATGGAACGAAACCTGTCCCTCATCCGGCAGGTGTTCATTATGGTGGTGCAGCCAGCGGACGAAAGTGGCCACCTCCTCATTACGCCACATCCATGTGGGAAAGCGGGTAAAGGCCGCGCCGCGCCATGGACGCGGGGCCTGATGGCGGATGTAGTCATCGATCCGCGCGCCATCGGGCCAGTCCGCTTCAACCGCGATAATGGTGAAGCCGTGGTGTTCGATCAGCCTGCGGGTAATGGCGGCACGCGCACGGTAGAATTCCGACGTGCCATGCGTCGCTTCACCCAGCAGCACGACACGGGCATCGGCAAAGCGATCGAAAAACGCGCCAAATGCCGCGGTGTCTTCCAGTGGGGGCAGGGGTTCGGCATGTCGGGCAAGGGTGGGGACCAGATCGTCGTGGCCCTGTGTTGCCCGTACGGATGGTCTGGGTGTCATGGCTGTCGTTCCCGTTCAGGATAGCCTTCCGCCTGTATGCCCCGCGCTCCGGATCGTGCGGCGTTTGCGGTCCCTGCCGCTGCGGTATCGGGTTTCAGTTATCGTTGCGTATGCGCGATGCGCTGCCATTTACGTCACAGTGCATCTGTGCGGGCGCATCCGGCGTCTGGACGGCACCGTGGTCGCTGCCCGTGACATAATCCTGCAGTTCGCGTGCTTCCTGTTCCGCATTTTCGGCACGCATCTTGACGATGTCGCCGATACTGATCAGGCCGACCAGCTTCCCGTCCTCCAGCACGGGAACATGGCGGCTGCGGGAATATGTCATGCGGCATGCGATGTCATACAGGCTGTCATCGGGGGTGGCGGTCTGGATGTCCGTCAGCATGATATCGCGCGCGCGGGCGGATGATATGTCCCTGCCGCGCTGTGACAGGGCGTTGACGATCATTTTTTCCGATACCAGCCCCAGCAGCGCGCCGTCGCGGTCCACAACCGGCACACCACCGATATTGTAACGCACCAATGTATCCGCAACCGACAGGATCGGATCATCTTCGTTTACGGTAATGACCATGCGGCCTTTCTGGGCCAGCAGATGAAAGACACGAGAGGACATGGGAAAAATCCTTTCCATGTTTCCAGACAGAAAACACATCCCCCATGTTACAGGGCAGGGGGCGCGATCGCGGTTTTCATGATCGGTGCTTCAGGCGGCGTTCCGGTCAGGTTACGGGCAGGCATGGTTTTAACGGTGGCAGGCAGCAGCGGGTACAGCGCAGGGCCAGGAAAAAGACCCCCCATAATCACGATTATGGTCAGAACGATGGTAAGGGCCGTCAGTTCCGGTTGTGGCTGTCTGGCAATGGGCAGGGACGGTGCTACCCCTCCATTCATCATGACGCGGATGATGTTCAGGTAATAGTAAAGACCGATAATACTGCCGATCACCAGAACCAGCAGCAACACGTCGCGCTGGAGTTCGACGCCGGTGCCCGCAATTTCAAATTTTGCAAAAAAGCCGATTGTCGGCGGAATGCCCGCAAGCGAAAGCAGCATCACCGACATGGCCGTGGCGGGGAGCGGATTGGTGGCAAACAGCCCTTTCCATGCCGTAATACGGTTGCCATCCTGCCCCATGGCGGGGGCACATGCACAGATGATGGTGAAGACCCCCAGCGTGCTGACCGTGTAGGCCACGAGATAGACGGTCATCGCCCCGCCCTGCAGCCGTCCGGGGGAAAAGAAGGCGATAAGCAGATATCCCATATGGGCGATGGAGGAACAGGCCATAAGCCGTGTCAGGCTGTTCTGGCACAGCGCCAGCAGGTTCCCCCCCATGATGGTCAGGATGATGACGGCATATATTACCCCTTGCATGAAGGGCGGCAGGGGGCCGGCGCCGAAATACCGGACAAGGCTGGCGAATATCGCAATCTTGGCGGTTACGGCCGTAAAGGCGGCTATGGGCGGCGGTGCGCCTTCCATCACGTCGGGCAGCCACATATGGAAGGGCACAGCGGAAAGTTTGAAGAACATGCCAGCAAGGATCATGACCGTCGCCACCTGCGCCATGGACGGCGCAAAGCCCGCTGCCGCAACAGGTGGCACGAAGGCCAGCGAACCGCTCACGCCATAGGCCAGTCCCATGCCAAACAGCAGGATGGCAGATGAAACACCCGACAATATCAGATACTTCATCGCTGCTTCAGTGGCCTGCGCAAAGCGGTAATGCCGCGATGCGATCAGACCCATCAGGGATATGCCCAGAATTTCCACGCCAAGGAAAAAAGGCATGTAACTGGCACTGAACACCATGGAAGTGGCGCCAAGCGTGCCCAGCATCATAAGCAGCGGATATTCATCGGTCGGATGCGCCGCATCCCGCACCAGATCCCGCCACGACATGAACACGATGCACAATACCGACAGCAGGATCAGTAGCGCCGTATAGATCGCCCAGCGGTCCTGAACGAACAGGCCCGTCCCGTCAGCGGGCGGGGTGCCAAACGCATGGCTGACGCTGACAAGGGCGGCAAGCAGGGTCACGACCGCAATGACAAGGCTGCGGATCACACTGCGCCGCCACGCAATGGCCAGCAGCATAACCATCGTCCCGGCCGACAGGACAGGCAGCGGCGCGGGAAGGAAGATGTCATGACCGATCATGGCGCGCGCCTTTCCCCGCTGGCGGCAGCCGTCATGGACAGCGCGGACGGGACCGCGAACGTCATGAATGGCCGGGGATACAGGCCCAGCACGATGACAGCGACCATAATGCCGCCCAGAAGGGCCATCTGCCGGGCCGGAAAGTCCGTTACGGGCTGCGCGCCCGGTCGCGTGGGGGCAAGGAATACCCGATTGACCAGCCGGAGCGAATAGACCGCCGCCAGAACCAGACCGGCTGCGGCCATGACCGCCATTGCCGGACTGACCCGCCATGTGGCGAGGAGGACAAGAAATTCCCCCGCGAAATTTCCCAGCCCCGGCATGCCAAGCGATGCGACGGCAAAAAACACGCCCGCACCCGACAGGCGCGGCATGGCCGCCCACAGCCCGCCAATCATGCGCATGTCCCGGCTATGCACGCGATCCTGAATGGACCCGGCGATAAGGAACAGCGCCCCCGTGCTCAGCCCGTGCGCCAGCATCTGGATGATGGCCCCCTGCATGCCGGTCCACGATCCCGAAAAAAGTCCCAGCAGGACGAATCCCATATGGCTTACGCTGCTATAGGCGATCAGGCGCTTGATATCGTCCTGTTCGCACGACAGCCACGCGCCATACAGGATACCCGCAATCCCCAGCCCCATGGCGACCGGGGCGAAGCGGGATGCGGCATCGGGAAACAGCATGATATCGAAGCGGATCATGCCATATCCCCCGGTCTTGAGCAGGATGCCCGCAAGCACCACGCTGGCGGTGGTGGGGGCCTGTGTGTGGGCATCGGGCAGCCAGACATGCACCGGCACGACCGGCAGCTTGACGGCGAAGGCGACGAAAAAGCCCAGCATGAGCAGCATTGAGCCGAGCGGCGACAGCCCCGTGGTGGCCAGCGCGAAATAATCGAAGGTCAGCACACCCGTCTGCCGGTAATGGATGATGACCAGGCCGAGGATGGACAGCAGCATCAGCAGGCCGCTACCCTGCGTGAAGATGAAGAACTTCATCGCCGCGCGCTGCCGGTCCTCGTGTCCCCATTGCGCAATCAGCACGAACATCGGCACCAGCATCAGTTCCCAGAAGAAGAAGAACAGGAACAGATCGGTGGCAAGGAACGTGCCGATAATGCCCGTCAGGGTGGACAGGAACAGGAAATGGAAAACCCCGGCACTGACCGTAACCTGCCGTGTCGAAAACATGACGCACGCAAGGCACAGCAACAGGGAAAGCCAGATCAGGGACAGCGACAGGCCATCCATATCCAGCCGGACCGCAATGCCCATCTGCGCAATCCACGGCAGGAAGAAATGATCCCGCCATCCACCCGCCTGTAGCGCAGGCCGCAGGCTTTCCACCACCAGCAGCACCGTTTCCAGCACAAGCACCACGACGCTAACAAACCACGATATGCTGCGCATCCGCACGCCGGTACCGACATGCAGGCGGTCCGCCAGCCACGCAATCACGCCCCCCGCGACGGGTAGCACGACAAGGGCGGGAAGCAGGCTCATGACAGCATCGCCCATGCAAGGGCCGCGCCCAGCCCGGCCACGATCCAGCCCGCATACCAGCGCACGCGGCCATTTTGCATCCGCACCAGCACAACTGTCCCCTCCCGACCCACCATGGCCGTGCGTTCGGCGGCGAGATGCAGGGCGGCGCGTCGTGCCCGCATCATCATCCGGCTTGTGGCGCGTGTCATCCAGCCTGCAGCCGCAGCCAGCCGGTCAGGCAGATCGTAGCGCGTGATCCGCACCACGAAGCGTAGGGGCATGACCGGAAGCAGGTCGTCCGTTCCCCCCCCTGTTTCGGGGATTGTGCGGGTGACGGGTCCGGAGCGTCCCCACACGATCCATGCGATCCCTGCGCCCGCAACCGGTGTGATCGCGCCTGCCAGCAGAAGCCAGACAGGCTCATGCGGATGGAACGCCATGCCTGCTGGATCGACAAACCGCGTAAACAGATGAACCGGCGCAATGTCGCCGGGCATTTCAACGCAGCCGACGAATACGGACAGAAAGGCCAGACAGCCCAGCGGAACAGCCATGACCCACCGCGTGCGACCCGTGGGCACGGTTTTCTCCTGTCCATAAAAAACAAGGAAAACGCAGCGGAAAATATACAGGGCCGTCAGCAGCGCCCCGAACAGCGCCCCGCCCCACAGCAGATGACCCGAGAGGATGAAATCCGGTGTCAGCACGGGCTGACCCCGCCATACGGCGGACAGGATCATTTCCTTGCTGTAGAAGCCCGCCGTCACCAGCGGCAGGGCCGCCAGCGCGCCAGCCCCGATGACAAAGGCGGCTGTGACACCGGGCATGAAACGGCGCAGCCCGCCCATGCGAAAGATGTCCTGTTCATGATCGACACGCGCGATGATCGCACCCGCGCAGAGAAAGAGCAGCGCCTTGAAACAGGCATGCGTCACCAGATGGAACAGCGCCGCCTGCCACGCCCCCACCCCGAGCGCCAGATACATGTAGCCAAGCTGGCTGATCGTGGACCATGCCAGAATACGCTTGAGATCCGACTGCACCAGCGCCGTGCAGGCCGCCACCAGCAGCGTCAGCATGCCGATTGCCGCCATGATCGCCATGGCAGGCGCGGCTGCGGCAAACAGCCCGTGCAGCCGCGCGAGCAGATACACCCCGGCTGTAACCATCGTGGCCGCATGGATCAGGGCGGATGTGGGCGTGGGACCAGCCATCGCATCGGGCAGCCAGGACTGGAAGGGGATCTGCGCCGATTTGGCAAGGGCGCCCGTCAGCAGCAACAGCGCACTTCCCGTCATGACCGCCGGGGAAAGCTGTCCCGCCGTAACAGCAAAAAGCAGCCCGTCAATCTGGAGCGAAGCGGTAGCCGTCGCCATCATCAGCAGCCCGCACAGCATGGCCACGTCCCCGATACGGGTGATGTAGAACGCCTTGCGCGCGGCGGCGGTATTGGCGGGACTGTCATACCAGAACCCGATCAGCAGGTAGGAACACAGCCCCACCCCTTCCCACCCGATGAACAGGCACAGCAGGTCCGACGCCAGCACCAGCACCAGCATCGCAGCCACAAACAGGGTCATGCAGCCAAAGAACCGCGCGCTACCGGGATCAGCCGCCATGTACCCGATGGCATACAGATGGATCAGGAACCCAACGATGGTAACAACCGCAATCATGACAAGGGAAACCGGGTCCAGCGCAAACGCAATGGTGGCTGAAAAGCCCGGAACACGCATCCATTCCCACAATGTGACATGCAGCGGATAAGTCACCGCACCGGACATAAACCCCGCCGCCAGCACACCACCCGTCATGGCGGAAAGTCCCACCGCACCGGTCGCAAGTATCCCGGCGGAGCGCCCCTTGATCCGTCCCGCCGACAGGAACACGATCACGGTGGCGGCCAGCGGCCAGACAACCACAAGGGGGAGGAGTGCCGCCATGATCCTATCCTCGCAGAAGGTTGCCGGTATCGGCGTCAAGCGATGGGCGTCCGTGCGCATGCAGGCACAGGATGATGGCAAGCCCCACCGCCGTTTCGGATGCGGCAAGGGCAAGGATCATCAGGAACATCACCTGACCCGACGCATCCTGCCACCGTGCCCCCGCAGCGACGAAAACAAGCCCCGCCGCGTTCAGCATGATATCAAGCGACATCAGCATGAAGACGAGGTTGCGCCGCACCAGCACGCCCGCCAGTCCGATGGAAAACAGCAGGGCGGCCAGAAGCAGCGCCGCGTTGAATGGAAAGGCGGTCATGTCAGGGCCTCTCCCGCAGGGTTCGCCCGATATGAAAGGCGGTAACAAGCCCGGCCAGCAGCAGGAAGGATGCCAGTTCGACCATAAGTACATATGTCCCGAACAGGCTCAGCCCCACGTCGCGCGCATCAATCGGGAAAACGGCACCATCCGGGTCGGACAGCGTGGGCAGGCCGTAAAGAAGTTCGCCGCACGCCACGACCGCCAGCAGCCCCGGCCCGATCCATGCGCGTGGCCGGAGCCATTCTTTTTCCCGGTCCCGGTCAGGCTGGCCCAGATTGAGCATCATGATGACGAACACGAACAGCACCATGATGGCGCCGGCATAGATGATGATTTCCAGCGCCGCTGCGAACTGTGCGCCCAGCATGGCCAGCACCATGGCCAGCGAGAGCAGCGTTACCACAAGGTACAGCACCGCATGCACCGCCACCGGACAGGTGACGACCATCATCGCCCCCACAAGGGTCAGACCACCGGAAAGAAGGGGCAGGACATACATGATGCGTCAGGGCAGCAGGCTGTGAAGGTCGATGGGCGCGCGTTCATGTTCCGACGCGCCCCGGTCCTTGCCCGGTATGGGAACGCCCGCGACGTGATGGAAACTGTAGCCGGGATATTTTCCCGTCCCGCTGATCAGCAGGTCTTCCTTTTCGTAGACAAGGTTGGGGCGGGCATATTCGCCCATCTCGAAATCCGGCGTAAGCTGGATGGCGTAGGTGGGGCAGGCTTCCTCGCAGAAACCACAGAAGATGCAGCGCGAGAAGTTGATGCGGAAATAATCCGGATACCACCGGCCATCGCGTTCGGTCTTCTGCAGGCTGATGCAGTCCACGGGGCATGCAACGGCGCACAGGTTGCACGCCACGCAGCGTTCCCCGCCATCGGGGTCGCGCGACAGGATGATGCGCCCACGGTAACGCGGCGGCAGGTAGGGCTGCTGTTCGGGATACTGCACGGTGGCGCGCCGGTGAAAACCGTGCAGGAACGTCAGCAGCAGCGTGCGCAGGGTATCGAGCATGGGACGTGCCTTTTTCTTGCAGGCGTGGTTATGACGCGCGCAGCATCATTACGGTTCCGGTGGCAAGGACATTGAGCAGGGAAAGCGGTAGCAGCACCTTCCACCCCAGCCCCATAAGCTGGTCATAACGCGGACGTGGCAGCCCCGCGCGCAGCAGAATGAAGAAGGCGACGATCACGCCGGTCTTCAGCGCGAACCACACCGGCGCGGGCAGGAGCAGGCCATTGCCGCCGCCCAGATACAGCGTCGTGGCAAGGGCGCTGACAAGGACGATCCCGGCATATTCGGCAATGAAGAACATGCCGAATTTCATGCCGGAATATTCGGTATGGAAACCGGCACCCAGTTCATTTTCCCCTTCCGGCAGGTCGAAGGGCAGGCGGTGCGTCTCCGCAATTCCGGCCAGAAGGAAGACCACGAACCCCAGCCCCTGCGGGATGATGAACCACAGCCCGGACTGTGCCGCCACGATGTCGCGCAGGCTGAACGACCCGGCGACCATGACAACACCCAGCAGCGAAAGCGCCATGAAGACTTCGTAGCTGATCATCTGCGCCGCCGCGCGCATCCCGCCCAGCAGCGCATATTTGCTGTCCGACGCCCACCCCGCCAGAACGACCGCATAAACGCCCAGACCCATCATCGCGAGGATGAACAGCAGGCCCACATTCAGGCCCCCCGCAATGCCCCCTGCCGCAAGCGGAATGACGGCGAAGGACAGCAGCACCGTCATCATGCCGATGGCGGGTGCGAGAACGAACACGCCCCGGTCGGCAAAGGGAGGCACCCAGTCCTGCTTGAACAGGAGCTTGATCCCGTCCGCCACCGCCTGAAACATCCCGCCCGGCCCGACACGGTTGGGACCGTAGCGATCCTGCCATAATCCAAGCAGCCGCCGTTCAACCCATGTCAGCACGGTGGCAAGTGCCAGCACCACAAGGGGCGTAAGCACGATGGGGGCGAGGGGAAGCGGCGTCATGTCGCCTCTCCCGCCGGGGTGATGCGCGCCATGCAGGGAAACATGAAGGCGGGGGACACCATGTGCGATGGGCACAGCACCACGCCATCCGGCAGCCCTGCCAGGGGTTCCACCGGCAGGGTATGCGCACCGTCCGGCAGGTGAAGGGTCATGTGTGCTGGTCCTGCAGCCCCGGTCGGCACGCGCAGCGTGGGTGGTGTTGCCCGTGCGGCGACGGGCGGGGAAAGCATGCTCAGTTCCTCGCTCCCGAACAGGCGCGTATCGGGCAGCACCAGAACGCTATCTTCAGCGCGCGCAAACGCGGCGGGAATATCCGTGGCGCAGGGATGGGTGGGGTGGTCGGTAGCATCAGGTGCCGGAAACAGCCGGACCCCGGATATCCCCCCACGCATGTCCCCGCCGATTTCGTGCTGGAACCGGTTGAGCGACTGGACCGAGTTCCATGATGGCACCTGATAGCCGGGGACAAGCGACGGCGGCATGTCCGGGGTGTACGCCCCTTCCATCGAACTGCTGAACGGGGTGTCCGGACTGCCCGGCGGGGGCTGGTCACGCACGCTGATATGGGAGCGGATAACAGTCCGCCCGCTGGCGCGGTAAGTCTGGCTGCGCAGTTTCTGGCCATCAATGCGGTAATCGGCACCGGGGGCCGCATCCACCATGCCCGCCAGAATGGGGCAGGCCCGCCCCAGCGCGGCAATCACGTCATCCAGCCCCTGCCATGTGGTCAGTCCGGTTGCCTGTATCCGTGCCGCTGCCTGTACGTTCACGCAGCCCTGCGCGCGGGCAAGGGCCTGCATCCATCGCCATCCCGCCCGGATGGGCTGGGGGGGATAAACCGCCTGAAAAAAGCGTTGCGCCCTGCCTTCCTGACTGACCAGCGTGCCACTGCATTCGCTGAAGGCGGCGGCGGGCAGCACCAGCGTCGCATCGCGGCATGGCGGCGTGTCCGTATGGTCGATGATGACGATGTTGGGCACCGCCTCAAGCAGTTCGACCACCGCAGCGGGGGACAGGCGACGGGTCAGGTCGTTTTCCGCAATCACAAGCGTTGCGATCTTTCCCGCCCGCGCCTGCGCCATCACGGCTTCAAGCGTAAGCCCCCCCAGCAGCGCCAGCCCCATGCTGTTACATTCCGGCAGGACCAGTGACAGCCCGCTTGCGGGGATGGTGCGTGCAAGGGCTGATGCAATGGCGGCGGCGGCGCGCATGAGTGCGGGCGACCCATATTGCATGCCCGATACCACAAGGGGCTTTTTCGCGGCGAGCAGCGTGGCTGCGGCATGCTCCACCAGTCGGACCTGTTCATCGGTCAGGTCCGTAACAGTGGGAGCGGACGGGTCGATCCGGTGTGCTATGGCGAAACCGATGCGCGCGATATCGTCAGGCACCGCGCGAAAGCACTGGGCGGCCACGGGGTCCAGATCCGTTGGGGCAGGGGTAAGGATGAACAGGCCGGATGGCGCATCACAGCCGATGGTGCGCACGGCGGCATCCATCCAGCGCGGCACTTTCGCCGCATCCGCCATAGGGAAGCTTGGCTGGCGGACGGACTGGCGCAGCGACAGGCCCAGCCGGGGGGCGGTAGCGCAGACATCTTCCCCCAGAACCAGCACGCCATCCGCGCTTTCCATTTCATGCAGGCTGGGAATGACACCCGGATGCTGCCGCAGCAGCGTGCAGGCCAGTTGCCCGCATGCCTGTTCAACCTGCGTCTGCCCGGTCGAAAACCGTGCCTCCCCGACAAGGGCACGCAGGCTGAAACATGTTTCCATGGATGCGCGGGGAGAGGCTATGCCAACGACCGGGCCATCAGCGGCCATGCGGGCGAACTGCATCACCGCGTCGCGCGTGGGAACGGGTGCGGGGTGTCCATCAATGCTGCGCATGGGCATGCGGATGCGGCTGTCGGCATTGACGAAGCCATGCCCGAACCGGCCCCGGTCGCACAGCATGTAGCGGTTGACGGCTGCATTGTACCGGTTGACGATGCGCCGCACGCTTTCTTCACGCGCATTGACGATAATGTTGCAGCCCACGGCGCAGTGGACGCATACCGACGGCGCGCCGCGCAGGTCCCATTTGCGTGTGTAGACGCCGGAAAATGGTTTGTCGGTAAATACGCCGGTGGGGCAGATTTCCACCAGATTGCCGCTGAAGGCGTTTTGCAGCGCACCGTCTTCCGCGCGGCCGAAATAGACACTGTCATGCGATGCGAAGGCAGCCAGATCGTCGCCCCCCGCATAATCGCGGTAGAACCGTACGCAGCGATAGCACGCGATGCAGCGGTTCATTTCGTGTTTCACGAACGGGCCGAGATCCTGATTGCGGTGCGTGCGTTTTGTAAACCGGTAGCGGCGCTGGTTGTGGCCGGTCATGACGGTCATGTCCTGCAGGTGGCATTCGCCGCCTTCCTCGCACACGGGACAGTCATGGGGATGGTTGACCATCATCCATTCGATCACGCCCTCACGGAACGCGCGTGCCTGCGCATCCTCGATCGCAATGATGGCCCCGTCACTTACCGGCGTCATGCACGCCATCACAAGGCGGCCGGTCCTGTCATCGGGACCGCTGAACTGACGGACCGCGCACTGGCGGCAGGCCCCCACGGAACCCAGTTCGGGATGCCAGCAGAAATAGGGCAGGTTCGCACCCGCTTCCAGACACGCCTGCAGCAGGTTGATGCCGGGGCGGGTGGGCCATTCGCGCCCGTCGATCCTGATGGTGGTCATGGCCGGATCTCCTGCCCGCCGTCAGGCTGCGTGACGCAGCGGGCAGCCGCGCCCGGCGATATGGTCCGCGAAATCGCGCGCAAACAGTTTCAGCCCACTGGCCAGCGGCGCCATGGCCCCCGGCGCATGGGCGCAGAACGTATGCCCCGGCGTGCCCAGCATGCGGGCGTGGCGGTCAAGCTGGTCGATGTCTTCCGCCATGCCCGTACCCGCCTCGATCGCGTCCAGCAGGCGTTCGACCCAGGGCAGTCCATCGCGGCATGGGGTACACCAGCCGCAGGATTCCTGTGCGAAGAAATGTTCCAGATTGCGGAGCATGCCCACCGGACAGGTGCGGTCATCAAGGATGATGGCCATGCCGGTGCCAAGGCGGCTGCCCGCTTTTTCAACCGATGCGTAATCCATCGCCATATCAAGGGCCGTGTCATCCACGAATGCGGTGGAAGCCCCGCCGGGCAGCAGGGCGCGCAGTCCGTAGCCCGGCTGCATGCCGCCCGCGTGCTCCTCGATAATTTCACGCAGCGGCGTGCCGATGGGCAGTTCCCATGCGCCGGGCCGTCTTACGCGCCCGCTGACCCCATATATCTTGGTGCCCCCATCCGGCCCGATGCCCAGACCCGCAAACCATTCCGGTCCGTTGGCGATGATGTGGGGCAGGTTGCTTAATGTCTCGACATTGTTCACCACGCTTGGCGCGCCCCATAGTCCGCCTGTCTGTGGAAAGGGGGGCTTGCTGCGCGGGGTGGCGCGCCGTCCCTCCAGCGCGGTCAGCAGGGCGGTTTCCTCGCCGCATATGTAGCGCCCGGCGCTGACATGCACATGAATGTCGAAACTGAAACCGGAGCCGAGGATATCCTGACCCAGCCACCCCCCATGCCGCGCCTGCGCAATGGCGTCGTGCAGACGGGTGCGGGCAAGGTGGTATTCCCCGCGCAGGAAGATGATGCCATGCCCCGCCTGAATGGCGTAGGCGGCCAGTAACATGCCTTCGACCAGTTGCAGCGGATTGCCTTCCATCAGCCAGCGGTCCTTGAAGGTGCCCGGTTCCATCTCATCCGCATTGGCGATCAGGTATTTGCAGCGTTCGCTTGCGGGTTCCCTGGGCACGAAGCTCCATTTCTGCCCGGTTCCGAACCCCGCCCCCCCACGTCCGCGCAGGCGCGAGCGGGTTACGATGTCCACCACCTCGGCCGGTGCAAGGGTGCGCAGGGCCGTGCGCGTGGCCTGCCATCCCCCGGCCCGTTCATAGGCCGCGCAGTCGGGGGGACCGGTCACGGGGTCGATCATGGCGGTCAGGGGGCGCTCGGCATGGCTCATGGTGGCGGCTCCCGCAGGGTGTCGATCAGGTGGTCGAGGGTGGGCGTATCCACGTCGCCATAGAGTGTATCGTCCACCAGCATGGCGGGCGCATGGTCGCAGTGCCCCAGACACACGATGGGCAGAAAGGTGATGGCGTCATCCGCCGTGGTCTGGCCCGGCTGGATATCCAGTGTGTGGCACAGATGGGCGCATAGCCGCTCACGCCCCATGATCCAGCATGAGACACTGTCGCACAGCATGATGACATGCCGCCCCACGGGCCTGCGGAACAGCAGGTTGAAATAGGTGGCGATGCCGTCCAGATCCGCAGCGGACATGCCCAGCACATCGGCTACTTCGTTCAGGTGCGGCGTGCTGATCCACCCCATATGCGCCTGCACCAGCCGCAGGGCCGCGACACTGGCCCCGCGCGGGTGCGGTTCCGCCTGCGCAAGGGCGCGGATTTCCGCCCGCAGGTCGCCTGACAGGGGCTGTTCAGCGATCGACATCGGCCATCACGAAATCAATGCTGCCAAGGATCGCGATCAGGTCGGCGATCATGACGCCACGCCCCAGAAGCGGGATCATCTGCAGATGGGCGAAGGACGGCGTGCGGATGCGGGTGCGATAGGATGTGGTGCCGCCATCGCTGACAAGGGTATAGCAGTTCAGCCCCTTCGTGGCTTCGACGCAGGATCTGGCCTCCCCCGGCGGGATGACCGGCCCCCAGGCTGCGCCAAGGAAATGATGGATCAGGGTTTCGATGTCATGCAGCGTCCGTGCCCTGGGCGGCGGGGTGGTGAGCGGATGGTCCGCCTTGATGGGACCGGCGGGCATGTGGTCCAGACACTGGCGGATGATGCGCAGGCTCTGGCGGATTTCTTCCACATGCACGGCGATCCGGTCGTAGCAGTCGCCATTGGCGCCGGTGGGAATGTCGAATTCAAGCTGCTCGTAACAGGCATAGGGGGCCTGCCTGCGGTAATCCCATGGCAGGCCGGTGGCGCGCAGTCCCGGCCCGGTTACGCCCCATTCCACGGCTTCGGCGGTGGTATAGGCGCCCACCCCTTTCGTCCGCCCCCGGAAAACCGGGTTGCGCATGACCATCGCGTCATATTCGTCAAGGCGGCGGGGCAGGTCGTTGACGAAGGCGCGGATCAGGTCTTCCCATCCGGTGGGCAGGTCCATCGCCACCCCGCCGATGCGGAACCATGCCGGGTGCATGCGAAAACCGCAGATCGCCTCGATAATGCCGAATACGCGCTCGCGGTCGGTAAACATGTAGAATACTGGCGAAAGCTGCCCCACGTCCTGCGCCATGGTTCCATAGAAAACCAGATGGCTGGCAATGCGGAACAGTTCCGCCAGCATGACGCGGATCATCTGCGCGCGTGGCGGCGGCGTAATGCCCGCCAGCGTTTCGACCGCCATCACGTAGGGGAAGTTGTTCATGACCCCGCCCAGGTAATCCACCCGGTCGGTATAGGGGATGTAGGTATGCCATGACTGGCGTTCCCCCATTTTTTCGGCCCCGCGGTGGTGGAAGCCGATATCGGGCACGGCATCGACGATGCGTTCGCCCTCAAGCTGCAGGATAATGCGAAAGACCCCGTGTACGCTGGGATGGTTGGGGCCGAGATTGAGGAACATGAAATCGCTGTGGTCGCTATGCCGCTGCATGCCCCATGCCGAGGGATCGAAACGCATGGCGTCCTGCTCGTGCCGCTCCTGTTCTTCGGTCAGGCTGTAGGGCGGCATTTCGGTGGCGCGGGCGTAATGATCCTTGCGCAGCGGGTGGTCGGTCCATGTGGGTGGTGTCAGGATGCGGCGCAGGAAAGGATGGTTTTCAAACCGGATGCCGAACAGGTCCCATATCTCGCGTTCGTACCAGTTGGCATTGGGCCACAGGTCGCTGATGGTGGGAAGCGTGGGCCTGTCCCCCAGCAGCGCCACCTTGATGCGCACTTCATCTGCGCGGGTGGCAAGCGACATGAGGTGATAGATGACCGTGAAATCCGCCGGTGGCTGGCCATCGCGGTGGGTGCGTTCGCGTTCGTCAATGGCGGTCAGGTCAAACAGCATGAGCAATGCGGGCGTGTGTTCCTTCAGCGTGGAAAGGGTGGGCCGCAGGTCGTCCACCGTAACCCACAGCGTGCGGACGCCATCGCGCGTGGACTGGGTGGCCATCATGCCGGGCTGGTCCAGTCCGGTTATGGGGGATGCGCTCAGGACCATGGGTCAGATCCCGTCGGGCTGGCGGATGTCGCGCACGCCCTGGCGGGCGGCGCGTTTTTCATCGCGCATGCTGGGGGGCGTTACAGGTTCCATGCCCTGCGGTCCCATCATCCAGCTTAACGGACGCCTGCGCGTGCCGATGGATTTCTGCAACAGCATCAGGCCCTCAAGCAGGGCTTCCGGGCGGGGCGGGCAGCCGGGAACATACACATCGACCGGCAGGAAACTGTCCACGCCCTGCACCACGCTGTAAATGTCGTACATACCGCCCGAATTGGCGCATGACCCCATGGAGATCACCCATCGGGGTTCCAGCATCTGGTCATACAGATGCTGGATGATCGGGGCCATCTTGACGAATACGGTGCCGGAAATGACAATCAGATCCGCTTCACGCGGGGTCGCGCGCAGGACTTCGGACCCGAAACGTGCAATGTCGAACCGGCTTGTAAAGGCGGTCGCCATTTCCACGTAGCAGCAGGACAGGCCGAAATTGAGCGGCCATATCGAATTTTTCTGTCCCCACGCCACAAAATCCTGAAGCCGTCCCATGACAAGGTTCCGCCGCACCGTCTCGCTGAAGGTCGGCGTGTCGTCATGTTGCGCTGGCCGCGTGTTCCGTGGGGGCGATACGGGCGAGAGGGACCATGTCATGATACCGAAGCCTTTCCCCCGATACGTGGCAGGCGCGGCTGCGGCCCCCATTCCAGCGCACCCGCACGCCACAGATAGAGGAGGGAGGCAGCCAGAAAGGCGATAAAGAAAACCGCCGCGCCATACCCGATCCATCCGACCCGCGTCACAACGGTCGCCCACGGTAGGAGAAAGGCCGTTTCCACGTCGAATATGACGAAGAACATGGCAACCAGATAATACTGCACCGGCAGGCGCAGCCGTGCCGATCCGGTCGGCATCATGCCGGATTCAAATGGCAGGGACATGGAACGGCCCATTGCGGCCCCACGTCGTCGGGTGCCGGTCATGGCGGACAGCCCGAACAGGCACGCCAGAAGCCCCCCGATCACAACCGCATAGATGAACAGGGACCAGATTTCAGAAATATCCACCATGTCGGGCCTTCCGTCTGTACTGGTTATTTATGAACGGAGACGTCTCGATGTACTGGTATTGGGATGTATTGAATGCAAGGATGCAAATGATGACAGGTCATGCAAAATGCCGCTGTCACCTCATGATCGCTATACGTCCCCTGAACAGGGAAGTTCCGGAACGATACTGATGTGTGTAATCTTTTTTGCCGATTGGCCTGAAGCCGCCGGGATTATTGATTCCGCAGCCCGAATAAATGCGATCGCATGAATGGGATTCAATACCGGTTTTATTGTTTATGGGCTGCGTTGTCCCGGTTCCGGCTGTATCGACAGATTATCAGGCAGGTTGCTGGTGAAGCCTTTTTCAAAAAGCTTCAGGCAACGCCGCCATTAAAATAATGGCGGCGTTTCATGATGTTTATTTACCGGTAATCCGTGCCGGAGTGGTTACGCACGTACGACATGCCGCTTCAGCAGCGCAAGCGCCAGAAGATAGACGACAAGCCCCCCCGTGGACAGAACGGCCGCACCAAAACCAAGCGATCCATAACTGAACTGCGCGGCCAGAAGGGCGCTGCCCAGGGATGCCCCCATGGCATTGGCGACATTGAATGCCGAGTGATTGAGGGAGGCGGCAAGTGTCTGCGCGTCCCCCGCGTAATCCATAAGCCGTGTCTGCAATGCCGGCCCCAGTGCATTGACGAAACACGGAATCAGGAAAACCACCACCACAAGGGCAGGGATACTGTGCAGCACCAGCGGGAAGACCAGCATGGTCAGCGCGCTGCCTGCCAGCGCGAGGATCGCGGCAAGGGACAGGTTGCGGTCAACCACCCACGCCCCCGCATTGGCGCCCGTAAGCATGCCCGCACCCCACAGGACCATGAACACCATGGTTTCCCATTCCGGCACGCGGGTCACGTTCTGCAGGATGCTGGTCAGATAGGTATAGATGGTGAACATGCCGCCAAAACCGATGGCGGCGGTCAGCAGGGTCAGCATGACCTGTGTGTTGAACAGCGCCGTTACTTCGCGCAGCGGGGAATTGGAACGGTTGGGCCGGTCCGCCGGGATATAGCGCCATACCCCCAGAAAGGTCAGCAGACCGCACAGTGCGATGATGAAGTAGGAAATCCGCCAGCCCCAGTGATTGGCGGCGAAGGTGGAAAACGGCGCGCCGACAAGGGTGGCGATGGCAATGCCTGACAGCACGCGCCCCACGGCCCAGCCCCGGCGCGAGTGGTCGACCATGGACGCGGCGACAAGGGCGGAAATGCCAAACAGCGCCCCATGGGGCAGACCGGTGATGAAGCGGGCGACCTCGATCAGGCCGGGGGTTGGCATGGCGATGCTCAGCAGGTTGCCGCAGCAGAAAAGAATATAGAGCGACAGCAGCAGTTCACGCCGCGACAGGCGTGCGCCAAGTATGGTGATGAGTGGTGCGCCAAATACAACACCCAGCGCGTAGGCGGTAATCGCGTAACCGGCATCGGCGGTGGAAAGCCGGAGCGAGGATGCGAATTCGGGCAGCATGCCCATGATGGCGAACTCACCCGTTCCCACGACAAAGGTGCCAAAGGTCAGGATAAGGAAGGCGGCTGCTGCACCGTGCGGCGGGTGGACGGGCCGGGGATTGAATTCGGTCGTTGCGGTATCTGTGGTCATGTGCGGTCCGGGTCGGGCTGTCAGGCGGACAGGACGCGGGCGGCGGCCCGGGCGATGTCGATATCTTCCGCGCTGGTGGCGCCCGATACGCCAATCGCCCCGGCAATGGCGCCATCAGCCGCCTTCAGCAGCACGCCACCGCCAAAACTGGTCAGGCCGCCATTGGTGTTTTCCAGCGAATAGGCAACGCCATCGGGATGCGCGATTTTGGCAAAGGCCGCCGTGTCCATCTGGAAAAGGACGGCGGTTTTCGCTTTCTTTCCACTGACATCGATTACGCCCAGCGGTGCGCCGTCCATGCGGGCGAAGGCCACCGGCCATGCGGCTGCGTCCACGACGGTTATACATACCGTCACCTTCAGTCTGGTGGCTTCGGCAAGGGCCGCGTCGATCATGGCGGAAGCGACAGAGAGTTTCATTATTGCGGACCTTCTTCATGTAAAAAAGCGCACGCTAACGGCAATGGCGGATGAGGGAATACAGATGATCGTGAAATGATGATTTATTCATCATTGCTGAACGCGGACAAGCTGCTGCTGCATCATCATCCATGCAATATCGGCCAGCTTCGCACGCGGCAGTTCGCCCGCCGGGCCGGTTACGCAGATGCTTGCCAGCACTTCCCCATTTTCCCACCACGGGATGGCGACACCGTGGATACCCGCGTGATATCGTTCCAGATCAAGGGCATAACCGCGTGCGCGCACTGTGTGGATCTGTTCCACCATGGCGGGTGTGGGCGCTTCACCGGGGGCGGCGGCAAGGCGTTTGGCCATGCCGGGCACGAAGGCCAGAAAGACCAGCCCCACGGCGGAGCCTTCCAGCTTTTCCCGAAAGGGGGCACGATCGGCCTGTTCTGCCGGGCTGGTGGCATCAACGATGTCGAGATACGCGGCTTCATCGCCACCGGGCACGGCAAGCCAGACGGTCTGGCCGGTATTGCGGGCAATGGTTTCCAGAACGGGGCGCAGGCGGGTGCGGGTCGCGCTGTCATTGCCCGCGATACGCGCAAGGTTGAGGATGCGGCCACCGAGGTAATAGCGCGTATCGCCAGAGCGGCGACGGACATAGCCCAGATGGTCCAGTGTCTGCAGGATGTTATGGGCGGTGGTCTTGCCAATACCCGTAAGGGCCGCGATCTGCCGCAGGTGTGCGGCCCCACCCTGCCGGGCGATGGTTTCCAGAATGGCCGCGGCCCGTTCGACAGACTGGACCAGTTTGATATGCGTGGGCATGGGATATCCGCAACGGGCGCTTTCGGGATCGCTGACGGCGTCACGTCAGGACGGATCGCTTTGTGTGGGCGCGGGTGCGCCCGTGTCAATAACCCGTTGCGCCCCGCGACGTTCCGGGGCAGACCCCTGAAAATCCGGCCACGGGTTTACCAGCCCATGCCACCCGGTCCGCCCCAGCCACCGGGGCCACCCCACCCGCCGGAACCGTCCCAGCCATCATGGTATCCGCCGCCGCCCCGGTCATAGGCGGCGCGCGCATTGCGGTCCATGCGGGGGTTCTGGTCTGCACAGCCCGCAAGGGACGACGCAAGGCCAAGAACAAGGCAGATGCCTGCGATCAGGCGCAACCCGGCCTCCTGCATCGCGGCGGGGTCATCGTATGCCCACGGCCTTGCGCAGCAGGTCATTTGCGCGGCGCTGCCAGCCGGGACCGTCCGATTTCAGGCGTTCGATCACGTCCTGATCCAGCCGGATCGACACCTGCTTCTTGGTCGGCGCTTTCTGCGGGCCGCGCACGCGTCTTTCATAATCGCGCACCAGATCAGGCTGCGCGCGGGATGCGCTTGCCGCGCGGGTGAAATCCATTGCGGTCAGTTCGGGATTGTCAGGATCATCCGCAATGCCGGCATTGATACGGGCGTCCTCATCTTCCGTGGGCATGATGAAGTCAGGTTTGCGCTTCATAAAGTTTTGCCTCCCGTCGGTTGGCCTTACGCAGGCTGATGATGCGGACAATGCGGGTTTCAATGCTGTAAACCAGCACATGCAGCCGCCGCCGGATCGGGGCAATGGCGACAAGGCGGGGTTCGGTTGCGCTGTGGCTGGCGATGACCAGGGCGACATCCCATTCAAAGTCCTCAGCGGCGGTAAAGTCCACGCCATGCTTGGCGATGTTGGCTGCCCGTTTTGTGTCATCCCAATCATACCGCATCCTTATTGTATATGCGATATAATAAGCGGAAAACAATCCTTCATCGGTGTAAACGGGATATTCCCGCGATGGGACAGGCTGGATCATGGCCCGGTCGTGTTGTGCAATTCTGGTGGTCATGTCTTTGTCAGGCAAAGATAAATCGCCGGTTTCACGGCGACGTCCGTTCTTTCGACAGACATCGTCTGATTTAATGTCCTTGCGAAAAAAACGTTAAACGGGCACAAGAAGTGCAAGGTTTGCGTAATCGGTTCGTGATTGTGAAATGATGGTGGGCGATGGACACGGTAGCTGAAGGCGAGGGCGGGAACGTGCTCTCATTGGTGGAAGACCTTGCACTGCGTACGTCTTCGGTGCTGGAGACCCTGCGCAACAATGCGCAGGCCGTGCGGGCGGGGGACCGCAGGGAGCCGACATTCCAGATCGGTCAGGCCGCCGAACTGATCGGCCGCTCGGCTGCCGCAATAAGGGAAGCGGAAAAGGATGGCCGCCTGCCTGAACCCCGGCGTGGGGAAAACAACCGGCGCGTGGGCTATACGCTGGAACAGCTCAATGTCATGCGCGGCATTTTCGGCACCCGCCCGTGGCGTGCGCAAACGGATGCGCCCGCGGTCATAGCCGTACAGAACTTCAAGGGGGGCGTGGGGAAATCAACCGTCGCCGTGCATCTGGCGCAGTATCTTGCAATACAGGGCTATCGCGTCCTGCTGATCGACTGTGACAGCCAGGCATCCGCCACCACCCTGTTTGGCTACGTGCCGGACATGGATCTGGGGGAAGACGATACGCTTTACCCGTTCCTGCGCAATGATGAGATGGGATCGCTGGCCTACGCGCTGCGGCCGACCCATTTTGACGGCCTGTCGCTGATCCCCGCCAATCTTCGCCTGTTCCAGTCGGAATACGAACTGGCGGCGCGGATGGCGCAGGGTGATCCCGGCCTGATCGACCGGCTGACGCAGGGCATCAATTCGGTTTCCGATGCGTTTGATGTGGTCATCATGGACCCGCCGCCCGCGCTGGGGGCAATCTCACTGTCCGTGCTGCGCGCGGCCAATGCGCTGATCGTGCCGGTTCCGCCGACGGTGATGGATTTTTCTTCTACCGCGGCCTTCCTTGCCATGTTGCAGGAAACATTGGTTGAGCTTGAGCGGGCGGGGCATGCGCCGAACCTGCAGCTTCTGAAATTCGTAAGCTCCCGCGTGGACGAAAACAAATCCATGCAGCGTGAACTGCTGGGGCTGATGAAATCCATTTTCGGGCACCATCTTGCCCGTTCATCACTGAAAAACTCAGCCGAGATCGATAACGCGACCGCGCGGCTCATGACCGTTTATGAACTGGATGCGCCGATTACCAGCAGATCGGTGCGGGATCGCTGCCTGACTTACCTGAACGCGGTTAATCAGGAACTGGAACTGGACATACGCGCCATGTGGCCCAGCCACCGGGAAAGCCTGCGCCGGGCGGGTGTCCTGTGATCCTGCCCGCGCCGGGGTGATTGCACCGGTGCAATCACTCCGATAGCCGCGTTCGGCGGCATTCTTCCTCTTTATTACACGCCATACCCTGATCCAGAGCATGAAGGTCGGCCACGATGTCCTCCAAGAACAAGTTATTCACCGATGGTCTTGCCGCCGCCGCCAGTGCGGGCCTGCGCGAAGACCGCAAGCCCGCCACGCGGATGGGCGGCGTGCTGGGGGACCGGCGTAACAGGCTGGCGGAAATGGCGGGCGGACTGGCCCAGACCAAGACCCATCTGTCGGTCGATCCCGCCCGTTGCCGGATGTGGGGGGAGCATAACCGCGATTACGCGGCCCTGACATATGAAAGCTGCCATGACCTGATCGAAAGCCTGAAGGCGCAGGGACATCAGGAAATGCCCGCCATCGTAAGGCGGCTGAAGAATGATCCCGATTACGAATTCGAGGTTATCTGCGGCGCGCGCCGTCATTGGGCGATTTCATGGCTGCGGGCGCATACCTATCCCGAATTCCGCTTCATCGTGGAACCGCGCGAACTGACCGATGAGCAGGCTTTCCGCATTGCCGATCTGGAAAACCGCGCCCGACAGGATCTGAGCGATTATGAACGCGCGCGGGATTACCTCAAGGGTCTGGGCCTTTATTATGGTAATGAACAGAAGGCGATGGCCGAGCGGCTGCGGGTATCGGAAAGCTGGCTGAGCCGTTATCTTGATCTCGCCCGCCTGCCTGCCGCAGTAATCGGGGCCTTTGCTTCCCCGCATGACATGCGGATCAAGCATGTCATGAAGCTCAAGCCCCTGCTGAAAAATATCGACACCCGCAGGCGCGTGCTGGATGCGGCGGCAAAGATGGCGGATATGCGCAAGCGTGATCATTCCTACCTGACCGAAGCGCCCGCCGTGGTAAGGGAGTTGCAGAAAGCCGCGGAAAAACCGGAACCCGCCCCCCGCAGGGCTGCCGGGGCATCGACCATAGAACGTCCATCCGATGGCAGGACTGTCGTGACGATAAACCGGCGTTCGGGAAAATCCCTTGCCGTAACCTTCCATCTTGCGGACCTGAAAAGCCGGGCGCAGGGGCATGAAGCCCTCAACCTGCTTCTGGATCAGTACTGGCCTGAAGGGCAGGAGGACTGATCCCGCCCCCTCCATGGTGCGGCATGGCCGTCTTGTATGATTTTATTTCAGAGCGATAGAGATCTTGCCTGTCCAGCACAAAACAGCCGTCATTATTGTAAATGAAAAATGCGGTGGGCACAGCCGGACCCGTATCGCCCATTTCGCGCAGTGCCTGCGTGGCGCCGGGTTTGTGGTCGATATCGTCCCTACCGCTTTCCGGGGCCACGCAACAGCACTTGCCCGCAAAGCGGTCCATGACCAGAAATACACGCATATCGTAGCAGCCGGGGGTGACGGCACCATTGCCGAAATCGCCGAAGGGATGGCGGGGTCCGACTGTATCCTTGGCATCCTGCCGCTGGGCACGGCCAATGTGCTGGCCCATGAACTGGGTATTCCATCGGATGATGCCGACAGTGCAGGCGTAATGGCGCGGGGAAACAGCAGGGTCATCTGGCCCGGCCACCTGCAATCCGATGGCTGGAACGGGCTGTTCATCCAGATGGCGGGGATCGGGTTCGACGCGCATGTGGTACATGCCGTATCGACGCGACTGAAAAGCGCGTTAGGCCAGTTCGCCTATGTTCTGAATACCGTGCGATCATTATGGCGGTACGGATTTGAACCGCTGCATGTCTTGCTGGACGGCGTGGAATATGATGCCGTTTCCGTTATCGTGTCGAAGGGTTCTCTCTATGCCGGGAAATACGTCCTGACACGGGATTCCATGCTGGCGGAGAAACGCTTCTCGGTCGTGCTGTTCCGGGCGCCCGGCATTCTGGCTACCCTGCGCGCCAGCCTGTCCCTGCTGCGCGGCAATCTTGCACGGCAGCGGGATGTGGAAATACATACCGCGCGGTGCATTGAAATCCGCACACCACCGGGCATACCGGTGCAGAGCGATGGGGATGCCCGCCAGTTCACACCCGTCCGGATCGACATAGCCGAACGTCCCATCCGTATCGTTTCGGCCTGAAATGTAATAAAGGTTTTTGAGTGCCGCCTTTTCTCAAAAAGCTTCACCAGAACCTTTCTTATGAAAAGCGGGTTTTTCAGACAGTCTGTTTTTCCGGCAGTATTGCGATGCCGCGACCATTACACCTTATCGCAGGCCGGGGCTTGCCTTGCGCCCGGCTGATGTGGAATGCCCTATGCAGGGTATCCAGAGGTGTTCGGTATGTTACGCAGATCAGTCCGGGTGTGTGCGGTTATGGGATGCCTGGCTGTCAGCATGCCCTGCGCGGCATCAGCCCAGGAAGATCCGTGCCCGCAGTTCGGCGCGCAGGGCCACCTGCCCGCGCTGGTTGCCCCCGGACTGCTGCCGCGCACGACCCTGCTGTGCAATGCGGATTATGCTGCCCTCAATTCCGGTCTGGTGCATGAACCGCTATGGTCGGCGGAATATCTGACCCGGCGGGAAATCATGCGGGCCAGCCAGTTGGGCCGCGTGACCGACCGGCCCCATGCCGACCCACGCCTGCCGCCGGGCGACGGGGCAGATCCTGCCGATTACAGGCGTTCGGGCTATGCCCGTGGCCGTATGACACCAGCGTCGGAAGCACCCGACATGGCGGGACGCGATCAGGCGTTTTCACTGGCCAATGTCGTGCCACAGACACCCGAACTGAATAAGGGGATATGGAGCGATGTGGAACGGGCGGTGCGGAAACTGGCGTTGCAGGAAGGCGCGCTCTATGTCGTGACCGGACCGGCTTTTTACGGCAGCACGCAGGGGATCGGGCATCATGTTGTGGTGCCTTCCTCCACATGGAAAGCGGTGTATGACCCCATGGTCAACGCAGCCGGTGTCTATGTCTGCAAGAACACGGAAAACCCGACCTGCACGGTTGTCAATGTGGCGACGCTGATCCGCGCGGTCGGGGTCGATCCTTTTCCAGCCCTGCCGGATACGCTGAAAGAGACGCTGCTGGCATTACCGGACCCCGAGGACAGTTCCCGACAGCCATAGTAACGCGCGGGTATTCCCCGCCCGGTCCCGGTTACAGGTCCAGTGTCAGCGACGGGCTGCGGCTGCGTGAACAGCATAGCGCAATGCTGCGCCCCTGTTCTTCCGCGGTCAGGACCATATCACGGTGATCGCCTTCCCCGGCGACAAGCGGCACGACACAGGCACCGCACATACCCTGCTCACACGACAGGTCCACATCCACCCCGGCGGCAAGCAGGGCGGCGGCAATGCTCTGTCCCGCCGGTACGTTCACCGTCTGCTCTGATCGCGCCAGCACGACATCAAACGCCCGATCGGAAAGGGCGTGGGTTGTTTCGGTCGGGCGGAAATATTCGGTATGGACCTGATCCGCCTGCCAGCCTGCGGCGATGGCATGGGAAAAAACAGCGTTCATGAACCCGTCCGGCCCGCACAGCATGATGGCGGTGTCAGGCGATGGTGTGTCCAGTACATCCGGGTACCCGTTTTTCAGGCTTCGGCTGAACTGGACACGGGGCGCATACGGACTTTGGCGTAGCATGTCCCCAAACGGCGCGCGCCGGGGATCACGCGTATAATAATGAAGCTGCCAGTCAGCATTCCTGCCTTGCAGATACATCATCATGGAAAGCAGGGGCGTAATGCCGATACCGCCCCCGATCAGGATATGGCGTTGCGCGTCAGGCAGCATGAACGCATTGCGGGGCGGGGAAATCCGCAGTTCCATGCCCCGCCGTATTCCCGCGCACAGGGATTCCGATCCCCCACGGGAGGCTGCTTCGCGCTTGATGCACAGTTCATACCCCGTGCGATCTTCCGCTGATCCACACAGTGAATACTGACGGATCAGGCCCGAAGGGGTCATGACATCAATATGCGCGCCGGGTTCAAAGCGTGGCAGGTCGTCCTGCCCCGCCCGGGCGACCAGACGCAGGCGCACGCAGTCGTCCCCTTCCGGCGTGACAGCATCGACAAGGACAGAAAACAGGGTGGACATGGGCATCATTCCCTTCACGCCGTGAAGAACTGGCTCAGTCCCATCGTGCGCAGGGCACGGCGATAGGCGATCGAACTGCGATCCGCCATGACATGCGCTTCAAGCGTGGGATCCAGCGGCAGGTTCTCCGGTTTCTGGGCTTCCACCAGGGCGCGGTCCTCCTCGAAAACCCGCAGGTTGAAGTCATAGACATCCTGTAGAGGCAGGTCCTTGTCGAAGTTACGGCACATGGGCGCGAACATCCGCGTTTTACGGGCCGACACGGGTGACGCCGCATTCATGATGACAAGGCGGCCATTATCGGGGAAATGGATTTCCAGCGTCGCGGTAAAGGGTACATGCACGCGGAAATGCCGCAGCCATTCAAAACCCGACCGCCCCCGGTCGCTTTTGCCAATGGGATAATTGCCCACGCTGCTGCGGTATTCCGCTTCGAACCCGTCGGGCGTGATGCGGGTCCTGTAAGGGGGCACCACGGGGTTTTCAGGGTCCGCGAACGTGTCGGTATGGACAAAGGCGAAATGGGCCACGTCAATGAACCCTTCCACCTGTCGGCCTGCAAAACCGGCAATATCGATCCACGGGCAGTTGATCTGCTGAAAGGCCGGGTCGTTCCAGTGCGGCATGGGGGGAATATCGGCCCCGTCCCCTTCCGGTCGCAGGCAGGTCCAGATCAGGCCATAGCGTTCCACGGCGGGATAGGTGCGCAGGTTGAGCTTTGACGGAATGGCGCTGTCGGGATGGGCGGGCACCTTCACGCAGCGGCCTTTTTCTCCAAAACGGAAACCGTGATAGGCGCAGGCAACGGTCTGCCCGTCTCCCTTGCCCATGCTTAGCGGCACGCCACGGTGGGGACACAGGTCATCGGCCACGACAATGCTGTCGCCCGCGCGATAGACCACCAGCGGCGCATCCAGCAGGGTCACGCCCAGCGGCCTGTCACCCAGTTCGCGCACAAGGGCGACCGGATGCCAGCAGCGCGCAAGGATGTTCCAGTCATCCACTTCAAACGTCATGGTGCGGGGCAGGGGGTGGATGTCCGCCGGGCGGGCGCAGGTTGCTGTGGTCATGATGGTCCTCCTGAACGGGCCGGAAGCGGTCCGGGGTCTTCGGAAAGATCATTTCACATGCGGTGTGCTCTCAGATATATCATAATTGATCCTTTCCCATTCTCGAAATGAGAACGCATGCAGCCTTTTTCCCGTTTTCTGGTCTATTTCCTGGCTGTTGCGCGGCACAAATCCATACGCAAGGCGGCAGAGGAACTGCATATCGCGGGTTCGGCCATCAACCGGCATATCCTGCTGGGTGAAAAACAGCTCCAGACCCCGTTATTTGAACGCCTGCCCACCGGCATGCGCCTGACGGCGGCGGGGGAACTGCTGTATGGATGCGCCAGACGCTGGGTTAAGGATCTGGATGACCTGAAGCGCGAAATCGATGACCTGAAGGGCATACGCCGTGGTCAGGTTGACCTGCTGGCGCCCGAAGCCCTGTCGCGTGCTTTCCTGCCCGAACTGGTCAGCCGCATGAAACGCACGCATCCCGGTGTCGTGCTGAATGTGCATATCCGCGACAATAAAAGTATTCACCACACCCTGCTGTCCGGCGAAGGCGATCTTGCGCTGGTACTGGACCCGGAGGAAATGCGTGATCTGGTTGTGGTCCGGCGGCTGTCCTTTCCGCTCGGCTTTGCCTGCCGTTCCGACCATCCGCTGGCGCAGCATGATGCCGTCCGGCTGACGCAGTGCGCGGACCATGCCATGATCGTGCCGGAACAGCCGCTGGCGCTGGCATCCGTATTTGCCCGGCTGATGGCGGCGGGACGCATGGCCCCGTCTGTCGCGGCACGGGCGAACAATGTGCAGATGATCATTTCCCTTGTCATGGCGGGAACGGGTATCTGTCTGCTCAGTTATCTGGATGTGATGTCCGAAGTGATGCGGGGGGATCTGGCTTTTGTCCCGCTGATCGGGGCCAGCGTGCCGGATCTTACGCTGGCGCTGGTGCATGACCGCACGCGGCAGCTTTCGCGCACCACCCGGATGGTGGAGGATATTATTGGGGAAATCATGGCCGGGCAGAGTGCCTGAGCAGGCATGATCCAAAAAAAGACGACTGGTCTAATTTTTATCTGGACACGCCATCAGGCACCCCATATATACACTCCCATGAAGATCGCAGAGAAACATCGCGCCGCCCGGCAGCATATTCTGGAAACGGCCAGACCGCTTATCGGCCAGCGTGGTTTCTCCGCCGTCGGTCTGGCGCAGATACTGGATGTCGCGGGTATTCCCAAGGGGTCATTCTACCACTACTTCGAATCAAAGGAAGCATTCGGGGAAGAACTCCTGCGGACCTATATCGAGGAATATCTGATCAAAATGAACGATATCCTTGATAATGGGGAAGGGAACGCAGCACAGCGTATCACGCGTTACTGCCAGTTCTGGCGCGATACCCATATTGATGGCCAGATCGGGAACAAATGCCTGATCGTGAAGCTGGCGGCCGAAGTATCCGACCTGTCCGAACGGATGCGCACGATACTGGAGATCGGGACCCGTTCCGTGATCGAACGGATCGCAAGGGTCATTGCCGCCGGACAGGAAGAAGGGTCGATCGGCAACATGCAGTCGGCCCCGATGCTGGCGGCGGCCCTTTACCAGTTATGGCTGGGTTCGACGCTGATGGTGAAGATCACCCGCAGTTCCCCGCCGTTTGACCATGCCTGGGAGGCAAGCAGGCGGCTTCTGGAAATCTAGTTTCAGGGTGGGGCAGGGCGTCCTGTTTCACGAATTTAATAAGTGACCGGTCTAATAGAGACGACCGGTCTAGTAGGTGCAAGAATGCTGAATTTTGAATTCTACAACCCCACGCGGGTCCTCTTTGGCAAAGGCATGATTGCCCGCCTTGATGAACAGCTTTCGCCCGAAGCACGCGTACTCGTGCTGTATGGTGGCGCCAGCGCCGAACGCAGCGGGACGCTGGCCGAAGTGCGCGCAGCCCTTGGCAACCGTACTGTCCGTGAATTCGGTGGCATTGAAGCCAACCCCACTTACGAGACGCTGATGAAGGCCGTGGCCATGGTGCGGGCGGAAAAGCTCGACTTCCTGCTTGCCGTGGGCGGCGGTTCGGTCATGGATGGCACCAAGTTTGTTGCCGCCGCCGTGCCGTATGAAGGTGAGCCGTGGGACATTCTGGTCAGCAAGGGCGAGGCCGCAAAAAAGGCGCTGCCGCTGGGCACGGTCGTTACCCTGCCCGCAACCGGTTCAGAAATGAACTGCCTGAGCGTGATTTCGCGCCAGTCCACCGGTGACAAGCTGCTGTTTTCCAATCCGCTGGTCTATCCGCGCTTTTCCGTGCTGGACCCGATGCGCACCATGAGCCTGCCGATGAAGCAGGTCATCAACGGTGTCGTGGACTCTTTCGTCCATGTGATGGAACAGTACATGACCTATCCGGTCGATGGCATGGCGCAGGACCGCTTTTCCGAAGGGCTGCTGTCCAGTCTGGTCGAAATCGGGCCGCGCATCGTGGCGACACCGGATGATTATGACCTGCGCTCCAACCTCATGTGGGTGGCGACCCTCGCCCTGAACGGCCTGATTGGCGCGGGCGTGCCGCATGACTGGACGACGCATATGATCGGCCATGAAATCACGGCGAAATACCACATCGACCATGCCCGTACGCTGGCCATGGTGTTCCCGGCGCTGCTGCGGGTGCGGCGCACGGAAAAGCGCGCCAGGCTGCTGCAGTATGCCGCGCGGGTGTGGAACCTGACCGAAGGCACGGAAGACGAGCGGATTGACGCCGTCATCCGCAAGACCGAGGAATTCTTCGAAGGTCTGGGCGTGCCGACCCGCCTGTCCGCCTATGACATCGGAGCCGAAGGCATCAACGATCTGGTCAGGCAGCTTGAAGACCACGGCATGACCCATCTGGGCGAAAATGGCGATGTCACGCTGGATGTCAGCCGCAAAATCCTCGAAGCCGCAGCCTGACCTGCTGCGCCGGTTCCCGCTGCCGGCATCCATAAGTTGAAAAGAAACGAGGCTTAAAATGGCGTACGCCACAACCAATCCCTATACCAACGAAGTCGTTGCAACCTTTCCCGATGCAACGGATGCGGAAGTACAGACCGCACTGGCACAGGCGCATGCCGCGTTTGAAAGCTGGCGCGATACATCCTTTGCCGATCGTGCAAAGGTCATGAACGCGGCGGCTGCCATCCTGCGCCGTGACATTGATAAATATGCCCGCCTCGGCACGCTGGAAATGGGCAAGCTGTTCGAGGAGTCAAAGAAGGAAGTCATTCTTTCCGCCGAGATTTTCGAATATTACGCAAACCATGCCGAAGAACTGCTGAAGCCCGAGATCCTGCCTGTGGCGGACGCGGCGGAAGGCAGGGCCACGCTGGTGCATGAGCCGCTTGGCATCGTGCTGGCGATCGAGCCGTGGAACTTCCCGTTCTATCAGGTGGTGCGCATCATCGCGCCGCAGCTTTCGGCCGGTAATGCCGTGCTGCTCAAGCATGCGTCCAACCTGCCGCAATGCGCCGCTGCTTTTGATACGCTGATGGCGGAAGCCGGACTGCCCGCGGGCCTGTTCCGTAACCTGTATGCGGCGCGTCCGCACACCGCCATGATCCTGAACGATCCCCGCGTGTGCGGTATCGCACTGACCGGTTCGGAAGGGGCGGGCACGGTTATTGCCGGTATTGCAGGGAAGGCGCTGAAGAAGGCGACGATGGAACTGGGCGGCGCGGACGCCTTCATCGTGCTGGATGACGCCGATGTGGAAAAGGCAGCCCGCTGGGCGGTGATCGGTCGGCACTGGAATGCCGGGCAGGTCTGTGTTTCCGCCAAGCGGCTGATCGTGGCTGATGCCATTTATGACCGGTTCCTTGCGCTGTATAAGGAAGGCGTTGCAGCACTGAAGGCGGGTGATCCGATGGACCCGGCCACCACGCTTGCGCCGCTGTCATCCAAGGCGGCTGCGGATGACCTGCGCGATCAGGTGACGCGGGCGATGGATCTGGGCGCGAAGGTGGAAGTGATCGGCGCACCGGTGCCGGAGCATGGCGCCTTCTTCCAGCCGCTGCTCATGTCCAATCTGGATGAAAAGAACGAGGCACGGCACTGGGAATTCTTCGGTCCCGTCACCCAGATCTACCGTGCGAAGGACGAGGCCGACGCCATCCGCATCGCCAATGACTCCCCCTACGGTCTGGGCGGTAGTGTGTTTACGAAGGATGAAGCCCGTGGCGCCCGCGTGGCACGCGCCATCCGCACGGGCATGGTGGTCATCAACCATCCGCTGTCGCCCAAGGCGGACCTGCCCTTTGGTGGTATCAAGAACTCCGGCTATGGCCGGGAACTGATCGGCCTTGGCATCAAGGAGTTCGTCAACCACAAGCTTATTAACGTGGTGGACATCGACGCCCCGTTCTGATGTCATGACCGGACGCAGGCAATTGCTGCCCTGCGTCCATCTGGTCCTGAATGAAAAAACCCCTTGTGACGTAAGTTGCAGGGGTTTTTTTACGTCATTATTCATTCGGGCGAATACATCGTGACACCGGATGGAAGAAACAGGCGGAGTATGCGACAATCCATCAATGATTACGAAAATGGCATTTCTTCTTACCTGTTTACTTGTCGGCTTTCCGGTTATTGCAAGGGCTGAGGAACAGTTTCCTGCGGATGTTACCGCCTTTGTCCGTAATGCGGAGATATGTCAGTACCTTTCTGGCGAATGGGACAGCAGCCTGCCAGAAGACCGGAAAGATGCGCTGCTGAAGGAAATGAACGCACGCTGCACGAATATCCATGTGGTGCAGGAAAAACTTCAGCGCAAATATATCAAAAACAAGGTTATCGCATCAAAACTGAACACGTATCAGTTCTGATTATTTATAAATATATTAATCACGACAATATGTAATCATTGGACATCAACAGAAGCATGATCTCCATTTGATGTCCCGTGATCAGAAAGAAGTTTTTGGGGAATCTTTTTCCAAAAAGCTTCGGAGAATGCCCTTTCTGCAAACGGACACTCCCCGGCTGCCCATTTGCCCCATACCGCAAACGGCTTTATCTATTGTCAGATCATGCAGGCCCCATGCCGGGATAAAGGAGACATAACCTGACGCATCCCCCCACTATCGTCTGGTTTCGCGAAGATTTCCGTATTGCGGATAACATGGCGCTTCTTGAGGCGGAAAAGCTGCGCAAACCGGTCCTCTGCATCGTGATTGTAGATGACGCCCATCTGCCCGGCGCTGCGGCGCGGTGGTGGCTGGATGGGGCCATCCGGTCGCTGGACGGTGCGCTGCGCAAAAGGGGCGGGGCGCTGCATGTCTTTCGGGGGGCAGCGCGGGATGTTCTGATAGAAATCATCAGAAGGACCGGGGCGGATACCGTCCTGTGGAATCGTCGTTATGATCCCGGCGGGCGTGAAACGGATACCGTCATCAAGTCGGAACTCCGGTCACAGGGTATCATGGCCCACAGTTTTGCGGGTGCCCTTCTGCACGAACCATGGGCCATCCGCACACGCTCGGGCGGACAGTACAAGATTTTCACGGCGTTCTGGCGCGCGATGAAGGCATGTCCGGCCCCCTTTCCCCCTGTGCCCGCGCCTGAAAAGCTGACATTTGCGTCCCTTCCGCCCATGCCGGACGGGCTTGTCGTGCAGGGGGGAGAATACGGCCTGCTTCCCACCACCCATGACTGGACGGGCGGATTGCAGGCGATGTGGGAACCGGGGGAGGAAGCAGCGCACAGCCAGCTTGCCGATTTCATCGAAAACGATCTGGATACCTACGCAACCGCGCGGGATTTTCCCGGTCAGGAAGCCACATCCCGGCTGTCCCCCTTCCTGCGCTTTGGCCATATCACCCCGGCGCAGATATGGCAGGCGGCAACGGAACAAACATACCCCGAGCAGTTTCTTGCTGAAGTGGGATGGCGTGATTTCGCCTGGTCGCTGCTGTTCGTGACACCGGATATGGCCAACCGGAATCTACGGCCAGAATTTGACGCCATGCCCTGGCGTGACGATCCGGTCGGGCTGGCCCGGTGGCGGAAAGGCCAGACGGGCTATCCGCTGGTCGATGCCGGGATGCGGGAGCTATGGCATACCGGCTGGATGCACAACCGGGTGCGCATGGTTGTTGCCTCGTTCCTTGTAAAGCATCTGCTCATCGACTGGCGACACGGGGAACGCTGGTTTGCCGACACGCTGATCGATCATGATCCGGCCAGCAACCCGATGAACTGGCAGTGGAGCGCAGGCACGGGCGTAGATGCGGCCCCCTATTTCCGCATCATGAACCCGATCCTTCAGTCCCGGAAATTCGATCCCCACGGCGTGTATATCCGCCGCTGGGTGCCCGAACTTTCGCATCTTTCTGACGATGCCATTCATGCGCCGTGGGAAGCAGCGCTTCCCCGCGATTATCCGCCGCCAGTGGTGGACCACCGGCTTGCACGGGAAAGGGCGTTAAGCGCATGGAAAATGATCTGACGCCGGCAGAAACGGCAGAATACGCAGGAAGTGTAGAAATGCCGCAGTTTGCCAATCCTATATCGCATTTCCATGAGGGTAAAAGACCACCTTGGTACAGTTATCCTTCTTATCGCGGAATTTCCGGTAAAGATCGGGGCCATCTTCAAGGCTGGTGGTGCGATGGCTGATGACGAAAGATGGATCAATCTCCCCTTTCCGAATGCGCTCCAGCAGGGGTTGAAGATATTTCTGAACGTTCGTCTGTCCTGTCCGCAACGTCAGACCCTTGTTCATGAGGGCGCCGATCATGACCGGCCCAAGGGCGCCGGCATAGACACCGGGCATTGATACAATCCCGCCCGGCCGACACCCAAGAATTGCCTGATTGAGCGCAAACGGGCGTTCCAGCGTCGTTGCCGAAAGTACGGCCGACCCGATTTTCTGCATCATGGTATCGGCGCCATGGGCTTCCATCCCGACGGCTTCGATCACCGCATCCGGCCCCAGACCCTGCGTCATTTCCATAAGGGTCTGCTGAATGTTTCTGTCGCGGAAATCCAGTGTTTCGGCCCCGCCAGCCCGCGCCATGGCCAGACGTTCGGGAACCTCGTCTATTGCGATGACGCGCTTTGCCCCCAGCAGGAAACATGACCGGATGGCCATCTGTCCAACCGGTCCGCATCCCCATACCGCAATGGTCTTTTCGGCTTCGGGTGTAATGTCACAATATTCGGCAGCCTGATATCCGGTCGGGAAAATATCGGAAAGGAACAGAACCTTTTCGTCATCCAGTTCCGGTGGCACGATAATCGGCCCGATATCGGCATGGGGAACCAGCAGATATTCCGCCTGACCGCCCGCGAACCCGCCGGTAATGTGGGAATAACCGAACAGTCCGGCCAGTGGATACCCGAAGGTTTCAGCCTGCTGGTGTCCGTTCGGGTTGGTGCGTTCGCAGCAGCTCCAGTTGCCCCATTTACACTGTCGGCATGCACCGCATGAGATTGTAAAGGGCACGACGATACGGTCGCCGACCGAAAGGCGGGTATTCTCCTTTCCGACTTCGACAACCTCCCCCATCGTTTCGTGGCCCAGAATATCACCGCACTGCATGGTCGGCATGAAACCGTCCATAAGATGCAGGTCGGAGCCACAGATGGCGCAGGCGGTTACCTTGATGATGGCGTCATGCCCGTCAAGAATGACGGGATCGGGCACGCTTTCGCATGTGATTTTGCCCTTTTTCTGCCAGGTCAGTGCTTTCATGGGACGATGTCCTGCTCTGTAGGGATAGCAGGCAGACGCATGGCGGAGTGTGTAGTTTGCCGGACGGTCTTTCTTTTTCAGATCAGGACCAGAAACAGACGGATGATGACGGGAATAAAACCGGAAGCGGGATCTGGCATCCGTCAGGGAACGGGGGGCGCGTATACCATTCCCCGTACATGTGTCAGGATGATTCAGCCGTTCGATCCGCTATTGTAACAGGTGATAACACATCATCATTGGCGGCCGATACAAGCGGTAGAGTTTCAACCGTACCGCTAAACCACGCAATATCCACGGGTATGGGCTGCGGGATTGCGCGAGATTTATACAGGCCGGATCGGAACAGCGAAAACAGGAAAAGCATTCCGCCCAGAAACCAAATCGATGCAATGGTCCGTGTCGCTATGGCTTCCAGAGGGGACGGCAGACTTATCGGGTTAACAACCGGCAGTGAGCCAAAAACCATGCTGCCCCAGACCATCCATGACGTCAGGGGCCTGTCATCTGACGGCAGGCGGCCCGTGATATGAAAACCCCACGGCAGAAGTAGCAGCAGGTAGTAATGCGTCCACGAAACGGGACTGGTTACGATGCAGAATGTAGTAAGAATACTGAAGTCAAAAATATCCGCGGCCACAGTATCGGATGAATGTTCGGATTGTAGAGACAGGCGTTCTTTCCATCCGACATAAGCCGTTATGGCGATGAGCAGTATCGGTACAATTTGTGCAATGAAATGCAGGTCAAAGGATAGATCCTGTCCACGCCAGTCATGGAAATATTTTTCTCCCGTTTGCAGGCGGAGCAGGAACGCGCTGAGGGACTGGTTATTGAAAGCCCCGATTGGATTTTTCGAGAATGCTACAATACAATGTTCATACCAACCATGGGTTATGGTCTGTCCAAATACAATCACTGAAGATACTGCAATCAGTGCGATTACGGCCATGCTGGAGCAGGCTGCGCGATAATTTCGGCGATAGATAAAATATAGAATAAAAATGGAGATCATTGGTTTTATGGCGGCAGCAGCCCCGATTATGACGCCAGCGCCATACATACGTTCAGGTCGCAGCAGAAGAAGGGAGATAATAAGGGCAAGAAGTATGAAATGCGTTGTATTGCCCATTCCCGCAAGGCTGTACCATAACGGGCCATTTCCAAGGAACAGAAGGGCCAGCAGTAATCGTGTTCCCGATGGGCAGTCTTTTGACAGCAGCAGAAACGTTGCAACTATTGCCAGAACCCCAAGAGCAGTGAAAAGCCACTCAGCATTCTGTAATCCGATCCATGCAAAAGGTACGAACAGATAGGCAGTGATCGGCCAGTTAACGAATTCAGCCTGTTCAATCAGCGGCCATAATGCTTGCGGTCCGCCGTGGACCAGTGCATCCCCTGCCGCATAGTAGGCCTTTTTGAAATCCACCTCAAAAAGCGGATGATGGCCGCCAAGTGGAAAAGCATTATAGATATTTACAAGGGCTAACAGGGAAAAATATAGGATGAAAAGGATATGTCCTGATGTGAGCAGTCTCGCTACGTTGCGCAACACACGCCTCCATTATGGACGGATGATATTGAGCCAGACAGAAACCCCTAACGTAATGCTGGTGAAGTGTTGCCAGCCATAAAAATCAAATGAACGTGATATTGTTTTTGTTTCGCAATAATAATTCTGAAATACGCCTGTCTTCAGGCCGCCTTCATGACCGAGGATGAAAACCGGACCAACAGGGGAAATCCAAGTGAAGTCAGACCCTGTTGAAAAAATACGTCCGGTGTCAGTTTCTGGTGTGCGGTAAACACGACCATCAGGGTCGTGCCAATGTCACAAACGAAGTCTTGCTTACACAAGCCTGCCGCCCGCTTGATATCCATTTTCGATGTGCTGGCATTTTAAAACAAAAAAGATCCAGCAGCGAAATGCTGGATCTGATCTGGGACGGTCAGTGACGTGCAGCCCAAGTGGCCACAGTGTTTCCACGCCACATTCCTATGCGACGTGGAACGTCACTTTACATCATCTTAATACGAAAGGCGGGTTTCCATTCCCACACTTTCATCCTGCCCCCGCGCATTGGCGTCTTCCCATTTCCGGACCAGCGGCAGCAGCAGGGCAAATACAAGCGTAGCCCCCCCGGCCAGACATGCCAGGTAAAAGAAAAGTCCACCATAGATTGGCAATGTCCGGGCGGCATCGACACCCTGCGTTCCCGCATTATCGACCGCAGCCAGATTGGCGACAAGACTGCCGACATACATGGCAAAGCCGATCATGACGTAAAAACACCCGGCCATGAATGCGCTGATACGCGGCGGGACATAGCGGGCGATCGCTGCAAGCCCAAGGCTGTTGAGCATGAGTTCCCCGATGGATAACGGGCCGTATCCAATCAGCATGACCCACGGTGACACGTAGGGAGAGGAGGACATCGCCGCACTGAGCCACCAGATCAGGAAGGACAGGGTGACGCAGGCGAAGCCGATCACGAATTTCGTGGCGATGCTCACATCATCGTCGCGCCGTCCCAGCCAGTTATAGATGGCGATCAGTACGGGCGTCCCCCCCATGATCCAGAGCGGATTGAACGCCTGGAACTGTCCGGCCGACATGGAAAACAGGTTCATGCCAAACAGCGTGAATTCCTTGCTGACGTTACGCAGCGCGAACAGGGTAAGCGATGTCACCATCTGCTGGTAAAAGATGAAATACAGCGCCACTTCAAAGGTCAGAAGATACATGATCTTCAGGCCGGGACGTTCATGTGCGGCGGCGCGTATGTAAAGCAGGGTCCACGCTGCAATGATGACGCAGCCCGATGCGATGACCAGCGCACCCTGTATCGAGCTGTATTCAAAAACCCGCGCCATCAATACCACGGCCGCAAGCGTCGTCCCTGCAATCAGCATGCCCCGCCGTGGCGATAGTGGCGTGAAGTCAGGCGCCGTGCCGATACAGGCAAGCCGGCGCTGACGGCTGAAATAACCCGCTATGCCCAGTCCCAGCCCGACGCCACAGGAGATGAACGCGACACCCCACCCATAAGTCTGCTGCAACCAGGGTGTCAGGATCAGGGAGAAGGTGGAGCCGATATTGACCGACATGTAGTAGATCGTGAAGGCGACATCCAGCTTGTGGTCCTGATCGCGGTAGATGATATTAACCGCGTTGGAGGAGTTGGGCTTGAAAAAACCGTTGCCGAGGGCAATGACCGCCATCCCGAAAAACAGGGAATGGACGTTGCCGGTCAGCCCCCCCAGCATGAGATAGCCTGTCGCCAGGATGATGGCCCCCACAACCATCGTCCGGCGCGTACCCATGACCCGGTCGCCCAGCCATCCGCCCACGACCGGGGCGGTATAGGTCATGGCGGAGAAGGTGCCCCATAACATGTTGGCCTGGGTATCGTTCATACCCAGTTTTTCAATCATGTACAGCAGCAGGATCGCCTGCATGCCGTAAAAGCCGAACCTTTCCCATATCTCTATGGCGACAACCACACGAAACGCCGCCGACCGGTCTTTGGCAGTCATGTGCCTCGCGGTAATTTCACACTCCGGATTGTGCATATGATCTGCCCTCAGGGCACGACCGGAAGCCATACAGCCGTGGGGTATTTCTGGTTGTGATAGATGCTCTGCGTCGCGGTGATGAAATCGTCCTTGTGGGCCTGCAATATGCTGGGCACGTATTTCTGCGGGTTGCGGTCATAAAGCGGGAACAGGCTGGACTGGATCTGGATCATGATCCGGTGGCCGGGTTCAAACACATGATTGATGGCAGGAAGCGTAAAGCGGTAGCGTTCCACCTGACCGGGGCTGACGGGTTCGGGCTTTGCGAAGCTGTGCCGGTAACGGCCACGGAAGATATCCATCGAGACCGCCAGTTCATACCCCCCCATTTCCGGCCTGTCGGCGGTCGTGGGCGGGTTGACGTCGATCACCTTGACCACCCAGTCCGCATCCGAACCGGTCGTGGCCGCATACAGGTCCGCCACCGGCACGCCGCTGACCTTGACCGGGGCGGTCAGGACAGGGGTTTCATAGGTCAGGACATCGGGGCGGCTTTCGGCGGCGCGCTGGTCCTGTACCAGCCATGTCTTCCAGCGGTCCGCCTCGGTCACGAACGAGAAGGGACGGGCCAGGAAGGGCACGGGATGCTGCGGATCGGATGTATAATGGTCTGCATCCTCCTCACCATGTTCCGGCGCGTGGAGCGACAGTTCATGATCCGCATGCACGAACAGCGGCTGCAAGGGATGGGGACAGTGTTCGTCGCACGCCAGCGGCCAGCGTTCCAGATAGTCCCACTTATTGGTGCCCGTATTGTAGATGACGGCTTCGGGCAGATGTACGGCGGGTGTGCCGGGGCGCAGGTACTGGTCAAAGAACGGGCGCAGCACATCGTGGCGGAACTGCGCGGCGGTGTCGCCATTCCAGTGCAGGGGACCGAGGGACGATCCATCGTAATTCACCTGACTATGGCGCCACGGCCCCATGACCAGAACGTTGGGAACGGTCGGGTTCGTGCCCTGCATGGCCTGCCATGTATGGATGGCGCCCCACATGTCCTCCTGATCCCACAGTCCCTGTTCCCACAGCGTCGGCACCGTCGCCTTGTGCTGGGCCAGAAGGTGGTCAAGGGCCTGCTGCTGCCAGAAGGCGTCATAGGCGGGATGGGCCAGCATGCGCTGCCACCACGGGAACTGGTCCAGCCCCGCATTATGCGCAAACTGTCCGGCCGAACCCGCGGACAGGAAATTGGTGTAGTCGTCATGATCGACGCGCGGGATGGTGTTGCCTTCACCCCGCACGGACATCTGCATGGTGTAATAGTCCAGACCGCCCTGACGGAATGCGCCGTAATGATACCAGTCATCACCCATCCAGCCATCGACCATCGGGCTTTCGGGGGCGGCGACCTTCAGCGCCGGATGCGGGTTGAGCAGCGCCATCACCACCGTAAACCCTTCGTAGGATGAACCCAGCATGCCCACGCGACCGTTGGTTTCGGGCACGTTATGCACCAGCCATTCGATCGTGTCCCACGCATCGGTCGTCTCGTCCGTGCTGGTCGGGTTCAGCGGACCATGCGGCGGGCGCGTCATGACGTAATCGCCTTCCGATCCGTATTTGCCACGAATGTCCTGAAACACGCGGATATAGCCGCCATCAACAAACGTATCGTCACCCTGCGGCAGGATGGAGCGGATGTCGGGCGCATCAGGAATACGGTTGGCGCGTTCGGATGCGTGATAGGGCGTACGGGTCAGCAGGATGGGGGCGTTGGACGCATGGCGCGGCACCACGATAACCGTATGCAGCTTCACGCCATCACGCATCGGGATCATGACATCGCGCTTTATATAATTGCGCGCGTCGGTGGGAAAGTTCACATGGGCGGGGATGTCGTTGCCCGTCTGCACCGTCAGGGCGAAATCATGCGCGGTGGGCGTCGTGGCGGGGGTGCCTGCATCGGCGGCCAGTGCGGGGGTCTGGGCCGCACCCAATGATGCGCAGGCAATCATGATCGCCAGTGAGGGCAGGGACTGCCAGGAAAGCCGTTTCACGTTATTCCACTCCACTATCCAACTGTCACAACGCATTCCGAAGCGCGGCGGCCCAACTGGGGCAACACCCCGTATATACAGGCATAAAATGATATAACCCGGTCCACGATTACGCATACAATGCGCAACCGGACCGGAGCAATGATCGTTATCGTAACGATGGTTTTGCGTGGCTGCGATGGTGTGTTCGTTTCTGTTTTATTTAACTTCGCATGAGGAAAGGCAAAACTTTCCCGGTCACAACGGGCAGGAAGAAACAATAGTATTCATCCCCGGCCTTCTCTGTCCGTAAAGTTTCTTAACTGAGGCGATATTAGCAGTATTTTTCCCGACCGGAACTATACCTGTGATATTCCATCGCAACGGCGTGAAAAGGAGGTGTGACCTGTATGCCCGGTACGGGCGTGTTCTTTTGCGCACATCATCCAACTGATAGTTTGGGCGGTCTGCGCAGGATGCGTTCCGGGCATTTATGGCTATAAATCAATGTAAAAAATGGTATTTAAAAGCCATACATATCGCATAATGGAGGTGTTATAAAAACAAGGTCATATATATCTCGTATACAAAATATATAGACCGGATATATTATATTAATAACACGACATAATTATTTTATATTTCAATTCCACAAGCGATATATGTGACTGATAATCTCAAAATATAATCAAATTACATTATTAATTACTTCATATGAATACCAACGCTGAAACCAGAAAACGTCAAATATCGTATACCACTTTAGGTTAAGCGAAACTTCACTTTGGAATACATTATAGTAAATGTTGCTTTTAAATCACAATAAGCGCCCAAATGCCGCCCGATCATTTTTCGTTATTGAATATTCTCTCTTCTGAATCTGTAATAATTGACACCTAGAAACATGCAGCGTCGGCTGAAGCACTCAGCCGTAGGGAAGGGAAAAGCAATGACCGGAACAGTTCAGCCTTTTTCCCTCCATACACGGCGCTAATATCAGAAAATCATGGCGGAATGGACGGTAGGGCAGCTTATGTTCTATGCCGTCAGGTGCGATTGGAAACACTCTTCTATGCTGAAAATAGTAAGACGGAAAAGAGAGACGCTGACGTACGGGCCATTGCTGGCCAGTTCAGCCTTCGTATGGTTGCTGTCCCTTGGCTGCTCCGCAGCGGTCGCCGCCCCGGAAAGTGATGTGGACACGACACCCGCAACCCATCGTGCCCATCAGGCTGGTTCCAGGGCAGCGGCCACGCATACGACCACGCATGCACGCACGACCCAGGCGCCGACGCCCATCACATCGCACGCCGCGCCTGAAACGCTGAAGGTCAGTGTCGGCCGCGTCCACACCCACAATGCGGTTCAGGCTGTTTCGCGTGAGCAGATGGACCACTTTGTGGAGGGCACCAGCCCGAACCAGATCCTGGCGCTGACCACGCCCGGCGCCAGCTTCCAGTCGGATGATGCCTTCGGTCTCGATACCGTGGCGAACACGTTGTACGTACGCGGCTTCAACCAGACGCAGCTCGGTGAGACGCTGGACGGCATCCCGATGGGCGGGCAGGGTTTCCATAACTGGAACGGCCTGAGCGTCGATCAGATGGAAATTCAGGAAAACGTGGCCGGCATGACCATGTCGCAGGGTGCGGGCGCGCTTGATACCCCGTCGGCACAGACACTGGGCGGCGCGCTTACCTATACCACGTCCGATCCGAAGGATAAGGCCGGGGGCCGCGTGGGGCAGACATTCGGCAGCTATAACGCGTTCCGTACGTTCGGCCGCGTGGATAGTGGCGTCCTGAATTCCACGGGCACCAAGTTCTATGCCTCCTTCGCCCGCACCGATCAGGACAAGTGGAAGGGGTACGGCGACCAGCAGGAAATGCAGGCCAACTTCAAGCTGGTCCAGCCGGTTGGCGATCGCGGCAAGATCACGGCGATTTTCGATTATTCGGACTTTCAGCAGTACAACTACCTTGGCCTGACCAAGGGCATGTGGCAGCGCGAAGGCCGTAACGCCGACTACCTGAAGCCCGATTACGCGACCGCCCTGCGCTATGCGCAGATTGGTCAGGGCTATCCCGGGGTTTCGGCCCTGCCGGGCGACCCCAGCGTGGGGGATATGGAAAACTATGCCTATGACGGCACCCAGACCCAGCGCAATTACCTGTCGGCCATTACGGGAGAGTTCCAGCTTTTCCCGAACGTGACGTCCAAGACGGTCGCCTATGCGCATGTGTCCAACGGTGATTACAGCGGCACCAACCCGTTCCTGACCTCGCCTTCAACGGGCGTGCCGATGGTGATGGAAACGGGGCACCCGGATGTGCGCCGTATCGGCTTTACGCAGAACTTCACCATCAATGTACATAAGAACGTCATCCAGACGGGTATCTGGTACGAAAACGATACCTTCAACTACCCGATGCGTATGTATGAAGACGGCCTGACCTCGGCGCACAATTCGATTTCGGGTTTCAAGGGATCGCAGGCTACGACGTGGTATTCGGACTCGTTTAATACCAACACGTTCCAGTTCTACCTGCAGGACACCTATCACATCATTGAAGGCATGACTGTCAGCGCCGGTTTCAAGTCGATGCTGCAGACGACCCATGGCGGCACGAGTCAGGATAACTCCGCCTCCGTCATGCCATGGCTGGTCCAGTCGGTTGATCCGACCAGCTATACATACAGCCATCCGGCTGCCGGTAGCCTGACGGCAGCCAACGCCTTCCTGCCGCACTTCAATTTCGATTACCACTTCAAGGATCACCACGAAGTCTATTTCGACATTGCTGAAAACATGCGCGCCTACGATTACGGGCAGCAGACCAGTTCCGGCACGGCATGGGGTGCGCTGGGTAATGGCACCAGTGTCAGCGCCCAGCAGGCGTTCAACGCAGAAAAGCAGACCCTGCGCCCTGAACGCACATGGAACTATGTCGTGGGGTATCGCTACAACTCCAAACTGCTGAGCGCCAGCGCCGATTTCTATCATACCGATTACTACAACCGCCTTGCGACGGTCACGACCGGGCCGACCAACAACCAGTATGGCGCAATGGCGAACGTGGGTCGTGAAACGATGAACGGTGCCGACGTAATGGCGGCGATCCGTCCCGTGCGTGGTCTGGAAATCTCCAACAGCTTCAGCTGGAACAACGCGGTCTATCAGGGCAGCCTGCCTGATGGAACCAGCCTGAAGGGCAAGCATCAGGTTTACTATCCCAAGTTCATGTATAAGGCGAACCTGACCTATACGTGGCATCGGGCGATGTTCAACTTCAATGCGACCTATAGCAGCGCCCGTCAGATGACCTACATGAATGACGAGCAGATTCCGGCTTACTGGACCTCGAACCTCAACGGCAGCTATAACTTCGGCAAGGTCGGTTTCGCGCAGAACATCAAGACGACATTCGGTATCACCAACCTGTTCAACAAGAACTATATCGGTGGTGTCTATGGTGCCGCGAGTGTGAGCGGGGATAACAACGACAACCTGTTCGTGGCCGCGCCGCGTGAATTCTTCGGTTCGGTTTCGGCACAGTTCTAAAATCCGACTACGCCTTACCTGACTGAAAGCAGATGATTTATCGCCCGTGGGTACAGATGCCAGATCTGTGCCCACGGGCGAAGTCTGTTCAGCACCCCGATATCGGGGGTGTTTTCTGTCAACCGCCATGACGTAGACAAGGGTGGACGGAAAAGTCGCCTTATGCGGACCGGTTTGTCCGTAGCCGTCATTATCGGGCTTTGACCGTCCTGACTGGCGGGAACACAGAAGAATACCGGGCACTGCCCCGCGCGTCAGATGATGTTATCTGTCGTGAACAGGGACCGGGCTTTCCCCGATAAAGCCGCCACGTCTGGCTCGGGTCGTATCGCAACAGAAATCCGCCCTGTCTGTTCCATACATCGACTGGTCAAGATCGACCTGATCCGCTATCACCGCGGGGTGAAAAGACAGGGCGAGGCAATGATAGAGAAACTGCGTGAGATCAACGGCGGTCGGACGCTTTTGATGAATGTGGGCGTGCTGTTCTGCATCATCATCATGCTGGGGCTCGCCAACCTGATCTGTCGCTTCGTGCTGAAAACGGACCTGACATACCTGATGCCGTGGCTGATTGGCGCTGCCGTTGTCTACTGCTTTGGCCCCGCACTGGCGCTGTGGTGTCTTACCGGCAGCCCGTCCGGGGATGCCTGAACGCAGCATGATGCTGGAACGGACAGGTTTATTGAGCCACGGACCTGTGTGATCCGGTTGCTGCCGTTCGCGGGGCCACGTCGACCGACCTGTTTTCGATCAGGCCTTTACACCCTGTAGCCATCCGCAGGATTAGAGATCTGCATGCCGGACGGGCGGGCGCATGCGCCGCAGCCCATCGGCACACAGAACCGGTTTATCCAACCCATATTCCCGCATGTGACAGACTGCACCCTGCCCGTCAGTGCCTGACAGAAGGGGGCGGTAAACCCTATGCACGTTTTCTATCACCACGATAGGAAACATTGGGGTTCGCGGTCCTCCATTCGTCCCTGTCAGCATCTGTTGACAGGATACGCAATCAGAGCAGCGAAAAGGGGCATATGCGGTCCGTGCGTCTTACGCCTCATGACCGGATATGCCCCTTTGCCGTGCGTTTGGTTACGCGGCCAGCGTAGCGGGCTGTCCTTCATGAATCCTGATGGTCATACCGTTGGCCAGCGCACCGTAAACAAGGGCGATATGGCGTGCGACCTGCGCAATGCCGGGCTGTGTTCCGGCACCGTTTGCGGTACTGTCCACCGCATAGGATGCCCAGACAATATACCGGCCTGTCGCATGCATCATTCCCCGGCTGGTTCCAGCGGTATGCAGGATGAATAGCGGATCTTCCGCATGCATGATTTCCGGCAGGCAGTCAGGTTCGTACCAATCGACCAGATCATTGAATTTATGGTCTCGCCCCGCTGTCATGGGAACGGGCGTTCCAGTATGGCTTACGACCAGCATCAGCCGCACATGGCTGTCCGGCCCGGCAATGTGCAGGGCTTCATCCATCCGTGCTTTCAACGGTATGGATCGGCTGCCATGGCCTGTCTCATCCGCCGTAATCACGGCAACAGCGCCGCAATCCACCAGATGGCCCGCCATTTCCTGCGCCGTGAAATCACCGGACATCAGGACCTGCACCGCCCCGATCCGCGCACAGGCCAGCATGGCCACGATGCCTTCGACCACCATGGGCAGATGGATCATCACCCGGTCATTACGCTGCACCCCCTGATCGCGCAGGGCATTGGCCAGACGGCACACCCGTTCATGCAGGTCGCGATAGGTGACACGATCAACCTGCCCGGCGTCCTCGCCCCGCCAGAATATCGCCAGCCTGTCACCATGATCCGCCAGATGGCGGTCAACGCAGGATACGGACGCATTCAGCGTGCCATCTTCAAACCAGCGGGCATCCCGATCCGGCCTTGCCGTCGCCATGCGCTGCGGCGGGCGATGCCAGGCAACCCGACGTGACTGCGCCAGCCAGAAGCCATGGCGGTCGGGCGTTCGGTCCTGTGTGCCTGCGTGCAGCCATGCGGATATGGGCGCCGCTGCGATATGGCGATTATCTTCGGTAATGGGGGTCATGGTCCGGGTTCTCTCCTGTGCGATCATGGACCCTGTTGGAACAGGGCAGGGGGTACGTCACTTTTCCGGCTGTGATGTCATCGCATGCGATCACTTTCGGGATATGCCGCGATGACATGGATTTTCCTGTTATTGTTCCTGGTCTTTACTGGGCGCAGAGTGTCTTAATTTCGCCCTGCAGGGGAAGATACCTTGCGGTTGAAAGCGGCTAATGCCGGATCGCCAGTTGCAAAGATTGCGAAGATGAAAAAGCCCGTCACCAAAACCTTTGCCGGATCGCGCATCCGCCATCAGCGTAGCCGCGCCGGCATGACGCAAAGCGCACTGGCCCAACGGTTACAGGTTTCGGGAAGCTACCTGAACCAGATTGAACATGACCAGCGCCCGGTGCCGCCCCGTCTGGTCAGCGCCCTGTGCGATATATTCTCTGTCGGCGCGGATTACTTCAGCGATACCGAGGAAGCACGCGGCACGCAGGCATTGCGTGAAATCCTGACCGATCCGGTTTTCAATGCAGGCGCCATCGGACTGGACGACATTCAGGCGGCGATGCGTGCCGCGCCCGATCTGTGCGCCCAGTTCGTGCGGCTGTACCGGGCTTACCTGCTGCGTCAGGAACAGGCCACGCCCGCCCTGACGGGGAATGTATCCTTTCGTCCGCTGGCGGATGATGCACCGGACCGGGTCGAACCATATGAAGCAGTAGCGGACTGGGTTCAGGCACAACGCAATTATTTTGACGAGATCGACCGCGTAGCCGAACGGCAGGCCGCCTCCATCCGCCTTGATGAAGGCCGCCCCGTTGAACAGCTTTCGCGCTATTTTCTCGATCAGCACGGCATCCGGACCGCCATTGACCTCGATATGGGCCAGCGCGGCCTGATGTGGCGGCTCGACCGTCGCGCCCGCACGCTGTTCCTGTCGGAAGGGGTGCCATCGGAAAGCAGCATGTTCTGGATGGCGCAGGCCCTGGGCCAGATCGAACACCGGACCCTGTTTGAGCGCGCCATCCGCCGGTCCCCCCTGCGTGAGCGGGAGGCAAAGGGACTGGCCCGTGTCTATCTGACCAATTATTTTGCAGGCGCGCTGCTCATGCCTTACGAAGCCTTCCGGCAGGCGGCGCGTGACCTGCGGCATGACGTGGAACGGCTGCAACGTCATTTCGGCGTCAGTTTCGAACAGGTCTGCCAGCGCCTGAGTTCCCTGCAACGCCCCGGACATGAAGGGATACCGTTTTACTTCCTGAAAACGGATATTGCCGGGAATATCCTGAAAAGCTTCAGCGCCAACCGCTTCACGCAATCGCGTTTCGGGGGGCCGTGCCCGCTATGGAATATCTTTCGCGCCTTCAGCACGCCCTTTCAGGTACAGGTGCAGTTGTCGCGCACCACGGATGGGGCGGTTTACCTGAATGTGGCGCGTACGGTCGGGCGCAGCAGCCTGTCCTATTTCGACCGCCCGCGCCTGACCGCCGTGGTGCTGGGGTGTTCCATTGCCGATGCGGGGCACCTTGTCTATTCCGCCGGTCTGGACCTGAACGATCCGAAAATGATCATTCCCATCGGTCCCGGCTGCCGTGCCTGCACCCGTGAAAACTGCCGCCATCGCGCGCTGCCGATGGTGGGACACAGCCTTGATACCGGTAATGGGGAACATGGCGTGATGCCGTACCGGGTTACGTCGTGAAACGGGAGGCGGCATGATGACCACCATAGGGGGCAGTCGCCTGCCAATCACGTCCTTGGTACGATGTGCACAGGCTCGGGCAAAACGCCTTTTCATGAAACTATCATAATTTCAGGGCCGTAGAATCATCTAAACAGCATCCATCTTTTCCAATGCCCCAGAACCGGGAGTAAGGATGCTGCTGACTGAAGACAGGTTGCCCAGCCGACAGGAACGGCTGCCCATCCGCCAGCGTGCATGCATGATGAACGGATGGATCAGGCATCCCGAAGCCCGTTTTGTCCGTGATTTCATCAATCTGCCCACTGACAGGTACAGGGGCGAACATGCCGTTATTGCGGAAAACCCGGCCGTATCGGCTCCCCGGCTTCCGGGCGCGATCACGTCGCTACATGCAGGCATTTTCCCTGTTGGCAGTCCCGACATCGCAGCCGCATGCCATCTGCGACCGCTTACGCCGGATTTCCGTTCGGAATGGACTTTCCGCGTGACCCCACCTGTGCGTAACCTGATCTCCATCAATGCCAGTATCTGTTCCTGACCTGTTCTGACACCCCGCATGAGGACCGTAATGACCCTACATATGGACGCCATCCCCCCCGTTTCCGCCGGTTCGTCTCAGGCAGACGGGAACGTGGCCCTGTCCGTCCGCAGTCATGGTGTGACCACACGCCCCGCGCGTCGGCGCGGCTGGCAGGGTATTGGCCTGCGTCCCCTGCTGCCTGCCCTTGTCGCCTGCGGTCTTCTGACAGCGGGCCTGTGTCATGCCGCTGATGATCCGCTGTCCGATCCGGCGCAGGAGAAGGGTTATTTCACACCCGCCACGCAGCCGGACGCCACGCGCTTCCTTCCCCCACCGCCCCAGCCCGGCACGGCACGGCAGGCCACCGATGACCATGCCTTCACTTCAACACGCGCGCTGGTGGGCACCCCGCGCTGGGCACTGGCCACATCCGATGCGGACCTGCATCAGGACCCGCTGCTGCATGCTTTTTCCTGTGCGGCGGGTTTTGTGATCGATAGCGCGCATGCCCCACATCTGGCCGCCCTTGTCCATAAAATGGACGTGTCGGAAATACCGGACATGAAAAGCAGCAAGGCATACTGGCACCGCCCGCGTCCCTTCGTAGGCAACAGCCAGCCCATCTGCACCGAAGCGGACCGGGCGCATCTGGCTACATCCGGGGCCTATCCATCAGGGCATACCATGCTGGGCTGGAGCACCGCGCTGATCCTGGCGGAGCTGCTGCCGGACCGCGCGACCGCCATCATGCAGCGCGGCCGCGTATTTGGTGAAAGCCGCATCGTGTGTGGAGTGCATTGGGAAAGCGATGTGCAGGAAGGCTACCTGATGGGCGCGACCGAGATTGCGGCCTTGCACGGTAATGCCGATTTCCGGGCCGATATGGATGCTGCCCGCAGCGAACTTGCAGCCCTGCGCCCCACCGCACCGAAGCCAGACCAGCGCAGTTGCGCGGTCGAGGCGGACGCAGCCGCCCATTCACCCCTGTAACAACCTCTATGGTAACGCCGCCCGCCATGATCATGACCCTTGCGGTCGTGGGCGTGCGGCCAGTCAGTTCCAACCGCCCCTTATGACCTAACTGCGGGGGCAGCCATCCTGAAGGACGGGATATTCTTGCCCGGCTGTGATGCTGGATTCCTTAAATGGGAACGACGCCCCGCGCATAACGGACCGGTTATCCGGTCCGTTTTTTGTGTCCGGTCTGACGGATTACCCGGCCCCTGATCGTCCTCCAGCCGTTCAACGCGGTCGGACCATGATGGAATCATGACCGTAAAGGCTGCGCCGTCGGGGGAGTTGGCGGTCGATCAGGAAATCATAATTACGGATATGTTTTTGTGCCGTGCAGTCATTTCATCACCGGGATGGAGACGCTATCCCTGCAGGGTATGAAATGAAGGGGCAAGACAATCGGCATGCTGTCGTTTCTGAACAGGGGGGCCACATTCTCCTTCGGGGAAATCGGCTATCCGCGTGGTGGGGAATTCCGGGTGGCCGGACAGCCCTATGCGTGGATACTGCTGCTGGAAACCGGTTCGATGCGCACCCTGGTCGACGGGCGTGAACATGGGCTTGTGGCGGGGGAATGCGGGCTGTTTGTCAACTGGGCGGGGCGCTCTTCCTCCTATGCGCCGGGTAGCCATGTATGCTGGTGCGAAACGCCGCTGCCGGTGGATGACCGGGGCAATACCGGCATGATCGCCCAGTCCATGCCCGCAACGCCACGCCTGCGCGCCCTGTTCCGCGAGGGGCTGGGCTGTGGACTGGCCAGCTCACCTTCTACCGACATGCTGCGCAATGCACTGGGGGAAGCGCTGTTCGCGGCGTGGCAGTTTGAAACCGTACGCGATGCGCGTCCCGTCCTGCCCGAAGGGCTGGTAAAGGTACATGCCTTTGTAGAGGCACATTATTTCGAGCCGCTCGACCTCGCCCGTCTGGCGGCTGTATGGGGGGTGACGCCGCCGCATCTGGTTGCGTCATTCCGCCGGCACTTTGGCACCACGCCCATGCGCCATGTCTGGAATGTACGGACGCAGGCGGCCATCCGCATGATCCTGCGCACGGATATGCCGCTGGCGACGATTGCCGAACTGTGCGGATACGGTTCGCCCTTTCATCTTTCGCGTCTGGTGCGACGCATGACGGGCCACAGTCCGCGCGGGCTGAGGCAGCGTGGCACGCACCAGCCCGGATCGGTGGAGGCAGGCCACGGCCTGCGCACCAGAAACAATGCCCTTCCTGATAGGGGTCACGACACGAAAGTGTACTTTACGTACGCTTAGAGTGAACCCAACAAGAACGTTGAGGCTGTTCTGCTGAGAGTTCGATAGACAGTTGGCCGAG
>NZ_NKTY01000080.1 GCF_003207825.1 Komagataeibacter saccharivorans | reverse complement strand
AGAGGTGGACCCGTCCGTTCGGACAGTTTTGCGGGCTTGATAAGCTATACCTGGTTGTTGTTATGCCGCCCTTCTGACGGCGTTGCTGTTGGCCATCTGGTCCGGGGTTAACCCCGGACCAGATGGCGTCGGCACGTTATGATACGCCTCATCGGGCGTACGTCCAGCCAGCGCCGTATGCGGACGCCTTTCGTTATAATGGGCGATCCATCTGCCAAGCCCGGCCCTCAGCTCCGATCCGGTCTCGAACGCGTGCAGGTAGACGCATTCATATTTCAGCGACCGCCACAGACGCTCGATGAACACGTTGTCCAGCCAGCGACCGCGCCCATCCATGCTGATGCGGATCTGACGCTCTTCCAGTATCCCGGTGAAACGGGGTGTCGTAAATTGCGACCCCTGGTCAGTATTGAAAATGTCCGGGGCGTCATAGCGCATGAGGGCATCCTGTAGCGCCTCGATACAGAACTCCACGTCCATCGTGTTCGACAGACGCCAGGACAGGACCTTGCGCGTGAACCAGTCCATGATCGCCACGAGATAGAGAAATCCCCGTTTCATGGGAATATATGTGATATCGGAACACCAGACCTGGTCAGGCCGATTGATGACCAGATCCCGTAGCAGATATGGATATTTCCGATGTTCCGGATGGGGCACGGTCGTGCGCGGCTTCTGGTAGATCGCCCGCAGGCCCATGATCGCCATGAGCCGCCGGACCCGCTTGCGGCCCACTTCATGTCCCAGGCGGCGCAGATGCCATGTCATCTGCCGTGAGCCATAATACGGCGTTTCCAGGAACTGGGCGTCGATCAACCGCATCAGCTTCAGATTGGCCTCGCTCTGTGGCACAGGCCGATAGTAAACGCCCGACCGGTTGAGTCGCAGCAGCGTGCATTGCCGGATTATCGGCAGGCACGCTCGCTTCGGGTCAATCATCTGCCGCCTCTGATCACGCCCAACCGAGCAGAGGCATCCCGCAAAAAATCCCGTTCCACCAGCAACTGGCCGATCTTGGCATGCAGTTTCTCTACATCAGCAGGGCTGACTGAAGGTTCCGTTACTGACTTACCAGAAAAAAGGCTTGCCATGCCTTCGATCGCCTGGCGCTTCCATTGGGCGATCATCGTCTGATGCACGCCATGTTTCGACGCCAACTCCGCCAGCGTCAGTTCGCCACGGATCGCCTCCAGGGCAACCCGTGACTTGAACTCCGCCGCATACCGTTTCCGCGTAACCTTGCCCATAAAACCCGTCCTCGTTCAGGCCAGATGATAGCTTACCGCCCTGTCCGAAAAATGGGGGCCACTTCT
>NZ_NKTY01000079.1 GCF_003207825.1 Komagataeibacter saccharivorans | reverse complement strand
TCCTTGCTGACAGGGCGTATGACGCGGACAGGTTGATCGATCGGCTGATACAGCGCGGGATTACCCCGGTCATCCCGCCAAAACGCAACAGAACGACACGACGGGAAACCGATTTTTCTCTCTACCGCGAACGGAACCTTGTTGAGAGGTTCTTCAATAAACTCAAGCAGTTTCGCGCTATCGCAACCCGCTACGATAAACTGAAATCGACCTTCCTCGCAGCCGTGCAGTTCGCCTCAATCATCATCCTGCTTAACTGACGACATGCTGTAATTGTTTTTGTAAAATTTTATATCCTGATGCACTTCCTGACCAGAGTGGTAGCTTTTCTTTTCATTCTGTCAGGAGGTTCAATTCCCATACCCTGAAGACGTTCCAGCAAAGCCAGAACAGCAGAGGCACCCTCTACACTGACAGCAGGTTTTTCATTGGTAGCCACTTGGGCTTTCCCTGCATTTCTGTCTTGCTTGATTTTTTCCAGAATAGCCAGTGTCAGCCACTCTCCGGCTTTCATACCCTGCTTCTGGCTCTGTGTAATGACAGCTTGCCTGACATCAGCAGAAATCCCTCTGAGCCCCATGTTTTTGTATTATCTTCCATATACTTCCTTCCCTGTTGAACAGACTTGTTCAACCAGTATGTGAGGAGGGCCCGTCCATTCGGACAGTTTTGTGGGCTCGATAAGCTATACCCGGTTGTCGTTATGCCGCCATTCTGACGGCGCTGCTGTTGGCCATCTGGCCCGGGCTTAACCCCGGACCAGATGGCGTCGGCACGTCATGATGCGCCTCATCAGGCGTGCGTCCAGCCAGTGCCGGGTGCGGACGCTGCCCATTATAATGGGCGATCCATACCGCCACAGACATTCGATGAACACGTTGTCCAGCCAGCGACCGCGCCCATCCATGCTGAAGCGAACCTGGCGTCGTTCCAGGACCTCGGTGAACCGGAGCGTCGTGAATTGTGAACCCTGGTCCGTGTTGAAAATCTCCGGGGTGCTGTAGCGCACCAGCGCATCCCTGAGTGCCTCGATGCAGAACTCCGCATCCATCGTGTTCGACAGACGCCAGAACAGCACCTTATGCGCGTGCCAGTCCATGACCGCCACTAGATAGAGAAAGCCCTTGTGCATCGGGATATAAGTGATGTCGGAACACCACACCTGGTTGGGCCGGTCGATGACCAGATCCCGCAGCAGATACGGATATTTCCGATGCTCCTGGCGTGCCCCCTTTTTTGTATCCACTCAAAAGGAGAGTTCCCGTTTTTTATGGCTTTGGGTTGATGGGATGACAAGTGTCTCGGGGGCATGCCCCCGAGAC
>NZ_NKTY01000078.1 GCF_003207825.1 Komagataeibacter saccharivorans | reverse complement strand
TGAACTGCCCCGAGTTTACCGGAGAGCGATTTGTTCAGTAATCAGGCAGCGATATCAAGCCTGCTCTGATCTGCATAGAAGGCGCGTTCGGCTTCGGCGGGAGGCCTGTAGCCGATTGGCGCCAGCAGGCGTCGGTTATTGTACCAGTCCACCCATTTGAGGGTTTCCCATTCGACCTGCGCCATGGATTTCCATGGCCCCAGATGATGGATGACCTCGGCCTTATATAAACCGTTGATGGTCTCAGCCAGTGCATTGTCGTAGCTGTCACCAACCGTGCCGACCGAGGCGTCGATGTCAGCCAGCGCCAGGCGTTCGGTGTAGCGGATCGACAGGTATTGTGATCCACGGTCCGAATGATGGATCAGCGCCTTGTTTCCCGTGGGCTTTCGTTGCCAGATGGCCTGTTCAAGGGCATCGAGCACGAACTGGGTGGTCATGGAAGTCGAGACCTTCCAGCCCACGATCCTGCGGGCGAACACATCAATGACGAACGCCACATAGACCATGCCATTCCAGGTCTGGACATAGGTAAAGTCTGAAACCCATAGCTGGTTGGGGCTCTCGGCCCGGAACTGCCGGTTGACCCTGTCATCGGGACAGGGTCGCGCCGTATCCGGACGGGTCATGATGACCTTCCGGCCCCGGATTACACCCTTCAGACCCATCTGCCGCATCAGGCGCTCAACAGTGCAGCGTGCAACCTGTCGCCCCTCACGCTGCAGGCTGTGCCAGACCTTGCGCGCACCATAAACAGCACGATTATCCTGCCAGATCCGACGGATATGTTCCATCAACTCCCTATCGCGCCGCGCACGCGGGCTGGCCCTGGTCGGATCTCTTGCCATGACCGCCTGCTGGTAAAACGTGGACGGGGCAATCGGCAGAACGCGACAGATTGGCTCGCCCCCGTAATCGGCACGGTAGGCTTCAATAAACGCGATCATTTGCGAAACGGGCGGTCGAGCTCCGCCTGAGCAAAATAAGCCGAGGCCTTCTTGAGGATCTCATTGGCCTGACGCAGTTCACGAACCTCCCGCTCCAACGCCTTGATTCGTGCCGTCTCGGCCGTGGTCGGCCCCAGTTGCGCACCCGCGTCCCGCCGGGCCTGCTTCCATCAGTCATGCAGGCTGTCGCCCGAGCAGCCCAGCTTGCCATCAATCTCGCGACAGGCCGCCGATAGGCTTGGGTAATCCAAGCGATGCTCGTCCAGAAGGCGCACAGCGCGCTCAAGGAACTCAGGCGAATAACGCGATGTCTTCTTCTTCTCTACCATAGGGATCATCCTCCGAGAGTTTTACTCTCCGGTAAACTCGGGGCAGTTCA
>NZ_NKTY01000077.1 GCF_003207825.1 Komagataeibacter saccharivorans | reverse complement strand
CAGCCTGTCGGGTTGGGCATTTTGCGGCTGATAACGCCGAGGCTGACCCGGCTTATGCTGCCTGAAGCCGTGCCATTCTTTTGCAGTTGTATGCGAGAGCGACGAGGGTCCATTCAGTCGTGACTTTTGCAAGGCCACGCAGACTGAATCTTCTGAAGCCCATGATGCTTTTGATAATTCCAAAGACCGGTTCAACGGTCTGTTTTCGTAGTCTGTAAATATTTCCGGCTTTTGTGGTTTCCAGTTTTTTCTTCATGGCAAGCCGCCAGGGTTCGGTGATCCGGCGTGGTTCCCTGTTTTCAGGAGGTGGTCGGAAGTCATAAGGCCTGCGGGCACAGGGCCGTCCGATGGCGACCAGCGGATCAATGCCTTTTTTCCGCAGGTCCCGGACCGCCTGCCCGCTGGCGTAACCGGTGTCGGCAAGCACTGTCTTTGGGAGACCGATCGTGTTTTCCATCGACAGCACGGTGCTGGCAAAGGATGGCGCGTCCGCTGACGTGGCGACAACGTCGGTTGTCACGATCAACTGACTGCCTTCGGCGCAGACCACGGCCTGGGCATTGTAAGCCTGCCGGAACTCGTGGGCGTCCGAACGCCGCATGAGGCGGCTGTCGGGATCGGTCAGACTGATCTGCCGGTCGGGTGGTGGTTCATCATCCGGCGGTTTCGGCGCCCGACCGCGACGCCCTGTTTTTGCGTCATACATCGCCTTCTTTTTCTCGTATGCCGGTCGCGCCGCCTCGGCCTGCGCTTTCGCATCTGCTTCCAGCCGGGCGCAGGCTTCGTCCAGCTTCGCTTTCAGTGTTTCCCGTCGGGCAAGCTCTTCTGGCAGGGCCTGCGGATCTCTGTCTGTGGCATCTGCGTGCTCCGCCTGGTCCATCAGTTTCGCGATATCCACCGCCAGCTGTTCGCGCAGTGCCCTGATCCGGTCGTAGCGCAGGGAACGGTATTTCGAAGCGTCGGCATCAATTTTCGTGCCGTCAATCGATACGACACCCAGACGCAGCAGACCCGTCTCGCGCGCCAGAAGCAGGACCTGCGCAAATGCAGCTTCAATGGCTGTCCGGTTCGTCCGGCGGAAGGTCGCAATCGTATCATGATCCGGATGCAGGTTCGCCGCCACGAAGCGTACCCCGATGTCGCGATATGTCGCCCGCTCGATCCGGCGTGAGGAAAACAACCCGTTCGCATAGCTGAAGATCAGAAGGGCCAGCATCAGGCGCGGATGATACTGCGCCTTGCCTCCCGTGCGCACTGGCACGCAGAACGCACTCATCGGAACCCGCTCAACAGCTGCGACAATGAAATGCGCCATATCGTCAGCCGGAAGCCACGAC
>NZ_NKTY01000076.1 GCF_003207825.1 Komagataeibacter saccharivorans | reverse complement strand
CTCGTCCGTCAGGTCGCCACGCATCCACAGGTCTCCGCAAAGACCAACGTTGAATCACGTCCAAGCCAGTCTGAAAAGACCTTTTGTCAACAGAACCTAGACAACTCGCCATATCTGAAACAATTTAATGAATAAAGAGGCGGATTAAGATGTTCTATCAGGTATTAATAGAAACAACTGAGAAAATTGGAAAGCAGGGAACCAATAAACGCTATTTTGAGCTTGATAAAACAGATTTGTCGGAAATTGAAGAGCGTATCGTGAAGCCATATTTGTCTCGCGAAGATTTTCAATTCGACGGGTATTTTTTAAAATATGGTGAAATTCGGCGCATTACGATTAAGGAGACAGAAAGAACTACCAAAGACCTATCGCAATATGAAAATGATCATATGCCTCGGGGCGTGATTATGTTCGTGTCCCCTCATGCCATAGTGAGCTACGACAAATACACAAAAGACATCACGAATACCGTATTTGACCGCGCAAAATCATCGATATCGAACTCCATCACTCCTCAGAAAAAGGCAGCTAAGCCAGAAAGTCCCGACTTTTCAAAGGTCTTCGTGGTCCATGGTAGAGATGATCTTGCGAAAACGGAAGCCGCTCGTTTCATAGAGAAATTGAATTTATCGGCAATAATTCTTCATGAACAGGCAAATGGCGGAAAGACAATAATCGAAAAGATTGAAGAAAATACGAACTGTGGATTTGCTTTAGTCATATATACGGCGTGCGATATTGGTGGAATCGTAGGTTCTTCTGAACAAAAATTCAGAGCACGCCAAAATGTTATATTTGAGCACGGATACTTGATAGCCAAACTCGGTCGTCAGAACGTATGTGCGTTGGTCAAGAACGACGTGGAAATACCAACTGACATCAGCGGGATCGTTTATATCCCTATGGACTCCGCTGGTGCGTGGAGATTAGCAGTGGCAAAGGAACTGCGTAATGCCGGATACAATATTGATATGAACAAAGTAGTATGAATTCTCAAGGCCAAGCTTCTCCTCAAGGAATATTTATTTGGACTTGGTATAGAACATAACGCCCAACTCTACTGCTGGGTGTACCCCTAGAGGCGGGAATAACCTGATAGGCACAAAATGTCCGCCTATTTGCCTTGGTGAATGGCAGCTTTTGAGATCGCCCTTTCCGCAGCTGAGTGGCCAACATGAGGGCGAAAGCGGACTATTTCCGAAGCATGGTGATTCCGAGTTCGTGCCACATCCACCCGAAATCGTAGGCAACACCCGCACCGTCATTTTTCCGGGCGCGGGCTGTGGTGTTTTCGATATTCTTCAGCCAGGCGACCACCTTTTTACGTCCTGAAGCCGTCCGGACAGCCTCACGCGGC
>NZ_NKTY01000012.1 GCF_003207825.1 Komagataeibacter saccharivorans | reverse complement strand
GCGCTATCGCAACCCGCTACGATAAACTGAAATCGACCTTCCTCGCAGCCGTGCAGTTCGCCTCAATCATCATCCTGCTTAACTGACGACACGCCGTAGTACGCTGGTCAACCGAGGGGCTAGATGGCGTGAAAGAATCAGTCCGCACGCGCTACCTGTCCAGCATCCGCCGCTTCGACGAGCATTTCGGTTCTCTGCTGGTCGCTTCCATCACCACCCGGGATATTGCTGACTGGATCAGCGACCGTAAACGCAACGGGTCAATAAAAGCGCAAGGAAAAGGGAAGGGGAAAGCCATCTCCAACGCCTCCATCCAGCGCGATCTGACCGCCCTGTCCCGACTGCTCAGTTTCTGCTGTTCGATCGGCTGGCGGACAGATAATCCGGTGCAGGCCTTTGACCGCACGATCATTCGCGAACGCCGTGAACCAAAGCGTCCGCCCACCCGCAAGGAAATCCAGACCGCGATCGACGCGGCGCCACCGGGGATTGCAGGCATCCTGACCATCCTGGCCGAGACAGGCATGCGCATGAATGAAGCCGTGATGCTGGAGCGATGGCAGGTGGACAGCCGAAGCCACCAGATCCTGCTGACCAAAACCAAGACCAGCAGGCCGCACACCATCAACTGGCACACGTCAGGGGAAATGCCACCAGAGCACTGGAAGACGGGGCCGCATCCGGATTTCTCTACACCAGCGGCACCACTGGCAAGCCGTTCGCCAATTTTTCATCCAACCATGCCCAGATCATGCGACGCATCCTGCGTGACAATCCGCTGTTCCGGCGCTTCGGGGGGCATGACCTGCGGCATGCCTTTACTGTGCGGTGGCTGAAAGCGGGAGGGAATATCTACCGCCTGTCCCGACACCTTGGACACAGTTCCGTGAAGGTGACCGAACAGAATTATCTGGGCTTCCTGACTGTCGAGGAACAGGAGCGGGTCCAGTTCCAGGCGGAGCAGATTTTTGCAGGGGTCCCCACAAATTCCCCCACAGCAGCCTGAAAAACCGTTCAGAAACGACCAAAGCGCCCCGTGGGGCGCTTGGCAATTTCTTGTTTATTTTCAAGAAGTTTTGGCGGAGGGGAAGAGATTCGAACTCTCGATACGGCTTAACACCGTATAACGGTTTAGCAAACCGCCGCCTTCAGCCACTCGGCCACCCCTCCGCCGAAGAGCGCGCATTATCAAGTAACACGGCGTTTGCAGGGGTGCTTTTAGCCTGTGGTTGCCCCCCTGCAAAGCCCTAAAATGCGTAAAAGCCCTTTTTTACAAAACTTTTTTCAGGGCTTCATTCACGATGGCCGGATTGGCCTTGCCTGCCATGGCTTTCATCACCTGACCGACAAAAAAGCCGAACAGACGATCCTTGCCGCCACGGTATTCTTCCACCTTGTCGGCATTGCGCGCCAGCACGTCGGCCACAGCCGCGTCGATCGCACCCGTATCGGTTACCTGCTTCAGCCCCTTACGCTCCACGATGTCGGCCGCGCTGTCGCCGGTCTCCAGCATGTCCTCGAACACTTCTTTTGCGATCTTGCCGTTAATCGTCTTGTCGGCCATCAGGTCCAGCATGCCGCCCAGCGCCTGTGCCGAGATGGGGCTGTCCTGAATGGTGCGACCAGTACGGTTCAGCGCGCCAAACAGGTCGCCCGTGACCCAGTTGGCGGCAAGGCGTGCGTCGCGGCCCTTTGCCACTTCCTCGTAGTAATCGGCGATCGCCTGTTCGGCGACGAGCACGCTGGCGTCGTAGCGGGGGATACCATACTGCCTGATGAAACGGTCACGCTTGTCATCCGGCAGTTCGGGCAGGGCACGTTCCAGTTCGTCCACCCATTCCTGTTCCACCACCAGCGGCAACAGGTCAGGATCGGGGAAGTAGCGGTAATCGTGCGCATCTTCCTTGCTGCGCAGGGAGCGGGTTTCATTGCGTGCGGGATCGAAAAGGCGGGTTTCCTGATCCACCTCGCCACCATCTTCCCATACTTCCACCTGACGCGCGGCCTCGACCTCAATGGCATGCATCACGTAGCGGATGGAATTGACGTTCTTGATCTCGCAACGCGTACGGAACGGCTCACCGGCCTTGCGCACGGATACGTTCACGTCCGCACGCATGGACCCTTCTTCCATATTGCCATCGCATGTGCCCAGATAGCGCAGGATCTGGCGCAGTTTGCGCAGATAGGCTCCAGCTTCTTCCGGATTACGAATATCCGGCTCGCTTACGATCTCCATAAGGGCCACACCGGCACGGTTCAGATCGATGAAGGAGCGTGCAGGGTCCTGATCGTGCATGGACTTGCCAGCATCCTGCTCGATATGCAGGCGCGTAATGCCGATATGACGTACGGTACCGTCAGCCAGTTCGATCTCGACCGTGCCTTCGCCCACGATGGGGTGGGTGAACTGACTGATCTGATAACCCGTGGGCAGATCGGCATAGAAGTAGTTCTTGCGATCAAACCGGCTTTCCAGATTGATGCGCGCACGCAGCCCCAGCCCCGTACGAACGGCCTGTGCCACGCATTCCCGGTTCAGGACGGGCAGCATGCCCGGAAAACCGGCATCAACCAGACTGACATGCGTGTTCGGCTCCCCACCATAGGAAGCGGAAGCCCCGGAAAACAGCTTCGAGTGACTTATGATCTGTGCGTGGACTTCAAGCCCGACCACGATTTCCCATGTGCCGGTCTTGCCTTCGATCGTGTAGCTCATTTCGCGCCCTCCGCACGGATGGCAGGCCGGTGGGTGAAGCCCGCTGCACTTTCCAGCGCGCTGCCTGCGGCCAGCAGGGTTTCCTCATCAAACGGACGACCGATCAGTTGCAGGCCAAGCGGCAGGCCCGTATCCCCAAGCCCGACCGGCACCGACATGGCGGGCATACCCGCCATGGAGGCAGGAACGGTGAAGATATCGTTCAGGTACATCTGGACCGGATCATCACTCTGCTCACCCTGCGCAAAGGCAGGTGTCGGCGCGGTGGGGGTCAGCAATACGTCAACCTGCTGGAAGCATTCCGTAAAGTCGCGGCGGATCAGTGTGCGGACCTTCTGCGCCTTCAGATAGTAGGCATCGTAATACCCGGCGGACAGGACATAGGTGCCCATCATGATGCGGCGACGCACTTCCGGTCCGAAACCCGCACGGCGGGTTGCTTCGTACATAGCATCGAGCGTCTGGCCTTCCACACGCTCACCAAAACGCAGGCCATCATAACGGGCCAGGTTGGATGAACACTCGGCAGGGGCCACAATGTAATAGGTGGCAAGGCCATATTTCGTGTGGGGCAGGGACACATCCACGATTTCACAGCCTGCGGCCCGAAGCCATTCGATACCCTGCTGCCATGCCGCACCGATTTCTGCCGACAGGCCCTCGGCACGGTATTCACGCGGAATACCAACCTTCAGCCCCTTCAGGCTGCGGCCAATGGCTGCCGAATAATCCGGCACGTCCCTGTCGACGCTGGTGCTGTCACGCGGGTCGAACCCGGCCATGGACTGCAGCATGATGGCACAGTCACGCACGCTACGCGCCATGGGGCCCGCCTGATCGAGGGAGGAGGCATAGGCAATCGTGCCGAACCGGCTGCACCGGCCATAGGTGGGCTTGAGCCCCACAATGCCGCAATAGGCAGCGGGCTGGCGGATGGAACCGCCGGTATCGGTGCCGGTAGCACCCATGGCCAGCCCGGCTGCAACAGCAGCGGCTGAACCACCGGAAGAACCGCCAGGCACCAGAACGGTATCGGCCTCACCCTTGCGCTTCCACGGATTTTCGACCGGTCCGAAAGCCGAGGTGATGTTGGCCGACCCCATGGCGAATTCATCAAGATTGGTCTTGCCGACAAACACCGCGCCATCGCGCAGCAGGTTGGCCGTGACCGTGCTTTCATATGGGGGAACAAAATTTTTCAGGATATTGCTGGCCGCCGTGGTCCGCACGCCCGTAGTGCAGAACAGATCCTTGATACCCAGCGGGATACCGGTCAGCGGCTTTGCCTCGTCCCGCGCCAGCGCGGCATCGGCATGGGCCGCGGCTTCAAGGGCCGCGTCGGATGTGGGGGTGATATAGGCGTTAAGGCGCGGGTTCAGCGCCCCAATGGCGTCCGTATGGGCGCGCACCAGTTCCACGGCGCTGAAGGCGCGCTTGCGCAGGCCAGCCGCGGCATCGGCAATCGTCAGTTCGGTCAGGCTCATTTTATTCAACAACCTTGGGCACGGTATAGAAGGGGCCAACAGCATCGGGCGCGTTGGACAGGACGGCCTCACGGCAATTGCCGTCGGTCACCACGTCCTCACGCGTGCGCAGGGCGGCGTGGCCCGTGCCGACCATGGGGGAGCCCCCCTCGACATCGACCTCGTTCAGCTGCTCGACCCAGCCGAGGATCCCGTTAAGCTCCCCTTGCAGGGACTGAAGATCAGACTCGTCAATACCAATCCGTGCCAGTCTGGCAATGCGGCGGACGGTCGCGGGATCAAGCGACATGAAGCAATAACTTTCCATCGTAACAGGGGAAGAATATCCTGCGGCGCAGGACCTGCTGAGGAACATACCCCCGACCATGCCCCTGTTCAACATATCCGATCTCCGTTCCCGCCTGCGCACGGGCCAGCGCCTGCTGGGGCTGGACCCCGGACGCAAAACAATCGGCGTCGCCCTGTCGGATGTGGGGCTGATGCTGGCATCGCCCCATATGGCGCTCAAGCGCGGGAAACTGTCTGTCGTCGCGGCCGAAATCAGCCGGATCGCCCATACGCAGGATGTCGGCGGGCTGGTGGTCGGCCTGCCCCTTTCGCTGGATGGCAGCTTTGGCCCCGCAGCGCAGGCGGCGCGGGACTGGACGCTCAACCTGTCGGACATGACCGGACTGCCTGCCGCGATGTGGGATGAACGGCTGTCCTCATCCGCCGTGAACCGCTTCCTGATCGGGGAAGCCGACATGACCCGCCAGCGCCGGGGGGAGGTCGTGGACCGGATGGCCGCCGCCTATATCCTGCAGGCGGCCCTTGATGCCTCCATCACGCCCGCTGCGGAGGAATGAATTGCGAACTCGTGATGGCATGACTGGATTGTTCTAAACACCGACCCGGTGGTGGCAGGGGCTGCTATGGTCCCTGCCACCACCGGCGCATATCAGAAGGCATCATTCCCGTCTGCCAGACTGCCGGACCCTACGTGCCAAAATACGAGGAGACCGGCCATGCGTCTGCCGCATCTGCACCTGCCTTACCTGCATATCCATGTGCATGACCGCCCACTGGCGGGTGATCCACATCCCCATAATCCATTCCACTGGAAGCTGTATTTCTGCGAGGCGGTGGCCACGGCCGTCCTGATGATTCTGGGCCTGAGTGCGGTTATCCTCCTTACCGCACCCGGCAGCCCCTTATCGGCCCCGCTGCTTCACCACCCCTACATCCAGACCGCGCTGTGCGGACTGTGTTTTGGCCTGTCGGGCACGGCGGCCGCCATGACCCCGTTTGGCAAGGTCAGCGGGGCGCATATCAATCCTTCCGTCACGCTGGCGTTTTCACTGGCGAAACGCATTGGGGGGATCGATGCCTTAAACTACATGATCGCGCAGGTGATCGGGGCCTTCCTTGGTACGGCGATGGTGTATGAAGCCGGGAAGCTGGTGGCATGGTGGGGCAATATGGCCGTGGCCGTGCATTACGGGGCGACGGTGCCGTATGAGCACATATCCATCTGGTGGGCGATGTGGTCGGAAATGTTCGTTACCGCAGCCCTGATTGCCATGCTGTACTGGCTTGCAGCCCATCCGCGCTGGAAATTCATCACGCCGTGGTCCGGTGGGCTGTTTTTCCTTGTCATGAACCCGATTACGGCATGGCTGTCCGGCAACAGCGTCAATTTCGCCCGGACACTGGCCCCGGCCCTGTTCGCGGGGGAATGGGCAGGATTATGGGTTTATGTGGTCGGGCCATTTGCAGGGGCGTCACTTGCCGTCATGGCCATCCGTATGAATTTACTGGGCAAACTGCACCTGCTTGAAGCGCGACTGGTCAATTTCGGCCATCATGGCCGTGTGCCGGGACTGGATGACCCGCACCGCAAGCTGAACCACCCCGATGATCACCTCCACATCCCTCCGGCATCAGAACCGGCGGGAGAGGGGACCGCGCCCGGCGCAACCCACGTCTGACATAATCCGTTGTTTTGTCAGGCGGGCATTCGCGGCCATATTCACCAGCCGCGCCGCCAGCCATGGGCCGCCGAGGGAGAAAGCATAATAATGAAGCGTTTTTTCAATACGCGAGACACAATCGTAACTGAATCTCTGGACGGTTTCCTGCGCTCTGCCGCAGGACAGCACCTGTGCCGACTGGATGGTTACCCCGATACCTGCGTCATCATGCAGCGCGAACCGGACCGGACACAGGTTTCCATCATTTCCGGTGGCGGATCCGGACATGAGCCCGCCCATGCCGGATTTGTGGGCAGGGGCATGCTGACGGCTGCCGTGTGCGGCGCGCTGTTCGCCTCGCCATGTGTGGACGCAATCGTGGCGGCCATCCTTGCCACGACGGGGGAGGCCGGGTGCCTTCTTGTCGTCAAGAACTATACCGGTGACCGGCTGAACTTCGGCCTTGCAGCCGAACGCGCCCGCACGATGGGCAAACAGGTTGAAGTCGTGATTATTGGTGACGACATCGCCCTGCCGGATTCCACCACACCACGCGGCGTTGCGGGCACGGTGCTGGCGCACAAGCTGGCCGGTTACGGATCCGCGCAGGGCTGGGATCTGGCGCGTATTGCCGATTTCTTACGCATGGCCGCAAAGCGTATGCGCACCATCGGCCTGGCGCTTGAGGACTGCAATCCGTATGAGCCGGGGCGCGGCAGCCGCCTTACAGCCGATCAGGCCGAACTGGGCCTTGGCATCCATGGTGAGCCGGGCGCGCAACGTATCGCACTGGCCAGCGCCAATGATCTCATGCACAGGGCCGCCGCCACGCTGGAAGCCAGTCTGCCCGCTAATGCAGGCGACAGCCGTCACGCCCTGCTGCTCAACAACCTCGGCTGCGTGCCGGAGGTGGAGATGACGCTGCTGCTGGAATCCTTCAGCCATGTACCGCTGGCGCGCCACGTCTCGCACATCATCGGTCCGGCATCCCTGATGACCGCACTGGACATGAACGGGTTCTCGCTCACCCTGATTGAACTGGACGATACCATCCGGCAGGCCCTTGAGGCACCTGTCCAGCCACATGCGTGGCCCGGTATCGCGCCGCTGGACGCGCCTGCAATCGTGCCCATGCCCGAAATGCCCGATCCGTTCCCTTACAAGCCAACCCGCAATGCCACGATGGCAGGTCTGCTGGAACGCGGTGCGGACGTTCTGGTGGCCAACGAAGCGCCACTTAATGAACTGGATGGCAAGATCGGGGATGGCGATGCGGGTTCCACCTTTGCCGGTGCGGCCCGTGACATCATTGCCGCCATCGACCGACTGCCCATGGATGACCCGCACCAGCTCATGACTACAATCGGCAATATCCTGACCCAGCATGCGGGCGGTTCGAGCGGCGTGCTGTTCGCCATCATGTTCTCGGCCGCCGGACGTAGCGAGCAACCGTGGCAGCAGGCCCTGCGCGATGGACTTGCCCATATGATGGAATGCGGGGGCGCCAGACCGGGTGACCGCACCATGATTGATGCGCTTTACCCCGCGCTGGAAACACTGGCTGATGGCGGCACATTGCGGCAGGCCGCCCAGGCAGCCCGCAAGGGGGCCGATTCAACCACTACGATGAACAGCGCCCGTGCGGGCCGTGCAGCCTACGTGCCCAGTGAACATGTCCGTAATGTACCCGACCCCGGCGCGGAAGCTGTAGCCCGCCTGCTGGAAGGGCTGTCCGAAGGCTGATGAAAGAAGGGTTGCCCCCGAAGGCAGGCAACCCCTCATTTCATGATATTACTGCTGCGGTGCGGTACCGCCATGCGTGCTGACACCGGGGCCACCGCCGCCGTCCGATCCGCCACCGGCTGGCTTGGGTTTGTCACACCCGGCAAGACAGCCAACAATGGCCACGGCAAACATCATCCGCGTAAGGTTGCGCACTGGTTTTCTCCTCTCCAGCTATTCTGGCTTTCAAGGGGAGTTAACCGCCCGACCGCGCCACGGTTGCGTGCAAAAACCGGGCAGCGCCGCATAAGCAGTTCAACAGACGCCATTTCACGCATGCGCGCGCAGCAGCGGTAGCGGTGCTGGAAGGAAGGATGTTCCATCCGATCCATGTCCGTTTATGTCCGCCCTAGCGGACAGCCTGTTTTCGGAAAAAACGTTCAACAGCCAGCATGCCGAGCAGTTTCGCGACTTCGAATCCCTCGCGTGTCTGATCGATGAGGTAACGCATAACGGCCTCCTCTTTAGACTATCGGATTACATTGTGTCGCATCGTCACACCAGACGGAAGAAAAAACGTTCCGTCCGGTGTTCACGATTGCTGTTCTGTCGCTGCACGGAAAAGGTCGCGCAGGAAACCCCGAAAAATCAGCTCTGCTGTTTTTCCGCCGCCCTGGCAAACAGTGCGGAAATGGCTGCCTGTGCCTCGGTCTGGATGCGCTTGAGATGCTCTTCGCTTTTGAAGCTTTCAGCGTAGATCTTGTAAACATTTTCCGTGCCGGATGGACGCGCTGCAAACCAGCCGTCCCTGGCTTTTACCTTCAGCCCCCCGATTGCCGCGTCGTTGCCCGGCGCACGGGTCTGGGTGCTTTCGATCGGCTCACCGGCCAGTTCATCCATACCGATCTGCTCGGGGGTAAGGTTTTTCAGGAGTGCCTTTTCCTCCGGGTTGGCCGGGGCGTCGATACGGGCGTAGTACGGCGTGCCAAGGCGGCCCGTCATGTCTTCATACGCGGCACCGGGGGAACGACCGGTACGGGCCGTGATCTCGGCGGCAAGAAGGCCCATGATGATGCCGTCCTTATCCGTCGTCCATACCGTGCCGTCACGACGCAGGAAGGACGCACCGGCACTTTCCTCCCCCCCGAACCCGAGGGAGCCATTATACAACCCGTCAACGAACCATTTGAACCCCACAGGCACCTCAACCAGCCTGCGGCCCAGTTCCTTCGCCACCCGGTCGATCATGCTGCTGCTGACAACCGTCTTGCCCACAGCGGCATTCGCGCCCCAACTGCCGCGGTTGTTGAACAGGTATTCGATGGCGGTGGCCAGATAATGGTTCGGGTTCATCAATCCATACTGACCCGACACGATGCCATGCCGGTCAGCATCGGTATCGTTGGCGAAAGCGATATCAAAACGCCCGCGCATACCCACAAGGCGTTCCATGGCGTAGGGGGAGGAACAGTCCATGCGGATCTGTCCGTCCCAGTCCGCCGTCATGAACCGGAAGGTGGGATCGACCTCCGTGCTGACAACGGTCGCATTGATGCCATAGCGGTCAATGATGGGTTGCCAGTAATCCACCGCAGCCCCGCCCAGAGGGTCGATACCGATGGAAATGCCGCTGTCACGGATAATATCCATATCCACGACCGCTGCCAGATCGTTCACATAAGGCGTGATGTAATCGTGACGCTGCACGGTTGGGGACTGCAATGCCGCTTCATAGTCAATGCGTTTCACCCCTTCCATATTTTTGCCGATGTAATCGTTGGCTGCGGTTTCCACCACCTTGGTAATATCGGTATCGGCAGGGCCACCATGGGGGGGATTGTATTTGAAACCACCATCTTCCGGCGGGTTGTGAGACGGGGTGATGACAACGCCATCGGCCAGCGCGCTGCTGCGGTCGCGGTTATAGGTCAGGATGGCATGCGAAATGACGGGGGTAGGGGTGTAGCCGTCCTTTGCGTCAATACGGGTTTCCACACCATTTGCGGCAAATACCTCAAGTGCCGATTTCAGCGCAGGCCGGGACAGCGCATGCGTGTCGATCCCGATGAAAAGGGGACCATCAATGCCCGCACCCTTCCGATAATCGCAGATGGCCTGACTGATCGACAGGATATGATTTTCATTAAAACTGGTGGTCAGCGATGAACCCCGGTGTCCCGATGTTCCGAACGCTACCCGCTGCGCCGCAATGGCCGGATCGGGTTTACGGGTATAATAGGCATCCAGCAGGGCATCGATATTGACAAGACGGTCCGGATCGACCGGCTTGCCGGCAAAATGACTGATGCTGGACATTGACTGCTCCCAAAATATGGTAATGCAAACACTCTGTAGGGTTAAATGTGACTTTTCAATGGCCTGCGTTGATCGGGCCTACCGTATGGACAGATACGACAACCGGCAGCGCATCCCCTCCCGCCTGCTTCAGGCATGGCCCTGACGAGAACCACGCTACCAAAAAACACATATAAATTTCCTTACAGGCAGGTCTGACGGGCGTCCACCCCAAACCATGGACGTGACCATCTGCCTGCATCCCGGACGCACAGGACTATATGCTTATCCAGACCGCTTTCGTTTCCTGAACTACCGCTCACGATCGCGCGTGCCGGTTGCAACATTCTGGCGGAATGCCCATCTGTACCAGCATGAACGATCCCATGATGGCTGATACCCGCCCACGCCACCCGCTATCGGATGAGCATAAGCGCCGGGAAAGGCTGGACCGGTTACTCCGGCGCCTGCCTGCGCGCGGCGAGCGGGCAATGATCTGGCTGCTTCAGCCCGGCAGGGCATGGCTGCGTGGGATTCTTGGCTGCCTGCTGATTCTGGGGGGCGTGCTGAGCTTTCTGCCCATACTCGGGTTGTGGATGCTGCCGCTGGGCATCATCCTGCTGGCCGAAGACGTGCCGGCGCTCCGCAGGCTCAGCGCCCGTATGCTGGAATGGATAGAGCAGCGTCATCCCAACTGGCTTGCCCCGCCACGTGACGGTTCATGCCAGCCGGACCGGAACTGACCGGCTTATCAGACCATAATTGGTAAAGTGGGTCGGGGCAGGAACAGTTTCAGTTCCCGCCGCGTGTCTTTGCCTTCTTGCGGCCGACAACGGACAGCCGGGTAGTGACCAGACCATAGCCCATCTGCTGCACGATGGTATCCAGCAGGGCATCAAGTTCGGCATTCTCGAACTCGATCACCTTGCCGCTGTCGGCATCGATCAGATGATAGTGATCCCCATGGTCGCCATCGGCCACTTCATAGCGGGCACGACCGCCGCCGAAATCGCGCCGCTGAAGAATTCCATTTTCTTCAAACAGGCGGACGGTACGGTACACGGTGGCAATGGAAATACGGGAGTCCACGGCCACCGCACGGCGGTACAGTTCTTCCACATCCGGGTGATCATCGCTATCTGACAGGACAAAGGCGATCGTCCGACGCTGGCCTGTAAGTTTCAGGCCACGCTGACGGCACAGATCCGCAAGGGGAGAATCGGGGGAAGTCTGCTCTTTCATCGCTCTGTAACGTAATCCAAACAGACCATGGGGGTCCAGTAGGGATAAGCAGTTCGGGCTATCGATTTTAATTGCAATTGATAATCTTTCGCATTATACAATCATCACCGACACAACAGGGAGCGGGCTCTGCTACGGCCCGAGCGGATGATGACCGACACGACAGTTTTCATGAATGATCTTTCGTGCAGCGAACGCCTGCTGGTCTGGTGCGTGCGCCGCCTGAACGGCAACCCCCATGACCGTTCCACCGTACCGGGGCTGGCGTTGCCATTTTTCCGGGCGGATTTCGCCGCTGTGGCAAATGCATTCCATATGGCGCTGGCCCGGCTGCGCGCCTTTCAGGCCCAGCCGGTGGATGTGGCGATATGCAGCGCCACGCGGCTGACCCGCACGGAAAATCACTTTCTGGCCGCCGCCGCCGCCGCACAGGAAGGACGCGAGGCGGAGGTGCGCCGCGCGCTAAGGCCCGTTTTTCTTCATCATCATGTGCTTTCGCCCTTTGCCGCCGCCATTACCCAACTTGGCGCGTGCATGGCGGGTGCGGGCTACTGGCTGCCACGCCGGGGGCAGGGCACCACGACATCGGGCAGGGTACCTGTCACGCGCCTGCGCTGGAACCACGGGCGGGGAACGGACAGTGCAAATGCAGCCCCCGCCGCGCACGCAGCCAACGGGGCCCACCAGCCTGTAGGGGCTGGCAGCCTTGGCACCCTGCGCTGGCATGATGCCGACATGGCCAGCGCCCATGTCATGTGGCCCCGTAGCGCGGCCCTCGCCCAGACAGGGGGCGTATGAAAAACGCCCTGAAGCGCGGGCCATATCGACTGGCCTGCGCATCAGGGCGTCAGGGGCGGCAAACAGTCACCGCCATGGTCTGCCCGCGAACGGGCAGGGGATCAGGTCAGTCCTGATCGGGAGCGGCGGCGGAGTTCAGCTTGATGTAGCGTTCAATGCCGATCTGCTTGATCAGGTCGAACTGACGGTCAAGGAAGTCTTCATGTTCTTCCTCATTCACCAGGATCTTGAGCAGCAGATCACGCGACACATAATCGCGCACGCTTTCACAATAGGCGATGCCTTCACGCAGGTCGCCAATTGCCTTTTCTTCCAGCTTCAGGTCGCATTTGAGGATTTCCTCAACGTCCTGACCAACAAGAATCTGGTTGTAACGCTGCACGTTGGGCAGGCCACCCAGATAAAGGATGCGCTCGATCAGCCAGTCGGCATGACGCATTTCCTCGATCGATTCCTCGTATTCCTTCTTGCCCAGCAGGGTCACGCCCCAGTGGCGCAGCGTGCGGGCATGCAGGTAATACTGGTTGATGGCCGTCAGTTCATTGGTAAGCTGTGTATTAAGGTGTTCGATAACCTTGGGGTCTTTAATCATGGATCGTGCTCCCGTCCTGCCTGTCTGCCGCCCAGGTTACTCCTGTTGCAACCTGCGGTGCGTTAAAAAAAGCGTTGCATAACCGTCGCCTGCGCGCAACCCTGACGTAACCGTGGCCGACGGGCCGCACGCAGTCCGTGGCAGGAAACGACCGCATGAACCATACCACCTACCGCACGCTGGATGCAGCCGGCATCCGCGATCTGATCGCGGGTCTGCCAGACATTGCCGCGCGCCTTGGCGGCACGGTGGAACACTGGCAGGTGCGCGAGGTAAGCGACGGCAACCTGAACAACGTATTTATCGTTACCGGCCATACGGGGGAAGTCTGCCTTAAACAGTCATTACCCCATGTCCGTGTCGATCCGGCATGGAAAATGCCGCTCGACCGCACGTTTTTCGAGGCCGAATGGCTACGCGCCGTTCAGCCTCTGGCCGGTGCGCTAACGACCGAATTCCTGCATTTTGACCCGGTACTCTATGTCCTGATTGTCGAAAGCCTGTCTGGCCATACCGTCCTGCGCTCCGCCCTGATGCAGGGCGTGGACTGGCCGGGCGTGGCCCCGCGCATCGCAACATTCGTAGCCCACACCACATTCGGCACATCGCTGCTTGCCCGCCCGTTTGAGGACGTATTCACGGCACGGGGCATTTTCTGCGCCAATCAGGCCCTGACGCGCATCACGCTCGATCTGGTGCTTGACCATCCCTACCGTGACCATCCGCGCAACCACTGGGAAGAACCGGAACTGACCCCGATCGTGCTGGATATCCGATCCAGTGCGGCGACCCTGATGGCGGTCGAGAACCTGCGCCGCCGGTTCCTGTCGCAGCCACAGGCCCTGCTACATGGCGATCTGCATACCGGTTCGATCATGAGCACGCCGGACGATACGCGCGTGATTGATGGCGAATTTGCCCTGTATGGCCCTATCGGATTTGATTGCGGCATGTTCATCGGCAATCTTGTCCTGCATTATTTCGCCACCCCGGACCACGCCGCGCGACAGGCGACATTGCGGGACATAGCGGCCTTCTGGGCCTGCTTTCAGGAACAGTTCCTGATATTATGGAACATGAATGAAGCCGCGCCTGCTGGCACACTCCGTCCGCTTGCCTACGGACCGGCGTCGCGTGTAGCGCAGCAGGCGTTCATTGATGAAATCCTGATTGATACAATCGGCTTTGCCGCGGTCGAGATCATCCGCCGCCTTATCGGCTATGCACATACTGCGGATTTTGACGCCATAGCTGATCCACAGCAACGTGGCGCGTGCCGTGCGGGGGCATTGGCCTTTGCCTATCATGTACTCGAACATCATGCGGAGATGGTGACGATAGGCGACTTCCTGTTCAGTCTGGGCGAACGGGAAAAGACAGGGCTGTAAACACACCCTGACCCTGTAACAGTTATTCCGCCTGCTTCTTTCCCGTCATATCAGACATGAGGGCCGCAAGCCGGTCCATGGAGTGGTGCAGGTCCCGCACGATCTCCTCCACCGGTCGGTGCGGGGCAGGGCGATGGAAATAGCGTGGAAACGAAATCGCACACCCGACCTGCGCCCGTGTCATATCCAGTCGGGCTGCGGCATCATGAGGCCGGATCATGCTGGCGAACCACGCATGCGGGTCCTGCGCCATATCGGTTAGAAATACCGTACGGGTTGGTGCGTCATCACGCACCGGACGTTCGACCACGAGGCTGCGGTAGAGAAAATCCCGCCCTGCCACAATGCGCGAAAATCCCACCCGACGGGATGATGATGGCCAGTCGATCCCATCACCTCCGTCAAAAGGGGTATCCTGATCGTTCGGACCCGACGGCTTGGCCACCTCCGTCACCGATGCATCCGGGTCGTGACAGGGGACTCTTTCCTGCGGTGCATCGGTTGCCAGCACGTCCCAGTGCTCCGCTGCGCCATCTTCCCCCTCATGCAGGACCACATCCATCTCCGCGCCTGCCATGCAGGCTTCCATGATGGCGCTGAGGTGCCCCGGCGTCATTTCTCGACGTTTTTCACCACTGCTGCGCATCGCCCTGCGCCATAGGAAGGAGGCATCAATCAGTCGCACTTTACCCTGCCGGGCGGCGGGCTTGTGGTTATCAAGTATCCACACATATGTAGCGATGCCGGTATTGACGAACATGCCCATGGGCAGGGCAATGATGGCATCGATCAGGTCGTGTTCCACCAGATAACGCCGAATGGCGGATTCCCCGCTTTCCGCGCCGCCACCAGATAGTGCGCCCGCATGGGTCACAACCCCCACACGGCTGCCGCCATGGCGGGGGCTGCGCATCTTTGCCAGCAGATGCTGCATGAACAGCATCGATCCGTCCGACAAACGGGGCAATCCGGCAGAGAAACGCCCGGCTGGACCACGGGCATGTTCCGCCTGTATCGCGGAGCGGATGTTGCGCCAGTCCAGCCCGAACGGTGGATTGGCCAGCATGCGGGCGAAATGCCGCTTCCCGTGCCCGTCTTCCGTCAGCGTATTGCCCTGCGTAATCTGCGCAGGCGACTGCCCCCGCAGCAACAGATCGGCCCGACACAGCGCACAGGACTGCTGGCCCAGTTCCTGACCGAACAGGCGTATTTCCATCCCCCGCGCCTGCAACCTGTCCGCCGCACGCCCCAGCAACGCGCCCGTTCCGGCGGCAGGGTCATACAGATCATGTCGCGTGGGGACCGTATCAGTAGCAAAAACCAGGTCCACCATAAGGTCCGTGACCTCCGGCGGGGTGTAATGGACGCCCGTGCCCCGACTGGTGGTGAAATGATGGACCAGTTCCTCAAACAGGCGCGCCATGCCTTCGGTGCCATAATGCGCAGGCGCCAGATCGAGGGCCGCGAAATGCGCTGCGACCGCGTCCAGCAGTTCCGCCTGCGCCAGACGGTGGGCAAGCGCACGCACATCAAGCTGCGTCATGATGGACTGAACGGAGCGGGGCAGCCGCGCAAGCAAGGTCTCGAACGTCGCAAATCCGTCCACCGCCTGCGCTACACCCGCCAGTCCGGCAGCGGGACGAGTGCGGGCCTGTTCCATACGACGCAGCACCGTAAAGGCCAGAATGACCGGCCCATACTCATCCGGCTGCAACGCGCCACGTAACAGATCAGCGATACGCCAGATGGCGCCAGCCGTAAGTAGCGGGCGATGCATATCTGTCTCAGCCAGCCTGGCCTGCACGCTCTTCCGCCGCCGCCGTGCGCCACAACGACAGGGCAACCGCGATGACGGCAGGCCCAATGAACAGACCCAGCAGACCGAAGACATGCAACCCGCCAAGAATGGCCGTCAGCACCGCAAGGAACGGAATGCTGGTGCTGCCGCTGATCAGCTTGGGCCGGACGAAATGATCCCCCACACCATAGGCAATCGTGCCGATGACGCCCACAATGATCGCCTGCGTCACCCCGTTCGTGGCAAAAGTCATGAGCGTAGTCGCGCACAGCAGGATCGGCCCGCAGAACGGAATGATACTGACAACGGCGGTCAGCAGCGTAAGCAGGGCAGGGTGCGGGGTTCCGGCAATGAAATACCCGATCCCCACCAGCACGCCCTGACCCAGCCCGACCAGAACCAGTCCAGCTACAGTACCACGCACGGCGCCCACCGTATTGCGGATGACATCGCGCGCCCGTCCGCCTAGAAAACGGCGGCCAACGGCACGGATATCAGCGATCAGCGTATGGGACGCAGCCAGATAGAAATAGACGGACAGGGTGGCGATGACGAATGTTTCGGTCATTTCCATCACACGATGCGGAAGCTGCCGTCCGTCGCCCGACGCAAACATGCGCGAGGCCACGCTGGTCCAGTGTCGCAGTTCATCGGGATCGGACAGGTAATGCTGCCACAGCGCTGACAGTCGGGGGCCGAAACGCGGTATTTCCGCCACCTGCGGCGAGACGGGAATGCCATCATGCAGGGCGTCGCGTCCCCATGCCATGAGGGAGGGGATTTCCAGCCCCGCCCGTACAGCCATGGCGATCATCGGCACGGCCAGCAGCGCAAAAATGCCACCAGCAATCAGACCTGCGGCCAGACCATTGCCCATGCCACGTTCGATCAGCCTGCGGTATAACGGGTAGGTTGTGATCGTCAGGATGCCACCCCATACGAACGCAAACAGGAATGACTGTTCAATCCACGCGGAAAACGACAGGACTGCACATACAAATATAAAGGTCCCGATATACTGGGTCCGGCTCCGGTTATCTTCCATATGGCTGTTCTGTCCTGTTTCTGTTGATGCAACTGTTGGAATAAATATAAACTACACGCGGCGAAACGGCATGAAGGCCTGTATAGTCCTGTGCCCTGCGCCCCTCATGGCAGAAGAAGGTAAAGAGGGTGTATAGACCGCGTGTGCGGGGCTATGGCGGGATTACCCTCCCTGTTCGCACGCGATATGAACGCCGTCTGCACCATCGCGTCTGCATGAATGTTCAGCAGGTCAGTTGCCCGTTGACCGCCGCAACCCGTAACGCCACGCGATATTCCCCCAGATGGGCTGCGACACGCTCGCGTGCCCTGACCTGACTGGCGTGCCGATCCTGCTTCCTCCATACCGTTTGTGCAATTTTGCGCTGCGTGGGCAGGGACGGCAGGCATAATTCCAGCGATGCGAGGGTAGCGGTATCGAGTTCCGCAAATACGCTACCCCCTGCACGCCGCCGCAACTCGGACCCGGCGGCGTGAAGAAACAGGGCCGCATAACATGGGTCTACATCTTCCGTCCGACGCACCAGCGCCTTGCAGCCCTGACTGACCGAAAGCGGTCCCCGTCCAATACCTACCCGCCCCACCGGCGCACGGGTGGACACAACCAGCGCACCCGCCGGAACCACAGCCGCACGGCAGGCTTCAAGCCCGATGGCGGACAGGCTGCGCGCACCGCCGGTAATCCATGCAGGCGGACCATCGGGCAGGTCCGCAGGGGTTATCCATGTCACATCGCCCCCCCAGTTCTCTGGCCGGGTGGTCGCGGGTGTGCCGCCGCCTGTTATGTTAAACAGGGCGGCAAGGGGACGTATGACATGACCCGGCGGCACGGAGGGAGGCCATGCACCGCTATCATAACCAATGGCATGCTGGATTTCCGCCCTGATCCATTCCCCCGCAAGCGCAGCCTGCCGGGCCAGTTCAGCCATCTGGTCGTCGATCCGTTGCATCGCATGATCCAGCATCACTGCAATCGCCTTCTGCCGATACAGCGGAGGACAGGGCACGGGGAGGGAGTTCATCCGCGCCCGCACCAGCTTGCGGCGCGTCGTACCGTCCACATGGGCGGCGTAGCATACCGTATTGAGCGCATGGGCCAGAAAGCGTCCGTCCATCCCCGCCCTGGGGCGCAGCACATGGACGTGATTGCCTGCCCATAGCGGTCCCTCATGAAAAAATGCGACATCCCGGCTGGGGTCAAGAAAGGGCGCACCATCTTCGCCCAGCAGTACCAGCGCCCCGTCAAACAGGGCCTGATCCACATATCCGGTTATCCCACTTGCACCGTGATAGGGCACCACCCCGGACCGCTGCGCGCGCTGGGCCCGATTAAGGGGCACGCGCCGGGCATCAAGACAGTCCACAAGCGCGCCAAGGGGGGCCACAGGCCAGCATGATGTCATAGCGTCCCTTTGTAAGCGCCATATCCATCCGCCGTCGAGGTCAGGACAGCGACATTACATCCGACCGGGCATGCTGGCCCTGTGCCACGAAGTAGTATACACCGCACGACGCACCTGCGCAGCACTGGCATAAGGCGCATTGCCATGGCTCCATGCCGGGCCATGGCTGACTACAGGGTTTCATGACGCGTCCAATCAAACCGTTCCGGACTGAATTCCGGTCCATTCTCGCCATTGCGGGCCCGATGGGTCTTTCGCAGTTCGCCCAGATGCTGATGGGCCTGACCGATGATGTGCTGCTGGGCAGCCTTGGGGCCAGCGCGCTGGCGATCGGCGGCCTTGCCACGGGCACATTTTTCACGCTGACCGCCATTCTGGCCGCCGTGATCGAAGCAGGCGGCATATTGCTGGCACAGGCGCGCGGACGTCAGGATCATGCCGTCCTTGGCACCATTATCACATCCATGCTGCTGGTGGCCGTGGTTCTGTGTGTGCCTGAACTGTTCTGTCTGGCCCATGTCGATACCCTGCTGGCATGGATGAACGAACCGCAGGCCATCCGCGCGCCAGTGGCCGATTTCGTCCGTATCCTGATGTGGGCGGTGCCGCCCGCGCTGCTGGGACAGGGTATCCTGACAACGGCGCTGCCCGTCATGGGGGCACAGGGTATCCTCATGCGGGTGACGCCGTGCATTACCGTCATCAACGGCCTGTTCAATACGACCCTCATCCACGGCTGGTTCGGCCTGCCCGCGCTGGGGTTGCATGGGTCCGCCATCGCCACGGTCATCACACTGTGGTGCATGCCGGTCATCATGCTGGCCTTCATGATGCGCAGGCCCGAACTGCGCGCGGCCCTGCGTCCGCGCATGCATGAATGGGGACATACGCTCGCGCTGCTTCGCACGGGCCTGCCGATGCTTGCAGCCGCCATGGCGGAGGTCACGCTGTTCCAGGCCAACAGCCTTGAAGCCGCCCGGCTTGGCAACAGTGCTCTGGCGGCCTTCCAGATCATGCTGGGGATCGGGATGCAGTTCTTCGTGCTTTATCTGGCGCTGGGACAGGCATGCAATATCCGTATCGGTTACTGGACGGGGCGGGGTGACCCCACCATGGTCCGCCGTACGGCATGGGCCGGGATGATACTGGGCATCGTGACGGCCAGCCTGGCGACTGTCGCCCTGGCAGCAGGACGATACCCCATCATCGGCTGCTATCTGGACATGACGCAGCCGGGCAATGCGGAGGCTGTGCAGATGGCCCTGACGCTATTGCTGGTTGGCGCAGCCTTCCAGATCCCCGATGCAGTGCAGGTCGTCGCAACCGGCATCCTGCGCGGGCAGGGCGATACTGCCATTCCGATGGTACTGGCCATTATCGGCTACTGGGGCATCGGCTTTCCCAGCGGCGTGTCGCTTGCTTTCCACCATGCCATGGGACCCGCCGGATTGTGGTGCGGGATCGGGATCGGGCTGGTCAGCGTGTTCACCCTGCACGGTACGCGCATCCTGTGGCGCATGCGAAAGCAGACCCATCGCGCGCCCGCATAACAATCGGCGCGTGGCTACAGTCGGTGGTGCATTTCCTCACGGATGCTGTTGCACTTGCGGGTAAAGACCCCGGCCTGTGATGCGGTCATGAAATTGATCAGAAAGGCGCCAAGCAGGGAACAGAAGGACAGGATGATCAGCACCCGCCCCATAAGCGAGATGATCCCGCCGTAATGTTCAGCCGAGTACCACAGCAGCCCGAGACTCAATACCGCACCAAATACCCCCAGCACCCCGGTAGAGCGGATAAGGGATTCCTCTTCCCGGATGAAAGCGGATGATTCCTGCCATAACAGGAACAGTTTGCGATCCATTTCCTGCACTGCGGCAGTATAGGCTTCCGCATCGTCCGGGTGCTGGTGATCGCTCCCGCTACGATGCAGTTCGAGTTCCTGCCTTGCCTTGGCAAAGACGCGCCTGCGTTCCTTGATGGCGGGCAGGCTGATATCGACAAAGCTGAGAATGGCTACATTCAGCCCGGCAGAAAGCTGGATTACCGCCTGAAAATCACCCCAGATCACAGGCTGCCCCCGTGAAGGACCATATAACCGCGCACTCGAGAACCCTGATCAATAATCCGTTTTCAGCCTGCACGGATGGCACGCCAGTCATGGCGCACCCGGAAAGGCGTCACGCCACCGGCACGATTAGCATGAAGGGCCGGGAATATCCACGCTTCCAACCGGCGGCAGTCACCCGTTCTGCGCAATCCATACAGCGCGAAGAGACATGCAATGCTACCCCAGCGGAGCAACTGGCCGTTCCCCCATCCAGTCCGGCGATGCGATGACCGGGGCCGGAAAAATCATACGATAGTCCGCCCATCCGCAACCTGCGGGTTTGATGCGGACATAAAAAAGGGGACATGCCGGTGATGGCATGCCCCCCGATATCCAGAACAGGAAAACCTGTCCCTTACACCTGCTTGTAAAGCAGGCGGGCCCGCAGCGTGCCCTTGAGAGCACGCAGACGGTCAAGGATGCGGTTATCCTTTTCCACGTCACGGCCGGTATCGGCCTCGACCACGACATAGCCCAGTTCACCCGCAGTCTGCAGGTACTGCGCCGTCACGTTGCAGGCTTCCGAGGAGAAGATTTCGTTAATCTGCAGCATGATGCCGGGCACGTTCTGATGCACATGCATGAATCGGGTGCCGTGCGGGTTTTCGGGCAACTGCACGGTAGGAAAATTCACGGCCCCCAGCGTTGAGCCGATGTCGGAATAATCAACCAGCTTGCGCGCCACTTCCACGCCGATGCGCTCCTGCGCTTCCGCCGTGGAGCCACCGATATGCGGTGTCAGGATCACGTTATCCAGACCACGCAGCGGGGTCTGGAATTCCTCACCCGCCGCCTTCGGCTCCTTGGGGAACACATCGATCGCGGCGCCCAGCAGATGGCCGTCCTTCAGCGCCGCCGCCAGCGCATCAAGGTCCACCACGTTGCCACGCGCGTTGTTGATGAGGAAGGAGCCCTTCTTCATCGCCCGGATCTGCGCTTCACCGATCATGCCCGCCGTCTCCGGCGTCTGGGGCACGTGCAGGCTGACCACATCACTCTGCCCCAGCAGGGTTTCGAGCGTATCGACCGGCGTTGCGTTACCATGCACCAGTTTGTCGATCACGTCGTAATAGAACACGCGCATGCCGAACGCTTCGGCCAGAACGGAAAGCTGCGACCCGATGGAGCCATAGCCCACGATACCCAGCGTCTTGCCGCGCACTTCCCAGCTATTGGTAGCGGATTTTTTCCAGATACCGGCGTTGCATTCCTCGGATTTCGGGAAGATGCGGCGCATCAGCATCACGATCTCGCCCATCACCAGTTCAGCGACCGAACGCGTGTTGCTGTAAGGTGCGTTGAATACCGGAATGCCCCCTTCACGCGCGGCATTCAGATCCACCTGATTGGTCCCGATGCAGAAGCAGCCGATGGCGATCAGGCGATCCGCCTTCTCAATCACTTCGCGCGTAAGCTGGGTGCGCGAACGGATACCGACGATATGAACGCCTTCCAGCGCCTTGTGCAGGGCTTCGCCTTCCAGCGCCGTTTTCAGGCGGGTGACGTTTTCGTACCCGTTTTCCTTCAGCAGGTTGACGGCACTGTCATGCACGCCTTCAAGCAGCAGGATACGGATCTTGTCCTTGGGAAGGGAAAGGTGGCCGTTGGAATGGCTGGTCATGTCGTACGCTCCCGCTCAGTACGGTCAAAGTGGGTCGTCCCTATCCGATTGCCTGCGGCATCGCTAGAGAAAATGTGAATACAAAGCACTACAGTGCGCCTGCGGAACTTCCCAGCAGGGCTGTAATCCGGGGCACAAGGGCTGCATTGCCAACCGCCAGCACGGTCCCGTCGCCGTTCGCGTGCAGTGGCCTGCCGGACCAGTCGGTCATGCTGCCGCCAGCCCCCTCCACCACGGGCACGAGCGCCGCCCAGTCCCATATTTTCATGGTACATTCGGCGATAATATCGATCTGCCCCAGCGCCAGAAGGCCATACGCATAGCAGTCGCCCCCCCAGCTTGTGCGCTTGACCGCCCCGGCCAGCGCATGAAAGCCGGGCAGGTGAGGCGGGTCGAGAATTTCCGGCGCGGTGCATGACAGTTCTGCATGCGCCACATCCGGGCAACCGCGCGTGCAAGCCCTGCCGGGCAGGGTGGAGATGTACCGTGTCGCTTCCCCGCGCAGCCCGATCCAGCGTTCACCCGTAACCGGCTGGTCGATCAGGCCAAGGACCGGCACGCCATCATGTAACAGCGCGATCAGGGTGCCAAAGGTCGGGCGGCCCGTCAGAAAGGCGCGCGTGCCATCCACGGGGTCGATGACCCAGCGATAGGGACTCTCCCCCCCTTCAAGGCCGAATTCCTCCCCCATCACGCCAAAGCCGGGCAGGCGCTCGGACAGTACGGCCCGAATCGCACGTTCCGCCGTACGATCGGCAATGGTTACGGGGCTGCTGTCACCCTTGTCGTCAGCCGTCACGCCACGGCGGAAGAAGGGCAGCACGACGGTCCGCGCCACATCCGCCGCGGCAATGGCCGCCTCCATCACCGCATCCCGGGGAAAACCGGCGGGCAGGGCGGACATCAGGGCGCATCCTCATGCAGGGAACGCAGGTAGGCGATCACATCCGCCCGGTCGGTTTCGGACGGGATTCCGGGGAAAGACATCTTGGTGCCCGACGCATATTCGGAAGGCGATCTGAGCCATGCGGACAGGGTGGTGTTGGTCCACGTCTCGTCCTTGTGCGCCTTCAGGGCATCGGAGAATTCGTAGCCCGGAATGTCGCCAACATGCGTACCGACCACCCCGAACAGGTCCGGCCCGATAATGGCAGGGCCATGGGGGGCGGTGCTGTGGCACATCGTGCACTGATGTTCGGCAATGCTACGGCCTTTTTCCACACTGGCCCTGGCCACCAGATCGTCAATGGACGCGCCTGCGGCCTGGGCTGGCTGAGGTATCGCCACACCGGATTTTGCCGGTAGCGGCTCGGGCACTGCCGTATGGGCAACGCCCCAGCTTGCCCCCACCGCAACGGCGGCGATGAGGCAGGCTGCCCCGATCTGGTTAAGGCCTAGACTGTCCATGGTATCCGATGTCCTTCCCATACGGTTGCATGAAAACCGCTCCTTACCTAGACTGCCGCGCGCCCCGTGTGAAGCATGCGGGGCTGCGGTCGGCCCCTGCCACCGCCACAGATTACGGATGGCCCAGACCCAGATCCCATGAAGCCTATTGTTCTGATCCCGGCCCGGATGGCCTCGACCCGGCTGCCGGGAAAACCGCTTGCCAACATCGCGGGACGGCCCATGATCGTGCATGTGCTCGATCGCGCCCGCGCGGCTGATGTCGGCCCCGTGGCCGTCGCCACGGCCGAACGTGACATTGCCGATGTCGTGGAACGTGCTGGCGGCACCGCCATTCTGACCGATCCGGGGCTGCCTTCGGGTTCCGACCGGATCTGGCAGGCGTTGCAGAAGCTGGACCCTGCGGGGCGGTACGACACCATCATCAACCTGCAGGGCGACCTGCCGGGCGTGGAGCCTGCATGCCTGCGTGCCGTGCTGCGCCCGCTGGATGACCCTTCGACCGATATCGCAACCCTCGTGGCCCCCGTGCAGGATCGGGCCGAGGCAATAGCGGAATCCGTGGTCAAGGTGGCATGTGCGTTCCCGGATAAGGCGACAAAGGCGCGCGCGCTTTATTTCTCCCGCATGCCCATCCCATGGGGCCATGGTCCGCTGTGGCATCATGTGGGGATCTATGCCTATCGCCGCGCGGCACTGGCCCGCTTTGTCAGCCTGCCCGAAAGTGCGCTGGAAAAACGCGAAAAGCTGGAACAGCTACGCGCGCTGGAAGCCGGGATGATCATCGGCTGCGCCCGGATCGAAACCGCCCCGTTCGGGGTCGACACCCCTGCGGACCTTGAACGCGCCCGCGTGCTGTCGGGAGCAGGGGCATGAGCGCAAAAAACATCATAGCGTTTCAGGGGCGGCCCGGCGCGTATTCAGATCTTGCCTGCCGTCAGGCACGACCCGGCTGGACCACGCTACCATGCCAGACCTTCGCACAGGCCATAGCCGCCGTTCATGACGGGAAGGCCGAACTGGCCATGCTCGCATGTGAAAACAGCCTGGCGGGCCGCGTGCCCGATATCCATGCCCTGCTGCCACAGGCAGGACTGTTTATCGTGGGGGAACATTTCCAGCGCGTGGAACACTGCCTGCTTGGCATACCGGGCAGCACGCTGGCTGATGCCCGGCGGGTGCATACCCACCCCGTCGCCATGGCGCAGGTGCGCGGCATCATTGCCGAACTGGCGCTGGACCCGGTGGTGGAATTCGACACGGCAGGCGCTGCCGAAATGGTGCGGGAATGGAATCGCAAGGAAGATGTGGCCGTGGCGTCCGCACTGGCCGCAGAACTCAATGGACTTGAGATCCTGCGCCGCAATGTGGAAGACGCATCCCATAACACCACGCGCTTTTACATCGCATCACGCAAACCTGCCGTCCTGCCCCCCCCCGGAGAGGATTTTCTGACCACGCTGCTGTTCCGCGTGTCCAATCAGCCCGGTGCGCTGTACAAGGCGCTGGGCGGTTTTGCCACGACGGGCGTGAACATGACCCGGCTGGAAAGCTACATGCTGGAGGGATCGTTCTCCGCCACGCAGTTCCTTCTGGACGTGGAAGGCCACCCCGAATCCCCACCGCTGGCGCAGGCACTGCGCGAACTTTCATTCTTTTCGGAACAGCAGGAAATACTCGGCGTCTATCCGGCGTCTCCCTTCCGGCGCGGCGGCTGAAGGGGAAGGGCATGCAGGCGGGTTTTGCCCCGCGCGCCGCATTGTCTATATAGTAGGGGCACACGCTCCGGGCCAGCGGGGCAGGCCACAGAGAATACGATGCGCCGGGTCCACCGGCACATGCACAGCAGGACACAGTATCCAGGTGGAAACAACCATGTTCAAGGGTTCCATTACCGCCCTTCTGACCCCCATGAACGAGGACGGATCTCTGGATCTGCCCTCCATGGGCCGCTTCATCGACTGGCAGATCCAGCAGGGCGCATCCGCGCTGGTTCCGGTCGGCACCACGGGCGAAAGTCCCACGCTGACGCATGAGGAACATGCGAAGGTCGTAGCCTTCACCATAAAAACCGCAGGCGGGCGCGTACCCGTCATCGCCGGGGCCGGTTCCAACAGCACGGCGGAAGCCGTCGCCATGGCGAAACAGGCCGAACAGGCGGGCGCATCGGGCGTGCTGGTCGTCACGCCCTATTACAACAAGCCCACGCAGGAAGGCGTGTACCGCCACTTCATGGCCGTGGCGGATGCAATCGGTATCCCGGTCATCCTGTATAATATTCCCGGCCGGTCGGTCATCGACATTTCGGTCGAGACAATGGCCCGCCTTGCCAAGCACCCCAACATCATCGGGGTAAAGGATTCCACTGCCAACCTGCTGCGTCCGCTGCTGGTACGCCGTGCGGTCAGCAAACCGTTCAACCAGATTTCCGGCGAGGACGGGACAGCCGTATCCTTCCTGGCCGCCGGTGGCGATGGCTGCATCAGTGTTACCGCCAACGTCGCGCCCGCATTATGCGCTCAGGTTCAGCAGAGCTGGACGGACGGCAATGTGATGGAGGCCATGGAACTGCAGGACCGTCTGCTGCCGCTGCATGATGCCCTGTTCTGTGAAAGCAACCCCGTTCCGGTCAAGTTTGCCGCCAGCGTGCTGGGGCTTATGGGTGAAACGTGCCGCCTGCCGCTTGCCCCGTTAAGCGATGCCGGTCGTGAGAAGGTCAAGGCCGCACTTTCGGCGGTCGGACTGCTGGACTGAACCCATGGCAGCCAGGAACAAGGGCAGCGGCATGATTTCCACGGGGATCGCCGCGCAGAACCGCAAGGGCCGCTTCAACTACACCATCGTGGAAACGGTGGAAGCGGGTCTGGTGCTGAAAGGCCCGGAAGTCAAAAGCCTGCGCATGGGTCGCGCCACCATTAACGAAGCCTATGCCGGTGAACGGAATGGCGAACTGTGGCTGATCAACAGCTATATTCCTGAATATCAGGGTGGCGTGCTGTCACGTTTCGAGCCACGCGCCCCCCGAAAGCTGCTGCTGCACAAAAAGCAGGTGGACAAGCTGCTGGGAGAGGTCGCACGCGACGGCGTAACCCTTGTTCCGCTGGATATTCACTTCAACAGCCGTGGGCTTGCCAAGCTGACGCTGGGTGTGGGTGAAGGCCGCAAGAAGGCGGACAAACGCCACGCCATTGCCGAACGCGACTGGCAACGCGACAAGGCCCGCCTGCTGCGTAATCGCGGACGCGAGGACTGAAGGATAAACGGGATGCAGGGACGGATCGCCATTCGTTCCCGAGACATCCCTTATCTGAACGCAGAAGTCCGGCTTTCTACCGTAAAGTCTGAAGCTGAATGGCAGAACACAGCCACGATCAGGACGTTACGCCAGAAATCTCCCTGAGGTCTGGTATAAAGCCTGCTTCAGTCCTACCTGCGCCCTTAAAAAATCACGTAATGGGATGTCAGGGGAAACTTATCCGTCAATTACGGGTAACACGGTGCCAGAACCCGTTTGAAATTTATGGCTGAAAATATGCCTCGTGGCAGGAAATGCCATCCTGCCCCGTAGTATTTCCGCCGTGACAGGTCCGTACAATAAAAAACAGGGCTGCCCCATCGGAACGACCCTGTTTTCTATTCAATCACCTGTCCTGCCCCGCCTTTGATGGCAGGGCAGGGGAAGCAGGATCAATCAGTCAACCGACAGCGCAGCTGCTTCCGGGCCTTTCTGGCCTTCGACAACCTGCACGTTCGCCGTCTGGCCTTCCGTCAGGCTGGACAGGCCCGAACGTTCCAGCGCGGAAGCATGAACGAAAATGTCCTTGCCGCCGTTTTCCGGGGTGATGAAGCCGAAGCCCTTCGTGGCGTTGTACCACTTGACCGTGCCGCGCATGTCCTGCGCATGCGACAGGTCGGGAGCCGGACGACCGGAACGCGAGAAGCCGCCACGGGGACCGGCTGCCGACGCACCGAAGCCACCGCCACGGGGGCGTTCCGGCTGCGCGGTGCTTTCGTCCACCGAAAGGACGGCTGCCACCTGGCGACCCTTGGGGCCCTGGCCAATCTGGACCACCAGCGTCGTGCCCGGCGCAACCGTCGCATGCCCGGTCGGGTTCAGGGCATTGGCGTGCAGGAACACGTCACCCGATCCGTCGGACAGCTCCACGAAGCCGAAGCCCTTTTCGCTGTTGAACCACTTTACAGTGGCGCTGATCTCCGGGCCGGATGCGACGATCTGGGGACCACCACCTCCGCCACCGAGGGAGCGACGCGGCGGCGGGGCGCTGCTGCTGCGATCACCAAATGAAGGCGACGACATGAAATCATCGTCAAATCCGCCGCGGCGCGGGGAGCGGGAGCTGCGGTCGGTCCTGTTACTTCTCAACGGTCGTAATCCCGAGGTCTAGGTGGCGGAAATCCCCCTTGGGGGACACCACCGAATGAAAGCACGTTTGCAGAATAGAGACTGGTCTGCTGCCGTTCACCGTGGTTTAGGCGGTCTGGCTCAGGAAAACATCCTCTGTCCTGCGGTGACCCTAGCATAAATCGCATCGGCATCAACAACACCAAAGCATATTCCCGCCCCGGGTTGCACAGGAATTTTCACTTGTGAACTCTTTTGTGAGGAAAGAGCGGTAAAATTACGGATGCAGAAAGAGGCAAAGGGAATCCCGCAATGATCCTTGCATTTCGTCAGTATGCGCACATTATTGGGCCCGGTTGTCATTCCCACGCCTTCCGCGCTTACAAGAAAGCGAACAATGTCTGATACATCGCCCCGCCGACCCGGTCGTGGTCGACCACCCAAGACTGCCCGTACCCCGGAAGGCACACGTGCAATGCTGGTGCGCGCCGGGGTCGTGCTGCTGACGGAAAAAGGGTTCTCGGCCACCTGCGTGGATGACGTGCTGAATGCCACTGGCATCTCAAAGGGTTCATTTTACTACTGTTTCAGCAGCAAGGAAGATTTTGGCCGCGCACTGATCGAAAGCTACGCCACCTATTTCAATGAAAAACTTGACCGCTGGCTGACAGATCAGGCTGTAGCACCGCTCCAGCGCCTTCTCAATTTCATGCGCGAGGCAAAGACGGGCATGCAGCGTCACGCCTTCCGGCGTGGATGCCTGATCGGCAATCTCGGTCAGGAGATCGACATCCTGCCCGATTCGTTCAATGTAATGCTGCGCACGATTCTGCATGGATGGGAACGCCGCGTGACGGACTGCCTGCTGGCCACCTGCAACCCGGTGCCCACCGCCGCGCAGGAAACACTATGCAGCCGTCTTTCACATTATTTCTGGATTGGGTGGGAAGGGGCCGTGCTGCGCGCGCGTATGGAACATGGGCCGGAATCCCTCGACCTGTTCGCGACCTTCTATCTGGCGCAGGCGGCAGTGGAACTGGGCGTGCCCTCACCATTATCGGTCAACACCCCTGCTACCCCGCGCGGATCGCACGCACAGCCTGTCCGCGCGAAAACAGGTCAAGCAGCAGGCTGACCGCAGGCATCCGGGCGCGCATTGCAGGCGGCGCCCGGTCGGGCGGGGTATCCACAAGACGCCGGGCGTCCTGCGCGGCAAGACGCAGCAGCATATCGACATGCAGCGGGCTGGCCAGACGCAGGTCAGGCAGACCGGATTGCCGCCGTCCGGTCAGGTCACCACCGCCACGCAGGCGGAAATCCTCGTCAGCAATAAGGAAACCGTCATCCGTTTCGCGCAACAACGCCAGCCTGCGCCGCGCGGTCTGGCCCAGCGCATTGTCATGCAGCAGCAGACAGTACGATTCGGCATGTCCACGCCCCACGCGCCCGCGCAACTGATGGAGCTGGGCCAGCCCGAAACGCTCGGCATGTTCGATGATCATGACCGTGGCGTCGGGGATATCCACCCCTACCTCAATCACTGTGGTCGCCACCAGAATGCGCGTCCGGCCCGCAGCGAAATCGGCAATGGCCTGTTCCCGCACCGTAATATCCTGCTGGCCATGCGCCAGACCGACCTTATCCGCGCCAAAATGCGCGGCCAGCGCCGCATGCCGTGCCTCAGCGGCGGCAATGTCGCTGGTCTCACTTTCACTGACCAGGGGGCAGACCCAGAAAATACGCGCCCCCCGCGCCATGGCCCGCTCCATGCCCACCAGCAGATCTCCCATGGCGGACAGCGTGTGCAGTGATGTGCGGACCGGCTTGCGCCCCGCAGGCTTCACATCCAGTCGGCTGACCATCATGTCGCCCCATTGGGTCAGCAGAAGGCTGCGGGGGATGGGGGTCGCGGTCATGACCAGCACATCGGTCTGGGGGCCTTTTTCCCCCAGCATGGCACGCTGCTCCACGCCAAAACGGTGCTGTTCATCAATCACCGCCAGTGCGAGGTCAGCAAATACTACACTGTCCTGAAACAGGGCGTGCGTGCCGATCACCAGCCGTGCCGTGCCATCGGCTATCCTTGCCAGTGCCTCACGCCGGGCCTTGCCCTTCACGCTCCCGCTCAGGAACGCGACGGGCACGGGGGAGAGGCGGGTAAAGGTTGCCAGATGCTGACGCGCCAGAATTTCAGTGGGCACCATGAGAGCTGCCTGATGGCCCGCTTCCACCGCGCCCAGCATGGCCATGAGCGCCACCAGCGTCTTGCCCGCGCCGACATCACCCTGCAACAGGCGCGTCATCTGCCGGGGCTGCGCAAGGTCGGCGTCGATTTCCGCCAGTGCACGAATCTGCGCGACCGTGGGTTCATGACCGAAACGCGACAGGGCAACGCCACGCAGGCTGCCATCGGCCACGATGGGCCGCCCCGGTCGCAGGCGGTTCTGCCTGCGGGCCTGCGCCATGGAAACCTGCTGGGCCAGCAGGTCATCACAGGCAAGACGGGCGCGGGCGCGTTCGGCTGCGGCCACCAGCGCATCGCCCTCCAGCAGGTCAGGAAAGTCACAAGGCCGGTGCAGCGTGCGCAGGGCCTGCTCGAATCCCGGCCACTGGCGCTGCTTCATCACGCTGGAGTCCTGCCATTCGGGCAGGTCAGGAAAAATATCGAATGCGGCCCTGATCGCGTTGCGCACCTGCCGGGGGAACAGTCCCGCCGTCAGCGGCCAGACCGGGTCAAGCAGCGGTATCTCACCCATCCGTTCGGCAGGGACCAGATAATCCGGATGCGTCATGTTCAGCCGGTCGCCAAAACGCTCCAGCGTGCCCGACACGCATATATCCTGTCCGGCCTCCAGACCACGGGCCTGATAGGGGGAGAAAAACACCAGTTCGGCATCCGCGGTGCCGTCACTCACCACCACCCGCCATGGCCGCTTGCCCCGTCCCCCGCCAGACGGCGGCGGCACCACGCGCGCAATCGTGACATGCAATGTGCAGATACGCCCTATCTCCGCCTGACGCAGGTTGGGGCGGTAGCGCCTGTCCACGACTGACTCAGGCAGATGGAACAGCAGGTCGATCACCCGCCCGCCGCCCGCCGCCCGCGCCAGCAGCTTTGCCGTGGCGGGCCTGACGCCACCCAGCGTTTCCACGCCAGCCAGCAGCGGGGCAAGAAGGGAAGGGACGGGCTGGGTGATGGTATCAGGCACGCGGTGGTTCATCCTGCGGGGCGGAACATGTCATACGGGCTGACAGATGCCCGCGTGACGGCTATAGGACACCTGCGTTACGGAACAAAACACAACCATTTACGGGGTGGAACGCAATGGAAGCCAGAACGCCTGATCTCTCGCGTCTCGATACACGACGCCGGAAGATATATTACCGTGCCACACATCGCGGTACCCATGAAACCGACGTGCTGATCGGCGGGTTCGTCGCCCCCCGGCTCGAAGCCATGACGGATGCGCAGCTTGACGCGCTGGAAGCCGTAATGGACCTGCCCGACGCCGACCTTGCCGACTGGCTGAGCGGTCGCCGCCCGGTACCGGCGGAAGTGAACACCCCCATGATGCGCGAAATCATGGCCGATGCCACCGATCCCGAACGTCTGGCCGCGATCCGGGGCGGAAAATGAACCAGACGGCAGGATTCTCGCTGGCACCCGGCGCGCCGGTGCCCGTGTGGGGCGTACCCGACGGGTATGATGCCTTCCTGCTGGCCCGTCGGCTGAATGAGCATGACGGGCCTGTACTGCATGTCTGCCGTGACGATGCTGGCATGGCCCGGATCGCGGACCTGCTGGCCTTTGTCGCGCCCAAGGCGGAAATCCTGCGTTTTCCGGGCTGGGACTGCCTGCCGTATGACCGTGTCTCCCCCAATCCCGCCATCATTGCGGAGCGGGTGGCGACACTCACCCGCCTGCTTGAAAAGGCGACCGCCCCACGCATCGTCCTGACCACGGTGGGTGGACTGGTCCAGCGCGTTGCCCCCCGCGCAGCCTTCGCGGGGCAGTCCATCACCATCAGGACGGACGAGAGCCTTGATGCGCCATTCCTCATGGAACTGCTTATAGCCCATGGCTACAACCGCACCGATACGGTGATGGAGCAGGGCGAGTTCGCCACGCGTGGCGGCATTTTTGATATTTTCCCGGCAGGCGAAGCCGAGCCGGTCCGTCTGGACCTGTTTGGTGACGAGGTGGAGAATATCCGCCGGTTCGATCCCGGCACCCAGCGCTCGACCGCAAAGATCGACAGCCTGACCATGCGGCCTGTGGCGGATTTCAGCCTCGATCCCGCCTCCATTTCGCGCTTCCGCACCGGGTGGCGCGACCTGTTCGGTCCGGCTGCCGCGTCCGACCCGCTATACCAGCATATTTCCGAAGGGCGGCGGCATGCGGGCATGGAGCACTGGCTGCCGCTGTTCCATGAACAGATGGAGACGGTCGTGGATTACATGCCCGGCGTTTCCATCTCGCTGGCCAATCAGGCGGAAGAGGTGCTTGCCGCGCGCCTTGAAATGATCGCCGATCATTACGACGCCCGCAGGCAGCCCACGCGGGAAGGGGAAGTGCCCTACCGCCCATTGCCGCCACACCTCATGTATCTCGACCGCAAGGGATGGGACGCCATGATCACCGGCCGGAAGGCCGTCGTGTTCATGCCCTTCGCCCAGCCCGATGGCGCGCCCGGCATGGATGCGGGCGGCAGGCCCGGCCAGATGTTCGCCAAGACCGTAACGGACGGGCGCGAAAACGTCTTCCCCATGCTGCATGCACGGGTGGAGGAATGGGCGCAGACCGGTCGCCGCGCCTATGTCACGGCCTGGAGCCGCGGGTCGTGTGAACGCATTGGCGTGCTCATGCGCGAATACCGCCTGCCGGTGCAGACTTTCGCAACGTGGGCCGACGCACAGAAACTGCGCCCCGGTACGGTGGGACTGCTTACGCTGGGGCTGGAACGCGGGTTCGTGGCCGATAATGTGGCTTTCGTATCCGAACAGGACCTGCTGGGAGAGCGGATTTCCCGCCCCCCACGCCGCCGAAAGAAAGCTGACCAGTTCATATCCGAGGCATCGGAGATTGCCGAAGGCGACCTGATCGTCCATCAGGATTACGGCATTGGCCGCTATGACGGGCTTGAGACGATCGGCGTCGGCACGGCACCGCATGACTGCCTGCGCCTGATCTATGACGGCAATGAAAAACTGTTCCTGCCAGTCGAAAATATCGAGCTTCTCAGCCGTTTTGGCTCGGATCAGGCCCATGTGGCGCTGGACAAGCTGGGGGGCGTGTCGTGGCAGTCGCGCAAGGCCAAGATGAAGCAGCGCATCCGCGACATGGCGGGCGAACTGATCCGCACCGCCGCCGCCCGTGCGCTGCGTGAGGCCCCGGCACTTACCCCCGAAGACGGGATGTGGGATGAATTCTGCGCCCGTTTCCCCTTTGTCGAGACCGAAGACCAGTCCCGCGCCATAGCCGACGTGCTGGACGACATGGCATCGGGCAAGCCGATGGACCGGCTGGTATGCGGTGATGTGGGTTTCGGCAAGACCGAAGTCGCCCTGCGCGCGGCCTTTGTCGCCGCCATGTCGGGCGCGCAGGTGGCGGTTGTGGTACCGACCACATTGCTGGCCCGCCAGCATTACCGCACGTTCTCCGCCCGCTTTGCCGGGCTGCCGGTCAAGGTCGCCCAGCTTTCGCGCATGGTCACGGCCAAGGAAGCGACCGCCGTGCGCAAGGGGCTGACCGATGGCACGGTCAATATCGTGATCGGCACGCATGCCCTGCTGGCCAAGACGGTCAAATTCGCTGATCTCGGCCTGCTGATCGTGGATGAAGAACAGCATTTTGGCGTCGCGCATAAGGAAAAGCTCAAGGCCCTGCGCGAAGACGTGCATGTCCTGACCCTGTCGGCTACGCCGCTGCCACGCACCCTGCAACTTGCCCTGACGGGCGTGCGGGAAATGAGCCTGATCGCCACCCCGCCAACCGACCGTCTGGCGGTGCGTACCTTCATCATGCCCTTCGACAGCGTGGTGATCCGCGAGGCGATCCAGCGCGAGCGCTTCCGTGGGGGGCAGGTCTTCTGCGTCGTGCCGCGTATCGAGGATCTGGACCGCATGGCGGCGCGCCTGGCCGAAATCGTGCCTGATGCGCGTCTGGTGCAGGCCCATGGCCGCCTGACGCCCACCGAACTGGAACGGGTCATGACCGAGTTCAGTGACGGCAAATACGACATCCTGTTATCCACCAATATCGTGGAAAGCGGGCTGGACATGCCTGCGGTCAATACGCTCATCATCCATCGTGCCGATATGTTCGGCCTTGGGCAGCTTTACCAGCTTCGGGGCCGCGTGGGACGTGGCAAGCAGCGTGGCTATGCCTATCTGACGTGGCCACAGACGCATGTGCTGTCCGCTGCGGCGCAGAAACGGCTGGAGGTTATGCAGACACTCGATACGCTGGGCGCGGGCTTTACGCTGGCTTCCCACGATCTGGACCTGCGCGGTGCGGGCAACCTGCTGGGCGACGAGCAGTCGGGCCATATCCGCGAAGTGGGCATCGAACTCTACCAGCAGATGCTTGAAGACGCGGTAGCCGACCTGCGTACCGAAAAGGGACGCCGCAAGCTGCAGGACCGCGACTGGACACCCAACATCATCCTTGGCCTGCCGGTGCTTATCCCGGACACCTATGTCACCGACCTGCCGGTAAGGCTCGGGCTTTATCGCCGCATTGCCGCACTGGCCAATGATGCCGAGGTCGAGGCGATGGAAGCGGAACTGGTGGATCGCTTCGGCACGCTGCCTGATGAGGTCCGCAACCTGCTGGATGTCGTGACGCTCAAGCGCATGTGCCGCGAGGCCGGGGTGGAGCGCGTCGAAGCCGGACCCAAGGGCATGGTCGTGCAGTTCCGGGGCAATACCTTTATCAACCCGGCGGGGCTGGTAACGTGGATTGCAAAGCAGAAAGAAGCCAATGTCCGCCTGCGGCCCGACCACAAGCTGGCCATCATACGCGAAATGACCAATGCCCAGCGGATTACGCAGGCCCGCAAGGTATTGGGGGCATTGGTCACGCTGGCGCGGGAAGATGCAAACGTCACGGCATAGGCATCTGTAAAACCACCATGACCGGGGTCAGTATGCCCCGGTCATGCGGTCGGGGCAGGGGATGGTGGTGCCCGACAGGGTCATCAGGTGCAGGGCATCATCCGACCATAACGGCCCCTCCGCGCTTACGGATTAAGGGACAGGGCGGGCCGTAACACTACCCTCCGGGGCTGGCAGCCCGCCTTGTTTCCTCAAAAATTACGGCGCTTAGCGGCTGTTTGCAAAGCCTGTCGGGAAATACCCAGAAATCATAAGGCAACCTTTGGCGAATCTTTTTTCAAAAAGCTTCGGAAGATGTTGCCTTTCTGAACAAAGGCAACATCCAAGAACTTTTCCTGTTTTTTATAAAAAATTTCTTTACAAACAATCCATTAGTGAATCGGCAGCGGAATATGGTTCACGGTCATGACGCCGCCTTCCCAGCTTACGTCCCACGAGGTACCGCCATTATCGGAATGGTGACCGAACAGCTTGGCGAGGATAAGGGCGGCACTGGCACGGGTCTGACCGGCATTGCGCAGGGTGTCGATTACGGCATCAAGGTTCTGCACCAGTATATGACCGGTAGCGGATGATGCATCCGTATGGCCGGTCAGGTTGGCCTCCCCATTACCGCTGATCTGCATGGCGCCACGCTGGGCTGACAGGGACGAGACACGCAGCGGCACCATCACATTTTCCGGCGGATGCCCCGTAATGGCTGCGGCAAGTTCCACCAGCGAACCGCTGGGCACGGCAGCATTAGCGCTGGCCTGCTGCGGCAGGGCACTGGCCAGAAGCGTGTTGTGTGAACCTGTTATGCCGATTCCCTGCGTTTCCAGTGTCAGGGTCGCAGGCGCACTGGCGCTTTTTGCACCCACGAGATGCAGATGCGCACGGCGGAAGGACAGCTTCGTATCCCCATTGGTCAGCAATCCGCCCTGCCATGTCAGATCATAACTGCCACCTGCGCGCAGCCCGTCCATGATCGGGGCCGCAGCAGACGCAAAGTAATCCTGCGCACAGCCATCGGAATGATGGCCCGTCATGGTGGCAAGCAGGACGAGGGAGGCAACATCCTCCATATCCCGCAGGGCCTGCTGACCCATGCCCGTTCCACTGGCCGCAATATCGGTTGCATGGAATGTCTGGTTCGGCCTGCCTGCCAGTGCGAGGTCATAGCCGTGTCCGGCAAGGACACTGTTCCCATGTGGCTGGGTGGCGGCTACCTGTACTCTGGCGCAGGTATCGGGCAGGGCAGTCGCCCCTGCGTGCCCCATGCAGGACAGGGCAGCGAGGACGGTGGTTATGAGCAATTTCTTCATTTGCGTGACACGTTGGCGTGATTACGCTCCGGATGCAATCGGCCATGGTATTTCGATCGCATGATACTTCATACTGAATGGACTGCCCATGCTGCGCAGGCTTGATTCCTTCCTGCTGTGCCTGCTGGGCACCGTAGGGCTCGCCACCGTGCTGCCATGCCGGGGCGCAGGCGTTAGCGTGTTCAATATCCTTGCCATTGGCATGATTGCGAACATGTTTTTCCTGCAGGGCGCGCGTCTGTCGCGTCGGGCCGTGGCGGAAGGGATAACCAACTGGCGCATCCATCTTGCCATCCTGCTATGCACATTTTTCATGTTTCCCCTGCTGGGCATGATGCTGCATGCGCTGCTGCCGGGCATGCTGGACAGCGCGATGTGGACGGGTGTGCTGTTCCTGTGCTGCCTGCCTTCGACGGTGCAGTCCTCCATCGCGTTTACCTCCATCGCACGGGGCAATGTGGCGGCGGCAATCTGTTCGGCGACGCTGTCGAACATACTGGGCATATTTCTGGCGCCGCTTCTGGTGGGTATCCTGTTCAGCCGTCATGCTGCTGGTGGCGGGGGCAATATCCTGCCCATCGTCGGGCAACTGCTGCTTCCCTTCATCGCGGGCCAGATCGCACAGCCATGGATCGGGGGATGGGCGCAGCGGCACAAGAAGCTGCTCTCCTTTTCAGATCGGGGTTCAATTCTTGTGGTCGTTTACACGGCGTTCAGCGAAGCCGTGACACAGGGACTGTGGCACCGCCTGCCGCCCGCGCAGATCGGGCGCGTGGCACTGGTGGACATGGCGATTCTGGCCATTGCCCTGGGGCTGACCCATCTGCTGGCGCGGCTCAGCGGTTTTGGCTATCGCGACCGGATCGCCATCCTGTTCTGCGGGTCCAAGAAGTCGCTGGCATCCGGTGTGCCGATCGCAAGCGTGCTGTTCGCACCCACGGATATCGGGCTGATTGTCATGCCACTTATGGTCTATCACCAGATCCAGCTATTCGTATGCGCGACCCTTGCACGGCGTTTTGGTGAACGCGCGGAAGACTGAATGCATCCGCGCATGGCATAAACCGGTCTCTCCCTCTCGCATGCAGCGACGCGGCCCGGTATGTAGGCACGCCATATATCGCCCACGGGCACACAACTGCATGAATGGTTGAGAAAGATGACAGGACTGGATCCGGACAACTGGGACACATTACGCAGCCTGGGCCACCAGATGGTGGACGACATGATCGACCGCCTGTCCACGCTGCGCGAACGCCCCGTCTGGCAACCCATGCCGCCCGCGCTGCGCCAGCAGCTACGCACCGGCCTGCCGCATGATCCCACCCCGCCCACGGAACTGTATGCCCGTTTCCGCGAGCTGGTGGAGCCCTATTCGACCGGCAATGTCCATCCCGGCTTCATGGGATGGGTACATGGGGGCGGCACGGCGGTCGGCATGCTGTCCGAACTGCTTGTCGGGGGCCTGAACGCCAACTGCGGTGGCCGCGACCATGCCCCGATCGAGGTGGAGCGCGAAGTGATCCGCTGGGCTGCCGAGATGTGCGGCTTCCCCGCTGAAACATCCGGCCTGCTGGTGACGGGTTCTTCGATGGCAAACATGATCGCCGTCATAACTGCCAGCCGCGCCGTGCCTGACGGGCTGAAAATGCGCGCTGAAGGTGTCGGAACCCGCAAACTGGTCGGATATGCGGCTGCAACCGCACATGGCTGCATCGCACGAGCGTTCGACCTGACGGGACTGGGTACGGATAGCCTGCGCGTGATCCCGGTTGATGGTGAAAACCGCATGGTACTGGCGGAACTGGAACGTGCCATCGCACGCGACCGTGCGGCCGGTCTGGAACCGTTCATGGTGATCGGCACGGCGGGCACGGTGGATACCGGCGCAATCGACGATCTGGACGCGCTGGCGGATATTGCCCGGCGGGAAGACATCTGGTTCCATGTGGATGGCGCGTTTGGTGCGCTGGCAATGCTGTCGGATACGCTGCGGCCCATGCTGCGCGGGCTGGAACGGGCCGACAGCGTGGCCTTCGATTTCCACAAATGGGCACAGGTTCAGTACGACGCGGGCTGCATCCTTGTGCGCAGGCCCGGCGCACAGGCGGCGGCCTTCGCGCAGTCGCGCGCCTACCTTGCACGCGAAGACCGTGGCCTTGCCACCAATGCGCCCTGGTACTGCGACCTTGGCCCCGACCTGTCACGCGGGTTCCGGGCGCTTAAAGTATGGATGACGCTGGGCACCTATGGCGCGGATGGCATGGGGCGGATGATCGCCAACTGCTGTGCCATCGCCACGCATCTGGCCCGCCAGGTCGAAGCCAGTCCCCGGCTGGAACTGCTGGCCCCGGTAACGCTGAATATCGTGTGCTTCCGCATACTGGCGCCCGTGGACGATCTGGATTTCTTCAACGGGGAAGTGGTGAAGGATCTGCACGAAAGCGGGATCGCAGCCCCTTCCACCACCATCATCAATGGGACGAAAGCGGTGCGCGCGGCCATCGTCAATCACCGCACGACCAATGCGGATGTCGATCGCATGCTTGAGGCCCTGCTGGAACTGGCCGACCGCAGGCTGGCGGCTGCCTGAACCACTCCTGCCCCGCTTCGATCCTGAAGCGGGGCAGGGCGCTCAGCCGCCGCGACGGTGCCGGGACACCAGTTCTTCGCCAAACAGTTCGGAGAGCTTTTTCATCATCGTGCCCCCCAGTTCCTCGGGATCGGTAATGGTTACGGCCTTGCGATAATAGCGTGTCACATCGTGGCCGATACCAATGGCCAGCAGTTCCGTAGTGGTACGGGTTTCGATATGGGCGATCACTTCGCGCAGGTGGTTTTCAAGGTAGGAACCCTGATTGACCGATAGCGTGCTGTCATCAACCGGCGCACCATCGGAAATCACCATAAGGATGCGCCGTGCCTCGGCACGCGAGGCAAGCCGCCGCTGCGCCCACAGCAGGGCCTCGCCATCGATGTTTTCCTTCAGCAGCCCTTCGCGCAGCATCAGCCCCAGATTGCGCCGCGCACGCCGCCACGGCATGTCCGCAGCCTTGTAAATGATGTGCCGCAGGTCATTCAGTCGACCGGGATTGGCAGGTTTGCCCGCCTGTACCCATGCCTCGCGGCTTTTGCCGCCCTTCCACGCGCGGGTAGTAAAGCCCAGCACTTCCACCTTGACTGCGCAGCGTTCAAGGGTGCGGGCCAGAATATCGCCACACATGGCCGCGACCGAAATGGGGCGTCCACGCATGGAACCGGAATTGTCGATCAGAAGGGTCACGACCGTATCGCGGAAATCCGTGTCACGCTCACGCTTGTAGGAAAGCGAAAGCATGGGATTGACCACCACGCGCGACAGTCGCCCTGCGTCCAGTATGCCTTCTTCCAGATCGAATTCCCATGCCCGCGTCTGCTGCGCCATAAGCTTGCGCTGCAGGCGGTTGGCCAGCTTGGAGACAACACCCTGCATGCTGACAAGCTGCTGATCCAGCGTCTGGCGCAGGCGGAACAGTTCCTCCGGATCGCACAGGTCCTCGGCGGCGATTTCCTCATCATAGGCTGTGGTGAAGGCATGATAGGCAGGAGAAACCTCATCCTCCGTCTCTTCCTCGCCCGGTCCACCTGCTTCTTCCGACCCGCTGGCCGATCCGCCCTGTTCACCTTCTTCGGGTTCATCATCGCCCGCACCGGTGCCCTGTGACATCTGCATGGGCTGGGCGTTGTCATCTTCCTCCGGGCCGTCTTCCTGCGGCTCGGGGGTAACGTCGTCGGTCTGTTCCTCATCCTCGGCGCTGGCGTTTTCGGCTTCGGCCGCGCCATCATCCGCAGGTTCTTCTGGGGTAACTTCCTGCTCCAGCAGATCACAGGCCATAAGCAGCCTGCGCGCCGCCTGGGCGAAATCCTTCTGGCTTTCCTGACGTGACGCCATTTCGTCCAATGCGCGGCGGGCGGCAGGCGACAGGGTTTCCTGCCAGCGATTCATAAGGGCCTGCATGGACGGCGGTACCGGATGGCCGGACATGCGCGCACGCGCCAGCAGCCCCAGCGCAAACGGTGTTGGCAGCTTCGTGGCGTCGTTCAGACGGTCCAGCCCCATATCCGCGCATTCCTGCGCCACACGGGCATCCAGATTTGCGGCAACACCCGCCATATGCCGCGCGCCAAGACTTTCCACCCGCGCCTGTTCCAGCACGTCATAGACCTCACGCGCCTCACCGGCGGGGGGCCGCACACTGTCATGCAGGGGCACATCATGGTGGCGCAGGCGCAGGGCGGCGGCATCTGCGGCACCACGCATGCGCGTGACCTCCGCATCCGTCATGCGCCGGGATGGATGGGGCAGGCGGACATGGGTGCCGGTAACAGAAACCCCCGATGGCACCGGGCCATTCAGGAACGAGACCTCCGTCTGGGCCTGTCCGCCCAGCGCACGTACGGTGCCTACCGTCGCGCGCCGGAAGCTCTCGGCCGCACGGGCTTCTTTCTCGGCCTCGGATGAGGCGTTTTTTGTCCTGTTATCACGCATGCCTGGCCTGCCCTGTATCATCAGCCCCGGGGCGCCAGCGGACTGGCGTTAAAGCAGCGCTGGTAATATTCCGCCACCGTCGGGCGTTCCGCCTCGTCGCACTTGTTGAGGAAGGTAACGCGGAAGGCAAACGCAAGATCATTGAAAATACGGAAGTTTTCAGCCCAGCTAATGACCGTGCGCGGTGACATGACGGTGGAAATATCCCCCGCGATAAAGCCCGAACGCGTCAGGTCCGCCAGTGCAACCATGCTTTCAACCCGTTTGCGCCCGGCTTCGTCCTTTTTCGGGTCGATACCCATTTTCGCCAGCACGATGGCCGTTTCCTGCGCGTGTGGCAGATAGTTCAGGGTGGTTACGATGTTCCAGCGGTCCATCTGGCCCTGATTGATCTGCTGCGTGCCGTGATACAGTCCCGTGGTGTCGCCCAGACCGACCGTATTCGCCGTGGCGAACAGGCGGAAGAAGGGATGGGGACGGATCACGCGGTTCTGGTCCAGCAGGGTCAGATGGCCCTCGACTTCCAGTACGCGCTGGATCACGAACATGACATCGGGCCTGCCCGCGTCATATTCATCGAATACCAGCGCGCAGGGATTCTGCAGGCCCCACGGCAGCAGGCCTTCCCGAAACTCGGTAATCTGCTTGCCATCCTTCAGCACGATCGCGTCCTTGCCGATCAGGTCGATGCGCGAGATGTGGCTGTCGAGGTTGATGCGTACGCTGGGCCAGTTCAGACGGGCCGCCACCTGCTCGATATGCGATGACTTGCCGGTACCGTGATAGCCCTGGACCATCACACGGCGGTTGAAGGCAAATCCTGCGAGGATGGCCAGCGTGGTGTCGTGATCGAATTTGTACGAAGGGTCGATGTCGGGCACATGGTCGGTCCGGACCGAGAATGCCGGGACCTTCATATCGCTGTCTATGCCGAACACATCCCGCGCCGAAACGACAAGATCGGGGGCGGAAACAGCCGAGATGGCGGGAAGCGGCGTGCCCTGGGCGTCCACTGCGGCAGTTGTCAGGTCTGCGGGTTCGTTCATCTGCTTTCTTGTCCGTCACTTCGTCTGTTGGGGGCCGCCATGGCGGCAGACCGGCATCCGGTCAGGTGAGTATAGGTGCATACGTAACAATCGGCCAGTGCGCGGGCATGGCCCCGACATATTACCGCTCAGGCGCTGCGGGCCATGTGGTCCCGGCCGGCGGTGGCGACCAGATGCGCGCGCACGGTGGTATAGGCAATGTTGATGCCCTTGAATCGTTCCTCCGCCTTGCGGTCGCCGCCATTGGCATCGGGGTGGTGCTGACGCGCCAGATCCTTGTAGCGGGTCTTCAGTTCCTCCATCGACACCGGCCAGCCAAGGTCCAGCACGCCCAGCGGATATTTGAGGGCATCGGGTGCCTCGGCGCGACGGTCTTCCTGCTGGCGGCGCGCGTGACTGCGCGCCCGGGCCTTCGCCGCCCCCTTGAGCAGGTCGAGGGGGTCCAGCACCTCCTCCTCGCTGAAGGCATGGGCGGCGTTGCCCTGACCCAGCTTCCACGAGGGACGGTTCCATGACGTATCGGCCCGGATATGCGCCTCGATCTGTCCTGGCGACATGCCGCGATAGAAATCCCAGCGGGAATTGTACTCGCGCACGTGTTCAAGGCAGAACCAGAAATACGTGTTCAGCGCATCGCGCGAACGCGGGGCGCGGTATCCCGCGGGCTGGTCACAGTCGTGCATGTCGCAGCACCGATCCGGCGCGTCGGGATCGGGATCAAAGGCGCGGTGTCGGGTGTTCCTTCTCTTCATCATTGTCGTTATGTGCGCCTGTTCATGCTTCGTGCAAGGGCGAAGCTGTGCAATGTATGATCCCGCCATCTATGGAGCCGCCAATGGAACAGCATACAACCGGCCGGGCCGGACGGATCGAACGTATTATACGTGAACACCTCGCCCCCGTGGAACTGCGTATCCACGATGACAGCGCCCGGCACGCCCATCACGTCCATGTGCGCGACAATGGCGTGCAGGCGGGCGAAAGCCATTACAATGTCCTGATCGTCAGCCCCGCTTTCGCGGGCGTGAACCGCGTGGAGCGTTCCCGTCAGGTCCATGCGCTGCTGGCCGATGAATTCGCAGGCGGCATGCATGCCCTGTCCCTCGTGCTGCGCACGCCGGAAGAACAGGCGCGGGTGGCGGCATGAAGCCGGCCTTTCCCTTCGCCACGCGGCGGCTGATGATGGGAGGGCTGCTGACCCTGCTGGCCGCCTGTGCCGGGGCGCCCGCACGCCAGACCATGGACCAGCATGGCGAAATCGAACGGGTTGAAGCCTATCTCAACACATCCCGCGGGTTGCAGGCCAGTTTCGTGCAGACATGGCCCGACGGGGGCAAGGGTCAGGGCATGATGCGTTACGATCCGGGCCGTCTGCGTCTGGATTACACCACACCGGGGGCGATGAAGCTGGTCGCGGCTTCTGGCCATCTGCTGTTTGTGGACCATCGGCGCGATTCGGTCACGCGCATGTCGCTGGGGCGGCAGCCGCTGGGCCTGCTGCTGAACCAGCCGGTGCATCTGGGCGGCCAGATCGCGGTGACGGCCGTGCAGCATGGGGTCAACAGCCTTCAGGTCTCCCTTGCGCGCGCTGACAGCGAATCACAGGGAATCCTGACCCTCGGCTTTTCCGATATTGGCGGAAAACTGTCGCTACTGGTCATTGAAATGACCGATGTGGAACGACAGCATATCCGCCTCGACCTGACCGATACCACCGTAAGCGGCCAGCCGTGGCCTGACACGCTGTTCACCCTCAGCCCCGATAACTGACCCCACGGCCCGGCACGCCTTATCCATGCGTGCCGGGGATGGGGCCGAAACATTCGGACCATGTGGCGGCAAGCGCCGCATCAACCGCGTCCATGCTGACCTTACGGCCCAGCTTCGCAAGGCTGGTCACGCCATATTCGCTGATGCCACAGGGCACGATCCCGCCGAAATCGCTCAGGTCCGGGTCAACATTGATCGCGATTCCATGCCAGCTTACCCAGCGTGTGACGCGCACACCCAGGGCCGCGATCTTTTCTTCCCGCCCCGTGGCGGGGTCGACCACCCATACCCCGATACGGTCGGCACGCCGTTCCCCCACCACGTCAAATCGCCGCAGGGTGCGGATCAGCCACTCCTCCAGCGTATGCACGTAAGCCCGCAGGTCACGCGGGGGCGACATGCCATGCTGAGTGGCAAGGTCCAGCATGACATAGGCGACGCGCTGTCCCGGACCGTGATAGGTCCATTGCCCACCGCGCCCGGCGGAATAGGTGGGATAGCCACGAGGATTGAACAGGTCCGATTCCCGCGCCGACGTACCGGCGGTATAGGTTGGCGGATGCTCAAGCAGCCATACGCGCTCGGGCATCGTGCCCTCCCGGATTCCGCGGGCCTGTGCCTCCATTTCCGCCAGCGCGGCGGGGTAGGGGACCAGATCTGGCGCCCTGTTCCATAAAAACTTGTTTTCAGTCATTGCCCGTTCGTCATCCATCGGTTATACGCCCCTTCATCGTCATGACGGTATCGCCCAGTCGATCATCGTTGTCACGTTGCGGCCATGGCGGAATGGTAGACGCGCAAGCTTGAGGTGCTTGTGGGGGCAACCCCGTGGAAGTTCGAGTCTTCTTGGCCGCACCATATTTTTCCAGAAAACTGATTAAAACGCGAACAGCCCCCGAACAGGGGGCTGCGTTCGTGCGTTCCCGCATAACGGAACGGACATTGATCCCCCGACCGAGAACCGCGCGGCATGCGGGGCAGATGCGGGATAATGTCATAAAAAGGTCATATTATCTTCCGACACAAATCCTGTAGATACTTTCCATCCACAGACCGTTGCCGGACATGCGCAATGCAGGGCAGGGGTTACAAAAAATGTCCACCGGCACACAGTGCTGGCCTCACCCGGGAATCGTGATTTAAATCAGGTCTGGTCCTGCCCTTATATATATGGCCATGATAAAACACGCTATTTCATTGCCATCTGGCAACACGCCATTATTTGGTTCCACTATGGAAACCGACGCCTGCTTGGGCTGTTTGTAATTCGCACGTTGAGGTAGATAATTAGTGATTAAGCCCCTTAAAAAAGCTGTATTGCCGGTTGCCGGTCTTGGAACACGCTTTCTGCCCGCAACGAAGTCGATGCCGAAGGAAATGCTTCCCGTCGTCGATCGTCCGCTGATCCAATACGCAATCGACGAAGCGCGCGAAGCAGGAATCGAGGAATTCTGCCTTGTTTCCAGCCGGGGCAAGGACTCCCTGATCGACTATTTCGATGTCGCTCCGGAACTGGAAGACGCACTGCGCGCACGCAACAAGACTTCCGCGCTGAAGGCGCTGGAAGCTACCCGCGTAACGCCGGGCAGCATGATATCCGTACGCCAGCAGGAGCCGCTGGGGCTCGGGCATGCGATCTGGTGCGCGCGTGAGTTCATCGGTAACGATCCGTTCGCCATCCTCCTGCCTGACGACATCGTGCAGAGCAGGACGTCATGCGTGGCGCAGTTGGCCGAGGTCTACAAGAAGACCGGCGGCAACGTGCTGGCCGTGACCGAAGTGCCGCGCGAACAGACCAGCAGCTACGGCATTCTGGACATTGGCGCGGATGACGGCACGCTGGTCGAGGTCAAGGGCCTGGTTGAAAAGCCCGACCCGAAGGACGCGCCATCCAACCTGTCCGTCATAGGGCGGTATGTGCTGACGGCGGACGTGCTGGTCCACCTCGCCAAGCAGGAAAAGGGCGCGGGCGGCGAAATCCAGCTTACGGACGCCATGGCCAAGACCATTGGCCACGTGCCCTTCCACGGTTACCGTTACGAAGGCAAGCGGTTCGACTGTGGCAGCAAGATCGGTTTCCTCGAGGCCCAGATCGCCTTCGCACTGGAGCGGGAAGACCTCGGTTCTGATGTCCGGAATTTCCTGAAGAAGTACACATGACTTTTTCCCATAAATTCGACCCGACCAGCCTGCGTGAATACGACATCCGCGGGATTGTCGGCAGGACCCTGAAACCGGAAGACGCCTATGCGATCGGCCGTACGTTCGGCAGCATGGTGGCGAAGAATGGCGGTCGTACCGTCGCCATCGGCTACGATGGCCGCCTGTCATCCCCTTCGCTGGAGCGTGCTCTGGTCGATGGCGCCATGGCGGCGGGGATGGAGGTGCTGCGTGTTGGCTGCGGCCCGACACCCATGCTGTATTTCGCATCCGCCGAACTGAAGGCGGATGGAGCGGTCATGGTCACGGGCAGCCATAATCCGCCGGACTATAACGGCTTCAAGATGATGCTCGCCAACAAGCCGTTCTTTGGCGATCAGATCCGTGAACTGGGCCGTCTTGCCGCAGCGGGCGAGGTGGGACCGGAAAAGCCCGGCACCACACGGGATATGGATGTAAAATCCGCCTATGTCGAACGCCTGATGAAGGACTGGGATGGCGCGGACCGCGCGCTCAGGATCGTATGGGATAACGGCAACAGCGCCGCGGGCGAAATCCTGTCGCTGCTGGTGAAGAAGCTGCCCGGCACGCACCGCGTGCTCAATGCTGAAATCGACGGCAGCTTTCCCGCACATCACCCGGACCCGACGGTCGCCAGCAACCTTCAGCAGTTGATTGCCGCCGTGAAGGAAGACGAGGCGGATCTTGGCATTGCATTTGATGGCGATGCCGACCGCATTGGTGTGGTGGACAATACCGGGGCAATCCTGTGGGGCGACCAGCTTCTGGTGGTGCTTGCACGCGACGTGCTGCGTGACCATCCGGGTGCTACGGTCATTGCCGACATCAAGGCCAGTCAGGTCCTGTTTGACGAAATCGGTCGCGCAGGCGGCCAGCCGCTGATGTGGAAAACAGGTCATTCCCTGATCAAGACCAAGATGGCGGAAACCGGCTCCCCGCTGGCGGGCGAAATGTCGGGCCATATTTTCTTTGCCGATAAATGGTACGGATTTGACGACGCACTTTACGCTTCCGTCCGTCTGCTGGGTATCGTCTCGCGCCTGACGGGTCCGCTGTCTGACGTGCGGCTGGCGCTGCCGACTACCATCTCCACCCCGGAACTGCGTTTTGACTGCGCCGATACCCGCAAGTTCGATGTGATTACCGAAGTTGCAGCCCGACTGGAAAAAAGTGGGGCGACGGTATCGCGCATTGATGGCGTACGCGTGACCACGCCCGATGGCTGGTGGCTGCTGCGCGCATCCAACACGCAGGCCGTCCTTGTCGCCCGCGCGGAAGGCAGCACGCATGAGGCACTGGACCGGCTGAAGGCGGAACTGGCCAGCCAGCTTGAACTGTCGGGTATTCACGCACCGGACTTTTCTGGCGAAAACGCAGGCCACTGACCCACGCCCTGACGTGCGGCCTTATTTGCGGCCCGGACCTGTTCCGGGCCGTTTTTTTGTTGAATGCCTGCGAAGGGGGTTTAATAAGCTCCCAACCGGTCCGATATGCCCGCAAGGACCCCATGCAGGACTATTGAGCATAATGGCGACTATTCCTTTCCGATCATTTCTTGTGCCGGGGCAACTGGTCAGCCATCCCGACCACCCGGAATGGGGTGAAGGTCAGGTCCAGTCCGCCATTGGCAAGCGGGTTACGGTCATGTTCCCGCATGCTGGCAAGGTGGCTGTCGATGCCACCGTCGTACAACTGAATGTCCTGTCATAATGGATGGCAGCATGAACATGGCGCCGATGCCGGATGCCTATGGTCGCCTGCTGACCTATCTGCGCGTATCGGTTACCGACCGGTGCGATATGCGCTGCATATACTGCATGGCGGAAGACATGACCTTCCTGCCCAAAGCCGAAATCCTGTCCTTTACGGAACTGGAGCGCCTGTGCGGCGCGTTTATCCGCCATGGCGTGCGCAGGCTGCGGATAACGGGGGGCGAGCCGCTGGTCCGGCGGGATGTGATGTCCTTTTTCCGCGCCATGGGGGGATGGCTGAACCGTCCTGATGGGCTGGCGGGACTGGACGAACTGACGCTTACAACCAATGCAAGCCGACTTGCAGACTATGCCGACGAACTTCGGGCCTGTGGGGTCCGCCGTATCAATGTCAGCCTCGATTCCCTTGATCCCGGGCGCTTCGCCCGCATAACACGACGGGGCAACCTGACACGCACGCTCGAAGGTATCCGGGCCGCGCGTGAAGCGGGCCTTGCCATACGCATCAATACGGTTGCGATGGCGGGACTGAACGAAGATGAATTCGATACGCTGATCGCATGGTGCGGTGAAATCGGGGCCGATCTGTGCCTGATCGAAACCATGCCAATGGGTGAGACCGGGGACGACCGGACCGACCGTTATCTGCCCCTGCTGGATGTCAGGCGCGATCTGGCCCAACGATGGACGCTGGAGCCGGTCGGCTTCCGCACCGGCGGCCCCGCGCGCTATGCCCGCATTGCCGAGACCGGGCGCAGGATCGGCTTCATAACACCCATGACCCATAATTTCTGTGAAAGCTGCAACCGGGTCCGGCTGTCCTGCACCGGCAGGCTGTATACCTGCCTGGGCCATGAAGGATCGACCGACCTGCGTGCGCCCCTACGCGAGGGGGCGGATGATTCGGCAATGATGGACCACGTCCGTGCCGCCATCCTGCGCAAGCCGCGCGGCCATGATTTCCTGATCGGGCGTAGCGCGGATGACCCGGCGCGCGTCACACGCCACATGAGTGTGACGGGCGGCTGAAAGCGGTCTGTCATGCTAGGGGCTGTCGCGCAGGGCATCTTCCAGAGGGGTCGTGAACTGTCCCGGCCGCAGGGGTTGCGGCTGCGTGGGAGCAGGGGCCCAGCCCGTCATGACCGCAATATGCAGGTCCTGCGCGATACTTCCGTCATCGTCACGGGGCAGACGCCCCAGCGCATCGGCCAGCAGGGCAGCAGGCGTGACCTTGCGCGTGCGCTGGCACAGGGCATTTGTCTCGCCAGCGTGCCTCAGATCCGCGATCAGACCCACCGGGGTCTGGTAAGACAGATGGATCACATCCAGATCCGCCACCGGCAGGGCAAATCCCGCGCGTTGCAACAGTCCGGCACAGTCCCGCAGGCCGGGGAAGGGCGCTACCCGTGGCGAAATCCCACCCTGATGCGCGGTTTCGGCTTCCATCAACGCATGGCGCAGCCCGGCCAGCGTAGGCAGGACCGGCATGCAGGCCAGAAACAGCCCATCGGGCACCAGTATATTACGGACCTGCGCCAGCAGCCCCGGCAGGTCATTGACCCAGTGCAGCGACAGGCAGGCCACCACCAGATCAAAACTGGCAGGAGCAAAGGGCAGCCACTCGTCATCCATGCACACCGCAGGACCGCCATCGCGCGCGCACATGCGCGGCGACAGGTCTCCCGCAACCGTGGCGATACCCCGCCCACGCAGCAGGGGGGCCATAACACCCCGTCCACCAATATCCAGCGCCGTGCCGAAGGAACGGGTGACATCATCCAGCCGGTCCAGAAGGCGACCGGCCGCTTCCTCCAGCACGGGCCGGACATGATCGACCTGATCCGCCGCACGGTCCCGATGCAGGCGCACGATACGACGGTCAAATATCTGTGGCACATCCATGCTCATCCCCCCGATGTGCCCCTGCGCATCCGACCTGCCAACCCCACGATCGCGTGAAGACGTGACGCAACCCGAATCCCCGCACTGGTGGCGAAGGGCCGGAACGCAGGTGCTGGATATCCTGTTCCCGCCGCACTGTCTGGGCTGCGGTGTCACGGTCATGCAGGCGGGCCATCTCTGCGGGGCCTGCGTGGCACAACTGCACCTGATAACCGCGCCATACTGCGTCCGTTGCGCGCTGCCGTTCACATCCCGCGCGGCAGGCGGCCCTGCCATGACCTGCGCATCATGTGAAGAAAACCCGCCACCGTGGCAGGCGGGCAGAGCAGCCATGGTTTATGATGACATGCCACGGCGACTGATCCTGCCCCTAAAATATGCTGACCGGACGGAAAACGCACAACTGCTGGCACGTTACATGACGACAGCGGCTGCGGATCTGATCTATGCGGACAGTATGCTCGTGCCCGTTCCGCTACATCGGCGGCGGCTGTTTACGCGCCGGTATAATCAGGCCGCGCTGCTGGCGCGTGCGCTGGGCCGCATGACCGGTGCGCAGACGCTGATGGACGGCCTGATCCGCACGCGCGCAACCCGCCCGCTGGGTGGACAGGGGCGCATCCAGCGCCAGAGGCTGATGCAGGGGGCCATCAGCGTGCGCCCCACCCGACGGGAGGCCATCACGGGGCGCCACATCATCGTGGTGGACGACGTGATGACCACGGGGGCCACGCTTGCCGCCTGCGCCAGCAGCCTGCTGGCCGCGGGCGCCGGACGGGTGGATGTCATCGCCGCCGCGCGTGCCTGTGGCCAGCATGAACAACAATAGGATAAGCTGGTTTCAACAGTCTGCCGCAGATCGTCCCGGTGGACAGACCAACAGCCAAGTGAAGGTTCAATGCCTGCTATCGACATCTACACCCAGCCCGGCTGCCCCTATTGCATCCGCGCCGTCCGCCTGCTGACGCAGAAGGGCGTGTCCTTCAATGAAATCAACGCCCCGCATGGCACGCCAGAACGGGCGGATTCCATCCGGCGTTCAGGTGGCCGTACCACCGTGCCCCAGATCTTTGTCGACAATGCTCCCATTGGCGGCTGTGATGACCTGATGGCGCTGGAACGGGCAGGCAAACTCGACGCCGTGCTGGCCACGGACTGACATCCACGCGGAGAGGGTATGATCCGGTATCAGCTACGCTGTAGCGCGGGACACGAATTCGAAGGGTGGTTTCCCGGCAGCAGCGCATTCGAGCGTCAGGCCGAAAGCGGGCTGCTGTCCTGCCCGCAATGCGGCGTGACAAAGGTGGAACGTGCGCTCATGGCCCCGGCTGTCCACACGGGCGGCGGCATGCCCGCACCGGTTGAACAGGAAGCCGCACCGCCCGCCACGCCACCCGGCCATGCGTCTGCGGGAGTGCCCGACGCCATGATCGCTCTGTTACAGAAAATGCGTGAGACGATTGAGGAACATTGCGAAGACGTGGGCGACCGCTTTGCCGAGGAAGCCCTGAGCATGCATCGGGGCGAAAGCGAAGCCCGGAGCATTTATGGCAACATGACAGCACACGAACGCGCCGAACTGGATGAGGAAGGCGTGGACGTTCAATTGATTCCGTGGGTCCGCCGGGCCGATAGCTAAAGGGAACACGCAGGCACGGACGGCACCACAGGCCATCCGTTGGCATGCCATGTCGGGGAGCGATTTGAAATGCACGACACTAACAAGGACAATGGCGCACGCAGCAGCATGACGGGCATTGTGCACCGTCTGGCCGCCACCGCCGCGACCACGCTATCCGCCATGGCGATTGCAGTGACCATGCAGGGCGCACCCGCCGCCCGCGCTGACAGTCCGGCCGCCGAGCCGGACGTGGTGGGCCACTGGATGACCCGGGACCACGATGGCGTGTTTGAAATCGGCCATTGCGGGCAGAAACTGTGCGGGCGGCTGGTCGGCCTGCGCTATACGACCGAAATGCCCCGTGACAAACGCGGGCAGCCTGAATGCAACCTGCCGATGCTGGACGGGTTTACACCGGATCGGGACGAGCAGGGACACTGGAACGGCCATGTAACCGATCCCGATACGGGACATGTCTACCATGCCAAGCTGTGGGTTTCACAGTCAGGTGACCTGAAGCTGCGCGGCTTCGTGGCGGTGCCGTTATTTGGTGAAACCGAAACATGGAGCCGCTATACCGGTACCATTGGCCCTGCCTGCAAGCTGCCCTAGACCGGGGGCAAAACCATTTCCAACTGATTGGGATCGCCTTTTTTCCATGAGCTGCAACATTTCCCGCCGCGCCTTCGCCTCCACGCTGGTCGCCGCCGCGGGCGCGCCCGCCCTGTCCCGGCGCGCCATGGCCGATGCCCCGGCCAAACCCCGGATCATCTGTTATATCGGCGGCTATACCCAGCACGGTCCGCCGGGGGGCGCAGGCAACGGGCAGGGCATTTCCGTATTTGAAATGAACCCCGATACCAGCAGCCTTTCGCCGCTCATGACCTATGTGGATATTGCCAGCCCATCCTTTCTGGTGCTGTCCGCCGATAACCGCCATCTGTACGCGCTCAGCGAAATCAATGATTTCAATGCGAATCAGGAAGGGTGCGTCACCGCCTTTTCCGTCAACCGCTCCAGCGGTGAACTGACCAAGCTCAACGTGGTGCGTTCAGGCGGTGCCGTGCCCGCACATCTCAGCATCCATGCCTCGGGCAAATATGTGATGGTGGCCAACTACATGGGTGGCACGGTGGGAATCCTGCCGATCCATCCTGATGGCAGTCTGGGCGACCCGACGGACGTGGTGCACAATACCGGCCCGCGCATGCCCGACCGGGCCAGCGACAACCCGCCGGGCAATTTTGCCATAAGCGACCATTCCTCGGCCCATGTGCATATGGTGGCATCCGACCCGTCGGGCCGTTTCGTGCTGGCGTGCGATGCGGGTCTGGACCGGGTATATGTCTGGACACTGGACACCCATGCCGGTCGGCTTGTCCCTGCCAAGACGCCATTCATCGCCATGACGCCGGGGTCCGCCCCGCGCCATTTCGCCTTCAATGAAAAAGGCACGATGATCTACATTCTTGGCGAACAGGATTCGAAAGTGGTGGCCGCCACCTTCAATCCCCAGACCGGCGAAATCGTACCCCAGCAGACCGTCAGCACCGTGACCCCGCATTTCCGTGGCAGCACGCTGGCAGCAGGCATCCTGCTTTCGCCGCAGGGGCGTTACCTGTACGTCTCGAACCGGCTTGGTGATTCGCTGGCCAGTTTCCACGTCAATGACGACGGCACGCTCAACCTTGTGGATGAGATCTGGATGCATGCCGACTACGGGCGTTCGATGATGTTCGATCCCAGCGGCAATTTCCTGTTCTGCGCCAACCAGCGCAGCGATTCGGTCACGTCGTTCAAGGTCAATGCCCAGACCGGGGTACTGGACTTCACGTGGAACTTCACGCCCGTAGGCAGCCCGACCACATTCGCGTTCATGAACACGATCTGAAGCCGGGCCAATAATACCCTTGTGCGCGCCGTTCAGTCGCGCACAAGGGCCGCGATGTAGTTCACCGCCATGTCGCGGCTTTCCCGCCAGCCACCAAGGCCCGGCACCATGCCTGCAACATCGGTCACACGCAGGCCCGCGGCCGCCGCATACTGGCCCAGTTCGGCAGGCGTTATGAACTTGCGCCAGTCATGCGTACCCACGGGAAGCAGTCGCAGCACGTATTCCGCCCCGATCTTGGCCATGGCGAGGGAACGCCATGTCCGGTTCATGGTCGAAACCACCATGACCCCACCGGGGCGCAGAAGGCTGCCAAGCATGCGCAGGAAGGCGGCAGGATCGGTTACGTGCTCGATTACCTCCAGTGCGGAAATGGCGTCATAACGGGCATTTTCCGCCACCAGTTCTTCCGCGCTGCCACAGCGGTAGGCCAGCGGACCGGCGGAAGCGGGCAGGGGATGCTGGCGCAGGTGCAGCCTGCCTGCCGTTATCGCCGCCTGTGCGGCATCAATGCCGGTCACATCAAATCCGGCCCGCGCGAATGCCTCGCTGGCCAGTCCGGCGCCACAGCCGATATCCAGCAGGGTGCGTCGGGCGCCCTGCGCATCTTCGGGTGCCACCAGATGGCGCAGGCTCCACTGAATGCGCAGGTCGTTCATGGCGTGCAGCGGGCGCATCGGGCCAGACGGGTCCCACCACCGGGCGGCCAGATCGCTGAAATGGGCGATCTCGTCCGGGGCGACCGAATCTGCCGACAGAACGGTCGAATCGTGATGCTGCATGGTTGCACCGCCTTTCATTTGGCTTTCTCCCGCTGGACGCGGAAGCTGGGGGGTTGTATGTGACGCGGCTTGCGCATAACCGCAATGCCCCGGATGGCCCGGCAGGGCCGCAATCCGGATAAGCTGATGCCTGAATGATGGAGCCGTTATCCCGATGTCCCCTACCGTACCGCGGATCGTGATGAAATTCGGCGGCACGTCCGTTGCTGATCTGGACCGGATTCGTGCCGTGGCGGAAAAAGTCCGGAAACAGGTGGAGGCGGGATGCGAGGTCGCTGTTGTCGTTTCCGCCATGTCAGGCGTGACCAACCGCCTTGTGGGCTACTGCCGCGATCTTTCCCCCACCCATGACGAACGCGAATACGACAGCGTTGTCGCGACGGGGGAGCAGGTAACAAGCGGCCTTCTGGCCATTGCGCTGCAGAATCTGGGTATCAATGCCCGTTCGTGGCTGGGCTGGCAGATCCCGCTGCGCACGGATGACGCGCACGCCAAGGCCCGCATCGTATCCATTGACGGCACGGCACTGATCGACAGCATGCGCGCAGGGCAGGTGCCGGTCGTGGCCGGTTTCCAGGGCATCGGACCGGACCAGCGGATCACGACTCTGGGCCGTGGCGGTTCCGATACGTCGGCCGTGGCGCTGGCGGCGGCGCTGAAGGCGGATCGCTGCGATATCTACACGGATGTGGACGGAATCTATACAACCGACCCCCGTATTGTTACCAAGGCACGGAAGCTGCCAAGAATTACCTACGAAGAGATGCTCGAACTCGCTTCCGTAGGGGCGAAGGTGCTGCAGACCCGCAGTGTGGAACTGGCCATGAAGGAGCGCGTGCGTGTGCAGGTGCTGTCCAGCTTCACCGATGGTCCGGCACCAACGGAAGGGCATCTGCCCGGTTCATTAGTCGTGGATGAGGACGAAATCGTGGAACAGGAACAGGTCGCCGGAATTGCCTACTCCCGTGATGAGGCGAAGCTTTCCGTACGTCGGGTTCCCGACCGTCCGGGCATTGCCGCGGCGGTGTTCGGCCCGCTGGCGGACAGCAACGTGAACGTGGACATGATTGTCCAGAGCACGGGCGACGACGGCACCACCAACATGACCTTCACCGTCAGCAAGACCGACCTCGCACGCGCCATCGCGTCGCTTGAAAGCCATCGTGACACCATCCAGTACGGCGAACTGCAGACCGACGACGATGTGGTGAAGATCAGCGTGGTGGGTGTTGGCATGCGCTCGCATGCCGGTGTCGCCAGCACGATGTTCCGCACACTGGCCGAACGCAACATCAACGTTCAGGTCATCTCGACCAGCGAAATCAAGGTTTCCGTGCTGATTGCGTCCGAATATACCGAACTCGCGGTGCGCGCCCTGCACACCGCCTACGGTCTGGACGCGGCGTGAGCGCACCGGAAATGACAGCCCCCCACGCAGCCGATCCCACGACCGATCCCGCCCGCCGGGCTGAAGCCCGCAGCCGGCTCGATCACCTGTGCGCACGGGGCACACGCTTTCTGGGCAGCGAATACGCGCTGCTGGCCGGGGCCATGTCCTGGGTCAGCGAGCGCAACCTTGTCTCGGCCATTTCCAACGCCGGTGGCTTTGGCGTGCTGGCCTGTGGTGCGATGGAACCCGAACGTCTGGCCGAGGAAATCGCGGCAACGCAGGCGCTGACCAGCCGCCCCTTCGGCGTCAACCTCATCACCATGCACCCCCGGCTGGATGATCTTGTCCGCGTATGCCTTGATGCCGGTGTGAGCCATGTGGTGCTGGCCGGCGGCATCCCGTCCGGCCCGGTCATCCGCGCGATCAAGGAAGGCGGGGCGAAAGCTATCGGTTTTGCCCCGGCGCTGGTGCTGGCCAAACGTCTGATCCGCCTTGGCATTGACGCACTGGTGATCGAGGGATCGGAAGCTGGCGGCCATGTCGGCCCTGTATCGCTTACGGTTCTGGCGCAGGAAATCCTGCCCCATATCCACGACGTGCCGGTATTTGTCGCAGGTGGGCTGGGGCGGGGGGATGCGATCCTGTCCTATCTGGAACTGGGCGCGTCTGGCGCACAGCTTGGCACGCGTTTCGCCGCATCGCGCGAAAGCATCGCCCACGAGCGGTTCAAGAAAGCCTTCCTCCGCGCCAATGCACGTGACGCCGTAACATCCGTCCAGCTTGACGAACGCTTTCCGGTCATTCCGGTGCGCGGGCTGAGCAATGCAGGCACGCGCCGCTTCCTTGAGCATCAGGCGGAGACCCTGCGACGCTTTCAGGCCGGGGAACTGACCAAGGAAGCCGCCCAGCTTGATATCGAGCATTTCTGGGCCGGTTCCCTGCGCCGGGCCGTGATCGAAGGCGATGTCGAAAACGGTTCCGTCATGGCGGGGCAGTCGGTTGGCATGATCACGAGCGAGCAACCGGTTAGCGAAATCATCAACGAACTGGTCGATCAGGCCATTGACGCCCTGATCCGGCAGGAGGAGAGGGCACGCCACGGATGAGCGACGGCAAGCGCGTTTCCCGCTCCAACCCTGCAACGCCCGCCCCACCGCCGGGTGCCGCACCAACGGCATCCGTGGGTGAGACGCTGCGCGCGCGGCGCGAGGAACTGGGCTGGACCCTGCCTGATGTCGCGGCATGGCTGCGCATCCGCCTGTCTTATCTGGAGGCACTTGAGGCGGGGCGTCCGGGGGAACTGCCGGGCAGCGCCTATGCCGTTGGTTTCCTGCGCACCTATGCCAATGCGCTGGACCTGAAGAATACCGAACAGCTTGTCCAGCGCTTCAAGACTGAAAGCCGTGGCGCTTTCACCCGTCGCGCCGAACTGTCCTTTCCCGTTCCGCTGCCGGATCGGGGCCTTCCCACGGGTGTCCTGCTGTTATGCGGTATCGTCATTCTGGTCGGGGCCTATGTCGGGTGGTACCATTTCACCGGTTCGCAGGGTATCGACCATGATATCCGGGCCAAGCTGACACTGCCCGGACTGTCATCGGCCACTACCGCGTCGCCGCAGGTGGCGTCCGTCCTGCCACCGGCGGATGAACAGCCGGTTCCGCCGCCGCAGCCCCTTGCGCCGCAGGAACGCGAAGCCCTGACCGGCACGCCTGCTGCCCCACCGCCCGCACCGGCGGCCACGCCTCCCGTACCGCTGGAAAAGATGGGAGAGGACCGCAACGCACTGGCGCAGCAGGCCGCCGCCCCGCAGGCACCGCCGCCACCCGCCGTGACAGACAGTGTGACATTGAACGCTTCCGCCGCGACATGGGTGCAGGTGCGCAGGCCGGGTGGGCCTGTGCTGTACGACCATGTGCTCCAGCCCGGTGAAACATGGCAGAGCCCCCAGGGCCAGAGCGGGCTGGAACTGACGGTCGGCAATGCGGGAGGGCTGACACTTTCCGCCGGTGGTGTTACAACGCAGCCGCTGGGGCGCAATGGTGAGGTCAGGCGTAATATACCGCTGAATCCCGCGGCAGTTGCCGATGGATCGGTTCTGGTTTCACAGCCTGTGCCTGCCGCGCAACCCGCCACAGGTACCACACCGGCTGGCACAACGGTAACGGGGAGTGGCAATTATCAGTCATCGCCTCTCCCGTCTCACGTCGATCCGGAGTAGAATGGTCTTCTACGGCATGGTCCCCTCCCGGTCGCCATGTCGAAAAACGGCATGTAAAAGATCCCCGGGCTATGCCGCGCCCCGCCATAGCGGGCCGGAATACAAACCGCCGCCTTATCTGGAGGGCACATAATGAGCAGCTATCGTCCTTATCAGCACATCGAACGCCGCAAGTCGCGGCAGATCCACGTCGGCAATGTGCCGGTGGGGGGGGATGCCCCCGTTTCGGTCCAGACGATGACCAATACACTGACCACCGATGCACAGGCCACGATCGCCCAGATCCGCCGGGCCGAACTGGCTGGTGTGGATATCGTGCGCGTGTCCTGCCCCGATGAGGAAAGCACGAAGGCGCTGGCCGAAATCGTGCGCGAGGTGAATGTTCCCATCGTGGCGGACATCCACTTCCACTACAAACGCGCCATCGAAGCGGCGAAGGCCGGGGCAGCGTGCCTGCGTATCAACCCGGGCAATATCGGCAGCGCCGAGCGCGTGCGTGAGGTGGTGAACGCCGCCAAGGACCATAACTGCTCCATCCGCATCGGCGTCAACGCCGGTTCGCTGGAAAAGCACCTGCTTGAAAAATATGGCGAGCCTAACCCCGAAGCACTGGTGGAAAGCGCGCTGGAACACGCCAAGATCCTTGAAGATCATGATTTCCATGAATTCAAGATCAGCGTGAAGGCGTCGGACGTGTTCATGGCGGTCGCGGCCTACCAGCAACTGGCCGATGTATGCGATCACCCGCTGCATATCGGCATTACCGAAGCGGGCAGCAAGCGCGCGGGCACCGTCAAGTCCTCCATCGGGCTGGGCAACCTTCTGTGGGCGGGTGTGGGCGACACCATGCGTGTCTCGCTCTCGGCCGAGCCGGAAGAAGAAGTGCTGGTCGGCTGGGATATCCTCAAGTCACTGGGCCTGCGCCACCGTGGCGTGAAGATCATTTCCTGCCCGTCCTGCGCGCGTCAGGGCTTCAACGTGATCCAGACCGTGCAGACGCTGGAAGACCGTCTGGCGCACATCAAGACGCCCATGACGCTGTCGATTATCGGCTGTGTGGTCAATGGTCCCGGTGAGGCGCTGATGACCGATATCGGCGTTACCGGCGGTGGCTCCGGTCGCCACATGGTCTATTCGGCAGGCAAGCAGGACCACACCATGCCTGCGGGCGACATGATCGAACATATCGTCGATCTGGTGGAAAAGAAGGTCGCTGCCCTTGAAGCGGCTGACGCCGCCAATACCCCGGCTGAGGAAATGGCGCGCGAAGCCGCCATGTCCCCCGTGGAATGATGACCCGTGGCGCACCGTTACGGTGCGCCACACACCGGCCCGCAATGCGGGCCGGTTACAGAACGCAGGATTTCGCCTAGTGAGCAGCATACAGCCCGTCCGTGGCACCCATGACCTGATTGGTGAGGACCACAGGCGCTTTACCCATGTTGTGGAGACCGCGCGTCGCATCGTCAGTCTTTACGGGTTCGATGAATGGGCGACCCCCATTTTCGAGGACACACGGGTCTTTTCCCGCTCATTGGGCGATACATCCGACGTCGTTTCCAAGGAGATGTACACGTTCAAGGACCGGGGCGGCGAATCGCTGACCCTGCGCCCCGAAGGCACCGCCGCCATCTGCCGCGCACTCGTCACCAACGGGCTGACGCAGTCCCTGCCGCAAAAGGTGTTCTACGCGGGACCCATGTTCCGCTACGAACGCCCGCAGAAGGGACGTTACCGCCAGTTTCACCAGATTGGCGCCGAACTGCTCGGGGCCGCCGAACCGCTGGCGGATGCCGAAGTGATCGCCATGGGGCGCGACGTGCTGCGTGCGCTGGGTATCGAGAACGAGACCGTGCTCGAACTCAATACGCTGGGCGATACCGCCAGTCGTGATGCGTGGCGCACGGCCCTGATCGCGCATTTCCGCGCCCACCGCGCCAATCTCTCTGCGGACAGTCAGGCGCGGCTTGAACGCAATCCGCTGCGTATCCTTGACAGCAAGGATGAAAACGACCGCAGGCTGGTTGCCGATGCCCCCACCATTGCACGGTTCCTGACACCTCAAGCGCGGGAATTCTGGGATGACCTGCGCCGCACGCTTGATCTTATGGGCGTGCGCTTCAGGGAAAATCCCGGCATCGTCCGGGGGCTGGACTATTACGGGCATACCGCGTTCGAATTCGTCACCACCCGCCTTGGCGCACAGGGTACGGTGCTGGCCGGTGGGCGGTATGACGGTCTGGTCGCGGAAATGGGTGGGCCGAAAACACCCGCCATTGGCTGGGCTGGCGGTATCGAACGACTGTCGATGCTGCTTGACAGCACACCCGCCGAACCACGTCCGGTCGCCATCATCCCGATGGGAGCGAACGCGCAGGAGATGGCGATCAAGGTATTGCAGGGCCTGCGGGCTGCCGGCATCCGGGCGGAAACATCATACCGCGGCAACATGAAGCGCAGGCTTGAACGGGCCAACCGCATGAAGGCTACCCATGCCATCCTGATTGGCGGCGATGAGATCGCGCGCGGCGTGGTACAGGCCAAGGATCTGGATAGCGGACAACAGACCGAGGTGCCCATGGATGGCGTGGCGGCCTTCCTTCTGCCCGGAACACCCGGAAAGGCCTAACCGTGGCACAGTTTGACGACCGTCTGGACCGTATCGTTGCGCGCAGCGAGGAATTGCAGGCCATGCTGGCTGAAGGGCTGTCCGGTAACGATTTCAGTCAGGCATCGCGTGAATATGCCGAACTGGAACCCGTAGTGGCGCGCGTCAGCGCGCTACGGGCCGCGGAACAGGCGGAACAGGACGCCAGCCAGATGCTGGAAGACCCGGAAATGCGCGAACTGGCGCAGGCGGAACTGGATGGGTTGCGCGCACAGATCCCCGATCTGCGCCACGCCATCCGTCTGGCCATGCTTCCGCGTGACGAAGCGGATGAACGCAGCGCCATTCTTGAAATCCGTCCTGCTGCGGGCGGCGATGAAGCCGGACTGTTCGCCGCCGAACTGTTTGGCGCGTACCAGCGCTATGCCGACCAGCGGGGATGGCGGTTCGAGATACTGGAATACGACCAGTCCGAACTGGGCGGCCTGCGCGAAGGGATTGCCAGCATCACCGGGCGCGGGGTGTTTGCGCGGCTGAAATACGAATCGGGCGTGCACCGTGTGCAGCGCGTCCCGGCTACCGAAAGCCAGGGACGCATCCATACCTCCACCGTGACCGTCGCCGTCCTGCCTGAAGCGGAAGAAGTGGACGTGCAGGTCAATGAAGGCGACCTGCGCATTGATGTCTACCGTGCATCCGGCGCGGGCGGCCAGCATGTCAACAAGACCGAAAGCGCCGTGCGCATTACCCACCTGCCCACCAATATCGTGGTGACGATGCAGGAGGAAAAAAGCCAGCACAAGAACCGCGCCAAGGCGATGAAGATCCTGCGCGCCCGCCTGTATGAACGCAGCCGGGCCGCCGCCCATGAAAGCCGTGCCGCCGACCGCCGCGCGCAGGTCGGCACAGGCGACCGTTCCGAACGCATACGCACCTATAACTTCCCGCAGGGTCGCGTGACCGACCACCGCATCGGCCTGACACTGTACAAGATCGACCGTGTGATGACCGGGGAACTGGATGAGTTTGTGGACGCGCTGACACAGGAAGAACAGGCCGCCCTGCTTGCCGCGGACGAAGGTTAGGCCCGGTGGAGGAACCCGCGCCTACGATGTGGGCGGGGTGCAGAGCGAACTGTGACCGGGATGACGCTCCACCACCTCCGGGTCATCAGGATCGGCAAGGTAGAATTCGGTGAAATTGCGTGCCCCCAGCGCGACAAGATGATGGCCATCCGGATCATGCAGCACGCCTTCACCACTGACCTGATGGATCTCGACGCCGGTGCCGCCATGACGGCGGATGGTGATTTCCCCACACAGGGCGTAGCTGTGGTTCGTGCGTCCCATCGCAGTCTCGATATGCGCGGTCTGGCTGGTATGGTCATGATCGAGGGTAAAGGTCGCGACCAGATGTTCATCCACATACAGACGCGACACTTCCGACACTTCTTCCGAACTGCACCCGTCCTCCACCTCGAACGACCCGGCGAAAGCAGGGGTGACGAGGGCCGTGCACAGCACGGTGGCGATTACGCTCCGCGCAAGGCGGGATAAAAGGACGGACGTTTGCATGAGTCCAAAATATGATGGAAAGCGGTCGTGATGAAAGATGCCATAACACCCGCGCCCACAAATTTACGCCAGTTGCTGTATGATGCGACAACCCGGCTTCATCGTGCCGGTATTGAGGCCCCGCAGCGCGAAGCGCGCCTGCTTGCCGCCCACGCAGCGAATACCGATCTGGCGGGGCTGCTGCGTATCGATGCGCTATCTGACGCGGCCCATACCCTGTTCCTGCGCAACCTCCAGCGTCGTGTGAACCATGAACCGATGGCCTATATTACAGGCCATACCGGTTTCTGGTCGCTGGATCTTATGGTCTCCCCCCATACGCTGATCCCGCGCGCGGATACGGAAACACTGATCGAAGCGACGCTGGACCACCTGCCGGACCGGAGTGCTGGCCTGCGCGTACTTGATATCGGCACCGGCACCGGCTGCCTGCTGCTGTCCGTTCTGGCGGAATATCCTGACGCTTACGGTATCGGAACCGACCTTGCCCCACAGGCGGCGCGGCTGGCGGCGGATAACGCCGTGCGCAACGGTCTCGATACCCGTTGTGCCACCCTATGCTGCAACTGGGCGGATGCGCTGGTCGGCCCGTTCGACCTGATACTGAGCAATCCGCCTTACATTCCCCGTGATGATCTGGCTGGTCTCATGCCTGATGTCGTAAAGTATGAACCCGCCCGCGCACTGGATGGCGGCGCTGACGGGCTGGTGGCCTACCGGACTCTGGCCACAGCACTGCCCGACCTGCTGGCGACAGGGGGGATCGCTGTAATGGAACTGGGCATAGGACAGGATGCCAGCGTGCCGGACCTTATGCGCGCGGCAGGGCTGGCGGTGCTGGAAATACGCCCCGATCTGGGCGGTATTGGCCGTGCACTGATCGTGAAAAAATAATTTGGCAGAAAGAAAGGCGCGGGTTATATTAACAACGTGCAGGGAACACGGAACGCAGATCATTTGCCATTCCGCTCCCGCGCGATCGATCCCGATTGCAAAACAGAAAAACTGGCAACATGAACCATGATGGTTCCGCCGTGGTTCGGGGATTCGTGTCCGGTGATGCACTGGACAGCAATATGGCAACAGACGGGACGGGCAGACCGCCCCACGGTCCAGGGCAGCGCCGGCGACCGGCAACAGGAAAGTGCTGCGACAGCTTATGAACATGAAACGCATGCGAGGCCGTCACCATCGTTCGGGCGGCAGCAATGGCGGAAGCGTACGCCATAACAATGGCCAGATCCCGTTGAACCGCAACCATGTATTCGACAGTAACGGACCTGACCTGCGCGTACGCGGCACGGCGCAGCAGTTATTTGAAAAATACCTGCAGCTTGGGCGGGATGCGAGCAGCACAGGCGACCGCGTTATGGCGGAAGCCTATTTCCAGCATGCCGAACACTATTTCCGCATCCTTAACGCCATGACGCAGGCCGCCCAGCAGAGCCAGCAGGAACGTCAGGAACGGATGGGCGCGCGTCAGCAGCGTCCCATGGATAATCGCCAGTCGGTCGACGCACCGGCGGAAGAGGAGGCCGAACAGCCCTCCATTCAGGCACAGCCGCAGCAGACCGCCGAGCCGGAAGAAACCGCGCCGCAGCCCAGCGTGACCGAAACGCCAGAACCCCAGCCTACTGCCGCCGCACCAGCCCCCCGCGCACCGCGCATGCCGCGCCGCCGCACCAAGCCGCCGGTGGAAAAGAAAGAAGAACTGGAATCCTCCCCGTCCTGAACGGGGTTTTCCCGCCCCTGACCGGGCGGGGAAGCATTTCAGCCGCCGGAACGGACCAGCCGCCAGACCTTGCGCCTGCGGCCCTCCGTCGCGTCGGGGGCATCTTCCACGGTGACAAGGCCCTGATTACGAAGGGCCTGCAGGGCAAGACGGGCATGATAGGTGCCCAGTTCGGGAAAAAGATCCCCGATTTCCCGGACAGAGCGCGCCTTGCCATCCGACAGGATCTTCAGCACGATCTGTCGCTTGCTGTCATGATTTGTCATGCGCCAGGATCGATGCTGAAAAAAAGTCATGCGTTTTCTATACCAGATCCGTCCGTAATGGCCTAGCGCCGATGCGGGGCAGCCTGTCCCAGTTCCGACACAACCGTGCGAATGGCCTTGGTCAGATGGCTGAGTTCGGACCGGGTTACGGTAAAAGCCGGTGTCAGATACACAATATTACGGAATGGTCGCACCCATACACCCTGTGCAATCAGGGCGCTTTTGAGCGCATTCATGTCACTTATGCGATCAAGTTCCACCACACCGATCGCACCCATCACACGCACATCGACAACATGCGGCAGGCTGCGGCAGGATTCGAGTTCGTCGCGCATCTGCGTTTCGATAGCCGCCACCTGTTGTAGCCGGGGCTCCGTATCGAACAGGTCTAGCGACGCGTTGGCACAGGCGCAGGCCAGCGCATTGGCCATGAAGGTTGGCCCGTGCATGAGCGCATGCAACGGATCATCGGACAGGAAGGCGTCAAATACATGCGTCCGGGCCACCGTCGCCGCCAGCGCCATCGTGCCCCCGGTCAACGCTTTGGACAGGGTGATGATGTCAGGTACGATCCCGGCCTGCTCACATGCAAACATGGTTCCGGTGCGACCGAACCCGGTAAAGATTTCATCAAGGATCAGCAGCACACCATGCCGGTCCGCAAGCTCGCGCAGTGTCCGCAATACATCAGGTTTGTGAAACAGCATTCCGCCCGCCCCCTGAACCAGGGGTTCGACAATAATCGCGGCAATACTGCCTACGGACTGTGCCAGCAATGTATCCAGTGCCTGCATGCCTGCTGCGTTTACAGGCAGATCAGCAATGAAATGTTCAGGTAACGCCCCCTGATACAGGCTGTGCATCCCTTCTTCGGGGTCGCATATGGCCATGGTGGCCATAGTGTCACCGTGATAACCGCCCCGGAAGGCAACAAGCCTTGTCCGCCCCGTCTGCCCGCGATTGAGCCAGTACTGGATGGCCATTTTCATCGCGACCTCAACCGCGACGGAGCCGGAATCAGTAAAGAATACCCGATCCAGATCACCCGGCAACATTGCAGCAAGCCGACGGGCCAGCGTCAGCGCCGGTTCATTGACCAGTCCACCAAACATGACGTGCGGCATGCGGATAAGCTGCGCGCTGACCGCCTGATGGATGTGGGGATGATTGTAGCCATGGCATGCCGTCCACCACGATGCGATACCATCCACCAGTTCCGTTCCGTCCGCCAGGGTGATGGTGCAGCCATCGGTGCTGACGGCAGGCAGGGGGGGCAGGGTCGTCTGCATCTGGGTATAGGGCAGCCAGACATGCTTCATGCCCTGTTCCAGCCATTCGGGTCCACACATGCGCCGTCTCCGTGATATTGGGTTGGCGGGATTGACCGGGGCGGCGTGCTCCGGCAGGAGAATGCGCTTCATGGCCCGTTTCGATACGATTTTCCAGACCGCACTGCAGCATATGACGGATCGGCACACCCTCCGCGTGCTGCGCCCGGTACAACAGACCGGCGCGGTCACGGTCATCCGGGATGGAAGGGAACTGATCAACTTCTCCTCCAACGATTATCTGGGCCTGACCCATCACCCGGCACTGGCCGCACGCGCAGCCCGATGGTTGCACGAAGCAGGCACGGGGGCAGGGGCTTCCCGCCTTGTGACAGGCACAAGCCAGCAGCATATGGCGGTCGAAGCGCGGCTGGCTGCATTCAAGGGCGCGCAGTCCGCCCTGATTCTGGCCAGCGGATGGCAGGCCAATGCATCCGTACTGACAGCACTGCTGCGGCTTGCGGGGGAACAGGACGGGCCGCCACTGGTCTTTACCGACCGGCTTAACCACGCCAGCCTGCATCATGGCTGCATGGCCGCGGGTGTGCGTCAGATCCGCTTCCGCCATAACGACCTTGACCATCTGGAGGCCCTGCTGTGCCGCCATGCAGGTCAGCCCGGCATGCGCGTGATCGTGACGGAAAGCGTTTTTTCCATGGATGGCGACCGTACCGATATTTCCCGGCTAAGCGCCATAGCACGCCATCATGATGCCTTCACCTATGTGGACGAAGCGCATGCTACTGGCGTGCTGGGTCCGCAGGGGCGGGGCCTGTGCGCCGGACATGACATCGACCTCGTTATGGGAACATTCAGCAAGGCGCTGGGGGGCTTCGGGGCCTTTGTCACCGGGTCACGTGCGATGTGCGACTGGCTGGTCAACGCCTGCTCTGGTTTCGTGTTCACCACCGCGCCGCCGCCCGCCGTGCTGGGAGCCATGGATGCGGCACTTGAACTGATACCCGCCATGGATGCGGAACGCGCCCGACTGGCCCGTAATGCGGCGCATCTGCGCGATGTGATCCGGGATTGCGGCCTGTCGAGCGGCCCTTCGACCACCCAGATCATTCCTATCCTGATCGGGGACGCCGCACGGGCGCTGGCTTTTGCATCGGTCCTTGAAAAACATGGCATCCTTGCCACCGCCATCCGACCGCCCACGGTGCCCCCCAATAGCAGCCGTATCCGGCTCGCGCTCAGCGCCGCGCATACCGACGCCATGATCGACCAGCTTGCTACCGCCATTACGGGCGCCGCACGGGAAAGCGCATGACATCACCCACGCTGCCCATCGCCTTCGTGCATGGATGGGCCTTTGACCACACATTCTGGAATGCGACACGGGCTGCGCTTGGACCATCTTCCACGCATTGCCTTGATTTCGGTTTTTTCGCCGCACAACCGGCCATGACCCTACCGGAACACCCCTATCTCGGGGTAGGGCATTCGCTGGGCGCCCTGTGGCTGCTACGCCACCATGGACCACTATGCCGGGGGCTGGTGCTGGTAAACGGTTTCAGCCGGTTCGGGGCCGTAGCCGACTTCCCCGATGGCATTCCCCGGCGGGTGATCGAACGCATGCGCCTTGGCCTGCGGCGTGGTCCGCAGGGACTGCTGCACAGCTTTCGCCAGCGTGCGGGCATTGAAACGCCCCTGCCAGCGCATATCGAACAGGACCGACTGGAAACGGGCCTGAAAATGCTTATGGACATGGATTGCCGGGATGACCTGACAAATCTGGCATGCCCCATCCACATCATGGCCGGAACGCAGGACGCCATCGCCCCACCATCACTGACGCGGGCCTGCTTTTCCGATAAGGCTGCACACCCCATCCAATGGCTGGAAGGCGGACATCTGCTACCCCTGACCCACGCAGCCGACTGCGCGCGCGAAATTACGGCCCTGACCCAACGGATAACCGCACCATGACCCGCAAGGACAGCATCGCCGCCCGCTTTGACGCGGCACGGGACTACGATCAGGCTGCGCGTGTCCAGCGTATTGCAGCAGGAGAACTTGCCCGACGCATTGCCCGGTCCTGCGCTCACGCTGCGCCGCTACGTATTCTGGAAATCGGTTGTGGCACCGGATTCCTGACGCTGGAACTGCTGCGCCTGTTCCCCGATGCCCATATCACCGCCACGGACATCGCACCGGGCATGCTGGCGCGTCTGGCGGCACGAATTCAGGACAGAGAACGGCTGACACTGCACCGCATGGATGCGGAACAGCCCGACCTGACCGGCCCCTTCGACCTGATCTGCTCAAGTCTGGCCATGCAGTGGTTTGAAAACCGGGCCCGGACGCTGGATCTGCTTGCATCGCTGCTTGCACCCGGTGGCCAGATGGCTTTTGCCACCTTATGCGCAGGCAGCTTCCGGCAATGGCGGGACGCCTATGCGCGGGCTGGCGTGACCTGCCCGGTTCCTTCCTATCCCCCCCTTGCCACCCTGCATGAGGAGTGGCCACTTTCCGGCGCAGGGCTTTGGCAGGAAGCGGAAATAGTGGATAGCCCCGCATCACCACTGGAATTCGTGCGTGAACTGGCGGCCATCGGGGCCAGCTATACCGATCATCCACCGGCAACGGGTAGTCAGCTACGCCGCGTTCTGGCAGCGGCGCACAGCAATGATCCCTTCGCCGTTTCGTATCATATCGCTTACGGACAGTTCCGACGTGCCCTGTGGCCGGGTGTATTCGTAACCGGTACGGATACGGATGTGGGCAAGACCGTTACCGCCGCCACACTGGTGCGGGCATGGGGTGCCGCCTACTGGAAGCCCCTGCAAAGCGGCACGGATGATGCCCCATCAGACAGTACGACCATACGTGCCCTGTCCGGTATCGACACGGCGCGGTTGTACCCGCCTGCGGCCACGTTCGGTGCTTCTCTTTCCCCGGAAGATGCAGCACGGCAGGCCCATACCCGCATCAATCCGGCCGACATAGGGTTGCCCCCCCATGACGCCGCCCGTGGGCCGCTGGTGGTTGAAGGGGCAGGGGGCGTGTTCGTACCCATTGCCGACAATTACCTGATGATCGACCTTATGGTCCGTCTTGCGCTGCCTGTGGTGCTGGTGGCCCGCAGCCAGCTTGGCACGATCAATCACACACTGCTCAGTCTCGCAGCACTACGGGCACGCGGAGTGCGCGTACTGGGCGTAATCCTGAACGGGCCACCCGAACCGATTGGCCGTAATGCCATCGAACGCCATGGGCGAGTGCGTATTCTGGCAGAACTGCCCCCAACCGATCCCATGGGGCCAGATGCGGTAAGACAACTGGCCACCCATATACCATCGTGGACTGACGTGACGGGCAGTGTTCAGTAACGTCGCATAAGACCCGCAAGGGTACCCTGTATGCTGACACGACTGGCAGGCAGGGTCCGTGTCTCATAGCGGGTGTTGGCCGGGATCAACGCAATTTCATCACCCTGATGCCGCACCCGTTTGAGGGTCACTTCCTCCCCATCGATCAGGGCCACGGCAATCTGGCCGTCACTGGCCTGTGCCTGTGCGCGGATGATGACCGTATCGCCATCGAGTATTCCCGCGTCCTCCATCGAATCCCCGGTCACCTCCAGCGCGTAATGGTCGCTAGCCTTGCTCATAAGGCTGGCAGGCACAGCGATATGGGTTGTACTGGCGTTGATGGCTTCGATCGGGTTGCCTGCCGCGATCCGTCCGACAAAGGGCAGTTCAACCATGCCTGCGATGACTGCGGCAGATGGCACCGCCGGGCCGGGTGCGGGCGGGTCGACCGGCTTACGGACCGGCGGCGGCTCGATATCCGGCAGGCGCAGGATTTCCAGCGCCCGGGCACGATGATGCCTGCGGTGGAGGAACCCTCGTTCCTCCAGCGCTGAAATCAGGCGGTGGATACCCGATTTGGAACGCAGGCCAAGCGCATCCTTCATTTCATCGAAGGAGGGCGAGAATCCCGTCCTGCGCAAATGGCCGTCAATAAACAGCAAAAGCTCATGTTGTTTTTTCGTGAGCATGCCACATGTCCTTTTGCCGTGGGCGCGTTTCAGGGCGGGAAGAAGCTGGAACAAACCAAAAACCTGTTTCCATGTTCTATATTGGTTCCATCCGCTCCGTCAACTGCGATCCCGCCTGTTACAGCCCCTGATCAATGCGGATGATCTCGCACATATCACCCGCCCGGGCAGGCGGCGCGTGCGGCGCGCGCAGCACCAGCGCCTGACTGTCGGCCAGTATGTGCAGCATGGCTGAATCCTGAACGGGAAAAGGGGTGGCGATCTGCTGGCCCTGCCCATCATGTGTCAGGCTGCTGCGCAGGAAATCCATGCGCCAGTCATTTTCCGGCAGATCAACGCCCAGAACCGCACGCTGTGGCGGCTCAACCGCATTGTCCAGCCCGGCCATGCGCCGCAGGGCAGGCAGGACGAACACGACGGTACAGACGAACGCGGCCACCGGATTGCCCGGCAGGCCGATGAAAGGCAGGCGCCCCAGATGACCGGACATGAGCGGGCGACCCGGCCGCATGGCAATTTTCCAGAAATCGGTTTTCAGCCCGACCTGTTCCAGCCCCCGACGCACCAGATCGTGACTGCCGACGCTGGCGCCCCCGGTGGTTATGAGCATATCCACGCCATCCACCATCCGCTCAAGTGTCGCAAGGTCGCTCATATTATCCCGCAGCACGGGCAGCATGACCGGCTCGGCACCGGCCTGACGCAGCAGGGCGGCCAGCATGGGGGTGCTGGAATTGGCAATCTGGCCTGCTGCAAGCGTGCTGCCGGGCAGCAGCAGTTCATCCCCCGTGGCGGCAATGGCCACGCGGGGGCGGCGTGTGACCTCCACCCAGGGATGGTTTGCCGCCGCGGCAAGGCCGATATCACGTGCGGACAGCCTGCGTCCGGCGGGAATGACAACCTGCCCCTGCGCGAAATCCTGCCCCCTGCACCGCACGAACGTCCCCGGCGCGATAACATGCCCGGTCGTGACAGCACGCCCATCCACCTGTGCATTTTCCTGTATCAGCACGGCATCCGTCCCTGCGGGCATGACGCTGCCGGTGAATATACGGGCACACTGGCCCTGACCGATCGTGGTGGCTACGGGATGCCCGGCGGGCGCTTCGGCGACACATTCAAGCGTCGCCCCGCCGGTGGAAAGATCGGCAGCGCGCACGGCATAGCCATCCATGGCGGATACATCGGCTGGCGGATTGGACAGGCGCGCGGCCAGCGGGGCAGCACTTACGCGTCCACACGCATCGGTCAGGGCCACGACCTCCGCCGGGAGGGGAGATATCCCCTGAAGAATCCGTTCACGCGCTTCGGAGACGCTCAACATCGTGCACTGCACTCCTTTTTTACCCGTCTAGGGCGAATTTAAACAGAAATATTGGTCTTAGAGCTTGACCTCAGCCTTGTGTATGCGCATTTTCCGCCAACTTGAACCACTGCTGCACCTGAATGTTCCAGCAGCGGCGGAGCAGTGCTGAGGATATCATGGCCAAGACCAACACGATTCAAATCAAGCTCGTTTCCACGGCGGACACCGGCTACTTCTACGTGACCAAGAAGAACGCCCGTGCCCAGACCGGCAAGATGGAAATGCGCAAATACGATCCCGTTGCGCGCAAGCACGTGGCCTTCCGCGAAGCGAAGATCAAATAATCTTCCGCTCCGGCGGAAACGAAAAAACCCCGGCGGAAACGACCGGGGTTTTTTCATGCCTGCATGTCATGTGCGGGCCATGTCAGTACAGGTGGTTATGTTCCCCGTAGGGCACGACAATTTCGTCCTGCCGGGCAAGGTTCTGCATGGTGCGCGCACGTTCATCCAGAAGATCGACATCCAGCGCGCCTTCCTTCAGCCCGCGCACGCGCCGCAGCCAGACTTCCTGTTCGGCCTTGGCATCGTGCTGGGCGGAGCGGGCTTCATCAAGTAGATGCAACTGTGCGGCATAGCTGTGCAGGCCATGTTCGCCGCGCATGACGTTCCAGCCAAAATATGCCGTAAGCCCGATAAACAGGGCAGGGGGAATCGTGGCCCTGATTACACGCCTAACAATCTTGACCACCTGCATCTCGTTCCCCCGGTCAGCTTCAATATCGCATCACATCTCGTGTAACCGGACGGGCTTAACCCGTCCGGCGCACCATGTCACCCGTTCTTCAGGATCGTACGCCCCGCGTAACGGGCAGCGAGGGAGAGTTCATTCTCGATACGGATAAGCTGATTGTATTTCGCGGTCCGGTCGGAACGGGAAAGCGAGCCGGTCTTGATCTGCCCACAATTTGTGGCGACCGCCAGATCGGCAATGGTGCTGTCTTCCGTTTCACCCGAACGATGGCTCATCACGGCGGTGTAACCTGCGTGCTGGGCCAGTTGCACTGCTTCCAGCGTCTCGCTCAGCGTGCCGATCTGATTGACCTTGACCAGCAGGGAGTTCGCAACCCCGGCCTTGATACCCCGGCGCAGGCGGTCGGGGTTGGTCACGAACAGGTCATCGCCAACCAGTTGCAGCTTGTGGCCAAGATTGGCGGTCAGTTCCGCCCAGCCTTCCCAGTCATCTTCTGCAAGACCATCCTCGATCGAGATGATCGGGTAGCGCGCGGCCAGATCGGCCAGATACGCGATCATACCGGCTGCATCCAGGCTTTTGTCTTCGCCCTTCAGTTCGTAACGGCCATTCTTGTAAAACTCGGTCGCAGCGCAATCCAGCGCGAAGGTCACGTCCTCTCCGGGGCGATAGCCCGCAGCCTCGACCGCGCGCATCATGAAGCTCAGCGCCTCATCAGCGGATTTCAGGGCAGGGGCGAACCCGCCTTCATCACCGACGTTGGTGTTGTAACCCGCACCGGACAGGCTCTTCTTAAGCTGTGCGAAGATTTCCGATCCCATGCGGATGGCGTCCGTAACGGTGGGCGCGCCAATGGGCTGGATCATGAATTCCTGAATGTCGATCGGATTGTCGGCATGCTCACCGCCATTGATGATGTTCATCATCGGCACCGGCAGGGTCCGGGCATACACACCGCCCACATAGCGGTACAGCGGAACGCGCAGTTCCTCAGCCGAGGCCTTGGCCACCGCCAGCGAAACGCCCAGAATCGCGTTCGCACCAAGCCGGGACTTGTTCGGCGTGCCGTCCAGATCGATCATGGCTTCGTCAATGGCGACCTGATCGGACGATTCCACACCCTGCAGGGCTTCAAGGATTTCCTGTTCGACATGGGCGGCGGCCTTCAGCACACCCTTGCCACCGAAGCGCTTCGGGTCGCCATCGCGCAGTTCGACGGCTTCATGCGCGCCGGTCGACGCGCCCGAGGGGACAGCCGCACGGCCTTTCGCACCCGACTCCAGTTCCACATCCACCTCGATGGTGGGATTGCCACGACTGTCGAGTATTTCACGGGCGATGATATCGATAATGGCGCTCATGATATCTGTTTCCTCAGATTTGACATTATGGGGACAGCGCATGCCACCGGCACGCATATCCTGCCCCACGATAACAGATGCCGCGCATCATGCCAGAGTGCGCTATGCACAACAAAATCATAGCTGGGAGAATGCTGCCGTGAAACGCCTGCCGATACTTGCCATAGTCACCGCCCTGGCAAGCCTGCTGCCACTGATCGGCTGCACCTGCGCCATCGTGTTCCTTACACCCGACCACACCCCCCGCCTGCTGACGGCGGCGGTGGGTTATGGCGCGGTCATGCTGTCCTTCATGGGGGCCGTACACTGGGGACTGGCGCTGGAACGGCCTGACATCATCCCCGCCGGTGGGACGGGGCAGCAGACCAACCTGCGGCTTATGCTGGGTGGGGTACCCGCCCTGATCGGTTGGATCGGGCTATGCGCGGCCACGGTACATGAACTGGCGGGGCTGCTGATCCTGATCGCGGGCTTTGGCGCGACAGCCGTGGCCGAACGCATGGCATGGCGGCGCGGGGCCATGCCGCGTGGTTACATGACGGTGCAGTGGTTCGTCATCTGCCTGAGCGAAATCTGTTTTCTGGCCATACTGGCAGCAAGCCTTGGCATGCGTCCCGAAAGCTGACGGCAGGCTTTCCCCCAATAAAAAACCCGGCATACCGCATGGCATGCCGGGTTTTTACGTTCAATGGATGAACGTTCAGGTGTTCTGCAGACCGCGCAGCACATCCGCCGGACGGACCGGCATATGCCGCAGGCGTACGCCCACCGCATTGAAGATGGCGTTACCGATCGCAGGACCGACCACCGTGGTGCCCGGTTCGCCAAGACCCATGGGCTTCTCGGTGCTGGGCAGGAACTCGATGTCCATTTCCGGCGTATCGGCAATACGCAGCGGGGTATAGGTGTTCAGGTTCCGGTCAACCGGCAGGCCGTTCACGATTTCCGTATTTTCAAACAGAACCATGCTCAGGCCCCACAGTGCTGCACCCTCCGTCTGGGCTTTCGCACCATCGGGATCGACCACCGTGCCCGCATCAACCACGATCGTCAGCTTTTCACAGCGGACCACGCCGGTGCTACGGTCCACATGAACCTGTGCGCAACATGCGATCCATGTCGGCATGCCACGTTCCTGACCCGCCGTAGTGGCGATCCCCATGGCGGTGTCCTTGGGCAGGGTTGTCTTGCCCCAGTTCACCTTTTCCATAAGCCGCCGCACGACTGCGGCCTGACGCAGCGCGCCGCCCACGGAATCCGGGGCCTGTCCCTTGTTACGGCCCTGCGCCGTCAGCAGTTCAAGACGGAACTGTGCCGGGTCCTTTTTCTGGCGGTGCGCGACCTCATCAAGGAAGCACTCGATACCCCAACTGGTCCAGCCGGGGCTGACCGAACGCAGCCAGCCGGGACGGAAAGTCTTTTCAGCAAGGTCGTTACGCAGCGCACGGACACGGAACGCACCGACTTCGTACCAGTGGTCACCACCGGCGATGGCAAACTGGTCATAGGGCTTGTCGTCCACGCCCTTTTCCATGAAGGCAGCAGCCATCACGCCCGTCGGCCAGCCCGCAGCCGCCTGATAATCCATGGCAGTAATCCTGTCGCTGCCATCGAAAGCCATGCGAACACGCTGCACGGACGGCGAGCGGAAGGAATCGAACTGCATGTCGTCCGAGCGCGTCAGGATCAGCTTGACCGGCTTGCCACCCAGCGCCTTGGACGCAAGGGCGGCAGGGATCATGTAGTCACCGTTAAGCCTGCGACCGAAACCGCCACCCAGCAGATAGCTGCGCAGGATGACCTTGCTTTCGGGAACCTGAAGCGACTTGGCCAGCGTGGGCAGGATCAGGCTCTGCCACTGGTTGCCGGCATGGATTTCGTAAACGCCGTCCTTTTCAAAGGCCAGCGCATTGGTCGGCTCAAGCTGGTAATGCAGCACGGACGCACAGGTATATTCCTGATCCATGACCGCATGCGCGCCAGAGAAGGCCTGATCCACGCCATCGTCATTGAAGACGTAAACGCCACCTTCCTTGTTGTTGATCAGCGCGCGGCCACGGTCCTGAATGTCACGTTCTGACGTATGGATCGTCTCACCGGGGGTCCAGTCAACCTTCAGCGCATCGGCGGCACGGATGGCGGCGGTATAGGTGCTGGCCAGCACCACGACCCAGCCCTGCACGACTTCGGACGGATCATCGATCAGCAGGTAGCGGACATAACCCTTGATCTTGCGGGCTTCGCTGTCATCAACCGAACGGACCTTCGATCCATAACGCGTCGGCGGCATCTTGGGACGGGCATACACCATGCCCTCCATCTTCGCGTCGATACCGTAGATGGCGGTCCCGTTGGTCTTGGACGGAATGTCCAGCGCCTTGAGTTCCGCATTGCCGATCAGCTTGTGGGCACTGGCGGGCTTGAGCGGCAGCTTGGCCATTTCTTCAGGCGTGAAGGAATGGGACGGATGCCCCTTGGCCACGATATCGCCAAAGCTGATCTGCCTGGTACCCGCGCTGACAATGCTGTTGGCAACGGTGCATTTGTCCGGCGTCGTGCCCAGCAGGCGCGCGGCTTCTTCAACCAGCGCCGTACGGGTTGCGGCACCGGCCTGACGGAAGACATCCCACGTCATCCATACCGACCAGCTACCACCCGTGACCATCAGGCCCCATTTGGGGTCCGTGTCCACGTAGTTGATGCGGACCTTGCTCCAGTCGGCTTCCATCTCATCGGCGATGATACGCGCCAGCGCCGTGCCGATGTGCTGCCCCATTTCGGCGCGGATGATGTTGACGGTGATTTCACCATCGGGCGCAATGGAGCACCAGATGGTCGGCTCGAACGCGCCATCACCGGGAAGGGCCTTGTCGAGCGGAAAAATCTGGTTGGCGGCAGCCGGACGCGCAAAGCCGAACATGACACCAGCGCCAAGCGAGGTGACAAGGAAGCCACGACGCGACAGGGAAGTCTGCTCACGGCGACCGTCCCGACCCAGGCGGAAGCGGTTTAATCTACCCATTTGATGAATCTCCGCGTGCGTTGGCCGCGGCCTTCTTGATGGCCTCCCGGATACGGATATAGGTCATGCAACGGCACAGGCTGCCCGCCATGACAGCGTCGATTTCCTCATCCGTGGGGGAGGGATAATCCTTCAGCAGGCTGATCGCCTGCATGATCTGGCCGGACTGGCAGTACCCGCACTGCGGCACCTGAATGTCACGCCATGCCTGCTGCACCGGATGGTTTCCCTCCGGGTCAACACCTTCGATGGTGGTGATGTCAGCACCTTCTGCGGCGCTGACAGGGGTCACGCACGAACGGGTGGCCCGGCCACCGATATGGATGGTGCACGCACCACACATACCGATACCGCAGCCGAATTTCGTTCCGGTCAGGCCAACTTCGTCACGGATAACCCACAGCAGGGGGGTATCATCCGGCACGTCAACGGTTACGTCCCGTCCATTGAGGCGAAAGGTCGTCATGTTCTAGCTCCGTCTTTCAGCTCAATGGGACGACGCGACAGGGGAAGCCGGCAGGGTCTTGCGAACCTCGGCCGCCTTCTTTTCCAGATCGGTCCACGGCGGCAGGGTCGTGCGCGTCGCACGCAGATAGGCTGCCAGACGGGCCAGATCCGCATCTGAGAAGGAATGGTAGAAACTGGGCATGGAAACGGTGGAGATGCCTTCTGTCGTGCCGATACCGCGCAGGATGACCTGGAACAGGTTGGTCGGCTCATCCAGCCACAGCGCATTGTTCAGCGCGAGGTCCGGGCGGCCTTCAACCGGCTGCGGGCCAGCATTGGCGTGGCAGGCGGCGCACGCACCGGCATAAAGCCGCGCGTTCGGGTTGGTCTGCGGTCCCACCAGGTCCTTCATGGAGGCGCTCATGGCCCACGCGATGGCCTTCGGGTCCTGGCTTACGCGGCTGGACGCATGATCGATCTCGGCCAGGTAATGTGCGATCGCATGCACATCGGATTCCGGCATTTCGCTCAGGCCGCCATGCACGACGGGCGACATGGGACCAGCGGCGCTGCCATGCAGCGGGGCGGAGCCAAAGCGCAGGTATTTGAAGAACTCGTCCTCCGTCCAGACAACGGGGGTCGGGTTGTGTTCGTTAAGCGGGGGCGCAATCCAGTTATCGACCGGCGCGCCATCATAGGGTGCGCTGCTCTTTTCCGCGCCCATGGCGTTACGCGGGGTGTGGCAGGCGGAACAGTGGCTCAGCCCTTCGGCCAGATAGGCGCCACGGTTCCACTCGGCATCATGCGTCGTGTCGTTCTTCAGCGGCCCTTCATGCAGGAACAGGAGTTTCCAGCCCGCCTGCTCCAGACGGATGTTGAAGGGGAAGCCGACCGTATTGTCACGCTTGACCGAATGGATCGGCTGGCGGGTCATGAGGAAGGCATAGACATCATCGATGTCCTGATCCGTCATGTGCGTGAAGTGATCGAACGGGAAGGCGGGGAAAAGCTGCGTGCCATCGCGGGAGATACCCTTGCGCATGGCGCGCTTGAAGGCGGCTTCCGACCAGCGGCCGATACCCGTTTCGGGATCAGGCGTGATGTTGGACGAGAAGATGGCGCCAAACGGCGTGTCCATCTTGTAGTCGCCAGCCAGTTCGATGCCACGCTTGCCATCCGTGCGGGTATGACATTCCGCACAGTAGCCGCCCGCGGCCAGCACGCGCCCATGTTCGATCTGCGCGGCCGTGAAAGAGGAAGGAGGAGGCGGTGCGACCGGCGCAATCGCCGGATACCACGCATAGGCAAGGAACCCGACGCCGCCGGCGACACCGATCCCCACAATCGCTGCTGCAATACGTTTAATCACGATGTTCTCGCGGTTGTGAAAGTCATCAAATCACCCCGTATCATCCGCCCGGTTCCGGTGCCGGTATGGCAGGAAACACAGGAGGCGGCGCGTCGTTGCCCGCCCCCGAAGCACCGGAACTGCCGGATGTGCGGGAACATCGGCGCCACGGCGGAAACTCAGTATTACTGTTTCCTAATCAAGCCGTTCGGGCGCACGTAAGATGAAAGCGATGATAAGACTTATTCAATTTTACATTGAATACGGATAACCCACCGCAAAACCCTGAATAACCGGGGCTGCGGGGGCCTGTCAGAACAACGTCTATATACGGATGAATATATATGTGGGCGGGAATGTCAATGCGGGGAAGGAAAAAATCCTTCCCCGCTCAGTCTGCTCAGTTCTGGTCGGGCAGGCTGTAGGCGACGATGTAGTCACCCATTTTGGTGCCGAAGGAGCCGTGGCCACCATCGGCGGTTACGATGAACTGCCTGCCGTCCACCGCGTATGTCATGGGGGTGGACTGGCCACCGGCGGGCAGGCGGTCCTGCCACAACTGCTGTCCGGTCGTGACGTCATAGGCGCGGATGTAATAATCCAGCGTCGAGGTCAGGAACGCCACGCCGCCTGCGGTGGTCAGCGGGCCGCCAAGGCTGGGCACGCCCATCTTGATGGGCAGCGGCAGGGGCGCGCTGTCACGGATCGTGCCGTTGCGATGCTTCCACACGATCTTGTTGGTGCGCAGGTCGATACCCGACATGTAGCCCCATGCAGGCTGCTTGCACGGCAGGCCGAAGGGAGACAGGAACGGGTGCAGGTCAACGCCATAGGGGGTGCCGAACTGCGGCTGCACACCGCTTTCGCTACCGGACGGCAGGGATTTGTCCGGCGTCGCCGGGTTGTTGGGACCGCGCGGGATCAGGTGGGAGACGAACGGAATGGCGATGGGATTGGCAATCGCGATCTGACGCTCGGGATCGACCGCAAGGCCACCCCATTCAAACATGCCCAGATTGCCCGGGAATACCAGCGTGCCCTGCAGTGAAGGCGGCGTGAACGGACCTTCATAGCGCAGGCGATGGAACATGATACGGCAGATGAGCTGGTCATACATCGTGCCACCCCACATATCCGCATCCGTCAGGTTCTTCTTGGGGCGGAACGTAAGCTCGGAGAAGGGCTGCGTGGGCGAAAGGTGGTCGCCCGGTGCAGCACCCTGCGGCACGCGGGTTTCGGGGGCGGGAACGACCAGATGGCCATTACGCCGGTCGAGCACGAAAATATTGCCCGTCTTGGCCGGGGCATACAGGGTGGGAATGACCTCGCCATCCGCGTTGCGGATATCCACAAGGCTCGGCTGCGCGGGAACGTCCATGTCCCACAGGTCGTGATGGACGGTCTGGTAGCTCCAGGCCAGCTTGCCCGTGGTGGCGTTCAGCGCAACGATCGCACTCGCATACCGCTCGGCGTCCGCATTGCGGTTACCGCCCCAGATGTCCGGCGTCTGCACGCCCATGGGGATATAGACCAGATCGAGCTTCGCGTCATAGGAAGCCGTGATCCACGAATTGGGGGAATTGGGCACGAAGCTGTGGTGTTCGGACGGCATCTCGTTCGGGTCGGGATTGCCGGGGTCGAACGCCCATTTCAGCGCGCCGGTATAGACATCGAACCCACGGGTGACACCGGACGGTTCATGCGTGGAATAGTTGTCGGTCACCGCACCGGACACAATCACCGTCGTATCGGTCACGACCGGCGGGGATGTCGGTTCGTAAAAACCCGCCGTGCGGACAGTCATGCCCTGCTTCAGGTCCACCACGCCGTTCTGGCCAAAACCCGTGCACAGCGCACCAGTCCCGGCATCAAGCGCGAAAAGACGGCCGTCATTGGTGGGCAGGAGGATGCGCTGCGCGCATTCGGTGGGAGCAGGGGCGCCATCCGTCGTCAGCGCACCAGCCCGGGTTTCATGGTAGGAAACGCCACGGCAGGTCAGATGCTGGAAGGTGCGGTTGTATTCGATCTGCGGATCGAACTTCCACCGCTGCCTGCCGGTCTTTGCATCAAGGGCAAACAGGATCTGGTGGGGGGAACACAGGTAAAGCGTATCGCGGATCTTGATGGGTGTGACCTCATCGGTAATCTCACCGGGGTCATTGGGCCTGCGCACGTCGCCCGTGCGGAAGGTCCACGCAACCTTCAGCTTGCTGACATTGCCCGCATTGACCTGTTTCAGCGGCGAGAAACGGTCACCGAACTGGGTGCGGCCATAAGCCTGCCAGTCGCCATCGGGCATCTGACCGGCGTCACCGGGTTCCGGCGCGTTCTGTGCTACCGGCGGCAGGTTGCCCGCTATGTCCTGCGGATCACGGGTCATGGCGATACCAACCACGATCACAGCCGCCCCGATGGCGCCCAGCAGCGGCATACGGGTAGCAGGCCCTGCCGGTTCCAGATGGCGCGAGACCCATGGCAGGGCCAGCACGATACCGATGGGCACCAGAATATCCCCACGCGGCGCCAGCGCCCAGAAATCAAGCCCGGCCTCATGCACGGCCCATACCATCGTACCAAGCAGAAGGGCCGCGTAAACCACCAGCGCCGAGGCCCGTCGTCGGTACAGCAGGAACGCCGTACCAAGCAGCATGAGGCCCGCAATGGCATAATAGGCGGAACCGCCGATAAGACACAGCCACAGCCCGCCACCCAGCAGGTACAGACCTGACAGGGCGCAGACGGCTATGGCCGCAGCGAGAAGGGGAGCCGAGCGCATAAGGCTATTCATAAGTTTTCCTGATTACCGTGATACAGTACGAACATTCTGACATGAAAGAACGTTAAGACAGACCGTAAGGTCAAGTCCAACCTTATGAATAAAATGTGCGACAGCCCTTTTTTCGCCCGTCTTCCGCCCCGGACAGAGCCGGAAGCAGGGACGACGGCATGCCCTGACCCCCGTGTTTTGACACGCTATGCGCCACCGCTATATTCGCCCCATACACAGCGCGGATATACCGGATAACCGCCAGCAGGCAGGAATTTCCCCTTGATTGACCGATCAGCCAAAGACTAGAAAATACATTATGTAGAAATTCGGCATCACGCGCGGAACGATAAATACAAAATTATGAAAATTGCTTTTATTTACATAGCAGAACCTTACCAGTGCTATCATGCCGCGTCAGTCGCCAGTGCGCTTTCTGTCATTCCCGGCTGTGATGTAACAGAATACTACAGTTTTCCAGAAACAGTTCAGCACCTTGCACGCATTCGCAAGGCCATGCACGCACCCGCGCCACCACTGCGTCCGCTGTACCGTTCATGGAAAACACGCCTGCTTAAAACTGCGAAACGACTGGATCAGGAACGCCTGCGGGTACTGCGAGAAAATATTGGGGAACTGAACCAGTACGATGTCGTTGTCGCCACGGAATATACGGCAGGCATATTAAAGGAAATGGGCCTGACCCGGCCACGCCTTGTATTGCTGATGCATGGCGCAGGCGACAGATACGTCAATGATGACCATCTGGTGCACGATTTTGACCTTGCCCTGCTACCCGGCCCGAAAGTCGAGGCCTACTTCCTGCAGAACGGCATCATCCGCCCCGGCCATTATAATGTGGTCGGCTATCCCAAATTCGATGTTTTTGAAGCCATACGGCACGAAGAACAGCCTCTTTTCCCCAACGGGAAGCCTTTTGCGCTGTACAACCCGCATTACCAGCGAAACCTTACATCCTATTCCGCGTGCATGCGCACGGTCCTGCAGGGTTTCAGGGACCAGACCCTCTACAATCTGGTCGTGGCCCCGCATATCAAGATTTTCCACAAGGGATTCGGGGTGAAGGCCCACCTGCTGGAACGGCAGGCCAGTCAGGACATTCTTGTCGATACCGGTTCACCAGCCATGCTGGACATGACCTACACATCGCAGGCGGCCCTTTATATCGGGGATGTCAGCAGTCAGGTGTATGAATTCCTGGCCGAACCGCGTCCGTGCATTTTCCTTAATCCCGGAAAACTCAAATGGCGCGATGACCCCTATTTCCTGCACTGGACGCTGGGGGACGTGGTGGAGGACCCGGCGGATATCATGCCGGCCGTGGCGCGGGCACAGGCGCGTCACGCCCTGTACAGGCCATTACAGGAAAAGCTGTTTCGGGAAACCTTTGGCACCCCACTGCTTGGGGCTTCGCAACGCGCGGCGCAGGCCATTTCCGATTTCATGAAAAACCAGGTACCCGAACAGCGCCACGCCGCGTAAAAGCGGGGCTGGCAGGGATTTTTATATACTCCGCCAGCCCATAGGGTCAGACCCCGTTATGCGATGACCTGCCCAAGGGTTGCACGCGTGCCCCTGTCGCGGATTGACTGGCGCAGGGCCAGATAACGCTCCACGAAAACGCTGCTGTCCCGCAGGTCCCAGCCAGCAAAGGCTGTCATGTCCAGCGCATCTTCCAGTCGGCTGGAGGCGGCCTTGACCTTATCATCATCCGTCAGGTGCGGTTCGACGATGGCATAGGTTTCACCCCTGTCATCATGTCCGCGCAGATATTCGGCATAACAGGCCACCACGAACGCAATGCGCTCGACCGGGCGCCTGTGCGCGATAACACCCATGGCCGTACTCCTGACGAACATGGCCAGCTTGGACGTGCTGTCGGACGCGATGCGCAGCAACTGGTCGCTGATGGCCTTGTTGCGGAAACGACGCAGCAGACGCCTGCCATAGTCGGTCAGCGCCATGCCCGGCGGGGCATGCAGCAGTGGTTCAGCATCAAAGGCAAGATACTGTTCGACCAGAGTCACCTCATGCAGATCCTGCATGATCTCGCTGACGAAGCGGTAGCCGGACAGCACACCTGACAGGCCAAGCAGGGAATGGGAGGCATTGAGCATATGCAGCTTGACCGCCTCATATGGCTGGACATCATCGGTGAACTGCACACCCACGGCATCCAGTTCGGGGCGTCCCGCACAGAATTTGTCTTCAACGACCCACTGGATGAAATCCTCGCAGAATACGGGAATCCGGTCATCCAGCCCGCTTTCGGCATCAAGGCGCTTCACATCCTCCGGGTGCACGGCGGGCGTAATACGGTCCACCATGGTGCAGGGGAAGGTGACATTTTCCTCAATCCACCCGGCCAGTCCCGCATCACGCGCCCGCGCCCAGCCAAGAAAGGCGGCACGCGCCACATGACCGTTCTGGGGCAGATTGTCACATGAGAGGATGGTGAACGGACCAGCACCACTTTCACGCCGCTGGCGCAGGGCCTCGGTCAGCAGGCCAAATATCGTGTGCGGCACCTCACGCTTCAGATCTTCGGCGATAAGCGGATGATCAATGGGGAAAACACCGTTCTCATCAACATAATATCCGCCTTCGGTGACGGTCATGCTGACGATACGGATGGCGGGATCAGCCAGGCGGGCGATGGTGGCAACCCGATCGGCCGGTGCATACATGTATTCGGTAATGGAACCGATCACACGCACCACATTCGGGGCGTCGGGCGCGCACTCGGTCAGGGAATACAGACAGTCCTGCGCTTCCATGTCCGTGGCTTTCTGGGCCTCATGCGGGTTTTCCATAAGGCCGATACCCAGAATTCCCCAGCCTTCCTGACCGGGACGCGCCAGCACGCGATCCATATAGACCGCCTGATGGGCACGATGGAAATTACCCACGCTGATATGCGCAATGCCCGGTTTTACCCGGCTGCGATCATAGGCGGGTACCACGATCTCGGGCGGGAGATGGGGCAGGGACTGGTTGTTGAGTGCGGTCATAGCCATTTTCCAAGGAAAGTATCCCCGACGCCTAATAAGAAAACAGGCACCCGACAACCCGTGCAGGCTGCGGTTCTGACGCCCGGCAGGCTCACATGCCGTGATGAAATGACACAGAACGGCCATTTCCGCGCATCCAGGCATTATATGCGCGGAACATGAGGTAGCCCCGGAAGGTTCATGTTGGTAACTAGGCCCTCAGTTCAGAACAACTGTCAGGCAGGATACGGTACAGGCCATGCGCATTGCCTACGTCATCAATTCCCTCGAAGGAGGAGGGGCAGCGTTCCCGGTACCGGCGATCACTTCGGTATTCCGTGAGGCCGGACATACGGTAAAGGTCTTCGCACTGGCCCGCAGGGACGGGTTGGCCATTCCCCTGTGCGAAAAAGCCGGGCTGGAATACTGCATCTGCCCGTATGGTGAAAAACAGCCGATACGGATGTTCCTGTGGCTGCGTCGCGCCCTGCGGGCGTGGCAGCCGGACCTGATCTGGACATCACTCACACGCTCCACGGCCATGGGCGCACTGATCGGTATCCTTGAGCGCAAACCCGTTGTGAGCTGGCAGCATTCGGCCTTTCTCAAGGCGGGAAATCTTCGCCTGCTGCGCGCCCTGCGCAACACGCCACGCATATGGGTAGGGGATTCGGAATACGTGACCGAAGTCACCCGGCAGCGCCTCGATCTCCCCGATGCGCGGATGGCATGCTGGCCCATATTCTGCGTAAGGACGGATGTGCCGCAGGCCGCGCCCTGGCAACCGGGGGAAGTCATCCGCATTGCATCGCTGGGCCGTTTTTCTCCCGAAAAAGGCTATGATGAACTGATCGACGCCCTGGTCATGCTGCGTGGGCGCGACCTTCCCGCTTTCGAAGTCACGATATGCGGGCGCGGCAAGGAACGTGAACGGCTGGAGACGAAAAAGCGCGCCCTTGGGCTGGACAACCTGCACCTGCATGATTTCGTGCATGATGTGCCGGATTTTCTTGCTACCCAGCACCTGTATGTCCAGCCTTCCCACTGGGAAGGATTCTGCGTTGCGGTGCATGACGCCATGCAGGCCGGCCTGCCGGTTATCGGCACCGCGGTGGGTGAACTCAACCATTCGCTGCAGGAAGGTCGGACAGGATGGAAAGTCCCGCCCCGTGATGCGGCAGCCCTGGCCGAATGCATGGCCCGTGTCCTGTCCCGTCCGGCGGAACTGCATGCCACAGGCTGCAATGCGCGGGCGTATGTGCGTGAACATTTCAGCCATACGAACTTTACCCGCATCGGCCGCGACATCCTGCACCGCGCCATGCCGGGTCAGGCCTGACGGGCACGGACATACAATCACCCCTTCCGCACGCCTTGCCGGATCGGGTAGGGTAGGGGGGTGAATACAATCCAGCATCCCCCCTCCGAAGAGTCCCGGCAAAAGGACTCGCTCCTCGGTGTTTCCCAGCGTCTTCCGCCCGCCAATGTGCAGGCGGAACAGGCATTGCTGGGCGCGTTACTGACCAATAACCGCGCCTATGACCGTGTTTCGGACTTCCTGACCGGCGCGCATTTCGCCGACGAAATCAATGGCCGCATCTATGACGCCATTTCCCGCCGGATCGAGGCCGGGCAACTGGCTGATCCCGTCACGCTGCGCGCCGAATTCGAAAATACCGGCGTGCTGGCCGCAGTCGGGGGCACGTCCTATCTGGCCAAGCTGCTGACTTCGATGGTCGGCATCATCAACGCCGCCGATTATGGCCGCGTGATCCATGACGCGTGGATACGGCGGCAGCTTATCGATATCGGGCAGGACGTGGTCAACAACGCCTTTGGCGCACGACCCGATCTGGACGGTCCCGACCAGATCGCCGCCAGCGAGGAAGCACTGTTCCGTCTGGCCACCGAAAAAGGGCAGGATGGCGGGTTCCTGTCGTTTGACCGTGCATTGGCCGATGCGCTGGACATTGCCCAGCAGGCTTTCAACCGCAGCGGCGATGTTGTGGGGCTTACGACCGGTCTGCGGGATCTGGACAAGAAAACCGGCGGCCTGCATCCATCGGACCTGCTGATCCTTGCGGGGCGTCCTGCCATGGGCAAGACGGCACTGGCCACCAAGATCGCCTTTTCCGCCGCGCGCTCCCTGATGGAAGAAGCGCGCAATGCGCCGGAGGATGACAAGCCCAAGGGTTCGGTTGCCATTTTCTCGCTTGAAATGTCAGCCGAGCAGCTGGCAACCCGTATCCTGTCGGAACAGGCCAGCGTATCGGGCGAAAAGATCCGTCGCGGCGATCTGGGACAGAAGGAATTCGACCGTTTCGTGCAGGTCAGCCGCGAACTGGCACAACTGCCGCTGCATATTGACGATACGCCCGCCATCTCGCTTTCAGCCATGCGCACACGCTGCCGCCGGCTGGCCCGCACCAAGGGGCTGAGCCTTGTGGTGGTCGATTACCTCCAGCTCATGCGCCCATCGGTGGGAAGCAGGGCAGAAAACCGCGTGCTGGAAATTTCCATGATCACGCAGGGGCTCAAGGCGCTGGCCAAGGAACTGTCGGTTCCCGTCATCGCGCTGTCCCAGCTTTCACGTCAGGTGGAGAGCAGGGAAGACAAGCGCCCCATGCTGTCGGACCTGCGTGAATCCGGATCGATTGAACAGGACGCGGATGCCGTCATGTTCGTCTATCGCGACCAGTACTACCTCCAGCAGCGTCAGCCCAAGGAAACGTCCTATGATTCACAGGACAAGTACCAGACCGCGATGGAGGAATGGCAGCGCAAGATGGACCTTGCGCATAACCGCGCGGAACTGATTCTGGAAAAACAGCGTCATGGTCCCACAGGGACGGTGCATCTGTTCTTCGAGGGCGAGTTCACGCGCTTTGCCGATCTGGATATGGTGCACGACATCTGACCACGGGTTATCCACAGCACGACACTATTGCGGTCCTGTCACTATTATGGCGCATGCGCCACAGCGTTGCACGGCATCCGTCCCATATCCTGTGCAGAAACCTGCACAGGATATGGGACGGGCCGGGCACGGGGCGCAGGCATGACCGGCGTGAACAGGACCAGAAGCAGGCGACCAGCCATGATGAAAGGCTTCCCTCTCTGCGCATCCAAAAGTTTTATAAGAAATATTATGCCAACAAATAGCAATGCGGGGCCGTTTACGCCGCGCTTCATGCCGGTTTCCCATGTTCCATCATGGCCAACCCGTTCACGATCCGGCATCATCACGCCATGACTGATACGGCGCTTGCATCCATCTGTGGCTTTGCCTTTTCCGGCATCGAAGCCGTTCCCGTCAAGATCGAGGTCCAGTTGTCCGTGGGCCTGCCATCCTTCCTGATTGTTGGACTGCCGGACAAGGCCGTCAATGAATCGCGCGAACGCGTGCGTGCAGCCCTGTCCGCCATGGGACTGGCGCTGCCCGCCAAACGCATCGTGGTCAATATGGTGCCCGCCAACCTGATGAAGGAAGGATCGCATTTCGATCTTCCCATTGCACTGGCGCTGCTGGTCGTCATGGGCCTGTTATCGGGCGATCTGGCGCAGCGTTATGCGGCGCTGGGCGAACTTTCGCTTGATGGCGGCGTAAACCCGGTGTGTGGCGTATTACCTGCTGCCATTGCGGCATCGGCCCTGTCGCTGGGGCTGATCTGCCCCGCGAGGCAGGGTGTCGAGGCCCGCTGGGCCAGTGAGAGCATGGATATCCTTGCCGTCCGCTCCCTGCCCGAACTGCTGAATCACTTCCGGGGGCAGCAGGTTATCGACCCCGTCGAACTACCATCGCGTATCGAACAGGACATGACCGCCCTGCCCGACCTTGCCGATATCCGGGGCATGGAAACAGGCCGCCGGGCACTGGAAATCGCCGCCGCCGGTTGCCATTCCCTGTTGATGGTGGGACCGCCCGGTGCCGGAAAATCCATGCTGGCCGCGCGCCTGCCGGGTATCCTGCCTGATCTGACGACGACGGAAATGCTGGAAATAAGCCGGATTCACAGCATTGGCGGCCTGCTGAAAGACGGCCAGCCCGTCAGCAGGCCGCCATTTCGTGATCCGCACCATACCAGCAGTCCGGCTGCATTAAGTGGTGGTGGCGCCCGCGCACGCCCCGGCGAAGTCAGCCTTGCGCATCGCGGCGTGCTGTTTCTGGACGAACTGCCAGAATTTTCCCGCTCCGCACTGGAAATCCTGCGTCAGCCCATGGAAACCGGTTCCATATCCATCGCCCGCGCGGCGGCTCATGTCACCTACCCTGCCCGCTTCCAGCTTATTGCCGCGATGAATCCGTGCAAATGTGGCTATCTGGGCGACGCGGCGCAGGAATGCCGCAAGGCGCCACGCTGTGGCGAGGATTATCAGGCCCGCCTGTCCGGCCCCCTCCTGGACAGACTGGACATGGCTGTTCATGTGGAGCCGGTGCCCCTGACCCGGATTGCGGAAATCAGCGGCGGTGAACCGAGCGCCATTGTCGCTGAAAGGGTAATGGAAGCGGTCTACCGACAACGCGAACGGCAGGGTGAACTGCGCAATGCCGAAGCCCCGACCGACGCGTTCCGCATAACCACTTCTGCGCGTGATTTTGCTGTTCAGGCTGCTGAAAAGATGCGTCTTTCCGCCCGTGGCTTTACCCGCCTGCTACGTGTGGGACGCACGATCGCCGATCTGGCGGCCTGCGAATATGTCGAACGCGCCCATATTGCCGAGGCACTGGCCTATCGCATGCGCCGCCCCGGTGGAAAATAGCGCCGGGGATGTATTTTTCCCTCTTGCGCACCCTGCCCTGCTGGACTAATAAGGCCCCACCGAAGCGGATGGGTGCGTAGCTCAGCGGTAGAGCATCGCCTTCACACGGCGGGGGTCACAGGTTCAATCCCTGTCGCACCCACCATCCGGCTTCAGCCCCTCCCAAAATACAGTCTGGTAAACGACCTACCCCACAACGGGACAGTTTTTCCGTGCCCGATTTCTGTCCTGCTATCACATCACATACATGGCGTAATACGACCGTTTCATGGCAGGCCGTGGTGCTATTCCCGTAGTTTTCTTCCGTCCTGCTCCAGATTACAGACGTGTCTATCCTGCTGGAATACGGGTAACGCCCTCGCTACATTTGACATAGGAAAGCTTGTCCTGAAACAGAAACAGGACATAGTAATCCAGTGTCCGGCGGCGTTTTCGGGTCGGATTGGTATAAAAGGGAAAAACGTCGAACGGTCCGTCATATCCCTCCGGTATGGGGTCGTGTTCGCTTATGCAGCGCACGCGGAACAGCGGGGCATACACGGTCGCATCTGAATCCGTACGCCTGACGTGAAAAAGGTTCCTGCGGAATTTCCGCAACCGCTCAGGCAGGACGAAAATCATGTTCTGTTCCAGAAAATTCTGCGGCGGGTTACGGTCCCGCAGATATTTCATGTCTTCGGGCATATCGCAGAAATAATTGGTGTCCTGCACGATCATCGTACACTCTCCCTCCGTTTCCGTTGCATGATCCCGACCGTCCTTCGTGATGGATACACTGCGGTGTCAGAAACCGAACATATGATCGACTGAAAAACGCCCTTCCCGCCGTATCATGCGCCCATGGTAGCCAAACAGGCGACAGGTCGTATCGCGGATCAGGACATACCCGCCTTCGCCTGCGCGCTGGATGGCCTGCATGCCAAAGACCTCATGCGGCCAGATCGTGCGGGAGCCTGACATGGGAATGCCGATCTTTTCCTGCGCGATTACACTTCCGTTGGCCCCATGCAGGTACAGCGACGTGTCTGACATCGGGTTCCACGAAGCCGATGCGGGATAGATCAGCGTGCAGAAACTGAACGGCTCGGTCGTTGCCGCCGTCAGGAACAGTCGGGTGGACAGTCCCGGTGGCCTGCCTACGTAGGATTGCGGCTCACCACGATAGGTCATGACGGTATTGAAGATATGCGAACCGAAGCTGGTCTCGGCCTCATGCCCGGTCTCGCGGTCCTCATAACGGACCAGGGCATGCAGCCAGCCATCCGCTTCCCCTCCGTCCCGGAAATCATAAACCAGTTCCGCATGCCCCTCCGCCCCGGTCAGGGCGCTTACATCCAGCACCTCCGCATGATCGCGCGGCAGGCACCCCATGAAGTGCGATGCCCCTGCACGGCCATCCCTGTTGAAACAGTCCACGCGAACCGGCATGGTCCGCAGGCTTTCAGCCATGGGGGCAGGCTGGATCAATGTGCGGTAACGCGCCGGATCTGGCACGGGAAAGGGCAGCAGATAGCCGCGCCCGAAAAAACGCGGGTCCAGCTTTTCAATACCCGGATCGGTGCGCAGGTCGGCACGCTGTACATTCAGGTGCGCGATACGGGTCCGGTTACGGCGCGTGATCTCATAACGCGGCCGTACCACGTAGCCGCCAGCACGGAATTCGATCTGCTCCGGCCATTTCAGATCTGGCAGGATATCCTGAACATGCACGGCAACGGTTTCATAGGGGGCGAGTAGCCGCATAAACGGCACATGCCGGTCATGACCCATGCGGTTCAGACTCATGCTACCGGACGCGACCGGCAGGGCGTGACTGTTCTGTAGCCATAGCACCACATCCTCATCCTCCGCCGGAGCGGGCAGATTGGCGTAACGCATCGCGGGCCACGCATTGGCATCATGGGTTACGGACAGGCTGTTGGCGCTGTCACCCCGTCCGCGCGTTTCAAGCGCATATTTGACGACATCATGCCCCGCGATACCCTGTGCATGGATAAACAACTGGCCGGTAAATTCAGGCAGGCCAAACCGGTCGCGGATTTCGGCACTGTCGAGAATGATGGCCTGTCCTGCGTGCGATACCGGCTGTTCCCATGTATGCAGCACCTGTCCATCCTGACTGAACAGACGCAGCCACAGCCTTACGTTATCGGCCCCATACCGTGCCCAGTAATTGGCCGAGACCAGACGGGTGGAAAAATCCGCCGTATCCCGGAAAAAGGCGAGATTGGTGCCAAAATTAAGGGGATCGAGATAGGTATGTGCAACTGACAGCATGCTGTCAGGCAGGCGGGTGGATGCCAGCGTATGCAGGGCGCACCCCTCCGGCAACAGGCCGGACAGGCGGGATTCCATAATGGCATGACTGAAATCCAGCGCCCACACACTGGCTGCCTCACTTTGGGTCAGATCGACCAGCGGCTGCATGACCATTCCCGCGCAGGACTGACCGACCTGAAGCGAATCATGGGTGTAAAGCCCGGCTACCCTGATCGACACCGGCAGCAGCGCCAGCGCGGTTTCCACGATTCCGTGCGGGTCATAAACCGCAACCGGCCCGTTTGCCACCAGTCGGTCGGCCAACTCCGCCAGCTTTTCCGCCGCCAGTGGATGGGTCAGGGCCTTGTAGGCCATGTTGCCGCCCGTAAGCGGGTCAAAGGTACGAATGCCAAGCATGATGCCCTTTTATTCCACTCTGCCAGCATGGGGGAGCGTTATTATTGCGTCGATCCTCCCAGACCCAGACACGCACGCACGGCTTGGGCCGCCATGGCGGTATCATCCAGCGGCGTTGCCGACCATGTATCCAGTCGCCCCCCGAACGGACGGATACGACCCGCCTGTGTCAGGTCCCCCAGAAACTGTCCGATCCGACGCGACTTTCCCGGCAGGGCCGCCACCATGACGGGCGCCGTCGTCGCCACGGCCTCCGAAATCATGGAAACGCTGTCCATTGTCACCACGATGGCATCAGCACAGGCCAGCAACCCCAGATAGGGGTTAGGCCCGGTCTGGTCCCATATCCACGCATCCGGTCCCGGCAGCGCCTGTTGCAGCAGTGCGGTGACCGATGGATCGGTGCGGCGCGAAGGTGTCAGGGCAATGCCCACACGATCGCGTCGCATCATGATGGCCAGTTGGACGGCAAGAGCAGCACCTTCCGCCGCGCCCAGCCGGAAGCGCCCGTTGCCACCACCCACCAGAACCGACACGAGCGGACGGGGCAGATGGGCAAGGCGTGGTGCCCATTCCAGCCTCGCCTGCGCCAGAACATCCGGTGTGACGCCATGCAGCGCGGTACGTGTCAGGATGACATTGGGGCCGGTAATCCTGTCATGGCGGTTGGCAATGACAAGATCGAACCGGGATGGCGGCAGGCGTGGATTCTGTACCTGTATGACACGCGCGCCCTGCCGCCTCAGCGCCGCGCCAACCGCCCCGCCGCTTCCCCCGATGCTGATGACGGGATGCTCACGGTAATCATCGGGCAGGCCAAGCGGTTCTACCGCGCGTAGCGGCGCAGGCCACCATGCGGCGGGAACATGACGCCATATCCCACGGGGGACCAGCGCATGCAGGCACGGTTCCAGTCCGGCCCGGCGTGCCAGTCCGAAGGTCTGGGACCGCATGCCGGCAAGGTCTGCTGCGATAACGGTTGCGGTACCTGTTGCGTCAGCCATTCGCCCTTCTGGCGGGACATTGGCGCGGCCGTCAATGCCCTGCCCCTTTTGTCTGCGGCGCAGGCGCGCTATGGGGCAGCAATGAGCGAGACAGAACCGACATTTTCCGGCATGGGGCTGGACAGCCGCGTGGTAGCCGCCCTTACACGCATGGGGCTTCCCACGCCGTCCCTGATCCAGCGCGAGGTCATCCCCCCGGTGCTGTCGGGCCGGGATGTGGAAGCCCGCGCGGGCACGGGCAGCGGCAAGACCATCGCCTTCGTAGCGCCAATCCTGTCGGTGCTGATGCAGCCAGCGAAAGACGCTGCGGACGTTACGGCAGATAACAGCCGGGTGCGCTGCATCATCCTGTCGCCCACCCGCGAACTGGCCGGACAGATCACAGGCGTAATCCGGGGACTTGCGCGCGGTAGTGGACTGCGCGTGCTGCAGGCCACTGGCGGCGCACCCCGGGCCGCACAGGTCCGGACACTGACGGAAGGTGTGGCAGTTGCTGTCGGCACACCGGGCCGCGTGATCGACCTGGTGCGTGGTGGGGAACTGGACCTGTCCGGCATCAGCCACTTCGTGCTTGATGAAGCCGACCGTATGCTCGAACCCGGCTTTGCCGAAGAAATGCTGGCGCTGGCCATGGCCCTGCCCGCACCTCACCAGACCCTGCTGTTTTCCGCCACCATTCCACCGGCCATGGCCGAACTGGCGGCCCGCCTGCTGCATCGTCCCGTACGCATCAGCATGGATGCCGAACAGGCCCCTACCCCGCGTATCGCCCAGTATGCGATATTCGTGCCCATGCGGCACAAGACGGCGGCGACGCTGGCATGCCTGCGCCATTACGGCATGCAGCGCGTGATGGTGTTTGTCCGCACGCGGCAGGAAGCCGACAGTATCGCGCGCGCCATTTCAGCCCTGACCCCGGCTATCGCCATTCATGGCGAACATTCACAGGCCCGACGCGAGCGCATGCTGCGTGATTTCCGGCAGGGCCGCGTGGGCGTGCTGGTTGCAACCGATGTGATGGCGCGCGGAATCGACATCGACGACATAGCCCTGGTCATCAACCATGACATTCCGCCACAGCCCGAATCCTATGTGCATCGCATTGGCCGCACGGCCCGGGCCGGGCGACGTGGCATGGCCGTCGCCCTGTGCGCGCCCGAAGAACGTCATGCCCTGAAGGACATCGAACGTCTGACCGGCCAGCGCATACGGATCGCCCCCCTGCCGGAATAACGGCTTTTTTTAAAGTCTCTGCCCGTTTCCCATTCCGGTGCCGCAATCACCCCACGGGCACGGTCATGCATTTGTCATGTTCCGCCACACGCGCTGCCCTTGCCGTGTGGTCCGGGCTGGATAAACTGCATTTTATGATGATTACGGATGTCATGCGTAACCATGCCTGTGGGCATGGGCGACCTTGTGTGCAGAACACGGAATCACGCGTGACATGACCTGTGGGCCGGATGATACACGCCTGCCCGTACGGGTCGAACGCTCCCACCCGTTTATGGACCGGCTGCCGCCACCACCGTCGCCCCTGCCACGATGGAAAATCGAAATTGCACCGCCGGACCTCACCCCATGGCTGGAAGGTAACTGCGGAGTCCCCGGCGTCATGCATTATGAAGGGCGCAGGCCCGGCCCGCATACGGTATGTGTCAGCCTGATCCATGGAAACGAATTCGCCGGGGCCATTGTGCTCGACCGCCTGCTGCGTGAACGCATCCGCCCGCGCGCCGGTCGGCTTTCACTGGTCTTCGCCAATCCGGAGGCCATGACCCTTTTCAACCCCGCCGATCCCATCCGCTCACGCTTCGTGGACGAGGACATGAACCGCGTATGGTCGCCAGTCCTGCTGGATGGCGCGCGTAGCTCGCATGAACTGGATCGCGCGCGGCTTCTGCTGCCGGTGATCCTGACCGCGGATCGCCTGCTGGACCTGCATTCCATGCTCTGGCCGGGTGATCCGCTGGTACTGACCGGCATATCCGCAAGGGGACGCAGGCTGGCGGAGCGCATACGCGGGATCAGTCTGAGTGTGGCAGACAGGGGCCATCAGGCAGGATGCAGGCTGATCGACCATCCCCGCTTCGCAGACCCGGGTTCCGCCGCGGCCTGCCTGCTTGAAGCCGGACAGCACTGGCAGACGGATACCGTGGAGCGTACGATGCAGGCCGTCCTGTCCGTGATCGGCCCATGCTGCGGCCTGCCCATCAGGACCGATCAGGGCGCGCCGCAACGCCACAGCATTGTAACGGATGTGATAACCGCCCGTAGTGGTGCATTCCGCTTCACCCGTCCGTTCCGTAGTGGCGCGGTCGTGCCGACAGGCGGAACCATAATCGCATTTGACGGGGACGATGAAATCCGCACCCCCTATGACCGGTGCATGCTGGTCATGCCCAACCTGCGCCCGGCCTGTGGCCAGACCGCCGTGCGCTTCGCCCGCGCCGTCAGGGAATAGGCGGCAGCTTCATACACTGCGGGACCGGTCGGAAGGTGGGAGAGGCAGGAAAAAAACTGCCATTACCCATTCATGAATGACGCCCCTGCCCCGGATCAGTAACCGGAGCAGGGCCGCAGGTCATTCAGGCGTAGATCGGGAACCGCGCACACAGCGCCTTGACGCGCGCATGGACGGCCTGTTCCGTGGCGGGACAGCCTTCGCCGCCTTCACGGGCAAGGGCGGTGAG
>NZ_NKTY01000075.1 GCF_003207825.1 Komagataeibacter saccharivorans | reverse complement strand
CGGGGGCGCCGCCTGCTGGCCCAGCTCGAACTCGAATTGGAAGAGCTGGAGACGACACTCGCCGAGGACGCGCCCGAAAATGCGGCGGATCCCGCCGTCCGTGCGACAGCACCCAGGAGCAACCGGGGGCGCCAGCCCCTGCGTGCCGATCTGCCGCGCGAGCGGGTCGTCATCCCCGCACCGACACAGTGTCCGTGCTGTGGCAGCGATCGTCTGAGCAAACTGGGGGAGAGCGTCACCGAGACGCTGGAGGTGATCCCGCGCCAGTTCAAGGTCATACAGACGGTGCGGGAGAAGTTCACCTGCCGGGACTGCGAGAGCATCACCCAGCCACCCGCCCCCTTCCATCCGATCGCGCGCGGACGCGCCGGCCCATGGCTGCTGTCGACCATCCTGTGCGACAAGTTCCTGCAGCATCTGCCGCTGAACCGCCAGAGCGATGCCTTTGCCCGCGAAGGGATCGATCTCGACACATCAACGCTGGCCGACTGGGTGGGAGCCTGCACCGCGACGCTGGCCCCCCTGACTACGCTGATCCGGGCGCATGTGCTGGCGGCACAACGCCTGCACGCGGACGACACCACCGTGCCGGTTCTGGCGAAAGGCCGGACAGTCACCGGACGATTGTGGAATTATGTGCGTGATGATGGTCCATTTGGTGGGCCAGCACCGCCAGCCGTCTGGTTCCGGTATTCCCGGGACCGCAAGGGCGAACATCCCACGGACCATCTCACCGGCTGGACCGGCATTCTGCAGTCAGACGCCTATGCGGGTTATAATACTCTGGCGAAACCGGGACGCCAACCCGCGCCGGTTGTCTCCGCCGGATGCTGGGCGCATGGACGCAGGGGACTGTTCAAAATCGCCGAGAGGGACAAGGCGCCCCTCGCCATAGAGGCAGTAGGCAGGATCGACGCCATATTCCAAGCCGAGCGCACCATCAACGGTACGCCCCCAGAACATCGGCTGGCAGTCCGTCAAACAGACATAGCCCCTCTGGTCGACGATCTGTTCGACTGGATGCGGGAGTGTTGCCGGCGCATGTCGACAAAAAATCCCGTTGCCCACGCCATGAACTATTTTCTCAGACGTGCCGATACATTCACACGATTCCTCACTGACGGCCGGATCTGCCTCTCAAACAATGCAGCAGAACGCGCCCTGCGCGGCATCGCCCTGGGCAGGAAAGCCTGGTTGTTCGCCGGGTCCGATCGTGGCGGAGAGCGCGCCGCCGCCATGTATTCCCTGATCGTCACCGCGCGCCTGAACGATGTCGATCCCCATGCATGGCTCGCTGATGTCCTGGCACGGATCAATGACATCCCCAATCCACGCCTCCATGAACTCCTGCCCTGGCACTGGAAAGCCCACCAGCAGGTCCACAATACCATCGCCGCCTGAATACGCCCGCGTCTCCCGCCGGATGCTTAC
>NZ_NKTY01000011.1 GCF_003207825.1 Komagataeibacter saccharivorans | reverse complement strand
CTTTTCCTCCGCATCGGCCTGCGCGCGTTCTGAATCGCGCACCGTCGCAGGGTCAATCTGCTGGACCAGCGGGGTGGAATTGCCAAGGCGGGCGCGGTCTTCCTCAATCTGTGTCTGGGCGAAAGCAGGGGCGGGCAGGGCCAGTCCCATGCACAGCAGCGATGATCCCGCCCGTAGCCCGTAACGCCATGCCCTGCGGCGTGGGGCAACGCCACCATGCAGGAAACGTCGGCTAGCGGGAAGGGAGTGCGCTGCGGGGGAAAGAGCCATTGGCCAACCTCAATTGAGAATCAATGTCAGTAATAATAATTCTCAATTACATTCCCGTAATGCGCCGTCAACCATATTTTGTTACATATCGCCCCCGCGCCAGCAGGGGGTGCCCCCGGCCCTTTATCGCAGGAAGACCTTGGGCACGCCTTCACTGTTAAGGCAGGACATGACCATCACACCGGTCCACAGCGCCAGCGAAAGACACGCGCCAACCCGCCCGCGCATCGTTGCCACCGGCCTGCCACACAGGACAGGCATATAGACAGTACGGTGGCACCACATGGCGTTCAGCATGGCCAGCGTGATCAGCAGCAGCTTGGGCGACAGGTAGGCCCGGCTGCCGATGCGCACGGGATCGTAAAAGAACAGTACGACACCGCTCAGCATGGCGATGGTGAAGGTAACATGCAGTGGACGGACCATAAGCTGTGCGACAGGCGCAAGTCTGTTACCCACCCGGCGGTTGAGAATACCGAGGTCAAACAGCATATCCATCCCGAAGAACATCGCCATGCTTATGATATGCACAATACGGATCAGGTAATGTTCGGGCTGTAGCCAGAAATGCAGTGTGCGGCTGTCCATGGCGACAAGCAGATCATAGGGCAGCCGCATAAAGGCTAGGGGGTGGCTGATCATGGCAGGCGGTCTCCGTTACATGAAAGGGGGCATACCACCTGTTGACAGTGATAACAATTATCATTACCAGAACTGAAGAATCAGCCGGATGGGATGCCGCAAACCACCAGGTATTGCCGCAGGAAAATCAATAATAATGTGATGCATTACCTTCCTGAAATTTGATGGAAACAGTCGTCATGAATAGAAGAAATACGGTTCTGGCCCTTATTGTCGCGGCATTTCCCGTGGGGACCACAGTTGCGCATGCACGCGAATATCCGATCGGTGGCCCCGTTCAGGCCCATGATATGGAAATTGCATCCAGCTACCTGACCGGCATCATGGTCGAACCCATGCCCGCAGGCATGGCCGACAACATGAAGGCGGATACCATCCACCTTGAAACCGATGTCCACGCCACGGCGGACAACGTGTGGGGCTACCCCGATGGCGCATGGGTGCCCTACCTGTCGATCGGCTATGTCCTGACGAAGGATGGTACGTCATGGAAGGCGTCGGGCACCATGCATTTCATGACCGCCAAGGACGGCCCGCATTACGCCGATAACGTGCAGATGGACGGTCCCGGCCGCTACACCGTGGAACTGACCTATTCCTCGCCCGAACAGAACGGCTTCCTGCATCATGTGGACAAGGAAACCGGCACGCCGGGCTTCTGGAAGCCGTTTACCGAGAAGTTCAACTTCGCCTATCCGCAGAAATAAGCGGGCGGGACAGGAACATGGGACGGATACTGGACAGGGTACGGCAACTGGCATGCGGCGCGGTTGTGACCATGGGTTTTGCACTGGCGGCTACGGGCGCCAGCGCGGAAACCGTGACCGACCTTGCAGGCAGGACAGTGGAAATACCCGCCAGTGTCCATCGCATCATACTGGGGGAAGGGCGGCTGGTTTACGCCCTCGCGCCGCTGGAAAAACAGCACCTGTTCGACCACATCGTGGGCTGGCAGGGTGAATTCCGCGGCGCGGATACCCAGAGTTACGATCAGTACGTCGCAACCTTTCCGCAGGCAGCGGGTATCGCGCTGATCGGCAAGACCACGGCGGATACCGTCAGCCCCGAACGCGTGCTGGACCTTCATCCCGATCTTGCCATCCTGACGGTATCGGGCCATGGGCCGGGCAAGTCGAGCGAACTGGTCACACAGCTTGAAAGCGCGCATATCCCGGTTGTCTTTGTCGATTTCCGCGCCGATCCGCTGCACGATACCGTAGCGTCCATGCAGATCCTCGGCCGCGTGCTGCATCGTGAGACCGAAGCGGCGGATTATCTGTCTTTCTATCAGTCGCATCTCAAGCGCATTACGGACCGCATCGCCACCGTGCCGCAGGCGCAGCGGCCGCGGGTGTTCATTGAAATGCTCGCCGCCATGCGCGAAAGCTGCTGCCATACGGCGGGCAAGGGCAATATGGGGGCCTTCATCGAAGCCGCAGGTGGCCAGAATATCGCAGCCCCCCTGCTGCCCGGCTATATCGGTGACATCGATCTGGAAAAAGTGATCGCTTCCGACCCGGATTTCTATATCGCCGATGGCACCAAGGGACCAAAGGCCAGCGGTCCGGGCCTGCGCATGGGGGCGGAAGTCACGCCGGACATCGCACGCGCATCGCTGCTGAAGGTGATGGAGCGCCCTGGCATTTCCAGCCTGCGCGCCGTGACGGATGGCCATGCCTTTGGCATCTGGCATTCGTTTTATGACTCGCCTTACAACATCCTTGCCGTAGAGGTCATGGCGAAGCACTTCCACCCGGACCTGTTTGCCGATGTGGACCCCGAGGCGACGCAGAAGGAACTTTACAGCCGCTTTCTTCCCGTCAGGCAGGAAGGGACCTTCTGGATCGATGCGCGTCCCTGACCAATCCCGGCCCGCCGCATCGTCTTCTTCTCCCGTTCCTGATCTTTCGGATTATGCAAGGCAGGTGCGCCAGACCTACCGGGCGCTGCTGCGGCGGCGTATCGGCATCCTTGGCGTCATGGGTGCGCTGATCGCCGGTTCGGTCCTGCTTGATTTCTGTCTGGGGCCATCGGGCCTGTCACCTTCGGCACTGGTGCGCACGCTGCTGCACCCGCATGATGTTTCAGCCGGACAGAGCGTGATCGTATGGCAGATCCGGCTGCCTTACGCGCTGATGGCCGTATGCGTGGGTGCCGCGCTGGGGCTGGCCGGTGCGGAAATGCAGACGGTTCTGGCCAATCCGCTGGCCAGTCCCTTTACCCTTGGCGTATCCGCTGCGGCAGCGTTTGGCGCGTCACTTGCCATCATCATGGGCTGGGGCATTCCCGGCGTGTCGGATGCGTGGGTGGTCTCCGCCGATGCTTTCGTTTTCGCCATCGGTTCGGTCCTGATGCTGGACATGGTTTCGCGCAGGCGCGGGGCGGGCACCGGCACGGTGGTACTGTTCGGCATCGCGCTGGTGTTCGCGTTCCATGCACTGGTCTCGCTGCTGCAGTTTGTGGCGAATGAGGACGCATTGCAGGATCTGGTGTTCTGGACAATGGGTAGCCTGACGCGCGCGACATGGCCCAAGCTGGACCTGCTGGCCGCCGCCTGCGTGGTGGTCGCCCCGCTTTCGTTCCGCGCCGCGTGGAAACTGACCGTATTGCGCATGGGGGAGGAACGGGCGGCAAGTCTTGGCGTGGATGTGCCCCGCGTGCGGCGTGGCGCGCTGCTGCGGGTCAGCATCCTGTCCGCGCTTGCCGTATCCTTTGTGGGCACGATCGGCTTTGTCGGGCTGGTTGCCCCGCATATCGCCCGCCGCCTGCTGGGCGAGGACCACCGTTTCTATCTGCCCGGCAGCATGCTGGTGGGCGCGCTGGTCATGTCGCTATCCTCGGTCGCGGCGCGTAACCTTCTGCCCGGCGTGGTCATTCCCACCGGGATCGTGACCGCGCTGGTGGGGATACCGTTCTTTCTGGCCATCGTGCTGCGCAGGCGGGGCCTGTCGTGAAAACGGGACTGCTGGCTGAACACATCTGCGTGCATTACGGCAGGCGCGTGGTTCTGGATGACCTGAATGTAGGTCCGTTCCCGGTGGGGCACGTATCCGCGCTGCTGGGGCCAAATGGCAGCGGCAAATCCACGCTCCTGCGCGCGATGGCGGGACTGGGGGAAAGCAGGGGCACGGTCACGCTGGATGGGCAGGACCTGTCACGCCTGTCCTTTGCGCAGCGCACGCGACGGTGCATCTACCTGCCGCAGACATTGCCCGCCACCGTACATATACAGGTACTGGAATCCCTTCTGGCCGCACAGCATGCAACCGGATGGACGCCCGCGCAGCCCGAAGGCGACGCGGTGGACGGCGCGCTGCGCATGCTGGACGTGTTTGGCATTGCTGACCTGGCCATGCGGTATATGGATGAACTGTCTGGCGGGCAGCGTCAGCTTGTCGGGCTTGCGCAGGCGCTGGGCCGCCAGCCGGATGCGCTGTTGCTGGACGAACCCCTCAGTGCGCTGGACCTGCATCATCAGTTCGCCGTGATGGAAGTCCTGCGCCGTGAAACCGCGCGGCGCGGGATCGTGACGGTCATGGTGCTGCATGACCTGAACATTGCGGTACGCATGACCGATTATGACGTGATCCTGCGTGATGGGCAGATCATCGCCGCAGGGCCGCCCCGTGATGTCATAACACCCGATACGCTACGCGCGACCTATGACATTACCGCCCGCGTGGAAACATGCAGCCGGGGCCTGCCACACGTTATGGTTGACGGGCTGAGCTGAAAACGCGCCGCAGGCGCGTGAACACCCACCATGACAGTCATGCAGTGAAAAGCAGGAAACGCTCAGACATCCGTCCTGTCCTGCTGGAGCAATCAGGGTGGACCGGATGTATGACAGGCAAACGCCATGGCCTGTGCATGGTCAGGCCACCGCTGATCTTCATTACTGTATTGCAGCCTGCCGCACCCGCCGGTCAGACGTAAAGCCTCGCGATGGCTACTGCCTGCAGGGGAGGGATGATACCTGTTCCTTTTACTTTCCCTTTACCCATCTGCCGAAGCATAGTCAGCCCGGATGGATATGACGGTATTGACACCTGTGTCAGGCCCATATGGCATCGCCCATGTAGCATATAAGAATATCTTTCCCTTTTCCGTGGCTGCAACGTACCTCCTGCAAATACAGACATGCGTGAGTGGCATCATGCCATGGTTAACGGCGGGTCGGCGTTATGGTGTGCCGGGACAGTAATCAGGTCGCGGTTATGGAGCCAGTGTGCAGGGTATGATCTACCTGCGCTGCCCGGTTCCGCCGCATCCGGTAAAGTATTGGTAATGAAATAACGTCGCAGGCCGTCCCGTGAAACAGGAGACCCCCATGGCGCGGCATGGCCATGGATACGACAGACGATAAGGGCGTTGCCGTTATTTATCCCGTGACCGCCATAAAGTAGCCGCGCAGCCACCTGTTCGCCCATTACTGGTCTGTTTCAAAAGCCGGTTAATTTACCTCACACCCTTTTTATGTGTTCCCTGTCCGCAGGATGATCATTACAGCCATAGGTTGAGAAGTGTAAAAAAGTATTCATCATACCCTGCACCCAGCAGGGGGCAATATTGCGGTCATGTCATAACAGAACAAAATAAACTGCCTGTTCCATATATACGATACAGTCGATCCGGCCCATTGCCATCACAGGGCGGATCAACATGCCGATACTGTCAGCCAGGGGCGCAAAACAACGCTGTTCGCCTATGCGTCGTATCTATATAATAATGAAACATTATTAATAATGTATGGAAAAGTCGAAAGCTGCTTCCGGATTATTCATTTTTTGTAAACCAAAAATTGCATCTATTGGAAACATGGGATATTAGCCGGTGTTGATTGGCGTATACCCATGCCTGCTGCAAAAACCGGCCAGAGCGATATGTTACCCCGTGCTGTTGAAAGGTACGTCCCTGTCTGCAATGAAAATGGCATGAAATACCGATCAAAGTGATTTATTGTGGTTGCATAATAGACATATGATTATTACTGATAGGGTGAGATATGTCTCCTGACGGCAGTCTACCAAGGAAAGAAGCGACATTGGACAATAAAGATATTCCGCATACCGAACTGGTATCGATGACGACAGAAATCGTGGCCGCGCACACGAACCACAATACGGTTGCCATTGACCAGATCCCGGCCCTGATCGAGACAGTCTATGCTGGTCTCAAGGGACTTGGTGCTGAAAAGGCGGTCGAACCGACGCCGCTGCAGCCGGCCGTGCCCATCAAGAAGTCAGTATTCCCTGACTACGTGATCTGTCTGGAAGACGGCAAGAAGCTGAAAATGCTCAAGCGCCACCTCCAGACCGCCTATGGCATGACGCCGGAGCAGTATCGTGAAAAGTGGGGCCTTCCCCCCAACTATCCAATGACGGCGCCGAACTATGCGGCTCACCGTTCCTCCCTGGCGCAGAAAATCGGCCTTGGCCGCAAGGTCGTTGCCGAGCCGGTTGTCGAGGCACCCGCCGAAGCACCGGAAAAGGCGCCCCGCAAGACCCGCGCCCGCCGCACCAAGAAAGCCGACACAGCCGCGTAATAATACGCCCGCTGTTGCACGATACCCGGCCCGGAAACGGGCCGGGTATATGTGCGCGTAAAGGTCGTGATCTGCCAGTCATGACCCAGTTGCCGGTCAGGCCGGTTAATAATCCTCGCTCCGGGGCAGGGCACACATATGCACCGCCCGTTCTGGCAGTATGTTCAGGCGGTAGCATTACGGGCGTAATGACATAACATCCAATACAGGCCGTTCAGGGTAGTGATGTACGACCGGATCGCCTACTACAACGGCTATCTGGGCCAGTTCGCCGGTACCGGGACTTACCAGAACGTCTCGTCCTGACAGTAAGCAATCCGTAAATCCTGACGCCTGCATGATAACCGGACTGGCGGCGATACGGACCAGTCATGTAACCTGTATTGCTTTGTGCATGTGCTGACGGTCAATCATTCGGCCATTCTCAGTCACTGACCGGAACAGTGCTGTACGTTTTACTGACGTAGGCAGGATTGCCCTGATATGCGATCGCAGCAGACACAATAGAATATGTGTTTTCATACATAGTAATAAGTGACGTATTGCGCGCAGTGCGCTTTACGGTCATTGGCAGGATGGGACCGATCCAGACACGGACGCCACCTGCAAAACAGTCCCATTGCTGTTGGCCAGTAGATCAACGACCAACTGTTTAAAGAAATTACTGTGACAATTTGTAAACAATTTTCCGGACCAATATTACCCGGGCAAACGGATTCTGTTCCACCCGATCCTTATCCGTTATTACAAAACAGTATACGAAGCGTGATCTGCACAGTAACGGTTGGCTTCCAGTTCACGCGGTCTTGCGGTCCGTAAAGAAAAGGACGGGAACCGCGCAGGTCGTATCGCAAACCCGCCATGCGACGGCACCTCCATTTTGGATATCGAAGCGATACTGATCGTGGACAAGTCCGGTCAGTCGCAACGGATCGATGACCGCACAGGTAAACCGTTCGGACACACGGCCACGGTCGATTACATCTACATAATGAAGCTGCATCATCAATGCAGGTCTGATCGGTTGCTGGCAGGCAGTGTCGTCTTGATGAGGGGTTAGACTGCATCCCCGAAACTGTCTGAAAGCGTAATCCGAATGTTTCTACAGTTTCTGACTGATGGGTCAGCCGCGATACATGCGTGGCGATTTTAGCAGGACCGGCGGGTACAGGCCGATCGTTATGACGCCAGGACCCCGTGAACGCGCGGGGCAGGCGGTATGAAAGGCTGTCTGAAGCAGTCACCCAGAAATCATCAAGAAGTTTTTGGTGAAGCTTTTTTCAAAATCTTCGAAATACGTCGCCTTTCTGAAAAAGGCGGCAGACAGAACCGTGGGACAGCACACAGGCTGTCCCACAGGAGCATTGATATCAGCGCATCTTCCGGCTGTTGTCCGAACGGTCGGGTTCAGGCAGCACGTGATCGGGGTCCAGCGTGGCGCGGACAACGCTGCGTCCACCCGGCAGGCCGATCGTGATGCGGTCGCCCATATGCCAGCTTTCTGTCGGGATGACCTGATCGGCATGGGTACCATCGGCATAGTCCAGCCGTAACGTGACAGGCAGCATCAGCCTGCCCTTGCTGCGCAGGCCGACCTGCACGCCCTGTCGTGCATCGTTATGGACATAGGACAGGCTGGTGATGGCGTAATCGGGCCACCAGTTTTCAAAATACCATCCGCGCCAGAACCAGCCCAGATCCTCCCCGGTTTCGCTTTCCATGAAGCGGAAGAAATCGGACGGGGCAGGGTGGCGGTACGCCCATTCCTGAATATAACGCCGGAAGGCGGGATCGAAACGGTCGGGGCCAAGGATCTGCTCACGCAGCAGGACCAGCCCATAAGCACTTTTGAAATAACTGACCGGGTGACGGTACTTTTCCGAAACCAGTTCCGACGGCGTCATAAGGGGCGGCGCCTGCGGATCGGTCAGCAGGGGAATGATGTCGTCAGCGGGCCGCCCGGTTTTCGGCGCGAATTCGGAATCCCGCTTGGGCGCATATTCCCCATGATTGAAATGCTGCGATGCGTAGGCATCGATAAAGGTATTGAACCCTTCATCCATGAAGGCACTGCGCCGCTCGTTCGATCCGACAATCATCGGGAACCAGTCATGGCCCAGTTCATGCGTGGTGATCCAGAACAGCTTGTCGTCACGGTCCTGCCAGCCATCAAACACGATGCCCGGATATTCCATGCCCGCGCCATGCCCACCGACATTGATGGCGTTTGGCCAGGGATAGGTGAACCACTGCTGCGAGAAGTATTCGATCGCGTGCTTTACATATTCGGTGGACCGATCCCATGCCTGCGCACCCGCCCCTTCACGCGGGTAGACCGACATGGCAAGCCGGGGCACAGGCGCCATGCCCGGCGCGGGGCTGATCGCAGGCAGGTTGATCCGCGCTGCGTCCCACACGAATACCGGCGATGCGACAAAGGATACATCGCGCGTGTTTTCCATGCGGAAATGCCACGTCTTTTCGCCATCATGGGCCAGATGGCTGGCGGGGTTGGCAACATCATCGGCAGTGCGGATCTGGACGGTACTGTCGCTGCGCGCCGCCTGCGCCAGACGTGCGCGTTCGGTCGGGGTCAGCACGTCCACCGGATTAAGCAGCGCGCCCGACCCGACCACCGTGAAGTTCCACGGCACCGTTACCGTGTAATCGAAATCCCCGTAATCAAGATAGAACTCCTGCCCCAGATACGGCAGCGTATCCCATCCCCGGCGGAAGTCGTACACACTCATGCGCGGATACCATTGGGCGATTTCGTAAATATCGCCATCACGCACCGGGGTTACGGATGTCCGCCCGCCCCATGGGCCGGGCACGGTATGGTGCCAGCGGATGCGCAGGCGTATTTTCTCCCCATGGCGCAGCAGCGTTCCATCGGGCAGGGCAAGCTGCATGCGGGTATCGGAAATACGGGGCTGGATCGTAATATCCCGCCCGTCGCGCACCACACTGACAGATTCGATGACCGCGCCGTCCGTCGTATTGGCATGCCGCGAAGGATTGACGAAATCAGCCCGCGCGCCGGAGCGGTAGATGTTCTGGTCAAGCTGCACCCACAGTTCGTCAAGACTGTCGGGGCTGTTGTTGGTGTAGGTCAGGATTTCCTCGCCACTCAACACATGCGTAGCGGTGTCGATGCGGGCATGGATGGTGTAGTCCGCGCGGTTCTGCCAGTAGTCGGGGCCGGGCACCCCGGAACCCGAGGCATAGCGTCCCGGCGCGTCGGGCAGCGTCAGCGCATTGAACGCCGCACGCATGGCCAATGCGCCGGACGGGTCGGACGCGGGCGCGGCACGGGCTGTAGCGCACCCCGCGACACAAAGGATAAGGGCAATTTTTCCATAGGACATCAATGCGCTACCTGCCTGCTGCGTTATCGTTACGCAACTGTAGCAAGGTGGCAGGCCACACGCAAAAGGCCGGGGGTCAGATGACCTTGATGCCGACGGTCAGCAGGATCGCGGCCAGTATGATCCGCTGTACCCGGTCCGGTATCAGCCCGATGCACAGGCTGCCCAGCACGATACCGGGTATCGACCCGCACAGCAGCGAGAACAGCAGCCCCATGTCGATATCCCCGATCCACCAGTGGCCCATGCCCGCGATGGCGGTCAGCGGCACCGCATGGGCGATGTCGGAACCGACCAGCGTGCGGACCTCCAGCCCCGGATATAGGAAAATCAGCGCCGCCATCCCGATCGCTCCCGCCCCCACGGATGACAGCGTCACCATCACCCCCAGCACGATGCCCAGCAATGTGGTCAACCGGCCCGTCATGGCGGGGGAGATGCTGCCCGCCTTGGCGCGGGACAGCGCCTGCAGGCGCTGGCGGAACAGTACGCTGGGGGCGGTAATCAGCAGCGCGATGCCCAGCGCCACGGAAATGACATGCGTTACCTGTGGCGACGGGCTGCCCACCCAATGCAGGACGGCAATGGTCAGCAGCGTGGCCGGTATGCTGCCCGCCGCCAGACGGCCCACCACCGACCATGCCACCGACTGCCTGCGTCCGTGGACCAGCGTGCCCACCGTCTTGGTCAGTGCGGCATAGAGCAGGTCAGTCCCGACGGCGGATTGCGGATGGATGCCGAACAGCAGGATCAGCAGCGGCGTCATGAGCGACCCGCCGCCCACGCCGGTCATACCCACCAGAAACCCAACACCAAGGCCGGACAGGACATAAAGCAGGTTGATCGATTCAGTCAGGTGCATGGTGTAGGGACTCATGGCTCGACGGGCGGGGGCCGGTGCTGCATTCCATCGGGCGTGGTGCTGAATTTCCACGTCCGTACAGTCCCGACCGGGTCTAAATAACACAAAATATATGTGTTTTTCCGGTTGTGGGAACATCTCCTTATGTGGAATTACGGGCCAGCACAAGCCCGACCGTTAATACCGCGCCGCCATCGTCCGCATGGCTGGCGTGGAAAAAAGAAAACCCGGCGCGATGGCCGGGTCCCGGTTCAGTATGGATAGGGATAGACGGGCGGCGGCGGCGGCGGTGGCCGCATCCCCCACACGGGCGGCGGTGGCGGCGGACGGCCATAGCGCCACCTGCCTTCATGCCAGTATGGACGCCGCCCGTAGGGTCCGCGCCCGCCATGCGGGTACGGGTGGGCCCAGCCGGGATCGTAGGGCCGGGCCTGCGCCAGTGGCGGAACCGACAGCACAAGGACGGCAAAAACAGCCAGACAGAGTCTTTTCATGATGTCCTCCTCCTGTGCCAGCATGAAACCACCAGATTGCGGCACGATTGCGATAATGGTGCCAACGCGGCAGCGGCCTAAAGGAAGCGGTGCCGCGCCGCATCAAGTGATGCAGGCCAGGGGGTGCCTTCCACTATACGATTATCGTCAACCGGACGACCCAGCGCGGTCACGACCGGGATCACCCCGGCCCAGATCGGCAGGTCATAATCCGCCGCATCATCAACCGGGCCGCCCGTACGGGTCTTGGTGGCGGCGGTGTCGATCCGCATGGCCAGCACACCCGTCGCCTTGCGTTCCTTCGCCAGCATGGGACGCACTTCAGCCCATCGTCCGGGCAGCAGGTGTTCGGTTATCACCTTCAGCGCATGGTCGTGCCCATCGGGGTCGGTGACGTGATGCGCCTGCCCATGCACCACCACGCTGCGGTAATTGACGGAATGGTGGAAGGCCGAACGCGCGGCCACGATCCCGTCCACCATGCTGACGGTCAGGCACAGGGGAAAGCCTTCCGCCACGTCGCGGATGATACGCGTTGTGCTCGCGCCGTGGATGTACAGCATATCGCCATCGCGGCCATAGGCCATGGGGATCACCATGGGCCGTCCGTCCGCGATGAAGCCGACATGCGCCACCAGCCCGGCATCCAGAATGGCATGGACGGCGGGCGCGTCGTACCGGGCGCGTTTTGCCTGCCTTACGCGGGCATAGGGGGGCAGGTCGGTTGTGGTCATATCCTTGGCTCCTTCAGGTATGCGCCCATGGTGCGCGCGCCAGTGGCCGTGCTAAAGGTCAGGTTTTCATAATTACGGAGGGCCAGTTGCTGGCCGAACGCATAACCCTTGTGCCGCAGGGCCGCGTACCGCTGGCGGAACAGATCTACCGCCAGATCCGCGACCTTGCCCGCCACGGCAGGCTGCCATCTGGCATGGCGCTGCCGTCATCGCGTGCGCTGGCGGGCCAGCTTGGGGTGTCGCGCAATACGGTTTCGGCGGCCTATGACCTGCTGCGCGCGGAAGACCTTGTCATCACGCGCCCCGGTGCCGTTGCGGTGCTGAACATTCCCGCCACCTTCGCCCTGACGGACCGCAGGGTGCAGACAGTCGGGCGGCCCGTCAGCCTTGCCCCGGCAGGTCATGCGCTATCCGCCCCGCTACCCGCCACGGTGGAGGGTGCGCGCCTGCGCCCCGGCAGGCCCGACCCGCGCCTTTTCCCGCGTGACGCATGGGCGCGGGCGCTGCGCCGGGCAGGGCGGACCCTGTCGGGTGATGCGCTGCTATATGGTGATTCGCACGGGCTGGCGGCCCTGCGGCGGGTTCTGGCCCGCACGCTGGCTGAAACGCGCGGGCTGCATGTCGATCCCGAACACCTGCTGATCCTGCCCACGGTCCGCGCGGGGCTGGGGCTGCTGGCGCGCTGCCTGTGCGCGGATGGCGACAGCGTATGGCTGGAAGAACCGGGCTATCCCGGCGCGATGCAGGCTTTTGGCACGCTGCGCCGGGTTGCGCTGCCGGTGGACGGAAACGGAGCGGATGTCTCGGCCATGCCGCAGGACGCCCCACGGCTGATATATGTCACACCTTCCCACCAGTATCCCACCGGCACGCGGATGAGCCTGTCGCGGCGGCTTGCCCTTGTCGCGCGGGCGCGCGAATGCGGTGCGCTGGTGGTTGAAGATGATTATGACAGCGAGTTCCTGTGGAGCGGACGCCCCGTCCCCGCGCTTGGCGCACTGGCGGAAGCGGGAGAGGTCGCAACACTGGGCACCGTCGCCAAATCCCTGCTACCGGGCCTGCGTCTGGCATGGCTGGCCGCCCCGCCGCATCTTGCACCCGCGCTGATCCGTGCGCAGACCAGCCTTGGGCTTATGGCCAATGTTCATGCGCAGGCGGCGCTGGCGGATTTCATGGATGGCGGGCAGTACCGCCGCCATCTGGAACGGATCAGCCGCGTATACCGCAACCGGGGCGAAACCCTGCGCGGGGCACTTCTGGCCCATTGTGGCAACCATGTCGCCATACCGCCGCTGATTGGCGGGCTGCACATGGCCGTCCGCTTCGCGCCGGGGGTGGATGATGTGGCCGTGTCCACAGCGCTGGGGCAGGCCGGGTTCGGGGTGCCCCCACTTTCACAGTTCTATCAGGGCAGGGGATCACCGGGGCTGGTTGTGGCCTTCGCGCAGGCGGATGAGGCGACCACGCGCGAATTCGCAACCCGCCTGGCGCGACTGCTGGCATGAGCCATACCAGTCCTGCGCGACAGGAGAATTGCCCCCGGACCGGCACTGCACTGGCGGTTTACGGTCCTGTCCATAAAACACGCTGTAGCGTGCGGACATTTTCTTCAACGGCCCGGATGGAGCCTGCCTGCCATGGCCATCATGGTCGTGCCGGTCTGTAAGCTGTCATGGTTCGCGCGCGCAACCTGTGCCACGATTGCACATGCGGCGCTGTGGGCGCGCCGGACGGACGAAGCCATGAATGACGATCCCGTCCATGCTGGCAAGCGGGTTCGGGCACCAGTATGGCGCGGGAAAGATGCAGGGGAGGTCATGCAGTACGCCATGGAATACAGGGCATGAAGGGACGTGTCCTGATCGCGGTCGCACTTGCCGTAGCGGCATGCGGTACCTATGCCGTCCGTGCCGCCGTCAACCCCGATGCGTTATGGCAGATCGTGCATGAACGCTGCACCCCGGGCGCAGCCACGCCCGGACAGGCCATTCCCTGCGCGGAGGTCGATACGCGCGCAGGCTATGCCGTGCTGAAGGATCGGGTGGGGGTGGGACAGTACCTGCTTATTCCCACACAGCGGATCACCGGCATGGAAGACCCCGCCCTGCTGCGCGATGACCTGCCGGATTATTTCGATTACGCATGGCGGCAGACACGGCGGCTGAATGGCAGGCTGGCACGTCCGCTGCCTGCGGATGACATGATGCTGGCCATCAATTCAGCCTACGGGCGCAGCCAGAACCAGTTGCATATCCATGTGGACTGCATGCGCACGGACGTAAAAGTGGCGCTGCACTGGGCCGTGTCCCATCTGGGGCCGGACTGGACGCCGCTGCCGCTGCATGGCCATGCCTACCGCGCACGCCTGATCCGGGTGGCCAGCCTGTCGGGCGTGCGGCCCTTCAGCCTGCTGGCGCATGATCTGGCGGACCCCGGCCGGGAAATGGGCCAGCACACGCTGGTCGTGGCCGGCGTGGTGCAGCCCGATGGCCAGCCGGGTTTCGTGGTGCTGGACGATCATGTCGATCCCCGCACCGGCGACCGTGCAGCAGGGGAAGAACTTCAGGACCATGCCTGCCAGTTGCAGCACATGCCATAACCCGCGCCACAGGCTGGAAGCAGCCATGCAGGCATGTCCGCTGCACCCGCGCGGGTCCCGTGCCACCTTATGCGCACCGAACCGTGCGGGCAGATACCCGTTGGGTAGCATGTCGGGGCCGTTGCCGTGTTCACCGGGGCGCGTCCCGATCCCGTATTTCAGCCGGGTGTTTTTTAACCGGGAGACAGATATGTCATCTACCGCACAACCGTTTTCACACAGGGTCGCACTTGTTACCGGGGCGGCAGGCAATATCGGCCTTGCCTGCGCCGAAAGGCTGGCCGCCATGGGGGCGGATCTGGCGCTGCTCGACCTCAATGGCGAAAAACTGGAACAGGCCCGCGCCAGCCTGAGCCAGCATGACGTACGCATCACCACCCATACCTGCGACGTATCGGACAGCGAACAGGTCGGCAGCGTGGTGGACGGGGTGGCCGCTGAAATGGGCCAGATCGATTTCCTGTTCAACAATGCGGGTTATCAGGGCGCTTTCGCCCCCGTGCAGGATTACCCGGCGGATGACTTCGCCCGCGTCATGAACATCAATGTATGCGGCATGTTCAACGTGCTTCAGCACGTATCGCGGCACATGATCGCACGCCGGTTCGGGCGGATCGTGAATACCGCCAGCATGGCGGGCGTGCAGGGGCCGCCCAACATGGCGGCTTACGGCGCATCCAAATTCGCGGTGATCGGATTGACGCAGGTGGCGGCAAAGGACCTTGCGCCATACAACATCCGCGTCAACGCCATAAGCCCTGCCTTCATGGGGCCGGGGATGATGTGGGACCGTCAGGTCACCCTTCAGGCCGAAGCAGGCAGCCAGTATTTCTCCCGCGATCCGAAGGAGGTCGCACGCCAGATGATCGACAGCGTCCCCATGCGCCGCTACGGCAGCATTGAGGAAATACCCGGCGTGGTCGCTTTCCTGCTGGGCGACGATTCAAGCTACATGACCGGCGTCAACCTGCCCATTTCCGGCGGCATCTGAACCGGGGACCGAGGCATCAGAACGCATCGCACCCGGCGCCTGCCACCACGCCCACGGATTGCTGGCCAAAGCGGCGGCGGTATTCATTACGGATGGTGCCGATCCGCCCGGCAAGGTCGGGCAGGGCAGGGGTGACGATCCATACGACCCGTGCCGGTTCGTGCCTCACCTGACCGCTCTGCCGGTCACGCCACTGGCCATCACCATGCACAACGGTCAGACCGTCGGGAAACTGCGGCGTGACCACATCGCGCAGGAAAATCCGCCACTGCCGCCGTGTAACCCGTGTCCCATCCGGGCGGCGCAGGCCGAACAGCAGGGTAATGTTCAGGTCCGCCCGCGCCTGCAACGCCGCGCAGGCGGCATCAGGCCCGCCGGGTGACGCAGTATTATCCCGTGCCAGCGCGGGCGCGCAGGGCAGGAGCGTCCACGCCACCAGCAGTACAGCCAACCCGCCCCGATTGCGGCGGTGCGGGCGCAGTGTCGCCATCCCGTCACGGCCCGTCCGGTCAGAGCCGGTCGGGCACCGGGATGGGTTTACGCCGGAACGCGGTACAGCGCGCACAGCTTGTGCCCGGTGGGATCGCGCAGATAGGCAAGGTACAGATCGCCCGAAGCAAGATGGCGGATACCCGGCGGATTTTCACAGGTCACACCGCCATTGGCCACGCCTGCATCGTGCCATGCCCTGGCCGCTTCCGCCGAAGGGGCGACAAAGCCGAGGGTCTCGCCATTGCCCGCCGTGGCCGGTTCGCCATTGATCGGCTTCGTTATCATGAGCCGCCCGGTGGCTGTGGCGTAATTCAGTCGCCCCTTCGCATCGACGCTGGCTGGCGCAATGCCGAGGGCTGCAAACGTGCTGTCGTAAAATTTCTTCGATGCTTCAATATCGTTCGTGCCGATGGTGATGTGACTGAACATGAATCTGTCCTTTGCAAATGTGCGGCGCGATCATGACATGGGGGAAACGAATACGGCAACCACCCCCGGATCGGGCGCAGCCGCATAACGGCGTAACAGACATGGACCTGCGAGCAATTTTTTGTAACACTCCCGAACGGGATCGGCGCGCAGGCTGATCGTGATTTTATTATATTGATATATAAAGGAAAAACATGCGTTTTATCGCTTCACTTGCCGTTGTGGCAGGTCTGGTTTCGGCACCGCTGGGCGCCCACGCGGCATCGCTGCACACCGATTGGGAAAAGTTCAAGGCCACGCGCGCCTTCAACCACCTGTCGGCTGACGGGCAGCGCGCGATTGTCGATATCCTGAATGCAAAGCAGATTCTGGACTCCGGCAAGACCGACGCCGCCATCCCGCCCCTGTATGACGCCACCCGCCGCCTGACCGCCGCGGGCAAGGCGAACAACCAGTTCGTTGCCGCCGAAAATGCGCTGCACCCCGCACCGCAGCACCCCGCCGCCCCGTCCCACGTGGCGGGCACGACCCCGGTTACGTGGGTTCCGGTTGGTGGGGAGGTGATCGGCACCGAAACACTGGCCCCGGAAAAGAAGACGGCCATCGCCACCGCCAACTCGCAGCTCAAGGCTGGCAATACCCAGCAGGCCGCGCAGACATTGCAGGTAGTGGGCGAGGACGCGGATTTCATCCTGGCCCTTGCACCGCTGGACCAGACGCAGGGCGCGATCAACCGCGCCACCGTGTTTACCGAAGCCCGCAACCCCACGGAAGCATCCGCCGCATTGCAGCAGGCGCTTGATGGCATCGTGTTCGTGTCCGAGGATTTTACGGAAACGGCCACGCCTGACCAGACCGGCAAGCACGCCCCGGCAAAAACCGGCAAGTAATCCGGCCCGGCCCGCCGTGAACCCGGCATAACCGCAGGGTTCACGGCCAGCGCGTGCCCCACCGGGCGCCGCATGCAAATTCTACGCCGCGCCATATGCTGGTCGCCCGCGTACACCAGAAAATCAGCCAGTTGATCCCCGCGCGACACCCGTTGCGTCCGTGCGTCCCTACGCATGCGGGGAGACAGTCTTCTGCACTCCAGACAGTACCTGCAACACCATGAGCGGAGAAACTTCCGGTCATGGCGCAACCGCATGCGGGGCATGGGCGTATTGCCCGTGGGCGGGATACATACCCGCTGCCGCGCACTGATCGCGCGGCTCACTGCCGCCACGGCATAATGAAAAGACCCTGAAACGATGGTCGATCCCGCAGGTCCAGACGCGACGGCAGATGAACAGGCCCTTATGGATCTTGCGCTGGACCTGCACTGGACATGGAACCATGCAACCGACGCCCTGTGGCGTCAGCTTGCGCCCGATATCTGGGACCATACGCGCAATGCATGGACGGTATTGCAGAACACGCCGCGCCACCGCATGCGCGAACTGCTGGAAACCCCGGCCTTTCACGACCTGCTGACCAGCCTGACGCAGGCCCATGCCGACAGCCAGCAGCGCCCCGCATGGTTTGAAACCGCCTGCACCATGTCCCCGGCGCCCTGCATCGCCTATTTCAGCATGGAATTCATGCTTGATGAGGCCCTGCCCATCTATTCCGGGGGACTGGGCAACGTGGCGGGGGACCAGTTGAAGGCGGCAAGTGACCTCGGCGTACCGGTCGTTGCGGTCGGGCTGCTTTATGCGCAGGGCTATTTCCGTCAGGAACTGACCCCGGACGGGCGGCAGGAAGCCCTGTATCCCATAAACGATCCCGCCCTGCTGCCCATCCGCCCGGTTCTGGACGGCGGTGGCGACCGGCTGCGCCTGCCATTCCAGATCTCGACGGGGCGGATATGGCTGCGGGCGTGGCAGGTGACGGTGGGGCAGACGACGCTGTACCTGCTGGATACGAACGATCCCTATAACCCGCCGCATATACGCTGCATCACCACCCAGCTTTACGGTGGCGATGCGGAACTGCGGCTGCGGCAGGAACTGGTGCTGGGCATTGGGGGATGGCGGCTGCTGCGCGCGCTGGGGCTGCGCCCGGATGTCTGCCACCTTAATGAAGGGCATGCCGCGTTCGCCGCACTCGAACGCGCACGCGGGCTGATGGAAGATATGGGCATTCCCTTCATGCAGGCGCTGACCATCGCACGCGCGGGCACCATCTTCACCACCCATACCGCCGTGCCCGCCGGGTTCGACCGTTTTGCGCCGCTGCTGGTCATGAGCCATCTGGCCTTTTACGCCAGCAATGACCTCCATATCGACGTTGAGGACCTTCTGGCGCTGGGCCGTGGCGGGGCACCGGCGGATGATATGAATACACCCTTCAACATGGCCTATCTGGCCATGCGGGTCAGCGGCGCGGTCAATGCGGTCAGCCGCCTGCATGGACAGGTCAGCCGCGCGCTGTTCAACCCGCTTTTCCCCCGCTGGCCCCGCGTGCAGGTACCCATTGGCCATGTAACCAACGGCGTGCATGTGCCGACATGGGATTCAGCGGCGGCAGATGCGTTATGGACCCGTGCGGCGGGCAAGGAGCGATGGCGCGGCGCGCTGGAAAGCGTGGAGCCATCGGTCCATGCCCTGCCAGCGCAGGAACTGTGGCACTGCCGCTGTCTTTCCCGCGCGGCACTGGTTGCGTTCATTGCAACCGATCACAGCGCGCGGGCCTGTTTTCATAGCGGGGAGCGCGCGCAGTGCCTGCCGCCGCCGGTTTTCGACCCCGCCGTCATGACCATCGGCTTCGCCCGCCGGTTCGCCACCTACAAACGGCCCGACCTGCTCCTGCACGACCCTGACCGGCTGGCCCGTATCCTGACCAGCGCCGAACGGCCCGTACAACTGGTGATCGCGGGCAAGGCGCATCCGCAGGATACGGCGGGGCAGGCGCTGATTGCGCAGTGGATCGGGTTCCTGCAGCGGCCCGACGTGCATGGTCGTGTCGCTTTCCTTGTCGATTATGACATGTCGATCGCACGCCAGATGGTCGAAGGCATGGACCTGTGGATCAATACCCCCCTGCGGCCGTGGGAAGCCTGCGGCACGTCGGGCATGAAGGTGCTGGTCAATGGGGGGCTGAACGTGTCGGAACGCGATGGCTGGTGGGCCGAAGCCTGGGCGCCCGATGTAGGCTGGGCCATTGGCGATGGCATGGATGAAGGGCATGATCCCCGGCGTGACGCCCATGATGCCGACAGCCTGTATACCCTGCTGGAACGCGAAATCGTGCCCCTGTTCTACCAGCGCGACGCCGATGGCATTCCCCAGCAATGGGTGACCATGATGCGCGAAAGCATGACCCGGCTGACCGGGCGCTTTTCGGCAAACCGGACGGTACGGGACTATACCCGCGATTTCTACATGCCCGCGGCGGCGGCATACCGCACGCGACTGGCCGATAACGGGGCGAAGGCTGCGGCCATCATGCACTGGCGCGAAAGCCTTGACCGGCTGTGGCATGCCATAAGCCTTGGCCCGGTGCAGGCGACGGCGGCGGGCGACAGGTGGCATGTCACCGTCGCCGTAACCCTTGGTCCCGTCACGCCGGACATGGTGCAGGTCCAGCTTTACGCCGACCAGCCGGAGGGAGCGCCCATCATAGTACCCATGACGGCACAGGCGGGACAGGCGAGCGGTCCCGTCTCCTACAGCGCGGAGGTCAGCGCCACGCGCCCGCCCTCGGACTACACGCCCCGGGTCATTCCCCATCACCCCGATGTGGCCATCCCGCTGGAGGCTGCGCATATCATATGGCAGAAATAGCCATCACATTGCGAACAAGTAATGAATGATGACCGCGGTTCCGTAATATCTAAATGGTTACATGTTTTACTTTACGGTCCTGTTTGACAAGAAACGTTGTGAAGTAATGCGCCCCCACCATGCGATCACATAACCGTGTAGTTGAGACCATGCGCACAATGGCCCGTTAATCGCAGCAGACCCGGAAAATATGACCGGTTTTTCCCATGCCAAGGAAACAGGCGGATGGCCACTGCGCTCAGCCCCTTTGTCTCACCGATCCGGCTGCTTTCGGTTACGTCGGAAATGTTTCCCTTCGTCAAGACGGGGGGGCTGGGCGATGTGGCTGGCTCCCTGCCCATGGCTCTGGCCCGCTACGGGGTGAATGTCACCACCCTTCTGCCCGGTTACCGCCCCGTGATGGCAGCAATGGAAGACCGCCGCGCGGTCGCACACCTGCCTGACCTGCTGGGCCACGCGGCAACGCTGTGGGCGGCGCGGGCGGGGGATGTGGACCTGCTGGTACTGGACGCGCCCACGCTGTTCGACCGCCCCGGAAACCCCTACATGTGCCCCGATGGGCAGGACTGGCCCGATAATGGCGTGCGCTTTGCCGCGTTGTCCCGCATGGCGGCCAATATCGCGCAGGGCCAGCTTGCGTGCTACCGGCCCGACCTTGTTCACGCGCATGACTGGCAGGCGGGGCTTACGGCGGCCTACCTGCATTATGACCGCATGGCGGCGGGGGACGACGCGGCCGCCATACCCCGCATACCGGTCGTGCAGACCATCCACAACCTTGCCTTTCAGGGGCGCTTTCCAGCGTCCGGCATGGCCGAGTTCGGGTTGCCGCCAGAAGCCTTTTCGGTGGAAGGGTGCGAATGCTATGGCGCGATCAGTTTCCTCAAGGCCGGGCTGTATTTCGCGGATCGCATCACCACGGTCTCGCCCACCTACGCCCATGAAATCCAGACCCCCGAAGGCGGCATGGGCCTTGACGGGCTGCTGCGCCAGCGCCGCGACCGGCTGGAAGGCATACTGAACGGCATCAGCACCGATATATGGAACCCGGCCAGCGACCCGGCGGTGCATTTTCCCTACATGCCGGGCGACACGCTGGGGCGCGCGCCCAACAAACGCGCCCTTCAGGCGGAATTCGGGCTGGCCGCCGATCCCGATGCCTTCGTCATCGGCATTGTCAGCCGCCTGACCGAACAGAAGGGCATCGACCTGCTGCCACAGGTGACGGGCAACCTGCTGGCGGGCAATACGCAGATTATCGTGGTGGGGGAAGGCGATCGGGAGATCGAACGCAGCCTGGTGGCGTTACAGCAGCGTTTCGCGGGGCGCTTTGCCTGCCGCATCGGCTATAGCGAGCGACTGGGCCACCGCGTGCCATCCGCCGTCGATGCGCTGCTGATCCCCTCGCGTTTCGAACCGTGCGGCCTGACCCAGCTCAGCGCGCTGCGCTACGGGGCGGTGCCGGTGGCGTCGCGCGTAGGGGGGCTGGCCGATACGATCGTCGACGCCAACCCCGCCGCCATGGCGCATGGGGTGGCGACAGGTTTCCTGTTTTCCCCGGTGGATGCGTCAACGCTTGTCACCGCCGTCAGCCGGGCGCGGATGCTCTACCGGCGCAATCGGCGGGCATGGCGGCAGTTACAGGTGAACGGTGCGGCGTGCGACGTATCGTGGAACGAGCATGCCGTCCATTACGTCATGCTGTTTGCCGATGTTCTGGGGCTGGACCCTTATGCGGCTGCCACATCCAACGTGATCTGCCTGCCATCGGGCCAGCAGCCACGCCGCATGCAGCGCGAAGCCCGCAGGCGGCGGATCGCGCGCAGGCCACCCCGGCTGTCATGGCCGCTGGCCGCGCCCCACTGACCACACGGCACGCACGCCATCGCGTCAGCACGTAACAAGCAATAAAGGCCGAGGTGTATGAGGATCAGACAGGATGAAGCCCACTATGCCCTTCCCGAAGGTGTCGATGACCTCATACATGGCCGCTGCGCCGACCCGTTTTCCATCCTTGGCCGCCATAACATGGGCAAGGTCGATGTCATCCGCGTGCTGTATCATGATGCGGCACGGGTGCGTCTGGTGGTTGAACGCCCGCGCGGCTCCGCGGTCGAACGCCCGATGCGGCGCATGGGCGATACCGGCCTGCATATCGGCACCATCCCCGCGGGCGCGCGCTATCACCTGAAGATTTTCTGGGCCGACGCGGCGGAGGAAACCGCCGATCCCTATTCCTTCGGCCTGCTGCTGGGCGATATGGACCTCTACCTGTTCGCCGAAGGCAGGCACCACCAGCTTGACCGCGTAATGGGCGCGCAGCCCATGACGATCGACGGGACGGCGGGCGTGCGCTTTGCCGTATGGGCGCCCAATGCGCGGCGGGTTTCGGTCATTGGCGATTTCAATTTCTGGGATGGCAAGCGCCACCCGATGCGCCTGCGCCATGCGGCGGGAATATGGGAACTGTTCATTCCGGGACTGGGGGTAGGCGAGCGGTACAAGTTCGAGATCATGGCGCGTGACGGGCGCATCCTGCCACAGCGCGCCGACCCGTTCGCCCGTTTTGCCGAACGTCCGCCCGCCACGGCATCCGTGGTGGCGTCGGCCGATGCGTTTACATGGCATGACGGGGAATGGATGGGCAGCCGCGCGGGATGGCAGGTGCCCGAGGCCCCGATCTCGATATACGAACTGCATGTCCCGTCATGGCGGCGACCGGGCGGCGATCCCGACCGTGATATTTCATGGCGCGAACTGGCTCAGGAACTGATCCCCTATATCCACGCCGCAGGCTTCACGCATGTCGAACTCATGCCGGTGATGGAATATCCTTTTGGCGGGTCATGGGGTTACCAGCCGCTCGGGCTGTTTGCCCCCTCCGCCCGGCATGGAACACCGGCGGATTTCGCGGGGTTTGTGGATGCGTGTCATCAGGCCCGCATCGGGGTGATACTGGACTGGGTGCCCGCCCATTTCCCCAACGACGTGCATGGGCTGATAAGTTTTGACGGCTGCGCGCTGTATGAACACCAGGACCCGCGTGAGGGCGTACACCGCGACTGGAACACCCATATCTACAATTTCGGCCGCCATGAGGTGCGCGGCTTCCTGATTGCAAGCGCGCTCATGTGGCTGGAACGGTTTCATATCGACGGCCTGCGTGTCGATGCCGTGGCGTCCATGCTGTACCGCGACTACAGCCGCAGGGAAGGGGAATGGATACCCAACATCCATGGCGGCCGCGAAAATCTGGAAGCCGTGGCCTTCCTGCGCCAGCTTAACGAAACCATCCACGCCACCATCCCCGACGCCATGACGATTGCCGAGGAATCAACCGCGTGGCCCGGCGTCACCCATCCGGTCGCGCAGGGAGGGCTTGGCTTTTCGTACAAATGGAACATGGGCTGGATGCATGACAGCCTGCATTTCATCGCGCGCGATCCGCTGTGGCGTGGCTACCACCTGTCGGAAATCCTGTTCGGGTTGTACTACGCTTTCAGCGAACGTTTCATCCTGTGCCTGTCGCATGATGAAGTCACGCACGGCAAGGGTTCGCTGCTGGCGCGCATGCCCGGCGATCAATGGCAGCGCCATGCCAGCCTGCGCGTCTATTATGCCTTCATGTGGGCGCATCCGGGCAAGAAGCTCCTGTTCATGGGCAGCGAGTTCGCGCAGGAAGGCGAATGGTCCCATGCGGGCGAACCGGAATGGCATACCCTTGAAAACCCGCTCAAGGCCGGGATGCTGGGGCTGGTTTCCGATCTGAACCGCCTTTACGCAACACTGCCCGCATTGCATGCGCGCGACTGCGAACCCTCAGGCTTCGCATGGGTCGTGGGCGATGACACGACCAATACGGTGCTGGCATGGCTGCGCCTTGCCCCCGGTCATGCGCCGGTTCTGGTGGTGCTCAACCTCACCCCCGTCATCCGCCATGATTACCGCGTGGGCGTGCCGGTGGGCGGGCAGTGGCGCGAATGCCTCAATTCCGACGCCACCGCCTATGGCGGCAGCGGGGTGGGCAATGGCGGTCACGCCATGGCGACGGATCAGGCGGCCCATGGCCACCCCTATTCATGCGTGCTGACGCTGCCACCGCTGGCAGCGCTTTACCTGCAACCGGTGGGGGAAGGGGCATGATGCGCTTTCCGCCTTCGCTCTCACCGGGCAGCCCCACGCCGCTTGGTGCCCACTGGGACGGGATGGGCGTCAACTTCGCCGTGTTTTCCGCCCATGCGCAGCAGATGGATGTCTGTATATTCGACCCGCGTGACCGGCGCGAGATCGTGCGCTTCCGCCTGCCTGAATATACGGATGAGGTCTGGCACGGCTACCTGCCCGATGCCGAACCCGGCCTATTATACGGCCTGCGTGCCTTTGGTCCGTACGACCCGGCCAATGGCCACCGTTTCAACCCGCACAAGCTGCTGATCGACCCCTATGCCCGTTGCCTGAGCGGGGCGCTGATTCCATCCGATACCCAGTTTGGCTACCGCCTGCATTCCCCCCGCGCCGACCTGTCATTCGACCGACGCGACAGCGGCCCCACCATGCCGCGATGCGTGGTGGTGAACGATGCCTATGAATGGGGCGATGACAGCCGCCCGTGCATCCCGTGGGATGAGACGGTCATCATGGAAGCCCATGTCCGTGGCCTGACCCGGCGACGCGCGATGGCGGGACAGTGGCAGCCGGGCACCATTCAGGCCCTTGGCGCGCCAGAGATGATCGACCACCTGCGCCGCACCGGCATCACCACGCTCGAACTCATGCCGTTGCAGTATTTCATGCCCGAACGCAGCCTGCTGGAAAATGGCCTGACCAATTACTGGGGCTACAACACGCTGGCGTTTTTTGTGCCGCATGATGGCTATCTGGTCAACGGGTCCGCCCATGAACTGCGCACCGCCATCCGGCGGCTGCACCGGGCGGGGATCGAGGTGGTGATGGACGTGGTCTACAACCACACCTGCGAAGGCAGCGAGCAGGGGCCGACCCTGTGCTATCGCGGGCTGGACAACGCATCGTATTACCATCTGGTGCCGGGCAACGAACGCCACCTGATCAACGATACCGGCTGCGGCAACACGCTCAACCTGTCCCATCCGCGCGTGTTGCAGATGGTGCTGGACAGCCTGCGCTACTGGGCGGAATCCTTCCATGTGGACGGCTTCCGCTTCGACCTTGCCCCCGTGCTGGGGCGCGAACCGTACGGGTTCGATCAGGGGGCCGGGTTTTTCGATGCGATCGTCCAGGACCCGGTCCTGTCGGACCGCAAGCTGATCGCCGAACCGTGGGACCCGGGCCCTGGCGGCTACCAGCTTGGCAATTTCCCGCCCGGTTTTGCCGAATGGAACGACCGTTTCCGTGATACCACGCGCCGCTTCTGGCGCGGCGATCCGATGCAGCAGGGCGACATGGCCGCACGCATCGCGGGATCGGGCGACCTGCTGGACCGGCGCGGGCGCAGGCCGTGGAGTTCAATCAACCTCGTCACCGCGCATGACGGTTTCACGCTGGAAGATACCGTCAGCTACGCCGAACGCCATAACGGGGCGAACAGGGAAAACGGGCAGGACGGGCACGCGGAGAACTACAGCGCCAACTGGGGCGTGGAAGGTCCGACCGACGATCCCGCCATCCTTGAACTGCGCGGGCGGGTCCAGCGCGCGATGATGGCGACGCTGCTGCTGTCGCACGGCACGCCAATGCTGCTGGCGGGCGATGAGTTCGGCCAGACGCAGAATGGCAACAACAACGCCTACTGTCAGGACAACGCCACAAGCTGGCTGGACTGGAACCGCGCCCGCAGCCCGGCGGGGGAAGCCATGACAACGTTTGTCAGCCGCCTTTCGGCCCTGCGCGTGGTCCATCCCTCCCTGCGCTCGGCACGCTACATGCACGGCCGCCACAGGCCGCTGCCCGACATTCCGGACATAAGCTGGTTCAGCCATGACGGAAACCTCATGGGCGTGGACCAGTGGAATGACGGCGCGTTCCATTTCCTTGGCGTGCGCCGGGCGGTCAATATCACCGATGGCATATTCGATATTACCTATACGCTGCTCAATGCAGGGGGGGAGGACATCACGGCCCGCCTGCCCACGCCCGCGGGAAAATGGACGCTGCTGCTGGACACCACCCGCCCCGAAGCGCCGGAAAGAACGCTGGCGGACGATGCGCAGGACATTGTGGTGCCCGCGCATGGGGTGCTGCTGCTGTCGGTCATGCCCGACGCATCCGCAATCGAAGGGCACACGCCATGAACACGCATTTCCACTACGAAAAGCGGGCGGGGGCGACGCTGCTGGATGCGGGGCATACGCGCTTTCGCCTGTGGGCGCCGTCATCCGCCGGCGTGGTGCTGGAAGCCGAGGGGCATCCCCCGCTTCCCATGGCGCGAAAGGGCGGGGAGGGGTGGTTTGAATGCGTGCTGGCCTGCGGGGCGGGCACGCGCTACCGCTACCGCGTAACACCCGACCTTGCGGTGCCGGACCCCGTTTCATGCTACCAGCCCGATGACGTGCATGGGCCAAGTGCCGTCGTCGATCCCGCATCCTATGACTGGCGGCATGGGGCATGGCGGGGCCGCCCGTGGCACGAGACGGTCATTTACGAAGTGCATGTGGGCGTCATGGGCGGTTATGCGGGGGTTGCGCGCGACCTGCCGCGCATCCGCGCCCTTGGCGTCACGGCCATCGAACTCATGCCGCTGTCGGAAATACCGGGGGGCCGTAACTGGGGCTATGACGGCGTGCTGCCCTATGCGCCGGAATCCGCCCATGGGTCGCCCGATGCGCTCAAGGCGCTGATCGATCAGGCGCATGGACTTGGCCTCATGGTGTTTCTTGATGTGGTGTACAATCACTTCGGCCCGGACGGGAACTACCTGCCGGTCTATGCGGCACCCTTCTTCCGCAACGACCTGCATACGCCGTGGGGGGCGGCCATCGATTTCCGGATTACGGCGGTGCAGGACTATTTCCTCGATAACGCACTGTACTGGCTTATGGAATTCCGCTTCGACGGGCTGCGGCTTGATGCGGTGCAGGCCATTACGGAACGAAGCTGGCTGGAACAGCTACCCGCACGCATCCGCGCCCGGACCGAGCGCGGGCGGCATGTTCACCTGATACTGGAAAATGAAAATAATGACGCCGGCCTGCTCCGCGCAGGGTATCGCGCGCAATGGAATGATGACGCCCATAACGCGCTGCATGTGCTGCTGACCCATGAGCATGAAGGCTATTACGGCAATTTCGTATCAAATCCGGCAGGGGCGCTGGCCCGCGTGCTGGGGGAAGGCTTTGCCTTTCAGGGTGATATCTCCCCCGTAACCCATAAGCCACGCGGTAGCCCCAGCATCGATCTGCCGCCCGAACGCTTCATCATCTTCCTGCAGAACCATGACCAGATTGGCAACCGGGCGCTGGGCGAACGTCTTGTTGCGCTGGCCCCGCCGCAGGCGCTGCGCGCGGCGTACGGGCTGCTGCTACTGTGTCCGCAGATACCGCTCCTGTTCATGGGGGAGGACTGGGGTTCGCGCCAGCCGTTCCTGTTTTTCACCAGCCATGCACCGGAACTGGGCCGCATCGTGCGCGAGGGACGGCGGAAGGAATTCGCCGGTTTTTCCCATTTCGCGTCGGAGGAGGCACAGCACACCATACCCGACCCCAACGCCCCGGAAACCTTTGCCGCATCCTGCCCCCCGGCGGCGGAACGCGACATGCCCGAACATAGGGCATGGAATGTGCTGATCCACGAACTGCTGACGATACGCCATGACGAAATCGTGCCCCGCCTGTCCGGCGCGCGGGCCATCGGGGCGGATGCAGTGGGGGCAGGGGCCGTATGCGCGCGGTGGCGGATGGGCGATGGCGCAGTACTGACCATAGCGCTCAACCTTGCGGACAGCCCGGTAATCCTGCCGCATGCGCCACAGGGACGGTGCCTGCATGCGCAGTTCCCCCCCGGCGCGGATCTGTCTTCCACCACCCTGCCGCCCCATGCCGTTCTGGCCTGCCTGACCGAGGCGCAAAATGACTGACCGCACCCTTATCGAGCGCGCCCGCAGGGCCGGTCTGAGCGTACGCTGGCGCGATACCGCCGGGCGGGTCCAGCAGGTGCCCGGCGAGAATCTCAGCCGCCTTCTGAATGTTGTTGAAAGCATGGGCGGCCGCGCGACCGGCACCGGCCTGCCCGCCATGATCGTGGCCATAGCCGGGCGGCCCACACCGCTCCCCCTGCCGGAGGGCATGCAGTCCAGCCCGTTCCGCATCACGCTGGAAAATGGCGAGCGGCTGGAGGGCAGCCTGCGGCAGATACGCGGCAAGCCCGCGCTGCCCGCCCTGACGGTTCACGGCTATCACCAGCTTGAAATCGGTCCTCATGCCACCCGGCTGGCGGTGGCCCCCGCGTCATGCCCCACCATAAACACCATTACGGGAACGGAGAACGCACGCATATGGGGCGTGGGGGCCCAGACATACGGGTTGCGCATGCCCGGTGATGGCGGCATTGGCCATTTTGGCGCCGTCGCAACCCTTGCACGCCTGGCGGGCGCACGCGGCGCGGATGCGCTGGCCATAAGTCCCGCCCATGCCATGTTCGCGGCACGGCCGGGACAGTACAGTCCATATTCGCCTTCCACCCGGCTGTTCCTCAATGCCCTGCTGGCCGATCCGCATGCCGTGTTCGACACCGCCACCGTGCAGGCCGCAATGCAGAAAGGGGGCAGGGCCTATGTCGATGCCCTGAAAAATCTGGAAACCACCCCCCTGATCGACTGGGCGGCGGCATCCGGTTACCGTTACCAGCTTCTGCGCCGCCTGTATGAAGACCGGGTCGCATCCCAGCCGCCTGCCGAACTGGCCGCCTTCCGGGCGGCGGGCGGCACGGCGCTGGAACGCCACGCCATATTTGAAACCCTGCATGCCCATTTCGCCACCTATGGCGCGCGCGGGGGCGACTGGCGACGGTGGCCCGTGGCCATGCGCCAGCCCGCCAGCCCGGAGGTTGCCCGCTTCGCCGCCGAATTCGCCCATGATGTGGGCTTCCACGTCTTCGTGCAGTGGCTGGCCGCACGCAGTCTGGCGCAGGCGTGCCATACCGCGCGGGCATCGGGCATGCGGGTGGGTATCATCGCGGACATGGCGGTAGGCATCGATCCCACGGGCAGCGAATGCTGGGCACGGCAGGAGGAGTTCCTGACCGGCGCATCCATCGGGGCACCGCCAGACGCCCTCAGCCCGCTGGGGCAGGACTGGGGACTGACCACGTTTTCCCCCGCCGGACTGCGCGCCACGGGTTATCGCGCCTTTATCGAAACACTACGCGCCGGTTTCGCCCATGGCGGCGGGCTGCGCATCGACCATGTGATGGGGCTGGAACGGTTATGGGTCATACCGCAGGGCGGTTCGTCAGCGGAGGGGGCTTACCTGTCCTTTCCCCTGTCCGACCTGCTGCCCCTTGTCGCCCTTGAGGCCGAGCGCGCGCGCGCCGTGGTGATCGGGGAGGATCTGGGCACTGTCACCGCCAGCTTCCGCAAGGCCGCGCAGCAACGCGGCGTGATGGGGATGAACGTGCTGTTTTTTGAACGCACATCCCACGGCGCGTTCAGGCCGCCCGTCGCATGGTCCCCCGGTTCCGCCGCCTTCACCACCACGCATGACCTGCCGACCGTGGCTGGATGGTGGCAGGGGGTCGATATAGACTGGCGCGCGCAACTGAACCAGTTCGCCCCCGGCACCACCGCCGACACCCAGCGCGCGGAGCGGGAAAACGACCGTACGGCGCTGTGGTCCGCCCTGTCCGCCGCGCGCGGCACGGCTGGCGGAAAGCGGGTGGCCGAAAAGCCCCCGGCCACCGTTGCGGGCGCACGGCAGGTGGTGGATGACGCCATCGGCTTCGTGGCCGCCACACCGTGCCCGCTGGGTATCATTGCGCTGGAAGACCTGCTGGGACTTGCCGAACAGCCCAACCTGCCGGGCACGACCACGGGCCACCCCAACTGGCGCCGGCGGTACGCGGGCATGACCGCGACCCTGCTGAGCGGCGCCGATGCCCGCAGGCGCGTCAACCGGCTGCGGGCGGAGCGTGGTCATGCCTGAACCTGTTGTCCCGTCCCTGATCCGCGCCACCGCCCGCCTGCAGTTTCGTGGGCGCATGACGCTGGATGACGCAACCGCCCTTGTGCCGCAGTTTGCCCGCCTTGGCATAAGCCACCTGTACGCATCCCCGCTGCTGGTGGCCTGTCCCGGTTCCACGCATGGTTACGATACGGTAGCCTATGACCGCATCGATCCCGCTCTGGGCGGGGAGATCGCCCTTATGAACCTGAGCAGCCGGCTGCACGCGCACGGCATGGGCCTGCTGCTTGATATCGTGCCCAACCACATGGCGACCGATGACCACAATCCATGGTGGATGGATGTGCTGACATGGGGGCGGGCGTCGCCCCATGCTGACTGGTTCGATATTGACTGGACCGTGCCCGATCCCGACCTGCGGGGGCGGGTGCTGCTGCCCTTTCTGGACCGTCCCTTGGCCGAGGCGCTGGCGGCGGGCGCGCTTGCCATGCAGTATGACGTACCCAGCGGACTGTTTTTCATCCACCACCACAACCATCGCTTTCCCCTGTGCCCCACGGGATATGGCGGCCTTCTGGCTGGGGTCAGGGCACCGGGGCAGGTACTGGCCAATTTTACCACGCTGGCCATGCGCGGCGGGCCGGGGGCGGAAGCGCAGGCGGCCCTGATTACCCTGCGCCAGTGGGCGGCAACAGCTGAAGGGCGTAGCGCCATTGCCCGCGTCACCAGCCTGCATAACGCGACAGGTAACGCGGCACGCACACGTCTTGCCGCCGTGCTGGAACACCAGCCATGGCGGCTGGCATGGTGGCGCACGGCGACCACACGGATCAACTGGCGGCGGTTTTTCGACATTACCGGCCTTGTCAGCCTGAGCGTCGAACGTGAAAGCGTGTTTGACGCGGTGCATGCCTATGTCTTTTCGCTGTACCGGCGCGGGCTGATCGATGGGGTGCGGGTCGATCACGTAGACGGGCTGAGCGCGCCTGCCGCCTACTGCCAGCGCCTGCGCGAGCGCCTTGGCCGCCTGTCGCGCCTGCGACCGGACAGCGCACTGCCGGGCGCCGTGATTTACGTTGAAAAGATCCTGTTGCCGGACGAGCAACTGCCCGCCGCATGGCCGGTTGACGGGACGACAGGCTATGATTTCATGGATCAGGTGGCCGCCGTGCTGCATGACCCGGCGGGTACGGATGCGCTGGAGCGGCTGTGGGCGGCATGCGACGGGGATGCTCAGGCTCTTGAACCGATGGTCAGGACTGCGCGGGCGCATCTGCTTGACCACAGTTTCGCCGCCGAATTTAACCGCCTTGTCAGCCTGCTGGACGCGGCCCTGCGCCACCGGGGCGACATCTGCAAAACGGATGACATGCAGGCCGCGCTGAAAACCCTGCTGATGCACTTCCGGCCCTACCGCACCTATTTCGGGGATGAGGCGGTGCAGGACCATACCGCCGACGTAACAGCCCTGAACGCCGCCCGTGCGGCGGCCATGCCGTGTCTGGACCAGGATCAGGGCCGCGCGCTGGAAAACATGATGCGCGTACTGAGCGCCCGCCCCGAACATGCGCCCCCGGTATGCGTGCGCAGGGCACAGCAGGCGTTCGAGCACCTGACCGCGCCTCTGGCCGCCAAATCGCTGGAAGATACGGCGTTCTACCGTTATGGCCGCCTGCTTTCGCGTAACGAGGTGGGGGCCGACCCCGGCACGCTGTCCATGCCGGTCGCAGGTTTTCATGCCCGCTGTGCCGACCGCCTGCGCCATTATCCCGACGCATTGCTGGCCACGGCGACGCATGATCACAAACGGGGGGAAGATGCGCGCGCGCGCCTCATGGTCCTGAGCGAAATGGCGGGGGAGTGGGAAACCACGGTGCAGGGCTGGTTCGTCCGTAATGGCGCGACTGACACCGCCGGGCCGGACCGCGTGGATGAGATCATGCTGTACCAGACACTGGTCGGCGCATGGCCGCTGGAACCCTTTGCCAACGGGACGGCCCGACAGCATTTTCGTGACCGTATCCTTGGGTGGCAGACCAAGGCCCTGCGTGAAGCCAAGCGCCATACAGGCTGGATCGACCCGGACGTGGCGTATGAAGACGCCTGCGCAGCCTTTGCCACGCGGCTGCTGGACCCCGCCATATCCGGGGATTTCCTGCACCAGATGGAATCCCTTGTCGCCCGCATCGCCCCCGCCGGTGCCCTGAACGGGCTGTCACAGACCCTGCTGCGGCTGACCACGCCGGGGGTGCCTGACCTGTATCAGGGATGCGACCTGTGGGATTTCAGTCTGGTTGATCCCGATAACCGCACACCGCCAGATTTCCTCCACCGCGCCGCCCTGCTGGAACAGTCCACCCGTTTCAGCGCCGCTGCCGCCACATGGCGCACGGGCCGCGTCAAGCAGGACCTGATCCGCCGCATCCTGTCATTCCGCCAGCAATATCCCGACCTGTTCGCACGCGGCACGTATGAACCCGTCACCCTCAACGGACCGGACCGGGACCATGCCATCGCCTTCATCCGGCGGCATGGCCCGCTGCGCCTTCTTGTCGTGGCCCCCCGGCTGCCGCTGGCAATGCGGCCCGGTGCCGACACGCTGGCGCTGGGGCGGGAGATGGGGCTTTCGCTTGCCATGTCGGCAGAGGGGGCGCAGTGGCACAGCCTGCTGGGCGACGTGCCGCAGCGGATCACCCGCCCGTTCGAGCGTGGAAACGTGCCGCTTGTCTGCCTCATCCACGATGCGAATACATCAGGACGTCTGAAGATCTAACAGGATGGAAAGACGTGGGGCGGGTAACGCCTGTCTGACCACCCGGCAAAGGCTATGGACCTATTGCCACGCGCCGTTACGAAGCATGCAGTCGCGGAAATAGTTGCGATGGGAGACACGGCTGATGCCGATGGTGGTGCTGCTCATATACGTCCCCGTACCGGACAGTGCTTCGCATTTGGCTTCGATCCCGGCATAGGCCCCACTGTCCTTCGACTGGGCGATATGATGGCCTGATATGGTCCCGTATGGGGAACTGATATGCTGCTGGTTCTGCATGTGGTGCGAACCGACCAGCAGATTGATGCGATGCGTGTGCGCCTGTGCCACAGGTGGAGTACACAGGGCGGCAAGCAGCATGATGGCCCCTAAAAAAGCGGGCTTCGCGGGCATAGGGTCTTCTCCATGGGGGATACGGCACCCTTTATACGCTGCGCATGTGTCGCAACTGTGTCTGGATACAACATTTATGTATTATCCGGATTATATATTGTTCATGTTACATGATTGCCGTCCGGCAGCGGATCAATGGTGGATCAGGCCCATGCCCGCCTGCATCGCGGTATGCAGCACGTCGGACCAGATGCCCTGACCACCACCCCTGCCGCCGCCGTGCTGGCCATCGCCGGGTGGTGGCCCGTTATCTGCTTCGTCCATGGCCAGGTCATCATCGGGCTGGGACCGATGGGCCGCGCAGCCGCACAAAAGGAATAGGCAGCCCCCAACCATCAGCAGCCTGCGCATGTCGCCCGTCATCTAATCGGAATTGCCGATACGGATTTTTGAGACATCGACACTCTCATGATGGTCCACCGTGGCACTGCCCGGACCATCATGATCCGGCCCATGCCCGCGCGACGGACCCGGTGGCGGGCACCGGCTGACCATGCGTTCATGCTCCGGCGGGCCGCCCCTGTGCATATCCATTCCATCGGGCGGCCCGTACTCACCCGCCATGCCATTATCCATCATGCCCCGATTGAACAGGCCATTCCCGGCCATGCCGCCACCGGGCATCATACCCCCGCCCATCATGCCGGGACCACCACCCACGCCGAAGCCGGAAGTAACACTGCCATGTATCCCATGGTCCACATCGGCGACTGCGGCGTCATGGGGCAGGGGGACACGACGACACACCTCCCCACCGGGGCGGTTATGACAGGCGGCAAGCGCCATGGGCAGAACGAAACTGAACAGGGTCGCGGCACGGATATGCCCGCGGGGTACAAAAATCATCTGGTGGCCTGCGCATGAAAAATACTGGCGGCACTGTAATGGGGGGAGGGTTCGATAATCCTGTCACGAAATGTTATTTTTCATTCCAAAAGTGCAGGAGGCCGCCTTCAGCACTTTTTTGTACGGTGGCGGGCCATGAAAACCATCCGGTCGACCGCAACTTATGTTAGACTGCGACGTTCGATGCAGGGGCCATGCCACCACAATATCCAGATACATAACTCGTGACCGTTCCAACACCCCAATCGCGGATGCACAGGGAGATGGACATGACACCGTCAGATCATGAAGTGAACAATCAGGAACTGGAAACCCGGGCGATCAGCCTGTGGAAAAAACAGCACCCCGACCGCCCCTGGCGGCGCGTGGGCAGCATGCACCGTTACCACAAGACCGCGCACGCGCTGGAAGGCATCCCGGCCTTCCCCGAGGAGCAGGCGCAGTTCCGGTTCCTTGCAGCGCATGCACTGACCGTTTCCCACGGTCGGGAGTGCATGTAGCACTGGCAGCCTGCACCGGATCGGCGGACGCACCGATGCCCTGCGCGGGCAGCGGGTCCGCGCATACTCCATCCGGTAATGGGGGCAGGGGTCATTACCGCTTCACGCACAGAGTGTGGAGCTGATCGACGCGCATCGGAACAACCGGCCTTTTTTATACCCACGCCCCCTGCCAGATCCGGCAGGGGGCGTTTCTGTTCTGGCGTCACCGGATGGAACCGAACTATCCGCTTCTTTCCATCAGCCGGAGGAGCCGTGTCGGGATCGTTGCCGTATGGAAGGGATGCCGGACCCGAATATCCGTTTCACGTCCTGTAGTCGGTAATTACATTAAGACTGCTTGTGCATAACCGTATTCCCGATCCGGCAGGTTGTCTGCACTGCACTGCCAGCCCACCATAGCCACCTGATCAGAATGGAGGAGCTGACGTGATTGATCGTGACCTGCAGGACGCGATGCTTCGCCGCATGGCCGAAAACGGAGGAGCGGCCAATCTGGCCCCGCCCACTGGCACGGATGCGACGCAATGCGCCCGCAACCTGCTCGACCTTGAATTGCAGGGACTGTGCAAGGGCGGGGTCAGCATTTCAGGCAGCAGCTTCCAGATCACGGGCGACACCACCCTGACCGATGCGGGTCGCGCCTATCTGGAGCGCAAGGATGAAATGCACCTTACACTCAACGCGCCCGATGCGATCGACAGGCTGCGCCAGCGCGTCGCTACCGATACCGGACTGAGCGATACGGAACGTCACGACCTGACAGCCACGGTGGACACGCTGCATCCACTTGCCCTGCGGGCGCTGGGACGAGAACTGCTGGAACGTGCGCTGGAAAACAGCCCCGACGCCATACCGCTGCTGAAGAAACATGCGAACACCCCGACATCTTCGTCGGGACCATCCCGCCCTTCATGACACCAGCGGTCTCCGGCTGGTGTTCTCCCGATCATTTATTCATAAAATAATGAAATAAGCATATATATAATTTATACATATATCTTATTTCAACCAACCAATACATACCAGTAAAATACAGATATTTAAAGAATATCAGAAAACGGTAGAGCATTTTATTGCATATCAGATCGGCTTCCCGCGATCTGCGCTTTTGCGGCCCTGTCTGCGATAAACTGGATGCCCCGTATGGAATGGCATGTCGGCATGCCGGATTTACATTGCATGGGGCAGATTTCAGCAGTCGGGACGGAATATCAAGGAATGCGCCATTTTACGAATACCTGCCAGACGGGGGCAGGCCGGTTGACCAGCCCGATGGTCATGATGCGCATAGCCATTTTCGGATTACTGCTGTTCTGTACCGCAACCCTGTCGGGCCACGCCAGGGCGGCGGATACGCAACCGGCGCAGGGCATGACCCAAGAACAGGCCCGACAGGTGCTGGACGTCATCAATGACCCGGCAAAACGCGCGGAATTCCAGAATACCCTTGCTGCCATCGCCGCACAGTTGCCGACCACCGCCCCGGTCGCGGCACCCACACCGCACGCCACGGCCCCGGCAAAGGCGGATGAAGTATCAGTCCAGCCAGACAGCCTTGGCAGCGATCTGGTGCAGGACGTGACATCGCTGCGGTCCAGACTGTTGGTGCAGGCACAGCATTTTGTGGCCCTGTTTGGCGATCTGGTGTTCGTGGCGCACTGGACCCATACGATTTTTGCCGACCCGCAGTCACGTTCGATCCTGCTGGATGCCGTGGGGCGGGCCACGCTGATCCTGTTACTGGCGCTGGCGGCGGAACGTGGTTTTTCCATGCTGCTGCGCAGGCCGCTGCTGAAAGTGACGGAACGGGCGGTTGCGACCGAACGTCGCCTGAACCTGCCCGATGCGTCCACCCCGGCGCAGCCTGACGCGCCACCGCCTGCAACCGGCCCGACGCAGGCAAGCGACGAACAGCTTGCCCAGCAGGCCCAGCAGCACGACATGCAGGCACAGCACGCCACATTGCGCCTGCTGGCCCGCATTCCCTTTTCACTGCTGCACCTGCTGATCAAACTGCTGCCCGTCGGCCTGTTCTTCGCACTGGGGTCCAGTTTCGCCTATCTGCTGACCACCACCCATCAGGCGGAAATGGTCACGATCACCCTGACCAACGCTTATGTCGTCGCGCGCGTTGTCTATCTGTTGATGGAAACACTGTTCGTTCCCCATTCGCCCGCCATCCGGCTTTGCAGCGCAAGTAACCAGACCGCGTTCATGGTCACGCGCTGGCTGAACTTTCTGGTGGCCGCGCCATCGGTTGTGGTGTGCCTTTCCACGCTGGGCGGGGTGTTTGACATGCCCGCGCGCGGGACGGAGGCGATCATCCGCAGCGTGGTGCTGGTTGAACATGTGCTGGTGGCCCTGTTTACATGGCGTGTGCGCGCCCATGTCGCGCTAAGCCTGCAACCACCCGCACGCCTGCGCAAGCAGCCGTTCTGGATGTTTATGGGCCGGATGGTCTACCTGTGGTGGATTCCGGCAATGTTCTTCAACTTCGCGTTGTGGCTGATCTGGGCGACCCATATTCAGGGGGGGTATGCGTGGATCATCCGCACGGTCATCCTGACTACCGCCGTGGTGATCCTGTCGCGCGTGGTATCCGTCGTGCTGTATAACCTGCAGAACCGGCTGTTCCACATCTCGCCCGCGCTGGAAGCCCGCTATCCGGGGTTACAGGCGCGGGTTGACTACTATTACCCGGCATCGCGCAAGCTACTGTCTTTCCTGCTGTTTTTCACGACCACGATCCTGTTTTTCCAGGCGCTTGGCCTACCTGCCATCCATTTCTTTTTCTATGGACGGCTGGGACCGAAAATCATTGGCGCGATCCTGTCCATGATTGTCGCCTATACGGTCGCCATCCTGATATGGGAGGTCGCAAACGCCGCCCTTGAACGGCAGATCACACACTTTGAAAACTCGTCACAGGAAGGACGCGCCAGCCGCCTGCGCACGGTGCTGCCCATTATCAAGACCGTGCTGCTGGCCGTCATCATCATTATCGTGGCGGTCACGACGCTGTCCCAGATCGGCATCAATGTCGCACCGCTGCTGACCGGCGCGGGTATCATGGGCGCGGCGATCGCCTTTGGCGCGCAGAGTCTGGTCAAGGACTTCATCACCGGCTTCTTCATGCTGGTGGAAAATGCGATCCAGGTGGGCGACTGGGTTACTGCCGGGGGCATATCGGGCACGGTGGAACATCTGTCCATCCGCACGCTGCGGTTGCGTTCGATCAATGGGGACCTGCATATCATCCCGTTTTCGGAGGTATCGTCCATCGCCAATACCTCCCGCGATTATAATCTGGTCGTTGTCGATCTCATGATCGATCTGACGCAGGATACGAAGCAGCTTACCGATATATTTCACGAAGAGCTGGAAAAGATGCGCCAGACCCCGCGCTTTGGCCATCTTATCATGTCCGGGTTTTCATTTCTGGGCATAGAGCAGGCGGACGGCAATGGCGCGCGCTTCCTTGGCTCCGTCCGCACGGCACCGGGATCAAAATGGACCGTCTACCGGGAATATTATGCCCGTGTTGCGGTACGCATGAATGAAGAAGGCATCAGGTTCCCGGTACCCAGTTTCCTCAACCTGCTGGGGAACGGCCCCGGCGACGATGGATTGCACGTCAACATAACCCCCACGCGGCCAGACAGCGCAACACCACAGGCAAAGGCGTAGAAAGGGCGTTACCCACCTCCGTCTTTGCATTCTTGTGACACGCATGGCTGTTCGCTCATCCCATAACGGGCGAGCAGCCAGAAGGCGCGGTCCGTACCCGCTGGTTACCCAGCAGCCACCTTGCGGCAAGGCGCAGTTCGATGGTCAGTGCTTCGCTGACAGGGAAGGGTCGGCATCACACCAAAAGCTCCTTGATAACTTGCAGGCACACATGCCCGTTTCCGGCCAGCCCGTTCGGAAGGGCCAAAAGCAATCCACAATTGCGCTGAAGCGGCATCACAACCCAAAGCCATGGCAGACGCTGAATGGATTATCTTATGCCCTGAAGAGACGCAGCATTCCCGCAGCTTCAGGCAATTGCATCAAACAGCAGTTTGCCATTCAGCAGCAGAATGATGATCGCCACCGCCCATGCCAGCACGGTCATGCGGCGGGAGATCACGAATTCCCCCATCTTGCCCCGGTCGGTCACGAACATAAGCAGCGGAATAACCGCGAATGGCAGTTGCATGGACAGGACCACCTGACTGAGCAGAAGCAGTTCCCCCACGCCCCGGTTGCCATACAGCGCCGTAACGGCCACCACCGGAATGATCGCCAGCCCGCGCGTAAGCAGTCGCCGTGCCCAGTGCGGAATGGTCAGACGCAGGAAACCTTCCATAATGATCTGACCCGCCAGCGTGCCGGTCACGGTGGAATTGGTGCCTGCCGCCAGCAGGGCGACGGCAAACAGGGTAGACGCCACGCCAAGGCCCAGAAGGGGGGAAAGCAGGCGATACGCATCCTCGATTTCCGCTATGTCCTGATGACCCGATGTGTGAAAGGCGGCGGCGGCCACAATCAGGATTGCGGCATTGATGAACAGCGCCAGCATAAGGGCGATGGTGCTGTCCCATGTGGCCCAGCGGATCGCCTCCCTGCGGCCGGACGACGTACGTTCGAACGCGCGCGTCTGGACGATGGATGAATGAAGATAGAGGTTATGGGGCATGACCGTCGCCCCGATGATGCCGATTGCAATATAGAGCATCTGGCTGTTGGTCATGATTTCGGTGGAGGGAAGAAAACCCTTCAGTATGGCCGCCACCGGGGGCTGTGCCGCCACGACCTCCACCGCGAAGCATAGGGCAACAGTCGCAAGCAGGCCGATGACGAACGCTTCCAGATAACGGAAGCCCCGGTTCATGAGATATAACGCCAGAAAGGCATCCAGCGCGGAAATGATGGCCCCCGCCAGCAGCGGTATGTCAAACAGAAGGTGCAGGGCGACCGCCGTGCCGATCACTTCCGCCAGGTCGCAGGCAATAATGGCCAGTTCGCAGGCCAGCCACAGCACGATATTGACGGCAGGCGGGAAATGGTCCCGACATGCCTGTGCCAGATCGCGCCCCGTTGCAATGCCCAGACGGGCCGCAAGCGACTGCAGGATGATCGCCATGAAGTTCGACAGCAGAATGACGGTAAGCAGCGTATAGCCAAACTGCGCCCCACCCTGCAGATCCGTCGCCCAGTTACCGGGGTCCATATACCCCACGGAAACCATGTAACCCGGCCCCACAAAGGCAAGGAACCGCCGCAGCCATGATGCACCGGCACCGGGAACCTGCACGCTGGCGAATGCGCCGGGCAGGCTGTTGGTGTCGGCCTGCGCATCACTGGCGAAACGCCATGCGGATTTTGGGGTAGGGGACAGGGCGGGTTCAGGGCGTGACATAAGGTTACTCAATCCCATCCCCCACAAATATGCAATATGCTATATTGAATGGTGTAAGGAAATTTTATCAGCCTGTTGAAAGTCTGACGTGACAGGAAGCCCAAAGGAATATTATCGAAAGCAACAGACCACACTGTAATTTTTAATATTATGAATATTTATTGTGTATTTTATAATAATTCACTACATATGCACAGTTATGATATTGTATAGAAAAATACAACACTATTATTTATAGGTATAAATGCCTAGAAAGGCACATACACAACGGGCATGTGAAGTCATGCAGAAAAATTGGCTTCAGTGCTCCTTTCCAAAAGGGGCACACACAAAACCGGTCCGTTGGGCATCATCCATGCCTTGCAGGAATACCCCGGTTCAGTATGGGGATATGAAATACCTGCCCATCCCGGAAAACCGGCCGGACGCCGGGGGATGCTGCCGTTTCACGTTCGCCCCCCAGCGCCCATTTCATTCACGATATGACCGGCAAAGCCGATGGTGTCACAGCGTATCGAAAACGTAAAAGGATGATGCTTTTGTCACCGCATCATCGGGGACGCGATCGTGGCGCTGACCACACCGGCAATCACGCCGGTCGCCACGGCCGTAAGCAGGTACTGGTTACCGTAACGCATCCACTGATAACCCGGCGGCGGGGCGGAAAGACCGCGATAGGACTGCCAGTTATTGACAACCCAGCGACTGTTGCGCGGACCATCGTAACGGTCGCCCCGATGCCATACCCGGTTCATGTCAACATTGTCGTAACCGCCACGGGATGGGGGCGCATTACGCATGGGACGGCCATGTCCACCACCACCACGCGGTCCCTGTTGCGGCCCATGCTGCTGGCCCTGCGGTCCGCCGCCACCGGGACCACCGGGGCCGCCAGGTCCATTCGGCCCCTGCTGGGCGTAGGAAGGTGATGCCATGCCCAGCAGGCAGGCTGTCCCCATAGCGATGAGGGATGTGGTTTTCATGTATCGTTCCAGTCCGAATTCAATATGCAGCTTCATTGAGAAAGGCATCTACAATCCTGAAAAACAATGATCTTACCATGCCCGGAAATAACGGCTTTTTTATGCGTGGGTCCGCGCATTACGTAACGTCGCTTCCGGTGCAGGTTATTACGTAGCAATGGAAATCCGGTATCTTCCCCTGTCTGCTGGATTGCCGGACCATACGCCTGCATTGCGCGGGCGGCAGGCACGGTCCTTCTGCGCGGTAACGCACTGGCACACTTCCCGGTTGCAGGGGGTATTACGCCTTACAGCTCCGCCCACCGGCGGATCAGGTTGTGGTACGTGGCTGTCAGACCCAGTACGGCCGGATGGTCGTCGGGCAGGGACTGGCGCGTTTCGATAATCGAGCGATCAAACTGATACAGCAGCGTGCGTTGCGTATCGTCGCGCACCATGGACTGCGACCAGAAAAAGGATGCCCAGCGACTGCCCCGTGTAACCGTGCTCACGCTATGCAGGCTGCTTGCGGGATAAAGCACCATGTCCCCCGCCGGGCAGCGTATTTTCTGGGTGCCATACGTGTCCTGAATAATCAGTTCACCGCCGTCATATTCATCAAGTTCGCTCAGGAACAGGGTGGATGATACATCGGTGCGGAACCGGAACCCCGTGCCGGGCAGGGGACGGATGGCATTGTCCACATGGGTATTGAAACACATGCCCGCATCATAACGGTTGAACAGCGGCGGAAAGACACGCAGCGGCAGGGCAGCACTGTTGAACAGCGCGTTCCGTCCCAATGCCTGCAGGACCAGATCGGCCAGCTCGCGTCCCTCCGCACTGTCCTGCGGGATCTGGAGGTTGAATTTGGCCTTGGCGGACTGGTCGCCCGCCGTAACCCTGCCATCGACCCACTGCGATTTTTCCAGCAGGGCGCGACAGTAAGCCACTTCCGCCGCACTCAGCACCCCGGCAATATGGATCAGCATGATATGTTCCGCGTCTTTGGGTAAAACAGCATTATCGGTGCCTTCCACCACCACCGCCATGCTGCGGCAGGATCTTCAGCAGGACATCGTTGGATTTCTGTCCGGCGGCGGAAGCGATTTCATCCAGTGTTTCGTCAGTGGAGCGCACGGCATATCCCGTATGGGTCAACCGCGCGGCCAGTTCATCCGGCGTGGCATGCAGCAGGGGCGCCAGAGCGGTCAGCGGGGCATGCGTCAGGATGGGAAACAGACGCTGCGCCGGATTGCCGCCACGATGCCCGGTCGTGACCATGAAAGCCACAGCCGCCAGCACCGAAATCCCACAGGCCACCAGCATGGTCCGGCTGCGGAAATATCCAAGAAACTGCGGCCAGTTACGCCACATATGCAGCACGAACGGCACAAGCAGCACCATGCTCAGCCAGGCATGCATGGAATGGAACAGGCCGGGCTGCCAGTGAAAGAACAGGGCCGTGCCCGAAACGGCGGAAATGACAAAGAAACCCGTAACAAACGGGGTCGCGTATTTTTTTACGAAGCGGTTCATATGTAATGCTGTCCTGTTATCGCTTTATGCTGCTGGTCTGGAATGCGTGCCGTCACATAACCGCCTGCGCGCATCCTGTGCCACACGACGCAGGCGCGGGTCGTCAGACCCGGCCAGAAGGGTTTCGACCGCACGGAATACGTCCGCAAAACCCAGTTCAAGCGCCTTTTCCAGCCATGTCAGTGCTGCGGGCACGTCCCGCGCTGCAAGATGGACACGCCCCAGATTGAGACACCCCCAGCAGTCACCGGCCATGGCGGCGGCATGAAAAAATGTGGCGGCCGCATCCACCTGCGCATGGGGCATCACGCCGTCTTCCACCATGATGCCCAGCATGTTGAATGCCTTGGCCACCCCGTTACGCGCCGCCGCCACATACAGGGCGCAGGCCCGGTGCGGATCAGCGGCCACACCGTCGCCCGCCAGATACAGATCGGCAAGGTTGAACATGGCCCAGCCATCGCCGCACCGTGCCGCCTGTGCAAAATACATGGCGGCAGTGGCCGGGTTGCGCGATACGCTCCAGCCACGTTCAAACGCGCGGCCCAGCATGTTCAGGGCGCGCGGATCACCACTGCGGGCCGCGACCTCGAACATGCTGAAGGCATCCGCCATGTTGCCGTTGTTCAGATGGACCTGCCCCAGCATGAGCTGAACATCCACCAGCGCCACCGGCTCACACGGCGCATTGCCGGTCGTGTCGTGTGTTGTGCTGTTTTTATTTGCACGTTTCATGTCTTCGGTCATGGGGGCACGGTTGTTGTCAGGACAATGAAGGGCAGGGGACAATAAATCAAAACTTTATGGGTTTCAGAATGTTACGCCAATATTACCCATGAAGTAGCGACCGGGAGAAGGAACCGCACGCGACCCGGAGAAGGAGGAGGCGTAATTAAGCCGGTTGGTAATGTTATTGGCGTTGAACGATACGCGGTAATGACGGTAATCCCACGAAACCATGCCATTGAGGTTGAAAGTATAGGGCATGCGTGCCGTATTGGTCGTATCCGGCCCGGCCCAGTAGCCCGATGAATACTGTGCGCCACCACCAACCTTCAGGCTTCCCCAGTCGGGACGCAGCAGCAGGTGGGACAGGTCATACGAACTCCATACCGACATGTTGTTATGCGGCACCTGGGGGGCGACCTTGCCGTTGTCGCCGGTGTTGCTGTGCGTCACCCGGCCATCCATGTAGGAATAGGAAGCAAATACCTGCCAGTCGCGCGTGATCTTGCCATTGGCGCTCAGTTCCACGCCACGAATGCGGCGGCCACTGCCGGAATCCGCAAAGCCGGTTTCCAGATCGCCATTGACATCATAATACTGCGAATTGTTTTCGCTGATCTGGAAGAACGCAACCGTGGTGCCAAGACGTTTGTGGAAGAAGTCCGTCTTGTTGCCCACTTCAAACAGGTCGCTGCGCTGTGGTGACAGGTTGACACCCTTCTGCGCCACATCGCCCGCCTGCGGCTTGATTGTGACAAGGGAGGACACATCGGTGCCAACGGGTTTGTACGACCGCGCGAAGGTGAAGTAGAAGGACGTTGTCTTCAGCGGCGAATACATGATGCTGCCCGACGGGCTCCAGCGATCAGATTTCTGTTCCGCGCGCCCCTGGCTTGCGGTCGAGCGGCTGTAATACGAACTGCTGAATGAATCCCACCGTGCGGTACCGAACAGGGAAAGCTGCCGGGTCAACTGGATGCGATCGGCCAGGAACAGCCCCAGATCACGCGCATTGGCATTGCCGTAACCGCTGTCGGGAAAGGTGAGGGAGGTGGACGGATAGGAATATTGCGGGTTGCGGATGGTCTGGTTGTTGGTGCGGTTGGTAAAGCTGCCCGGCCAGCGTGAATCACTGGCGTAATTGATATCCACCCCGGCCTTCAGGTCATGATGGACAAAGCCGGTCTTGAACCGCGCACGTCCCATGATGACGTTCTGCACGCCCCAGCCCTGCTGCCGGTACGCGGCCCCACCACCCGCGCCGTAGGGCAGGGCGTAATTGCCACCACCCAGGATGGCCGCGGCGCACGCGCCCGAACATGCGGCGGGCGTGGTGGCGGTATAGTCGCGCTCGTACAGGCTCAGCCGCGTATCGTTGGTCAGCGTGAACCATCGCGTGATGTCGGATTTCAGCGCGGAGGTCAGCGTATGGATGTTGGAGCGGTCAAAATCGAAGCTGCGCGTATAGCTTGTATTGCGCGCCACACCGTATTCGGTAATGGGGCGGTAGATGCCGTTGACCTGAATCATGCTGACACCGTAATCAGGCTTGCTGTCGCTGTTCAGCCACTGCCATGTCAGATGCCACGAGGTCCGGCTACGCAGGCCCACGCCAAAATCCACCGCCGCACCGTAGCGGTTGGAGGACACGTTGTTGCGGTCAACCACGTCCTGCTTGTTGTACATGCCATTGACGCGAATGGCCATGTCATCATTGATCTGGTAATTGATATCTCCCGCACCCCGGTATAACGGGCCGCTGCCAAAGGTCTGGTCATAGCTGTAGCTGTTGCCCGCATGGGCGTGTTTCTGGCTCTGGTTGATGACGCCACCAACATTACCCGCGCCAAAATATTCGCCCGAAGGCCCCTTGATGACCTCGACACTATCCGTATTGAACGTATCGCGTGTATAGGTGCCGAAATCCCTTAATCCATCAGTATAGATGTCCTGTCGCGCCTGCAGGCCGCGAATGCGGAACTGGTCGCCATTCAGGCCGCCAGCCCCTTCACCGGTGGACAGGGTAATACCCGGCACATTCGCCAGCGCCTGATCCAGCGTAAAGGCGCGCTGCTGCTTTATCAGTTCCTGCGGCACGACGGTAATGGTCTGCGGCGTGTCACGCACGCTGTCCGGCATGCGCGATATATGCAGGATCTCGCTATTGGTATTGCCGGATTCATTGTCCGCATCCCCGGCTTCCACATGGCCGCCCACGCGCACGGCGGACAGTTTTATGCTGCTGTCGGGTGCTGCGGGCTGGGCGGCATCATCGGCATTCGCATCTTCCGCGCCCACACCAAGGCCAACGGACATGCCAAGGGCTACCGCCAGCCGCAACCCGCGGCCTGGCGGGGCTGATGGGGACAGTTCTGTCTCACTCATTCACCACTCTCCTGACGCGGCATGTGCTGTCGCGTCGTTTATTGCTAACAGGGGACGGCTGTTTGATATTCATTCTCAACTGCATTAGCAAATGATAATCATTCGCTATAACATGAGAAAAGGGCGAGTGTGGCATTACTGACACAGATAGACCGACCCAAGAAAAACTAGGTCAAAAATCAGAAATGATATGTAATGAAATGCCCGTTTTATATGTTTTTGTTATTATAAACAGCCGCAGGACCATGCGCTGGTCTACGCCTTCCGCAAAATGGGGAAGGGCTAAAGAACACATCCACAACCGATTATGGCATGGCGCGAAAAAGGGGTTCTCTGCTTACCGTTACGGCAGAATATTAAAAGCCATTCCCGACGCATGGAGCGTAGCCCCGCAACCGGACAGCCATCATCCCATCAAGCCGTTTGGCCCTGACCAGAATCGTTCCGGTATCCTGTCCGATGCAGAGGGGAAGCGGTGAGGGAGCAGAAAAAGTAAGAACAACGGCCCGAATGTCAGCCAGCGCACAGAAACTGGCGTGTTATCGACCGATCCATCGAAAATACCGGTGCCTGCATGGCGAAGATACAGGCCGCACCGGACGGAACATCCTGATTTCATTAGAAAACATTTTTTTTCGTCCGCGCCCGGCAATGATGGACAGGGGGCAGGGCACCGGACCGCATGATCCGGCTTTGTGGACTGCACGACGATCTCCGTCACAATTTGCAACGTTCATGTCGCTGCCCTGCGGGCGCGGGGATATTGCATTCTGCCCGGATCTCAAATCATAAAGGCCGGACAACCGGCAGGAGACGAAAGCTTTGTACCCTCGCAAAACGGGGAAACATGCGGCTGTATTCATTTCGGCATTGTTATATGGCGCGTCCCTTGCATCCGTCCCGGCCCACGCGGTTGACGCAAAAGCCACCACGAGCGCCAGCACCCCTTCCGCCGCACCGGCCGCAGCCAGCCGCGCCGATACCATCCTGATCGATGATCTCGAACGCCGGACCTTTCAATGGTTCTGGGATGCAGGTGATCCGAAAACGGGGCTGGTTCCCGACCGCTATCCTTCCGGCCAGACATTCAGCAGCGTCGCCTCCATCGGGTTTGGCCTGACCGCCTATGGCATAGGCGTGACCCGTGGCTACATCACCCGTGAACAGGCCATTGACCGCACGCTTGTCACCCTGCGCTATCTCATGCGCAGCCCGCAGAATGACAGCGAGGATGATGCAGCCGGATATAACGGCCTGTACTACCATTTCCTGAACCGGGAGACGGGTAAGCGCTTCAACCGCGACATCGAACTGTCCAGCATCGACACGGCGCTGCTGATGCAGGGCATCCTGTTTTCGCAATCCTTCTATGACCACGATACCCCGCGCGAGCACGAGATACGTGATCTGGCCGACCAGTTGTACAGGCGCGTCAACTGGCAGTGGATCACCCGCCCCGATAACCGGCTGAGCATGGGCTGGTCGCCCGAACACCAGTTCATACCCAGCTACTGGGAAGGGTACAGCGAAGGCATGATGGCCTATATCCTTGGCCTCGGCTCACCCAGTCACCCGCTGGCCCCGGCATCATGGCAGGCATGGCTTGCCACCAATGACCGGCGATGGGGCGATTATTATGGCCAGACATTCCTGAACTTCGCACCCCTGTTCGGCCACCAGTACAGCCACGCATGGATTGATTTCCGGGGCGTGCAGGACGCATGGGCGCGCGCAAAGCGGATTGATTATTTTGAAAACAGCCGCCGCGCGGTCTATGCGCAGCAGGCTTACGCCATCGCCAATCCGGGTAAGTGGCACGATTACGGGCCGACCATGTGGGGGCTGACCGCCTGTGACGGCCCCGGTGACACCACGCAGCCGATTGATGGCCAGAGCCGGCGTTTCCTGTCCTATTCCGCCCGTGGCGCGGGCCGTGACTACACGCAGGATGATGGCACCGTGGCCCCCACCGCCGCGGCAGGCTCCATCGCCTTCGCCCCCGAAATCGTGCTGCCGACGCTACAGAACATGAAAGCCCGCTACGGCGAGCGCATTTATGGCCGTTATGGTTTTGTGGACGCTTTCAATCCCAGTTTCCGCACCGGCCAGTCCTTCTGGTCGGATAACGAATATCTGGGGATAGATCAGGGGCCCATCCTGCTTATGATCGAGAACTGGCGCAGCGGACTGGTCTGGAACGTGATGAAGCGCAACCCCTATATCCGCACCGGCATGGAACGTGCGGGATTTGAAGGCGGCTGGCTGCCCGCCACCACAACCGCAGCCAACGTCCCGAACCGTCCATCATCCACACAGGTTGCGCAGGACCACGCCAGCCCGGACCGCACGGCGGCAAATCCGGCCGGGCATTCGTAGCCGCCCGGTGGGGCAGGGGGCGACTATCCCCCGGCCCCGTTTTGCATCAGGCGGGGACGCGCTTTTCTTCCGCCACCGGCACGCGGATCAGGTAATCGAATGCGGACAGGGCCGCCTTCGCGCCATCGCCAATGGCGATCACGATCTGCTTGTACGGCGTGGTGGTCGCATCACCCGCCGCAAAGACACCGGGCACCGATGTCGTGCCATGGTCATCCACAACGATTTCACCGAAATCGTTCAGCCTGACCGTGCCCTTCAGCCAGTCCGTATTGGGCAGCAGGCCGATCTGGACGAATACCCCTTCCAGATCGACATGGTGGTCCGCGCCGTCACCGCCGCGATAGGTCAGGCCAGTCACGTTCCGGCCGTTGCCTTCCACCCGCGTTGTCAGGGCCTCGGTCAGGACGGTGACATTGGGCAGGCTGTGCAGCTTGTCCTGCAACACCTTGTCCGCCTTCAGGTGTGATCCGCGCTGCAGCAGCGTGACATGGGCCACGATACCGGCAAGGTCGATGGCCGCTTCCACGCCGCTGTTGCCACCACCGGCCACGGCAACCCGCTTGCCCTTGTAGAACGGGCCATCGCAATGCGGGCAGTAGGCCACGCCCCTGTTACGGTATTCCTCCTCGCCCGGCACGCCGAGGTGACGCCAGTGCGCGCCGGTGGCAAGGATGACCGTGCGGGAATGCAGGATCGCCCCGCTTTCCAGCGCGACCCCATGCAGGCCACCGGGCTTTACCGCCGGAAACAGTTCCGCCGCGCGCTGGGCGGGTATGATCTCCACATCATACTGCCGCACATGTGCTTCCAGCGCAGCCGCCAGTTTTGGCCCTTCGGTTTCCTTGACCGAAATGAAATTCTCGATGCCTTCGGTATCCATGACCTGACCGCCGAAGCGCTCGCCCACCAGCCCCGTGCGCAGCCCCTTGCGCGCCGCATAGATCGCGGCGGAAGCGCCCGCAGGGCCGCTGCCGATTATCAGCACGTCGAAGGGTGCGACATTCCTGAGCTGCTCCGCCGCACGTTTGGGGGCATTGGCGTCCAGCCTGGCCAGAATCTGGGTAATATCCATCCGCCCGGTGTCGAACAGTTCCCCGTTGAGGTAGACCTGCGGCACGGACATGATGTTCCTTGCCGTGACCTCGTCCTGAAACAGCCCGCCGTCAATCGTGACGTTATGGATGTTGGGGTTGATGACGCTCATGGCATTGAGCGCCTGCACCACGTCCGGGCAGTTCTGACAGGACAGGGATACATAGGTCTCGAAATTGTAATGCCCCGGCAGCGCGCGGATCTGGGCGATCTGGTCATCGGTGAATTTGGGGGGGTGGCCCCCGGCCTGCAACAGCGCCAGCACGAAGGACGTGAACTCATGCCCCATCGGGATGGCGGCGAATGTCACGCCGGTTTTCGCCCCATCGCGCCTGATGACGAAGGAGGGGCGGCGCGTGGCCTCGCCCTGTTCGGACACCTGCACCCTGTCAGAAAGGGCGGCGACCTCGTGCAGCAATTCATGCATCTCACGCGATTTCGGGCTGCTGTCGAGCGATGCCTCCAGCACGACCGGGTGCGCCAGGTCTGCCAGATAGGCCTTGAGCTGCGTCTTGATGGTGTCTTGCAACATGGGAGTGAACTCCGCTTTTCCTGAAAAGGTGAAGCGCGGTGGCCCGGTCCCGCAGGCTCGGGCCACCGCCGTCGGGATCAGATCTTGCCGACGAGGTCCAGCGACGGGGTCAGCGTCTCGGCGCCTTCCTTCCACTTCGCCGGGCAGACTTCACCGGGATGGCTTGCGACGTACTGCGCGGCCTGGATCTTGTCGATCAGTTCGGCGGCACTACGGCCCACGCCGCCTGCCGTGATCTCGATGTACTGGATCTTGCCTTCCGGATCGATCAGGAACGTGCCGCGATCGGCAAGACCTGCTTCCTCGATCAGCACGTCGAAGTTGCGCGCGATCTGGCCGGTCGGGTCGCCCAGCATGACGTACTGGATCTTGCCGATGGCCGGCGACGTGTCGTGCCATGCCTTGTGCGTGAAATGCTTGTCGGTGGAGACCGAATAGATTTCAACGCCCAGCTTCTTGAACGTCTCGTAGTTGTCGGCCAGATCCTCAAGCTCGGTCGGGCAGACGAACGTGAAGTCGGCGGGGTAGAAGAAGAATACGGACCATTTGCCCTTCACGTCGGCATCGGTCACCTTGATGAACTGGCCGTTGTGGAAGGCGTCGGTTTCAAAAGGCTTCAGTGGCGAATTGATGCGTGCCATGTGGAATTCTCCTTGCTTGCACTGTCAATGTTGACGGGCCTGTTGTCCCACGAACACGAAATGCGGGGAAACAGTTTCTGTCAATGGCTGTAATCGGTAAAACCATTTTACAAACAGACAGGAATCGGTCCTATCTATACCCATGACGTATATTCCCCTTTCCGGTCTGTCGCTACGGGATATCGAATATGTGGTGGCGGTTGATGACCTGCGTAACTTTTCCCGCGCGGCGGAACGCTGCGGGGTAAGCCAGGGCGGCCTGTCGGAACAGGTGCGCAAGCTGGAAGGGCTGCTGGGTATCGTGCTGTTTGAACGCTCCCGCCGCCACGTCACGCTGACACCGGATGGCGCGCGCCTGATCGCCCGTGCCCGCGACGTGCTGGCCGCCGCCCGTGCGATGATCGAAGCCGCCCGCGTGCAGACCGGCCCGCTGGAAGGGGTGCTGCGCATGGGGGTCATAGCAACCCTTGGCCCGTATTACGTACCCAGCCTGCTGCCGCTGCTGCGCCGGACCTACCCGCAACTGAAACTGCAACTGACCGACAGCCTGACCAACATCATGCTGGACGCCCTGCGGCATGATGAACTGGATCTTGTCTTTGCGGCCCTGCCGGTCAAGGGCGATAATTTTCACTGCGTGCCCCTGTTCGACGAGCCGTTTGTGGCCGCCTTTCCCGCCGAGCACCCTCTGGCCACACGTCCGGGCCTGACCATGCCGGACCTGCAGGGACCGGACCTGCTTTTGCTGGAAGACGGGCACTGCCTGCGCGATCAGGCACTGGCGCTGTGTGGCATGCCCCTGCAACGCGACCACCAGCGTCTTGCCGCAAGCCTTGAAATGCTGTGGCACATGATCGGCGCGGGGGAAGGCTACTCCCTCATCCCGCGTCTTGCGCTGCGCAACCGCAGCGAGTGGTCGGACCTGATTTCCCTTGTCCCCATTCCCGAAGCCCGGCGCACCATCGGGCTTGTCTGGCGCACGACAGACCCGCGGGCCGCCGCCTTCAACGAATTCGCCCACTTCCTGCGCGAAAACGTGCCCGAAGGGTGCCGGGCCGCAAGCGAAGACCCGGCCGCACCGGAAACTGACGCCTGAACCCACCCCACGCAGCCGCATTCCCGCCAGGATTTAACCGCAATCAAACCTTCCTTGCGCTGCAACGTTCGTCTTCAAGTTGCAGGAGGAAGACATGAAACCTTTCATCAGGACCCTTTACGTCGTGGCGATCAGCGCCGCGCTGGCCGCATGTTACGGCGGCCATCCCCACCATGGCGGTCGTGACGGCTATTATCAGGATGGCCATTACGGCGGCGGCTATGGCGGCGGACCCGGACCGGGGCGTCAGGGTGGTGGTCCCTATCCCGGAGGGGGCATGGGGGGCCGCTAATCCCGCCCGGTTACAGATACCCGCGCGCCCAGGCGCGCGGGAACACATCAGAACTTGATCTGGAACAGCGACATGATGCCATGAAAATGTTCCGGATTCCGGCCACCGCTGACCTGCCCGTATTCATACTGCATCGTCATGCGCACGATCGCCGTGGGCCACCAGTTGACCGCCAGCGTGCCGACCTGCTGGTTGCCCCCCGAAATCGGGGCTGAATCCAGGTTCGCATGGGAATAGCGGGCCGCTACTTCCAGCACGCCATACCCATTGCACAATACGGTCTGCCTGCGGTCGCACACAGGCGATGAAAAGGCGGCGGTGCGTCCCTTCCATGCGCGTGGCTGACCGTTGATGGTATAGGCAAGCTGGCCGTACCATCCGTGAAACTGTAATTGCCTGCCGCTGCTGCCGGTATGGCTGTTGACCAGAATATCGTATCCTTCCCCTTGGAAAAGCAGCTTTTTCCATGCCAGAGCGGCCTCCATGCCGAACGCTCCGGCGCTGTCTGCCGCGATTTTTCCGGTTCCAAGGTATTTCGCGTCGGTGCCCGTATTCATTTCGGGCGTATCGGCAAAGGACAGGGCAGGGCTGGCGTTGCGGGCGGATGCGGGCCGGAACACCCATTCCCCCGAAACACCCAGATGGAGCAGGACCGAGCGGGTGCGCACCGGCAGCCCCACCAGACGGAACGCCATGGCGCGCTGGTTGCCATCTTCGCCGGGCCCTGCGGTGCCGCCCGTGGCGGAAAGGGCCACATGATAGCGCCTGCCATAGGATTCAGCCTGCACGGCCTGCCGTTCAATGCCTGTAGCCAGATTGCGCGTAAGGGTGGAAATGCTGGCCCGTTCGACAAAGACCGTATCCCCCTGCGCCTGCATGGATTCAAGGCCGAAGCTGGGTTTGAAAATACCGGCGGTAAAGACGAAATGCTTCAGCCCGATATAGGAAACCTGTCCTTCAAACAGGCGCATCGGCCCGCCGGGCGCGGGGCCCGCATCCCATATCGCGCCAATTTCCACCTGTTTGTGAATATCCATCCGCACGCCATTGCGCAGGCGTGCGCCACGGGCGCCGGTTCCGGGCTGCTGGGGCGCGGCATGGGCAAAGCCGCCTACATCAAGCTGGTCCGTGGCATAGGGCCGGATGATAATGCCGGGCAGGGTGATTGCGGGAATGCTTTGTCCATGCGCGATACCACACGGACCCAGCAGGGACAGGCAAACCAAAAAACCGGTTTGTAACCGACACGACAAAAGGGGCCACGCTCCCATCACTGGCTTCACAAGGCTGACAGTCATAACACGGGGCCAGCGCGGGCAGGGGTATCGAATCTTTGAAGGGGGGTGTTGCCGCGTGGTGAACACGCAAGGGGGGAGAAGAACGCACAGGCGCGCAGACCGGGCATGGCAGCCGACCGCGTGGAGCTATGGCAACCACTGGATCATTGCGTAATGATTACGGTCTGGCTCCCTGTTTTTTCGGTTTCATTCCCTGTATCAGGGGGCAATCCCATTGACGCAAAGGAAGGCGCACATGTCGGGTGAACTGTTTCTCAATGGCCGTTACCTGCCGCCTGAACAGGCAACCGTGTCCGCCTTCGATCGCGGGTTCCTGTTTGGCGAAGGGATTTATGAAGTCTGGCTGGTTGTAGGGCGCAGGCTGGTCGATCTGGACAGCCACCTCAGCCGCCTTGACCGCTCGCTGCGTGAAACCGGCATTCCCGTCCCGCCGGAACGCGCGGCACTGCCCGCCATTTTAGCAGAAATCATCACGCGCAACGCCATAACAGACGGCTTCATCTACCTTCAGATCACGTCCGGCGCGGGGGAACGAAACTTCACGGGTGAGGCCAGCACGCGCCCGACCCTGCTGATCCTTGCGCAGGAAAAGGACGCGCTGGCGGCACCTGCGCTGCAATCCGGCATCGCCGTTGATCTGGTGCCCGACATCCGCTGGCTGCGCCGCGACATCAAGACCATCATGCTGCTGCCACAGGTCATGGCGAAAAAGGCCGCCATGGCTCATGGCAGGCAGGACGCCATTTTTTACGACAGTACGGGCGTGACCGAAGGGGCCTCGGCCAATGTGTTCATCGTGACAGCACAGGGTGACGTCGTTACCCGTGCCCTTTCACACGAGTTGCTACCCGGCTGCACCCGCAACCGTGTGATGATCCTTGCACGCGAGGCGGGGCTTACCGTGCGTGAAGAGACCATAACCGTGGACGCGCTGCTTGCCGCGCCTGAAGTGTTCCTGACCAGTGCCACCAGCCTTGTCATGCCGGTTGTCCGCATCGGGGACAGCACGATCGGAAACGGACAGCGCGGCGCAACCACGCAGCGGCTGCAGCAGCTTTACCTGAACTACATAGACAGCCTGCCCCCCATCGGCGGCTGAAGCGCAGGGCTACTGCGGCAGAAGCATGACCACGTTCTGGTAGGTCGCGCGCACCCTGGCGCGGACGGCGTTGTCCAGCGGGTTCATATCGGGGTTCTGTTCCGCCGTAGCCCGTGCCGCAGCATCGCGCATCTGTTCATCGGGATGGTCCTGTGGCTTCAGGACGCGGCCAAACTGCGTCTGTCCAAAATCGGGCACATATTCTTCGTCACGCCATGCCGTCCTGCCCGCGATCATGACTTCATGCACCACGCCTTTTGGGCGATTGATGACCTGCCGACAGCCCAACTGGCTGCGATAGACGAATTCATAGGTTCGTTCCGGATTCCACTGCCGCAGGGCCGTGGGGTCGATCAGACACAGATCCGCCTGCGCGCCAACCTTCGCTACGCCCGTATTGAGGTTGAAGAATTCCGCAGGCAGGCCGGTCAGCCGATGCACGGCCTGCGCCACCTTCTGCAATCCCTGTTTCTGGGCTATTTTGAGGAAACGCAGGTTGCCGTCATAAAAACCGATATTGGCCAGATGCGCACCGCTATCATTGAACCCCGGCAGGGTCAGGGGATGGAACAGAAGTTTTTCCAGTACGGCAGGGTTCCGGTTGGCAATCGTCGTTTCCCATCGCAGGTCGGTATCCCACTGCCGCAGCAGATGCACGATGAAGGCCGCGTCATCGCATATGGGATTGGGAAAGGTTTCAAAAAACCGCGCTTCAGCCGAGGTCGCCGCGCCAAGCTGGCCGCCGGATTCCTGCCAGCATAACAGGCGCTGATACGGGGCATCCAGCGTGTGATCGCACCAGTTGTCCAACGGGCATTCGCTGACCATCATATCCGCAAGCCTGCGGGTCAGCACCGTTTCTTCCTGCCGCAGCACGCGGCGCAGCCGGGCCAGCGACAGACCTTTCTTGCCGTTGAGCCACATATGCCGGAATGATGCGATCCATTCCGGATTATTCAGGATGCGCGCCCGCGCGGCCCGGTCCTCTGGCTCGCATTCATTCAGGGCGCGCAGTTCGGGAATTTCATCGGCCAGCGGATTTATTGCCCCGTCGCTCCATATACGGAACGTGCCGGACAGGACCTGAAACCGGAACATCCCGTCCAGAAGGCGGGAATTGAGGATGGCCGAAAGCATAAGGCACAGCTTCACCGCGGCACGGTTCGTATGCAGGTCGAGAATGGCCAGCACCGTCGTGCGCAGGGGGCGGCCAAACAGGCGACCGCTAGTCAGCAGAAAACTGCGGAATGCCTCGAAAATATTGTCCTTGGGTGGCGTCGCCTGCCATACGCGGCCATAGCGCCGCACCACCCCGGTCAACCGCGCCAGTTCGCGGAAGCCTGCGTACTGCGTTGGAATCCGGCTTTTCTTGTGCGGGCTGTTCGCCAGAAAATGGAAGGGCAGGGCATCGGTTGAAAAACCGGCATATCCCTGCGCCATGCCCGCATCAAGCAGACGTTCCATGCTTGCGCGTTCGCGCCGGGTGGGCCTGCGGTTGATGGACGCCTGCAACCCCATGACTTCGACCCGCAACATGGAATGGGGAATAAGGGGTATGACATTGGGACCAAGCGCCAGCCCACCCAGATGGTCGAGATACTGCTGCGAATCAGTCCATGTGCAGGTATCGGCCACCTTGCCCAGCACGCTTTTGGGCATGTTTTCCACCCGGGCGAAACAGTCAACGATCGGGTCTTCCCCGTCCCGGCGCTGGTTGCCATAGGTTACGCCGATGGAACAGTTGCCAATCACCACCGCAGTCGTGCCATGGCGCACGACTTCCGGCAGTTCAGGGGCAAGTTCCAGCTCAAGGTCGAGATGCGTATGGATATCCAGCAGGCCGGGCATGAGCCACAACCCGCCGCAGGCGACCTGCCGGGTGCTTTCATCGGCTTCAAGCCCGATGCCGATTGCACTGATCCGGCCATCGGAAACCGCCACGTCGGTTACGACAGGCTCACATCCCGTACCATCGAAGAAAAGGGCATTGCGATAAATGGTATCGGGCACCTATGCCTCCACACTTTATGCCATGGTCGGGCATGGCGGAAATACTGAAGGCTGAACCGCTGTCGCGCGGGCCAGAATGCATATGGCTGAAACACCCTGGCACCGGATTGGTTCCCCACAATCCTGCCCCAGGCCGTCAGTCCCGTCTGCTGATGAACCCATGCAGATGATACGCAGGCAGGTATGCAAACCGGACCCCATGGGGGTAAATGGCCCCCTCATGCGTTGGCAACAGGAAGTGAAGGGCACGAAATTGAAAACTCGATGGATGGACAGGGGGGCGGCACTGTGAGCCTGACGCGCCTTTTTCCGGTATGGGCGGTTCTTGTCTCGCTTTGCGCCGTGCTGTTTCCCGCCCCGTTCGTGGCGCTGACACCGGCGATCACGCCGCTTCTGGCCTTCATCATGTTCACCATGGGTGTCACGTTGACGGTGGGGGATTTCGCGCGGATCGCACGCCGCCCGCTTCCGGTGCTGGCCGGTGTGGCGCTGCATTATCTTGTCATGCCGCTGGCGGCGTGGGCCATTGCGCATCTGCTGGGCATGCCCCCCATGCTTGCGACCGGCATGGTGCTGGTGGGATGCGTGTCAAGCGGCACGGCATCCAATGTCATGATCTATCTGTCACGTGGCGATCTGGCGCTATCGGTCAGTATCAGCACGCTTTCCACACTGGTTGGCATTGTCGCCACCCCGCTGCTGACCCGTCTGTATGTCTCCGCCGGTGTGCAGGTCGATAGCTGGGGCCTGTTCCGCAGCATTGTGGAAATCGTCGCCCTGCCGGTTCTGGCCGGGGTGGTGGTCAACGCATCATGCGCACGCACGATCCGCCGGATCGAACCGGTCCTGCCGCTGGTGGCCATGGTGGCGATCATGACCATCATCGGCAGTATCGTCGCCGGTGTGCGGCCATCCCTTGCGGCGGTGGGGCCGCTGGTACTGGTGGGCGTGGTGCTGCATAACGCAATCGGGCTGCTGGGCGGTTACTGGGGTGGCCGTCTGCTGGGTTTTGACGAAACGGTATGCCGCACGCTGGCGCTGGAGGTCGGCATGCAGAATTCCGGACTGGCCGCAACGCTGGGACGTGTCTATTTTTCCCCGCTGGCGGCGTTGCCGGGGGCCGTATTCTCGATCTGGCATAATATTTCCGGCTCGGCCCTGGCCGCCATCTGGGCGGGGCGACCTCCCGGTCCAGCCGGTTCCGGGCGGTCAGGGCAGCGGGGCATTGCTGGTGCCGGGCATGTTGAACAGAAGGAACAGCGCGATAACCAGCAAAAGGATCGGTAACAGACCGATCCCCTTAAGCCCCGGACTGTTGGCACCCCCGTACCAACCAGAACGGAAACCATAGCCGCCCCCGCCAATGGCGAATATGAGCAGGCAGATCACAAGAAGGGTCAGCATGGGATATACTCCACAAAATGCCTGCTGACCCAACGTAAGGGATTGTGTACGGTTCCGCCGTGCAGCATGCCCGCGCACCCACTCTGTCCTGCCATGCTGAAGGGGACCCTGCGTGATTCCATTTTCGGTTCTTGACCTCTCCCTCATCACACGCGGATCAGGCGTGGCTGATGCGCTGCGCAACACGTGTGATCTGGCGCAACTGGCGGACGGGCTGGGTTTTCATCGCTACTGGCTGGCGGAACACCATGCCCTGCCGGGCATTGCTTCCGCCGCGACAGGGATCCTGATCGGACAGGTCGCGGCCGCGACACAGCGCATCCGCGTGGGGGCAGGCGGCATCATGCTGCCCAACCATTCCCCCCTTATGGTGGCCGAGCAGTTCGGCACGCTGGAAACGCTTTTTCCAGGTCGCATCGACCTTGGGCTGGGCCGTGCGCCGGGGGCGGACCAGCACACGGCGCGCGCCCTGCGCCGCGACCCGCACGCACCGGACCGCTTTGCGGAAGATGTGGTTGAACTGCTGCATTACTTCGAACCCATGGACGAAAATGACACCCATCGGGTCCGTGCCATACCGGGGGCGGGACTGCGCGTGCCGGTATGGCTGCTGGGATCGTCGCTTTTTTCCGCCGTTCTGGCGGCACGTCTGGGCCTGCCCTATGCCTTTGCATCCCATTTCGCGCCCGCGCAGATGGAGGAGGCAATCAGCCTTTACCGCGCACGTTTCGAACCATCGGAACGCTGCCCCCGGCCCCATGTGATGCTGAGCGTGAACATCATCGCAGCCGATGATGCGACCGGGGCACAGCGCCTGGCCACGTCGCTACAGCAATACTTCGTCGCCCTGCGCCGGGGACGGCCCATTGCCTTTCCGCCCCCGCATGACACGCATGAAGCCCTGTGGTCACCTGCGGAACAGGCCATGCTGGACCACGCGCTGGCCTTTACCTTTGCCGGATCGGTGGACACGATTGCACCATCCCTGCGGGACTTCATGACCCGTTACCGGCCTGATGAACTGCTGACCGCCGTACCCCTGTTCGATCACGCGCAGCGCCGTCATTCGCTGGAACTGACGGCGGCGCTGCGATCCGCGCTGTAGGCTGGCCCGTCAGATAACGGGTGTAGGCAGGGGCTGGCCCGCAAAATAGGCAGCCAGATTGCGTACGACCAGATCCCCCATCGCCAGCCGGGTTTCCACCGTTGCGCTGGCGCGGTGGGGTTGCAGCACCGTGCGCGGGCTGGTGCGCAGGGATTCGGGCACATCGGGTTCATGCTCGAACACATCCAGACCCGCACCGCCAAGCGTTCCCGCTTCCAGCGCACTGCTCAGGGCCTGCTCATCCACCACCGAACCACGGGCTACGTTGATGAGGAACCCGTCCGCCCCCAGTGCATCAAGAACCTGTCGGCTGACCAGATGCCGTGATCCCGCCCCACCGGATGCCGCGACCACCAGAATGCTACTATCCGCCGCAAGCGCCGCGAGGTCGGGGATAAAACGGTAGCCTTCCAGATTCAGGTCACGCAGGTCGGTATAGGCGACGGGCATGCCAAACGCCCCGGCCCGGCGTGCAATGGCCTGCCCCACATGCCCCATGCCCAGAATGCCCAGCTTCCGCCCCGATACCTTGCGGCCCAGCGTCGGGCCGGGTGCCTTGCCCCATTCCCCCGCACGCACGTAACGATCCCCGGCAGGCAGGCCCCGCAGCAGCGACAGGATCAGCCCCATCGCCATATCCGCCACGTCATCCGTCAGGACACCGGGGGTGGTCGTGACATGCACTTTCCGCTGCCGGGCCAGATCCAGATTGACGGCGTCGGTCCCGATCCCGTTTATGGCGATCAGCCCAAGGGCGGGCAGGATATCCATGACCGCATCGGGCACGCCCGTCCCGCCGCCGGTCGCAACCGCCCGTATCCGGCCCGCCGCATCCCCCAGTGTCGCGGCCAGCGTTGCGGAGGGTGTGTGACGATGGACCGTATAGGCCGCATCAAGCTGTTGCTCGATTTCCGGCATCATGGGTTCCAGCAGCAGGATTTCAGGCTTCATGGGTCATGCCTTCCAGTAGGGGCCGTTCAGGCCAGATGGGTGCGCACATGGCCGAGGCCGGCAAAGCTGACATCGACATCCGTGCCATGAGCGACAAAGAGAGTACCCATGGTTGACCCCGTTGTGACAATCACATCCCTGCCAATACCGATCCCGCGACGCGATGCGTGATTGGCCAGCCATACCAGCATGCGCAGCGGATCGCCTGCGGCGTTACCGCCAATCCGGTCCACGCGCACATCGTTATCAATGCGCAGGATCACGCGTTCGGTCTGGGGGACAATGGCGCGCCAGTCGGCCCGGCCCGGCCCCACAATCAGCGCCCCGTGATTCTGCTGGTCCGCGGCATGCACCAGCGCAGGCTGGGAGGACGGTTTTTCAAAACGGGTATCCAGAATCTCGATAACCGGATGAATGGTGCCGATCGCGTCCAGAATCTCATCGCGCGTCCATTCGCCATCACGGGGTGGAAGGGCACGGGCGAAACGGTAGCCAATTTCGGCTTCCACCCCCAGATACCGGCACAGCGCATGCGGCACGGTCGCGCCATCAGTGAAGATCGTACCGGTATGAATGGGCGCGCAGGCAGGTTCCGCATCCGGGCCGGAAGCGCCAACCTTCCACCCGCCAATCGGCCCCATATGCCGCCCCACCGCATCCTGCACCCTGTAAGCCTGCGCCATGTCCGCCGGGACAAGGCTTTCATCAACCCCCGCAGGTGCCGGCTGGTCGCCGCGACGGATGGCTACAAGCAGGTCAACAAGGGAGGAAGGGGACGAAGACGGCATGAAAGTCATTTTCCTGCGTGAAATGGGAAAGGGCGGATGACAGGTTCCGCAAGATGACACATCCCCCGACGTTGAGCCACGCCACCCACGCGGGATAGACCCGCACCGGCCATGGCTTATGGCAGGCGCGACAGACGGTCCAACAGCAGCGACCACAGGCCATCGCTGTCCACATCACGCAGGAACAGCGCATTGCGTGGCCTGTCCGTTACATGCCACCAGTCCACTGCCGTTGCCCCCTGCATGAGCGGACTGGCGACCTCGACCGCGACATTGACCTCCCGCCCGGTGAACAGGTCCGGGGCCAGTAACCAGCCGATCGTGCAGGGGTCATGCAGGGGCGCGCCGTCCCAGCCATATTTCGCCAGATCGAAGCGCCCGGAAAAACCCAGCATTTCCGCCGCCGCCCCGGCGCATCGACCCCGCAACGCGCGCAACTGATCCAGACGCGGTGCCGTGACCAGAAAGCGGTGCGTGACATCCAGCGGCACAAGCGTAAGCGGCATCCGGCTGCGCAGGACGATATCGGCAGCATCAGGGTCCGCGAACATGTTGAATTCGGCGCTGGGGGTAATATTGCCGCATTCCGCATAGGCGCCGCCCATCGACACCACCCGTTCCACCCGCGTTGCGATATCGGGGGCCTTGATGACGGCCATGGCGAGATTGGTCATCGGCCCCAGCGTGACGACTGTTACAGTGTGGTCAGGATGGGCGCGGATCGTATCGATCAGGAAATCCACGCCGTGCTGCGCTGCGGGGCGCAGGGTCGGCTCGGGCAGGGCGGGGCCATCCATGCCGGTCTGGCCATGCACGTGTTCCGCCGTTACCGGATCGCGCCGGACGGGACGCGCGCAACCGGCATGAACGGGAATGTCCCGCCGCCCGGCCAGTTCCAGTATTTTGCACGCATTGGCCGCCGTCTGCCGTACCGGCACGTTGCCCGCCACGCTGACCAGCCCCAGAATATCCAGTTCGGGTGAAGCAAGGGCGAGCATGATGGCGATGGCATCATCCTGCCCCGGGTCCGTATCGATTATGATCCTGCGCCTGTCGGCCATCGTCCTGTTCCGGTAGAAATTAAGCATTACTGAATGATGATACCGGCTATGGCGGCACTCGTCAGGTTCGACAGCATGCCACCCAGCACGGCGCGTGCGCTGCTGCGCGCCACTTCTTCGCGCCGGTCAGGGCACTGGCTGCCAAACGCCGCGACCAGTAACCCGACCGAACTGAGATTGGCAAAACCACACAGCGCGAAGGATGCAATGGCCGCCGCCTGATGGGACAGATGGCCCGCCTGAATGGCGGGGCCGAGCCGGGCGTAGGCGACGAATTCGTTCACCACCACCTTCAGCCCCAGCACCGAACCCACCGCGCCGCATTCACGCCCGCTTACGCCCAGCAGCCACGCAAGCGGCCCGAACACGAAACCCATAAGGTATTCCAGTGACAAGGCGGGGATCCCGACCACGCCACCCGCCGCCTGCAATACACCGTTGACCAGCGCGATCAGGCCGATGCAGGCAACCAGCATGGCCGCGACCGCAAGGGCGGTCCGGGCACCCTTGAGGGCGCCTTCCATCACCGCCTCGAAAAACGCGCGGTGATAGGCGCCGCGCGCCGCGTCAATCGAACCTGTCCGGTTTTCCGGCCCACGGGGCGCGAGTATCCTGCCGAACATCAGGCCGCCCGGTATCGCCATGAAGGATGCAGCCACAAGATAATCCGCCGGAATACCCAGCCCCACATACCCCACGAGTGTCGCCCCCGATACCGAGGCAGCGCCACTGCACAGCACGCTGAACAGTTCCGTCCTGTCCATTGCGGCAAGGTAGGGACCAAGGGCCACCGGCAGTTCGCTCTGGCCCACGAAAATGGTGATGACCGCCCCAAAGGATTCCACGGGTGACGTGCCCAGCAGCCGTTGCAGCGCGCGCCCGAAGATGCGCGCGAACGCCTGCATCACCCCGCAATGGTACAGGATTGCGATCAGCGCACTGACATAGACAAGTGATGGCAGTACCTGAAACGCGAAGACATAGCCCCCATCGGGAAACAGGTCGCGCATACGCGGCCCCACAAGGGGGCCAAACAGAAAACGCGCCCCCTGATCGCCGTAGGACAGGAGGCGCGTCACCATGGTCGATATGATCCGCAGCGCTGCCTGCCCCATGGGGACACGCAGCACGACAAAGCCTATGGCGACCTGCAGCAGCAGGCATGCCATGACAATGCGGGGGCGGATATGCCTGCGGTCGGTGGAAAATGCGATGCCGATGCATATCAGGACGATAATGCCGATACATCCGCGGATATGCATGAACCAACCTTTGACAGCGCCGGACCTGGCAACAGGTTTTTCTGGCAAGTAGTTGTATCAGCGTAACATCATCCCCCGCCGCGTCAACCGGCGGGGTTGGGATCAGGCCGTTTCGGGCATCGTCGCCATGTCGATGACGAAGCGGTATTTCACGTCCGAACGCAGCATACGGGCGTAGGCGGTCTCGATTTCATCCATGCGGATCATCTCGATATCGGCGGTGATGCCATGCTCGCCACAGAAATCCAGCATCTCCTGCGTTTCGGGGATGCCGCCGATCAGCGAGCCGCTGAAATTGCGACGCTTCATCAGCAGGCTGAAAACCGAAACGGGCAGGGGGTTTTCCGGCGCGCCCACCTGCACCAGCGTACCGTCGCGGCGCAGCAGGTCCAGATAGGCATTGATATCATGATCGGCAGCGACAGCATCGAGAATGAAGTCAAAGCGACCGCGTTCCTTCGCCATGGCTTCCGGATCTTTGGACAGCACGACTTCATGCGCGCCAAGACGCAGCCCATCAGCGACCTTGCTGGCGGATGTGGTGAACAGCACCACCTCCGCGCCAAAGGCACGGGCGAATTTCACGCCCATATGGCCAAGTCCACCCAGCCCCACGATCCCCACACGCTGGCCCGGCCCGACCTTCCAGTGGCGCAGGGGGGAATAGGTGGTGATTCCCGCGCACAGCAGGGGGGCGACAGCAGCAGGGTCCAGTTTTTCGGGCACCTTCAGCACGAAAGCCTGATCGACCACAATCGCGCGGGAATATCCGCCAAAGGTGATGCCGCGCCCCTGCCGGTCCTCCCCGTTATAGGTGCCGACAAATCCTACCTCGCAATACTGCTCGAACCCCGCACGGCAACTGCTGCATTCCCGACAGGAATCGACCATGCAGCCAACCCCCACCAGTTCGCCCGCGCGGAAGCGGGTGACGGACGGGCCCACGCGTGTCACGCGCCCGACGATTTCATGCCCCGGTACGCAGGGAAAAATGGTGTTGTGCCATTCATTGCGGGCCTGATGCAGATCGGAATGGCAGACACCGCAATACATGATGTCAATCTGCACATCCTCGGGGCCGGGATCGCGGCGGTCCAGCGCGAAGGGACCAAGGGACGCATCGGCAGCGGTGGCCGCGTAACCTACGCATGAAAACATGACTGACTCTCCGTTCCTGACATGCCACGCCGGGCGTGCGCCGGGGCATACGATTTCCCTATTGTGAACAGAAGGCCGCCCCTTCTGTCGAGGGGAGGGACAGCACGCTCATGCAGCCGTGATCGCCGCCGGCCCTTCACACCGGCAGTTGCACCTGCCCGTTTGCATCGCGCGTAACGGGACAGACGGCCACGACCGCGCCCCACGGCAGCACGGCATACAGATGCGGGAAAAGCTGGCCGCCCCGTGCCGGTTCCCACCGCATGGCGGCGGGATCAAGCAGGCCGCAGTCAACGGCCAGCAGCATCAGGTCGCTCTGCCCGCTGAAATGCCGGTCCAGCGTACCGGGAACCTGTGCCTCGGTGGAAAAATGGATGAACCCGTCCGCCAGATCGGCCGGGGAGCCGGAAAAACTTCCCGTACGCTCGAAAATCTCATGTTCGGCGGAGGTCAGGATCTTGTAAACGATGCGGTCAGCCATGGCGCCTTTCCTGATTGCGGGGCCTGAGCCGCCCCTGTTTTCCCGCTACTGGCGGAAGACGGGCCTTTCAATGGCCCATCTGGCGGGGAATGGCAAAGCGCCTGCCCATCCGCAGGACAGGCAACGCCAGCAGCGCGAGGACCGTGCTGCCCCCCACCACGGCATAGGCCCCGGTGGTGGATAACGCTACACCCCCACACAGCGCGCCCGCGCCAATGCCCATATTGAAGCCGCATACGCAAAAGGAACACGCGGCTTCCCGCTCGTCCGGGGCCAGTTCGATGGCGTAGCTCTGCGGGCTGAGGTTCAACACGCCCGTAACAATCCCCCACACCGCCATATCGGCCCATACCGCAGCCGGAAACCAGCCCGAAAGCATGAGAAACGCATGGCTGGCCAACAGCCCCACCACGGCAAACCCGATGGTCCGCCCGGCGGAATAGGGCAGGTTACCGCCCAGCCAGTTGCCCGCAACCCCGGCAACCCCGCATACCAGAAGCAGCAGCGGCAGCAGGGTTTCCGGACTGTGCGGAATGGCCTGCAACAGGGGGACGATGTAGGTATAGGCCGTGAACTGGGCCATCTCCACCAGTGCCGTCAGCACGGCGATATAGCGCAGCCGTGGCTGACGCAGCAACTGCATGACATCAAGATGCCTGCGCTGCGCAGGAAGCGGCGGCAGCAGCACCATCATGCCCGCCATGACCATAAAGGCCATTACCCCGAAAACGCCAAAGGCCGCACGCCATCCCAGCCATTGCCCGATGGCGGAAGCCAGGGGAATGCCACCGGCAATGGCGACCGCAACACCGCTGAATGCCCATGCCGTAACCCGCGCGACCGGCAGGCCCGGCCCCAGCCGTACCGCCACACCGGCAATGATCGACCAGAAAATGCCATGCCCCAGCGCCAGTATCACCCGCAGCACGGCCATGAGCGCATAATTGGTGATGAACGCGCAGGCGATGTCCACCACCCCGGCAAGGCCCAGCAGACCGACCATGATGACGCGCCGGTCCACGCCGGAGGTCAGCAGCGTAAGCGGTATGGCACCCAGCGCCACCATCCATGCATACCCCGTGACCAGTTGTCCCACACTGCCAGCGGAGACCTGCAACCCCTGTGCAATATCCGTCAGAAGGCCGATGGGCAGGAGTTCGGTCACACCCCACACGAATGCTCCCATGGAGAGCAGGACGATACGCAACATAATCACAGACACCTGACGGGCATGAAGAAGATAGCACATGACCATCTTCCGACAGGCCGTGCGTGGCCGCTTTAGCGTTATCACCGCGGCACGAAAAGGGGATGATGCCCACAATTACGCAAAGACTGGAAAAACACTGGTGGCAGTCCATGTCGCTGGTCAATCCCGACCGCTTCAATGCTGCTCTCATGACCGAAAATAATGCTGACCTGCATCTCCGATCGAACTGTCACGCACACAGTCAGGCGGGCTTATGCCATTGCACTCGGCAGCCGGTTTCCGACCAGCCTGAACCCACCATCACGGGCCTCCGTTACACTTTGGCGGCAACCGCCCCAATCAACATGCCTGCTCTATGAAAAAGCCGATCGCCTGCGTTACGGATACCGGGCAGAACGAGGGCTATGCCGTATCCGAGTGCATGTCCGTGCCGATTACGCATCAGATGACATCATCACCCTGACGAGTCTGGAATTGCGGAATAAGATAATAGTATTATAAAAATAAAAATGTTATTATTTTTACCGTTTCCATTTAAAATAACTTATTTAATAAAATCCGATATATTCCATCACTTGTAGCAGACCGTATTCTTTATACTCGGCCTGTCGACGGTTCGCAGTCCATAGTCCTTTCGGCCCTGTAATCACCCGTGCCTTGTCAGACTGGCCTTTGCCATCCGGCTGAAGCGTATCCGGCAGTCAGAAGGGGCAGGGGAGGGAACAGTCCTGAAATGACTTCATGTATATTTCATCTCGAGCGCAGTCACAGATGAACATCTGAAAACAGAAGAAAGAACTGACCGCGATAACCAGATCGCATTGCCAGCGCGCACAAAAAAAGGGGCACCCTGAACGGGTGCCCCTTTATTCTGGTTTTACAACCGCAGATTACTGCTGGTCCTGATTGCGGTGTTCGCCATGCTCACCGTGCTCACCGTGCTCACCGTGCTCACCGCCACGCTCGCCGCGGTCGCCGCGATCACCACGCTCGTTGCCCTGCGAACGATCGCCGTTATCGCTGTTCTGGTTGTCGCCTTCGCTACGGTTGCCGTGGTGGCCGCCGTGTTCACCATGATGGCCGTGGTGACGGGATTCCGTGTTGTCATCCGCATGCGCCACAACCGGCAGGGACAGACCAAGAGCGGCAGCGAAAAGGAGTGCTTTTTTCATGTAATTAATATCCTCTTAATAAGCTGATTCATCTCAAATCAGTCAGGTTTAGTCTAAAATATCGAACAGAATAAATAAAGTGTTCAGGGACCAACCAATTGTAACGGAATGCATCATGACACACCCGACAAAAACACAGGTCAGGTATCCGATTACTGTGCAGGTCAGGGTTCGTCGTAAATAAATCCTTCTTCCGGCATGGCAGATACGCCTTCGTGCGTCCGCACGTAGCCGCGTCTGTTTTTCCAGGCATGAATCAGGGCTTCGCGCCATTCTTCATGCGGCTCTTTACGGGGTTTGGGGGTGGAATCGGATTTTATGTTCATGATCCGGAAACCTCTGAAAAAGCCCGCAGAAGCACAGGCGTAAATGCCTTACCAAAAACCATCCCCAACGAGTGTGATAATTATATGAAGACAGGGATACCTGAAAAAGACATTGCCCGTTACCGGGTGCCGATCTGCCACTACAGCCATCGGTATTTTTTCCAAAATCCGCTAACCTTGCCCTCCATCCGCCTGCCGTGCCCGTGCGTAAACACGTCCTTCGCATGGGCCGGAACGATATCCATGCCCGACAGGAAGAACACAAGCCATGCAACAATCATCCGGGAATAGGACAGAATTCCCCTACGCCAAGTAACGTGACCATCACATCAGGACCGGAGCCACTGGTTTTTTTTCGGAAGTGAGGTCTGTTCAGTGCCGGATACGGGCGATGAGATCATAGTCAGCCCGGTAAATCTGCCTGATCCGCTCGATCTGGTCGGGCCGGGGCAGTTCGCCTTTATTGACCGTTCCATTCATCTGCCTGATTGCGACAGGCGTATATCCCGCCACAAAGTCCTGAATGCCCTTCATATCATCCAGCATGAACAGGCGATCGACCGCAATGTGTCCATCCCGGTCAGTCAGGTACCATGTCTGGGGACGGAAAATATGGTCGATTTCGTATGTTCGCCGCGCCTGCGCAACAAGATCAAGCGCGTCGTCCAGATCACGTAACCCCATGTAATGCGCCCGGAAGCCCCGGGCCACCTGCCGCGTTTCACCACCGCCCGTCCGCGCGTATCGACAGGCCGAAAGGAAACGCTGCACCGGGTCGCGCAGAATGGCGAAAGAGGGAAAACGCAGCAGATCAGGCATCCGATGCTGGAAATACCGGACCGTTTCATGCCCGACATCCATGCCGTACAATGCACGGGTTATGGATGTTCCGGCATTCTTGGGTATGTGAAGGAAGAATACGCCCCGTTCACGCACCATGGCCGCACGGCGCTGCCGTTTTGGTCCGGGCGGGTAGGGAATTCGCAGTTCCGCCAGTCGTTCATGCACGTCGCTGGACATCTTGACACGAACCACGGGCTGCAAAAGCGTCTGCATGAAAAACGGTTCCGATAGGCAGGCGGGTCCCCGAGGACCACGATGCATCATCTGCCGCGGAAACGTACGGTGTGTGAATAAAGGAAACGGATTGAAACAGCCCGGACAAAGAACGGCCTCTGCCATGACTGACCGGCCCATTTACCAGAGCTAACCAGACAATGGTGGCTGCCCCAACCAGTCGGGCAAGGCCACGACAGGGCAGGGACACCGCACGCGTTTTCCATCGGGCTACGGTCCCGTTTCCCTTACGCAGAACCCTTCCGCCGCACGGATAACCTACCGTTCAACTGCATACGACCCCAGGTCGCCCCGAAAGCGGCAGTCAGAGACCAGGGTAGAATGCCAGCCATATCATTTCAAAGGCTTTTCCATCGGAACAGTCCATGACTGCGGGCAGAGCGACGTGCAGGTCCCCAACCCGCTCCATATACATCAACCGGTGGTCTCCCTGCGTGCGCCACCACCCATACCGATCGGAATATAGCCTTCATCCGTAACGATACGGCCTGACGGGGGATCGCCCGCCCTGCGCGATGTTCTCGGCTCGGCAAATATCCTGATCCGCACAATGCTCCGCTGCGGGTGCGAAAGCAGGGAAAGCGTTCCGTTTCAGCACCACCGATCTTTCCACCGGCCCGTGCAGCCGACTGGCGCCCCGTAAGGACGCTGACCAGACGCATGCACAGGCGCCACGGGTCATCGTATGGCGTGATGACCGCTATTTCACGGTGAATGGCCTGTTCATTTTCCGCAGTCCTGAAGGATTATGACACAATAAAATGGATGGGTCTTATGCTGAATCATGTTGCGATTAATTATCACATTCATTACTAATTCACCCGCCCATGACACGCCGCGCCCGGCGGCGCTGGTTCTGGTGCCGCACACCGTCTGTCAAGGGAGGTCAGTTGTGACCCCGATTTCTTTCTCCCCGTGGGAGATGTTCCTTAGTGCCGGTCCCGTGGTCCGCTGCGTCATGATCCTGCTGGCGGTGGCTTCGCTGCTGACCTGGACCATCTTCATCGCCAAGTCCGTCGAACTGCTGCGCGTGCGTCTCACACTCCACAAAGCGGAAAAATCGCTGGAGGAGGCCAACACGCTGGATCTGGGCGAAGAGTGGACGCGCGGAAATTCTTCCATCGCCCACACGCTGGTCATGGCTGCGGAGACCGAACGCCGTCGTTCGCGGGACATTCCTGATGATGGCGAAGGGCTGAAAGAACGCATTGTCCTGCATCTCGAACGACTGGAAGCTGCCGAAGGGCGCCGCCTTATGCGGGGCACCGGACTGCTTGCCACCATCGGCGCCACGTCGCCCTTCATTGGCCTGTTCGGCACGGTCTGGGGGATCATGACCTCGTTTACCGGCATTGCGGCGAGCAAGGCCACCAGCCTCGCCGTGGTGGCTCCCGGCATTGCGGAGGCACTGCTGGCCACGGCGCTGGGGCTGGTCGCGGCCATTCCGGCTGTGGTGATCTACAACCACCTTGCCCGCCAGACGGCGTCATGCCGCGCGCAGGTGGCGGACCTTACCGCGTTGGTCATGCGTCTGGTGTCACGCGATCTGGGCCGCATGCACATGCTGATGGCGCAGGATAATATCGTGCGCCTTGGCGGACAGTCGCACGATGCCCGCGCGGCGGCGGAATAGGGGGCGGTCATGGCCATTCGCATCCGTCACGCCGATGAAAACCCGCATGAGGCCAGCGAGATCAACGTCACGCCCTTCATCGACGTGATGCTGGTGCTGCTGGTGATCTTCATGGTCACCGCCCCGCTGACCACGGTGAACGTGCCGGTGGACCTGCCGTCCTCGACCGAAAAGCCGACGCCGCGCCCGGATGATCCGGTATTTCTGACGGTAAAAGCCGATCACGGTCTGGCGCTGGGAGAAGACGACATTTCGACAGATGCGCTGCCCGGCGCGCTGGAAACCGCAACGAAGGGCAACAGGGATGAACGGATCTTCCTACGCGCTGACAGGACCGTCGATTACGGCACGCTGATGGGGGTGATGGATAAGCTGCGCGCCGCCGGGTACCTCAAGGTCGCCCTGGTTAACCTGCAGGGGCAGGAGGAAGGCAGCGAGGCCGGAACGACTGCGCTGCCGGACGCCAACCGCGCTTCCGCAACAGGCGGCACACCGTGACTATCGCCACCGACACGCCGGACGGGGGAACGCATGCCGCATACCCGATTGAAAGCCCTGCCGTGCCATCCTTTGCCCAGTGGCAACGCAACCGGGCGCGACTGACCCGGCGTACGGACACCATCCGCTGGGGGCTGTCCCTCCTTGCGGTTCTGGCGACCGCTGGTGGGGTCATCGGGTGGGTCATGCACCTGCCGCCTGCGCCGGTGGTCGTGGCGGAACAGGCACCTGCCGCCATTGCCATAGATATGGCCCCCGAACCTGTCTCCATCCCCACCCCGCCGACTGACGCGCCGGTCGGACCGAAGCAGACACTGTCCATACCCGACCCGCAACCCGATCCGCCGCCAAAGATCACGGCGCCGCCTTCGCCCGCGCCCAACCCGCCGGTTCCGGTGCCCGCACAAGAACAGCGGAAAATCCCCAGAAAGAAAACCAGACCGACGCTACAGCAAAAGAAACCGGTTCCGGATAAAACACCACCTGCCGACGCGACCACCGCGCCACCTTCGGCCGAAGCGCCGCCCGCACCGACACAGGCAGCACCCGCGCCCGGTTCCTCATCGGCCCATGCCGCACATGATCCGGTTACATGGCAGGGCGCGCTGCTGGCGCAGCTTGAGAAATTCAAGCGTTACCCGTCCGCGGCCATGGCCGACCATCAGGAGGGCGTGCCGACCGTAACCTTCTCCATGGACCGCAAGGGGCACGTGCTGTCGGTCACGCTGGCCCAAAGTTCCGGTCATGCCCTGCTGGATCAGGAAGCACTGGCGTTGCCCAGCCGCGCCCAGCCGCTACCCATCCCGCCGGACAGCGTGGCAGGCGATCCCATTAAACTGACCGTGCCGGTCGAATTCTACCTGCATCAGAACTGACCACGAGGCTGCCCGACACGTTACGGCAGGTCCGCGTACAGGTCTGTTCCGGTTTCTCGTGATCCAGACGGCTGATCCGTTCAGCAGCAGCCTGTCCACCCCCTGCGCCCCATCCCTGCTACGGGCGGTAAAATGGTGCGATCGGCATCCACCATCGGGAATACACCCTTTCACCAGATATTCTGGCAGGCTCTGGTCGGCTGACCAGAAAAAGTCATTACGCTATAGACCTGTTCTGCGCAGGCGCTAGGATCAGCCCGGTTATGGCAGGATGAAAGTGACCGGGTGACTACGACTCTCCAGCGTGCAAAAGGGCGGTTCGGACTGGAAGTCAGGGCAGCAGGCACCCGTACGCGCATGGCCGATCTGGTGCAGGAGGGATGCTGCCGCCTTCTGTTTCCCCGGATTGCGGGGCCGGGGATGGAGACGGTTACCGTCAACATATCGGGCGGGATTGCAGCGGGTGACCGTATCGAAGGCCGTCTTGCCTGCGGGGAGGGAACGGACCTGCTGATGACATCTCAGGCGGCGGAACGGATCTATCGTGCGCGCCCTGATGATGCCCCGGCTGAAATTGCGGTCTCGTGCCAGATTGATGCCAATGCCCGGCTGGAGTGGCTTCCCCATGGCACGATCTTTTTTGATGGCAGCCGCCTGCATCGTCGCATGACGGTAGACATGGCAGGCTCGGCCACCTTCATGTTTCTGGAAAGCCGGATATTCGGGCGCAGGGGTTCGGGCGAGAACCTGTCGCGGCTGGATGTGCGTGACCGGCTGTCCATCCGGCGGGACGGCAGGCTGTTAGTGGAAGATATGCTGCGGCTGGAAAGCCCGGACGTGTCCACCCTGCTGGCACAACCGGCAGTAGCTGACGGGCAGGGGGGCGTGACGACACTGGTGCTGGTCAGCCCGCAGGCGATGGACCTGCTGCCGGACGTGCGCATGCGGCTGGCGCCCCCCGAATGCGCGGGGTTTGCCGCCTCCGCATGGAATGGCATGCTGGTGGTGCGGGGGCTGGCACAAAGTGGATGGATGCTGGAAGTCGCGGTGCGCAAAATCCTGCCCGTCCTGCGCAATGGCCGGCCCATGCCCGGCACATGGCGGTCATGATGATGGCGCCCGACCGGCGCGCAAGGGAGCGGATGACTACATGAAGCTGACACCCCGAGAGAAAGACAGGCTGCTCGTTTCCATGGCGGCCATGGTGGCCCGGCGCAGGCTGGAACGCGGCGTGCGCCTGAACTACCCCGAAGCCGTGGCGCTGATTACCGACCATGTGGTGGAAGGCGCCCGCGATGGCCTGAGCGTGGCCGAACTCATGGCCAGCGGTGGCCATGTACTGACGCGCGCGCAGGTCATGCCCGGCGTGGCGGAAATGATCCATGACGTGCAGGTTGAAGCCACTTTTCCTGATGGTACGAAACTGGTGACGGTACATGACCCGATACGCTGATCCCCTGTCCGAAGGGGCCATTCCGGGCGAAATCCTGCCTGCCGATGGTGATATCATCCTTAACGAAGGCCAGCCCCGCCGCGTGCTGCGCGTGACCAATACCGGCGACCGTCCCGTACAGGTGGGCAGTCACTATCACTTTGCCGAAGTCAATCCCGCCCTGCATTTTGAACGCGCGCAGGCGCTTGGCTGGCGGCTGGATGTGCCATCCGGCGGCGCTGTACGCTTTGAACCGGGGCAGGAGCGAGACGTGACACTGGTGCCTCTGCGCGGGTTACGGCGCGCCATCGGCTTTCGCGGCGATGTCATGGGGAGCGTGGATAAATGACCCGGATTACGCGGCATGATTACGCGGGCCAGTTCGGTCCCACCACCGGCGACCGCGTACGGCTGGCGGATACGAACCTGCTGGTGGAGGTGGAGAAGGACTTCACCATCTATGGCGAGGAAGTCCGCTTTGGCGGCGGCAAGACCATCCGTGATGGCATGGGCCAGTCACAGGCCACCCGCGCGCAGGGGGCGGCGGATACGGTCATCACCAACGCGCTGATCATCGACCACTGGGGCATCGTCAAGGCGGATGTGGCGCTGCGCGACGGACGGATCGCAGGCATCGGCAAGGCGGGGAATCCCGATATCCAGCCCGGCGTTGACATCATCATCGGGCCGGGGACGGAAATCATCGCGGGGGAAGGCAAAATCCTGACGGCAGGCGGCATGGACAGCCACATCCATTTCATCTGCCCCCAGCAGATCGAGGAAGCGCTGGCATCGGGCATCACCACCATGCTTGGCGGCGGCACGGGACCGGCCACGGGCACGGCGGCCACCACCTGCACGCCGGGACCATGGCATCTGGCCCGCATGCTGCAGGCGGCGGATGCGTTTCCCGTCAATCTGGCCTTTGCCGGCAAGGGCAATGCCTCACGCCCCGAAGGGCTGGAGGAAATGGTCCGCGCCGGAGCGTGTTGCCTGAAACTGCATGAAGACTGGGGGTCGACGCCTGCGGCCATCGACTGCTGTCTGGGTGTGGCCGACCAGATGGATGTACAGGTCATGATCCATACCGACACGCTGAACGAAAGCGGCTTTGTGGAGGATACGATTGCAGCCTTTCAGGGCCGCACCATCCACGCCTTCCATACCGAAGGCGCGGGCGGCGGCCACGCGCCGGACATCATCCGCGTGGCCGGGCTGCCCAACGTGCTGCCGTCTTCCACCAATCCCACGCGGCCCTATACGCGCAATACGCTGGATGAGCACCTGGACATGCTCATGGTCTGCCACCACCTTGACCCCAGGGTGCCGGAGGATATTGCGTTTGCCGAAAGCCGCATCCGGCGCGAGACCATCGCGGCGGAGGACATTTTCCACGACATGGGCGTGCTGTCGATGATGTCATCCGACAGTCAGGCCATGGGCCGGGTAGGCGAAGTGCCGCTGCGTACGTGGCAGACCGCCCACAAGATGAAAAGCCAGCGCGGCGCACTGCCGGGCGATGGCGCGGCGGACAACAACCGCGTCAAACGCTATATCGCCAAATACACCATCAACCCCGCCATCGCCCATGGCCTGTCGCACGAGGTCGGGTCCATCGCGGTGGGCAAACTGGCCGATCTTGTATTGTGGGAGCCTGCCTTCTTTGGCGTGAAGCCCGATCTTGTCATCAAGGGTGGGGCCATCGCCTATGCCATGATGGGCGACCCGAACGCCTCCATCCCCACGCCGCAGCCCGTGCATGGCCGCATGATGTTTGGCGGCTATGGCGGCGCACTGACCCATACAAGCCTGACATTCGTGTCAAAAGCGGCCCTTGAGGATGATATCGGCCGAAAACTCGGCCTGCGTAAAAGCCTTTCCGCCGTATCCGACACGCGTGGCGGCATTGGCAAGCGCAGCATGATCCATAACGACGTCATGCCGCATATCGAGGTCGATCCCGAAACGTATGAAGTACGGGCCGATGGCGTGCTGCTGACGTGTGAACCTGCCGACATCCTGCCCATGGCCCAGAGGTATTTCCTGTTCTGATGACCCGTGTTGCCGAAATCCTGCCAGCGGGAAGCTGGAATGAAGCCGATGCGGCCGACATATTCGCTGCTGATTACGAAGGCCGCCACCGCCGCCGCATGGTGCTGACCCTGCGTTCAGGCGCAAAGGTGCTGCTGGAACTGGAACACGCCCGGCTTCTGCACGATGGCGACGGCCTGCGGCTGGAAGATGGCCGTATCATACGGGTCGAAGCCATGGCCGAAGACCTGATGGCGGTCACGGCCCACGACCCGCTGCACCTGTTGCGGCTGGCATGGCATCTGGGCAACCGGCATCTGCCCGCAGCGATCGGGGGACAGCGTATCCTTGTGCGCCATGACCATGTGATTGCCGATATGGTCCGGGGTCTTGGTGGTCACGTCCATAACGTGCGGGCGGCATTCGACCCTGAAAGCGGGGCCTATGCCGGACGCGGGGCAGGCCATGCCCACGGGGATGAACACCACCATCATTCCCATGACTGAACACGAACCGGCCGGACTGGACTTCCTGCGCCTGCTGTCATGGGTGTCACCCGCCTTTCCCACAGGTGGCTACGCCTATAGTCACGGGCTGGAATGGGCTGTTGAACGGGGCAATGTGCGGGATGTGGAGACACTCTGCGCATGGATAGGCACCCTGTTGCGCCATGGCAGTACCGGCAACGATCTGATTATCCTGCATGCCGCCTGGGCTGCGGGGAACGACGATGAACGCCTGCGCGATATTGCCGAATTCGCCTGTGCCTGCGCCACCTCGCGCGAACGGTATGAGGAAACGGTCTATCAGGGCGAAGCCTTCCTGCGCGCGGCAGGCGTATGGGGTGTCGTGCCGTCCGAGGTCGCTCGGGCGGGGGTACGCTGGCCGCTTCCGGTGGCGCAGGGACTTGTGTTCCGCCGGGGCGGCGTTTCGCGGGGGCAAGCCGTGCTTTCTGGCGGTTATGCTGCCGTCGCAGCCCTTGTATCCGCTGCCGTAAGGCTGGTGCCGCTGGGACAGACGGACGGACTACGCGCGCTTTCCCGGCTGGAACCCGTAATGGCGGAAATGGCAGACCGCGCACAGGCGCAGACACTGGAAGATGTGGGCGGAGCCTGTTTTGGCTCCGACCTTGCGGCGATACATCATGAAACTCAGGAAACGAGGTTGTTCAGGACATGACAGAGGCAAAACACGGCCCGCTTCGGGTAGGCATCGGCGGTCCGGTTGGCACGGGCAAGACAGCACTGATGGATGCGCTGTGCCGCCGCTTTCGCAATAATTACAATATCGCCGCCATCACCAACGATATCTACACACGTGAAGATGCGGAGTTCCTGACCCGCGCCGGTTCCCTGCCACCCGAGCGGATCATGGGGATCGAGACCGGTGGCTGCCCCCACACCGCCATCCGGGAGGACGCCAGCATCAACCTGGCCGGTATTGCCGAACTGACAGATCGTTTTACCGGTCTGGACCTCGTACTGGTGGAAAGCGGAGGGGACAACCTTGCCGCCACCTTCAGCCCGGAACTGGCGGACCTGACCATTTACGTCATTGATGTTTCGGCGGGCGACAAGATCCCCCGCAAGGGTGGCCCCGGCATTACGCGCAGCGATCTGCTGGTCATCAACAAGATCGACCTTGCACCGCATGTGGGGGCCGACCTTGGGGTGATGGACCGCGACAGCAGGCGCATGCGTGGCGAACGGCCCTTCGTATTCTCCAATATCCGCGCGGGCGAAGGAGTCGAAGCCATTGCACGTTTCATTATTGAACAGGGGGCGCTGTAAAATATTATTATAAAACTGTTCGTAAATCCGAACGCATAATATGTGTTCCAATCAGATGGTTCATTTCATCAAGACAAATTAAAAATGCTTCGAGCCAGCGGAAATTATTGGAATGGGTCGATAATCAGCGCCCCCATGGAGGCATATAAATACACGCCTATGAATGAGATACTTTTTTCTGACGATCAACAGAAGTGGATGGAACCCTTTTTCCATTAATTCATAGGTCACCATTTCCTAAAATATTGCTTCAAACGCAATCTTTTATAAAAAACAGGAAAAGTTTTTGGGTGCTGCCTTTTTCCAAAAAGACGCCTTCTTCAAAGTTCTTTGGAAAAATCTTCCTTATTTTTTCTGGGTATTTCCAGACAGGCTTTGCAAACAGTCTCTAAAATACTGACTTTCCATACCGGTTCAGCCATCAGGAGATAGGAAGTATCGTCCACGCGCGAAGACGTGTAAGGGCAGGGGACATTATTCCCTGCTACCGTCGCATCCTTCATAAGCAAGACGGACGTATCATGGCTGATAATACGCTTTTTTCCCTTACCGGCAGACGGGCGCTGGTCACCGGGGCTTCCCGTGGCATCGGGCTGACCCTGGCACGCGGACTGGGCCAGTCGGGGGCAAAGATCGTGCTGAACGGTCGCAATCCTGAACCGCTTGAAACAGCCCGCGAGATGCTACAGCGCGAAGGGCTGGATGTCGTAACCGCCCCGTTTGATGTGACCGATCAGGAAGCCGTCATCGCCGGGGTTGAAAAAATAGAACATGAACACGGCCCGATTGATATTCTTATAAACAATGCGGGCATCCAGCGTCGCGCGCCGCTGGACCAGTTCAGCCGGACAGACTGGGATGCGCTGATTGCGACCAACCTGAACGCGGTTTTCTTTGTAGGACAGGCCGTGGCGCGGCACATGCTGCCCCGTGGACGGGGCAAGATCGTCAATATCTGCTCGGTACAGAGCGAACTGGCACGGCCCGGCATCGCGCCGTATACCGCAACCAAGGGCGCGGTCAAAAACCTGACCAAAGGCATGGCGACGGACTGGGCGCGCCATGGATTACAGATCAACGGGCTTGCGCCCGGTTATTTTAAAACAGAAATGAATGAAAAGCTGGTGGCGGATCAGGAATTTACCCAATGGCTGTGCAAACGCACGCCCGCCGGTCGCTGGGGAAATGTGGAGGAGCTTGTCGGCGCTGCGGTTTTTCTGTCATCGGATGCGTCCAGTTTTGTGAATGGTCACGTCCTTATGGTGGACGGTGGTATTACCGCGTCTTTGTAATTCTTGTGATGATATGGGCATATGCCCGCAGCGGCGCTTGCGGGCATACGTTCCATACAATCCAGTCTGCCCACGTATTCGTATCATTTGAAACGGACTTATTTCTTAGAGCCTGAATCAAAAAGCGGTTTGACTGATTTTTCGCAGAACTCTGCGGATATAGGCAATCATCAACCACGCGTGGGATGACGAGATTGTTGCCTCGATATCCTTCGTGAGGCGACGGCAGCGTCCGAGCCATGCGAAGCTGCGCTCCAAGATCCTGCGTTTGAGCAGGACGACGAAGCCTTCGGCGCGATCGCTACGTTTGACGATCTTGATCATCCATCGGCCGAGTTCAGCCAGCGCACCACGCAACTTCTCGCCAGCATATCCCCCGTCACCGATCAGATGGCGGAGCCAGGGAAACAATGAACGTATTCTGGTTGCTACCAGCGGCGCACCATCACGATCCTGAACGTCGGCGGGATGTACGACAGCAGCCACGACATGACCCGGCGTGTCGGTCGCGATATGCCGCCTGCGACCCCTGATCTTCCTGCCCGCGTCATAACCGCGCGGGCCGCTATTGGCAGCCGGTCGTGACGATATGGAGGATCGCCTCCGTGACCCGGCGCAAACCCGTACGTCGTGGTCTCCCCAGTCGTTTCCTCTCGGGCATCAGCGGCGCAATCAGCGCCCACTCCGCATCGCGCAGGTCGCTTGCATATTCCAGATCGTCCCTTTGATACTGCGCGCGGGTGATTTCAGTCCAGGCCATCCTGATCTCATCAGGTTCTCGCAAACCCATAAATCATAACCTGCTGAAATCACTCAACTCATTTTCGGTCAGACACTGAGACAATAAAGCCAGACCCAAATGGGAAATCAGCCGTTGGACATATAGCCCTGAAAAGAAACGAGCCCTCAAGAAAACCCTTGGTTCTTTCCCTTGCTATTATTCCATGGTTCCCCATTCCATTCTAGACAAATGCACCACGCAGGAAAAAGCCGAGGTGCTGGAATGGTGGCGTGTCACCAGTGAAGCCGTGAACCGCGAACGTGTGAGAAGTCAGGTCATAAAGATTCCTGTTGTCTTCAAAGACCTTGCCACCTTACTGGACGTTATTCAGGATAGTCCTGAAGACCTCGCAGAACTCAGGAAACATGCTTATGCGTTGAAAGATGCTGTCAGCAAGGTTGTTCGCAGAAAGTCACGACAACATAAAAATCAGGAAAACGCCACATTCCCAGAAGAGAAACTCACATATTAATTATACAAAAAAATAATATATACTATCAATAAATTACTCATTTATCCTTACAATCAGGTAGGTCAGTATACAGAGACGAGTCTACTTGGTAAATCTTCCAAACACTACTTTCACGGTGTAGCCTGACACACACTGCAAGCGGATCACCAGCCCCAGACGGAAAGCTCATAAACAATCGAACAACTGCATTGTTGCTGTTTTCTTTAATCTTTGTGGCTTTCATACCGGAAGTCCATTCTACGCTAGAATCCTGCGTATGTGTGAAATAATCCCTATCTCCAGCCAAATCACCGTAAACTCCAGTTTTATAAGCATGAATTATTTTTTTATATAGCTGGCTTGTAACATAATTTTTTATATCCATGTTACAGAACAAACCATCCAATTCACGGTTTGGTTCATCCATAGACGGTTGAGCACATGCAGTCATATATTTTTGATAAAATTCCAGAACTTTTTGTTCTGGTTTTCCGTTCTGGGCATATGCCCAGAACGGAAAAAAAACAAAAATGCTAACACTCAACATTTTCAATTGATTATGGATGTCTATAAATTTTATAACTTGGCTTTTCATTGCGATACGCTGGCCCAGGATACAATCCGCGCAGTTGTTTAAAATCTGATATCCAAATACTACCATCAAACATACACATATATCCAGCTGGATGTCCTGTGACAGGTTGGATAATGGCGACATCTCCGCCCCGAAATGGTCCCGTTGATGGAACCTCACGAAAACCTGATGCTTTGAGAGGTGAGCCATAATCCTTCGCAGATCTCGTATTCATAAGACGAATACCACCAGCGCCGATGGCTTCGCGAGTATAAGTTGCACATTTTGCTTTACTTTCTGGTAGAACATGTGTCCGAAGGTGCTGGATTGCCCTATTGACATCCCACGGCATATTTTCCTCCATGATTGGTTTTTTGAGGAAATCTGTTGATGAATCATCAAACGACAAAAACCCGTCAGAAATCATTCTGACGGGTGACATGGACTGGTATTGCCTGACACGAACATAGCCGGGAGGGATTGCGATATCCATCGGATATGACGGATGCCGAGTGGGCTTTGATTATGCCGTTCGTGCCCCCGGCGAAACGGGGCGGACGGCCTCGCACGGCGGATATGCGCGAGGTTGTAAACGCGATACTCTATATTGCCTCGGGAGGGTGTGCGTGGCGTCTGCTGCCGAAATGCTTTCCACCGGTCTCGACCGTCAGGCGCTACTTTTATGCATGGCGTGATGCCGGACTGTTCGAAGCGATGAACACGGTACTGGTCATAAACCTGCGGGAGATCGAAGGGCGTGAGACCTCCCCGAGCGCGGGCGTGATTGATAGCCAGTCGGTGAAAACCACGGAAAGTGGGGGAATTTCCGGTTATGACGCTGGAAAGAAGGTCAAAGGTCGCAAGCGCCATATTCTGACGGATACCTGCGGCTTCCTGATCTTCCTCCTTGTTCATGCCGCTGACATTCAGGATCGTGACGGGGCTGTCGATGTCCTGGCGGCAATACGCAAACACTTTCCATGGCTTCGCCACATCTTCGCCGATGGCGGCTATGCCGGTAATAAACTGCGATCCGCGCTCGCCAGCATGGGAAAATGGACGGTCGAAATCATCAGGCGATCAGACACAGCCAGGGGCCTTGAAATCCTGCCTCGCCGCCGGGTGGTCGAACAAACATTCGCCTGGCTCGGTCGCTGCAGGCGGCTCGCCAAAGACTGGGAACAGTCCATAGCCTCGTCAACAGCGTGGACTTTGATCGCCTCAATCCGCATGCTGACCCGCAGAACCGCAAGGCATTGTCAGTGCTGAAAAACTTTCGAATCAGGCTCTTAGAGATTTTTTGAAAATAAGTATTTGATAAAAATAGGAAACTTTTTTGGGTGTCGCCTTACGAAGATTTTTGAAAAAAGCTTCACCAAAAACTTCTTTATGATTTCTGGATGTTTCCAGACAGTTTTTCAAACAGCTTCTTATAACCCACGCGATCAGACTCATACTATAATGGATAACGATGGATTGCGGTCATATTTGCATGCTTCAGAAAAAGTCAACTGCAAGATGTATGAATGGCGGATATGTAACAGGCAGACCGGTACATCTTCCTGAATACTGTTTCTATTTGTATTTTTAATTTAATTATAGAAATTAATATATTTAAATACATAGTTGTGCAATATGGAACTGACAGGATTTTCCTCAAATATGCTTTATAGGCAATTGATAAGGGTCCACGTAACGCCGGGAAGTTATATAATATATGTTCTGATCTGTTCTGTATAATTCCAACAAAATTTCGTTGATGTTATATACACGGTTCCGTGATTATACATATTTGCAATCTTTGCAATTACTGTTTTTGCTTTCACCACTTTAAACGGCAAAGCATCTTCCGTCCGTCAGCCGGATTTGCCACAGTCCGTAGCAACAAAAACAAACAAGAGCAGCACAAATGAAATGCCACAATCAGGCGCATGCACCGCCACGCCACCACTTCGCCGCATCCCGGCCAACACGCATGGTGATTTCAGGGCAAGGGCATCCCATACGGGGCGGACTAAATATCAGGCACGTTTTCGGCCGGGTGAGGGTATTATCCTCACCGTTTTTTACCGCGTAAAACGCCCGGATTCACCTCTTTCATATACTGCTGCACCGCAAGTCATAAAGACCGGAGCGGCTGAACGATGGGAAACAGGCCCATGATGCGTAGAACCTTTGACAGCGTTTCCATTCTGTCCGCCCTTCATTCGCGGCAATACATTCCCCGGCAGGCAGGATACGTTGCCCCTTCCCACATTATCCCGGTATCGAAGCGCGGCCAGCGTATACAGAACATCTGCGCTTCATGCGTGGATTACCATCTGGGGGACCATGCGGACAGGAGTGCGGTAATCTGGCGCGGCGCAGGTAACACGCCGAACGGACGGATGTCATATCGGGAACTGCATGAACGGGTCTGTCGCCTGGCCAACACGTTGCAGGATCAGGGCGTGCAACGCGGCGACAGGGTTGCAATCCACCTGCCTCTGATTGCGGAAAGTATAGTGGCGGTACTGGCCTGCATGCGTATCGGCGCAGTGCATGTCGTGCTACCCACGCATCTGGATGCACAGGCGCTGGCGGAGCGGCTTGGGGATTGCGGCGCGACCGCCATTCTGACAGGCGACCAGATACGGTGTGATACCGGGCCTGTACCGCTGAAGGTCACGCTGGACACGGCATTGGATATGGGAAGTAGCCATAGCCGCATAAACACGGTGCTGGTCGTCACGATCAATAAGACGACAGTGCCAATGCAGTCCGGTCGCGATCATCGCTACGATGCCGTGGTAGACTGGTACGAACCCGACTACGCGCCCGTAGCCATGTATGAGAATGACCCGCTGTTCATGCTCTATCCAAATGATCGTCCGGGCGGGTTCGGTACTGTAAAATACACGGCCGGGGAGTACAGCCGTCTGGCCGACTATACAATGGACATGCTGGCATCCGACAGGAATGGGGGCACTCTTCCGGGTATGCTCGACATGACCTGGAATACCGGACAGACGGCCCTTGTTGCCGGTGTACTGGCAAAAGGGGGCACGCTCACCCTTTCCGCAGGGCTGTCGGCTTCATAGCAGCAGGGGCACCGACAACACGGACCGCAGGAGACAGTCCTGCAATATTTCTTCACGATTTTGTTTTCAGTGGAAGAAAACCGGTCGGTCAGGGTGACGTTTTCAGTAAGCCGTCATCACTCGTCGGACATGAACAAATAAATAATAAATAAAAATTCAACGTTCAGTTGCTTTGTGCAACTGACACCAAAGACACGCCCCCGATGGGGAAAGCGTGCCCATGTGGGGAGGGTCATCAATTGTCCCTGACTATTCAATGAGCAAACATATTGGCTGGGCCCTGATTGGTGCAAGTAATGTAGCCAGACAGTGGATTATCGATGCCATTCAGGTACAGGCTAACAGCAGCATCCTCAACGTACTGAGTTCAAGCGATGAACGCGGTGCGAAGTTTGCGGCTGAAAACGGTACTCCGGCCCATACCACGGATATAAACGCCATTCTGACGGATGACAGGGTGGATGCTGTCTACATCAGTACGGCCAACCAGTTCCACTGCGAGCAGACACTGGCGGCAGCCCGTGCCGGTAAGAATGTGCTGTGCGAAAAACCGGTTGCGCTGACGGTCGCGGATGCCCGCAGGATGATCGCCGCCTGCCGGGACGCGCGCGTGGTACTGGGAGTAAACCATCACCTGCGCTGCAACGCCATGCACCAGAAACTGCGGCGGATTCTGGCGGAAGGAACCATCGGCAGGCTTAATGCCGTACGGGTGTTTCATGCCAATTTCCTGCCTCAGGCCCTGCATGGCTGGCGGGTTAACGACCCCGATGGGGGCGGGCTGATACTCGACAGCACCATCCATGACATTGATACGCTGCGTTTCCTGATCGGAAGCAATCCCACGCATGTCATGGCGATGACCCAGAGCGGACGCCTTGCCCATGACGGGGTGGAGGACGGCATCATGGTCATCATGCGCTTCCCCGGCGATGTGCTGGTCCAGATCCACGGGGCCTATACCGTCCCGTTTTCCGAAGGGGGCGTGGAATTCTACGGCAGCGATGGCGTACTTGTCGGGCGGGACTGCATGAGCCAGCGGGCCGCGGGCCGACTGTTCATGCGCAACGCCGATGGCGAGAAAGAAATACCGGTTGAGCACCATAATCTTTACCACTACGCGCTCGCCGCCTTCAGCAATGCGGTGCGCGGCACGGGACAACCCGCCGCTACTGGCGAAGACGGTCTTGCTGCCCTGGCCATAGCGCTGGCCATTCGTGAATCGGCCCGTACCGGCCGTCAGATCGAAGTGGAAATCCCATGAGACACGCAGCTTTCGGGGCCATCGGTGCCGATGGCCGGATAATGGCCGGGGCGGGCACGGCCCGGGTCACCCTGACCGTAAGTGAACTGCGGCGCGCGGCGTGGACCTGCTCGCTGGGCAGTGCGCTGGAATATTATGATTTTGCCCTCTACAGCCTTGCTTCCGCGCTGATTTTCGGGCCGCTGTTCTTTCCGTCGGCAACACCCGTTACCAGCCTCATCGCCAGTTTTGCCACCTATTTCGTGGGCTTTGCCGTGCGTCCCGTTGGGGGCATCATTTTCGGCAGGCTGGGCGATCATATCGGCCGCAAGAAGGTCCTGCTGATGACCGTAACCCTTATGGGGCTTGCCAGTACGGGCATCGGGCTGATCCCCACCTATCAGACGATAGGGATATGGGCGCCTGTCCTGCTGGTTACGGCACGGATGCTGCAGGGCCTTGGGGCCGGAGCTGAACAGGCCGGGGCCGCCGTCATGATGACGGAATACGCCCCTCTGGGCCAGCGCGGGTTCTATGCCTCGCTGCCATTCCTCGGTATCCAGATTGGCACCATCATTGCGGCGCTGGTCTATTGTGCGCTCCTGTTCGGGGTGACGGATATCACGCATTCATGGATATGGCGCCTGCCATTTCTGGTCAGTGCCGTCATTCTTGTGGTTGCACTCTATATGCGGCTCAAGCTCAAGGAATCTCCCACTTTCGAGACGATCCAGCGCAAGGTGGTGGAAGAGCGTGAGTCCCTTACTACCCTCATCCACGGCTCCTGGCGCACGATCCTTGCGGGGATTGGCGTAAGAATGGCTGAAAACGGCGGATCGTCCATCTATCAGGTGCTGGCGATCAGCTATCTTGTCAATACGATGGGCCTGCCCGGACTGTGGGGTACCACATCGCTGATAACGGCTGCCGTTATTGGTGGATTTACCGTACCCATCGCAGGCAGGCTGAGTGACCGGTTCGGACGCATAAAGGTGTACCGGACCTGTGCCATCCTGCAGGCCGTAACGGCGTTGCCGGTATGGTATGCCTTCAGTACGGGCCGCCCCTTTGCCGCAGTTATCGCGCTGTCCATCGCGCTGGGGGTGACCACATGGGGCATGTTCGGCACGCAGGCCGCCATGTTGCCAGAAATGTTTGGCGCGCGGCATCGCTACATGGCCGTGTCGCTTTCACGCGAAGTTTCGGCCGTTATTGCCGGTGGCCTGACCCCGCTGGTCGGTTCATGCATCATAAGGTGGGTTGCAACCTTTTCCCCGTCCGCAGCGCATCCCGGTCAGATGTCATGGCTGCCCATTGCGGCCTATGTCATTTTTCTTGCGCTTATCACCATCGGGACGACTTTCTTCATTCCGGAATGTCGTAACCGCGATCTCGTTGAACAACACGACATTATCTAGTCATTTTTATTTCATTACAGGAAATGCTGAATATGCAGACCGTAATCTCGTCTGATGTCGCACACATGCTGCTGTCGGTGCGGAATGGAAAAACCGCGCCGCCCGCACATGTGCCCGACAGCCAGATCCCGCTTTCGATTGAAGACGCCTACACCATACAGGATGAAGTCGCACGCCATCTGGGACCGATAGCGGGCTGGAAGGTCGGATCAGAAACCCCGGCTTCGGAACCGTTCTGCGCACCCATCCATACATCAACCATTTTTACCGATGGCGCGACGGTGCCTGCCGAACTCTGCCGTCATCTTGGTGTGGAAGCGGAAATCGCATACCGCTTTGCCCATGGCCTGCCGCCGCGCACACGGGAATGGACCCGTGACGAGGTGCTTGACGCCATTGGCACGATCCATCCGGCGATCGAAATTCTGGATACGCGTTTCGCACAGCCGGGGTCGCAGCATAAACTGCTCCATACCGCTGACCAGCAGAGCCATGGCGCCCTGATTGTGGGGCCAGGAGTAGCGGACTGGCGCCGGTTTACGCCCGTGCAGGAACCGGTTGTGCTGACCATCAACAACCGCATCGTAGCTGAACATACGGGCGGCAATTCCGCTGGTGATCCACTGCGCCTGCTGGTCTGGCTGGCCAATCACGCATCCCGGCGAAAAATCGGCATCGCCGCTGGTGATATCGTCACGACCGGCTCCACAACGGGAACCATTTTTGTCGAGCATGACGCTGACATTACAGCCTGCTTTCCCGCCATTGGCAGCGTACGCGCCCATCTTGCCTGAACAGGAAATCTGAGATGACGAAACCTGAAATCCTGCTGATCGAACCCATGATGCCGGAAATCGAAAAGCAGCTTGATGCCGCCTATACGGTCCATCGCTTTACTTCGCTCGCACAGTTGAAAGACATCGCGGGCCGCATTCGCGGCATTGCTACCGGCGGAGCGACCGGCGTGCCGCAAGCCGTCATGGACAGCCTGCCAGCCCTTGAAATCATTGCCATAAACGGGATTGGCACCGATGCCGTGAACCTGAAGGAAGCAAGACAGCGCAATATCCATGTCACAACAACACCCGGTGTCCTGACCGATGATGTCGCGGATATGGCGATCGGACTGATCGTATCGCTGCTGCGCGGCCTGCCTGCCGGTGATCGATACGTGCGCGATGGGGAATGGGGCCATAAAGCCGCCCCGCCACTAGGCCGTAAGGTAACAGGAAAAAAGCTGGGTATTGTTGGCATGGGGCAGGTGGGGCGCGCGATTGCGCACCGTGCCCGGTCTTTTGCAATGCCTGTGTCCTATACCGACCTGCGGGATCTGGAACTGAAGGATTATGCTTTTATGTCCGACCTGAAAACGCTGGCGCGCAGCAGCGAAATTCTGGTTATCGCGGCATCCGGCGGAGCCGGGTCACGGCATCTGGTCAACAGGGAGGTGCTGGACGCGCTGGGACCGGACGGTTTCCTGATCAATGTCGCCCGTGGTTCGGTGGTGGATGAACAGGCCCTTGCGCAGGCCCTTGATGCGGGCACGCTGGGTGGCGCGGGACTGGATGTCTTTGAGCATGAGCCGGAGGTACCCGAAGCACTGCGCCATTCGTCGCGCGTCGTGCTGCAGCCGCATCGTGCGAGTGCTACGGTCGAAACCCGGCTGGCCATGGGAAATCTGGTTGTAAAAAATCTTGCCGCGCATTTTGCGGATGAATCGTTACTTACCGCCGTTATCTGAGCGGACATACAGCCTGTCCGGATACGCCCCCGGTCGGGCGTATCCGGCATGGCGGCAGGAATGATGGTGATGCCGCCGACCGCGTACCATTTATGGTCTCAACCATTCTTCTGTAACGGAAGAAATTCTTAAAATAATAAATATAATGAGAATTAAATCGGATCAGCATGAATGCGTACGTTATTTACGATAATTGCAGCATTCTATCGCCAGAAACCGCTTTTAAGAATAACAGCCCATATACCTGTCGTCGCGGTGATGATGCTGTGCGGTCATGCAATGGGCCAGACCTTTCAGGACAACTCGAACAGCGACGCCCGCCTGCGGGTGGCCACACCGCTTATGGCCCATCCGTCCAACGCGCCTGTCGTACCCCCGTTTTCCCGGCCCGAAGCCGTGTTCGCGGACCCATTTGGCATGACCACATGGCTCCGTACACGCGGCATTGCGCTGACGATGGACAATACCAATGAATACACGGCTGCCATTTCCCGACCGACCCCCGGTCATCCCGGTTACAGGCAGGGGTCAAGTAACGCAGGACAGGTCAATACGGCCCTTCATATAAACTGGGAAAAAATTATTGGCCTGAAGGGTTTCGCCACCCATACCCTCTTTACCAGCCGGTACGGCACGACTGCCAACCGCATGATGGGGGACTGGATGGCCCATTCATCGGAAATATATGGCGGGGGAGGCAATGTCGTCGTCCATCTTGTCACTGCTTATGGTGAAGAAACATTACTTGGTGGTCGCGTAAGTATTGCTGGCGGACGACTGACGGAAATGAGCGAATTCAGTGCCAGTTCGCTTTTCTGCAATTTCCAGAACAACAGTTTCTGCGGCCGGCCCAAGGCTGCCATCGATAATCAGTATATCACTTCCTATCCTGCCGGAGAGTGGGGTTTTCGTGTCCGTGGTCGCCCGTCCCGCTACACCTACATACAGGCAGGCGTCTATTTTGCCGAACGCGGTATTTATGCAAACAGCCAGCACAGGACCGGTTTCCACTTCAATTCATCAAATATCGTAGGTCAGCTTGCGCCGATCGAATTCGGCTGGGAACCCATGCTTGGCCGCCAGCATAAGCTGCCGGGGCATTACAAGATCGGTGGACAACTGATTTCAGCCCCCAACCCTGACAATTATTATGATGTGAATGGTCAGCCTTTTGCACTAACGGGCAAAACGGCGGCCAATCATCAGCAGACATGGAGTACGTGGTTTGAAATAGACCAGAAACTTCTGCGGCATTCCTATTCCAATGCCGAAGACGGCCTGACCATAATGAGCGGGGTGATCTATAATGATCCGCGTACATCACTGCGTAATTATGAGACTTACGCGGCTATGGTTGACCGTGGTTTTATTAAAAGCAGGCCCTATGATTCCTTTGGCGTGGCCATGACCTACGTCAAGATTGCGCCCGGCGTCTCATATACGGATGCACTGGACCTGAGCATGGTCCCGGCAAAAACAGCGCCGAACCACGCAACAGGCATTCAGGGCCATGAAACCATCTTTGAAACGAATTATCAGATCCACGTCATGCGTGGTGTAGTAGTGGCCCCCGATTTTCAGATCTATTTCCATCCCAATGCACAGAGAAACCTGAAAAACGTGGAATTCATAGGTTTCAAGTCACAGATCCAGATCTTCTGACGGATAGATGTCCTGCTCATGAAGGACAGGCACCGTATCGACGCGATACAGGTTAAGGATAACCCCATGTTACGCAGCGATGCCTGTCGGTGACGGTAAGGAAAGGCCGCGATTGCCGTATTATTCGACGGGTGCGTAACTGCCATCCTCGCGATGGACTTCATTGCCCGCAAGCGGGGGCGTAAAAACACAGACCAGCAGAAGATCGCTTCCTGTCGCGCGCAGGATATGCGGATCGTTCCTGTTCAGGGCGTAAATGGTGCCGGGACGGATTGGAAAAACTTCACCGGTCTGCGTATCTTCGACCTCACCTTCACCGGAAATGCAATAATTGGTCTCAAAATGGTTCTTGTAATGCAGATGCAGTTCCGCGCCCTTCTTGACGCGCGTTTCGTGCACGGAATGACCCATGCCATCATCGCGCACGATCATGCGGCGGCTTTCCCATCCCGGTCCCGAAGCATCCCGTGCCGTACCCGCGATTTCGTTGGATGTAACAACAATCATGATCTTTCCCTTATGATGATTTCACACGGGCTGCTGAAGGTTACTGACCAGTGGTTCCAGTACACTGGCCATGGCGAGGAGGGCATCATCGCCACCCCGTATTCCCGTCAGCATCAGGCCGACGGGAAGTTTGCCAACCGGCAGGGAAATGCCGGGCAGATCCAGACGGTTGGCGAATTCGGTTAATGAAAATGCGCGCCGGTTAAGCCGCAGATAGGTTGCCTCATCCCGCAGTTCCGCCACAGCCGGTGGCAGGATCGGAACGGTGGGCAACAGGAAGCCGTCATATCCGGTTATCTCCCGGTCGAACCTGTCGCGGCAGGCAGACAGGGCCTGCAGGGCATCCACATAGCGATAGGCAGGATTTTCCCGCCCGGCCAGCAGGCGTTTACCGACTACGGGATCGTATCCGTCAAAATCCGTCGCCAGACGATGGCGGTGCAATGCGTATGCTTCCGCCCCGATGATTCCGCCCTCCGCTGCAATACGGGCACTGTCCATAAGGCTGTCCAGAGGGATTTCGTGAATGGTTACACCCGCCGCCGTGAGGACATCCCGGCAGGTCCTGAACAGAGCATGCACATCTTCATCCAGCCCCATATCGGATAATGTGCCGGGAACCGCCAGACGGATAGCAAGGGGAGGGGAAGGGACATCCGCCCCACAACCGGTAATGGCACGATCCACCTGCCGACACAGCCCCACAGTGGGACAGATAAGACCCGGCACGTCAAAACTGGTGGAAAGCCAGTGCATGCCCTGCGTGTCGTAACGCGCGCGGCTGGGCTTGAACCCGACCACACCACAAAACGCGGCGGGAATACGGGCTGAACCACTGGTATCGGAACAGACGGCCACATCGCCGTATCCGCGCGCAACCGCGACTGCGGCTCCTGAACTTGAACCCCCGGCAATCCGTGTCCCGGTTGGGTCAAGCGGCGTGCGGGGCGTGCCGAAACGGGTATTGACCCCCAGCGCACCATAAGCGAACTCGGTCATATTGGTCTGCGCCAGCAGGGTCGCGCCAGCCATACGCAGCTTATGGACAAGTGCCGCACTCCGCATGGCCGGTTTCGCGTGCTGCAAGACCCGAGATCCGCAGCTACTGACCCAGCCTGCGGTATCGAAACAGGCCTTGACCGTCATGGTCAGGCCAGCGAGCGGGGGAAGTTCCCGACTGGTCCGGGACAACGCCTGCCAGTGCCCAAGTTCCGCGCGCGCCGCTTCAAACCGTTCATTGAGGAAAATGGCCTGATCCGTCCAGTCACGGGCGGCATAGTCAGCCAGCGCCCGATCAAGCCGTGCAGGCGCGTTTGCGGATATATGCGATTCCGCATGGTCCTGCTGTATATGCAACGGCGAGACGTCGGTATTCATTTTTCCACCCCGGCGTGAATGGTCAGTATTGTAATGCGTTACATTTGTGCGTTCTTGCCGCCTGTTCCTGAAACCATGGGACCATGCGCCGTATTGCTTCTTCAATCAAAGCTGTATTCACCGCAAAACTGAAGCGTATGAAGAACTTCCCGTCGACGGGATCAAAATCGATACCGGGTGCCGTGGTGACACCTGTATCCATCAACAGGCGCCTGCAGAACGCCATGCTGTCATCCGTCAGGTGCCGGATATCGGCATAGATATAGAATGCGCCATCCGGTGGGGCGATATGATTCAAACCCATCTGTGGCAAAGCCTGTAGCAGCAGGTCACGGTTACGGCGATAGGTTTCAATATGGCCGTCCACTTCATCCCTGCCATCGAATGCGACAAGGGCCGCATGCTGGCTGAGGGCCGCAGGCGGCAGGAACAGGTTTCCCATCCGCGCGTGAGCGATCTCCGCTTTTTCCGGTGGCACGACAAGCCATCCCAACCGCCACGGCGCCATGCTGAAGTATTTGGAAAAGCTGTTTACCACCAGCGCATGGGGATCATATTCCAGGATACTATGCGCGCGCTCGCCAAAGCTGAGGCCGTGATAGATCTCATCCGATATGATGCAGATCCCGCGTTCCCTGCACACTGCGACAATGGCCTGCATTTCGTCGGCTGACAGGATGGTGCCGGTCGGATTGGCGGGGCTGGCCAGGATCAGCCCGTCGGGGGCAGGCTCCAGCGCCCTGATGGCGCTGGCGGTCAACTGAAAGCGCTCTTTCTCCCCACATGGAATTTCAACAGGCTCCATGTGTAATGTCCTGACCACATTGCGGTAGGCGACATAACCCGGACGCGCCATGGCCACGCGGGCACCGGGCACAAAACTGGCCAGCAGGGCAAGCACCAGTGCCGGTGACGCGCCGCATGTAAGGATAACCTGCGCAGGCTGGACCGAAACATCGTAGGTTTCGTGATAGTGCCGGGCGATCCTGTCCCTTAGCGCCTGACTTTCCCAATAGCCCATGGGATCGGTGGCCAGCACATGCTGCGCGCGCTCAAGCGCCGCCTTCGGCGCGCCGGTGGAAGGCTGGCCGAACTCCATATGGATGATACTGCGCCCTTGCGCCGCCAGTTCATGTGCCAGCTTACTGATGGACAGGGCATGAAACGGATCAATCGGGGGCACAGTCATCACGACCTCAGGCTAGGGAAAGCGGCTTTATCGTCCCTGCCATACAACACCGTATCGGGCGGGATGAAAAGCCACCCGCCCAACCGGCTTTCACGATTTCACCTGCCTGAACAGCCAGTCCCTTGCCGCCTTGATGTAGAAGAATTTCCGCGCGGACCCCATATGGTCGACACCGTCAAAGGTCAGGAAGGTGATGTTGCCATCCCTTGCAAGGTAGCCATTGACCTGATCGGTCAGTTTCTTCTGGGCATCGACAGGAAAAATACGCGCAGGATCAAGGTATTCCGCCGGTCGCACCACTGTAGCGCCAGCCTGTTCCCATACCGGCACGCATTTCTCGTTCCATGGCGTGGCCTTGTTGTCTTCCGACCCGGTGATGATCAGCACCTTCTGTTTTGCAAGCGGTATCAGATCACTCGGGCGCTGCTGTCCCGCGATGATCAGCCCGGCGGCAAAGGTTTCAGGGTGTTTTGCCATCAGCCACAGCGATGTCATGGCCCCCATGGACCAGCCGGTGCAGTAAACCCTTTTCGGGTCGATCTTCAGAACCTTGTCACGCCGGTCATCCAGATTGGGGTTGCCATAATTCCATGTATTACCGAGCAGGGATTCGACAAGCCGGTAAGTATTTTCGACATCGGATGTATGTTCCCAGTAATCGTTCATCGTCGTGCGCTCGTAGCGCGGGGTGATGATCACGCATTCATGCCGCTCCTGCTCCTCGGGCAGGCTCCATATGCTGGCGATGCACTGTTCGGTCAGCGTCTGGGCACAGGTTCCATCCGGACTTGTCCCTGAATGGGTGACGGCAAGGAGGAGGGGATAGGAACGGTTCTCCCCACCCTTTGCAAGGAAAGATTTCGGCAGATAAATGCTGTATTCAAGCCACGCGGACCGCGTATCGTCCCACCACCAGTGATTCTGTTCCCACGCATCGACCCCACGTATGACAACACTGTTCCCGTGCGGCCCCGCGTTGCTCCATACGGTCTTACTGGCCGCATACACGGCACCGCCCGTGGTGCGGACGTTCCTGTCCTGTATCAGCGTGACCCTGTCACTATCGGTTGTGGGCAGGCTCAGGTCCGGGTCATGCGTAAACTCGGCAATGACATATCTGCCGGAAATACTCTTCCGGTCAGGCCGGAGTGCAGGCGTGTTACTGGTATAGATGGCCGCAACCGGGCGCGGTTTCGCGGCTGCCGTCGTATCATTCTTGTCAGGTTCCTGTGGCATCCCCGCGAAGAACCCTTTGGCCGCAGGAAAGACTGCCGTGGCATATGTATCAGGCGACAGGCTGGCCGGGTCGATTGCAACATCGTATTCCACTGCGATGCCATAGACCTTCTCGCCCCCGCCCGTGACCTCACACAATGCGCTGATGCCCTGAATTCCGGGGGTTTTCTTTCCATGGGGACCGGGACCGTCGGGTGCGTCCGGTCCTGCGGAAGATGCGGCCATGAAGCCATGCCCGCCCTCCGCCGCCCGTGCGCCCTGAACGCCAAGCCCCATTGTGGAGACCGCCCCGGCCAGAGCCGCGCCAACCGTCACGAAGTTGCGTCTTGATACATCGGTCATGGGTTTCTTCTCCGGTTGAGGGTCCAAATCAGGCTATGGCAGGGGACATCATGCCGCAACATACTGATATTGTTGATTAGAATTGTGGAAAATCCCTGAAAGCACCCCTTTTTCATCAGTCTTTCCCATGCCTTTCCAGAAAGGAGGGCACCAGGGGATTATCGCTCTGAAGGGAATTCTTGCCGGGCAGTTGCGATACATCCCAGCCACCACCCAGATCGGCAATCAGCTTCACGCTGGCCAGCAGGCGGCTTTCCTGAATCTGCAATGCCGTTTCCTGATCCCCCAGCGCGGTCTGCTGGGTGGTGATGACAGTGGTGTAGATGGCGGTGCCAAAACGGTATTCATTCATCGACACGTCCACGGCTTTCACCGCCGCACGCACGGCGGCATCCTGCTGGCTGGCCTGCTGTTCAAGAATACGCAGGCTGGAAAGCTGGTCCTCCGTATCCTGCAGGGCGGTCAGCACCGTCTGGCGATAGGTGGCGACCGCGTTGTCGTAATCGGCATTGGCTTCCTGCACCGCTGCCGTCCGTGCACCGCCTTCAAACAGGGTTTCGCTGCCCGCTGCCCCCAGTGACCAGATCCGGTTGGCAACCTGAATCAGCGACTGGACGGGATTGCCGCTATAGCCATAGGCAGCGGACAGGGTGACATCGGGATAGAAGGCGGCAATGGCGGCCCCGATTTCCGCATTATATTCCTCCATGGCCCGTTCGGCCGCGGCAATATCGGGGCGGCGTTGCAGCAGCGTTGCAGGCAGGGTGACCGGCACGGCCGGAATGGCCAAAGGCATGGCGGCGCGCGCAATGGTCAGGTCGGCGGGCGCGCGGCCAACCAGCACAGCGATCGCATGTTCATATTCCGAGCGCGCCACATCCGTTGCGGTGGCGCTGGCGCGGGTCTGCTCCAGTTCGGTTTCAGCCTGCAATTCATCGCCTGCATTCAGCGTGCCGCCTTCATGCTGGTTACGGATGATCTGGAGATTATGGGCATAAAGCGCTGCCGAGCGGTCCAGTAGCGACTTGAGGGATTCCTCATAGCGCATTTCAAAATAGTCCTGCGCCAGTTGCGACTGGTAGGACAGGCGGGCATTGGCAATATCGGCGGCACTGGCCTGTGCTGCGGTCACCTGTTCCTGTATCTGGCGGCGGATCTTGCCCCACAGGTCCAGATCCCAGTCGGCACTCAGTTCAGCGGCATAGGTGTTGCGCGTGGAGCCGGTGCTGTAGGTGGTGCCGCTGGTTGATGTGGCAGAACTGCCCTGACTGTTGCGGGCAAAGCTGAGATCACCGGAAAGCGTCGGGTAAAGGCTGGCCTTCGCCGCATTCACCAGCGCCCGCGCCTTGCGGTACTGGGCTTCGTATTCCTTCAGGTTCTGATTGGACAGTGCGACCTGATCCTCCAGCGCGTTCAGCGTCGGGTCATTATAGACCAGCCACCATTTGCCCTTTGGTATTGCGGCCATATCCGGCTGGCTGACCGTCCAGCCCGGGGCGGGCTGCAGTTCCTTGAACCGGGCAGAAATGATGGGCGCCGGGTGTTTGTAGCGCGGACCAACCATAAGGCAGCCCGACAGCGTGACCGCCGCCAGCAGTACTGTCGTGCCGCGCATGGCCGTGCGGAAACGGGCGGAAAGAAAGGAAGAATACGGCATGGAACTGTCCTGATACGTCATCACGCTCACGAGGAACGGGCAGGGCGCACGGCGCGCGCAATGGCATGGAAAAAGGCGGGAAGGCGGCGGCGCCCCCACTGGCCCAGACGGTCGAGATACAGGTACACGACCGGCGTCGTGTAAAGCGTCAGGATCTGGCTGAACAGCAGCCCCCCCATGATCGCGATACCCAGCGGGCGGCGTAGCTCGGCCCCATAACCGTTACCCACCACAAGCGGGAGCGCCCCCATGGCGGCGGCAATGGTCGTCATCATGATCGGGCGGAAGCGCAGCAGGCAGGCGGTATGGATGGCGTCATGTGCCGTGCGGTTGTGGTTGCGCTCCTCGGTAATGGCGAAGTCAACCAGCATGATGGCGTTCTTCTTCACGATCCCGATCAGCAGGATCAGCCCGATCAGCGCGATCAGGTCGAACTCCTGCCCCAGCAGGTACAGCGCCAGCAATGCCCCCACACCAGCGGAGGGCAGGGTGGAAAGAATGGTCAGAGGGTGAACATAGCTTTCATACAGGATGCCAAGCACCAGATAGACAGCACCCAGTGCCGCCACAATCAGCAGCGGTTCGTTACTGGCGGAACTCTGGAACTGGGCGGCGGTGCCTGCAAAATGCCCGTGCACGGTCGCTGGCACCTGCAACCGGGCGATCTCCTCATTAATGATCCGCGTGGCGTCGGACATGGACGCGCCGGACGCCAGGTTGAACGACAGTGTCGCCGCCAGCGACTGCCCCTGATGGTTCACACTCAGCGGCATGGTGGCGGACTGCATGCTGGACACGACCGAAAGCGGGACCATCGTTTCCGCCGTGGAGGAGACGGCCGACCCGCTGGAAGCCCCACTGCCGCCCGCAAGGCTGTTCTGGATCTGGTTGGCAAAGGACTGGCTGCTGAGCGCGGATGTGGTCGTGGACGTAGTGGAAGACGATGTCACCTTGATCGTATTGCTCTGCGTGCTGCCGCTGGCGGTCCCGCCCGATGTGCTGACCCATACCTGTTGCAGGATGTCCGCATTGTCCCAGTATTTCGGCAGTACGTTCATCACCACCCGGTACTGGTTCAGCGGGTTGTAGATGACCGAAGCCGCACGCTGGCCAAAGGCGTCATAACAGCCTGTCGGGTTGGGCATTTTGCGGCTGATAACGCCGAGGCTGACCCGGCTTATGCTGCCTGAAGCCGTGCCATTCTTTTGCAGTTGTATGCGAGAG
>NZ_NKTY01000105.1 GCF_003207825.1 Komagataeibacter saccharivorans | reverse complement strand
CGTGCCCCCTTTTTTGTATCCACTCAAAAGGAGAGTTCCCGTTTTTTATGGCTTTGGGTTGATGGGATGACAAGTGTCTCGGGGGCATGCCCCCGAGACACTTGTCTGGCGACCTGATCCGGTGTCCTGCCACCCAGCTGGGAATGGGGGCGCACCGTATTGTAGTCTTCCCGCCAGTCAGCCAGAATCTGTCGGGCATGGCTGAGAGACGTGAACAGCGTCTCGTTGAGGCATTCATCCCTCAACCGGCCGTTGAAACTTTCGACAAAGCCGTTCTGTTGCGGTTTCCCGGGGGCGATATAGTGCCATTCAACCTTCATCTCATCGGCCCATTTCAGGATGGCATGGGATGTGAACTCCGTACCGTTGTCGCTGACAATCATGAGGGGTTTGCCATATCGTTCCACCAGGGCCGTCAGTTCCCGCGCCACACGTCCACCTGATAATGACGTGTCGGCAACCAATGCCAGGTTCTTGCGACTGAAATCGTCGATAACAGCCAGAATGCGGA
>NZ_NKTY01000104.1 GCF_003207825.1 Komagataeibacter saccharivorans | reverse complement strand
GCGCTATCGCAACCCGCTACGATAAACTGAAATCGACCTTCCTCGCAGCCGTGCAGTTCGCCTCAATCATCATCCTGCTTAACTGACGACACGCCGTAGCGCCCCCAGATGGACTGGCCTCACGTCCCGCAACTTCACGATCGAGCATCAGGCAGACATCATGGATGGTCTGAAACAGGAAACGGCGCATCAGCCTGCGGAACCACCAATAGACAGTCTGCCATGGACCAAAATGAACCGGCAACATTTCCCAGCCACAGCCTGAGCGGACAAGATAACGCAGCGCATTGATGATCTCACGAAAATCGGTTGCCCGTTTCCGGCCACGCCGGTTCGCAGGCGGCATCAGGGGGGCTATGCGCTCCCATTCCTCATCGGTCAGATCAGATGGATAGCGTTTCGTCTTGCGCGTAATGTTGGCCATTCGGCCTCGTTGTTCTGGCGTCCACATCCTGAGTTTGAATCACGCATAAACCCGCTTGAAAAGCCATCATATCGAATTTCCAAAAGGGCACTTAG
>NZ_NKTY01000010.1 GCF_003207825.1 Komagataeibacter saccharivorans | reverse complement strand
CTCGTCCGTCAGGTCGCCACGCATCCACAGGTCTCCGCAAAGACCAACGTTGAATCACGTCCAAGCCAGTCTGAAAAGACCTTTTGTCAACAGAACCTAATGATGGAGAAGATTGCTCGTTATCAGACGATGTGACAGGCTTCCGCATTTGTATCTGCTAGCGCAGAAAGGACGGAGCACATGGGAATCAATTGGGTTGTGCCGACACCGCGGTCTGTTCCTGCGTAACGGACACCCGCGCGATTTCCCGGGCCGCACCGTAGATATGGTAAAGCGAACTGGCTGGCATATAATCAACGAATGTACGCCCGTCAGGCGTCAACCTGTCTACCCAGCCACCATGCAGGCGTGCCGGCGCATAAAGGGTAAAAAACCGTGTAGCCTGCATAGACAGGAGCGTCCTGTCACAGGGCAGTCCGTTTTTCAGGCGCTGGCATAGCAGGCGCATGAATTCGGTCTGGGGCCATATGCGGGTGGATAATTCAAGCTGCGTGCCGGATTCCGTAATTGCATCATATACATCGGCTGTGTCGGGAGCGGTCCCATGGCGACTGCCTGTCTGGAAAAGACCATCGGCTACCCGCAGCAGGGCATCTTCATGGGACTCGCCGGACGCTAGTGTGCAGTATTCGGTAAACAGCCACGACCATTCGAAAAGATGACCGGGCTCTACCCTGTTCTGGCCTGCAGGCTGCAACGGGATCCATTTGGAATCAAAGTATTCCAGCAGCATTCCCGATCCCGGATCGATAAAATGTTTCAGGGCCAACGCAACGATCTGCTGGGCATAATCGAGATAGAAACTGTCAGAAGAGACTTCAAAGAGGGCGAGATAAGCCTCCAGCAGATGCATGTGCGGATTCTGACGGCGGATCATGTCGGGCGTGGGCATGGCGTCACGATAGCCACCGTTTTCCGCCTTGAAGATCAAGTCGATTTCCAGAACGGTCTGGCGGGCCGTAGCCAGATAAGTCCCATTACCCGTAAGGCGATAGGCCCATGCGTAACCAAAAAGAATGAACGCATGTGCATACAGGTCGCGCGTACGATTGCCCGGCCTGCCATCGGGCGCAAGGGAGAAAATCCATCCCTTTTCCCCATCGCTGCCATGATAGCGGCGGCCAATTTCCTCCAGACAGTCAATTGCCTGTTCCGCCGCATCATGCACGCCATCCAGTGCGGCACGGCAATAAGTCGCCACCTGACGGGCCTGCACCATCAGACGCAGTTCCGGTAGCAAAACCGGCGTGCCCTCAAAGGTCAGGCGTTCGTGGTAAAGTGTTCTGCTGCGGTCAAAACCACACTGGCTCCACAGGGGAAGCGCCGATTCCTTCAGCCAGTCCTGCCACAGGGTCTTACACAAGCCGAAGTCAATCATCAGGGGTTCCGCAAACACGAAGGGCTGAAAATATGGACAGGAACCATCGCCCTATCAAGTGCCCTGTCCCATTCCCGTGTGCCTGCCACAATCTGCATGGCGATACAAAACTGTTTTCGTGAAATACAACTCGTGGACGCCAGTAGGCTGGGATACTCCCATTGGCAGAACGACCTGTAACCCAGACCTGTCCGTTTTTGATGGGTGAATTTTCATGATGTTGCCTGTATCTATATCCCTGTAACCCACTCCTGATCGTAAGAAGTTCATGATTGAAAATTTCCAGTTTGGCTCTCTGGTCGTCATCGGTGATCTTCTTCTGGATCAATATATCTACGGCTCGGTGGAGCGGATTTCACCTGAAGCGCCGGTGCCAGTGCTCCGGCGCGACCGACAGGCTTCCGTGCCGGGGGGCGCTGCGAATGTCGCGGTCAATGCGGCAGCACTGGGCTGTGCCGTAAAACTGATCGGTGTGGTGGGCTGCGATCCAGCGGCGGATGCGCTGCGCCATGCGCTGGCACCATGGGACACTATCGACTGCACCGGCATTCTGGCGGACCCTCAATGGACCACCATTACAAAAACGCGCGTGCTGAGTGGGCGCCAGCAGATCGTGCGTATTGATGATGAACGCATTGAAACACCGTCGGCACAACTGACCGCCCGGCTCATCGCTGCTGGCAAGGCTGCGATTGCCACATGTGATGTGCTGGTCTGTTCCGATTACGCCAAGGGCGTATTGTCCGAGGATGTTCTGGCAGAACTTATAGCGACCGCCCGCAGTCGGGACATTCCCGTTATCGTCGATCCCAAACGCAGGGATCTGGCGGTTTATCGTGGCGCTTCGCTCATTACTCCAAACCGCAAGGAACTGGCCCAGGCGACCGGCTTGCCCCTGCACACGCATGATGAAATCGAGCGTGCCGCTCGCGCGGCATCGGCCGCGTTTGGGGGGGATGTGCTGCTAACCCGCTCGGAAGAGGGCATGACCCTGTGGCGCACGGATGGAACCATGACCGATGCGGCCACCCGCAAATCGGAAGTCTATGACGTGTCCGGTGCGGGTGACACGGTTGTAGCTACGGTGGCGGCAGTGCTGTCCGCTGGCCAGACACTGGATACGGCCATGGTGATTGCGACCACAGCAGCCTCCATCGCTGTTGGCAAACTGGGCACTGCAAGCGTTTCAAAAGAGGAACTGAGCCACGCGCTGCGGGCTGAAATGGTTGAAACCGGGCAGACCCTACCCCTCGATCAGGCAGTGCAGGTGGTCCAGAACTGGCGACAGCATGGCGCGCGGGTCGTTTTTACCAATGGCTGTTTCGATCTGGTGCATCCCGGTCACATTGCACTGCTGCATGGCGCTGCCCGTGAAGGGGATAAACTGATCGTGGCGATCAATAGCGACCAGTCCGTCAGGCGCCTGAAGGGTGAAAGCCGACCGGTACAGGATGAGCAGGCACGTGCGATGGTGATCGGCGCCCTGCGGGATGTGGATATGGTAGTAATTTTTGATGAGGACACGCCACTTGAGACGATCAGGGCCCTGAAACCCGATGTTCTGGTAAAAGGTGCTGATTATACTGAAGAAAATGTGGTTGGCGGCGATTTCGTCAAGCAGAATGGCGGTCGGGTCGCGTTGATCGATATTGTTTCCGGTCGCTCGACAACATCGCTGGTCAGGAAAATGCAGCAGGCGGTTTAGGAAGGCAGTTACTGGGCAGGCAACTTCGAGTTGATAGGTGGGTTAATTCAAAAAGAACAGGGCCTGTTAGGTTCTGAATAATAGAACGGGCTGCACAGCTATTTATGATGAGCATGATGCAGCCTGTCTTTTCTGATCAGGCCTGGTCTGTCCTGGAGCCGCTGATCGAGGGAGTCCGTCCGAAGGGCAAGACCCCGCCGAGGAACCTTCGACGGACGATATCGGTGATTTTCTGGCACCATCAGAACGGCGCGAAGTGGCGCGTCCTGCCGTCCGGGTTTGGTCCTTGGTGGATTGCCGCACAACTGTTCATTTGCTGGTCGAAGCCCGGTGTCTGGGAGCGCCTGTCTGAAAAGCTCAGGGGCACGGACCCGGCACCGGGCATGGTTTTTCCTGATGGCACGACGATCCGTGCCCATCACAAGGCGGCCGGGGCCACCAAAAAAGGAGATACGATGAACGTCACAGGGATCGTGAGGCGCCTGGCCGCTCATGTGGAGGTTTTGGCGCCAGGGCCTGCGTAGCCGCAGACGGTCATGGTAGAGTGCTGTCCTTCACGCTGTCGCCCGGTCAGGAGCATGAACTGGCATCCGCTTATGCTCTGCTCTACTCGACGACCTGTCGCATCCACCGACCTATGTCGTCTGTGACCGTGGGTATGCCGCGCACAAATTTCATGAATATCTCTGGAACCGGTGATCCCGCCAGGAAAGAATGATCCAGAATCGCCTGTCTCAAATGATCTTACAGGCATCGGCATCTGGTCGAAAACCTGTGGGCGAGACTTAAGGAATGGCGGGCCCCGATACGAGAAGACAGCCTTATCCTTCCTCTCCGTCATGCTCATCGCGGCTACAGCAGACTATATTGAGGCCTAATACTAAAGGATGTAGCCACTGACTCGTGTGTGAAGTGACGAATGACGTTGGCTCTGATTCTCTTGCTGCGGGAGGAACTGGCTGATGACGAGAGCGGTGAAGCTACGGGATGACTATTCGGCCTCTGACCTTGGCGGCGATCCGTGACGGAGCGAGTCACACCGATGCGGCCCGGGTGGGTGGTATGGACCGCCAGACATTGCGAGACTGGGTTCACTGCTTCAATGCCGAAGGGCCCAATGACCTGCGCGACTATTAGCACCCGGCCGCGTCATCCGGGGCAGGATCCTGCCGTCATGGAGGCATTCAAAAAAACTTTCCCGCATCCTGAGCGTCCATACCGGCCCTCTGCCAAAGGGAAAGCCGATCGAGATATGGTTCCAGGACGAGGCCCGCATCGGCCAGAAGAACGGCATCGTCCGACAATGGGCCAAACGCGGCACGCGGCCACGCCAGCCGGTTGACCAACGCTACGATAATGCCTGACTGTTCGGGGCAATCTGTCCGGCGCGCGGCAAGGGCGCCGACCTGGCGCTACCGTTCATCGGTACGGCCAGCATGCAACTGCATATCGAGGAAATCTCGCGCTGCGTCGCTCGCGGCGTTCACGCCGTCGTGCTGCTCGATCGCGCAGGATGGCACATCACCGACAGGCTGAAGCTGCCCCGCAATGTCAGCCTGATCTTCCTGCCGTCCCGTGCTCCCGAACTGAACCCGGTCGAGAATATCTGGCAGTTCCTACGCGCCAGCTGGCTGTCCAACATCGTCTTCGACGGCATCGAGCATATCATCGACGCCGCCTACTGCGCTTGGCACAACCTTGCCGCCCTGCCTGATACCATCCGATCCATCGGTTTCAGAAAGTGGGCTAACACAGGTCAGTCTTTATAATCGTTGGTATAATACGATGTACACAGCGGCCCGGATTGCATAAGCATGAGCCCTGTGCCGGATACCAGCCGTTTTGGTCTACCTTTCCTTTCGGGCGGAGCGGCATGTGTATCCATTATTCCGGATCACATACCGCCGCCTGCAACGCAGTATGGTATGCCCTGCGTCAGATCGAGAAGTACTTGGCGTGCGGGTTCAGGATCACGAGCGCCGATGTGGACTGTTCCGGATGAAGCTGGAAGCCGTCTGTCAGGGATACGCCGATCTTTTCCGCATCCAGCAGTTTCAGGATCGGTTCCTGCTCCTCCAGTCGGGGGCAGGCGGGGTAGCCGAATGAATAGCGTGAACCCCGGTAACCCTGCTGGAGCAGTTTCGCCATGTCGCGGTCATCCTCGGCCGCGAAACCCATTTCGGCGCGGATGCGCTTGTGGGTGTATTCCGCCATGGCTTCCGCCATTTCGACCGACAGGCCATGCAGGTAGAGGTAATCCTTGTAGCGGTCAGCCTCGAACCATTCCCGCGCCCGGTCCGATGCATCCTGCCCTACGGTTACGACCTGCAGGCCGATTACGTCGCGCTGGGCGTCGTCGATATCGCGCACGAAGTCGGCAATGCACGCACCGTCCTCACGCGGCTGGCGGGGCAGGGTGAAGCGGGCGACTTCATTCGTGCCATCCTCGCCAAACAGCACAAGGTCATTGCCTTCGCCCGCCGCCTTCCAGTAGCCGTAGCTGGCGCGGGGATGCAGGATGTCCTGCTCTGCGCACATGGTCAGCATCTGACGCAGCACCGGACGCAGTTCCTTGCGCGCCCAGACCATGAAGTCATCCAGCGAACGGCCCTGTTTACGGAAGCCCCACTGGAACTGGTACAGTGAGCGTTCATTCAGGAACGGCAGCACCGCCTCCGGTGTCGCTTCCAGAACGCGTGGTCCCCAGAAGGGCGGGGTGAGGACGGGTTCGTCTGCGGTCATGCGCGCGCGACGGGCACGGCTTGCGGCGACATCCACCGGACCGAAGCCCCGGGTCGACGCCTCCTCGATATCCTGCGTACGGTTGGTGCGGGTGGCCTTGCCTGCGCGGCGGGACTGGATGGCGGCAAGATAGGTGTCGAACTCGCCCTTCACCACCTTGTCCATAAGCGACAGTCCATCGAATGCGTCACGCGCATAGGCCACGCGCCCGCCTTCGCCATAGGCGGCGGTGCAGTCCTCCTCCACATAATTGCGGGTAAGGGCGGCGCCTCCCAGCATGACGGGTGCATCAATGCCCTGGCGGTGCATTTCCTCAAGGTTTTCGCGCATGATAACGGTGGACTTGACCAGCAGGCCGGACATGCCGATGGCATCAGCCTTGTGTTCCCGGGCAGCGGCGATCATGTCCGCCACCGGCACCTTGATGCCAAGGTTGATGACCCGGTAGCCGTTATTGGTCAGGATGATGTCAACAAGGTTCTTGCCGATGTCATGCACGTCACCCTTCACGGTGGCCAGTACCATGGTGCCACGGGCCTGGCCTTCGGTGCGTTCCATGTGGGGTTCCAGCCAGGCCACGGCAGCCTTCATCGTCTCGGCGGACTGGAGCACGAACGGAAGCTGCATCTTGCCTGCGCCGAACAGTTCGCCCACCACCTTCATGCCATCCAGCAGCACGGTGTTGATGATGTCCAGCGGGGCCATGTCGCGCATGGCTTCGGCAAGGTCATCTTCCAGCCCCTTGCGGTCGCCATCGACAATGCGGTCCTTCAGGCGCTCGGGAGCGGTTTCGGCCCGGGCCTTCTTGACCGCGTCGGCGGCCTTGCGGTCGGCGAAGATTTCCAGCATGCGCTGCAGCGGGTCATAGCCTTCGCTACGGCGGTCAAAGATCAGGTCTTCGGCAACCTTCACCTCTTCCTTCGCGATCAGGTGCAGCGGACGGATCTTGGATACATGCACGATCGCCGCCGTCATGCCTGCACGCACCGCATGGTCAAGGAAGACGGAATTCAGCACCGCGCGCGCCGCCGGGTTCAGGCCGAACGAAATGTTCGACAGCCCGAGCACGATCTGGATATCGGGGAAACGTTCGCGGATCAGGCGGATGCCCTCCAGCGTCCATTCCCCCAGCTTGCGGTCATCTTCAGTGCCGGTGCCGATGGTGAATGTCAGCGGGTCGATCATCAGGTCGGATTGCGGCAGGCCATGCTTCCCGCACGCGAATTCGACCAGACGCGTGGCGATGCGCAGCTTGTCTTCCGCCGTCTTGGCCATGCCGACTTCATCAATGGTCAGCGCGATGACGGATGCCCCGAACTTGCGCGCCAGCAGCATGCGTTCGCTGGCGATCGCCTCCCCATCCTCGAAATTGATGGAATTGATGATCGGCTTGCCGCCATGCAGCTTCAGTGCGGCCTCGATCACGGGGGTTTCGGTGGAATCGATCACCAGCGGCGCATTGACCGAGGCGGTGAAGCGGGTCACGACCTCGTTCATCTCGCGCATTTCATCCCGGCCGACGAAGGCGGTGCAGATATCCAGCGCGTTCGAACCTTCAGCCGCCTGTTCGCGGCCAAGGGCCACGCAGCCGTCCCAGTCCCCCGCTTCCTGCAACTGCCGCCATTTCTTCGACCCGTTGGCGTTGCAGCGTTCCCCGATGGAGAAATAGCTGTTTTCCTGACGCAGCGGGACCTGTGAATACAGGCTGGCGACCGACGGAATCCACACCGGCTTGCGTGGCACGGGTGCCGGGCGGATGCGGCCCGTACCTTCCGCGCGGCGGCGCAGCATCTGGTCCAGCGCCTGCGTATGCGGGGTGGAGGTGCCGCAGCAGCCGCCGATGAGGTTGAGCCCGTCCTCGGTAATGAAGCGGTCAACCCAGCTTGCCATTTCCTGCGGGGTCAGGGGGTAGTGCGTCTTGCCGTTGACCAGTTCGGGCAGCCCGGCATTGGGCTGGACCGAGATCAGGCCCGGCCAGTTTTCTGCCAGCCAGCGTACATGTTCGGCCATTTCCTGTGGGCCGGTGGCGCAGTTCAGGCCCATGAGCGGCACGTCCAGCGCGTTTATGACCGTGGCTGCCGCCGCGATGTCGGGCCCGACCAGAAGCGTGCCGGTCGTCTCGACCGTGACCTGCACGAAAATGGGGGTATCCGTGCCCATCTCCGCCCGCGCGATCTTGGCGCCATTGACGGCGGCCTTGATCTGGAGCGTGTCCTGACACGTCTCGATCAGCAGGCAGTCCACGCCCCCTTCGATCAGGCCACGGCACTGTTCGGCCAGACCGGCTTCCAGCGTGTCGTAATCGATATTGCCCAGCGAAGGCAGCTTGGTGCCCGGCCCGATGGAGCCGACGACATAGCGGTGGCGTCCGTCCGAAAAGCTTTCCGCCGCTTCGCGTGCAAGATGGGCTGCCGTGCGGTTGATTTCCCGCGCCCTGTCTTCCAGCCCGAATTCACCCAGCGTGATGGGCGAGCCGCCAAAGCTGTTGGTTTCCACCATGTCTGCCCCGGCCTCGAAATAGCCACGGTGGATTTCGCGTACCAGTTCGGGGCGCGACAGGTTCAGGATCTCGGTGCAGTTTTCCTGCCCCCAGTAATCGCGCTCGACTTCCAGATCCAGTAGCTGCACGCGGGAGCCCATGCCGCCGTCACACAGCAGAACCTGGTCGCGAAGGGCATCGAGAAGATGGGGACGAGTGGTCATTGTTATCCTGAAATCTCATGACAGGGGCATGTCACCACGCGCGGGCGGCAGGTTCAGGCCCGTATTCCGGCTGTCTTGCATTGGGTATGTCTGGTGCTCTTTATTCCCCCAACTTCCGGCCGGTGTCCAGTATCATTGCCCATAAGGGGAGAATGCCGTCGGCCCGGCCCGACGAACGGAGAAAGTCATGACCGCTGACGGGCGTATCCCACTGGAATTCGTGACCGCCATACCCGTCCCGCGTTCCGATACGCTGCTGGTGGTGGGCGATGGCCGCACGCCGCCAGCCGTCGGGGCATGGGCCGATGTGGCGGTGATCAACGCCGTAACGTCCCCGTTCGCGCATGTGGCCGGATGCCTGTGCTGCACGGGGCGGGGCGAGGGGATCGCCGCCGCACTGGGCGATATATTCCGCAGGCGTGCTACGGGGGGCGTGAAATGGTTCACCCGCATCATCGTGCTGCCCCCGACCGGGCAGGAGGCGGCATGGCGTGCGGCGCTGGCGGGGGACGTGCTGGCCAGCGCGCGTTTTGCCATATGTCCGCCGGGGCCTGCATGAAAACATGACCTGTTAAGGAACCCTTCAGCTTTGTGTCCCTAGATCTGGTGGCCGTGATGGACAGAACCTGCAAAGCAAAGGGATGCCGTGGGCCATTCAGACCAGACAGCGGACCAGGCGGGCGGCCCGTCCCGCCCCGCGCCAGCCCTGATCCGGCTACAGGCGGTGCTGCGTGCGGCACGGTTTCACGGCATTGATCTTGATGTGCATGATTTCGCGGGCGCATCCGACGATGCGGCCCCTTCCATCCCCGCCCTCGCACGGTGGGTGGAGGAAAATGGCGGGACCGCCCGTGGCCTGCACCTGCAATGGCGCGACCTTGTTCGCCTGCGTGATGTCCCGCCCGTAGCCCTGATGTTCAACGACGGTTCGGCAGGGCTTATGGTCGGTGCGGACGAGGTGAATGGCGTCATCTGGCTGGTCGATCCGTTCGCCAGTCCCGACAGTCCGCCTGTCGCGGTCGATGAACTGCGCCTGTGCGCCGTATGGGGGGGCGACGTGCTGCTGGTGCGCGGGCGCGGTGGTGGGGCACCGGTCGAGGAACCGGTCGATTTCGCATGGCTGCGGCGGCTCGTGCTGGGGGAACGGCGGCTGCTGCGCGATGTGGTTCTGGCCTCCGTCGTCATAAGCGTGCTGGCGGTTTTTCCACCGCTGATCGTGATGCAGGTGATCGACCGGGTGGTCAGCTTCCATTCCATGGCCACCCTCATTTCCCTGACCGGGCTGGTCGTGGTCATGGCGTTTTACGAAATCCTGCTCAGCTACGCGCGGCGCGAACTGACGCTGGTGCTGACCACGCGGCTGGATACGCGCATCTCTCTGGCGGTTTTCGACCGGCTGCTTGCCCTGCCTCTGGAGTTTTTCGAACGCGAGCAGACCGGCAACGTGATCGGCCGCGTCAGTGCCATCTACAGGGTGCGCCAGTTCATGACCGGCAGGCTGCTCAGTACCTTTCTCGACCTGTTCACGCTGCTGGTGGTGCTGCCTTTCCTGTTCTGGCTCAGCTTTTCGCTGGCGTGGATGACCGTGGCGGCGGCGGCCCTGATCGGTGGCATCATATTGGTGGCGATGCCGGGCATGGGGCGCATGGTGGGGCGGCAGGTCCGTGCCGAAATGGACCGTAGCGCCACGCTGTACGAAACCGTCGCCGGTATCCGTACGGTCAAGACACTGGCGCTGGAACCCGTGCGGCGGGAAGCATGGGATGAAAAAACAGCATCTGTCGTAACGGCATCGCTGGATGCGGGACGCATGGGCAACTGGGTGGCGAGCGCCGTCATGCCGCTGGACCTGTTCATCAATCGCGGCATCATCCTTGTTGGTGCGTACCTGGCCCTGACCGCCCCCACGGCGGACATGGAAGCCGGGGCGCTCATGGCGTTCATGATGCTGGGGGGGCGCGTGGCAGCACCGCTGGTGGGCATGGCGCGGCTGATCGATGACCTGAACGAAGTGCGCAGCGCCCTGTCCGAAGCGGGCTCCGTGCTCAACCGCCCGACCGAGACGCGCGCCCTTACCACCGGCCTGCGTCCGCCCATCCGCGGCGCGCTGGCGTTTTCGGATGTCTGTTTCACCTATCCCGCCGCATCCGGTCCAGCCCTGTCCGATGTCACGTTTTCGGTGCCTGCGGGCACCATGCTGGGGCTGGTGGGGCGCAGCGGGTCGGGCAAGTCCACCATCACGCGGCTGCTGCAAGGCGTCAGCCGCAACTATACGGGGCAGTTGCGCCTTGACGGCATCGACCTGCGCGAGATCAACCTGACCTACCTGCGCCGCTCCTGCGGGGTGGTGCTGCAGGACAATTTCCTGTTCCGGGGCACGATACGCGACAACATCATCGCCGGTCGTCCCGGCCTGACGCTGGAGGACGTGATCCGCGCCGCCCGTCTGGCGGGGGCGGAAGAGTTCATCGAACGGATGCCGGCAGGCTACGATACGTGGATCGAGGAAGGTTCCACCAACATCTCCGGCGGACAGCGGCAGCGGCTGGCCATAGCGCGCGCGGTAATTTCCGACCCGAAGCTCATGATCCTTGATGAGGCGACCTCCGCCCTCGATCCGGAAAGCGAGGCCGTGGTCAACGCCAACCTGCGTCGCCTCGCCCACGGTCGGACCATGGTGATCGTCTCGCACCGTCTCGCCTCGCTGGTGGACTGCAACCAGATCTGTGTGATGGACCGGGGACGTGTCGCGGCGATCGGCACGCATGCCGAACTGCTGACGCGCAGCCCCATCTACCGCACCCTGTGGATGCAGCAGAACCGTTTCAACGATGGTGGCGGCAACGATGCGCCGCCCCCGTCCTCCCTGCATGGAGACGCGGCATGAGCGACGGCGACCTCGCCCCCCCCGCGCCGGACGATGCGGGCGATGATGGCGTGGGCGGTATCCTGTCCGTCCTGCCGCCCCCGGCCGCGGACGTTCCGGCCGATCTGCCGCCCGCGCTGCTGGCGTTCTACTCACCCAGTGCCGCGCTGGTGGATCTGCCGCCATCCGATGCGGCGCGGTATGTGGTCTGGCTGGTCGCGGCCCTTGCCGGGGCGGGTCTGCTGGTCATGACCTTCTTCCCGCTGGATCGGGTCATCAGCGTGAATGGCACACTGACGCCCTTTGACGAGACGATGGTCATCCAGCCGCTGGAAACCTCGCTCATCCGCTCGCTTGACGTGCATGAAGGCGATACCGTGCATAAAGGGCAGGTGCTGGCCCGGCTTGATCCGACCATGACGGATGCGGATGTGACCAACCTGCGCCATCAGGTCATGGCGTACCGGGCTGAGGTCGCGCGCCGTACGGCGGAAGCGGCGGGCAGGCCCTACCGGGCTGACATGAACGACCCCGCATCGGTGCAGGAGGCGGCAGCCTATCTGCGCCGGCAGGCGGAATATGACGCGCAGATGGCCGGGTATGACCGTCAGATCGCAGCATTGCAGAGCGAACTGCAGGGCTATGAGGCCAGTGCCGCGATGTATGGCGCCCGCGCGCGCGTTGCCCGCGACGTGCAGGACATGCGCCAGCGCCTGCAGCATGAACAGGTCGGCAGCCGCCTGTCCACGCTGGCGGCACAGGACACCCTGATGGAAGTGGTGCGTTCGCAGGTATCCGCCCGGCATGAGGCCGACAGCACGCGCGCCCGGCTGGATGCGATGAAGGCGCAGCGCGATGGCTACGCCAGCAACTGGCACGCGACCGTGTATCAGGATCTGGCGCTGGCCCAGCACCGGCTGGCGGATGCCGATGGCAGCTACAGCAAGGCCATGCTGCATCATGACCTGATCGTCATGCGGGCGGATCGTGACGCGGTGGTGCTGAGCATCGCGCACCTGTCCGCCGGTTCGGTCATTCAGGCGGCCAGTCCGCTCATGACGCTGGTGCCGACCGGCAGCCACCTTGATGTGGAAGCGACCCTGCGCGGCGTGGATGCGGGTTATGTGCGTGCGGGCGATCCGGCACTGCTGAAATTCGCGGCCTTTCCCTACACCCAGTACGGCGGCGGGGAAGCGACCGTGCGTGTCATCAGCGCGGATGCCTTTGCCGGTCAGCCTGCCCGCGCGGGCGGCGATGCCCAGCAGGGCAGCGACGGGACCGGCGATCCGCTGACGGTCTATTACCGCGTGCGCCTGTCAGTCGACCGTTACACCCTGCATGGGGTGCCGCCCTTTTTCCAGCCCCGGCCCGGCATGCCGGTGGAAGCCGACATTCATGTCGGGCGGCGGACCATGATGCAGTATCTGCTCAACCGCCTGCTGCCCGCCGTGACCGACGGCATGCGCGAACCTTAGGCCGGGGGCGCACGGTCATGCGCAGGCTCCTGTCGGGATTGCGGGATGGTCTTACCCCCGCCGCGCGCTTCCGGCGTGCATGCGACCTGCTGGAACGCGAAGGGCGCGCGGCACAGGGGTTTGCGCTGCTCGGGACACTGGCGCGCGGGGGCATGCTCGCCGCGCAGTATCAGGTGGCCCGCGCCTATCTGGAGGGAACGGGCGTCCCCCCAAGTCCGGTCGAGGGCCTGCGCTGGATGCACGAGGCCGCGACCGCAGGCCATGTGGAGGCCGCTTTTTCCCTTGCCCTGCTGCTGCTGGGGGCGCCGCCCCGTACCGTTGGGGCTGACAGCCTGCTGCCTGTATCCCTGCCCGAAGGCATTGCCGGATGGCCCGATCCTGTTGCCGCCACCACATGGGCCGCGTGCGCGGCGGAAAAGGGCCTGCCGGATGCGCAGGCTTTGTACGGCTATCTGCTCGCTACCGGCCCGGATAGCGTGCGGGACCCGCAGGCGGCGCGGTCATGGTGCGCACAGGCCGCACGGGCAGGCTGCCCGCAGGGTGATCTGGGTCTGGCGCTGGCGCATCTCAGCGCATCCGGTATGGCACCCGGCAGTGATCCCGATGCGGTCGCGGCGCTGACCCGCGCGGCACAGGGGGGGCTGCCGACGGCGCAGTACATGCTGGGCCTGCTGCATGAGCGGGGCTGGGGCGTGGCGCAGGACCGGGCACAGGCCGCGCACTGGTACGCATGTGCCGCCGGGCAGGGCATACGGCCGGCACAGGCCCGTTACGGCGCCCTGCTGTTACAGGGCGTGCAGGGAGCACGCGATGTCATGGCCGCCGAGACATGGCTGCGTCGTGCCGCCCATGCCGGGGACCGTGAAGCCGCCTCCCTGCTGGGGGACATGCACGCGCGCGGGGAAGCCGCCGTGCCCTGCGCCCATGAAGCCGCGACATGGTACCGCATGGCGGCTGAACAGGACCATGCCGTGGCCTGCCGCATGCTGGGAATGCTTTACATACAGGGGCGTGGTGTTCCCGCCGACCTTACGCTGGCCCGTATGTGGGTGAAGCGTGCGGCCGTGCTGGGTGATGTCGCGGCCATGACCGACCTTGCGGCAACCCTGCTGACGGAGGGAGCGGAGGCAGACGCGCCGGGTATTGATTTTCATGCGGCCGCGCAGGCGGGCGATCCGGTGGCCGCCTTCAATCTGGCGGTCAGCCTGTACCGGGGAACGGGAACTGCTCCTGAACGCAGGCAGGCCGTCATATGGATGGAACGCGCGGCCCGGGCGGGTGTGGTCAATGCGCAGTACTGGCTGGGACGCATGCTGCTGGGTGAAGGGAGCGGAACGGCTGATCCGATACGTGCCCGCCAGTGGCTGGAACAGGCAGCGGAACATGGCCTGCCCGATGCCTGCCTTGTCGCGGCCCAGCTTCGGCTGGATGGCCATGGGGGACCGCGCGACCATGCTGGCGCGCTTGCCCTCTATCATGTGGCGGCGCGTGCCGGGCGGGTCGAAGCCATGTTTTCCCTTGGGGCCATGTACGGTGGTGGCCACGATATCGCCCCCGACCGCATGCAGGCGCTGCACTGGTTCCGTCAGGGCGCACAGGGGGGCAATGCCCTGTCGCAGCTCATGCTGGGGCGGTATCTGGGTCGCGGGCTGGCGGGGCCGGCAGACCCGGTGCAGGCGCGGGAGTGGTTCGCCCGCGCGGCGGCGCAGGGGCTGGGCGCGGCGCAGGACGAATATGACCGGCTGGCATGGGTGGAGGCAGACCATACCGCGTCCTGAATCCGGTCCATCCGTTGCGCCGGGCGCGGATGTGGCGGCCGCCGTGGGGCATGCCCGGCTGCTGGCGGGGCAGGGACGGCATGCGCAGGCCCTTGCGTGGATGGAACGCGCGGCGCGGCTGGCACCCGATGACAGGGCTGTGCTGTACGCGCTGGCTGCGGTCCGGCTGGGTGCTGGCGATGGCACGGGTGCCGCGGAAGCGGTGGAAACCGTCATGGCCGCAGGGCAGGGCTTTCGCGCCGGGCTGCGCCTGCTGGTGCTGGCCTGTTGCGCGGCGGGCGCATGGGCGCGCGCGGCAGTAGCTCTGGAGCGGTTTTTTACCCGATACGGCTTTGATCCGGCACTGTCCGTTCCGGCGGATCTGACATGCCAGCATATGGGCCGGTCCGGCTGGTGCGCGCTGGACGGAGGACGGGGCGTGCTGCATTGGGGCGGCCTGCCACAAGGATGCGTGCCGGTGGTCTGGCTGGACGGCAGCAGGTTCGGCCCGCGTCGTATGGCCGGCTCGTCCATGTCCCTGCCGCCGCGCTGGCGTCAGGCGCGGGAAATCGGGATATTGCATGATGGCATGCCCCTGCTGGGCGGCAGCCCCGATCCGGTGGCCTTATGTCAGGTCGCTGGCGTTGCGTTGCCAGACGGGCAGGGCATTGCGGGATGGGCGATCATGCCCGCCCGCCCGGAGGGCCGCCCCGCGCTATATCTGATGGATGCACATGGCAGGCGGCGGCTGAAGCTTACACGCAGGATCGTGCCGATGGCGGCGGCCAGCGCCGGTCCTTCCACGTCGGTATGGGCATTCCGGGTCGGGTGGGCAGATATCGCTCCACAGGGACGCGTGCGCATTGTCACGGGGCAGGGGCGGGATCTGACCGGTTCTCCTCTCCCGGTCCGCCTGCCACGCGCGCGACGGGTCTTTCCCGCCATGCGGGCGCGCGGGAATGGACTTCTGCACCCGCCCGGACGCGCCGCGCGCTGCCGGGTCGTGGTTGCGGTCCATGCGGACCGGGAGCGCACCCTCGCCTGTCTGGACAGTGTGCTGGCAACGCTGGCCCGACGTGTGGAAGGGCCAGTAGTGGAAATCATGGTGGTGGATGATGCCTCCCCTGATCCCGTAATGGCCGCTGTACTGGATGATCTGACGACGCACGGGCGGATCGTGCTGCGGCGGCATGAAACCAACCGGGGCTATCCCGCAGCGGTCAATACGGCGCTTTCTGATGCGGCCGGGATGGATGTCGTGCTGCTGAACAGCGATACGCTGGTGGCCGATGGCTGGCTGGATGAAATGCTGCGGGCAGCCTATGCGCGCGCCGATGCGGGCACTGTATCCCCCCTGTCGAACGATGCCACGATCCTGACATGGCCTGATCCCGAACGGCCATCCCCACTGGCTGGCGGGATGGATGATGTGCGCCACTTCATGGCCGCGGCATTAACGGCCAATGGCGGGCAGGGCCCTGAAATTCCCACAGGCCACGGTTTCTGCATGCTGATCCGCCATGACTGCCTGCGTCATACGGGCCTGTTCCGTCCCGAACTGTATGGCCGGGGATATGGGGAGGAAAATGACTTCTGCATGCGCGCCCGGCTGGCGGGATGGCGGCATTACGCAGCGCCCGGCGTATTTGTGGGGCATGCGGGCGGTGCATCCTTTGGTCTCAGCCGTCCGGCGCTGCAACAGCGCAACCACTGGGTGCTGAACCGGCTGTTTCCCGGCTATGACCGGCTGGTTCAGGACCATATTGCGGCCGATCCGCTTGCCGCTGCCCGCCAGCGCCTGTCACTGCTGGTCTGGCATCGCGCCGTCCTGCGTGCGGGACTGCGTGGTACGGTGCTTCTGGTCAGCCACGGCAGGGCGGGCGGCGTGGCGCAGGTCGTGGCCGACCGCGCGCGGATGTGGCTGACGGAGGGCGTGCTGCCTGTCGTTGTGGAACCGTTTCCCGATGGTTTTGTCATAAGGGATGGCAGGCATGAGGGGTCATGTCCGCCCCTGCATTTCGTATGGCCCGCACAGGGCGCGGCCCTTGTGGCGCTGCTGCGCGCGCTGGGGCTGGAGCATGTCGAAATCCACCATCACATGGGCCATGGCGACCGGGCGCGTGAACTGTGCCAGCGACTGGCGGTGCCGTATGACCGGTATGTGCATGATTACGCCGGAATCTGTCCGCGCGTTACGCTGGTTGGCAGGGAGGGCCGTTACTGTGGCGAACCTGACATTACGGAGTGCCGGAGATGTGTCCGCGCACTGGGGACGCGGGTGGAGGAAACGGATGCTGATCGCCTGCGGCGCAAGACAGGACACGACCTGAGCCGTGCGCGGCGCGTGGTCGTACCCTGCGCCGATGTGGCGCGCAGGCTGGCGCGCTATTTTCCCGATATCCGGTTCGGGACGGAACCGCTCGAAGATGACCGCCCTGATCAGACCCTGCGGCAGTTTGCCCAGCCCCTGCACGATCATTCCCTGACCCTTATGCCGGATACGGGGTTGTGCCGGGTCGTGGTGGTGGGCGCGATCGGGCCGGACAAGGGATATGCGGTCCTGCTGGCCGCTGCGCGGGATGCGCGCATGCGTGACCTGCCGCTGGAATTCGTGGTGGTGGGACATACATCTGATGACGCGCCGCTTCTGGAAACGGGGCGGGTATTCATTACAGGTCCCTACGAACCGGGGCAGGCCGTGGCCCTAATACGGTCCTGTGGGGGGCAGGTGGGGCTGGTGCCATCCATCTGCCCCGAGACATGGTGTTTTACCCTGACACTTCTGTGGCGGGCGGGGCTGCGCAGTGTCGCCTTCGATCTCGGGGCGGTGGCGGCGCGTATCAGGGCGACGGGGCGCGGGATATGTGTGCCGCATGGTCTGCCCGTTCACCAATTGAATACGTTTTTACTGTCTTATGCCTCTGCCCGTTCATGACCACAGGAAAGAGGCCTGTCTTGATCCCTATCTCTCCCGCCGGTCAGCCCGCCGTATTCCCCCCCTTTTTCCGTAATGCGGAGAGAGGGTGATGGAAAGCGGACACGCTGCCGCCCGTACGGGGCAGGCCGATACGATACAGGCCACCGCCCGGCTCATACGGCTGGCAGAAGGCACATACTGCATTTTCCATGCTGCTCCTCCGGCGGATATGCGGACCGGCGGGCTGTCAGGCATGCGGATCAGTTCCCCGCCGGGAATGACGGCGGTGCAGGTCAGTACGTTCGACGCGGATGGCTGGATCGGGGGGCGCGATGGCGCGGCGCTGGTCCGCATACCCGCGCGGGGCGCCGCAGTTCTGGTCACGACCTACCGCGATACGGAGCATGCCCGCGACCTGCCCGGATTGCAGGTGGTCCGCCTGTCCGGCGGGACCGGACGCGTGGCACCGCCTGTATCCGACCCCGACCCTGCGGAGACCGCCCTGCCGGCAGGGGATCATGACGGAAGCATGACCGCCCATATCCAGCGCCGGGGCGATGTAAAAGCCCCGCTTGGGGCATGGATGGGCAAAACCGGCAGTGGACAATGGATGGAGGGATTCGCCATTCAGCCAGGCAGTGCTGTTGCGGTGGATGATCTGGAATATCAGGCCATTCTGGGTCAGGACTGGTTTTCCCCATGGATTGGCGGTGGGGAATATTGCGGCAGCCGGGGCATGGCGCTGCCCATACTGGGCCTGCGGGTCCGCCTGAAGGGGAAGGCGGCGTCGGCGTTCACCTGTCTGGTCGAAGCCAGCTTCATTGATGGCAGCCGTGTCGGCCCGACTGAAGACGCGCCCGTCATGGCCCCGACACAGGCGCCGCTGGAAGCGTTCCGTATTGAATTACGTCCCTGCCCGTCCCGCTCCGTGCTTCGTCCATCCGTACCGGAAGATGCGGCGGAAGAAGCGCTTCTGGCTGCCCTGACGCCCGCAACCCAGCCGGTCCGGTCATCGCCGGGACAGGTAAGGCGGATGCCTGCGGAACAGTCGATGGAAACGTCCGATGATCTGGTGGTGGAAGGGATGTCACAGGGGAAAGCTGCGGCTGCCCCCGTGGCATCCGCATCTCCCCGCCGGCGTAGGGCTACGCGGCGGCGTAAGCCAGCGGGATCATGAAGGTGGCAAGGACAGGAGCTTCCTTATGAAATACCTGTTCGTGCACCAGAATTTTCCTGCCCAGTTCGTGCATCTCGTGCGCGCCCTGACGGTGCAGGGTGGCAACGAGATTGTTTTCATAAGTGAATCGGGCCGTATGCAGATACCGGGCGTACGCCGGGTATCGTATCGCATGCCACAACCCGCGCGTGTGGATGCCCCCGCGCCGGTGGATGAACTGGCCAGGGGCATGCAGCGTGCGGCGGCGGTTGCGCGTGCCGCGCGTACCCTGCGCGATCTGGGCTATGTTCCCGATATCATCATCGGCCATCACGGCTGGGGCGAGATGCTGGACCTGCCCGATGTGTACCCCGATGTCCCGATACTGGGCTATTATGAATTCTTCTATCGGCCCACGGGGCTGGATGTGGGTTTTGATCCGGAATTCGCACCTCCAGCCACCGTGGCCCCCCTGATCCGTGCCCGCAATACGCTCAACCTTCTGGCGCTGGCCGGATCAGGCTGGGGGCATACCCCGACCCATTTCCAGCGCGATACCTATCCCGACTGGGCGCGCGACCGCCTGACCCTGATCCCTGAAGGAGTGGATCTGGAAAAATGCGTGCCCGATCCCCATGCGCGCATGCAGTCCTTTACGCTGGGCAACATTCATGTCCGGCCGGGGGAAAAGCTGGTCACCTATGTCGCGCGGGATCTGGAGCCCTATCGGGGTTTCCATGTTTTCATGCGTGCGCTGCCGCGTATCCTTGAACACAGGCCGGATGCACGGGTCATTGTCGTGGGGGGGGATGGCGTCAGCTATGGCGCGCGGGCACCGGGCGGGATGACGTGGCGGGCGCATATGATGGCCGAAGTCGGCCGGACACTGGATATGGAACGGGTCCATTTTGCCGGGCGCGTGGATTATGGCAGTTTCTGCCGCCTGCTGCAGCGTTCGGACGCGCATGTCTATCTGACATATCCGTTCGTGGTGTCATGGTCGCTGCGCGAGGCCATGGCCTGTGGCTGCGCCATTGTGGGCAGCCGGACGGCCCCGGTGGAGGAATTCCTCCGTGATGGCGTAACTGCGCGCCTTGTCCCCTTCCTTGAACCGCAGCGTATCGCCGATGGCGTTGTGGAACTGCTGGAAGACCGGCGGCTGGCCCGCAGGCTGCGCGCCAGCGTGCGCGAACACGCAGTCGCCACGCTGGACATGCGTAACTATCTGGACCGCTATCACTGGCTGATCGGCCAGCTTGTGGCCTGTGGCGGGCGGCCCGCGCTGTGCGACGTGGCCTGACCGCCGGATCCCGACGGACCCGGCGGCTGCACCCTGGGGCTTACTTGCCCGCTACGGCCTTGATGGATTCAACAATCGCCTCACCGGCGGCCTTCTTGTCGGCCCAGCCCGATACCTTGACCCACTTGCCCTTTTCCAGGTCCTTGTAACGGGTGAAGAAATGCTCGATTTCCTTCAGCACGATCTCGGGCAGGTCTTCCAGCTTCTCCACCTTGGAATAGTAGGGGTGGACCTTGTCGTGCGGGACGCAGATGATCTTTTCATCCTGTCCGCTTTCGTCTTCCATCTTCAGCATGCCGATGGGACGCGCGCGCACCACGCAGCCGGGCACCACGGCGGCAGGCATCAGCACCAGCGCGTCGGTCGGGTCGCCATCGGCGGCCAGCGTGTTGGGGATGAAGCCATAGGCTGCGGGATAGACCATGGGCGTGAACAGGATACGGTCGACCACGACCGCGCCGCTGTCCTTGTCGATCTCGTATTTGACGCCGGAACCCTGCGGGATCTCGATGACGACATTGATGTCGTCGGGAACGTCCTTGCCGGGTGAAATCTTTGATACGTCCATTGCTTCCAGACCTCCTGCTGCCTGTGTGCTGTGCCGTAACAGCATGCTGTCGCGGCGTGATTTTACGGCGGTGACGGTATAGCCCCCACGCTTTGCCGCGCAAGCCATGTTCTGCCGGCATGTGCCGCGCATCATGCTTCCTTTTGCCATTGCGGCTGGACGGCATGGAAAAAATGCGTGGAAATGGGTGCATGGATCTTGCCAAATCCCTCCACATGCGCGAGATCAGGGGCTGCCTGCGCGCCCGTAGCTCAATTGGTTAGAGCGGGCCGCTCATAACGGCTTGGTTGCGGGTTCAAGTCCTGCCGGGCGCAGGCTCTTTAGCATGCAGCACTGCACTGTGGCGCGTCCCGCGCCCGATCGTGTGGTGCGGGTCACTTGCCATTTTCTCTCAGTTATCAGGAGCCGACCGTCATGGCCGCCACGCAATATGTCTATGTGATGAAGGACCTGACCAAGGCGTATCCGGGTGGGCGTGAAGTCTTCAAGGGTATCACCCTGTCCTTTCTGCCTGGCGTCAAGATTGGTGTTCTGGGCGTCAACGGTGCGGGTAAGTCCACGCTGCTCAAGATCATGGCGGGCGTGGAAAAGGAATTCGGTGGCGAGGCATGGGCCGCCGAAGGTGCCCGCGTGGGTTATCTGGAACAGGAACCCAAGCTGGACGAAAGCCTGACCGTTGGCGAGAACGTGGCGCTGGGCTTTGGTGAGCTGAAAAAGGCCGTGGACCGCTTCAACGAAATTTCGATGAAGTTCGCCGAACCCATGTCCGATGACGAGATGAACACCCTGCTGGCCGAACAGGCCGAACTGCAGGAAGTGATCGACGCGGGCGACGGCTGGGAACTGGACCGCAAGCTGGAAATCGCCCTTGAGGCCCTGCGCTGCCCGCCTGCCGACAGCCCGGTGGACAAGCTGTCCGGTGGTGAGCGCCGCCGTGTGGCCCTGTGCCGCCTGCTGCTCGAAAAGCCTGACCTGCTGCTGCTTGACGAACCGACCAACCACCTTGATGCCGAGAGCGTATCGTGGCTGGAAAAGACGCTGCGTGACTACGAGGGCACGGTGATGGTCATTACCCATGACCGTTACTTCCTCGATAACGTCACCAACTGGATTCTGGAACTCGAACGCGGCCGTGGCTATCCGTTCGAGGGCAACTACTCGTCGTGGCTGACGCAGAAGCGCAAGCGCCTTGCGCAGGAAGAGAAAGAGGAAAGCGCACGCCAGCGCGCCCTTGCCGCCGAGCAGGAGTGGATTGGCTCCTCCCCCAAGGCGCGTCAGGCCAAGAGCAAGTCCCGTATCGCGCGGTATGAGGAAATGCTGGCCCAGAACGCCGAGAAGGCCGGTGGCGTGGCCGATATCGTCATCCCGCCCGGCCCGCGTCTGGGTGGCACCGTGATCGAGGCGGAGGACCTGCGCAAGGGCTTCGGCAACCGCCTGCTGATCGATGACCTGAGCTTCAAGCTGCCGCCCGGTGGGATCGTGGGCGTGATCGGGCCGAACGGTGCGGGTAAATCCACGCTGTTCAAGATGATCATGGGGCAGGAAACGCCCGATAGCGGGTCGCTTACCATCGGCGAGACGGTCAAGCTGGGTTATGTTGACCAGTCGCGTTTCAGCCTGGATGACGACAAGACCGTGTGGGAGGAAATCTCCGGCGGGACGGACGTGATCTACCTTGGCAAGCGCGCTGTGCCGTCACGCGCCTATGTCGGGGCCTTCAACTTCAAGGGACCGGACCAGCAGAAAAAGGTTGGCGTCCTGTCGGGTGGTGAGCGTAACCGCGTACATCTGGCCAAGATGCTGCGGCAGGAAAGCAATGTCATCCTGCTCGATGAGCCGACAAACGACCTTGACGTTGACACCCTGCGCGCACTGGAAGACGCACTGGCCGAGTTCGCGGGCTGCGCGGTCATCATCAGCCATGACCGCTGGTTCCTTGACCGTCTGGCGACCCACATCCTCGCCTTCGAGGGCGACAGCCACGTCGAATGGTTCGAAGGCAACTTCCAGGCCTATGAGGAAGACAAGCGCCGCCGCCTGGGACCGGACGCGACCGAGCCGAGCCGGATCAAGTACCGTCCCATCGAACGCTGATTCCATTTGCCACCCGCCCTGTTATCTGCGTCAATAACGGCAGGTCGATAAACCCTGCCGGGATGGAGGCAGCCATGGGTGGCAGATACCGCATACAGACAGGCCGGATGCGGCTTGATCCGGTTTCTTGGGCTGATCTGGAAGATGTGGCGCGGCTCAAGGCCAGCGCCGGGGTATCCGGTCGACTGGCGACCGGAGTATCCAATCGTGTCCTGAGTGAACAGGACATGATGACCGATCTCATGACATGGGGGCGGGAAGGTGTTGGCATGTTCACCATCCGCCAGCAGGACCGTTTTATCGGTCTGGCGGGGGTCCAGCCTTCCGCCACGTCACCTGACTGTCACGAACTGCAGTTCGCCATTGTCCCGCAGGCCCGTGAACCCGGCCTGTCGCGCGAAGCCGCCAGTCTGGCGCTGGCCTTTGCCCATGAAGGGGGCGTCAGGCGGATCATTTCCTATGTAAGGGAAAGCGACATCATGGCCCGGCAGGTCTTTGGCGGGGCGGGCATGAGCGTATGCGATGCGCAGCCCGTGCCGGGGGGCGAAAACATCCTGCTCTATCAGAGCGTGCGTACCGGGACGGATGCCGCCCGCCTGCATTAAATGAACCTGCATTAAAAAAGCCGGTAGGAATGCTACCGGCTTTCTGGCGTCCATCTGCCCGCGTTGATGACGGGCAGGCACAGGGATCAGTGGTGGTTGGCGATCTGCTTGTCGAGCGCATGCAGCAGCGCATCCACATTGCCGCTGTTGCGCGCGATGAAGGAGCTGTAGTCCTGCCGCTGCGTCAGGCGCAGGCTCGCGCCTTCGCCCACCACATCGACGACCTTGGGGCTGCCGCTTGCGGTGCTGATGATCCACTGCGTATCGGCACCCGGCTGGCCGGGACGGTTGATGACGGTGGACACCGCCGTATCGTCACCGGACGGGGCACTTGTGCCGACCACGAATGTCACGCCACGGTAGTCGCCGATCTTGTCGGTAATGGCGTTGACCAGCACTTCATGGAACAGCTTGATGTAGCGTGCCTGCTGTTCGGGGGTTGCGATGCGCCAGTAGCGGCCAAGGCAGTAACGCCCGATGGCGTCCACATCGACGTACTGGTTGAGAAGGGGCAGGATGTCCTGCTTCTTCTTTTCCAGTGGCATGTCGCTGTTGACGATGCCGACCAGCTTGTTACCGAACATGGAGACAAAGGAACGGGCCTGCGTGAGTGCATCAACCGCCCATGCTGAGGCAACAGGCGTGGCGGCACAGGTTGCCAGCAGAGCCAGTGCGTGGCGACGGGGGATGGCTGTCTGCATCGCTGTATCCCTTTTTGGTTATCTTGTGTGGTACCAGTCGGGCACGGTGGCCCGGTGGTCGTTCTTTATGGCTTCGGCCATGGCCTGCCGCTGCTGCTGGTAGGCGCTGCGGATGGTGGCATAGGGATCGAGCGAATCCTTCATGACCTGATCGAGCGCATCAACGTTGGTTGCCATGCCGTTGATGGTGCCCATGATGTTATAGGCCCAGTTGAAGGTGATCAGTCCATAGCCCCGGGGCACGTAGTTCCACGGTGACAGGCCGGTATCGATACCATAGCCGATCCCGTCACGGAACGAGGACGGACCCAGCACCGGCAGGAACAGGTAAGGCCCGGACGGCACGCCCCATGTCGCCAGCGTCAGGCCGGCGTCGTTGTCATGGTGCTTGTAACCGGCATAGTTCGCAACGTCGATCAGCCCGCCGATGCCCGCCGTCATGTTGATGCACCAGCGTACGAAGGCGTCGCCCGCGCGGCGCGGCTTGCCCGCGCCCACGTCGTTGAAGAACACGACGGGTTCGTTCATGGTCTGGTACAGACTGCCGAACGAATTGCGCAGCGGGCGCGGCACGGCCCAGATATAGGCCTTGGCGACCGGGCGCAGGGTATATTTGTTGGCCCACATCGTCACATCGAAGGCCTTGCGGTTCAGCTTTTCGTATTTGTCGTTGGCTTCCTTGTATTCAGCCAGCGCATCCGGATCGGTGGGCGGGGGGGCCGCACATCCGGCAAGTCCGAGCAGGCCGAGTGCCACCCCTGCGACGCGAATCGCCGAACGACGCAGGGACGGGAACGGGCGGGACGACCAAGAATTCGATCCTGTCTCTGCTCGCATGCTCGTTTCCGCTTCCCTCTGTCTTCGCTTCCCCGCCATGTGATGGCGGAATGGCCCAATGCGTTTGAAGAATCCTGAACCGGGCGCAACGCCCTTTCTTGCGTCACTCTCTAGCATGGGAATGCTGTTGTGCAATCCGCTTGCCATGGGATCACGGGCATATTGTGTCTGCATTGCAGCAGCAACATGGGGGCTAACCGGCGATGGCAACCGCCATATGCAGGCCATGCCGGTGGAATTGCCCCATGAAGTGTGACGTAGAATCCACAGCCCATGGCCATGACGGGCCGTGCTGGCTGTGGTGGCTCATCACGGTTTATTGACCGGAGCCGGGGGTCAGACCGTCAGCCGGGGCGCGATTTCGGGAAACATCTCAGCCAGTTCGCGGATCTCGCGCTTGGACAGCCCCTGCGCCGCCGGATCGACCGGCTCGCCGCTCATGGCCGCACGCAGCACGCGCAGCGCCGGACCGGACAGCAGCACCGCATCGCGCATGTAATCGGTGAAGGCTTCGAATGTCAGCGGCGCCCATTTTTCGACAAGGCCCAGAATGGCGTCCGCATAGGCGCGGATTTCGTACTGGGCGTGGCTGTCGGCGCGAAGGCGCAGGAAATGCAGCAGGTTCCACAGGTTAATCTGCCAGTAGAACTGCGTCATGATGTTGACCGGCAGGTTCATGCGGGCCAGTTCGCGGGCCACCGACGGGCGGGAGGGGTCGCGCGTCTGTCCGTTTTCGTCCTCGTTGAGCAGATCCACATAATGGTCGTAGCAGCGCGAGGCGTCATCGCGCAGGATGTCGAGTACCTGCTGCGCCTGTTCGGGGGGCAGGCTGTCGGCACGTCCCTGCTTGTTGTTGGTGGACTGGGTGGCGATGTCTTCGGGCCGGGGGAAGTAGAATTCCTTTTCCAGCACGGAATAGCGCGCCGAGTATTCATTGATGCTGGCGGTGCGGTGGCGGAACCACTGGCGCGTGACAAAAATGGGTGCGCGCACATGCAGCTTCAGCACGGCCAGCTCGAACGGGCTGGTGTGGCGGTGGCGCATGAGATAGCGGATCAGCCCCCGGTCATCGGACGTGCTGCGCGTGCCCTTGCCATAGGATACGCGGGCACCCTGCACCACGCCGCTATCGCCACCCATGTAGTCCACCGCGCGGACGAAGCCGGTTTCCAGTACGGGGACGGGGGCATACAGCACGTCTTCCATCGCGGGTACGACAAGGCGGCGTGTCTGCGCCCACCCGGCGCGGGCTGCCTCGATTGCCGATTTCTGCTCACTGGAAAACATGTATCCTACCGTCCTGTGCTATATGGCCTGCATGGCGGCAACGGCGGCGCGACCGCGGATGGCGCGGATGTCTTTGCGCGCGCCGTCCGCCGCCCCGGCAACATGCCATATCTGGCCGCACCCGACCAGTGGCTTCGCCGCCCTGATGCCCCTTGCCATATGCCTTGGCGCTCCCTATGTTCACAGGTGCAGGAGGGGCTTGCCCCTTGGCTATGGCGATAAACGGCGCGTGGAATAAGTGTTGTGGACCCGGGGGCGGTACCCGGCGTCTCCACCATTTTCCCCTTTATGGGGAACAGGGGGACGAAACAGGCTCGACACGCATGGTAAAGACCCGCCTTTTGCCCGGCATTGTACCACCGTTATCGGGCTAAATCACAAGTGCCAACGATAACTCTGAGGTGCTCGCTGTCGCTGCATAAGCGATAAGCGCGGTTCGGGAGGGCACCGGGCAACAGAAGCCCTCCCACCTCTGTCTTTTTCGTTTTTCTTTCGCATGGGTCAGGCTGCGGACGTGGTATCCGCTTCGTGAAGGAATGGGTCATGCCGGTGGGTTGCCATCACCGGAAGTTTGACGCACAGCTTGCTACTGTGGCACGGCGTGGTCCGAACCCGCATGTCTGCAAAAATCCGCTCCGGCGCGTGCGTCCGGGCGGATGTCACGGAGAAGTCCGAAATGTCCGATGATCACGACGAGGAAAACGGTTTTGACACCGCCATTCCCGACTGCCTCATGCCCTATGATTCCTGGATCGAGGATGCCTACCGCCAGGTCATGCTGCACGCGCTCGAGCATGCGGCGGCGCACGGGCTGTCAGGCGATCATCATTTCTACCTGACATTCCGGACCGACTGGCCGGGTGTGGAAATGCCCGACCACCTGCGCGCCCAGTATCCCCATGAAATCACCATCGTCATTCAGCACCAGTTCTGGGGCCTGAAGGTGGACCGGGCGCAGCAGACCATATCGGTCGGGCTTTCGTTCGGGGGGATTCCCTCCACGCTGGTCATTCCGGTGTCGGCGGTCTCGGCCTTTGCCGATCCGCATATCCGCCTTACGCTGCGCTTCACCGTGCCCGAGCACGCGCCGATGGCCACCATGCCCGAAAATGTGGTGCAGGTGCAGCCTGCAGGGGAAGCCCCGGCGGAGTCGCAGCCAGCCGCCGGGACGGATGAGGAAGAGGAAACGGACCGGAACGAAAGCTCGCAGGTCGTGAGTCTGGCCGCCTTCCGCAAGCGGGGGCCGGGGGGACCGGGCTGAGCCACACCATCCATCCGGGTGCGCCGGATGCACCGGACGCGCCCTGGATTACCTGAACGCCGCCACCTGGAAACAATCCGGGGGAGATAAGGCAGAGGAGACCGTCCGTTGAATATATCCGCACCCGCGCGCAAACCATTTGTGTTTGGGCCGCTATTCCCGTTGCATGATGATGATACGCCGTGGAAGAAACTGGAGATCGAGGGGGTAACCACCTCGGTCCTTGGTGGGCGCACGGTCGTCCATGTCCGGCCTGAAGCCCTGACCGCGCTGGCCGCGCGTGCCTTCAACGACGTGGCGCATCTGCTGCGTCCCGGCCATCTGGCGCAGCTTGCCAGCATCCTCAAGGACCCCGAAGCGTCGGATAACGACCGTTTCGTGGCGCTGGACCTGCTCAAGAACGCCTGCATCGCCGCAGGCGGCGTGCTGCCGATGTGTCAGGATACCGGCACGGCCATCGTGTATGGCAAGAAGGGACAGCGTGTCTGGGTTGATGGGAATGAGGAGGAAGCCTTCTCACGCGGGGTGTACGACACCTATACCGGCACTTCCCTGCGCTATTCGCAGATGGCCCCGCTTTCGATGTTCGAGGAAGTGAATACCGGCACCAACCTGCCGGTGCAGTTCCACATCTCGGCCACCCCCGGCGATTACCATGCCGAACAGATGGACCTGATGTTCGTCGCCAAGGGGGGTGGTTCGGCCAACAAGACCTTCCTGTTTCAGGAAACCCGCGCCCTGCTGTCGGGTAAGGAAAACCTGCTGAAATGGCTGGATGGCAAGATCCGGACGCTGGGCACGTCGGCCTGCCCGCCCTATCATCTTGCCGTCGTGATCGGTGGCATGTCCGCCGAGCAGAACCTCGAGACGGTAAAGCTCGCCTCGACCCGCTGGCTTGACAGCCTGCCCACGCAGGGAAGCCCGCAGGGCCATGCCTTCCGCGATCTGGAAATGGAAGAGGAAATCCACAAGCTCACCCAGCGTCTGGGCATCGGCGCGCAGTTTGGCGGCAAGTATTTCTGCCACGATGTGCGCGTGGTGCGCCTGCCGCGTCATGGCGCGTCGTTGCCGGTGGGGATCGGGGTGTCCTGTTCGGCGGATCGTCAGGTGAAGGCGCGCATCAATGCCGATGGCATTTTCCTTGAACAGCTTGAGACCGATCCGGCACGTTTCCTGCCCGAAACCACGGATAACGACCTTGAGGGAGAGGCGGTGAAGATCGACCTCAACCTGCCCATGGACGAAATCCGTCGCAAGCTGTCGCAGTATCCGGTGCGCACGCGGCTTTCGCTCAGCGGCACGATGGTCGTGGCCCGTGACATCGCGCATGCCAAGTTCCGCGAACGGCTGGAAAAGGGGGAGGGGCTGCCCCAGTACCTCAAGGATCATCCCGTCTATTACGCCGGTCCCGCCAAGACGCCCGAAGGCATGCCCACCGGCGCGTTCGGTCCCACGACCGCCGGTCGCATGGACAGCTATGTCGCCATGTTGCAGAAAGCGGGCGGATCATATGTGATGCTGGCCAAGGGCAACCGCTCGCGCGCGGTGCGTGATGCGTGCAAGGAATATGGCGGATTCTATCTTGGTTCCGTCGGTGGTCCGGCCGCCCGCCTTGCGCAGGATTGCATCCGCAGGGTCGAGGTGCTGGAATACCCCGAACTGGGCATGGAAGCGGTGTGGAAGATCGAGGTCGAGGACTTCCCGGCCTTTATCGTGATTGATGACAAGGGTAATGATTTTTACGATGGCCTGACCGGCTGAACGTGACCCCTGCGGTCCGTCCGGCCTGCCTGTAGGGCCGGACATACCGGAGGTTTGTGAACGCCATGCGTTTTACCGTCGATCGTCTTGACCACCTTGTGGTGAGTGTCCGTGACCTTGAGGTCTCGGCCTCATGGTTCCAGCGTGTACTGGGCATGGAACGTGAGGAATATGGCCGCAACAACCGCACGGCCCTGAAATTCGGCGGCCAGAAAATCAACCTCCGTCCCCACGGGGCGGAGGGATGGGTCACGGCGGAAGACGCCCTGCCCGGCACCAATGACCTGTGCTTCATCACGGCCGTCAACAGTGCCGACGTGATCGAACATCTCGAAAAATGCGGTGTGTGCGTGACGGAGGGGCCGGTGGCCCGCCTTGGCGCGCTTGGGCCGGTTACATCGGTCTATTGCCATGATCCCGATGGCAACCTGATCGAGATCGCATCCTATCAGGGGTAGGGGCGATGGCGGCTGGTACCCCCTCCGCATCGTCCCCTTCCACGCCGCAGGTCCGTCCTGTTGACCACCTGTTCTACCCGCACCCGCTGGATCGTCCGCTGGCGGGTGCGGCCCGGCCCGACCATCCGTTTCACCTGCGCCTGTACGCGTGCGAATTCATGGGCACGGTCGTACTCATGCTGGTGGGGATTGTCACCAATGTGCTGATCGGGGCGGCGGCCAGTCCGCTCGCCCCAAAGTTCGCGGGCCATCCGGTCCTGCGGGTCGGGATGGAGGGCCTGTTCTTCGGCGCAGGGGGAACGCTTGCCGCGCTATCCCCCTTCGGTCGGGTCAGTGGCGGCCATGTCAGCCCTTCCGTCTCGTTTGCCTTCGCGCTGGCATCCCGGCTCGCATGGCGGGACATGGTGGGCTACATGCTGGCCCAATGCGCGGGCGCTGTGGCGGGTACGGCCCTGCTGGCGCTGGCCGGGCGGGTTTTCCCTGCCTGGGGGCACTGGGCGGTCATGGACCATTACGCAGGCACAGTCCCCAATCCCGCCGTGCCTGCAAGCTGGCCCTTCATGGGGGAAGCGGGGGCGACGATGCTGCTGATCGCGGGTGTCCTGCTGACCGGCAGCCACGCGCGGCTGCGCTGGCTTACGCCGCTTCTGTCCGGTCCGCTGTTTTTTATGCTCAATCCGTTCGAGGCATGGCTGTCAGGCGACAGCACCAATCTGGCGCGCAGTCTTGGTCCCGCCGTTTTCTCCGGTCAGTGGCATGCGTTCTGGATTTACTGCACGGCCCCGTTCTGCGGGGCGGCCCTTGCGGTCGTGCTGCTTGTGCATACGGGCCTGTTCGGCAGGGTGCGGGTGCTTGAGGCGCGCGTCGCCCATTTCGGGCATCATGGACGCGCGCCTTTCCTGCTGCCGCGTATCTAGGCGCAGGGTTTATCTGGGCTGCTTGCCATAAACCGCCGTAAGCGTGGCCGAGGCAAGACGGTGCTGGTTGATGACAAAGCCCACCATGGCACCCGACGCATCACTGGGCAGTTCGATCCGCTCGATATCCAGCGCATGGATGGTGAAGATGTAGTGATGGTCCGGTCCCGGCGGCGGTGCGGCGCCACCATAGACATTCCCGCCAAAATCGGTGCGCGTCATCTCGGCGGGTTCGGGCAGGCTGTTGTCACCCGATCCGGCACCTGCGGGCAGGGAGGATACGGTGGCCGGGATGTTGATGACGACCCAGTGCCACCAGCCCGATCCGGTCGGGGCATCGGGGTCATACATGGTGATGGCGAAGCTTTTGGTGCCCGTCGGCGCATCCTGCCACGCAAGCGGGGGGGAGATATTGCCGCCGGAATGGCCCATGCCGTCGAATACCTGCGCCTGGGGCAGGCGATCACCATCGTGAAAGCAGCGGCTGGTCAGTGTAAAGGTCATGTCGTTTTCCTGCTCTGCGCGCAGTGGGAAGGCATATCGCACATCCCGTTGCCGGGTAGCGCCCGGACAGGGCGCTGTCATCCGGCAGGGATGTGGAAGGGACTTACCAGTTCTGGCTGATCAGCCAGAATTCCTCGGATGTCAGGGTAATGGCCTGATCGCCGTTCTTGCTTTCGGCTGCGGCGCGGGCCAGGGCCTCGATCCGCTGGATCATCAGCGTCTTGCGCTGGTGGGCTTCGGTGCGGTCCTGTTCCTCGACCGTTTCCAGCACATGCAGGGCGGTCTTGCAGGCCTTGGTGATGCGTACGGCATCCAGTGCTGCGTAGGACATGGTGATTTCTTCCTTATGCTGTCGCATCCGGCATGCGGAGGCGGGACGAAAAAATTCCCGCAGGGGAATCGCTGCGTTATTGTGGCGCTCGCCGCCGGTTCTGTCCAATATCCCGGCGCGGGCGGCAGATGGCCTGCGGCTTCATGGCGAAGGGCGTAGTTCGGGCTGGCAAGTATCGTGCGGATTCCGTAAAGGGGGCCGCATGACGGATCTGGTTTCTGATTTCGATTTCACGCTTCCCCCCGAACGGATCGCCGACCACCCGGCCCGCCCGCGTGACAGCGCGCGCCTGCTGGATGTGCCGGTGGAAGGCCCGATCATGGATCGCCACATGCGCGACCTGCCGGGCTGCCTGCGGCCGGGCGACATTCTGGTGGCCAATGATACGGCGGTGATCCCGGCCCAGCTATCGGCCATGCGCGGGGCCGCGAAAATCGGCATCACGCTTGACCGCATCCTGCCCGATGGCACATGGCACGTGCTGGCGCGCAATGCGCGCCGCCTGCATCCGGGCGATACGCTGACCTTTGGCGAAAGTCCGGTCACGGCGCAGGTGGTCAGCCGTGGCGACGCGGGTGACGTCACCCTGCGCTTTTCGGCGGAGGGGGAAGCCTTCGATCAGTTCCTGCATGATGCGGGCCGTCTGGCGCTGCCCCCCTATATCGCCCGTCCCGAAGGCCCGACGGAAGAAGACCGTCGGGATTACGCCACCATCTTCGCACAGCATCGCGGCGCGGTCGCCGCCCCGACGGCGGGGCTGCACTTCACGCCTGGCCTGCTGGCGGCGCTGGATGCGGCGGGCGTGCTCCGCCAGACCCTGACGCTGCATGTGGGGGCAGGCACCTTCCTGCCCATGCGCAGCGAACAGATATCCGAACACCGCATGCATGCCGAACGCGGCACGATCAGCCCCCATGCAGCCGAACGCATCAACGCCGCGCGTGCGGCGGGCGGGCGTATCATCGCCGTGGGCACGACATCGCTCCGCCTTCTGGAAAGTGCGACGGATGAAAACGGCATCGTACATCCCTTCCATGGCGAGACCGCCATCTTCATCCGGCCCGGTTACCGCTTCCGTGCGGTGGACATGCTGCTGACCAATTTTCACCTGCCGCGTTCGACGCTGTTCATGCTGGTCTGCGCCTTTGGCGGCTATCGCCGCATGCACGCTGCATATGAACATGCCATCGCCAGCGGTTACCGTTTCTATTCCTATGGCGATGCCTGCCTGCTGCATCGCGCCGAGGGAGACCTGCCATGACCTCTTTCCGCTGGCGTCCGGAAGCGCGTGCGGGCCATGCCCGCGCGGGCTGGCTTGATACCGCCCATGGCAGCGTACCCACGCCGACCTTCATGCCCGTGGGCACGGTTGGCACCGTCAAGGCGATGACGATGGACAACGTGCGGTCCACGGGTGCCGGGATCGTGCTGGGCAATACCTATCACCTCATGCTGCGGCCGGGGGCCGAACGGGTGCGCGAACTGGGCGGCCTGCACCGGTTCATGGACTGGCCCGGACCGATCCTGACGGATTCGGGCGGGTTTCAGGTCATGTCACTCGGGCCGCTGCGCAAGCTCGATGCCGATGGCGTCACCTTCCGTTCGCATATCGATGGCTCGAAACACCGCCTTTCCCCCGAACGCTCGACCGATATCCAGCATGCGCTCGATGCCACCATCAGCATGTGCTTTGACGAATGTCCCGCCCTTCCGGCGGAAGCGGACGTGATCGCGAAATCCATGCGCCTGTCCATGCGCTGGGCCGAACGGTGTCGTGATGCCTTTGTCCAGCGCCCCGGCTATGCGCAGTACGGCATCATTCAGGGTGGTACCGAACCGGAACTGCGCGCCGAAAGTGTCAAGGCCCTGACGGGTATCGGATTCGAGGGATATGCCATCGGTGGCCTCGCGGTGGGGGAAGGGCAGGAACTCATGTTCTCCACCCTTGATGTGACCGTGCCGCTGATCCCCGATGCCAGCCCCCGTTACCTCATGGGCGTGGGAACCCCCGATGACCTGCTGGGCGCGGTGGAACGCGGGGTGGACATGTTCGACTGCGTCATGCCGACCCGTGCGGGCCGCACGGCGCGCGCCTATACCGAACGCGGCACGCTCAACCTGCGCAATGCCCGGCATGCCACCGATTCGCGGCCCATTTCGCCGCATTGCGACTGTCTGGCCTGTTCGCGCCACAGCCGCGCCTATCTGCATCACCTGTTCCGGGCGAATGAAATCCTCGGCCCGATGCTGCTGACATGGCATAATCTTGCCTATTACCAGCGTCTCATGCGCGGGATGCGGGCGGCGATCGTCGATGGCGGCTTTACGGCCCATGCCACCCACCTGCGCGCGCAATGGGCGCTGGATGACTGGAGCGGCGATGAAATGCCCTTTCCCGACATACCACCGGTTGCCTGATGGCCGGGCCGTGCGCATCGGCCATGGCTGATCCGGTGCGCCTTGCCGCAGCCATTGCCGGGCATGCACGGGCACTGGGCTTCGATGCGGTCGGATTCGCCCCGGCGCAACTGGATGATGGCGTGCGCGCCCGTCTGGCCGCGTTCGTGGAAAACGGCTTCGCCGGCGGCATGGAGTGGATGGCGCAGCGCATGGAACAGCGCGGTGACCCGCGGGGCCTGTGGCCCGAGGTACGCAGCGTGATCGCGCTGGGGGTCAGCTACGCACCGGGGGAAGACGACCCGCTTGCCACTACCCGCCAGCCTGAAGCGGGCAATATTTCCGTTTATGCCCGCCATCGTGACTATCATGATGTGGTCAAGGGCATGCTCAAGCATCTGGCCCAGTTCGTGGTGAATGCCGGGCGGCGGCAGGGTGCCGGTGCGGCGGAGGTCAAGGTGTTTGTCGATACTGCCCCGGTGATGGAAAAACCGCTGGCGCAGAATGCCGGGCTGGGCTGGCAGGGCAAACATACCAGCCTCGTTTCCCGCCAGCATGGAAGCTGGCTGTTCCTGGGGGAGATCTACACGACGCTGGACCTGCCGCAATCCGTCCCTTCCGGCGGGGGATGCGGCACCTGCACGCGCTGTCTCGATGCCTGCCCGACCGGTGCGTTTCCACAGCCGGGGATAATGGATGCAAGGCGGTGCATTTCCTATCTCACGATTGAAAACCGCGATCCCATCCCCCATGAATTCCGGCCCGCCATGGGCAACCGCATCTATGGCTGTGACGACTGTCTGGCCGTCTGTCCGTGGAACCGCTTTGCACGGGCGACGAACCACATGAAGCTTGCCGCACGCGATGACCTGCGCGCACCTGCGCTGCGCGATCTGGCCATGCTGGATGATGCGGGATTCCGCGCGCGGTTTTCCGGCTCACCCGTCAAGCGCATCGGTCGCAACCGGTTCGTGCGCAATGTGGCCGTGGCCATCGGCAATAGCGGACGGCCCGAACTGCGGCCCGTGGTGGCCGCCCTGTGCGCCGATGCGGACCCGGTGGTGGCAGAAGCCGCGCAGTGGGCCACCGTGCGGCTGCCGTCATGAACGATCATGCCCTGCCGCTGCCCGCACAGCGGGGTGCCCGCCCGTTGCACAAGCGCAGCCTGAACCTGTCGGGCCACCGGACCAGTGTCGCGCTGGAGCCCGAGTTCTGGTGCGCCCTGAACCTGATTGCGCAGAAGCGCGCCCTGACCCTTGCGGGACTGGTGGGACAGGTCGATGCGGCACGCCCGCCGGACCGCCCGCTTGCGTCGGCCCTGCGGGTGGAGGCATTGCGGGAATGGATGCCTGACCTGACGGAAATGGCTGATAACAACAGGGAAGATCAGTTGGGTTGAGCCCGCATCCGTGCTAGCGTCGGGGCATGGCGATATGGGGCAAGATTTTTGGTGGCGTTGCGGGGTTCGCGGTGGGCGGCCCCATGGGGGCTGTCGTCGGCACCGCGCTGGGCCATGCGGCGGATAACGGTTCCCTGCTGGAAACGCCGGTAGGGGGCTGGACCGACCGCTGGGGTCCGCGCATGAACGCGGACCCGCAGGGGGCCGCGACCTTCATTGCGGCCAAGATGGCCGGGGCGATGGGCAAGCGCGACCAGATGTATGGTCTGGTCATCATCATCCTTTCGGCCAAGATGGCGAAATGCGATGGCGCGGTGAACCGGGCCGAGATCGACGCCTTCAAGCGCCGTTTCCACCTTCCGCCCGAAAACATGAAGGAAGTGGGGCGCCTGTTCGACAGCGCGCGCCAGCGCACGGATGATTACCGGGCATTCGCCACCGAGCTGGGCCGTGCCTTCGCGGGGCGTACCGGCATGCTGGAGGAGGCGCTGGCCTCCCTGTTCGTGATCGCCCGCGCGGATGGCGAGATCAACGCGCAGGAGGAAGCGTTCCTGCGCGGTGTGCACAAGGCGTTTGGCCTGAGCCCCGGCGCATGGGATCGCGCGCGTGACGGCGGTGCCCGCCCCGGTGTGAGCGAGGTCGACGCCTATGCCGTGCTGGGTGTCAGCCGGGATGTGAGTGATGAGGAAGTGCGCGTGGTCTGGCGGCGTCTGGTGCGTGAACACCACCCCGATGTCATGTCGGCGCGCGGCGCCACCCCGGCCCAGCAGGCACAGGGTGCGGCCCGCATCGCGCAGATCAATGCGGCCTGGGACCGGATCAAGCGCGACCGCAGGCTTTAGCGGCTGACCTGTCCCTGATTCCGTCACGTCGGGTCAGGAAGTCGGCATGGGTAACGGTGCGGAACCGGCACCTGTCGATCCCGCGCCGGTTCTTTTCCGTCCGTCAGGTGGCGGCCTTGTTCTTCTTGTCCAGCAGGCGGCGCAGGGCGCCGGCTACCGTGTGGGCCAGCGTGCGATAGGCCTGTCCCGCGGCACTTTCGGGTGCGGAGATCACGATTGGCGCGCCTTCATCCGCGCTGGCGCGGATATCGGCCAGAAGCGGGATTTCGCCCAGGAAGGGTACGCCCAGCTTTTCCGCTTCCGCCCGTGCGCCACCATGGCCGAACAGTTCGGTACGGTGGTTGCAGTTGGGGCAGCAGAAATAGGACATGTTCTCGACCACGCCCAGAACGGGCACGTTCATCTTCTCGAACATGGCGACGCCACGCCGTGCGTCCAGCAGCGCGATATCCTGCGGCGTGGAAACGATGACAGCCCCCGCCAGCGCGGTTTTCTGCGCCAGTGTCAGTTGCGCGTCCCCCGTGCCCGGCGGCATGTCCACTACCAGCACATCCAGCGCGCCCCATTCCACATCGCCCAGCAACTGCCCGATCGCGCCCATCACCATCGGCCCGCGCCAGATCATGGCATCATTTTCGTTCACCAGCATGCCGATCGACATGGCGGTGATGCCCCATTTATGCGGGGGCACCAGATGGCCATCGCGCACCTCTGGCCGGTCGCTCACGCCCATCATGCGGGGCAGGGACGGCCCATGAACATCCGCATCCAGCAGGCCAACCTTCAGTCCTTCCTGTCCCAGCCCCACCGCCAGATTGACGGCGGTGGTGGACTTGCCAACCCCTCCCTTGCCGGACGCTACGGCAATGACCGCGCCCACGCCGGCAGGGAGCGGGCCGGTGGCCGCCTTGCCGTGCCTGGCCCCAAGGTTGAGCGGGCGGTGACCGCTGGCGGCAGGGGGCGGCGTATCCTGCGCAGGCGCACCCTGTGGCGGAGCCGCGCGATGCGCGGTCAGGATCACGCTTGCAGCGGTGCAGCCGGGTACCGCCGCAACAAGGGCGCGTTCCAGTTCCGGCAGGAGCGGCTGCAATGCCGCCGCGCGCGAGCGATCGGTCGCAATGGCGACATGGAGCACACCGTCACGGACCATGAATGCGTCCAGGCTGCCCAGCGTGGCGACGCTGGCCGATCTGTCAGCCGTATGGACCTGTTGCAGTACGGTCTCGATGGTGTTCCGGTCGGGACTGGTCATGCGTGTGCGCTCCCTGCTCTGTCGCCCCTGCGGTATAGAAGGGGCGGCCCGTGGCGGTCGAGTCATGAAACGGCGGGATGACGCATTTGACCGGTGACGGGCGCGGGCAGGGCATGGTCATGCGGGCCGCGCGCGCCATATGTGCGGTGGGGGAATGGTCAGCCCGCGGGTTTGCTGCTTTACGCTTCCCCCATTACATGAAGGGCACGGCTTTCATGGGTGTCGTTCAGGCGGGCAGGGATTACGATGGGCACTTCCACTCCACAGGCGGCTGTACCGCACCGGCGGGATCATCGGGTCGATGCCCTGCGCGGCGTGGCGCTGCTTATGATGTGTATCGACCACATTCCGCAGGACGTGCTCAACCGTTTCACCATGCGCAATGTCGGTTTTGCCGATGCGGCGGAGGTGTTCGTGCTGCTGGCGGGTTATGCGTCATGGCTGGCCTACGGGCGCGGGTTTGCCAGAAAGCCGGTGCCCACCGTCCTTGCGCGGATCGGGCGGCGGTGCTGGCAGCTATATGTATTCCAGATCGTGATGGTGGTGGTCTGTGTCGCCACCATTCGCATATGGCGGAATTTCTGGCCCGTTCCTGTTGATTTTCTGGAACCCGAACTGGCGCATGGGCTGGATTCGGTATGGCGTGTGCTGTCGCTGGTCGCATTGCCGGGCAACCTGAATATCCTGCCGCTGTATATCGTGCTTCTGCTGGGGTTCGCGCCGCTTTACGTGCTGCTGCGCCGGGCGGGGACCGCCGTGGTGCTGGGGCTGAGCGGGCTGGTATGGCTGGTGGTCAATATCAACCCCCGGCTGAACTTTCCCAACTGGCTTGACCCTGACGGATGGTTCTTTGACCCGCTGGCATGGCAGTTCCTGTTCGTGCTGGGGGTATGTGCCGCGCGTGTGGCGGGCCAGCACGATGGCAGCCTGCCGCGTTCGCGCCTGCTGGCATGGGGATGCGCCATGTATCTGGTCTTTTCAGGCGTGCAGTCCTTTCCGTGGACGCAGTGGGGTTTTCATGACCTGCGCCCCGTCGTCATGGCGGTACCGGACAAGATGATCCTTTCGCCGTGGCGGCTGGTTGACGTGCTGGCGGTGTTCTATCTAGTTCAGTCCTCACACGGGGCGACGCGGCTGGCGAATACGCGTGGCGGACAGCTTATGGCGCTGTTCGGGCGGCATTCGCTGGAAATCTTTACCATGGGTACGATCATCGACCTGTATGGCCGTCTGGTGCTGACCAGTTTTGGCACCGGATGGATGATGCAGGTGGCCGTCAACGTGGTGGGGTTCGTGGTGCTGCTGGCCGTGGCGCGGATGAAGGAACGCGCGCGCGTGGCCGCCCGCACCCCGCCGCAGTCGAAACCGGACGACCTGCACGCGGCCGCGCCGTTATGCCGTAACTGAGGGCGTGGTTTCCGTGCCGGTGACGGGCGTGGTATAGGTACGCCATTCAATCCCGTTAAGCAGGATGTATGTGCCCCATGTCTTTCCGTGCCGCTGCGTTTTCCCGATCCTGCCTTGCCATGGGGCTGCTTACGACACTGGGGGCCACCGGCGCGTATGCGGCCGATCCTGCGCCTGCCCCGGCATCCGCGACACCGCTTCACCTGCCGGGTGAAGGACGCAACATGCCCGACAGCTTTGCCGATCTGGCGGCACGGCTGCTGCCTGCGGTTGTCAATGTTTCCACCACCGAGATGGTCCGCCCCGGCGAGGACGATGATGAAGGCGGCGATGACGGTGACAGCACGCCGCAGGTGCCAAACTTCCCCGAAGGCTCGCCGTTCGAGAAGTTCTTCCACGATTTCATGAACCGGCAGGACAGCCCCAACGCCCCGCCGCGCAAGATGCAGGCGCTGGGCTCGGGCTTCATCATCGACCCTTCCGGCGTGATCGTGACCAACAACCATGTCGTGCGCCATGCCGACCAGATCACCATTACGCTGCAGGACAATACCGTGCTCAAGGCGCGGCTGCTGGGCCATGACGACCGGACCGATCTGGCCGTGCTGAAAGTGGACAGCCCCAAACCGCTGCCCGCCGTGCCCTTTGGCGACAGCGACCATGCACGGGTCGGGGACTGGGTGCTGGCCATCGGCAATCCGTTCGGCCTGTCCGGCACGGTTACGGCGGGGATCATTTCCTCACGCGGGCGTAATATCGAACAGGGGCCGTACGATGATTTCATCCAGACGGACGCTCCCATCAACAAGGGGAATTCCGGCGGCCCGCTGTTCAACCTGCGCGGTGAGGTGATCGGGATCAACACGGCCATCTTCTCCCCTTCGGGCGGGTCGATCGGGATTGGCTTCTCCATCCCCTCCGCCGAGGCGCGGGGCATCATCGAACAGCTTCGCCATCATGGCACCGTCACGCGCGGGTGGATCGGTGTGCGCATTCAGGACGTGACGCAGGAAATCGCCGACGGGCTGGGCCTGCAGAACGCCCATGGCGCGCTGATCGCAGGTGTCGAACCCAAGGGACCCGCGGCCGCGGCCCATCTGCAGACCGGCGATGTGATCGTCAGCCTGAATGGCAAGGATATTGATGGCCGCGCACTGCCCCGGCTGGTGGCCGAGCTTGCGGGTGGCAGTGTCGCGCATCTGGGCGTGTGGCGCAAAGGCCAGCAGACGAATGTCGCCATCACCATTGGCGCCCTGCCCGAAGAAAAGGCCGCCAAGGACGATCCCGACCATGCGGCCGCGAAAAAACCGGCCCAGGGCAGCGTGGCCGTAACGGGCATGGGCTTCACCGTGGGCGAGATCGACGACATCGCGCGGCAGAAATACAACATGGCCGAAGGGCAGAAAGGCGTGCTGGTGACCGGCGTGACCGAGGACAGCCCCGCTGCGGAAAGGGGCCTGCGCCCCGGTGATGTGGTGACGGAAGTGCAGCAGTCCGCCGTCAACGCGCCGGCCGACCTGCGTCGCCAGCTTGATGCCGCGCGTGCCGTGCATCGCAAGACGGTCCTGTTCCTTGTGCAGAATGCCGATGGCCTGCGCTGGGTGCCCTTCCCCCTGCCGGATAATCCCGGGCACTGATCGCACATGCACGCACGCATGAAAATCCTGCTGCATTCGATCATGCAGCAGGGCACATGGCGGCAGGTGGTGCGGATGAGCGTCTCGCTCGTCCTGTCCGGCATCGTTGCGGCCATGATCCATCTGGACGAACCGGTCTGGGCGCTTATCACCTCCGTCATCGTCATTACCCAGACGCGCCTGACCCAGACCCTTTCCACCGGGCGCGAACAGATTGTCGGTACCCTGATCGGGGCTGCCGCCGGTATGTCGGCCATCGCGCTTGAACAGTGGTATGGGTTTTCCCTGTTCGTGGTGTTCTGGGTGATGCTCATGCCGCTGGCCGTTCTGGTGGCGTTGCGACCCAAGATGCGGGTGGCGATCGTAACCCTGATGGTGGTGCTGCTGTTTCCATCCAGCGGCGCGCCGTTTTCGCGGCCCCTGCAACGTATCGCCTCGATCATGACCGGGGTTGTGGTGTCGTTTGCGGTCTCGTTCTTCGTCCTGCGGAACGAGGCGCGGCGCGAAGTGCTGACCAATTCCGCCAGCCTGCTGCGCAGGCTGGCCGATCTGGTTTCGTGCGCCCTGCACCAGCATCCCGATTATGATGCGCTGGCCACGGCGGATGTGATGTGCCGCACCCTGTTGCAGGACATCAACGACGGGGTGCAGGAAGCCGAGGTCGAACATCCCGGCACCCTTGCGCGGCATGACCCGCTGGTGGCCCGCCTGCCGGGACTTTTGCGTCGGGTCCGTGCGGATGCTATCTTTATCGCACGCGCGGCGGTTGAAGGTGAAACCGCCCGTACGGGTGACATGCTCGAACATGAGCGCGACATGCTGGCGCAGATACTGGGCCAGATGGCCGATCGCTGCGATGCGCTGGCGGCCAGCCGCCGTGGCCATGCCCCCGCGGATGAGGGCATGCGCGACATTGTGGACCGGCTGGAGCGTCAGGCAGGGGAACACTGGACCCCCGTCATGCGTTTTGCCCTGGGACTGTTGCACGCCGATATGCGGCTTGCCGTGTGCAATATCTGGTCTGATGGGCAGACCGACGAAAGTCCGTTCCCCCCTGCGGGAGACCCGGTTCTGGCCGAGGTTTCGTTCGGACCATCGGGCGCCAGCGTGCCGGTGAAGCGATAGGGCTGCCGCGCGAACAGACATAAACAGGAGTTCAAAAGACACCATGCTGAATGAAACAACCCTGAATCATCTTCCCGCTGGCGTGCAGGCGCCGGGTTACCAACCGGCGGAGGTGGGACGAGGGATCGTTCATTTTGGTGTTGGCAATTTCTTCCGTGCGCATGAAGCCTGGTACGTGGATAAATGTCTCGCCCTGCCGGGGCAGTCGGAATGGGGCATTGTCGGGGTGGGCCTTGGTGGCGGCGCACGCGGCGCGGCCAAGGCGAAGGCGTTTCAGGAACAGGACTGCCTGTATTCCCTGACGGATGTGACCGCCGATGGCGCGCGCAGCGTGCGCGTGATCGGGGCGTTGCGCGAATACCTGCTTGCCCCCGCCAATCCCGAAGCCGTGCTGACCCGCCTTGCCGATCCGCAGACGCGAATCGTCAGCATGACGATTACCGAAGGCGGCTACAACATCGATGAGGAAACGGGGCGCTTCCGCCTCGATACCCCTGCCGTCCGTGCCGATCTGGAAAACCCGGGCACCCCCGCCACCGTGTTCGGTTACGTGGTGGAAGCCCTGCGCCGCAGGCGGGATGCGGGGATTGCGCCGTTTACCGTGCTGTCCTGTGACAACCTGCGCAGCAACGGCCATGTCGCGCATGAGGCCTTTGTCGGGTACGCACGCGCGCTGGATGCGGATCTGGCCGCATGGATCGACGCCAACGTGACTTTCCCCTGCGCCATGGTGGATCGCATCACCCCCGGTGTCGATGACGCGACCCGCAAGGCGCTGAACAAGGGCAGCGGCCTGGATGATGAACTGCCCGTCCTGGCCGAGGATTTCAGCCAGTGGGTGCTGGAGGACAAATTCTGCAATGGCCGCCCGGCGCTGGAAAAGGTCGGTGTGGAGTTCGTGGATGACGTTGCCGGTTACGAGCAGGTGAAGGTGCGCATGCTCAATGCCGCGCATCTGCTGCTGGGTTCGGCCGGGCTGCTGCTGGGTTACCGCTACGCGCATGAAACGGTGCAGGACGCGGATCTGGAACGTCTGGTCAACGCATACTGGATGCAGGACGCCATGCCGCAGATCGATGCGCCGGAAGGTGTCGATCTGGATGCCTATCGCCAGCGTCTGCTCAGCAGGTTCTCCAATCCGTCGGTGGCTGACACGCTTCTGCGCATCTGCAGTGATGGTGCATCGAAGGTGCGTGTGTTCTGGACCGATACGGTGCGTCGTTCGCTGACCAGCGGGCGGCCGCTTGAGCGTATTGCCTTCGGCATTGCCGCCTATCTGGAAATGCTGCGCGGACATGATGAGAAGGGGCAGGCGTACAAGCCGGTCGAACCGACGCTGAATGAGAAGGATCTGGCGCTGGTTCGCGCCGATGACCTTGCCGCGGCCCTTGCCCTGCCTGCCTTTGACGGCTGGCGTGACATGGACACCACGGCGCTGGACGCAGCGGTGGTTGCAGCCCGCAAGGCCATCCGCGACAGAGGACTGCGCGCCGCGCTTCCGGTGTGATCCGGTTTTAGCCCCCGCTTATGTGCCGGGGGAAAGGGGCCTGCGCATCGGGCAGGCCTCGCTGCCATAGGTCGCGGCGATATGGGGTGGGATGTCCGCAATGGGGGTGAAGCCCAGATGCGTCCATAATCCACGCGCGGCCGGTGTCGCCATAAGTGCCAGCCAGTGCAGTCCGTGCTGGCGGGCCCGCCCTGTAACGATTTGTAATGCGTCCCGTGTCGCACCCTGCCCGCGCAGGGCGGGGAGGATGGCGATGTCATGGATGTACCAGCAATCGGGCTGTTCAGGCAGGGTATGGAGGTACGTATCCAGTGCGGGCGGGGATGCGATGCGTCCCGGATGACTCAGAACATATCCGCCCGGATTGCCGCGCGCATCGGGCAGAATCAGGCATCCGGGCGGACATAGCCTGCGGCGTTCATCCAGCACGTCGCGCCGCTCGGGGTAGTCAGGATGGAGTTGTGCCGCCACCGCGACAACGCGATCCAGATCGTCAGCCCGCATGGGCCGCCATGGGTTCGCGGGGGGTATCGTGGTCGGTCCGGTGGAGGGGATGGATGGGCACATGGGGGAAAATTCCGTTCCAGAAGAAGCCGTTTCCGGTAGAAGGGACGGATGATATAGCTGCCGGCGGGAGTACGGAAAACCATGACAAAAATGCGCCTGACAATACGGCTTGACGCAAATGGCAACCCGCTGCTGGGGCACGGCAAGATCAGGCTGCTGGAACAGATTGGCGAGACGGGGTCCATTTCCGCCGCGGCCCGGGCAATGGGCATGTCATATCGCAGGGCATGGCTGCTGGTCGAGGCGATGAACACCGCCTTCACGCATCCCCTGGTGTCTGCCCGCCCCGGTGGTGGGGGTGGTGCGGGCCTTTCGCCCGAAGGGGAAGCGGTGCTGCGCCTGTACCGGGAAATAGAGGATGCGGCCCGCGCCGCTGCCGCGGGACCGCTTGAAACATTGGCGGGCATGTGTTCATCCCCGCCGTGAAAAAGCCATAAGCTGTCACGATCACACGTATTACCGCCCCGGCTTTACCAATAAACAAGAATAGTGTGTCAGCGCGTTAAATAAGAAAAATGAACTGGAGTTCAACTCAGTGTTACGACGTGATTTCATGAAAGCGGGTACCGCCCTGTCTGCCCTGTCTCTGGTGGGTATGGGGGCGGCACGACCTGCCGGTGCGGCTGAAAGCAGTAACTTTGACTCCACCACGGTGCGTACGCTGGCGCACCAGCTTTCACAGCAGGCTTACCAGCCGCCTTCACAGACCCTGCCTGCCCCGCTGCGTAACCTGAATTTTGATCAGTACAGTTCCATGGCTTTCCGTTCGGAACAGGCATTGTGGCATGGCGAGAATCTGGGCTTCGATGTCGAGTTCTTTCCCCGTGGCTATCTGTACGCCCCCCGGATCGAAATGAACGAGGTGATTGACGGACAGTCCCGTCCCATCACCTTCAACCCGGACATGTTTACCTATAACGATCCTGCCCTGCGGGTGAGTGACGATATCGGCTTTGCGGGGCTGCGGCTGCGCGCGCCGATCAACACGCCCGGCGTCATGGAGGAATTCTGCGTCTTCCTCGGCGCATCCTATTTCCGCGCCGTGGCGAAGGGACAGAATTACGGTCTGTCGGCACGCGGCTTCGCCAATGGCACAGGCGATCCGGCGGGTGAGGAATTTGCCCTGTTCCGCGCGTTCTGGCTGGAAAAGCCCAAGGCGGGAGTGGACAGCGTGGTCGTTCATGCGCTGCTGGACAGCCCATCGCTTGCCGGTGCGTTCCGTTTTACCATCCGCCCCGGCGAGACCACGGTATTCGATGTCCAGTCCTACCTGTATCCGCGCAAGACCCTTGCGGAATCCGGGATCGCGCCGCTTACGGGCATGTTCTATTTCGATGCGAACGACCGCGCGCGCGTGGATGACTGGCGTCCCGCCGCGCATGATAGCGAGGGCCTGCTGATGTGGACGGGCAGCAGCCAGCAGTTGTGGCGGCCGCTACGCAATCCACGTGATCTGCAGTTCTCGGCCTTCAGCGATGTCAGGCCGCATGGTTTTGGCCTCATGCAGCGCAAGCGGGCCTTTACGGATTTCGAGGACGTGGCCCTGAATTACGAAAAGCGGCCTTCCCTGTGGATCGAACCGATAGGCGACTGGGGTGCCGGTGCCGTCGATCTTGTCGAGATCCCCACACCCAATGAGGTGAATGACAACATCGTCTCCTTCTGGCGTCCGCAGGATGGCCTGACCGCGGGACGGGAATACATATTCACCTATCGCATGTACTGGGGCTGGGACACGCCCTGGCCCACGCGGCTTGCCCGTATCGCGGCAACCCGCGTGGGTGAGTCGACGGATGATTCGCATACCCGTTTCTTCGATCTCGACTTTGTCGGCGCACCGTTCGACCACCTGCCCGAAAATCCGCATTTCCACCTGCAGTGTCGCACTTCGGCTGGGGAGATACGCAATGTGGTGGTCGAACCGGTTCCCCCCATCCATGGCTGGCGCAGTACGTTCGAGTTCGCGCCCGGCGATGCAAAGGTGGCTGAACTGAACTGCGTGCTGGCCGATGACAACGGCCCCGTATCGGAAGAATGGGTGTATCGATGGACGCCGTAGGGGAAGTTCCTCCGTCCGGGCCGCCGGCGGGGGCGCCGTCCACCCTTCTGCCGCAGGGCTGGGCGGCGCTGCCACCTGCGGCACCGCTGGACATGCCCGTTCATGCGCTGGCGGATGAACCGGACCTGCATGGGCGTGGTCGTGTGCCGGTCAGCCAGTGGAAGCTGATCCACCTGCGGCGTCTGCTGGTAATCGGGGGCGCCGTCGTCATGACCGGGCTTGCCGGTTATGAAATGGATCTGGTGTTCAATGCCGTGCAGCGTTCGGTTGCCGGCATGGTGATGCTGGTGCTGTTCGTCGTGCTGTTTTTATGGATCGGGCTGGCATTTACCTCGGCCATTGCCGGGTTCTGGTCGATGCTCAACCATGGTGGTCTGGGGCTGGGGATCGAGCGCACCGGGCCGCTGCCGCGCCTGTCCAGCCGCACGGCGCTGCTCATGCCCACCTATAACGAGGACCCTGGCCGGGTCATGGCGGGCCTGCGCGCCACCATCGACAGTCTGAGCGCCACATTGCAGGAACGCGCCTTTGACGTGTTCATCCTCTCCGACACCACCGATCCGGACGTATGGGTGGCGGAAGAAGCCGCCTATATGGCGCTGTGCCGTGCGACGGGGTGGGGCGGGCGGCTGTTTTACCGTCGCCGTGCCGTCAATACCGACCGCAAGGCCGGGAACATCGCGCAGTGGGTGCGCAGCTATGGCGCAGCCTACCAGCAGATGATCACGCTGGACGCCGACAGCATCATGTCAGGCGACGTGATCGTGCGGCTGACCGCCGCCATGGAGCGTAATCCCGGCGTGGGGCTGATCCAGTCCCTGCCGGTGATCGTGAACGGGCGCACCCTGTTCGCCCGCATGCAGCAGTTTGCCGGACGTGTATATGGCCCGCTGATCGCCCACGGGATCGCATGGTGGCATGGATCGGAAGGGAATTACTGGGGGCATAACGCGGTCATCCGCACCCGGGCTTTTGCCGAGCAGGCCGCACTGCCGCACCTGCCGGGCCGCAAGCCGTTTGGCGGGGCGATCATGAGCCATGATTTTGTCGAAGCCGCCCTCATGCGCCGGGGTGGCTGGGCAATCCACATGGTTCCGGCGCTACACGGATCGTATGAGGAAAGCCCGCCCTCCCTGACCGATATCGCCATCCGCGACCGGCGCTGGTGTCAGGGCAACCTGCAGCATGCCAAGGTGATATCCGCCCGGGGCCTGCACTGGATCAGCCGCATGCACATGCTCATGGGCATAGGGTCTTATGTCACGTCGCCGCTGTGGCTGGTCTTCCTGCTGGTGGGCATCGTGGTTTCGCTGCAGAACCGGTTCTACAAGCCGGAATATTTTGGGGATACCAAGCTGCTCTATCCCCACTGGCCGCATGTTGACCCGGTGCAGGCCGAATACATGTTCCTGGGTACCATGTTCGTGCTGCTGGCGCCCAAACTGCTTGCTTATGTCCTGCTGCTGCTGGACGGACCGCTGCGGCGCGGCTGTGGGGGCGCGATTGCTGCGGCCGCATCCATTGTGGCTGAAACGCTGGTGGGCGGCCTGCTGGCCCCCATCGCCATGATGATCCAGACCGGGGGCGTCCTTTCCATCCTGATGGGGCGTGATTCCGGCTGGAACGCCCAGCGGCGCGATGCGGGCGGCCTGCAGATCATGGCCAATGTGCGGCTGTACATGCTCCATACCATACTGGGTCTGGCACTGGCCGCCGCCGCATGGAGCGTCTCGCTGCCGCTGTTCCTGTGGATGCTGCCGGTCACCCTTGGGCTGGTCTGCGCCATTCCGCTGGCCGTGCTGACCGGAAGCGTTGCGGTGGGACAGGCATTCCGTCGCGTCCGCCTGCTGCTGATACCCGAAGAAACCGCACCGCCTTCGGTTCTGAGCGAGGCCGTGACCTATATGGACCAGATGGCGGGCCATCCGGTGCAGGAAGCCATTGCCGCCCTGCGGGCGCGGGCGGGGCTGCTGCGGGTGCATGAAATCATGCTGCCGCCGCCACGCCGCAAGGGCGACCCGATCAATCCGGCCCTGCTGGTCGGGCTGCTGAAACTGCGCGAGGCCCCTGATGTGGAAACGGCGGTGCGTGAACTCAACCGTGCGGAAAAATCCGCCGTTCTGGGCAATGCGGAGGGGCTGCGCCTGATCGCGCAGCTTCCCTGACGCGCCCGGACCGTGGGGCCGTCAGTCGCTTGACGTGCCCTGCGGGGCGGAAATGACTTCCTCCCCTTCATCCGAACCATCGACCGACATCACCGCATCAAGCGCATTGCACAGTTTCTTCTGGTTCGCGCTGGCGGACGAACCGGGTGCTTCGCAGAATTTGGCGGCATCGGGGACACAGGTTTCCGTCGCGTCCTCATAATCGGACGTCATCACGTCATGCGCCAGCGACAGGTTGGGGTTATGCGCGCTTTCGCCTGCTTCCTCGATAATCTTTTCCATCTTGTGCAGGTCATCGAGCTTGTCGAGGCATGCCTGACTGGCCAGATCCGGCTTGAGTCGCAGCACATCCAGCGCGCGCTGGACTTTCTGCACCGACAGGCTCTGCCCATGGGCGGGCGCGCATAGCAGCGGGGAAGAAAGCAGTAACGCGATCGGCAGTGCGGCAAGGCGTAGAGACGGGTTGATGTTCACCGTGACCGTTCCGTTTGTCCATATCCCCGGCATGGGTGATGCGGCAGGCAACGGCAGCCGCATGCGGGAGTGAGGCCCCGCCGGACAGGCGGGAGCGGGAGGAGACTATGACAGGAACCCATCCGTTATGAAAGATGGTCCAGACGCTGGGCGCATGCAAGGTCTGCGCAAAATGTGATCCAGAATCTTCTGATATAATAAGGGACAAACGGGAATTGCGTCAAAAATTTGAGAATTCCCTTACATTCATGCGGCTTTTTGAGTATAGATTGATCCCACTGAATATATTTTTTGCGCTTTGGCGGAGGTTGGAAACTATCGCATCACTGTGAAATCGTTCGAAACTGCAACGATTTTGTATATCTGTTCAATTAATGGTCTTTCTGGCGGTGAGAGATCACATAATCGTACCGGCTATTCGGCACGTTTTTGTGTTTTTTCATCAATTTGTAATGAAAGTCGTGCCACAGGGCACGTTTTCCTGCTGGATTGACGAATTCTGTCGGTGACATAGAGGGGAAAGCGCTTTTCCAGCCCGATGCGCTGCTGGTCCGGCGCTGAAATCCGCGCCACGTTTTCCCTGCTGTAACCGGCCCGGGCGCCCGCATGCCCGACCTTATGAAACTGAGGTTCCGCACTGGAGTTCCGGGCAAGGCCCGGATTGTGCGGACGCAGCCTGCATCGACGCTCCGCAATGAGGTGGAGCCCCTCATCTTCGTGTCGGCTGCCTGTGAAAGAGGAGTATCTCCCCTTGAAACAGACAGACAATCTGTCCGAATCAACGTCCTTCGCTGACCGGCTTGGCATTCCGGCACCCCTGTTCTGGGGTTTTGTCGGCCTGCTGTTCTTCATGATCGGTGATGGGGTGGAGGCCGGCTATCTGGCCCCCTATCTGGAGGGGCAGGGCATTTCATCGCGCAATACCGCGCTGCTGTTTACCATTTATGGTGTAACCGTCTCGCTGTCCTCATGGGCATCGGGGCCGCTGTCCGATCTGTGGGGCCCCAAGCGGGTCATGTGGATCGGCCTTGCCATCTGGGGCGTGTTCGAGGTCGTCTTCCTGACCTTCGGCGTGGCCGTCAACAGCTATCCCATCATGCTGGCCGCCTATACCATGCGTGGCTTTGGCTATCCGCTGTTCACCTATGGCTTCCTGGTCTGGATCGCGGCCGCGACCCCGCCGCGTCAGCTTGGCTCGGCCGCGGGCTGGTTCTGGTTCGCCTTCTCCGGCGGGCTGCCCACGCTGGGTTCGCTGTTCGCCAGCTTCTCCATTCCGCTGATTGGCGAAATGGCGACGTTCTGGTCCTCGCTGGCGCTGGTCATGTTCGGTGGCCTGCTGGCCCTGCTGATGACGCGTGAGCCCATCGGTTCCCGCCGCCTTGCCCCGGTGGGCACGAAGCCCGGCACGATCTTCTTCAGTTCGATCAGCATCCTGTGGCGTGAGCCCAAGACGTTTGTCGCCATGATCGTGCGGACCATCAACACGTCGTCCGAATATGCGTTTCTGGTCATCATGCCGGCGTTCTTCACCAAGGTGATCGGCTTCTCGCTGTCGCAGTGGCTGCAGCTTCTGTCGATCATCTTCCTGTCGAACATTCTGGTGAACCTTGTGTCCGGCATCACGGCTGACCGTCTGGGTCACCGCACCGTTGTTGCCCTGTTCGGCTGCGTGGGTGCTGCGATCACCGTGCCGCTGTTCTACTATGTGCCGCAGATGTTCCCCGGCAACTTCCCCATCGCGGCTGCCATGGGTGCGCTGTATGGCGCGACGATTGCCGCCTTCGTGCCGCTGTCCGGTCTGGTGCCGCAGATCTGCCCGAAGGAAAAGGCTGCCGCCCTGTCTGCCCTGGGTCTGGGTGCCGGTGCCAGCACATGGGTTGGTCCGGCCATTGTGACGTGGTTTGAAAGCTGGCGTGGGATCGAGGGGATCATCTGGATCTTCTCCGGCCTGTATGTTGCCTCGGCCCTGATGACGCTGGTGCTGACCGTCTCGCCCGAAGCCCGTCGTTACATTGACGCCGCTGCTGCACGCGGTGATGTGGCGGAAGAAGTGACGCTTGGTCACTGATCCATCATGAATCCTGATCCGGTCGGGTGTTCCGATACGGGTGGAAAACGGGTCTGCCGCAAGGCAGGCCCGTTTTTTATTGTCCTCAAGGTTGCAGGTGAGATGACAGGCTCAGCCTGAAATGCTGGCGTTCAGGGCGATTTTCCCGCGGGCTGGCGCAACCGGTCGTATGGACGGAAACCGGGCAATAGCCGAAGTTTCTGGTGAGGATTTTTTCAAAAAGATTCAAAAAAACACAGTCTTCTTGAAAAAAGGCGGCATCCGGAAACGCTCACCTGTCAACCGTATGTTTTCAGGCAGTGACGAACCGATGTGACGAACCGATGTGATGAACCATAGGGCGGAAATATGAGGCGACAGGGCATGAAAAAGGCCGGTCCCCATGGGGCCGGCCTTTTTCCTGTCTGTTCAGATGCTGCGTTCAGGCCGCCTGCGCGGGCTGCGCGGCCGGTCCGTGCCGCCGGGGCGGGGGGTATTGCGCTGTTCCCCGGTCTTTAGCGCCGGGGCTGCGCTGATTTCGCTTTCAAGCTGGCGGATGCGTTTCTGCACGCTTTCGCGCAGGGCGGGCGATGTATGCGATTTCATGGAAGCCAGCGTTTCGCGCAGGTCGCGCAGTTGCTTCTGCTTTTCAGGAAGCGTGCGACGGATCGGCTGGTTGTCGGACATCTGTCCGTGGAATGCGCGCATGATCAGGTATCCTGTGGACCTCGGGTCCAGGAAATGAGTTGTTAACCATATGTGGAAAGGTGGACAGCACGTACTGACCCGTAGCCCGCCTGTGGGCGGGGCAGCGGGTGCAGTGTGTGATGAACCGGGGGCTAGCCCCCGTTCTGCGCAAGCACGTCGGCCAGTCCTGTTACCAGGGCATCGCATTCGGCGTCGGTGCCGATGCTGATGCGCAGCCATTGTGCGATACGCGGGGTCCGGAAATGACGCACGATGATCGCCCGTTCCCTCAGGGCAGACGCCAGATATGCCGCATCACGGTCCGGGTGCCGGGCAAATATGAAATTTGCCTGCGACGGCAGAACCTCAAACCCCATCTTTCCCAGGCTGTCGGTCAGCCTGTTGCGTGAGCTTATGATCTTCCCGGTGGTTTTTGCAAGCCATTCCCTGTCCTCGATCGCGGCAATGGCGCCCACCTGCGCCAGACGGTCCAGCGGATAGGAATTGAAGCTGTCCTTTATGCGGGTCAGGGCGGCAACCAGATCAGGCTGGCCAATGGCATAACCCACGCGCAGCCCGGCGAGTGCGCTGGATTTGGACAGCGTGCGCACCACCAGCAGGTTTGGATACTGCGTAACCAGCGAAATCGCCGTCTGCGCGCCAAAATCGACATAGGCTTCATCAACCACCACCACCGCATCGGGGTGTTCATCCAGCAGGACGCGGATACGGGACAGGTCAAGCGCTATGCCGGTGGGGGCGTTGGGGTTGGGAATGATGATGCCGCCGCACGGCCTGCGGTAATCGGTGATGTCGATGCGCATCGCCTCATCCAGCGGCACCGTCTCGTGCCGGATGCCGTACAGGCCGCAATAGACGGGGTAGAAGCTGTACGTGATGTCGGGGAAAAGCAGCGGGTTTTCGTGGTTGAGCAGCCCCTGGAAGGCGTGGGCCAGCACTTCGTCCGAGCCATTGCCGACAAATACATGATCGGTTGGTACGCCATGGTCCTGCGCGATCGTGGCGCACAGCGCCTGCGCGGTCGGGTCGGGGTAAAGGCGCAGCGTGTCGTCCACCGCCGCTTTCAGCGCCACGATGACCTTCGGCGACGGGCCGTACGGGCATTCATTGGTGTTCAGCTTGATCAGGTTGGCCAGTCTGGGCTGCTCCCCCGGTACATACGGGGTCAGGGTGTGGACGACAGGGCTCCAGAAACGGCTCATCAGGGGAAATTCCAGATCAACAGGGGCAAAAAAATATGCGCCACCATAACGCGATATGGCGGCGCATAAAGGGGGAAAGGCGTAGGGATCAGGCCTGCGTGGCGGCAGCATCCGGGGCGCGGTTCATCGCCGCCAGCAGGGCCGTCTTGCCCTGCCGTGTTGCGAAGATGCGCGCGCTGATTCCCTCCCCGTCCCGCAGGTCGGGATTGGCGCCGTGTTCAAGCAGGAAGGGGACCATGGAATCGCGGTTGAACATCACCGCGAAGATCAGCGGCGTGCGCCCCACAAAATTGGGTATGTCGATGCCCGCGCCATATTCCACGAGTACCCGGGCGCAGGGCAGGTCGCCCTTGAAGGCGACGCCAGCCAGCGCGGTCGCCCCCTTGTCATCCTGCAGGTCTGGGGCAGCGCCACCGGCCAGCAGGGCGCGCACGGTTTCGGCATGGCCGTTATAGGCGGCCAGGATCAGGGCCGTGTAGCCTTTGTCGTTGCGTGTATCGGGGTTTATGCCCGCGGAAAGGAATTCGTTTACAAGATCCGTCTGCCCGTCGCGCGCGGCGGACAGGAACAGGGCCTCGATTTCCGCGGTGCTGAAGGATTCGGGTGCGGCGGCAGGGGTGTCGCTGGCGGTTGTATTGCTCATATGCCTGTCTCGCTGGTCGGTTTGCGGAAAACGGGGGGCCGTTCCGCCTGGAGCCGGTGCATCATAGGATGGTTCGGCTGAAAAGAACATCGGGCAATCATGCCCGCTCGGGTGGGGACCATGTCATGTTGCGGCATTCCCCATGCTGTAGCACGCCCATGGTATCGGGCGGCAGGCCCCTGTCACGCAGGGCCTGCGCCAGACGGTGGACCGGCTCATCCATCGGTTCGTCGGTCAGGCGGAAAGTGCCGAAATGCATGCCGATTCCCCGTCCGGCTTCCAGTTCGTGCAGGCCGGATACGGCTTCCTCGGGCGTGGCATGCACGCTGGCCATGAGCGCGCGCGGAGCATAGGCCCCGATGGGCAGCAGCGCGATATCGGGCACGCCCAGCCGTTCCCGGATCAGCGCCCAGTGGCGGCCATGCGCCGTATCCCCGGCGAAGAAGAGCTGGTGGCCAGTTTCGTCGCGCAGCATGAACCCGCCCCACAGACTTTTGTTGTGATCAAAAGGCGTGCGGGCCGCGCCATGCACGGCAGGCGTGCAGGTGATCTGCACGCCCGCACTGCTGACAGCCTGCCACCAGTCCAGTTCCATGATGCGTCGCAGGCCGGTCTTACGCAGGAAACGGGCGTTTTGTAGCGGTGTGATGACCAGCGGATCGTCGCCCCGGCGTGCCAGCGCGCGTAGGCTGGGCAGGTCCATGTGGTCGTAATGGGCGTGTGAGACCAGCATGATGTCCACCTTCGGCAGATCCGCAAGCTGGCGTCCCGGCGCGCGCACGCGTCGTGGCCCCATGAAGGACAGCGGGGAACAACGTTGTGAGAAGATCGGGTCCGTCAGGATGGTCGTTATCGTCCCGTCGGGACGGGGCATCCGGATCAGGAAGGTGCTGTGTCCGATAAATGTTAGTTGTACGCCGCCGTGTGGCACACCAGCATGCGGGTCGCCCGTGGGGTGGGGATTTTCGATCCATGAAGGCCAGTCCGATTTCGGCCGGTTCCACTGCCATTTCAGGATGGAAAGTGGCCGGATACGGCTGCTTCCGGCGGTTTCGCGGCGAAGGTAAGGCGGGTTGAAAAAGCGTGTTCCGTCCGTGTGATCGCTGTGGGGCAGCGGCTTCATGCGCGATCTCCATGGTGCCTGCGCGTTCTGGATGGACAGGAGAAAGGGGCCGCGCCGTCGTGTCAAATCCGGCCCCGCTGGCGGCCCCGTGCAACCCGATAACCGACCATACGCTGGTACTACCGGGAAGCAGGGCAGGGGATACCGGGACGAATGGCGCTGGTAACGGCTTGATGAGATGGCTTGTTCCGGCCCCAAGGTCGTGAGAAGGTGCGTGCCGTCAAGAGCCTTTTGGCCCCGTGTCCCCCATTCTGTGGCCTGCGGGCGACAGGCTGCGGGTGGTTGCGGAAAGAAGAGCAAGAAAGGTTGTCCGGCCCCCTGTGTCCTGCCCGGCCTGACCCGGATATCAACCATGGCTGTAAGGAGGCCGGTTTTTATGCGTTCCGTGTTTACATCTCCCCCGATGGCACCAGAAGGAGGCGGCAGCATGCCTGCCAATATCGATACGCTGTGCATCAATACGATTCGCACGCTGTCCATGGACGCGGTGCAGAAGGCGAATTCCGGCCATCCCGGCACAGCCATGGCGCTCGCCCCCGTTGGTTATACGCTGTGGCGCGACGTGCTGAACTATGATCCCGCCGAACCGCTATGGCCCAACCGCGACCGTTTCGTACTGTCGATCGGGCACGCGTCGATGCTGCTGTATTCGCTGATCTACCTTGCCGGTATCCGCGACGTGCGTCCGGGGAAGGCGCCGGGCAACGGCCCGGCCCTGACGCTGGAAGACCTTGAGCAGTTCCGCCAGCTCGACTCGCTCACCCCCGGTCATCCGGAATATCACCATACCGCCGGTGTCGAGACCACGACCGGCCCGCTGGGTCAGGGCTGCGGCAACTCCGTCGGCATGGCGATTGCGGAAAAATGGCTGGCCGAACGCTATAACCGCCCCGGCTTTAAGCTGTTTGACCATCACATCTACACATTGTGCGGTGATGGCGACAACATGGAAGGCGTAGCCAGCGAGGCCGCATCCATTGCGGGCCATCTGAAGCTTGGCAACCTGACATGGATCTATGACAGCAACCGCATTTCCATCGAAGGCTCGACCGACCTCGCCTTCACCGAAAGCGTGCACAAGCGCTACGAAGCCTATGGCTGGCACGTCCTTGAACTGAAGGACGCCAACGATACGGGTGACTTCCGCCGCCTGCTGGCGGAAGCCAAGGCCGAAACGTCGCGCCCCACGCTGATCATCGTCCATTCCATCATCGGCTGGGGTGCGCCGCACCTTGCCGGCACGGCGGAAGCCCACGGCGCGCCGCTGGGCGTGGAAGAAATCCGCGAGACCAAGAAATTCTACGGCTGGCCGGAAGACAGGAACTTCTATGTGCCCGACGGGGTCGAAGCGCATTTCCAGCAGGGGATCGCAACGCGCGGCGCCGCCGCAAGCAAGGCATGGAACGAACTGTTCGCGGCCTATCGCGCCCGGTATCCCGATGAAGCCGTACAGCTTGACCACATCTTCGCGGGCACCCTGCCCGAAGGGTGGGACAGGGACATCCCGGTATTCGACACGGATGCGAAGGGTGTGGCTTCGCGCGCAAGCTCGGGCAAGGTGCTCAATGCGGTTGCGAAGAACTATCCGTGGCTGATCGGTGGTTCGGCGGATCTGTCGCCTTCCACCAAGACGCACCTGACCTTTGACGGCGCGGGCGATTTCCAGCCGCCGCAATGGGGCGGGTCCTATGGCGGGCGCAACCTGCATTTCGGCGTGCGTGAACATGCCATGGGGTCGATCAGCAATGGTATCGCCCTGTATGGCATCCATGCCTACTGCTCGGGCTTCCTGATCTTTTCCGATTACATGAAGCCGCCCATCCGCCTGTCGTCGCTGATGAAGCTGCCGGTCACCTATATCTTCACGCATGATTCGATCGGTGTGGGGGAAGATGGCCCGACCCACCAGCCCATCGAGCAGCTTGCCCAGCTTCGCGCCACACCGGGCGTGACCGTGCTGCGCCCCGGCGATGCGAACGAAGTGGCGGAGGCGTGGCGCACGCTGATCCAGATCCGCGACCGGCCCAGCGTGCTGGCGCTGAGCCGCCAGAACCTGCCAACCATCTGCCGCAAGACCTATGCGCCGGCAACAGGTCTGGCAAAAGGCGCCTATATCCTTGCGGATAGCGAGGGGCGTCCCGATGTGATCCTTATGGCCACGGGCAGCGAAGTCGGACTGATCATCAAGGCGGCGGAAAAACTGAAGGCGGACGGGATCAAGGTACGCCTTGTCTCCATGCCGTCATGGGACCTGTTCGAGGCCCAGCCCAAATCCTATCGCGACAGTGTGCTGCCGCCGGATGTCACCGCGCGCGTGGCGGTGGAAATGGCGGCACAGCTTGGATGGGACCGTTACACCGGCCTTGCGGGTGAGACGATCGTCATGCACGGCTTCGGGGCATCCGCCCCGGCGGAAAAGCTGGAAGTCAAGTTCGGCTTCACGGTGGAGGCCGTCGTGGCCGCCGCCCGCAGGCAGGCCGGAAAATAGAGGATACGACGAAAGCAGGCAGGACCCTTGGTCCTGCCTGCACTGTTTCTGAGGAACTGGTAAGGCGACAGGAAATCTTTCGCGTCGCTGGAAGATAAAGGAAGCACAGCCATGACTGCGCGTGAATCTGGTGGGGAAAATCCGCTAAAGGAACTGGCCCGGTATGATCAGTCCCCCTGGCTGGATTTCATCCAGCGTTCCTATACTGAGAATGGCAGCCTGAAAAAACTGGTGGAAGAAGACGGGCTGAAGGGCGTGACCTCCAACCCGGCCATTTTCCAGAAGGCGATGGGTCAGGGCACGGATTACGATGCGCAGATCCGCTCGGTGCTGGAACACCGGATTGTCGATGCGGGCACGCTGTATGAACTGCTGGCCATTGATGACATCCGCGCGGCGGCGAAGGTGCTCTATCCCGTCTATGAACAGACGAAGGGCGTGGACGGTTATGTCAGCCTTGAGGTCTCGCCCTATCTGGCGCGCGATACCGAAGGCACGCTGCATGAGGCCCTGCGCCTGTGGAAAGCGGTTGATGCCCGCAACCTCATGATCAAGATTCCCGGCACTGACGAAGGCGTTCCCGCCGTAAAGGCCGCCATCGCGCAGGGTCTGAGCATCAACGTCACCCTGCTGTTCTCGATCGATGCCTACAAAAAAGTGCTGGAAGCCTATATCGCCGGGCTGGAAGAACGCCTCGCCCGTGGCGAGAGCGTGAAGGGCATCGCCAGCGTCGCCTCCTTCTTCGTCAGCCGTATCGATGTGAAGATCGACAAGGAAATCGATACCCGCGTCGGCGCAGGCGACAGGGAAGCGGCCAGCCTGAAGGCGCTGCGCGGCAAGGTCGCCATCGCCAACGCCAAGATGGCCTATGAATACTGGAAGGAAGTGACGGCAAGCCCGCGCTGGAAGAAGCTGGCCGATGCCGGTGCCCATCCGCAGCGCCTGCTGTGGGCCAGCACCGGTACGAAGGACAAGTCCTTCAGCGACGTGCTGTATGTCGATGGCCTGATCGGGCCGGAGACGGTCAACACCATCCCGCCTGCCACGTTCGATGCCTTCCGTGACCACGGCAAGGTGGCTGAAACCCTGACGCAGGATGTGGCTGGCGCGCGTAAGGTGCTGGCGGAAGCTGAACGTCTGGGCCTTGACCTCGATGGCGTGACCACGACGCTGGTTGATGAAGGTGTCGCCTCCTTCGCGGATGCGTTTGACGACCTGCTGGGGTCGGTCGCGGCCAAACAGGCGGCATTCCTTGGCAAGAAGGTTACGTCCACGGCACTGAAGCTGCCTGCCGATCTGCACAAGGCCGTTGATGCGGAACTGGAGGAATGGCGCAAGGCGGGCAAGGTGCGTCGCCTGTGGAACCGGGACGCAACACTGTGGACCGGTCAGGATGAGGCAAGCTGGCTGAAATGGCTGGACATCACCGATGACCAGATTGCAGCCCTGTCGAAGTTCGAGGAATTCCAGGCGGAAGTGAAAGCACGCGGTTTCCGCGATGCGCTGCTGCTGGGCATGGGTGGTTCCAGCCTTGGCCCGGAAGTGCTGGCCCAGACATTCGGCAAGCATGAAGGCTTCCCGCACCTGTATGTCCTCGACAGCACGGACCCGCAGCAGATCCGTGATTTCGAAAAAAAGATCGATATTTCCAAGACCCTGTTCATCGTCTCGTCCAAGTCGGGCGGCACGCTGGAGCCGAACATCCTCAAGGCCTATTTCTTCGATGAAGCGAAGAAGGTTCTGGGGGACAGGGCCGGATCTCACTTCGTTGCCGTGACCGATCCCGGATCGCACATGGAAGACGTGGCGAAGAAGGACGGTTTCTGGAAAATCTTCTATGGCGAAAAGCAGATCGGGGGCCGGTATTCCGTGCTGTCCGATTTCGGGCTGGTGCCCGCCGCCATCGCTGGTCTGCCGCTCAGGCTGCTGCTGGAATCTGCCCTGTATGGCGAAAAGTCATGCGCCGCTTCCGTCCCGCCCGCGCGCAATGCCGGTGTGGTGCTGGGCAGCGTGCTGGGTGTGGCCGCGCGCGATTTCGGGCGCGACAAGGTGACCATCATCGCATCCCCCGGCATTTACGACATGGGGGCATGGCTGGAGCAGTTGCTGGCGGAATCGACGGGCAAGGAAGGCCGCGGCCTGATCCCCATCGATGACGAGACCATCGGCAGGCCCGACGTGTATGGCAAGGACCGGGTCTTCATTTACCTGCGTCTGGCTGAAGATCCCTGCCCGAAGCAGGATGCGGCCTTCGCGGCGCTGGCCGAAGCGGGTGAGCCGGTCGTGACCATCGAACTGCATGAACGCCGTCAGGTGCTGGAAGAGTTCTTCCGCTGGGAATTCGCGACCGCTGTCGCGGGTTCGATCATCGGGATCAACGCCTTCAACCAGCCCGATGTCGAGGCGTCGAAGATCGAAACCAAGAAGATCACCACCGCCTATAACGAAACCGGCAAGCTGCCGCCGTACGAGCCGTTTGCGAAGGATGGCCCGTTTGCCTTCTATGCCGATCCGAAAAACGCGGCGGCGCTGAAGGGCGGTACGTCGGCGGATGCGATCCTGAAGGCCCATTTCGCCCGTGCGAAGGCGGGTGATTACGTGGCCCTGCTGGCCTATATCGACCGTGATACCGCAACGCGGGAATGGATACAGACGGTCCGCCTTGGCCTGCGCGATGCGCTGAAGGTGGCGACGGCGGCGGAATTCGGTCCCCGTTTCCAGCATTCGACCGGACAGGCCTACAAGGGGGGCCCCGACACCGGCGTATTCCTGCAGATCACATGCGATGACGCCGTAAACCTGCCCGTGCCGGGTGAGAAATACACTTTCGGCATCGTGAAGGAGGCGCAGGCCCGTGGTGACATGGAAGTACTGGCCGAACGGGGGCGTCGCGTGCTGCGCGTCCATATCCATGGCGATCTGAAATCAGGGCTTGAGAAACTGGCCCAGGATATCGCCCGCGCGGTGTAATCCACATTTACGGACCCGTCCCTCCCCCGGAGGGGCGGGTTTTTGATAACGGTCATTGGGAAATGGTCACGAAGGCGGTAGGCATACAGCCTTAACCCCATCTTCAGGAGTGTTTGATTATGCAAATCGGTATTGTTGGTCTTGGCAAGATGGGCGGCAATATTTCCATCCGCCTGACACGCCACGGTCATGATGTGGTGGCCTATGATCGCGATTCCGCCGTTACCGCGAAAGTGTGCGAACAGGCCGAAGCCGGTCGCGCCACCCCGGCCACCGGCCTCAAGGACATGGTTGGCAAGCTGTCAGGCCGCAAGGTGATCTGGCTCATGCTGCCCGCAGGCGAGGTGACGGAACAGGCGGTACAGGAACTCGGTACGCTGATGGGACCGGGTGACATCGTGATCGACGGTGGCAACTCCTTCTACAAGGACGATATCCGCCGCGCCGCTGAACTGGTGAAGAAAGGCATTGATTACATCGATGTCGGCACATCCGGTGGCGTGTGGGGGCTGGAGCGTGGCTACTGCATGATGTACGGCGGCACCAAGGCCGCGACCGATTACATCGATCCCATCCTGTCCGCCCTGGCACCGGGCATTGGCGACATTGCGCGCACGCCGGGCCGCGACGGCAAGGATGGCTTTGATCCCCGTGCGGAGCAGGGCTACCTGCACTGTGGTCCCGCCGGTTCGGGCCACTTCGTGAAGATGGTCCATAACGGCATCGAATACGGCATCATGCAGGCCTTCGCGGAAGGGTTTGACGTGATGAAGTCCAAGAACTCCACCGACCTGCCCGAAGAACAGCGCTTTGATCTGAACATGGCGGACATTGCCGAAGTCTGGCGTCGCGGCAGCGTGGTGTCGTCGTGGCTGCTCGACCTTTCGGCCAGCGCGCTGGCGGGCAACCCGGACCTGTCCAACTACAAGGGTGACGTTGCCGATTCGGGCGAGGGCCGCTGGACCATCGAAGCCGCGATTGAGGAAGCCGTGCCGGTTCCCGTCATCACGGCATCGCTGTTCACGCGTTTCCGTTCGCGCACGGGCAACAACTTTGCCGAAAAGATGCTGTCGGCCATGCGCTTCGGCTTTGGCGGTCACATCGAAGGCACCAATAACTGACCCTGTTCCCGGTCGGTAACTGACCGGGTCCGCCCGGATACATCCGTATCCGGGCCCCCCGGCTGTTTCAGAACACAAGACAGCAATCAAATGACTGCGCCCGGAACAGCCGGAGGAGGAACACAGGCGGAAAACAGTTCAGGAACAGTATTGCAATGGAAAATATCATCGCATCTGCGGTCTCGCAGGTAGACGACGCCGGACGGGAAAATGCCCCCCGACGCAGTCCGCCGGGGTCGTTTGTCATTTTTGGTGGCGGCGGCGACCTGACGCACCGCCTCCTGCTGCCCGCCATTTACAATCTTGCCTGCGCCGACCTGCTGGATGACGGTTTCAGTGTCATCGCGGTTGACCGTGCGGATCTGACCGATGCGCAGCTACGCCAGAACATGCACGCCGCACTGGAAGATTTCGTCGCCCGTCGCGGGGCGGAAGCCGTAGCCCTGCGTAATGACGTATGGACCTGGCTGGAGCCGCGCATAAGCTACGTGCGGGGCGATTTTGAAACCGAACAGACCTATCAGGATATTGCCGTCGCCATAGGTGAGCGGAACTGCATTTTCTACCTTGCCGTTGCCGCGCGTTTCTTCGGACCCATCGTGGACCGGCTGGGTGAAGCCGGGCTGGTGACCGAAGGCCGCAACACATTCCGCCGCGTGGTGGTGGAAAAGCCGTTCGGCCATGACCTGCCATCGGCGATTGCGCTCAATACACGACTGCTCAACACCCTTGACGAGCAGCAGATCTATCGTATCGACCATTATCTGGGCAAGGAAACGGTCCAGAACATCCTTGCGCTGCGTTTTTCCAACGGGTTTTTCGAACCCTTATGGAACCGCCAGAACATCGATCACGTACAGATCACCGCCGCCGAAACGGTGGGCGTGGAACAGCGTGCGAAATTCTATGAAGGTACGGGTGCCGTGCGTGACATGGTGCCCAACCATGTCATGCAGCTTCTGGCCATGACGGCGATGGAAGCCCCGATTTCGTTCGACGCCGATGCGGTGCGCAACGAGAAGACCAAGGTACTCGACGCCATCCACACCCTGGCGCCCGGGGATGTGGTGCGCGGGCAGTACGCGGCTGGTGTCGTGGGCGGCAAGGATGTGCCCGGCTACCGGCAGGAACCGGGGGTCGATCCCCATTCCCTGACCGAGACATACGCGGCCATGAAGTTCCAGATCGATAACTGGCGCTGGGCCGGGGTGCCGTTTTACGTGCGCACGGGCAAACGGCTGGCGGCACGCAAGACGGAAATCGCAATCCACTTCAAATCCGCGCCCTATGCCCTGTTCCGCGATACGCCGGTGGAAAGCCTGACCCCCAACATCATGGTCATCCATATCCAGCCGACCGAAGGGGTAACGCTGCAGTTTTCAGCCAAGATTCCCGGTCCTGCCGTCAGGCTGGGCGGTGTGCGCATGAAGTTCGACTATGCCGAATGGTTCAGCGAAGGGCCAAGCACCGGATATGAAACCCTGATCTATGACTGCATGATCGGGGATGCGACCCTGTTCCAGCGCGCGGACAATATCGAAGCCGGATGGCGGGCCGTGCAGCCGATACTGGACTGGGGGCAGGACGGGCGGACACTGGCCCCCTATGCCGCGGGCAGCGAAGGGCCCGCCGCAGCCGATGCCCTGCTGGCCCGCGACAACCGCCACTGGCTGAAGATCGGATAATCCCATGTCCATACCCGTTACTCCGGCGGATGGTGTCCGTCTGGTCGTATCCGATATCGATGGCACCCTGATTACTCCCGAACGCCAGATCACAGCCGCCGCCCATAGTGCCGCGCGCGATCTGGAACGCGCGGGAATCCGGCTCAGCCTTGTCAGCAGCCGTGCCCCGCGCGGGATGATGCAGTTCGTGAAGGAACTGAAGATCAGCACGCCCATAGCCGGGTTGAATGGCGGGCTGATCTGTGATCCCGATGGCACGATCCGCGAACGCCTGTCGCTGGAGGCGGATGTTGCCCGCCGGGCCGTGGAATTCCTGCTGGCCAACGGGGTCGAGCCGTGGCTGTTCATCGGCCATGACTGGCTGGTGCGACGCGCCGATACGCCACAGGTTCACCATGAATGCGCGGTGGTCCGCACCACCCCGGTGCAGGTGGACGATTTTGCCGGGCATTACAGTGATGTCGGCAAGATCATGGGCGTTTCGGCGGACCCCGCCCGCCTGCCGGGCGTGGAGCGTGAACTGGCGGCCATGCTGGGTGGGGGGGCGAGCGTACACCAGTCTTCCCCCATCTACCTTGATATTACGCATCCGCGCGCGAACAAGGGCTATGCGGCAAAAGAACTGGCGCATCTGCTGGATACTGATATCCGCAATACGGCATGCATCGGGGATATGAACAACGACATACCCATGCTGAAGGAAGCCGGGGTCAGCATCGCCATGGGCAACGCCCCGGATAATGTGAAGGCCCATGCCCGTTTCGTGACAAGGCCCAACACGCAGGACGGATGGGCGTTTGCCATGGAAAGTTTCGTACTATCCCGCGCATGATCGCGCGGCACATGACAGGGAGAGAACATGCCACAGGATGCAGTTAAACCATCGGCCGATCAGATCAGGCTGGTGCTGGCGGATGTGGATGGCACGCTGGTCACGAAAGACAAGATCCTGACGCCGCGTGCCATCCGTGCGGTCGAACGCCTGCGCGAACGTGGCATCCTGTTCACCATCACCAGCGGGCGTCCGCCCAAGGGGATGAAGATGGTGATCGATCCGCTGAAAATTTCCGAACCTATCGCAGGCTTCAACGGCGGCATGATGGTCCGGCCCGATTTTACCGTGATCGAGGCCCGCACGCTGCCTGCTGATACCGCGCGCAAGGTCATTGGCATCATCCGCGATCACAAGGCCGATCCGTGGGTCTATAACGGCAATGACTGGATCGTTTCCAATGCCGACGCCGCGCATGTGGCGCGTGAGCAGTGGACGGTCAAATTCCCGCCGGTGGTCGGCAATGTGGAAGAAAAGCTGGATCAGGTGGTCAAGATCACCGGTGTCAGCGATGACCTCGATCTCATGAAACGGCTTGAACACGACCTGCAGCAGGTGCTGGGCGATACGGCTTCGGCAGCCCTGTCGCAGCCGTACTATGTGGACGTGACCAACAGGGATGCGAACAAGGGCGGCGTGGTCATGACGCTGGAACGCCTGCTGGGCATTCCTGCGGCGCAGATGGTGACACTGGGCGACCAGCCCAATGATGTGCTGATGTTCCGCAAGAGCGGCATGTCGATCGCCATGGGACAGGCCTGCCCCGAAGTGCAGAAGCAGGCGACATACGTTTCCACCTCGTGCGAGGAGGAAGGGTTCGCCAACGGGATCGAGAAATACGTGCTGGGAGATGCGTGACATGACCGGTGGACATGACGTGAAAACGGGCGCGATGGTTGTCCTCCCCGATGGGGAGGCCATTGCCCAACATATGGCGAAGTGGCTGACGGAACAGGCGCTGGCGAAGAAGGACGGCCCGTTCGTGCTGTCCCTGTCGGGCGGGTCCACGCCGAAGCGGCTGTACCAGATCCTTGCATCCGACGCCTACCGCGACCGCTTCCCGTGGGCGAACACGCAGTTCTTCTTCGGGGACGAGCGTTTCGTGCCCGACAGCGATCCGGCCAGCAACTACCACATGGTCGAGACCGAAATGCTGGCCCACGTTCCCGTGCCGCCCGCCAACGTGCATCCCATGCCGACATCGGGCGATCCGGTGCAGGCGGCGGCGGCGTATCAGGCGGAACTGGAAAAGGTCTATGGCGGCAGCACGCTTGAACCGGGTCGCCCGCTATTTGATGTGGTGATGCTGGGGCTGGGGGATAACGGGCATACCGCATCGCTTTTCCCCCGCCAGCCGGTGCTGAAGGAAACGAAGCTGTGGGTTTCGACCTGCGTGCCCGATGACGCGCCGCATACGCGCCTGACCCTGACCTATCCCGCCATCCATTCCAGCCGCCATGTAGTGTTCATGCTGGCGGGCGCGGGCAAGCAGGAAGCCTTTGCGAAAGTGCGCGCGGGTGATCCGGCGGAACCGGCCAGCCACATCACAACCGAAGGCGAACTCATCTGGCTTATGGACAAGGCGGCAGCAGGGCAATAAGTGCGGAGAAGCGTATCTGGCCGCCTGGATACGCGTTACGCAAATAAGAATGACGGGGCACCCGGGAAAGGGATGCCCCGCAGCAGAGGAAACAGCGCATGTCCACCCACACTACGGACCCGAGGGCAGAACTGAAGCGGCAGGCCGCGATCGAAGCGGCCGACATGGTCACGGAAGGCATGGTTGTCGGCCTGGGTTCCGGCAGCACGTCCGCCTTCATGATCGAGGAACTGGGCCGCCGCTGGGCCGAAGGGCTGCGGTTCTGCGCGATTCCCACATCCGAACGCTCAGCCGAGCAGGCGCGTTCGCACGGGATCAGACTGGTGACGTTCGCAACCCATCCCCAGATCGACATAGACATCGACGGTGCGGATGAGGTGGAACGCGGTTCCCTCAACCTCATCAAGGGGCTGGGCGGGGCGCTGTTCCGTGAAAAGATCGTGGCGGCGGCTTCACGCAAATTCGTCGTGGTGGTGGATGACAGCAAGCTGGTCGACCGGCTGGGCGCGCGCGTGCCGGTGCCGGTGGAAGTCGCCTCCTTCGGGTGGACCAGCACGGCCCGCCAGCTTGAAGGTCTGGGCGCGCGCGTGACCCAGCGCCTGGACCGCAGCGGCAATGTGTTCGTAACAGACGGGGGCAACATGATCCTCGACTGCCATTTCGGTGAAATTGCCGATTCGGTCGAACTGCAGCGGCGACTGGACGGGATCGTCGGCGTGATCGAGACCGGGCTGTTCATCGGCCGCACGTCGGAAGTGATCGTTGCCACGGTGGATGGCCTGCAGCGGCTGCGCGTGGCATGACCGGGCCGGGGTTGCAGGATCAGGGCATCCGGCCGCTGGTGCTGGTCGTCATGGGCGTTTCGGGCTGCGGCAAGACCACCCTTGCCGAAGGGCTGCACAACCTTCTGGGCTGGCCGTATCAGGAAGGGGACCTGCTGCATCCCCGCGCCAACGTACAGAAGATGGCCGCAGGCATTCCCCTGACCGATGCCGACCGCACGCCATGGCTGGAAGCCTGCCACACATGGCTGCTGGAACGTGTGAAGTCGGGTCAGGGGGGTATCCTGACCTGCTCCGCGCTCAAGCGGTCCTATCGTGACCTGCTGCGGGCCGACGGGGCTGCGGATATCGTGTTCGTCTATCTGGAAATACCGGAATCGACCCTGTACGATCGCCTGCGTCGGCGGCGGGGACATTACATGCCCGCCAGCCTGCTGCCCAGCCAGCTTGCCACGCTGGAGCCGCCGACGGCGGATGAGCATCCCGTTGTCGTGCATCTGGAGGCGACACCGGCCGAACTCATCGCCGAGACCCTTGGCCTGCTGAAACAGAAATTTCCTGAACGCAATGCCGCCGGACGGGAATAAATGACCGAGTCGCCTGCTGTCCTGTTCGTCTGTACCGGCAATATCTGCCGCTCCCCGCTGGCAGAAGGCGCCTTCCGCCATGCCGCCCGGCAGGCGGGGCTGGCGGTCACGGTCGATTCGGCGGGCACGGGCAACTGGCATGCAGGTGCTCCACCCGACCGGCGTGCCTGCGCCGTGGCCCGCAGGCACGGGATCGATATCAGTGGCTATCGTGCGCGGGTGGTCAAGGTGGCTGATTTCGACCGTTTCACCCATATCATCGCCCTGGACGCCAGCCATCTGGAATATCTGCTGTCCATCCGTCCTGCTGGTTACCGGGCGGAAGTCTCGCTGCTGATGGATCACGTGCCGGGCATGGAAGGGCGCGATGTGGTTGACCCCTATTACGGCAGCGCCAGCGGCTTTGACACGACCTGGCAGGATGTCATGGCGGGGGTCGAAGCCTTGGTCAGGAAGCTGCAGCGCCGGTCATGACCCGTCTGGCCCGCCACGGCGCTGCCCTGCTGGGGGCGCAGATATGGAACTGGCATCCGCTGCAGGGCGGGGATACGGCGCAGACGCTGCTCCTCTATCTCAATGACGGGCGCAAGGTTGTCGTCAAGAACGGTCCCGATCCGGTGGAGGAGGCCGCGATGCTCCGCAGCCTTGGCCGGACCGGTGCGCCCGTGCCGCAGGTTCTGGCGGTGGATGAGGACGCAGTTGTGCTGCAGTACCTGCCGCCCGATGGCAGGCTGCCGGGATGCTGGGACGATCTGGGGCGGGTGCTGGCGCAGGTCCATACCGGCAGGCCGGAGGGGGATGCAATCCGTTATGGCTGGCATGCCGACCATGCCTTCGGGGACGTGGCGGTATGCAATGAATGGACGGAAAACTGGCCCGAATTCTGGGCACGTCACCGCATTGGCGTGCATCTGGATCATGTCGGACCGGACCTTGCCCGCCAGCTTGAAAACCTGATGCGTCGCCTGCCTGACCTGTTGCCGCACAAACCGGTTCCATCCCTGCTGCATGGTGATCTGTGGGGCGGGAACGTGCTGGTATCGGGCAGCCGGGTATCAGGGCTGATCGACCCCTGCTGCCATTACGGTCATGCGGAGGTCGATCTGGCGACAGCAGGGGTATTTGATCGCCCCAGCGCCGCTTTCTACACGGCCCATGGTGGTGTTGAGGCGGGGTATGAAGTGCGTTTCGCCATCTACCGGCTGTGGATCGCGCTTGTGCATCTGCGCCGCTTTGGCGCGACCTATATGCCGCTGGTGGCGCATTATCTCGATGTGGCGGGTGCGGGACGCGCCTGAAGGCGCAATCCCGCCTGATCTGGCCTAAAGGGAGCGGTAGCGCGACAGCCAGTGGGCATAGGGCGCGGGCAGGACCCACGGGGCGTCCTCACGGCCCAGCGCGCGGGCAGCGGCGTAAGGCCAGTGCGGGTTTTCCAGCAGGGGGCGGCCAATCATGGCCAGATCGATCTGTTCCGTGCGGATCAGCCCGTCAATGGTCTGCGCATTGCCCAGATACCAGCTTGTGGCGACCGGCAGGCCGCTTTCCTGACGGACACGGCGCGCAACCGGGGCCATGAAGGACGGTCCCCACGGAATTTTCGCCGCCGGTGTTGAAAAGCCGATGCTGACATCCAGAAAATCCAGTCCGGATTCGCGAAAGATCCTGGCAACCGTGATGGCGTCCTGAAGCGTCTGTTCGTCCTGTCCATCAAACTCGATCATGCCAAGCCGTGCGCTGAGCGGGCGGTCCTCCGGCCAGATGGTGCGTACTTCCAGCAGGGTTTCCACCAGAAACCGCGCACGGTTTTCAAGGCTGCCGCCGTAACTGTCATCACGCTGGTTGGAATGGGGGGAAAGGAAGCTCTGCCCCAGATAGCCATGGGCGAAATGCAGCATGAGCCAGCCAAAGCCCACATCGCGCGCCCGCTTCGCCGCCGCCACGAAATCCTGCCGCACGCGGGTAATATCCGCCACCGTCATGGCGCGCGGCACCTTGGGCAGTCCCGCGCCAAAGGCCAGGGCCGAAGGGGCGATGGTTTCCCAGCCACGCGGGTCATCGGCTGCGATCGAATCGTCTCCTTCCCACGGGCGGTTGGCGCTGGCCTTGCGGCCCGCATGGGCAATCTGGATGCCCGGCACCGCCCCCGCGTCACGCATGGCGCGCACCAGTGGGCGAAAGGCTTCGGCCTGTGCATCGTTCCATAACCCGAGGCATCCGGGGGTGATCCGTCCTTCTGGTGAAACGGCGGTCGCTTCCACCACCACAAGTCCGCTGCCGCCCCGCGCCAGCGCCGCGTAATGCGCATGATGCCAGTCGTTCACGACACCATCGACCGCCATGTACTGGCACATGGGCGAGACCACGATGCGATTGCGCAGGGTCGTGCCCCTGAGTGTGTAGGGGGTAAAGAGATCAGTCATTTTTCTGCATCCATCAGCACGGAATGGCGGACAGACTGATCCTGTCTGGCAGATGACGCAATGCGTCAGGCATGCGTGGCATACAGGGGCCGTGCAAGGCTGCAGCAGGGCAGATAGATATTATGTGGGGAGGGCACCGTAAAATGGCGCGAGTGACGGGGCTCGAACCCGCGACCTCCGGCGTGACAGGCCGGCGCTCTAACCAACTGAGCTACACCCGCATCCGCTGCCGCCCCGTGGGGCTGCAACCGTTCGGTGAAAGGGCAAATAACAGGCCGGTCCCGTCATGGCAACAGGGCAGACGAAAAAAAACGTCCTGAACATCATGTTGAGGGCGTTTTGCTGGCAGCAGGGCATGCGCAGGCCCTTTCCGTGTGGAAGCAGGCTGCCCGGGTGGCAGCGTTACGACTGGCAGCCTGTATCCGTGCCGACGGTAATGCTATCGTGATGGGGAATAATCCACATATGCCTGATCGGAATTACCGATGCTGCCGATGCCTTCCGCCCAGCAGTTGCGTTATCTTGTCACTCTGGCCGAACTGCGTCATTTCGGCCGGGCGGCACGGGCCTGCGCCGTGACCCAGTCCACGCTTTCAGCCGGGATACTGGCCCTTGAGCGCCAGATGGATGCAAGGCTGCTTGACCGCGATGTCGGCAAGAAGGTCGTGTTCACCCCGCTGGGGGACAAGGTGCTGGCCCGCGCCCGTATCGCCCTTGATGCCCTTCAGGGCGTGCTGGATGTAGCCGTGGCGGCGCGCGAACCGATGAGCGGACTGCTGCGCATCGGCGTCATTCCCACCATCGGGCCGTTTGTCCTGCCCTCGCTGGTCCGTCGGCTGCCGCATGCCTATCCGCAGCTCCGGCTTTCGCTCAATGAGGACATGACCCACAACATGATGGAAAAGCTGGCGCTGGGCAGGCTGGACCTGGTGCTGCTGGCCATGCCCTGCGACTGTGATGATAGCGAGACGCTGCCCCTGTGGCGCGACCCGTTCATGCTGGTCATGCCGCGTGACCATCCGCTGGCGAAACTGCCATCGGTGCCGGTGGACAGCATCGTGCATGAAAACATGATCATGCTGGAGGACGGGCACTGCCTGCGCGACCAGACGCTGGCCATGTGCCGTCAGGTGCGCGGCTGGAGCCAGAACGGGGAGGATGCCACCTGTGCGGTGACGTCCCTTTACACAATGCTGGAAATGGTGGCCGCGGGCATGGGGCTGGCGCTGGTGCCGCAGCTTGCGGTCGATTCTCCCCTGCTGGATGGGCAGCTTCTGGCGGTCAGGCCCGTAACGGGGGCGCAGGCATGGCGCACCATCGGGCTTGCATGGCGGCCGCGTTCGCCACGTGCGACGGATTTTCATACCATCGCCCCGTTTTTCGTGCCCGATTCCATCCCGGAGGCGAATTCGCTGCTATAAAAACCACCAGAATCCGGCCATGGAGTTGACTCTTGGCGCAGGCAGGGGTATTCGGGCGCCTCTTTGGCGGTATTCCGCCGCTAGTCGAGGGTCGGATCATGAAAATCAGAAACAGCCTGAAATCGGCAAAGGTTCGCGACAAGGACTGCCGCGTGGTCCGTCGCCGTGGCAAGGTCTATGTCATCAACAAGAAGAACCCGCGCATGAAGGCCCGTCAGGGCTGATTGTGCCGGACGGCGTTTTGTCCGTCAGCATTTTCTTCAGACAGCCGCAAAGCTGCGTAGACAGGTTTTTAAAAGCCTGTTTGCGTGGCTTTTCGTGCGTACCCCTGCTTGTTGCCGCCGGTCTGTTACCCGCGCAGGCCTCCGATGTGACCCCGCCCCATGATCTGGGCCAGCATGCAGGGCCACCGGCCCGCGGTTATGCCAGTAGCCGGCAGCAGGCCGGTACGGGAATTGACGGGCTGGAAACGGAACTGGCGCATGCGGCCAGCGTGCAGGCCGCACGTGATCTGCTGGGGCGGATCGAGCAGTTGCGCATAAAGGATCTGGCCCCCACCACCACCCTGCTGCTGCGTCGCGCGCAGGATGACCTGAACGCCCAGCGCCCGCTGGATGCGACGCAGGACATGGATGATGCCCTGCTGCTTCAGCCCGATGTGGAAGTGCTGTGGCGCAACCGTGCGCAGGCGCGTCTGGCGGCGGCCAATCCTGATGGTGCCGTGGCGGATCTGGGCGTGGCGCTGCATCATGACGGGCGCGATATCATGGCGTGGAAGATTCTTGTGAATGCCGAGCAGCAGCGCGGCGACTGGCTGGCGGCGTGGAAGGCATGGCAGCATGTGGTGGAACTTGATCCCACAACGCCCGATGCCGCCCATGAAACCGAACGCCTGCGGCTTAAGGCCTTTGGCCAGCCGACCTGAGTAAAAGCGGCCTTCAAACAATCCGTCGATAAAAAATAGAAGAAGTTTTTGGGCGCGCCTTTTTCAAAAAGGCGGTGTTGCCTGAAGCTTTTTGAAAAAAGATTCACCAATGGGTACTGCGGATTACATCCATTGGAAGAGCGCAGGACCCGAACCGTACATCCGGTCCGGCATCTATCCCACGCCCCAAAAGAAACCGACTGGCGATCAGTTCTGGACCGAAAGACGGCTGTATGATCGCCCCTAGCGATCCGTCAGGCGGAATTCGATGCGCCGGTTATGGGCAAAGGCTTCCTGTGTCGTGCCGTGGTCCAGCGGCTGGTAATCCGAAAAGCCGGTTGCGGCCAGATGGTGCGGATCGATCCCTTCCGCAATCAGCAGCTTGACCACCGTGATGGCGCGGGCGGATGACAGTTCCCAGTTGCTGGGGAAGGCGGTGTGGATCGGCTGACGGTCGGCATGGCCGTCCACGCGCAGTATCCATGGTACGTCAGACGGAATCTGCTGCGCGATCTGCCGCAGGGTCTGCGCCAGAATCCTGATCTCCTTCACCCCTTCGGGTGACAGCTCGGCCCCGCCGGGGGGGAACAGCACCTCGCTTTGGAACACAAAGCGGTCGCCTACGATCTGCACGCCCTTGTGGCCCTGCAATACGTCGCGCAGCCGCCCGAAGAATTCGGAACGGTAATGCTGTAGCTGTTCCACCTTTTCCGCCAGCGCGACATTGAGCTGCATGCCAAGCGCGTCAATCTTCCTGTCGCGCTCCCGCACGTCGTTTTCCGTCACATCCAGCGCGGTGGAAAGCGCGCTGAGCTGCTGGCGTAGCTGGGCGACCTGCTCATCCAGCGCGGTGGCGCGGGCCTGCGCGTTGTCGCGCTCGCTGGTCTGCTGGTTAAGCTGCGCGGTCAGGGATGTTGCGGTCGCGGCGTCCGCCTCATGGGTTTTCTGCAGACCTGCGACCTCATGCTGGAGCGCGCTGGTATGACTGCGCTCAAGCGAGAGCATCTGCCCCAGTTTGGCAACTTCATGTTCAAGCTGGGTCAGCGCCTGCTGGCGCTTGTTCAGTGCTACCGACAGGAAAGCCTGCCCCAGCACGAAAACAAGCAGCACGAAGATGATGACCATCAGCAGCGTTGACAGCGCATCGACATAGCCGGGCCAGGCGTTGAGTTCGGAACGGATCGAGCGACGGGAGCGGCGCGCCATGGGATGAACCTTAATATGCGGTCAGGAGGCGGAAGGGTTCTTTCCGGGGGCGCTGGCAGCAATGGTGCGCGCGAGCAGGCGCAGGTCATTGCGGATGTCTGTCACCATCTGCTCCCGTCCCGCCGCCGATTCCTGTACCAGCCGCGCCAGAAGGGATTCGATGCCCTGCAGGTGGTCTTCACCACTCCTGTCGGTCATCTGCACCAGCCGGTCGTTCAGCGCGGTCAGCAGGCGGTGTTCCTGCGCGCGTGTCTCCTCGCTGCGTGAAAGCAGGACCTGAAGCTTGTCCATGTTCTCGGCCGTGTGCTCAAGCAGTGCCTGCACATAGGCGGGAACCGTCGCGTCACTGCCGCCAACCTGCAGCCCGCCGGCAGACAGGCGCGTGATGCTGGCCAGCCATTCTTCCAGTTCGTTGAAAAACCGGGTCTGCGCCTGTCCTGCCGTCAGGTCCAGAAAGCCCAGAACCAGCGCGCCCGCCAGCCCGAACATGGACCCCGAAAACGCCGTGCCCATGCCATGCAGCGGTCCGGCCAGCCCGGATTTGAGCTGGTCGAACATGACGTTCATGTCGCCGCTGCCCACGCTCATGTTGCCGATCACATCCGCAATGGACCCCACGGTCAGCAGCAGGCCGTAGAACGTGCCCAGCAGGCCAAGGAAGATCAGCAGCCCCGTCAGGTAACGCGACAGTTCGCGTCCTTCGTCCAGGCGGGCGGACAGGCTGTCCAGCAGGGACTGCATGACCGGGGCGGACAGGGTCAGCCTGCGGCCCTTCTCGTGCGTTGCCAGCATGGACGCCATCGGGGCCAGCAGGCGCGGTGGCGGCGGTGTCGTCAGTCCGTCACGTGGATGGCGCAGGATGTTGACCCACCGGACCTCGGGCACCAGGCGCAGGATCATGGTGATGTTCCACCCGATCCCCAGCAGGAGGATGCCGACGATCAGCCCGTCGAGATAGGGATTGTTGCAGAATGCCTGATAAAGTGTGGAGGAAAGCAGGGCTGTGACACCCCCGACCGCCAGAAGAAACAGCAGAACCCGTACAAGATAGGTCGTCGGACGTGTCACGCAGTGATTTCCTTAATGCGCAGATGAACCTGTAGTGTCCGAGGCCACCACACCGGAACGGGTGACGTCAATACAATCCGCGCCCGCACCATGCGCGTTTTCATCGGGGAGGCCGATGGCGCGGACATAGATGCGCGTGGGGGCCACGCCCGCATGGATCAGCACCGAACGCGCCGCCAGCCCGCGCGACAGCGCAACACGGCGGGGCGTGGACGGATCATCCTGCCGTCCCTCGCCATACGCGGCCACGATCACATGCTGATCGGGCAGTTTCGCCATGACTGTGGCAAATGTTTGCAGGGCCGTAATCATGCGGGAATTCATGTCCGCCGACTGGCTGGTGAAGTGCAGGCGCGTGCCGCCGGGAATCCGTTCCGCGCGTCCACGGGCATCAGGATTGGCCTTGACCTCCGGCGGGGGCGGGAAGGGATGCTGCGGGACATGCAGTTCCGGCGGCCGGAGCACGGGATTGTCAGGCGGCTTCGTGGCGATTGGTGGCAGCGATGCAAGGGCGGCAGGGGAGGCTATGGCGCTTGCGGGGGCATGGCTGCCCGGTACATCCCCGCCCGGACCCGTTGCGGTCGCGGTTGTGCCACCCTCATGCGGGGTGGCTGCGGGATGCTGGGGCGCGCCAAGGGCATCAAGCGCGCTCCTGCTGGTCGTAACCTGCGCATGCGTGGGCGTGGCCAGACCGCACAGCCCGCATGTGGCGACACCAAGCAGGGCCAGCCCATGCAGGGAACGTCGGAAGAAGGGAAGGGATAGATGCTGCATTGCCCCGGCAGGCTACCGGGGGACGGGGGATGCTGCAATCGGCAAAACAGGCCGGTTGCAGCATTGGCCTCAGTCGATGCTGCTGGCGACCAGTTCGCGCAACTGGGCGTGCAGGTGCGGGTTGCCCACCACCGCATCGATCGACGCGGGCAGGTCGTTCAGGTCTTCGCCCGCGGGATTGGTGGCGTAACCACCGGCCTCACGCACCAGCAGGATACCGGCGGCGCAGTCCCACGGCTTGATGCCCAGTTCCCAGTAACCGTCATACCGGCCTGCCGCGACCCATGCGAGGTCGAGTGCTGCTGCGCCGAATCGGCGGATGCCGGCCACCTGTGGCATGAGCGCGCCCAGCGTGCGGGCAAAGGACAGGCGGTTGCGTGCTGAAACCTTCGCAAACGGGATGCCGGTGGCGAACAGCGATTCCTGCATTGAACGACGGGCGGAGACGCGCAGGCGACGATCGTTGAGGAAGGCGCCCACGCCCTTTTCGGCCCAGAACATCTCGTTGGCGGCGGGGTTGTAGACCAGACCGGCCACGATCTCGATCGTGCCATCGGGCAGGCGGCGCTGCAGGCCGATGGAAATGGCCCAGTGCGGCAGCCCGTGCAGGAAGTTGGTCGTGCCGTCCAGCGGATCGACAACCCAGCGCCACGTCCAGCCTTCGCTTCCCGACGCACCGCTTTCTTCCATCAGGAAGGCATAGCCGGGGCGCGCGCGGGCCAGTTCCTCGTGAATGGTGGTTTCGGCCCGCAGGTCGGCCTGCGACACGAAATCGCCAGGGCCCTTGATGCTGACCTGAAGCTGCTCGACTTCGTTGAAGTCACGCAGAAGACGGCGTGCAGCCTTCTGGGCAGCGTTCTGCATCACCGTCATATGGGGAGAGAGTCGCATTGCCACGGTGATCGGTCCTGTCTGGTTCGTGCGGTGGGATGAAGGTAGGGGTCTGGAAAAGTGGCTGGCGCGGGACGACCCGCACCGGCCGGTGGGTGGTCAGGACTTGGCGCGCTCGACGTAGGTGCTGTCCTCGGTGCGGACCACGATGCGCTCACCCGCTTCGATGAAGGGGGGCACCATGGTCTTGACGCCATTGGACAGGCGCGCGGGCTTGTAGGACGAGCTTGCCGTCTGGCCCTTGACCACGGGATCGGCCTCGACCACCTCAAGCGTGACCTGCGCGGGCAGGACAACACCGACCGGGTCGCCTTCGACAAGGTTCAGGACCAGCGTCATGTTGTCCTGCAGGAACGGAGCCTGATCGCCCAGCAGTTCCAGCGGCAGCAGAAGCTGTTCGAACGTCTCGGGGTCCATCAGCACGATGTTGTCGCCGTCCATGTAGGAGTAGGTGTATTCCTTCTCCTCGGTCATCAGGCGTTCAACGGTGTCGGCGGTGCGCCAGCGTTCGTTGGTCTTGTTACCGGTCTTGAGGTCGCGCATTTCCACCTGGATGAACGCGCCGCCCTTGCCCGGGGTGATGATCTGCTGCTTCAGGACCGTCCAGCGACGGCCGTCGTGCTCAATAACCTGTCCGGCGCGGATCAGGTTTGCCTGCTGCTTCATGGTGGTCCCTGTAATGGTTGTGGGAAGTATGGCGGTTCGGCTTCTAGCGTCCCCGGCGCGGAAGGGCAAGGTTGCGCGCTGTCTTTTCAGCCCCGTTCCCGTGCAAGCCGGTGGATTGCGCCATCGGGTGCCGTGACCCGCAGGTAGCCATCCGCCCCGGTATGCAGGTAGTCGGGCGCTATGGGTACCTTGCCGTACCCACCCGGAATATCGATCACATAGGTTGGCCATGCAATACCCGTGACCCGCCCACGCAGGGAAGCCAGCAGGCGCTGCCCCTCGCGGATGGGTACATGGAAACGCGCGGTGCCAGGTGCGGGGTCAAGCTGGTGCAGGTAATACGGGCGGATGCGGGCCGAGACCTGCGCGCGCAGCAGGGCTTCCAGCGCATCGGGCGTGTCATTGACCCCGCGCAGCAGGACCGACTGGCCCAGAACGGGAATGGCGCGGGCCTGCACCCGGCGGATGGCCGCGCGCGCCTGCGGTGTCAGTTCCCGGGCGTGATTGATATGCGCCACCACCCACATGGAGCGCGTGGTGTCCAGCGCATCGGCCATGGCGTCGTCCAGACGCGCGGGGTCCGCCACCGGCACGCGGGTATGGATGCGGATGGTGTGGATATGATCCATCGTTTCCAGGGCCGCGATGATGGCGCGCATGCGGCGTGGCGAGAGCATGAGGGGATCACCCCCCGTCATCACGACTTCATGAATGTCCGTATGCGTGCGCAGCCAGTCCAGCGCGCGGGCCAGCGCCGCATCATCCAGTACCCCGCCGCCGGGGCCGACATGTTCGCGGCGGAAGCAGAAGCGGCAGTATAGCGGGCAGACCAGCAGCGGTTTGAGCAGCGCGCGGTCGGCATAGCGATGCACGATGCCCGGTACGGGGGAAAGGGCGTCATCACCGATGGGGTCCGGGTCTTCCACCGCTTCGGTATGGCATTCGGCGGCATCGGGGATGACCTGCCGCGCGATCGGGTCGTCGGGCGTCTCGATCAGGGCGGCAAAAGCGGGGGGAATGGCGGTGGCATACTGCCGGGCCACCTGTTCCAGTTCCGGTGCCTGTTCTGGCGTGACCAGACCCGCATCAAGCAGGTCCGCCACGCTGCGCAGCGTGCGGCGGGCGTCCGTGCGCCGGGGTGTGGAAGGGTTGACCGTGGATGTCATGCCGGGGCTGTACTGCGCCGCCGTATTCGCTGCAACCGGAGATCCCGTCCCATGCCCGATTCTGTCCGTTCCCGTCCCGATCCGGCCCGCATTGCCGACCGGCTGCCCTTCCTTGTGCGGCGCAACCTTGTGCTGCGTGGCGTGCGGGCGTTTTTCGATGCCCGTGGCTACATGGAAGTGGAAACGCCCTACGCGGTTCCGACTCCGGGTGAGGAAGTACATCTGAAGGTGTTCCGCACGGAACGCGAGCGGGTGGACGGCACGGTTGAGCCGCTCTGGCTCCATACCAGCCCCGAATTCGCCATGAAGCGCATCGTCGCGGCAACGGGCCTGCCCGTGTACCAGCTTGCGCGCGTGTGGCGGAACGCGGAAGGCAGCAGGCTGCATGCGCATGAATTCACCATGCTGGAATGGTACCGGCCCGGCGCGACGCTTGCGACGCTGATGGACGAGACGGAAACCCTGCTGCGTGCGGTCCTGCCCCCCAGTGTCGGGGTGGGGACGGATACCATCGCTATCGCAGCCCCGTTTGAACGGCTGAGCGTGGCGGAAGCATTCCTGCGTCATGCGGGCGTGGATATTCTGGCAACCGAAGGGGATGCCGCGGCTCTGGCCGCAGCCGCGGGCTGCGCATTACGTAAGGACGAGACGTGGGAGGACCTGTTCTTCCGCCTGATGATGGCCTGCGTCGAACCGCATATCGGTCGTACGCGGCCCACATTCCTGACGCACTGGCCCGCAAGTCAGGCCGCCCTTGCCCGCCGGAACCCGGCAGACCCGCGCGTGGCGCTGCGTTTCGAGCTTTATGCAGGCGGAATCGAGCTTGCCAATGCGTTCGAGGAACTGACCGACAGCACCGAACAGCGCCAGCGTTTTGCACAAGACCGCGCACGGCGGGCCGGACTGTATCCCGACGTTGCGGGACTGGACTGGAAGCTGGACGAAGCCTTCCTTGCGGCGCTGGACAGCCTGCCGCCGTGCGCAGGCATCGCGCTGGGCTTTGACCGGCTGGTGATGCTGGCTGCCGGCACGCCCCGTATTGCCGATGTGCAGTGGATGGGCGACGGGGCATAGCCATGCCGCCGCACTGCGGGTGATGGCGGCCTGTCGGGTGCGGTTGCGGTTCAGGCGGCGTCGATGGCGGCGTTCATCGCCCGCACACCAGCGCCGGGCCCATCGGGATGGGACCAGACGGCGCTGATGACGCACAGGAAATCCGCCCCCGCCTGCACCAGCGGCGCGCAGTTGGCTGGCGTTATGCCGCCAATGGCCACGACCGGCAGTTCGATCATGCTGCTCCACCACGTCAGCAGGGCCGGATCGGCACGGACTTCCGTTTCCTTGGAGGGTGAAGGGAAGAACGCGCCAAAGGCTATGTAGTCAGCCCCTTCCTCACCCGCGCGCAGGGCCATGTCACGGCTGTCATAGCATGACACGCCCAGTTGCAGGTCATCGCCCAGCACACGGCGGGCTTCGGCCACGTCCATGTCTTCCATACCCACATGCGCGCCGTCACAGCCGCAGGCAACGGCCAGATCAGGGCGGTCATTGAGGATGAAGGCGACATTGCGCGCATGCGCCACGGGCTGGAGCACCGCCACGGCATGGCGGATGGCGTCGTCCGTCACGTTTTTCAGGCGAAGCTGGACGGCGGCAACGGGGCCGGCATCCAGCGCTTCGGCCAGAAGGGGGGCGAACGCCACGGGATCGAGCGATTCGGGCGTGATGAGGTAAAGCTGGCAATCGGTCATGTCGGGTCGATCCTATGCCACCGCGCGGGCGGCGAACACCCCCCGCATGGGCGTCGTGTCACGTCAGGTTACGGGCGCACAGGTATCGTTCCAGCGTGTCGCATGCGTTACGCGCCGGAAGGTCCAGCGCCACGGGGCGGCGGGACAGCACATGGCCGCCCGTGGCCTGCGCCAGCGATGCAAGCGCATGTTGCTGCGCGGGCGTTGCGCTGACAATCACATGCTTCATGCCCGCACGCAGGGCCGCTGCGGCATGGCCCGCGGCCTGTCCGCAGTCCAGCATGGAAGGCAGGGGGCAGCCAGCCGTAAGGGCGGCCCACCATGGCACCCCCATGAAACACCCCGCCCCCGGTGGCGAAACCACTGCGCAGTCCACACGTAATGAGGCCAACACCGCCATGACCTGCGCCAGATCCCGCGCGCAGCTAATGACCACATGCGGAAGGTCGGGCACACAATGGTCTTGTTTGTCGATCATGCTTGACGTTGAAACGCCATCGCGCGATCAGTTCAAGGGGAGGAATGCGGGAAAGGATGAACGTGTCTGACATTATCATGCCACCGGAGCACGACATGGCGCACACGCCTTCGGATGCCGGGCCTGCTGATACAGGCCCTGCGGAAAACGGCCAGAACCGGCATCATGACCAGAACCCGGCCGACCGCCTTGAACTGGCGCTGAACCGCATTGCCTTTGCCCTTGACCGTCGTGCCGAACTGGCATCCGTGGGCCGTCCGTCCGCCCCGGATACGGACCTGCAGGCGCTTGCCGCCAATATCGACGCCCTGATCGCCCGCGTGCGCGATGTGCTGGGTGATGAAGGTCGACTGACCGGTGGGGAGGGCTAGCGCATGGCGCAGGTGACAGTACGCATCAACGGCTTTTCCTATCCCGTGGGATGCAAGGAAGGGCAGGAGAAGCATCTTCAGGCCATGGCGCAGGAAGTCGAACGCCGGATCGAGCGTATCCATGCGCTGGGTGGTCATAGCGGGGAAGGGCGGCTTCTGGCCCTTGCGGCCCTGCTCATGGCCGATGAGATCCATGATCTGAAGGCGGAAAAGATGTCCTCCGATACCGCCCACCAGCTTGCACAGGGCAGGCAGGCGCGAATCGAGAACGAGCGGCGGACCGAGCAGCTTGCCCATCTGGTCGAGCGTGCGGAAAGCATTGCAGCCGCCATGGAAGAGGACTAGAATGAAAGGGCGGGGCTACCGGGTGCGTCAGGCATGATTCAACCCCTGGGCCGATAAGCACTTCCTAGGGAGCTGGCACTGTCGTGATCGTGGTCACGTTACCTGGCGCCCACCTGCGTCAGCAGGTCCGGGAGGGCTGATCCGACCAACGGCCACGGTGGCTCCGTATTATGGTTTCATGACTTCTCCTGAATCCTGGCCTGTCACGCACGCCAAGCAGGCCCTGCGTGGCGTCATGTCCGCGCGCAGGCGCACCTTCTTTTCCAGCCCCGACCGGGAAGCGGCTGAATACAGCCTGCACCGGCGCATGGTGCGTACCCTGCGTGGCATGGCCGGGGCGGGGGACTGCATCGCCCTGGTCTGGCCGCTGCCCGGTGAAAGCGACCTGCGCCCCGTGATGCAGGCCCTTCATGCCGATGGCCTGTGCATCGCCCTGCCAGAAGTTACCGCGAAACGTCGCCCGCTTACCTTCCGCCTGTGGCAGCCGGACTGCGTCATGCAGCCGGGCCATCATGGCACCTGCCACCCCGAAGGCCCGCCGGTGCAGCCCGATGTGGTGTGCGTGCCGCTGCTGGCGTTTGACAGGCGGGGCATGCGGCTGGGATATGGCGGTGGGTATTACGATCGCACGCTGGCCGCGCTACCGCGTGCGCGCGCCATGGGGTTCGGACTGTCCTTTCAGGAAGTGACATGCATTCCCACGGGGCTGTATGACGTGGCTTTGCCCGCGATCGTGACCGAACGTGAACTGATCCGGTGTCGTGGTGACAGGCGGGCGCGGTAAAAAAGGCTGTTTTCTTGAGAATTCTGTTTCTGGGTGACATCGTGGGCCGTGTCGGGCGCGAGGCTGTTCTTTCCCGTCTTCCGACCCTGCGGCGTGACCTTGCCCTCGACCTTGTGGTGGTGAATGGCGAAAATGCAAGCCATGGCTTCGGCCTTTCCCCCGCCATTGGCCGGGATCTGCTGGAAGGGGGAGCGGATGTCATCACCCTGGGCAACCATAGCTGGGACCGCCGTGACCTGATCGGCCATATCGGCAGCGAACCGCGCATTATCCGACCCGCCAATTACCCCCCCGGCACGCCGGGGCAGGGGAGCGTGGTTGTGGAACTGGTGGACGGGCGCAAGGCGCTGGTCGCCAGTGTCATGGGCCGTCAGTTCATGGATGCAATGGATGATCCCTTCCGGGCGGTCACGGATATCCTGTCACGCCACCGGCTGGGCGTGACCGTACAGGCCGCCGTGGTGGACGTGCATGCCGAAGCCACGAGCGAGAAATGGGCCATGGGCCATTTCCTCGACGGTCGGGTTTCGCTTGTGATCGGAACCCATACCCACACGCCTACGGCGGATCACCGTATCCTCAACGGTGGCACGGCGTTCCAGACCGATGCGGGTATGTGCGGCGATTATGACAGTGTGATCGGCATGGGCAAGGATGCGGCCATTGCGCGTTTCGTGCGCAAGATGCCCGGTGAGCGCCTGCAACCTGCCGAAGGGGAAGCCAGTATCGCGGGCATGATGGTTGAAACCGATGATGCGACCGGCCTGGCCCGTCGCATGGCCCCGGTGCGTCAGGGTGGGCATCTGGCCCCGACATTGCCTGATTTCTGAAAAACCCGCCCCGGATCGGGGCATGGGGCAGAAAGCCGCCTTGCCTCCGGTCCTCCGGCTTCCCCTTTCTTTCTAGCGGAAAGCTGGTTCGTCAAACCCGCGCAGCTTGCGTGAATGGAGTCGGTCCACGCCCTGCGCGCGAAGCTGCTGCATGGTTTCGATTCCCACCACCAGATGCTGGCGCACGCGTTCGCGGTAGAACGCGTTGGCCATGCCGCGCAGCTTCAGTTCCCCATGCAGCGGTTTGTCCGATACGCATAACAGCGTGCCGTAGGGCACGCGGAAGCGGAAGCCATTGGCGGCGATCGTGGCCGATTCCATGTCCACCGCAATGGCGCGGGACGTGTTGATGCGGGTGAACAGGGCGTTAAGCCGCAGTTCCCAGTTACGGTTATCCGTCGTCATGACCGTGCCGGTACGCAGGCGGGTCTTGACCTCCGCATCGTGCAGGCCGGTGACGCGCGCGGTCACGTCCTGCAGGGCGACCTGCACTTCGGCGATGGGGGGTACGGGCACCCATGGCGGCAGGTCGTCATCCAGCACATGGTCATCGCGCAGGTAACCGTGCGCCAGCACGTAATCACCCAGCTTCTGGCTTCGGCGCAGGCCCGCGCAGTGCCCGACCATAAGCCAGCAATGCGGGCGCAGCACGGCCAGATGGTCGGTAATCGTCTTGGCGTTGGCAGGTCCCACACCGATGTTGATAAGGGTGATGCCATCGCCATCCGGGCGGCACAGGTGGTAGGCGGGCATCTGCGGCAGGCTCTGGCCCGCATGCGTCGCCATATGGGGGGTGTCGCGGGTGTGGATGATCTCGCCGGGTTCCACGAAGGCGTTGTATTCCGTCCCGCCATCGACCTGCGCATGGCCATATTCACGAAAGGCATCGACATAACGCTGATAGTTGGTCAGCAGGATGAAACGCTGGAAATGGCGTGGGGCGGTGCCGGTATAGTGATGCAGGCGCGCCAGTGAGTAATCCGTGCGCGCCGCCGTGAACAGCGCCAGCGGACGCGGTAAGCCGGGACGGGGGATGTAGTCGCAGTTGGCGATCGAATCATCGGTTACGTGCAGGTCCGGCAGCGCGAAGTGCGACTGGATCCATGTCAGGTCCGATTCCGTCAGGGACGTGACCGCTTCTTCCATCACATAGGACAGGGGAATGGGCTGGCGGGAGCGCCCCACCATTACCGGGGCCTGATAATGGTGCAGCAGCCCTGCGATCTGTTCGCGCCAGTAATCGGCGAACAGGGCGGGGCGCGTCAGGGTGGTGCCGTAGAAGCCCGGTTCCAGCACCACGTCAAAGGGCGGGCGCGGCCCGTCGGGTGGCAGCGGGGCCTGTGGTGCGAAGGCAAGGTAGGGATAGACCGCATCCGCCAGACCCGTCGTATCGCGTGTGGAGAAAGCATGCCGGATCAGGCTGGCGGCGTGGTCGTACAGGGCGGTGATATGGGCGACGGCGGCATCGGCGCTGTCGAAGGTACGGAAGTCACGCCCTGCCTTTTGCAGGAATCCGGCTGTGTCCATGCTGCGAAATCTCCCTGCTGTATGCTGCGCCTAGCGACGGATGAGAATGTAGTTGATGGTCAGGTCGATGGGGAAGGTATCGCCCTTCATGTCTGGCGGCACGGGCGGTAGCTGGGCGTTGCGGAACATGCCCACCGTCGCCGCATCCAGATAATAGGAACCGGACTGCCCGGTCAGCCGCACCTTGGTTACATGCCCGTCGCGGTCCAGTTCCACATGCACCGACGATGGCCCTTCCTCGCCCGCGCGGGCGGCTTCTTCGGGGTAGTACATGTGGCTGCGGATCCAGCGGTCCAGCTCGTTGCCATAATCGTCGCTGACCCCCTTGATCTGGGTGCTGGAGGAATAGGGGGCATTGATCTTGCCGTTGCTGACCACGGGGCCAAGCGACAGGTCAATCGGCCCGCCCGTCCCGCCCGCGCGTCCATGCTGGCTGCGTCGCGGCAGGGGGGATGCCGAAAGCGACCAGTTCATCGGGTGATGGAGCGGGGCATAGGCGTTGGGGGACTGGTTATGCGCCTGCTGTGCCGCGCGCTGGCCATGGCCGGAGGTCTGCATGGAGGGATTGAACTGGTCGTGCTGTTCCGACTGCGGCACGGACAGGTCGGATGGCGCCTCGCTCAGCGGTGGGCTGGATGGGGTCTGCTCCGTGGGTGTGTTGGCGGAGGGGGACGAATCCTCCGGGTTCTGCGGGGTGTCGGGTGTTTTCTGCTGCGATGTGGGCTGCTGCTGGTCCTGCTGCGGATGCTGCGCGTTCTGTCCCCCCGCCATGTCGGGCGACGACTGGCCCTGCAATCCGCTGGAGGTGGGCGGGGAGAAGACCATCTCCACCTGCGGTTCGGACTGCGTGGCGTCAGGCGAGCCGTGCTGGCTGTGATGGGCGGATTCGATCAGGATGGCTGCCAGCAGTGCTGCGTGCAGCAGGCCTGACGCGGCGATGGTCCGTCCCGGCCCGGGCGTTTCCACCGTGTCGGGACGGATCAGGCCCGACAGCATGGGACGCAGTTTGCGGTAGCCGGGTGGCTGCGCCACAACCCCGCCGGGCAGCAGGCGTTCGCGTTCGGGCGGGGAAGACATGTCCTGTCCGCCCGCGGGCGGCTGGCTGTCGTTCCCGCGCGGGCCATGTGGGATCAGTACGGGCTCCACGGCATTGCGCCACCGGGAGGAGGGACTGAGTGTCGCCGTCATGAAAGGCTACGGGTCTCCGCCATGTTGGTCTGTTGTGGGGGCCGCGTGCCTGCCTGCCCTGTTATAGCATTTATGTCATCAGCATAACTGACGCAGGGAGCCGGTCTGTCAAGGACCGGATGTGTAACGGAAGGGGCTTCAATACTTTTCAGTAAAATTTTCCAGTAATTGCGCAAATCGCTGTGGATTTTCGACATGCAGCCAGTGTCCCGCCCGTTCGATCAGTTCCAGCCGGTAGCACGGAAACAGCCTGCGCATGATGGCATAATGCTCGGGCCGGATATAGGGCGAATTCCCCCCCGCCAGGAACAGCGTCGGGCCGGGATAGGTATAGCCTTCAGGGATATAGGGCCAGCTTTCCACATTGGGCATCGAGTCCACGATTTCGCGCAGGCCGATGCTCCAGTGCGGGTTTTCGCCAAGCTGTATGTTCTGCAGCATCAGCGCGCGCACATCGGCATTGGCGATGTAATGCTGCAGCAGGCTGTCCGCCCCCGCGCGATTGAGGAAGGGGGGGAAATGCACGCGCAGCATCTGTTCGCCCAGCCCGAACTGGCCATGGCCGGTGCGGGCGGGCGGAATATCGGCCACCAGCAGGCTGTGCACCATGCCCGGACGCGTCAGCGCCAGCGTCATCGCAACTTTCCCGCCCATGGAATGACCAACCAGCGTCGCGGGCAGGGCGTTATGGTGGCCCAGCGTTTCCAGCAGGTCGCTGGCCATGGTGTTGTAGTCCATCAGGCCATGCGGGCTGTCCCCGTGGTTGCGCAGGTCAACGGCCAGCGTACGGCGGGTGACGGCCAGCCGACGCTGGAAAAAGCCCAGATTGCGTGCCCGCCCGAACAGCCCGTGCAGCAGGACAATGGGCGGCCGTGCCGCGTTGTCATGCCCTGCTTCCTCGGGGCCGCGTTCGATAACGTTCAGTAGCACCAACTCTGTTCCTATTATCCTGCCGTGACGGTGGATGACTGCTGGAGATCCAGCATGATCTTGCCCATGTGCGACCCGTTTTCCATGAGTTTATGGGCATCGGCAACCCGCGCAAAGGGGAAGGTGGCATGGATGAGCGGACGCACCGCCCTGCGCGCCAGGAGGGGCCATACATGTTCTTCAAGCTGGCGGGCGATTTCAGCCTTGTAGGCGGCATCGCGCGGGCGCAGCGTGCTGCCGGTCACGACCAGCCTGCGGGTCATGATGCGGGCAAGGTTGACCCCGTTCGCCTTGATGCCGCCCTGAAGCGCAATGATGACCAGCCGCCCGTCTATTGCCAGAGAACGCAGGTTACCCTCCAGATAGGATGCGCCAATCATGTCCAGTATGACATCTACGCCGCGCCCGTCCGTCAGTTCCTTGATGCGCGCGGCAAAATCCCCGGTCCGGTAATTGATGGCCGCTTTTGCCCCCAGTGCGGTGCATAGCGTGCATTTGTCATCCGTACCGGCGGTGGCGTAGATCGTGCCGCCCATTGCCCGCACAAGCTGGATGGCCGCCGTGCCGATCCCGCTGGTGCCACCATGGACCAGCACGCTGTCCCCCGCCTTGACCCCGGCCAGCATGAACAGGTTGGACCAGACGGTAAAAAAGGTTTCGGGTATGGCGGCGGCGTGGATGGCGTCATAGCCCGCGGGCCACGGCAGGCACTGCCCCACGGGCACGGTGCAGTACTGCGCATAGCCGCCACCATTGACCAGCGCGCAGATGCGCGCGCCCATGGCGGGAAAGACGCCGGGCGGCACGTCCGGGCCGATGGCCACGACTTCCCCGGCAATTTCCAGCCCCATGAGCGGACTGGCCCCCGGCGGGGGCGGATACAGCCCCTGACGCTGCATGATGTCAGGGCGGTTGATGCCTGCGGCCATGACCCGCACCAGCACTTCCCCCGCCTGGGGACGGGGAACCGGCAGGATGGAGAGGCGCAGGGAATCCGGGCCGCCGGGTTCGCCGCATGTAATGGCCTGCATGGTGTCGGGAACGTGCTGGGTCATGTCTGTCCTCCTGTGGGTATAGCATGCCGCATGTGAACGCTCAGGTGTAGGCGATATGGGCGACAGCTACAGCAGGCAGGTGCGGGAATCGAGCAAACGTGTGTTTGCCGGACCCGGCCATGTCCGGCGCATGGTAGCGGCCGGATATGAAAAGGGCGCCGGGACCTGAATGGTCCCGACGCCCCTGTCCGAAGGCTTTCCGTAAAGGGAAGCGGTATCAGACGGAGTAGTACATCTCGAATTCGGCCGGATGCGGGGTGTGCTCGAACTTGAAGACGTCCTGCCACTTCACTTCACAGTAGCTTTCGATCTGGTCCTTGGTGAACACGCCGCCTGCCAGCAGGAACTCGTGATCGGCTTCCAGCGCCGTCAGGGCTTCGCGCAGGGAACCCGCAACGGTCGGGATCTGCTTCAGCTCTTCGGGGGGCAGGTCATACAGATCCTTGTCCATGGCGTCGCCAGGGTGGATCTTGTTCTTGATGCCGTCCAGGCCAGCCATCAGCATGGCTGCGAACGCAAGGTAGGGGTTCGCCGTCGGATCGGGGAAGCGGACTTCGACGCGCTTCGCCTTCGGGCTGGTGGCGTAGGGGATACGGCACGAAGCCGAACGGTTACGCGCGGAATAGGCCAGCAGCACAGGCGCTTCGAACCCGGGGATCAGGCGCTTGTAGGAGTTGGTGGACGGGTTGGTGAAGGCGTTCAGCGCCTTGGCGTGCTTGATGATGCCGCCGATGTAGTACAGCGCCTCATCCGACAGGTCGGCATAGCCGTTGCCGCCGAATGTGGGCTTGCCGTCGCGCCAGATGGACTGGTGCACATGCATGCCCGAACCGTTGTCGCCATAGATCGGCTTCGGCATGAAGGTTGCCGTCTTGCCGTAGGAATGGGCGACGTTGTGCACGCAGTACTTGTAGATCTGCATGAAGTCGGCCGACTTCACCAGCGTCGCGAACTTCGTGCCCAGCTCGTGCTGCGACTGCGCGACTTCGTGGTGATGCTTTTCGATGGGCAGGCCCATCTCGCCCATCGTGGTCAGCATTTCGGCGCGCAGGTCGCCTTCGCTGTCCACCGGGGCCACGGGGAAGTAGCCGCCCTTGACGCCGGGACGGTGGCCCATGTTGCCTTCGGGATAGTCCTTGAGCGACGCGCCGGGACCTTCGATGCTGTCCAGCTCATAGGTGCCGAAGTTCGGGCCGGTGCCGAAGCGCACGCTGTCGAAGATGAAGAATTCGGCTTCGGGGCCAAAGAAGGCGGTATCGCCCAGACCGGTCGACTGCAGGTACTGCTCGGCCAGCTTGGCGGTCGCGCGCGGATCGCGGTTGTAGAACTGCCCCGTGGACGGCTCGACAATGTCACAGATCAGGATGAGCTGCGGCTTGGCGGAGAACGGGTCCATCACGGCCGTTGTCGGGTCAGGCAGCAGGATCATGTCGCTTTCGTTGATGGCTTTCCATCCGGCGATGGACGAACCGTCAAACATGAAGCCTTCGCGGAAGGTGTCTTCCTCGATCGTGGTGACATACTGGGTGGTGTGGTGCCACTTGCCACGCGGATCGGTGAAACGCAGGTCAACCATTTCGACCGCGTTTTCCTTGATGATTTCAAAGACCTTCGCGACGGCGTCGGCGGAATGCGACGGCGCGGAGGCCGAGGCAGATGCCTGTGCTTTTTTTGCCATGTTAAATTACCTGTCCTGACTTTAGTGTGCCGTTCCATGCGGCGCGGCAGCTATGGTTACGGAAACGTAAGGCCGCTGTCGATAGGCTACAGACATGGTATCCATGTCTGGATGCATCGTCTCAGACCGCGTCGGCCCCCCGTTCACCCGTACGGATGCGGATCACGTCGGACACGGGGGTTACAAATATCTTGCCATCCCCGATACGCCCCGTGCGGGCCGCGGTCATGATTGCTTCTATGGCGCGTTCGGTCATGTCGTCGGGGCATACGATTTCCAGCTTCACCTTGGGCAGGAAGTCGATGATGTATTCGGCACCCCGGTACAGTTCCGTATGGCCCTTCTGCCGCCCGAAGCCCTTGGCTTCGATAACGGTAATGCCCATCAGTCCGATTTCATGCAGGGCATCTTTCACCTCGTCGAGCTTGAAGGGCTTGATGATGGCTTCGATCTTGTTCATGCCGCTGTATGGTCTTTCGTCTCGGGGCGGTGTCTGTACGCCGTAATTTGGCGGCGACAGGGTTGCACGGCTTTGGATTTCAGGCAATCGGATGATATGGCAAAAACAGCGCGTCAGCGCAGCCACACGCCCGCACGATCAGGATGCCACGATGAAACCGACGAACTCCATGCTTTCGGGGCTGCCGACAACCATTTTCTCCGTCATGTCGGCTCTGGCCGTGGAACATGACGCCATCAATCTGGGGCAGGGTTTCCCGGATACGGAAGGCCCCATGGACCTGATCGAGGCCGCCGCCGCGGCCCTGCGTGACGGGCGCAACCAGTATCCGCCACTGGCGGGGATACCCGAACTGCAGCATGCGGTGGCGCGGTCCAATGCGCGGTTTTATGGAATCGCGGTCGATCCCCTGCGCGAAGTCGTGGTGACGTGTGGCGCGACGGAAGCCATTACCGCCTCGCTCATGGCGCTGGTCAATCGCGGGGATGAGGTGGTGGTGTTCGAACCGTTATATGACACCTACCTGCCCGTGCTGGAAATGCTGGGGGCGGTGGTGCGCACGGTGCGCCTTGCCCCGCCGCACTGGGACCTGCCGCGCGCGGAACTGGCCGCAGCCTTCACGCCCCGCACCAAGGTCGTGCTGCTCAATACCCCGATGAACCCCACGGGCAAGGTCTTTACCCGTGAGGAACTTGAGTTCATTGCCGGGCTTGTCGCCCGTTACGATGCCTATGCGGTGTGCGACGAGGTGTATGAACACCTGACATTCGCCCCCGTCCGGCACCAGCCGCTCATGGCGCTGCCGGGCATGCGTGACCGCACGATCCGCATCGGCAGCGCGGGCAAGAGCTTTTCCATGACCGGGTGGAAGGTCGGCTACGTCACGGCGTCCGCGCCGCTGGCGGCCCTGGTGGCCAAGGCGCACCAGTTGCTGACCTTCACGGTCGCCCCCAACCTGCAACGCGCCGTGGCCATCGGGCTGGACAAGGACAGCGCCTATTTCGAGCGGCTGTCCGAAGGCATGCGTTCCGCCCGCGACTGGCTGGCTGAAGGGCTGGGCCGCGCCGGGTTCGATGTCCTGCCATGTGATGGCAGCTATTTCCTTATCGCCGATATCACGCCGCTGGGCTTTACCGGCGGTGATGTCGCCTTCTGCCGCCAGATGGTGCGTGATGTAGGGGTCGCGGCCATTCCGGTCTCGGCTTTCTATGACGCGCGTGGCACGGACATACCCGATCGTTTCGTCCGCTTTGCCTTTTGCAAGAAGACAGGCGTGATCGCATCCGCCGTGCAGCGCCTGCGGCTGGTACGCGAAAAACTGTGTGCAGGAAATGTTGCAGAAATTCAAAAAGGGTAATTGACGCGCCTGCGCGGTTTTACTAAATGACTGCGCAGTTGTGGCGGACGTAGCTCAGTTGGTAGAGCGCCGGTTTGTGGTACCGGTTGTCGCGGGTTCGATCCCCGTCGTTCGCCCCAACCTGTATTTTCCCTGAAATTATGAATCTGCTCTCTGCTGGCCGAATGTCCGGGCCAGTCCGGCTGCGAGCGTGACGGGCTGTAGCCCGAGCTGCGTGCGCATGGGTTCGATATCGAAAATCTTGTCTTCCAGCAGGCGCCGGATTTCAGCGGGCGTGATGCGCGGCAGTCCCGGCAGGCGTAACCGCGCCAGCGCCATGAGGACGGCACCCGGCACGGGAATGACCCCACGCGGGCGGAGTCCCGCCGCGCGCGCGACCTGACGTGTAAAATCGCGGTAGGCAACCTGATCCGCTCCTGCAATCACCAGTTCATGCGGCCCATTCCATTGCCGGTCCAGTGCCGCGATGAGGGCGCGTGTCACATCCCCCTGCCAGATGGGCTGGATCAGCGCACGGCCCCCACGGGGCAGCGGCAGGATGGGAAGGCGGCGCATCAGGGTGGCCAGACGCTGCACGTTATCTTCCCCCTGCGCGCCATAGATCATGGTGGGGTGCAGCAGCACGCCATGACGACCCGAACGGGCGAAGGCCCGCGCCCCTTCCATCACGCCGTGCGCATGGGCGTCCGGCCAGCGGGTAAAAATGCGCGTGCTGCCCAGCGCGACAATCCGGGCATTGGTGGGAGCCGCAGCCAGAACGGCGGGCAGGTGGCGGGCATGGGCCGTCAGGACGATGGACGTGGCGTCAGCCAGTGCGGCGCGCAGGGCTGCCGGATTTTGCTCCAGACGGGTGATGCGGGCACTGGCTGCCAGTCCGGTTGCCTGCCAGCGGGGCAGGCTGCGTACGACCGGCACGATGGAACGTCCCTGCGTGGTCAGGGCATGACAGAGCGCCAGACCGGAACGGCCGGTGGCCCCGATAATATGGATCGGGGCTGTGCCGGGCATCAGGGTGTGGAGATGGTCAGGCCCAGCGGGGCTGCGACTGACGGGTCGCCCGCCATGGACAGGGCGACGCCCAGCATCATGAGGTTGACCGGCTTCATCGGGCGCAGTGCGATCTGGAGCGGGTGGTCCAGCGGAGATTGCAGGAAACGGCCCATGGCGCGCATCGACGCATCATCGGACGTGTTCAGCGCGGTCAGCAGGTTCTGGCGGTAGCTGTCCACATCCACGCCCCGGCTTTTGGCCAGACCGGCCACCACATGGCCTGCCAGCGACCTGTCATCCCATGTCAGCGCGGCGGAGACGACGCGGGCGGTTTCGGGGATGATGGCCATGTCGTCAAAGGGGATCTGGTCCAGTTCGGCCACCATGCTCAGCTTGCCCATATCCGGCGCATCGATGGTCAGCGGTTCCAGATGCAGGCGGCCCGCGCTGCGGTCGCTGGTGCTGCTGGCATGGATGTTGCCGGTGAAATGGTCATAGCCGAAGGCGTTGAGGATGGAAGGATTGTCCGTGCCGGTGGACCAGACGGTCAGGTTGCCCAGCGTCGTGTCCATCTTGTCCTCCGTCTCGGTGGAGAAGCGCGATGTGGTGACATGATCGATCTGGAGCATGGGGTGGGTGCTGTCGATTTCCACCTTCTTCAGGTCCATCGTCTGCGGATGGCTTTCATGGATCAGGTGGCCCGACTGGATCAGGCTTGCGACCTCACCGGCGAAATCGGGACCGTCAAGTTTGATGTGGTCGATCGAGATGCGGCGCGTCGGCGTCAGGTTGATCTGGGTCGCCAGCCGGTCCAGATCGAGGCTGGACGACCGGCCAAGCCCGTACTGTCCCACCACCATGCGGCCAACCGTGATGTCGGTCTGGCTGCCGGGCACTGCCAGGTGCAGGTTGGTGAAGGTGCCCCGGTCCAGAACAAGGGAATCGAAACCCAGCGGGCGGGCAATGTTGGCGGTGGCGCGCACGGTATTGGGCAGGACAAGGCTGTCCAGCGCCACCTGATCCAGCGAGATCGTGCTGTCTGCCGTCATGACCTTGACATCGCGCAGCACCAGGCTGCCGATCTTCTCGCCCTGCACGTTATTGCCGGTCAGCCCGCCCAGACGCACATCGGCTGCCGTCAGCGTCAGGGTCGGGTTATGATAGGTGACGGCCGTGAAATGCGCGCCGCGCGCCAGCGTGCGCGGCCGGGCGGTGGCATAGCTGAACGTGGCGTCAGGCCCGAGGGAGGCGCGGAAGTCGGCAATGCCGGCTTCAAGCCTGTGCTGGGCGAAATGGTGCACCCCCCAGCCGCCGACAAGCAGCACCAGTACAAGCAGGGGAATGGCGGGATAGAGTTTCTTCACGAGCCTGACATCCGTAATGACCTTGGGGAGTGCTATCGCATTCCGGCCCCGTTCGGCAATCGCCTGAGGGGAAGGTTGGGTGGGAAAGCTGGCGGTATCATGATACCACATGCCGTTTTTTACCGGAAAAATGCCGCCTGAGGGGATTATGTCCTTGACGTTTGCGTTGCGTACGGACGATAACGCGCCACCCGTTACCGCTACATTATCTGGACGGAACACTGAATCCATGAAGACCACACTCTCGCTGAAACCCGCAGAGGTGACGCGTGGCTGGACCCTGATCGACGCCGAAGGCCTCGTTCTCGGTCGCCTCGCCGCCATCATCGCCCAGCGCCTGCGCGGCAAGCACAAGCCCCAGTTCACCCCGCATGTTGATTGCGGCGACAACATCGTCGTCATCAACGCCGAGAAGATTCATCTGACCGGCAACAAGGTGGACCAGAAGCTGTTCCATTATCACACCGGCTATCCCGGCGGGATCAAGGAACGCACGATCACCCAGCGCCTGACCGGCAAGAACCCCGGTCATGTCGTGCGCAAGGCGGTCGAGCGGATGATCACCCGTGGTCCGCTGCAGCGTGCGCAGATGAAGCACCTGTACGTCTATGCCGGTAGCGAACACCCGCATGACGGGCAGCAGCCGCAGGTTCTCGATGTTGCATCGCTGAACCGCAAGAACGCCGTCAACACCCAGAAGTTCGGGGCCTGAACATATGTCTGAAACTCAAGAGCGTACAGGCACGCTGGCCGATCTGAAGGATGCGGTTGCGTCCGGTCAGGTTGTTTCCTCCCAGGAAGCCGCACCCGTCTACGAAGCAAAGCGCGATGCCCAGGGCCGTTCCTATGCCACGGGTCGCCGTAAGGACGCGGTAGCCCGCGTGTGGATCAAGCCGGGCAAGGGCGACATCATCGTCAATGGCCGTCCGGTCGGCACCTACTTCGCCCGTCCGGTCCTGCGCATGCTGATCACGCAGCCTTTCCTGGTTGCCGACCGCTACAACCAGTTCGACGTGTACTGCACCGTCGTCGGTGGTGGTCTGTCCGGTCAGGCCGGTGCGGTCCGTCATGGCATCAGCCGCGCGCTGACGCATTACGAGCCCGCGCTGCGCAGCATCCTGAAGGCTGCGGGCTTCCTGACGCGCGATTCGCGTGTTGTTGAACGTAAGAAGTACGGTCGCGCCAAGGCACGTCGTTCCTTCCAGTTCAGCAAGCGCTGATCCTGCTTTTTCCGCCCCTGCGGGTGGATACAGGTTTTGCAGAAGGGTCGGTCCAGTCATGGACCGGCCCTTTTGTGCATCAGGCCCCTGTGGTTACAGGGGGCCAGCTCCGGAACCGGCGGCGGCCTCCGGTCCCGATCCGGTCGGATGCGCAGGCTTCAGGTGCCCGGTCGGGCTGCACGTGGGCGCGAAAGGTCTGCCCGTCCTGTTCGCGTTCAGGCAAACGGATTCGGTATCCTGCCCGGTTTACGGGGCGGCAGGCTGTCAGGCAGGTCTTTCTGGGCGGAAAGCGTGTCCACCACCTGCTGGAAAAATGCCAGCAATGCCTGCGCGCGTTCCAGTCCGGCCCTGTCGCGGTCCAGATCGGTCTGGCCATAGAACGCGATGCTGTCAGTGCCATTTTCAACGGTCATGCCCCCAATGGTGCGGCTGGCGCCGTTATCGGCAAAGGGAACAAGGGGTGCCGGTGTATCGGCAGTGGGGCGATGGGTGGTCATGGGCCTCTCCTTTTTCCTTACCAGACGGGACGGGCATGGCGGCTGTGCCGCTTGCGGCCTGTATGGCCGAAGGGAAGCGTCATACATGTCTGTTTCATACCTGCGGGCAGGGCAGGAAAAGGATCAACCCCCGTAATACGGGTCAGTCGCGCCACGCTGACGTAACTGCAGCGCGGGCTGCGCGGCACGTTATGGCACACATACACCCCTGTCTGTTGTCTGTGCGGGTCGTAGACCGCTTTCCATGTCGATGTCGGGACCATGACCCGATCCGGCCCGATGGTCGTAATGGTACGGGCATGGAAGGCTGGCCCTGTCACGACGTACAGTCCCCCTTCACGTAGGGCCAGCCTGCGTACCGCCGATTCGATTTCCGCCCACCGGCCCCGGTTCAGTTCCGCGCGCTGGGGCACGATGTTGGACAGGGCGAAGGATTCCGCCTGCGTCTGCCTGTCCGGCATGTCACCTGATGGCGCCATGTGGCCACGGTCAAAGCCGGAGCGGACATAGTCGGCCAGTTCCGCGCGTGAACCGGGCGGCAGGCGGGTATCGGGATGGAAATCACCTTCGCGCGGGGTTGCCATTGCAGCGCGTACCGTGGTGGCATCAAGATGCTCCGCCGCCCATAGCGGTTCGCGCGCCAGCCCGGAATACAGCACCGCGAATCCGCTGCTGCACAGGATCTGCGTCTGTCGGGCCAGTTGGACCCGGTCCAGAATGGGCAACTGATGCCCGGCCCCGAAATCAGGGCAGTCCTGAGCCCGCGCGGCAGGGCTGCCGATAACTGTCAGCAGGCAGACAGGCAGGAAAAGGAAGCGGCGTATCATACGCATGATGTGGAAGTATCGGGCACAGGGGTGGTGTTATCCATCTTGTCTGGCAAAACAGACGCCTATCACTGGATTATGGATGGAGCAGGGCAATGAGCAGGCGATCTGATGTCCCCACAGACCCGCAGCAGGGTGCTTTTGTCCTGCATCGTCGCGAACAGCCCCCCTACACCCGTGCAGCGCAGGGCGCGTATGGCCCTGCGTGTGGTTACGGTGCTGCTGCTGGCCGTGATGCTGATCGATCTGGCGGCAAGACTGCTGCGGCACGGACCATGACGGTCAGCCCCGTGATCAGGGCTGGTCAGTGCGGGATGCCGCGTCGGATGGTGGCGGCAGGTCTGCCGATGAATCGTGATTTTTGGCGAGGGCGATGGTGACATCCAGGGTTTCCTGATTGACCACCGTATCAAACTCCCGGTCTACCCACGGGTTCTGGGCTGCTGCCGCCATTTCGCCAAAACGCGGGTGGTTCCAGTCGATCCGGTCATGGGCCTGCCGTGTCATGTCAAAAGCCAGCATCGGGTGGCGCGTGCCATCCGGGGTGATATAGGACCACGCAAACCGGCAGCGGGCAGGCGCGCCGCTCTGGGTGAACAGCGTATGGACAAAGCCGGGCGTTGTATCGGTCTGGAACGTGTTCATCAGGTAATGCGGTGCCTGCTGCTGCAGTGCAGGCGTGACCTGACTGTTGAAGATTCCCTGATGGATCATCTCCGGCATATGGGCCAGAAAAACTGTCTGGTTCAGGGTGATGTCCACCTGACACGGCGTGCTCTGGGTAAAGCGGGTTTCGACCCCCCACGCATGGGCAGTCGTCTCCTTACCAACGATTGGCGCGGGATAGGCGGGAGCGGCCTGCGTGCTGGTCGTCTGGCTGGCGAAGGCAAGGCAGACCGCCAGTGCAGCGCCCCACGTTGCGCGACGAGACATGGAGCGTGATGACGGGAAGGAATGATGTGTCAGGCAAGGCAAAGCGGCACCTGTCCGTTGGTTACATGATGGAAGGAAAATGCTTCCCGCCCTTTCTGTCATGAAGGGGCAGAAGATGACAGTCCTGCCCGGTAGGGGCAGCCATCATCGCCCGTCGGTCCCCGGCCTTTCTCAAGTTTCCTGCCAGTCAGGGTAGGAAACTGTTTCCGCCCATCCGGCTTCATGCCCGGTATCTGCTCGATCATCCGCCGGGGATGGGTCAGTCAGGACGTTTTTTCGCATCCCGGCCTTTCGATGCCAGAGCGCCTTCGTCTGTACCGTAAAGATATATTTTACGTTAATAATAATTTCTTTTCCGGCATGATGTGGATGTATTGTTTCAGTGTCGATCCGTATGGTCCGTGTCCAGCCATGGAAATGCCATAATAACGGGTTTGATAGCGCCCGTTCAGAAATGGATGGCAGGTGCATAATGTCGATCCGGTTAAAGATATACAGTTTTTTGCAGTATATTTCTTTTGGAAAATCATGCGCCTGTGGAACTTCTTCCCTTTTTGCTGCGTTAGCGCGGTCACAATAACCCAAACAGCAGAATATGCCGCAAACGGCATGTTGGCAGCTTATCTGGAACGGAGATGCGCGGGCCTGTCAGGACCGTCGGCATCTCAGGGCAGGAAATGATGTTCGATTCAAAGATTATAGAAGTAGATGGCGTGTTTGTGGGGGCGGCAATCATTACCGGCATTGCCACATCGCTGCGCTTTTATGCGACCCATGAAAGCGTACGCTCGCTTCACAACGCCATCCTGCCGGATCTGGCGGCCCTGCGGCATCGTGTCACGGCAACATTCCGCCGCATCGGCACACAGGGCAGTGTGCGTGGGGATGTAAGGCAGATTGCGGGGCCCCGTCCGGTGCAGTCCTGACATGGGACGATGGAACGCGGAATGCCCCGGCGGAAATCCTGTCCCGCCGGGGCGTTCTGCGTTTCAGGGCAGTGGATGGTTCAGCGGCTGGTGCGGCGGCCAAGCTGGCTGACATCACGCACCGCGCCACGGGCGGCGCTGGTGGTCAGGGCGCTGTAGGCCTGCAGGGCGACGGAAACCGTACGCTTGCGGTCGGGCTGCCATGCGCGGTCGCCGCGTTCTTCCATCCGGTCGCGCCGCGCGGCCAGTTCGGCATCCGTGACCGTGGTGCGCAGGATACGGTTGGGGATGTCGATTTCGATGGTATCGCCTTCCTCAAGCAGCCCGATAATGCCGCCTTCCGCCGCTTCTGGCGAAATATGACCGATCGACAGGCCCGAGCTACCGCCCGAAAAACGGCCATCGGTAATCAGCGCGCATTTTTCAGCCAGTCCCTTGGATTTCAGGTAGCTGGTCGGATACAGCATTTCCTGCATGCCCGGTCCACCCTTGGGACCTTCGTAGCGGATCACCACCACGTCGCCAGCCACGATTTCGTTGCCCAGGATGGCGGATACGGCGGCATCCTGACTTTCAAAAATGCGCGCAGGCCCCGTAAAGGTCAGCAGGTTGGCCGCCACCCCCGCGGTTTTGACGATGGCGCCATCTTCCGCAAGGTTGCCGAACAGGACAGCAAGCCCGCCATCCTGACTGTAGGCATGGGCCGCATCGCGGATCGCGCCATTGGCCCGATCGGTATCCAGCGCCTTGTAACGGCTGGACTGGGAGAAGGCCTGCGTGGTGCGTACGCCGCCGGGGGCCGCGCGGAAGAACGTGCGCGCATCCTCGTCCGCCGTAGTGACGTTGATGTCCCATTTGGCAAGTGCGGCGCTGACGCTGGGGGCGTGGACGCTGGGTACATCCATGTGCAGCAGTCCCATGCGGGCCAGTTCACCCATGATGGCGGGAATGCCACCGGCGCGATGCACGTCCTCCATATGGATGTCCATGCGCGAGGGCGAAACCTTGCACAGGTTCGGCACCCGGTGGGACAGGCGGTCGATGTCCGCCATGGTGAAATGGACCTGCCCTTCATGGGCGGCGGCCAGCAGGTGCAGCACGGTATTGGTTGACCCGCCCATGGCGATATCGACCGACATGGCGTTTTCAAATGCGGGCTTTGTGGCGATGCCGCGCGGCAGGACGGTCGCGTCGTCTTTTTCATACCAGCGGCGGGCAAGGGCCACGATCTCGCGCCCCGCGCGCAGGAACAGTTCGCGCCGGTCGGCATGGGTGGCCACAAGGCTGCCGTTGCCCGGCAGCGCCAGACCAAGTGCTTCGGTCAGGCAGTTCATGGAATTGGCGGTGAACATGCCCGAGCACGATCCGCAGGTGGGGCATGCGGACCGTTCGATCTGGGCCGACTGTTCATCGCTCACATCCGAATTGGCCGCCGCCACCATGGAGGAAATGAGGTCAACACGCTGTTCCGTGCCGTTGTTCAGCACCTTGCCTGCTTCCATCGGCCCACCGGATATGAAGATGGTGGGGATGTTCAGCCGCATGGCCGCCATCAGCATGCCCGGGGTGATCTTGTCGCAGTTGCTTATGCACACCAGCGCATCGGCGCAGTGGGCGTTGACCATGTATTCCACCGCATCGGCGATCAGTTCGCGCGAAGGCAGGCTGTACAGCATGCCGCCATGGCCCATGGCGATGCCGTCATCCACGGCGATGGTATTGAACTCGCGCGCGACGCCGCCCGCTTCGGCCACGGCGCCTGCAACAAGCTGGCCCAGATCCTTCAGGTGGACATGGCCGGGCACGAACTGGGTGAAGGAATTGGCGACCGCGATGATCGGCTTGCCGAAATCACCGTCCTGCATGCCGGTTGCACGCCACAGGCTGCGCGCACCGGCCATATTGCGGCCATGTGTCGTAGTGCGGGAACGGTAGGCAGGCATGACAGTGACCTCTCGCGACAAACAGATTACCATACGGGACAAGGATGCCTGACCGCATACAGGACACGCGTGCCACATGCCAGCCCAAACGTGCCGCAGGCGGCGTGGGGACGGGATGATGGCGCGTGGGCCGCAACTCCGGTTGTGGCTGCCCGTTTATCTGATACCTTTTTTACGTTTCGCAAGGAGTCCGCAACGCATGCCCGAACTGGACCGTCATGACAGCAGGCCGCACGGTCAGGGAAGCGGCGTGCTGGAACAGATATATTTTCCGGTTACGGGCGCGCTGGCGGCGGCATTGCTGGCACTGGTCATCTTCTGGTCGTGGGACTGGTTCGTGCCCTTCGTGGATCGCAAGGCGGGGGAGGCGCTGGGCCGCAAGGTCTCCATCGCGCATCTGCATGTCCTGCTGGGACGCGTGACGCGCATCACCGCCGATGACGTGCGCATTGATGAACCGGAAGGCTTCGACAGCCTGCCCCCCTTCGCCACGGCGGACCATCTGACGGTAGGGGTTAATGTGTGGCACCTGCTGGGCGGGAAGGTGGACCTGCCGGTCATAGCGCTGGACAGGCCGGCGGTCGAACTTGCCGCCCGCAAGGATGGCAGGGCCAATTACCAGTTCCCCGGCAAGGGGGACGGATCTTCAGCTTCCCCCATGCCGCAGATTGGTGAACTCAATATTGCGGACGGGCAGCTACATCTGGTGCATGCGGGCCTGCGCAGCGACATGCGTGCAAAAATCCATACGACCCCGGCGCAGGGCAATACGGATGCGCGGATCGTGGCGGATGTACGGGGTACCTATACCGGGCAGATGCTGACCGGCCATTTTTCCGGCGGGGCGCTGGTTTCCCTTGCGGACAGGGCGCGGCCTTACCCGGTGGACCTGACGGTCCATCATGGCCCCACGCAGCTTACACTGGTGGGTTCGGTGGATGATCCGCTGTCCTTCGGGGGCGCGCGGCTGCGCCTGACGCTGGCGGGGCCGGACATGTCCCTGCTCTATCCGCTGACCGGCGTGGTGATCCCGCAGACGCCCGCCTATAATGTGGCGGGCAGCCTTGATTACCTGGACCGGCGCATCCGCTTCCATGATTTCGAGGGCAAGGTGGGGTCCAGCGACCTTGGCGGCACGCTGAGCATCGATCCGCATCAGGCGGTGACATTCGTGGATACAGACCTGCATTCGCGTCATGTTGACCTGGCCGATCTGGGCGGGTTTTTCGGGGCCACGCCGGGCGATCACCCATCGACCGCGCAGCAGGCGGCGGAAGAAAAGGCGCATGAGGCCAGCGGCGCGGTCCTGCCGAATACGCCGATCAATATGCCCAAGCTCAGGGCCACCAATGTCCATCTGGCCTATCACGGCGATCACATCGAAAACCGGCATACGCCGCTGGACAATATCGATGTGCTGCTGGACGTGCGTGATGGCACGATTGACGTCCATCACCTGAATTTTGGCGTGGGCAGCGGCAGGCTGGCCAGCAGTGGCACCTTTATCCCGGCAGGCAATGGCGTGGATGCGCGCATCCGCGTTGACATGGAGGAGATCGACCTGTCGCGTCTCATGCAGGCGCTGGGGAACTACCATGGGCAGGGCACGATTGGCGGCCACATCATGGTGCATGGTCGTGGTCGCTCGCTGGCTGAAATTGTCGGCAGCGGCAATGGCGGCGTGACCATGGCGCTGGATGAAGGGGGCGATATTTCCGCCATCCTGCCCGATCTGCTGGGGCTGGAACTGGGCAAGGCGCTGCTGTCCGCCCTCGGCCTGCCCGGTCGCACCGATCTGAAATGCCTGATTGTGGATATGCCCCTGCAGGAAGGGGTGTTCCATACCCACACCATGCTGATGGAAACGGGGGACACCAGCACGGTTGGCAAGGGGGATGTCAATTTCAACAACAATACCATCAAATATGCCCTTCTGACGCGGTCGCGCCATTTTGCCGTCGCATCCTTTCCCGGTCCGCTTTACATCACCGGTGCGCTGAAAAGCCCCAGTGTCCGCCCGGGGGCGGAGGTAATCGGCCGGGCTGTCGCATCCGTGCTGACGGGCTTCGTTTTCTCCCCTGTCGGTCTGCTGCCCACGATCGAAGCCGGGGTGGGCAAGAAGTCCGCCTGTGCCGACGCCATACGGGAGGTTAATACCAACCCGGCAGCAGGCATCGCGCCCCATGCCAGCCGTCCTGCGCGCCGTGCGGATGTGGCGGCGCGGAAAACCCCGGCCACCGCGCATGGGCATGGCGCGGCGAGGAAGGGTTCGGACGGGTTGAGCCCGGCTGAACGTGATTACATCCAGTCCGTATGGGCAGGACGGATGAGCAGGCATTAAAGGGTGGAATCCCTGCTTGACCATGCAGGGCATTTCGGCAAAAAGGGGGAACAGATGCACTGGATGACCCGTTAAAGGGGTCTGATCCATTGCTGGGCCGGGTTAGCACAGTGGTAGTGCAGCGGTTTTGTAAACCGAAGGCCGGGGGTTCAAATCCCTCACCCGGCACCATATCCCCATACAAAACAGTGACCTGAAAAAGCGCACGGGGCGCATGTCTCGCATACGGACCCGTCAAAAAGACGGCATGGGCTTTACCGTCAAATCATTCGGTTCTGGCGTTGCGGTCTTTGGCCCTGATTTCCTTTCCGGCGGTGGCTTCGGTCGCCTCTGGCTTGCTGTCTGCCGCTGCTGTTTCGGTTTCCGCTTCCTGCACCGTCTCGATGCCCGGTCGAGACGGTTGTGGATGCTGCTGGATCGGCGGCGCTCGGTTCCGCATCATCGGCTGCCCTGGCCCGATTGGCAGTCAGGACGGCCGGCAGGCCATCACGCGAAGATGCGTTCCATCCATGATTCCACGCTGTCGCCACTGCTGATTGCGGGGTCGATCAGCCCGTCGACCATGAAGGTGGGTGAGACGTGGATGCCATTCTGGCGGGAATATCTGCACTGCCATTTTATGACTTTCTGCAGTTCGGGCCGGGCAAATGCCTGCGCCAGTGCAACGCCACTGTATTTCTCGATGCGACGGATGATGTCATTGGGGGTGGCATCCATATTGGAACCGGCGCAGTGATCGGTGAATTCGAATTCTTCCCGGTGCGCGCCAACTGCCGCCATGACCGCGCGCGCCGTTTCCCGGCCACCTTCCAGTGTCGATGCCGCCAGAATGCAGCGCACGATCACGCCTGAAAACATATGCCACGGCTGGGACTGAAGCCGGATCCTGATGGTGATGCGTTCGGCTGTCGCCCTGGTCAGCAATTCGTCGAGCTTGTTGAAGGCGCGGACCGAAAACGGGCAGGTTGGTTCCAGAAAAACTTCAAAAACCCTGGGGCCATGTCCCCATTCCAGCGGATCGGCATGAATTGGGGTAGGGGAGAGTGACATGATCACGGTTTCCTTTTGTCATTCGGGATGAAGACGCACGGGATATTTTACCCGTAAATGCTATTGGACGGCCTGTAAAAAGGTAGATGGATACCGGTTCGTTTCGGTCCCATATAGGCAGCCCACCGAAAAACCTGCATAAGCGGCATGTTTCTATGTTTGTGTACGGTGGTAATGCATGGCCCGCACTCTTTTGCTCAGGAATACGCTGCGTCTGGTGACAATGGACGCGGACAGGCGCGAGATCGAAAGGGGCTGGGTGCTGGTGCGCGACCGGCAGATTGCTGCAATCGGCACTCCGGCGGACCCGCTGCCCCCCGCTGATGAGGTCATGGACATGACCGGCCATGTGGTGATGCCGGGCATGGTCAATACCCACCACCACATGTACCAGACCCTTACGCGCGTCATTCCGGCGGCGCAGGATGCCTCCCTGTTCGGGTGGCTGCAGGCGCTCTATCCCATCTGGGCGGGGCTGACGCCGGAAATGATCCGGGTTTCGGCCTGTACGGCCATGACGGAACTGTTGTGGTCAGGCTGCACGACCAGCAGCGATCACCTTTACCTGTTCCCCAATGGCGCGCGTCTTGATGATGAAATCGAAGCCGCGCAACTGATGGGCATGCGCTTTCACGCCGCCCGTGGGGCGATGAGCGTGGGTGAAAGTCAGGGCGGTCTTCCTCCCGATCGTGTGGTGGAGGATGAGGACGCGATTCTGGCCGATACCCAGCGTGTGATTGAAACCTATCATGACCCCGCACCGCTTGCGATGCAGCGGGTCGCGGTGGCGCCCTGTTCCCCGTTTTCGGTCAGCCGTGACCTTATGCGCAACGCGGCGTCCCTGGCGCGCGCCACCGGCACGATGTTGCATACCCATCTGGCTGAAAACGCCAGCGACATCGCCTATAGCCGTGAAAAATTCAACATGACCCCCGCTGAATATGCCGAGGATACGGGATGGATCGGCGCGGATGTATGGCACGCCCACTGCGTGCAACTGGACAGCGCGGGTATTGCCCGCTTTGGCGCGACGCATACGGGCATGGCCCATTGCCCGTGTTCCAACATGCGGCTTGGGTCGGGTATTGCCCCTGTGCGGAAGATGGTTGCGGCGGGTATGCGGGTCGGTCTGGGGGTGGATGGCTCCGCCTCCAATGATGGCAGTCATATGCTGGGTGAGGCCCGTCAGGCCATGCTGCTGGGGCGCCTGCTGGAAACCCCCGACAATCAGCCGATGATGCGTGCGCGTGAAGTGCTGGAACTGGCTACGCGCGGTGGGGCCGCCGTGCTGGGGCGCGATGATATCGGGTATCTGGCCCCCGGCATGGCGGCCGATATCGTGGCATTCGACCTGCGCGGGATCGACCATGCGGGCGCGCAGTCGGACCCGGTGGCGGCACTGGTTTTCTGCACGCCACGGCGCGTTGCGTGCAGCATTGTCAACGGGCGCGTACTGATCCGTGACGGACAGTTTACGGGGCATGATCCGTTCGCGCTGGCCCGGCGGCATAACGAATTGGCGCGTGAACTGCTGGAAAAAGTCTGAAGTATTGTTTCACGGGGAACATTCCTGAATGTTCCGCCGTGAAGAATCAGGAACGTGAGGAATCCCGGCGCTGGTGGGCGCGGTAGCCCCGGCGGGCGAGCATTTTCATGATCGGCAGGCTGAGGTTGAGCAGCGGCATGGACAGCAGGCAGGCATGGGTGAACAGCTTGTCGAATACGGAACTGAAGGTTTCGCGGCTGGCGGACTCACAGCATTTCAGTATCCGCCGGGCGATGACCTCCGGCTCCAGCGGTGGGTCGATAAAGTTGTACATCGACCCGCCAGTCTCCATTTCCCGTTTGAGCATGGGTGTATTGACGCTGGCGGGATAGATTGACGAGACGCGGATGCGCCGTGGCCGCAGTTCCTGCTCCAGCGCCCGGGCAAAGCCGCGCAGGCCGAATTTGGCGGCGGTATAGACGCTGCTGCCAGCCAGTGGAAAGACAGCCGCCATCGAATTGACGAACACGATATGCCCCCCGGCCCCCATGGCGGGCAGCAGGGCATTGGTCAGTTCGATCGGGGCGCTCAGGTCAACCGCAATCTGGCTGGCCACCGTCACGCTGTCCAACTGGCCTACGGGCTGTGGCGTAATGATACCGGCGCAATGAACAAGAATGTCTATCTGCGGTGCCTGCCCGAGAATGTCGGCGGCAGCTTGACGGACGCTGTCCATATCGGTCAGGTCGCATCGCACCGTCGAAACGCCGGGCATCTGTGGCAGAGACTGCCGCGACAGGATGATGACCGTGTAACCGCGTTGGGTCATGTCGCGTACAAGGGCCTGCCCGATCCCCCCGGTTGCTCCTGTTACAACGGCGATTCTGCGGGAAGATGCCCCTCTTTTTTCGTTTAAATCACTATTTTCCAACGATTTTTATACTTCCCTGCCGGTCTGGCCCTGCCATGGTGCCTGATAGGCTTCTCAACCGATGATCCGCAAGCCATTTTCCCTGCGATAGGATGAAAGATCATCTGTTTCCCGATTATGTCCATATTATCGGGAATGGAATAATCCGTCGACCACCACACACCGTTATGGCGTCATTCACTGTTATTCATCAGTGTTGTCGACCGGGTTATTATGTCTTTGGCCACAGGCCGCTTCTTGTGCCTGTACCCGTGTTCGCGAGGACGCGCTGCAACAGCGGCCTGATTTGTCTTTTGTTCGCTTTCCGTAAGGGCACATAGAAGTGGCCCCCATTTTTCGGACAGGGCGGTAAGCTATCATCTGGCCTGAACGAGGACGGGTTTTATGGGCAAGGTTACGCGGAAACGGTATGCGG
>NZ_NKTY01000074.1 GCF_003207825.1 Komagataeibacter saccharivorans | reverse complement strand
TTCCGGCGTTTCAATCTGGCGTTCTCTGCTGCTCGATATACTGCCGGATGATGGACAGGGGCGCACCGCCGCATGAGGCTGCAAAATAGCTGGGCGACCAGAGCACGCCGCGCCAGTAACGCTGCACAAGGGCTGGGTGCATCTGTCGGAGCCTGCGGCTGGACACGCCTTTGAGGCTGTTCACGAGGACAGATAACGGTACCTTGGGTGGGTAATGTACCAGAAGATGCACATGGTCATCTTCCCCATCGAACTCCACAAGGTGGGTTTCAAAGTCCGTGCAGACTTTCTCAAAGATGGTCTGCATATCCTTCAGGACTGCAGCGGTGAAGACGCGGCGGCGGTATTTGGTTACAAAGACCAAATGGGCATGAAGCGCAAAAACACAATGTCTTCCGCGCCTGTAATCATTGTCGGAACTCATAGACCTATGGTATTCTAGAGGAATGATCCAGCGCAAGGCCAACAGATATCGGCTCTACCCGGATGCAGGACAGCGTGAAACGCTGGCTCGCATCGCCGGGGCCTGCCGGATGGTCTATAATCTTGCCCTCGAACAGCGCCGCGACTGGTGGCAGCGCTACAGGGATCGGACAGGACAGGCTATCTCCTTTGCCGGGCAATGCCGGGAACTTACCGCACTCCGGCAAGAGGTGGATTGGCTGCGTGAAGCGCCCATCCATCCGCTGCAACAGGCTCTGCGTGATCTGAACCGAGCCTATCAGAACTTCTTTTCTGGTCGGACCGGCTACCCCACGCCACGGCGTAAGGGACTACACGACAGTTTCCGGTTTCCCGACCCTACATCCCTGCGGGTTGAACGGACCGGCAAACGCACGGGGCGCATCAAGTTGCCAAAGCTGGGATGGGTCGCCTTCCGGGGATGGTATGATCTGCCGGGAGCCATTCGGAATATCACGCTCTCCCGGCGTGCTGGTCAGTGGTTTGCGTCCGTCCAGTGGGAGCGGGACTGTGCGGAACCTGCATCTTCTGTCCAGCCTGCTGTTGGGCTGGATATGGGCGTGTCGGTCTTTGCTGCGACCAGTACCGGCGAACTGATTGCTCCCGGAGATTTCGGTAAGAATGCCCTGCGTGCTCTACAGAAGGCGCAACGGGCTGTATCCCGAAAGAAGAAGGGCAGCGCCAACAGGCGCAAGGCCATCTGGCGTGTACAGAAACTTCACGCCCGCGTAGCCAATGCCCGAAAGGATTTCCTCCACAAACTCAGCACGACCATCACCAAGAACCACGGCAGGGTCGTTGTGGAGGCATTGCAGGTGCGGAACATGTCTGCGTCAGCAAAAGGCACGGCAGAAGAGCCGGGCCGAAATGTCCGGCAGAAGTCCGGGTTGAACAGGAGTATTCTGGATCAGGGATGGCGGATGTTCCGCACGTTTCTGGGCTACAAGCTGGCAGAACGTGGCGGGAGACTGGTTGAAGTGCCAGCCGCCTATACCAGCCAGACCTGCTCTGTCTGTGGCGTCACAGACCCCGCAAGCCGTGTCAGTCAGGCACGTTTTGTCTGCACAGCCTGCGGGCATATCGAAAATGCGGACATCAACGCCGCGAAAAACATTCTACGGCGGGCGGACAGCCCGTTGAAGCCTGTGGAGGGACACCGCATCAAGCGGCCCGTTGAAGCAGGAAGCCTTGGGTGG
>NZ_NKTY01000103.1 GCF_003207825.1 Komagataeibacter saccharivorans | reverse complement strand
CCGTTTCGGTTAACGAAGATGATGCCGCTCAGCACGCGACGGTCATCAACACGAGGCCAGCCGTAGCTCTTGAGAAAGAAAGGCGGAAGACGCTCCATCCGCTCGTCCGTCAGCCAATACAGACAGATTACTCATCTTCAGTCTCCTCACAGAGCCTGAATCAGATTTCTCACCTCAAATCAATGGGTCCTGAGGCTAGCAGGACATGTCCGCCCAGCTTGCGATTATGTGGTGATGCCTCATGGTGGTTAAGGCCAAACCTCCCTTGTCGATGGGGTGTGATAAGGTTCTGGCTAGTAGGCGTTCTTGTTGACCGAGGGATGTAAGGCGAATGGCCCGAGTGGCCGCAAAAGACCCAGCGACGTGCAACAGGCCGCCGGGGATCAAGGCATCTACGGCCATACCCGTCAGCCCCGCAATGGCGGGGGACGCATGAGTCCTTAGAGCCCTTTTGGAAATTCACGGATGAGCGGTTCGGCGTAGCATGAGGCTTCCCATGGCGATGTGGATCATGGCCTCTGCCACGTCGATACGCTGCTCG
>NZ_NKTY01000073.1 GCF_003207825.1 Komagataeibacter saccharivorans | reverse complement strand
GCCAGAACCGGAGGACAGACCCATGACCCGCACACAGGATGATTTCGAACCTGCACACGCCACCTCTTCCACCGCCCATGTGCTGGCGGAACTCCAGCTTTACGGCCACCGTCCGTTTGAGGACGAGCCGGACCCGAGGCCCTTGCCCGACGCCAGCCAGATCGGGCGCGCGGTTGCCGATATCTTCGACGCCCTGTCAGCCACGCTGACGGGCACACGGCTGGAACCCGATCTCGAACCGCTGCTCTGGTCCACCGTCAATGTCTTTCACCGCATGGTCGGGCAGGTCGAACGGGATCTCGATCGCAACGAGGCGGCGCAGAAACGCAGCCAGCAGGAACAGGATGGCAGCGAGATCCGCTCTGTGGAACTGGAACGCCTTACCGCCGAGGGCCTGACGCTGCTGGAGCGACGTAACGCTTACGAGATCTTCCGCGACCTCGCCTGCGACCAGTTTGAACGTCTGACCATGTCGCCCTGGCGGCCACGTTCCGGATCGCTGGTCAGCCGCAGCACTCTGACGGCATCGATGATCGACAGCCGCGATTTCCTCAACGCCCGCCGCAGGGCCGAGACCGAACTGCTCGTGCAGCCGGGGCCGAAGGTCGCGGTCACTGGCGGGCTCGATTACGAGGACCATCACCTGATCTGGAACCGGCTCGACAAGGTGCGCGAAAAGCATCCCGACATGGTGCTGCTGCACGGCGGTTCGCCGAAGGGGGCGGAATTCATCGCCTCCCGCTGGGCCGATCATCGCGAGGTCGCGCAGATCGCCTTCAAACCGGACTGGAACCGGCACGGCAAGGCCGCCCCGTTCCGGCGGAACGACGCCCTGCTGAAAGTCCTGCCCGTCGGGGTCATGGTGTTTCCGGGATCGGGCATTCAGGACAATCTTGCCGATAAGGCCAGGCAGATGGGCATCCCGGTCTGGCGGTTCCGCGAGGACAGTGGCGCGTAAGCGCCATTGTCTCTTTCCACCTTATCCCGAAAACGATGAGTGCTACTCCCGACTTTTCGTGTAGCATCGATCGATCAGAACTGTCCGTCGGGCTCCCCGTTGCCCGCGCTGCCGGTTGAGGCAAACGTGGTTGATCGCGCCGGAAGGCCCCACCCGGAGAGATCGGGGGCGGGTTGTGACCTCTTTCCCCGTGCCGGCTAAGGGGACGATGGATGAGGGAGGCGATGGCCCCCTTCCTCACCGGTGAACAGTTCGAAACAGCCATGGCGAAGGAGGGATCGTCCAGCGGGCAACCGGCTGGCCAGTCTTCGTTGGACGACGGGTCCAGAGGATGCGGCCCGAACCGTTCGCAGCAGGGACGCGGCAGTCGGGGGCGGGTGTCGGGCCGTGATCCGCGCCACCAGCATCGAAGATGGTCGCATCGGGCGAGCGTGAGATATTCCTGTGTCGCACGTTCCCCACCTGTCGGACCGGTCATGCCAGCATCGTCGCTCCATGGGGCTGGCGGGTCCGCACACCATGGCCTCTGTCGGATGGCTGATCTGGCCGAAGACCGGCTGCGCCTCGATCGGCTGGCCGCAACGGCGTGCCAAAACTTTCTTCCCCTGACGGACCCCCACCCCATGCGGCAGGCCGCATGAGGACCCCGAGGGCGCCGTCATTCCTCGCGAGCCAAGAAAGTTCCGGCCCTGCCGTCCTTCGCTGCGCTGCGGCCCTGAAGGGTGCTCTGCCGCTCGCCTCCGGCTGGTCGATCGCCATCGAGGCCACGGTGGTCGCGGCCCGATAACAGCATGGAGAT